>CAWJFL010000016.1:0-643824 GCA_963842185.1 uncultured Verrucomicrobiae bacterium
CGAAAACGTGCTCTTGGGCATGGTCGAGGGCTTGCTGTTCATCGACTGGATGCTCGACGCGCACCGGAGAACCGTTGGCCAAGCGGACGACCGCACTCAGTTGACGATGCTCAGCCGACGAAATCTGGTCAAGCTGGTGCTGGCGGACGTCCGCCTGGCTGATGCCACTGACCTTCTTGGGACGCGCCCGGTGAACCGCTACGGCAATCTGGTTGTTGGACAGCTTACGGCCAAGCTTCCGCTCCAATTCAGTGACCACCGCTTTGATCTGGCTGCTGCGCTTGGAGAATCGCTCGCGGATCTCCGGCGACACGCCCTTGATCTCAAAACCCTTGGTGGCGCGCTCGGTTTGGTATCCGAGGACGTGGAGGCGGCTCGCCAGTTCATTCCGATACACTTCGGTTCCGTAATGGATCGCCTCGTGTATCACAAAAGTTTCCAGCGCCTTCCACCGTTGCTCGGCTGGGTCATAGGTGCAATTGAACAGGACGAAGTGGGTGTGGAGTTGCGGGTCCAGCGTGCGCGAACTGTTGTGCAGGAATTCCGCGCCGACCAGGTTGCCCGTGGCACGGTGTTCATTCTTCCCATCCTGGCGCACCCGACTGGCCGCGAATTGTTCCAGTTCCTTGATGGCGATGCGGGCGGCCGCGAGGTGCGCGTCCACGATGCGCTTGTCATTCATCGTCACGGCGAGGATCGATACCGACTTTGGAGCCGAGCAGGTGAAATCATAGTACAACCGGCGATTTCCGTCCCGGTTGCGGCGCGGGGTCAGTGCTTCGCCGGTGACCGGATGCCGGTTGTCACAGAACGCCAGGAACTCTTCCCGGCCGATCACATCGCCCTCTTTCAAGTCGAGCCGTTCCAACCCCTCGCCGATCCAGCGACCGGGCCGGACATCGCCTTGCGAATAGTAATCGTTGTGGGTCAAGTGCTCGTCGAAATACTGCTCCGCCGCCGGGCGATTCTTCTGTGATTTGGTTGTCAGCATGCGAGGGCATTGAAGCACATCCTTCAGTTCGATCTGTTCAGCCCATGGAACAGTCGGTCGGGATGTTTGTGCCCGTCTGCCCGGACAAATGAGCGAGCCGAATCATCGGTCTGGTCGCCGTGTTTCCCACCTAGCAGGGTACTAAAGAAGTCGGGTTGACGGGCCGGTTATACTACGTGGCGAACAGGGAGGGTTTGGCATGCGTGGACAGATTGATCGGCAAGAGTCGTTGTTTGTGGTCGTTTCGTTGGAGCAGCGGGTGCCCCCGGACCATCCATTGCGGCCCATCAAGCGCCGCTGTGACGAACTGTTGGCCCAGATGAATCGGCAGTTTACCCGCGCCTATAGTTCGCTGGGGCGGCCCTCCATTCCGCCGGAGCAATTGCTCAAAGCTCTGCTGCTGCAAGCGCTGTACTCGATCCGCAGTGAGATCGCCCTGATGGAGCATATCGAGTTCAACCAACTGTATCGGTGGTTTGTGGATTTGCCGTTGGAGCAACGCGCGTGGACGCCGGAAGTGTTCAGCGTCAACCGTGAGCGTTTTTCCGAGCATGGATTGGTGCAGGCGTTCTTCGATGCGCTGGTGCGCCAAGCGATGCTGGAAGGCTACGTCAGTGACGAACACTTTACGGTGGACGGCACGTTGCTACGCTCGTGGGCCAGCCTGAAGAGCGTGCAGCCCAAGGACGGCGCCGCGTCCAGCGAACCGCCCGACGATCCGGGCAATCCGACGGTGAACTTTCATGGGCAGCGTCGCACCAACGACACCCACCAGAGTGCCACCGATCCCCAAGCCCGCTTGGCGCGCAAGGGCCTGGGCAAGGAGGCGCAGTTGTGCCACAGCGCGCACGTGTTAATGGAGAACCGTCACGGTCTGTGCGTCGGCGTCGCCGTGGATGCCGCGGACGGACACGCCGAGCGGCGGCAAGCGCGGGCGTTGGTGCGACGCGCCAAACGTCGACAGCGACTGCATCCGCGAACGCTGGGCCTGGATGGCGGCTACCAGGACGGCAAGTTTCTGGCGCAGTTGGAGCGCGCCGGGATCGAACCGCACGTGCCGATTCGCCGGGGGCGCCTCGTGGCCCGGGATGCGGCCGGGCGGGCCCGCCACCGAGCACGGCAGCGGATGCGCACGGCGCGCTACCGGGTCAGCCAACGCCTCCGCAAACGGGTCGAAGAAATCTTCGGCTGGTGCAAGACGGTGGGCCGGCTGGCCCGAACCCGCTTCGTAGGTCGGTGGAAGATTGCCCAAGAGGTCCTGGTGACAGTCAGCGCGTACAACTTGGTGCGACTGGTTCGTTTGGAGACCAGTTCATGAACCGACCGATCATGTCGAACTGTTGGCTCAACCCGCACGACACTCAGGACAGGGCATCGTTACAGCCCTCCCAAACCGCCATCACCCAAACCACTGCCGTAATGCAGACTTCTTTAGTAGCCTGCTAGAGCCTGATGGACCATCCAAGAGGCTTCCAAGAACTTCCCAGGGCCTTCCGAGAACTTTCCGATGGGTGTCCAACCTGTTTCCAGCGAGCTTCCAACCCGCTGTCCGACCGTTATCCGATTCGCAGCCGCTCAACTGATGTACTGAAACCGCGCAATGCTGCGTTCGTAAACTCTGCCGACAAGGCTCCGTGAAATCACGGAGACCAGCGGCACAATCATGAATCTCGCGGGTACACTGGCTGCATTTCTCACCATCTGAGCGTTGAATCTGTCAGCAGCCCGTCAACACAATTCAACAGTTTCACCAAAACTGGCCTCATTGGTGTTGACAGCCGCCATCGTCGTGGAATCGAAGAATACCTGAGACACCAACTCCTTAGCAGTGGCTAAGGGCGGCAGTCACTCGCCAACGCAGACGCACAGCAAGGAAGCAGTAGTCCTCACGACGGATCGCCATTCAAAGACATGCAACCTTGCCGCTTCGGTCGTCCCCCACGCTCTGACGCCTTCGCCTGCAACGTTCCATGACTTTTCATGGCACGGGCTACGCAATACGCCACCGATGTCGCCGCTGGAAAATCTCGCTGCGGCCACATCGCTTGGACACCTTTGTCGATCCTACACCTTGGGAGTTCGTGCGGGCAGTCCCCCTGCCCTTATGTGGGCATGTCAGGCGCAATGCAAACCGCCACATTGTTAAAGCAAACATTATGTTTACCGTGCATAATGTTTGACAAGCATCATCTTCTCTGGGACATTTTGCCCATGGAATTAACATTTACCAACCGCACCGCTGAATTGAAGGAATTGGAATCCGCCGCGACTGCGGGCGGACTACTGGTGGTGTTTGGCCGCCGGCGTGTGGGTAAAACGCGACTACTGGCGCACTGGCTGAACCCACGGCATGGCTTGTACAGCCAAGCAATCGAAGGAGCTAAGGAAATTCAGTTGGAACAGGTGTTTCGCGACATCCAAGACCGGCTGACGACTTCTATCGTTCCCAAATCATGGTCGGAACTGTTTGAACTGCTCGCTTTGCAGAAGCAGCAACCGATTCTCTGCCTCGACGAATTTCCTTATCTTGTTGCATCCGATTCTTCATTGCCTAGTGTTCTTCAGCGCTGGCTCGATCACGACAGACCCAAGCATTTCCTGTTGATCTTGTCCGGCTCCAGCACGCGGATGATGAACGATCTCTTCTTGAACCGCTCGGCCCCACTGTACGGTCGCGCCCGCAAACTGCTTCACATTGAACCGATGAGCTATGCCGCGTTTTGCACGGCATGCCATGTGAATCCCGCCGACATGGAGTCCTTCACTCGTTTCGCGCTCGTCGGCGGCATTCCGAAATACTGGGAGTTTGTAGAAACGAAGGCATCCGCTATTGACCTAGCTGACGAATTGTTCTTTGGATTCGCTCCCTATCTTGACCAAGAGCCAACCCGTATTCTCAGGGACGAAGGAATCTCCGGCGTGAATGCGCTCTCGGTGCTCGAAGCCATTGGACGGGGTGCGGAGAAACCTTCGGAAATGGCCGCCCGTCTCGGTACGGTGCAAACCAATCTCTCGCGGTTGCTCCAACAGTTGCTGGATGCTTCCGTGCTCACACGGGAGATTCCATTTGGAGAAAGCACGCGTTCGACGAAGAAAACCCGCTATCACATTCACGACCCCGCGTTGCGGTTCTGGTTTCGGGTTTATTCGCCGCATCGGACACGCTGGCACCGCTACAGTCACGCCGAGAAAACCAAGCTGCTGCATGACCACGCCTCGACCGTGTTTGAGGACTTCTGTCGCCAGCAGCATGCGGCGGCCTCGCGGTATTGGGAAGGGGATTTGGAATTCGACTTTGTCCGGACCGAGGGCGGCGGCGATGCACGGGAACGAGCCGTGGTTTCCGAGGTAAAGTGGAAACAACTTACTGCGAGTGAGAAGACGCAGATTGAGAAGCGGCTCGCAACGGCTTGGCAGCGCTGCGCCTTGCGCGGCCGGTACAAGGACGTTGCCTTTGAAGTGATTGACGCAGATATTTTGAAACAGGTACCCCGCGAGGAGTAAACCCCTTTCGGGCAGTAATCGGATTCCCAGTCGAGACCAACCACTGAACAGAAGACCATCAGGTATGTTGACAACAATCACCCGTAGGACACTGGAAGAGTGGGACGCGCAATACCTGAGGGACAACGGCGAGAAAGTTCAGCTTGGCGCCTGAAATTGCCCGCCCACAGAAGCCGCAGAGAGTGGAACGCAGGCGCGATGCCGTCTATGACAAAGAATGGCTTCCGGAAGCAGCTTCTCGCTGATCATGTCCTGCGTTGCAGACTTGTCAGCTTACCATCCGAAAGCTTCAACACACGGGTTGACCACGTGAGTGGCGTTGCCACAACGTGGCTCACACCACATCCAGACCACCGGCGGGTGGGAGCCCGCTGGGGAAATTCGGCGCAGGCCGAAGCCAGTAGTACCATTGGTAGTACCGTTCGCGAACAGATTTCGAGAGCAATGACAGCGAAGCGGTGTCGCAGTCGATTCGTCAGAAGCGACGGCCAAGGTTGCCTTCGCCAACGAGATCAAGCAATTCCCCGATTTGGACGATTTGCGAAGCTTGCGGTTTGAACTTCCGAGGGTGACCGTGTGGTGGGTCGAAGAACCCAATCGCAATTGTCTAATGCGATTTCTGACCGAACCGCGTTGGCCTCACCGAATTATCATACACGACATTTACGATTTCACTTCGCTCGCGGCGATGACTTTCCGCGCCGCTTCCACGTCTTTTTCGTCTACCTGAACTCTGACCCCGCTGGGACTCGTGAGAAACTGTGGGGGAGCGTTATACGCCGTGTATTCGTCTGGAATGAAAGCCGATATGCCCTTAGACTCCAGTGCCATCTTCAGTCGAACAGCTTCCTGTATATCCCCGATTCTCGCAACTGTGACCATTGTACTCCTTTCCACCGTCTGAGGTCAGCCTACTTTCCTGACCGCGAAACGGACAGCAATGTTCACTCCACACCGGTCAAATGTGCTTTCGCCTGGCCCCGGACCAACATTCTCTGTGGCTTGAGAAAACGAAGTCAAGTCCAGGCATCCCTTTGGCTTCGTGGGGTGAAGATGTAGTGGTTTCATTCACCGGTCAATTGGACGATGGCAGCCGACGCCGCCGGAACTTTTACTGAAAAATGTCCGTTGTTGACGGAGGTGGCTAAGGATGTCCAGGTGCCAGACCAACTGCCGTTATCTTTAATTGGAGCATCGCCTAATGTTACATCTGTAGTGGCCGTGATATCACTGTGTGGTGCGGTCAGAAACATGACCAGTCCACGAGTATAAGAATTGCCGGGGGCGATCGTGACAGTCGCATCACGTGTTTGCGCGGTTTCTTTGTTGATGAGCGTGATGTACAGGCTGCCATTGTTGGATCGTACGGCATACGCGGTCATATTGATCTGATCGGTGTCGGACGTGAAATGCACTGGTACCAATTGACCGTGACAACCCAGATCGAACGCTTTGATTCCATACCCCAACGGTCGTACGGCAAAACCCTCCGGGGAATTCCAAAATACGACATACTTCGTTGGTGCAGGAGGCCGCGTGCCGTCCACGTAGCCGCCCGTGTGAAAATTAATCCCCACTGCGCCGTGATTGGCCCACCAATACAGGTAATCCAAACCCCACAGGGCAGAGGCGAATGCGTCGCTGGAGCCGGCGGCGCCGCCATTGGAGAAGCTGTTGGCTTCCTCCAGCCGATAGCGCAATCCAGAAGACAAAACAGCGGGAACAAAGGAATCGTACAATTTTTCATATACGTTCAGAAGATCAGCGGAGAGCAGCTTTTTGCAGGCCGTCACGACGTTGGTGGCCACGCGGCCACTCCCCCCAGGATATTCGTGTTGTGTGACCATAACGACGTGTTTGTTGTGCGCAAACTCCTTGGCAAAATCGTTCGCCCACTGAACGTCTTTGTGCATCGTACTCGGACCGCAAAACACGGCCTCCGGCGCATTGGTGGCGGCAGTAATCACCGCCATGTAATTTCTCAGCGCCTCGCCATAGGCTTGGGAGTCTTTCACGAGCTTGTCGGGTTCGTTCCCGAGCGCGAAGCACGTAAGCTCCGGCCGATAATTGTCCATGATGTATTTGGCGGTTTTAGCAGCTTCCACCGGGTTGTTTCCGCTCAGTCGGAGGGTGTAAATAACTTTGACTCCCGCCGCCCGGGCAAAACCAAACAGACTGTCAATGTCAGCCTTATCCGGAATCTTCACGGTGTCCCGTTCCGCCGTGTTGCCGCCAACCCGTAGATTCTGAATCCCTAGCGTCTGGAACATCTTGATCAATGGCTTGTTCGCCGGGTTGAAAAAACATTCACCGTTCGTGGCCGCGCAGACCAAGGACATCTCATAGCTCAGCCCGATAAAATCGGATGAGATTGTTGTCCCGGGAGATTTTGGATCAAGAGTAATATCCACAGACGACGCGGCAAGAGCCAAACCAGAATAGAGGCAAAAAGCGAGCACCGAAGGAACAACTGTGTTCAAGATGGCAGGCTGCTTATTCATGTTGCCCACCACCTTTCACGAATACGAGATACATGTTCGCGGATCCCAGATCGGAATTTGCGGCGTTCGATCCCAGTGTCAGGCTTTCGTTGTTCTTGGCGCGATGCTCGAAGACGTCCATTGGCTGGCCATGGACTGTGAGACGCGAATCCGTTGGCTTGAATTGACTTTTTAACCATTCAGGTGCTGTCAGACGGCGGTCGTGTGCCACGTAAACGACAGTGCCTGCCTTCACCTCGATTTGCATCAAGTCCACCGCGCTGTAAGCACTATCCGAATCCGCGGCTTGCACCCAGTCGGCACCAACCAGTTCTTCGGGTAAGCCGGTGAACGCATAATCGCGGTCGCAGTAAAGATTCCTTCCGTTTGTGACATTGGGCTCGACATGAACCAGTTGCGTCGGTCCGGTATAGGCAAACGCATCGGTAAAGCGCCCGACCGCGTGCGTACTGGTGGAGGCGTCCGTTACGGTCATCGGTGGACTGTCTTTGGCCAAACGGCTCCGGTCCGGATGGGTTGCGGGCAATGAGACCCCTGGCATCACCGGCATCACCCGCGAGTAGCCGTCGGTGACCGGGAACGGATGTGACTGGGCCGTGACGCTTCCTGGTTTTAGTCTGGGACAATCGGCCGTGACGGTAATTTCGCCGGGATAAAGTGTTGAGCGGACGGCGACACGATTAATGCCACATTCCAAATCGAGATACTTTTGGTTAATGGTATTGGTCATGCCGCTGTTGTAACCGCCACGCCAAATCGCTGGGCCGTTGCAAGTGAAATCAACACGCTGTTGGAACGTCGGACAACGCTCGCCCTTCGCGTCCACCGCCTCGACATCAATCAGCGCGATGTCCGAGCCGTCCGCTTGCAGACCGCCAGGCCCGGTAATGGAAGTCAGCCGCAAAGCCACGGGTGGGCCGACGGTGCGAACGATATTCGTCGCTGCCGCGAAGCCGTTATTGTACCCGACCGCTTTGACTTCGCCCGGTTCCCAAGCCACGTCTGGAAAAGAGAACAGGTAATGCTCCGACTTGGTTCCGTGTCCAAGCGATTTTCCGTTCACAAACAATTCCACCTCCTGGCAGTTGGACGCCACGCAAATGGTCTTTTTCGTTCCCGCCGGATAGGTCCAGTGCCCGATGATGTGCACCTGCGGATCGTTGCGGAACATCGTTTGGCAGACGTAATAGGCTTCCTTGGGCAGGCGCACGCCGTCCACCTCGCCGCTGGCGCGATCCACTTCTACTGTGTCGCGACCGCCGCTGGTCGAGTCGGAAAACAGCCAGTTCCCGCCGCCGCAATGATTGGGCGCGCCGATTTTGCGAACGTATTGGTCGACCTCGTTCACGGCGAATTGCTCCGAAGTCAGATCATAGGTCTGTCCTTTGGCTTCGGGATAACCGAATTCCGGCGAATAATCGTCCCACACGCGGCGCGGCGATTCCTCGCGGTCGTATTCGCCTTCAACCACCGGCAGGCGCGGAACTTCGTGGCTGCCTTCGGTGCCGATGCTGATGTCCATGAACTCGCCGGTGGTTTCATCGGCGCGGCGATGCGCGTAGGCCCGGCCGCCATGCGGATCATATTTGTCCTTGATTCCGCGCAACTCCGCCGCGTGTTCGCGCGTGACTTTCTGGTTGCCGCCTTCCCAGATCAGGATGGAGGGATCGTTGCGGAAATAAGTAATCGCGTCGCGGAAGGCGGCGGCGCGAAGTTTCCACGCAGCGCCGACGGTGTCGGCTTCGCCGTCCACGCCCGGCTGGTCAGCAATCAATCCGAGTTCGTCACCGGCCTTGATCATGTCCGGCCCGCCAGCGCAATGTCCCCAGCGGATGAAATTGGCGCCTGCGTCTTTCATTAGTTGAAGCGTATAAAATTGCAGCCAATCCGGCTGCGCCGTGCCGAGACCGGGCCATTCCTCGGTTGGGCGCTGGCCCCAGCCGTGGAGTTTCAATGGATGGCCGTTGATCCAAAAGCCGGTTTTCACATCCCAATGAACGGCGCGGATGCCGAGCGGAACTTCGGACGAGTCCAGGGTTTCATTGCCCAAACGCACCGAACACACAACGTGGTAAAGATACGGGTAGTCCGGCTCCCAAAGTTGCGGGTGGGGGATGGTGAAGGAAAGCGTTGTGGTGGATTGCGCGCCCGCCGCGATTTCCACGGTTTGGCTCATCGTCCCCACGGATTTGCCGTCGTGATCCAGGATTTCCGCCCGCACAACAACCTTTTCGCTTGTGCGGCGTCCATTTTCCACGGGGATTTCAGCTGTGACGTCGGCGGACTGACCCGAGATTTTTGTCGCATAAACGTAAGGCCCGACAGTTTGCAGAAAGTCGTAGAGCGGCAGTGTGATGTGGAGCGGGTCGGTCACGTAGAGCCGGACGTTGCGATAAATCCCGCCCAGCGCCGGATGCCATTGCGGATTGTTCCACGGGATTTGGTTGGCCGGAAGCTTGTCTACGTCTTCGGGAAGAGAGGAATTCACTTCTCTTTCATACTCGGCCAGATTTCTGGGAGCGGCGGAATTCGTGCCGGATGAATCGCCCTTCTTTTCTTTTACTTTGCCCTGCCTGGCCGAGCCGCCGGTTGCAAAGTCGCTGACCATGAAGCGGTTGTCGCACATAACCGCCAGCACGTTCGGCCTGCCAAATTGGAAATACGGCGTCAGGTCAAAGCCAAACGGAATGAAGCCATTCTTGCATGCGCCAAGATAATGGCCGTTGAGATAGACTTCAGCCACTTGGCGCACGGCTTCAAACTCGATATAGACTCGTTTGCCCCTGAGCGACTCCGGTAGTGTGAACGTCTTGCGATACCAGGTGCGCCCCGACCACTGGTTGGTTTCTCCGCGCATGCCGCCGGGGGAAAAATCATCGAACGTGTCCACATCGTTGTAGGTGTGCGGGGCAGAAACGGTCGTCCAACCCTGATCGTTGAAATCGAGGGCTTGCGCGCCCGGCGGGTCGGCCTTGATGAATTTCCAATCGGGATTGAAATTGAGCGTGAGTCGTTCTCCGGCACAGAGGGAAGACGCGCCCACGCAAAAGGTCAAAGACACCAACGCGATGCAGCGCAGGAAACATCCTTGGAAACTAGAACAGCAGAATCTAATTTCCCGCGCCCGAAGTTGTTTGTCGACGCCGGCGATCTGGATTCCCTGCAATAAACGCTCTGGAACTTATCCTTGACGGTGCGTGCGGATTTTCCGGCGAAAACCCAACAAAGTCAAGAACCCGATGCCGACCATCACGCACGTGGATGGTTCGGGAATGGTCAGCGCGGCGTATTGACTCGCAATCTGACCGGACGAAAGCTCCGTGTTGCTCCAAGTGGCCAATTCGTCAATTTCACCCCCGGTAACGCCGCCGGCGAGGGTGGCGGCTGTGACCGCTTCCTGCCTGTTGCCGACGACAAATGTGCTGTTCGTGTCACCCAAAGTCGCGGTGGCACTGAGGTTTCCACTCCCGCCGTTCTGTTTAAATCCCGAGGCGAGACTTCCGCCCGCCGGGCCAAGGTAATAATTGATCCCGTTGACACCGGTAGCAACGCCATTGAGGTTGTAGGTGAGTGCCAGATAGTACCAGGTACTGGCGTTTACAGAGGGCAAGGCGATGGTTTGGTTCTTGGCCTTGAGCACAAAAGCGCCAGTGGACCACCCTAGCGCGAAAGCGCTGTCGGCGGGCTGGCCAAGGCCTGCGCTACCGGTTTCATCTCCATCCGAGAAATAATATCCGGTGCTGGGAAGCGAGGCTGGCGTTAAAAATAGCATCGTCAGCGAACCGACTCCGTTGGAGGCGCTCTCCCCGCCGATAATGGATGGGGAGTTGGCGATAGACAGGTAGGCAACGTTCGTCGGGAACGCGACCGCGTCGTTCGCGTTGCCCCAGTAATCAGGGCCGGCGGTGGGTAAGGGGGCCGTGCCGCCAGTGGCGAACGTCGCCCCGCTGCCCAACGAATCCGACAGAGACGAATTATCAAAGGTGAAGTAATAGGACGGGCTCTGTCCGTTGACTGTGGATTGATAACTGGCGAGCTGCGCGCGCGCCGAAACTGATGCGAGCGTCAGGACGGCTGCGATGATTAGTTGCGATTTTTTCATAGCATTCCCTTCTCTTCTTTTTCTCCACTGGTTTGGCCAGAATTTATGATGTTCCATTCCTTTCCATTACGGCGACGATATACGGTAATACCTTACGGGCCGGTTCGTCGCTCCGGCCGGGTCCACGTAGTTCGTCGTCGTGCTGGTAACTGTGATGCTGGTCAGGGGCGTCATGGTATTGGTCGTGTAGCTACCGTTGGCAGTCCCTGGTCCCGCCCAAACACGATCCACCGTGCCCGTGGTGTTAAACTGGAGGAGGATGTCATTGTTGCCATTACCGAGGCCGTCATTCGTACGGGTGATCGAACGTGATCTGGAACGGCAGCACCGGGGTGGAAGCCGAAAGCGCGTTGAATTGCGCCGCGACTTCATTGCTCCCCAGTATCCTGTTCCAAATGGCGAGCTGGGAAACCTGGCCATTGCTGGTATGGCTGCTCTGTTGGTAGCGAAAGGCGCTGTCAGATCCCGGTACGCCGTTGGTACCCTCGTTGCCGATAACAAAGACATTGCCTGCGCCGGCCAGCGAACCGGTTAGGGCGGTAAACGAGCTATATTGAAGCGTTCCGCCGGGTCGTCCCACCCACCACTGCGCTTGGTTGGTGCTCGTGGTCTCGTCATAGGTAATCGCAAAATAATA
The DNA here is from genome assembly GCA_963842185.1 of uncultured Verrucomicrobiae bacterium. Classification (GTDB taxonomy): domain Bacteria; phylum Verrucomicrobiota; class Verrucomicrobiia; order Palsa-1439; family Palsa-1439; genus Palsa-1439. The sequence goes on from CAWJFL010000016.1 coordinate 11,736, forward strand.
CCATTCGGACAGGATATTGGTGTCCGAAACCAATACAGACGTGGAATCGCCAAAGCGCATCTTTAACGAGTAAGGACTGGGAGCATTCGTCGACTCAAGAAGCAGGGCGAAGGAATTGCTGGTGCCGGTGTCGCCGCCGGCGTCGAAAATAAATTTCTGGCCAATATAATAGTTTGTGCAGGCGAGTGCGTGAAACATGCCGGAGACGGAACCCTTGCCGCTGCCGAGAGAGCCGGTGAAGGTGCCTCCCCCGTTCAGCAAGTTGACGTTCGTCCAAATCGCGTCACTGCCAGTGGCAAAATAGGCTGCCCCGAACGGGTCCAGGAAATAATCATAAGAATAGCCCACGGTGTACTGAAATGGGGGGTAATTTGTGATGGGATGGACGACGCCAACCGCCAAGTTCCAGTTGGTTACGGTCAAGGACGACCCAGTTACCGTGTCCACTGTATTGCTGTTCAGTTGGAAATAGTGAGTAGGCGCCTGGTTGGTAATCACCGCTCGATAAGCCGAGACCGGCGGCACGGCCGGATTGGGCAGGGCGGCGAATTGCGCTTGTATCTGAGCGGCGGTTAACTGCTTGTTCCAGGTGGCAACTTCATCCACCCGGCCATCGCCCGGCTTGCACAAGGTGGTTACAGCACTGGGTTCGGAACCGAGGTAGAAATCCGTCCCGTCTCCCGCCACGGCGACGTTTGTGTTGAGCGTTGTACCAGTGGCCAACGTGCCGGCGCCAGTGAGACGGCCCAGGTACCAAGTGGCTTTATTGGTGCTGGTGTCGCTTTCATTATATGTCAACGCGAAGTAGTACCAAGCATCCCAGACCAGATTGCTCGCGGCCAACAAAACGTTGGTGCTGTCACCGAAGGCGAGCACGAGCGAACAGGGTGGGTTGCTATAGGAATTAGGGTTCTGAATGATCAGAGAGAACGCGTTATCGCTGCTAAGGGTTCCGCCAGCCGAGAAAACACAATGCCCGCTGGGTCCGGTGGTTACTCCAGAAGGCGGGCCGGGGTCGGGCGGCCGAAACAACAGCGTGATCGTGCCGACGGCAGTGGAATTGCTGGTGGCCGTGCCGCCGCCGCTGAGAATGTGATCGCTGCTCTCGCTCGGATCATTAAGGTAATCACCGACTATTGTAAAGAAAACGCAGTTGGTCGGGTTTTCAAAAATGTCGTAAATGAACTGGTCCGCCACCGAGGCGGAGGCGCTTAAGGTCGGAGTCCCACTGTTAACTACGTTCGCGAGTGAACCGCCGTTAAATGTGAAAAAAAAGCCCGGGTTTTGGGCTTCCACTGTTGCCTCGTAGTTGGAGAGCGTCAACGCCGCTTGTGCCGAGACGCCAAGGCCTGCGCACATCGCCGCCATGACGAGATTCCTGAGATATTTTTTCATGAAAATGCGGTTCAACTGTGATTTTCGGTTTGACGATTTTCCCAAGGGGCGTGCGTCCCGGCGTTGTGCTTCCCTGCCTCTGTCGCGGTGTGATCCCTGTCTCGCATCAAAGCTATTCCTTACCCTTCCAAAATTTATAGCGGATTCTCTCCTCGCGGTCAACAACATTTTTAATAATTATTAATCGCTCCTGCGCCAACGGATTGTTGCCAAGCAACGTGTTGTTTGGCAACAAGTTAGGGCGTGCGTTCCGGGTAAATGGATTGTCAATGTTGCACATGGCTTCCCTATGCCGCCCACATCCACTGGCATTGACGTGAATCTTGCCGTACGCCGAGCGTGAAGAACACAAGGATCGTGTGGCGTGCAGGGAAATGCGGGATGAACTGCACGCCTGACGGCCGGTTTAGCCCCCTGCCCGGCAGGGCAATTATGATTATAATTCTCAATTCTATCAAATCCGTTGCCCGGTCGTGGACAACCTCGGCAGTTCCGGGTGCACCGGGCGCCAGTCTCCAAGCGCCGAATGGCGGAGCGTCAGGTTACCCTCGGAACTGGATTGGACCTTCCATGGAGCGCGTTCCTCATCCAACCGTCCAACCCAGACCAACGCAATCAAGTGTTGCTCGCCGACGATCGCTTCTGTTTCAGCCGCAAGAACGAGCGAGTGCCAGGTAAGAATATGCGTGCGGCGTTGTGGATCGGACTCGTGCGCCTTGACGTGCCGGAAACCCAGCAGCGGTTGAATGGCCACGCCACATTCGGCGGTCTCGGCGGAAGCGAAACCAGCCGCAATCGCCACGTCCCGGGGCGCGGCATCTTTCAATGGCAAACTGTACGTTCCCAGCCGAAAGACGGCCGGTTGGTAAGCAACAACGCGGTGCCACTGGAACTGCCAGCCGCCTTTCCACCAAAGACGCGTCTCCACGCTCGCGTGCTTCTGGCTGGATCGGTCGCCAAAGCCGTACACCGACGCGCAATGATCCGCCGCAACGGCAATGGGCTGACACTGGTGGCGGCCATAAACCGCGCCATTTGCGAATTCCGCCGTCAGCGCCGCGTCCAGTGGATAACGGTTGGTGGAGGGGGCGATTTCGCCGCCGACGCCGGAGCGGAAGCTCAACTTGCCCCATTTCCACGCGCCAAACGCGATATTGCCCAAGCCGATTCCGTTGGCGCTGTTCAACACCTCCACTTCGCCATCATGACTGCGCACGACCAATCCAGCCTGGGGCACGGCCAGTTGGAAATCGGGTTTTTCCGACGGCAGACGTTCTTCCTTCGCCTGCCAAAACCGGTGTTTCGACGGCAGCAGCAACGGGGCAAATCCTTTGGCAGCCCAATACGGGGAGCCGGCGCAACTGTACGCTTCGCACATCTCCGGGAATTCGTCGATCCAGCCGAGCGACAGTGTTCCCTGCTCCTGCAACACGTCGTGACGCAGAAAGAAATCGAGGTTCCGCGTGCAGACTCGCCGGGCCTGGCCTGGCGGGATGGCCGACACCCCGCAAAATTCCGCCAGACCGAACGGCGCCGACGCGGCGAACCGGTAGCATAGCGACCGTCCGAACGGAGGATTTTCGCCGCTGGCGGCAAAGAAGTGAATATAATCCTTGAGAAACTGTCTGGTCCACTCCTTCCAGCGCCGAGCGCGTTCGGGATCGGTGTGGCCGTAGAGTTTGGCCCACCATGGTCCGTAATAATGAAAGGCGTACGCTTGATAGTAATCCACCGTTTCGTTCGTTCCGTCGATGAACCATCCGCCGCCCAGCGCCATGCTTTCGAGCTCGTCCAGCAAGTGGCGCATCACCGTCCCGTCAGCGCTCCTGCCAAAACCCTCCTGATTCAAGAAGGCTAGCGCCATCACGCTGAAGAACATCTGGTTGTTGCGGTACAATCCCGCGCCGCGAATGCTGGCGAACCAGCGGGCCACCTGCTCGCGCTCCGATTTCGACAACGGTTCCCAAAGAGAGCGGCGGGCGATTTGCAGCGACAGAGTCAGCGCCGCCATTTCGACGGTGTGTTGGAGTTGATTGGCCGTCGGCCCCCAGAATCCCGGGCGGGAAGGGTCGGTGCCAACCACCAACCCGCGCCGGAACCATGCCGCAATCTCAGCGCGGGAAAGCTTCTCGGCCGCGCCCGGTTCGCTTGCCAGCCAATGAGCCGCCAGCAGGCAGGGGCGGGCGAAGGATTCGAGCCGGTCCGCTTGCGCGCCGTGGTTGCTGGCTTGTCCGCGCAGCGGTAGGTCCGCCTTGTCGGGCTGCATGAGCGCCGCAAGCGGGGCCAGGAGATCTTCCGCTGCGGAACGCCACCACGCGTAATCACCGCGCACGGCGGCGCCCAAGGGAACGTACGGAGTTGTCGCGGGAGAATTAACGGGCGATGACAGGAGATTGGAGTTCATCGACAGGCTTCACCGGAGTCAAAAACCACGGCTGCGCTTCCAATCGTGTCAACGCCTCGCGCAACGGCGGCAGATACGGATGCCAGAGACGTTCCCATTCCAGCGAAACCGTCCCCGGGAAGCGGTGCTCGGTCAACACCTCGACGATTTGTTCCAGCGGTATCTCGCCATCGCCGGGCAGAACGTACGTGAACGGATGCCGCTCCGAGGGGCTGGCGATGCTATCTTTGACATGAACGTGACGAATCCACTGGGAGAGTTGCGACCACGACTCGCGTGGGGACTCGCCGCCAAGCCGCCAGGTGTGATGCGCGTCCCAGAGGACGCCAATCGGTTCGGTCAACCGCGCCATGAGATTGCGGCAGGGGCCGGACGCGGAGAAACCGTCATGCGTTTCCAGCAGCAATTCGGACCGCCAGCCGCACCGCTTCTTTTCGCGATACCACCATGCGACCGTGTGGGCCGCTTGATTGTAATCCGTGTCCGTCAACGGTTTCCCCCAGGTGCCACCACCAAACGCGCGGATGTAGGTCGCGCCCCATGAGTCGGCCCACTGGCAAAAACTTACCATTTCATCGCGCGACTTTTCATCGTTGCCGACGAGTTTGAAGGAAGAACCCGCAACGCGGAAATGGACCTGATGTTTTGCGAACAAGTCGGCGGCCCGTAGCGCCGGCCAGCCGGTGTCCACAGCCCATCGCGGCAAATCGGTGCGTCCGTCCACGGCACGAACCTCGAGTTCGTGCAGGTCGAACTCGGTGAGAAGTTCGCAGATCTGCGGAAGGGAGAGATCCGCGCAACCGATCGTCGAAATGCCCCACGACAGGCTGCCGGCGCTAACTGGAGCGGTCATAAACCTCCAGCGTCACGACGGCGTCCAGCGGTTCACCGCGCAAAAAGGCGCGCAGATTTTTCAACGCGTGCGCACCGGCATCGCGCTCGCCGGTCGCGTGTCGGACCGCCGAGGTGGGGCAGGAGTGTGACGTTGGGCAATCCGCGCAAGGGCGAATCGGACGGCAGCGGCTCCTGCTCGAAAACGTCCAGCGCAATTTGCAGCCGACCGTCCCGCGCAACGCGGAGCAACCCGTCCTTGTCCACCACACAGCCGCGCCCCGCGTTTACAAACACGCCGCCTTCGGGAATCATGCGCAGATGACGTTCCGTCACGAGATGATAGTTCTCCGCCGTTCCCGCAGCCAACTCCACAACCACGTCGGATTCGGCGAACAGTTCTTCCAGCGACGCCAGACGTTTCACTCCGAGACTGGAAAAAATTACATCCGGCATGTTCGGTGAATAAGCCTGAATCCGTGAGGTGAACGGCCGCAGCATCGGGACCAGACATTGGCTGATCGAGCCGAAACCGTGAATTCCCACGCGCCGGCCCAGCAAACTCTGGGTGACGGGGTCCCCGTTTTTCCAGGCGCCGTCACTATGCATGGCCACGGCCCAATGTGAAGCGCCCCGCAGAGCCATCAGGATGAGCATCAGCGTGCATTCGGCAACGGTCGCGCTGATCGAGCCGCCCCAATTCGTGACAACCAGACCTTGCTCGATCAACTCACGGGGGACGAGCTTGCGAACGCTGCCCGTCAGATGGCAAACGTACCGCAACGGTTTCAGATCCACCGGCTGCAAGGTGGAGTTGAGGGAAGGCGTCTGCCACGCGGAGATGAGAATGTCCGCCGGAGACGCGCGCCACAGCCGCTCCCAATCGTCCGGTCCAGTCAGCGGGAGCTGGATACGGCGGTATCCGGGCAGGAGTTCCTCCAATTCTCCCCACAGCGGCCCAGGGAGAAAACGGGCGAGTTCGTGGTCGCTCAAGGCAACAATGGCGCGGTGCTGGTGCATTGCCTAATAATTATTAGTTATTCACCCCAATTGCAAGTAAAAAGTATGGAAAACGGCGTGTCCTTTCTTCTTTCCACCACGCTATCATTGGGTTAGATTTCGAACTGTGAAGAGGAAAGAGAGCGTCTCTCAGCAACGCATTGCCCATGACCTGGGCGTTTCGCAGGCTTTGGTGTCCATGGTCCTCAACGGGATGCGGCAGAACATAAGCGCGGATTCTTACCGGCGGATTTGGGACCATGCGCTCAAAATCGGTTACCGGCCCAAGGGCATGCAGCTCAACGGCAACGGCGCCCTGGTCACGAATGTGGGCTTCATTTTGCGCAGCGGGCTGCGGTTGCACACCCAAAGCAGTTTTTTTAGCCACGTCCAGCACGGGTTGCACACCGGCTTGCTGACGCGCGGTTATCACTCGGTATTTCTCGGATCCGAAGACGACCTTGGCGTCCGCACCGTGCAACAAAAGCTCCGGCAAAACCAGGTGTTCGGCCTCGCCGTGCTCGGACAGGTGGACGTGAAATTCCTGCAAGCCATCAAAGCGGTGCAGCCGAATCTGGTGGCTGTCTCCGTGAGTTATCCGGGAATCTGCCATTCGGTGATGGCCAACGAAGAGCAGGCGTTGAGTTTCCTGGTAGAACATCTGACGGAGTTGGGGCATCGCCGGGTTGCCTGGATCGCCGGCGACAAGGGGCTTCAGTACAATATCCGTCGGCACGCAGGATTGGTTGAGGCGCTGGATCAGCATGGCTTGAAACTGGCCGACAAATTTACGGTGAATGTGGAACTCGGCGACCGCCTCGGTGGATGGAAAGCGGGCGAAATCATGCTTGGCCAAATCTCGCGCAAGAATTTTCCCACCGCTTGGATTTGCGCCAACGCGTTGATGGCCCGTGGGGTGATTAATTGCCTGGTGCAAAACGGGTGGCACGTGCCGGACGAAATCAGCGTGGTCGCTGTGGATGCCACACGCGTTTGCGAGGAGGAACATCCCCAAATTACGGGTGCGCATGCCGACCCCGAGAAAATTGGAGTGACTGCGGCAGAACTGCTGCTGAAGCGCGCTGACACAGAGGGCGAAACCCTTATGGATGTGCTTCTGGCGTCGAGTTTAACGGTCAGAGAAACTTCCGCGAAAGCCGCCGCGTGAACTCCGCGTCCTTGCGGGTTAAGGAGTGTCCCAAATCGTCGCGGTCAGCGCCCGCTTCCTGAATCCCGCGGCCCGGAACCAAATTACCGGCGCTGTTGACGAACGCGCGTCTTCCCTTGAGGTCTCGCGCGGCGTCTATTGCGCTGGATTGTTCCGTGCAACGTGGGTTGAGTTTTTCACCTGAAGATGCTTGTAATTCCAATAGAGCAAGCCACCGACCCCGAGCATCGTGCCCGCGCAGGCAAACATTCCGAGCCGACCGAGCGGCGAGTTCGGGATGAGCACTAGCAAGGAAATAAACGCGCCGTAAACCAAGCTCAAAAGTCCGAGGGTGCGGTATTGCTGAGCATCGTTGCCGTCGCCCTCCTCCTTCTGGAAGTCAATGGGCGTTTGCATCTGCGTGAAGAATTTATCCACACGCTCCCTTTCCTGTGCCGAGCGCGCACTGGCGAAAAGGCACGCTCCCAGGAACCACGCCGAGCAGACGACGGTATCCAGCAATACACCGAGTAGCAGCACCCAGTCGTCGGCTTCGCGCGCGCTCAGCGGCCGGTCATTCCAGCCCATGAAACTTTGCAGCCAGGTGGCGGTCAGGACTGCTTTTCCCGCATACGAGGTTGCAAAACCGATCAATACCGTTGTCCAACCGGCCCATGCGGGCGCGCGCTTGATCAGCGTGCCCCAGATCAGCGGGATGCAATATGGCAAAGCAATCAGGCCGCCGAGTTGGAGCATTAGATTGAACAGACCGACTTTCCCGGTGCTAAACACCAGCGCGGTCGAGATGACAAAGATGCCCAGCAGGAACGTGACGATCTTGCTAACAAGCAGCATTTCCTTTTCGTGCGCTTGCGGGCGGATGATGACCTGGTAAAAGTTTTTTGCGAAGAATCCAGCGTTCTTGTTCAAGCCGACGTCCATGTTCGACATCGTCGCGCCGAAGATGCCGCTGATGAGCAGGCCGAGCATGCCGATGGGCATGTTGTCAAGACCAGCGACGACAAACGCTCCTTCCGCAGGATTCTTCAGGTTTGGAAAAACCGTGTGTAAATCGGGATGAATAATGCGTGCCACCATCGGCGGGATGAACCAGAATGTCGGTCCGATAATGAACAGAAGCGAAGCGAGCAGCGCGGCTTTCCTGGCCTGATGGCCGTCCTTGGCGTTCAAGTAACGCGACGCCTCGAGCATGTTGTTCGTGGAGACGAATTGTTTGATAATGATGGCGATAATCCACAGATAAAGAATTTCCGGGCGCGCGCCTTCCGTCCAATGTAAGTCCTGACGTGGCAGTTTTTCCAGAAGACTGCTCCAGCCGCCGACCTGCTTGATGGCCAGAAACGCCGTGACCAGCGTGATGGGCATCAGCACGAGCGTTTGGATAAAATCCCCGGCGGCAACCGCCCATGATCCGCCAATGACTGACATGATCACCGCCACCGTACCCGTGACGATGACCGTCGTGTAAAGGTCCATGTTGAACGCCGCTGAAATGAAAACAGACAAACCGCTCAGCCAGATGCCGGCGTACAGCACGCCGATAGGCAGTTGTACCCACGTAAAGAACTGCTCGCTACCGTTGCCAAACCGCGCCTTCACCCCCTGGATGGATGTGATCACACGCATCTGCCGGAAACGCGGCGCAAAAAAAACGAAGCTGCAGAAAAACCCCAGCGCGTTGGCAAAATACAGCACCATGATGACCGGCCCGTCCAGATACGCCTTGGCGGCCGCGCCGGTGAACGTCCATGCGCTGAACTGCGCGACGAACGCGGAGCAACCCGCCATCCACCAGAGCATCTTGCCGCCGCCGCGAAAATAATCGCTGGTGTTCCCGATAAACTTGCGGCAAACCCAGCCGATCATTGCCATGAACGCAAAATAAAATCCAATCACCAGATAATCGTATTTGGACAGCATAAATTTCAGGAGTAACGGGAAGATGACTGAACCACAGGCAATTTGGCTAGGAGAATTTCCCAATCGGCCGACGGTTGTGTCCAGTTCCATCCTTCCAGCACGCTCCGGGAATTTGTGCCGTTGCGGGCGGGGACGGTCGAGGCCAGCCAGTCCTCTGGAAAATGGCCATTTCCGGTGTCGGGTTGGCCCCGAAAGGGGCCCAAAACGCCGCTCATGACCTATTTATAATTATCAAAATTGTTGTTGACTGCAAGAGGAAAATCCGCTAGGAATGTACCATGTCACACAGCAGCTTCGACGCGATAGAGGACAAAACTGTGATAGCGGCAGTTAAAGTCAGTGCCGTGACGCAAAGTCACGCCCATCCAGAATGCGGTTCCGCCGGCCGAAACGCGCGGGCTTTTACGCTCATCGAATTGCTGGTGGTCATCGCCATCATTGGGATCCTGGCGGCGATGCTCTTGCCGGCTTTGGGCAAGGCTCGTGAGCGGGGACGCGCCGCACTCTGCGTGTCCAACATGCGCCAGGTCTTTCTAGCCCTCCGGCTTTACATGGACGACCAGAACGGTTATTTGCCGGAGGCATCCAATGGGGATTCTGGAACTAGCGCAGTGGAGTGGACGAAGACCTTGGGCCCGTATCTGGGGCACAGCACTAATGTGACGGCATCGGGCGCGACGGCATCGGCCAGCGCGGCCTTCGTTTGTCCCACCGCCAGTTATCCGTGCTGCCAAAACCAGAATCTCAGTTTCACGTATGCGTGCACCGGCGCCATGTTGGGGCTCGAAAATGGCGCTGGTTTGACCGCCACGCAACCGCGGATGGAACTGCAGATCACGACTAACCCTTCGGAAACGCCGCTGTTTGTCGAGGGCAAACAGTACCTTTCCAACCCCAGTTGTGAGTCCAACATTCAATGGGGCAACGCCAAGGACGATCTGGGCAAGAATCCGTCAGCCTGTACTTACCTGGACTTTCGGCACAGCGGTTCAATGAACATCGCGTACTTAGATGGCAGCGTGCGCTCGGTAACATTCTCCCAGGCGCAACAGGCTTTCCTAGTGACGCAACCCGATGGCGAGCAGCTCTGGGAAGGACGAGAGCCAATCCCCTGAACTCGGGCGACGCAAGACGGTCGCAGCTAGAGTGCCGTACATCATCCGCGTTGGAGTCCACGATTGCGGCTTCAACAACGTCAGCACCCTCACCGTTACAACGTAGATTCGGCAGTTGCGATGTCCACAAACGCAACTTTTCACCGCAGTCCCACGGTTTCGATCCGTGAACTGTTACTGCGTATCAGGTTTGTCTGTGGCCGGCGTGGGGGCTGGCGCTGGCGGAACACTTTCGATCTTTTGCGGGGTTGATGGTGCTGCGGGGCCGGGTGGTGTCAGGGCCGTTGGAGCCGCCGCAGGCTGGTCCGGAGGCTCGATAACGGAAGCCTTGGATTTGACATCAATGATTTCCATGAGTAGCGCTCCGTCCTGTTTGGCAGACACGCCGAGTGCATGCTCGCTGGTGGGAGGCGCCACGAATCTTCCGGTCGGTGTCACCAGCGCGAATTTCGTGTCCACCCGTTTGAGTTTGAATACATCGCCGTCATGGCCGCGCCTTACCCCCGCACTGCCCTCCAACCAGTAGCTGGGCTTCCCTGTGTGGGGAGTGTAACGGACCCGAACCTCGTCTCCATCCTGAAGGTTGCCACCCGTGATGTCGATAATGGTAAACGTCTGCTTGAAGCCGATCTTTCCAACGGCAAGTTCCAGGGAATTGCTCGGGCTCGTGCCGATATACTTGTTCGCGGCAACACGAAACGCAACTACCGTCTCGATTGGCTCCGCGGTGTCCACCTTGACGGCGGCCGGCAGTCGCACGGCAGGCGTCACCAGCGCCGCGATGACAATGCATGTACAGCGAATTGTTTTCAATCCCACGGTGGTTCCCCGCCCTTACGTTTGTCCGCCTCCATTGTATCTTTGACTTGTGAATCGAATCTGGGAAATCCCGGTCAAAGTAAGCGGATCAACGTTCAAATTATTGCACGAGCTGCACGCAGTCGTGGCGGCGACGTTTGGCCGTGTGATGAAGAGGGAGAGCGCAGCCGGGGATTGTTCACCGAGTCGTGAACGCCGGCTTTGGTGTTGCTGTTTGGTTGCCGTTCAGTCCTCGCGGCTGCACTCCTCCAAGTTGTGTTCATGGCACCAGCACGCGCACGCGGTAGTAGCGGTCGGGACTGGCTGGTATGTTCGAGTCCGTCATGCTGGTGATGGCGCCGGAACCGTTCCCGCCACCGAGAATATTGGTCTGGCCCGTGTCCTGCCACCCGCCATTCGTGTAGCTGTCGAAGGCGTTGCCGGTCATGTAATCCAACACGTTGGTCCGTGACGCAATCCCCGGCACGTAGGTGTTATCCCCGTTGGGGCCAAGATACGTCACCACGACGTTGGTATTGCCCGCCACCAACTGCTCCACGATACCGATGATGTGCAGGTACGCCGCCGGATTGGTGGGGTTGAAGCCCGCCAGGAATTTGTTGGTGTTGCTCATGCCGTCGCCCGAGTAGGAGGCGCTCGGACCACACAACGCGCAGTTGTTGGAGAGACCGTAGGCCTGCTGCCACCAGACGAACGGGTCAAACACGCCAATCGTTCCCGTGTTGGTGCTGGATCCGCCCGCGTTGGCCACAATCTGGGTCACGGTGTACGTGCCCGTATAGTCGTACGTGTAGCTCGGGTTTTGCGCGGCTGACGTGCCGACACCGTCACCAAACGTCCAACTCCAGTTCGTGGGCGAGCCGGTCGAGGTATCGAAGAAATTCACGGTCAGGGGCGCCGCTCCACTGGCGGGGTTGTTCGTGAAACTGGCCACCGGCGCCACCGGGACCACGGTTAATGCAGCGACGCTGCTGGTGACGACGCCGGTGATGTCGGTGACAACCACCGAGTAATTGCCGGTGTTGGCGGGTTGCACATTGGAGAGAATGAGCGAGGTATTGGTCGCGTTGTTAATGGGTGTGTTGTTCAGCTGCCAGCCATACATCAGCGGCGGATTGCCGAGCGCGCCCACGGTGAAGGTCACATTGCTGCCCGCCAACACGTTCTGGCTGGCGGGTTGGTTGGTGATGCTCGGCGCGTGGTATCTGGTCAGGGCGTAAAACGCAACCCGTGCGCCTTGGTTGGTGGACGGGTTCGTGCAGGAGTCGTACTGGCAATAATCTCCGGCCTTGAAATACACCGTGTTCGTCTCCCACCCGGGTCCGTCTGGAACACGTTCAGCGAATTCGTCTTGCTGTTGACGATCACGGTGACCAACCCGTTCACGATGTTGATCTGGTAGGTGATGTTGTTGCTCAAGCCGACGCTGCCATAACTGTACTTCTTGCTGGATCCGTCGTCGGCGGAATTGGTCTTGATATACACATCCATCGTTCCGCTTTCGTATTCCATCAGGACCAGCGGGAGCGCCGCACCGCTATAACCCTTCGCCTGCCCGATGACAACCTCACCACTGGCGGGCACCTGCAACACCTGGCATTGGGCATTCAAAATATGCGTGCCATACGGGGTCCAGTTCACGCCCGGTGTTGCCAGGAACCAACTCTTCGCGCAATTCGGAACGCGGATAACTGGAACCGCTGGTCGTCGCGCCGTTGATCGGCGCCCAGAACACCATCGCGCCATCTGTTCCGGTATAAAAATAAGCATTGGTGAAGCCCGCCACGAGCTGGGAGGTTGAGACCTCGTCCACGCTTCCGGCGGTACAGGTGAGGCTGCCGTCTTCGGTGGGCAGTTGAAGATAGAAATAGCTCAAATCAAAATTGCTGCCGGGGGGTTGGCTCGGGTCGAGCGCCCAAGCTGCCGCGCTGGCGAGGCCGAGCGCCAGAGCGAGGACCAAGCGCAGAATGATTTGTTGCTGATTTCTCATCGTCGAATCGAAAAATGTGAACTTGTCTTAAGCCGTCGCAACGTTTGCCGTGTCAGGGAGTAGTGAATCGCCACGAGTGGCTCAACGGCGGCACGACGCCGTCGTGGTGTGATCGGCTGTTTGGCGCCCACTGCCGGTTGTTCATTCGTTCAAGTGACATGGTTGACATTGCTATCGTCTGTGTCCCGCCGGTGGGATTTGGCCCGTGACCTTTCCCGTTGGTTTATACTTATAAGTACACCAGAAACGGCTGATAATGCAAGCGCTTTCTCCTTGGTCTTCGAGTTATTCACTCGTCACAACTCTCGGCGGTGCTTCCCGGGCTGCTGGAAGGGGGCCACGGAGGACTCTATGGCCTATGCAGATGGCAAAATTCCCAGTCCACCCCGCAGATCCTGTCGGCCATGACGATTTATCGCCGACGATCGAAGACGTACCATGGCTAAACGCCGGATTTCCCGATATGCCACCAGACCGAGCAGCCAGTAAGCTCTGGTGGGGGAGATCAGGCCACCGCACAAATCAGCGTGTTCCGCAATTTGCAACGATTCTCACATTTTCACCGCGCGACGGCACACTTCTCTAACTGGCTGGCCCGTGATGCAATACAAGGAATTTGTCCTTGACCGATTTTCTCGTAGAGTATAAAAGTAGCCTTAGTGTAGCTCACGCGAAAACCATGTCTCGGCACCGTTCTAACGCACAGGAAGCGATGTATGATTTTTCCTTCCTCCGTCAATTGCGCAAGCGAGATGACCTGACCATTGGTGATGTATCGGCTCGTTCAGGGATTTCCGCTGCCGTCATTTCGAAACTGGAGCGCAACCAGACCCGGGCGGAGCTTGAGACACTATTCAAGCTCAGCAGGGTCTTCGGCTTGACAACCAATGAATTGGTCGCGCTTGCCGAGTCGCGCACGTCGCAGCGAGCCAACTCGGTCAAGCATGTGGCGGGTGGATTCGTCTTTCGCGAAATCGCTTACTCTAATGTCCGCTGCCTATTTGGTGCTGCTCCGAAGGGAGCAAGAGTGTCGCGCCCGGAAATTCACCGCGATGACTACGAAGTCTGCTGGGTACTGTCCGGCAAAGTGCGCTTCACCTTCCCGGACGAAAAGCACGAACTCACCAGCGGCGAAGCCATTCAGTTCGACGCGGTCCTCCATCATACCTACGAAGCGATGGAGGACTGCGAGATCGTCATTATCCACCTGCGTAAGGGAAAGAGGTTCTGAGAATGCTAACGGTCGATCACAAGCTGAAGCCCGAAGATCTCACCAAGAAGATCGAGCGGCTTTGGTCGGTCTCGGCTGCGAAGATTCGCTCTATCGAACGGACCTACAACGCGACGAAGGGTTCTCCTGTATTCACCTGGCATGGCCGGTACACGACGCGCGGCTGGACGGAATGGACCCAGGGGTTCCAGTATGGCTCAACGTTGTTACAGTTTGATGCCACGGGCGACAGCCAATTTCTTGAACTCGGGCGTCGCAAGACAGTCGCAGATATGGCACCGCACGTCACCCACGTTGGAGTCCACGATCACGGCTTCAGCAACGTCAGCACCTACGGCAATCTGCTGCGACTGATGAACGAGGGTCGGATCGCCGAGAACACGTGGGAGCGCAACTTCTACGAGTTGGCGCTGAAATGCTCCGGCGCCGTGCAGGCGCGACGCTGGACGAAGATCCGCGACGGTGGATTCATCTACTCGTTTAATGGGCCACATTCGCTGTTTGTGGACACGATTCGTTCGCTGCGCGCGTTGGCGCTGGCTCACCAGCTTCGTTACGTGTTGATGGAAGAGAACGACCGCGAAGTCTCGTTACTCGCGCGCCTTATCGAGCATGCTCGCGCTACCGCCATCTGGTCGGTCTCTTACGGCGAGGGCCGCGACGCATACGATGTGCGTGGACGCGTCACGCAGGAAGCGATTTTCAACATCAACGACGGCAACTTCCGGTGCCCGAATTCGCAGCAGGGCTTCTCGCCCTTCACCACGTGGACACGTGGGCTGGCGTGGGCCATGTGTGGTTTTGCCGAGCAGCTGGAGTTCCTGGCGGCCATCGGCGAGAAGAAGCACGAGAAGTGGCTGCTGAAAGCGGCAAAAGCCACGTGCGATTTCTACATCGAGAACACGCCGACCGACGGCATCCCGTATTGGGACACGGGCGCGCCATTGCTGCCCAAGCTCGGCGACTATCTTGATCGCCCGGCCGAGCCGTTCAACGAGTTTGAGCCGGTCGATAGTTCGGCGGCAGCGATTGCCGCACAAGGACTGCTCCGTCTCGGCCATTATCTTGGCAAACGCGGCAAGCCCTACTGGCAGGCCGGGCTGACCATTCTGAATACGTTGTTCGACGAGCCGTATCTGTGCAGGGATGCGAAGCATCAAGGTCTGATCCTTCACAGTGTTTACCATCGTCCGAATGGGTGGGACTATATTCCTCTCGGGCGCAGGGTACCGTGTGGCGAGTCCAGCATGTGGGGTGATTACCACGCTCGCGAGGTGGCTCTGTATGTGCAACGACTTGTTCAACGGAAATCGTATTTGAAGTTTTTTCTATGAATTCCGTCACGATCGCGCGTATTCCCGGCCTCCGAACAGTTCAGTCGTTTCGTGACCACATCGACGGGCTGGGTATTGATTTGCAGATCGAAGACTCGATTGTGACTGGCGGCGCATCGCCCCTGGCGAAGCCGCGGAAATGGAACGGTCGCGTCATTGGCAATAGTTGGTGCGTCCAGCCGATGGAAGGATGGGACGGCACGACGATTGGGGGAGTGACCGAGCCGATGATTCGTCGTTGGCGGAATTTTGGCGCGAGCGGCGCGAAACTCATCTGGGGCGGCGAGGCCATGGCGGTGCGTCCCGAGTGTCGGGCAAACCCGAATCAACTCATCATTGATGAGTCGAACAAGAAGGGTCTGGCATTATTACGCGAGACGCTGCTCGCGGCTCACCAGGAGGGATTTGGCCGGACGGATGATCTTGTTATCGGGTTTCAGCTCACGCACTCCGGGCGCTTCTGTCGTCCCATTGACAACCAGCGAGCCGAGCCCCGCGTGGCGTACCGGCATCCGATCCTTGACAAGCAGTTTGGCGTAACGAGCGACGCGCAGGTTTTTTCAGATGGCGAAATGAAACGGTTGGTTGATGACTATGCAACGGCTGCCCGAATCGCGTCGGATGTCGGTGCCGATTTTGTGGATATCAAACATTGTCACGGTTACCTGTTGCATGAATTCCTCAGTGCCCACACGCGTCGCGGGGAGTATGGTGGGTCGCTGGAGAACCGAACGCGACCGCTGCGTGAGATCACGGCTGCGATCCGCGCTGTCGCGCCAAAACTTGGAATTGGCGTGCGGGTGAGTATTTTTGATCTCGTGCCATTCAAACCCGATCCTGTGTTCAGCAACCGCGGGAAACCCGGGCCGGGCATCCCCGAGGATTTCTCGCATTGTCTGCCGTACCAGTACGGCTTCGGTGTGAATGCCGAGAATCCGCTGGAGTACGACCTTGCAGAGCCTGTCGAGTTCCTTCGCATTTGCGAAGGACTTGGAATCACCTTGATCAATCTTTCAGCCGGCAGTCCGTATTACAATGCGCACATTCAACGGCCTGCGGCGTATCCACCGTCCGACGGCTACCAGCCGCCGGAAGATCCACTTGTTGGATGCGCGCGGCAGATCAACGTCGTGAAGGAACTCAAGGCGAAGTTTCCGAATTTGCTCATCGTTGGCACGGCCTATACGTATCTGCAGGAATACCTGCCACAGGTTGCCCAATACTATCTGCGGCACGGGCATGTGGACAGTGTGGGCATCGGGCGGGTTGTATTGAGCTATCCTCGCGTATTGGCCGATGCTGTGGAGAGGGGCACGCTCGACCACCGTCTGATTTGTCGAACCTTCAGTGATTGCACGACCGCGCCGCGTAATGGATTGCCATCGGGTTGTTATCCGCTGGACGACTATTACAAACGCCAGCCGGAGGCGGCATTGATGAAACAACTCAAAAATTCACCCAAACCATGAATCGAGTGGCTCTGGTAACAGGCGGCACGCGCGGCATTGGCCTCGGAATCGCGCGGGCGCTGCAGCAGGAGGGGTTTAAAATCGCCGCTTGTGGCACGCGTGCGACTTGCGAGCACGAGGAGTTCTTCTATTGCCAGTGTGACGTCGGCGACGCTGCGGCGCGCGTGCGTATGCTCGACGCCATCCACCAACGCTTCGGCTGCCTGCACGTGCTGGTTAACAATGCCGGGATCGCGCCGAAAGAGCGCCGCGACATTCTCGACGCGACCGAGGAAAGCTTCGAGCAGATGATGCGCACCAATCTGCAAGGACCGTATTTCCTCACGCAAGCCGTTGCGAAATGGATGGTCGAGCAGAAGAAGGCCGACGTGAAGTTCGGCGGCTGCGTCATTAATATCTCATCGATCTCCGCGACCGTGGCGTCCGTGAACCGCGGCGATTACTGCATCTCCAAAGCCGGGGTCGCGATGGCGACCCAGCTCTGGGCCGCCCTGCTTGGTGAGTTTGAGATTCCCGTTTACGACGTGCGCCCCGGTATCATAAAAACCGACATGACGTCCGCCGTCGCCGCCACGTACGACAAACTCCTCGCCGAGGGGCTCGCCATCCAGAAGCGCTGGGGCACACCGGAAGACGTGGGCAAGGTCGTCGCCGCCCTTGCCCGCGGCGACATGCCGTACTCGACCGGCGCTGTCATCATGGTCGATGGCGGCCTGACGGTTCAACGGCTATGACATCCTTTCCGAAGATCGGTGAGGCCGGCACTGAGGACGCGATTGTAGTCTGCCTTGTGCCAGCCCTCTAGGGTCAGAATATTTGTCTGGCGTCGACGCACTCGACTCAACATGATATGCGATGTGCCCCTACACTGTTATTGAAGCGCAGTGTTGCGCTTTGCGTCGGTGCATGTGCCGAGATTTCATATATTTGGCCACAAAACAGAAAGGTGTGCAACGAGCAAGCGACAATGCAGCCAATTCGGTTTGGCAGCCAAAGACTCCGAGTGTTTCGCTACGCCATAAACGGCGGTGCTCCGCTGCAAAACCCGAAGCCATTGGCTTTGCCGGTGGCGATCTATTGCCGCCCCGATGTCGCCGCTACGAGCTGTGGTTTCTCGCGGCCACATCTCTTCCTGCCGGCCCAACGACGACATGGGAGCTCCGTCCACGCACGGGTGCACACCCAATTGAAGAAATTCTCCACGCAGTGCGTGGGAAATTCCAGAACGAGTATCTCTGCGTCAGTGCGGACAGCGCTCATTGGAGCTTGTCCATGCCCCCAAAGCGCATTCGCGCCCCTTCCCAGTCGGCTTGCGTGAATTCCCCTTTCGATTGTACGGCTCGCTGCGCGCCGTCAAGGTTGAACGCCCTGTCGCCCGTCGTCTCCACCGTGACTGTGCTCGCTCCGCCAATTATGTGAAGCTCCACATAATTGGCGGAATGTTGAGTACTCAGAAATGTGGAGTTGGAGCCGTCGGGGCTGATTTCATCGGCTGCGCCATCGCCGCAACTCAACATTTCTGAGATGTGGTTTTTCGTTCTACAGTGACTCCAGCCATTGAATGAGGTTGTCGCTCACCCGGCAACGTGGCGCTTTGTTGGACCGGGTGACAACGGGACCGGCGGCGGCCAGCGCTTCACGCTTGGCTTCCAAATCCATGGCCAAGTATTTGTGGGTGGTGTTGATGCTCGCGTGTCCGAGCCAGTGGGCAATCGTGCTCAAATCCACTCCGGCTTTGAGCAGGTGCACCGCCGTGCTGTGCCGCAACACGTGGGGATGAATGCGTTTCTTGGCCAACGCCGCACACGAGTTGGCGGCCTGCCGCGCGTGACGTTGCACAATGAGCCGCGCACCGAAACGGGTGAGCCGACCGCCCTGCCGGTTGCAAAACAGAGGTTGGGGTTCATCCAGCGTCAACCCTGTTTCGTGGCAGAACTGACGGATCAGTTTGGCCGTTTCCGTGCCACAGAGGGCAGATGCGCTCTTTCCGTCCTTTGGCGAGGAACTTGATGGAAGGGGGCGGGATCAACCGCAGGTCGGTGGTGTTTAGGGAAACAATCTCTTGAACGCGAGCACCGGTGTTGAACAGGACGGTCAACAGCAAATAATCGCGTCGGCCCAGCGGGGTGGACCGATCCACCGCTTCCAAGACCTGGCGCAGTTCATCGGTGTCGAGGTAATCCACGGTGCGTTGCGTGGTCCGCTTGAAGGGCACGCTCAAGACCCGTTGGGCCTGCAACAAATGCTCCGGATATTCGCGCCCCAGATACTCAAAGAAGCTGTGGATGGCGGTCAAGCGGACGTTGCGTGTTGCGGCCTGGTTGCCGCGTTGGTTCTCCAGGTGGTCCAGAAATGCCCTGACGATCTGCGGACTGAGATCCGCCACGGTGAGTCCGGTCAAGTGGCGTTTGGTTCCTGTGGCAAAGTGCAGGAGCAACTTCAAGCTGTCGCGGTAGCTGAGGATCGTATGCGGGCTGCAAGCGCGCTGCTGCGGCAGGTAATCGCATAAAAAGCCCTTCACGGCTGCCGACAGAATCTCGGTCTCGGTTCGTTTCATCGAACACCTTCCTTTCGCGCGGCGGCTCGGTCAGTCGGGGCGAGTAGTGAGTCCGCAATGTGTCGCCGGAAACGGTCGCTGGCGACGCACTGCAACTGTTGGGTGAACTTGAGGTAGTAATGAGTGCCGGAGGGTGTGACGTGTCCCATGTAGCGCGACAATCGGGGCAGAGCGGCCTGCGGATCGGCGCCGGCCCGGTAGCTGCGCCGCAAGACTTCCACGGCAAAGCTATGGCGCAGGTCGTGAAAACGCGGGGGCTTGCGATGCCCGTTCAATACCCCCGCCGCGTGGCAGACCCGATACCAGGTTCTCCCCAATGGCCGGGGGGCAAGCGAACGACGGTTTCCCGCCTGCGAACTCCAGACCAAAGGCGATTGGGGATCGAGGGGGATTCCTTGGCGGCGGCGTTGCTGGAGATAGTGCTGCAAAACGTCGGCCAATGATGGCGAGAGCGGCACCAGTCGCGATTTGTTGAACTTGGTGTGGTTGATCCGTAACAGTCGGCGCTCAACATTGATCTCCCCGATGCGCAACCGGAATAGTTCACCCGAGCGCAGCCCGCAGCAATACAGCAACAGAACCGCCAGCCGCATGGTTTCGCGACGGAGTGGGTTCTGCAGCGTGGGCCGAGCGATTCGCGTCGCTTCCACGAGGCGGGCGACATCGGACGGAGAGAGCAGGCAGGGTGCTTGGGGAGCCGAGGGCCTGGGAAAAGTGTGCTCATCGGGAATGAAGGTTCTCGGCTGAATCCGGGCCAAATACAGACAGAACTTTCTGACGCACAGCAACCGCGTCCGCGCTTTGTCGCCGGACACGCGCAGAATCTCCCCGCTCCACGCGGCAAACATTCGTTCGGTCAGAAGGCGGCCTTCTGGAAACTGGCGCGCCAGGACGAAATCGAGACTGCGCAAGACCGACTCGACCCTGTGGAACTTTCGCCCCAACGTGCGATGGAGCGATACATAAGCGTCGATTTCTTTCCTCAGAAAGCTGTGGCAGCCACCCCGCGAATCCGTCACGGTGCCAGCGGGTCGCCGGTGGGATGCCGGCCTCGGCGGCAAAGGAACCAACACAGGTTTCAAGGGGAGTGGCCGGTGCCGGCGATTGGCTGTCGGCACCGGGCAGTGCCACCTGTCGGAGATCCTCCACGTCCAACCGCAGGTAGTGCACACTGGAGTTGAGATCCTGATGTCCCAGCACATCGCTGATGGCCTTCAACGACGCGCCGCCGCGCAGTAAACGCAGGGCGCGGGCGTAGCGCAGACTGTGAAAGCGTCGGGTAGGCAGCGCAATCCCCGTGGTCCGACTGGCCCGTCCCAGAACATGATAGACCCCAAACGCGCTGAGCGGCCGCAACGGTGCGGACTGACAGAGGAACACCTGGCGTAGCGAACTGAGGGGCCGCCCGCGCTTCAGGTAGCCAATCAAGGCGGTTTCCACTTCATTGGTGAGCGGCAACCACAAGGTTCGCCGCGCCTTGGGTTGCGCGATTCGCAGCTGGCGTTTGCGCCAGTCAATATCATCCAAAGTCAACCCGGCGACTTCTGATCGGCGCAGCCCATAGGTGACCGCCAGGAGCAAGATGGCAAAATCTCTGAGTCCTTGGGCGGTGGTCTGGTCGAGCTGGCACAACAGTTGTTGGAGTGTCGGCCAGGGAATGACCGGGGGCGTGTGTTGATCACGATAAACCCGGATCGTATCGAGCTGAAGATGCAAGGGACAAGAAAGCGCCCCGCGTGCAAACTCCCACCGGAGAAACTTCCGAATCGTCGCCACAACTTGACGGAGACTTTCCGGGTCGTGGCGACGGGCCATCACACCGAGGAACCGGCGCACTTGTTCCAACGTGATCTGCCGAACGGCGGCTGGGCTGCGGTCGAACCCGATGAACTGAAGAAACAACCGCAAATGGCGGCGGTGTCGCTGCCATGTGCTTTCGGCCAGACCACAATCTTGGCGCAGATGTTCGACCATCTGCCGGATGATCCGCTCGGAAGGACATAACCGCGGTGGTCGTCCCGACTTCAACCCCTGATGGTCTTCGAGAAACCGGCCAAAAGTGCCAATCCCCTTGGCCAAATACTGTTGGCGACTTCTGAAACGCCGCATGGTTGCTTGGACGTCGTTGGCGGTCAAATCCCGCGATGATTGGATGCCACGACGAAGCAACCCAGGCACGAGCCGCCGCAACGCATACAGGTAGAGCCGAACCGTTTGGCACTTGTAGCCTTTGTCCAGTGACCAGCGCACGAAGTCTTCGAGGCCGCGACCAAAGATCGGCAGCCGCGAATAGCGTTCGTGAGAGTGGGGACAAGTTCGAACGAGGAATGATGATGTATTCATAGGAGCCAGAGAATGCCCCCTGGCCCCGGTCTTCAGAAATGTTGAGTTGCGGCGATGGCGCAGCCGATGAAATCAGCCCCGACGGCTCCAACTCCACATTTCTGAGTACTCAACATTGCGCCAACGGCTTGGTCTCTAACAATTCACGCCGGAGCAACTTCTCTGAGTGTTGTCGTTACGCAGTTGCTGCCTTCATTTCCACGATCTTGTCATCGGCAGCGGTCACGGGACGCAACGCCCAAAACCGTTCTGCCTCGGATTTCGTCACCAGTGCCTTATAGTGCCGATGGACCATCGTTGGGCTGTTGCCCATCTGGAAGGCGGTCTTCAAATCGTCGTTATGCATCGCTAAATGATAGCTACCGAATGAATGACGCAACGCATTATGCGGCCAGTCTGTGATTCCTGCCGCCATGGCGAGTGACTTGCGACGGTCGAGAAAACTCACGAGATTGACCACCGGCCCGGATTTCTTCGTGCAAAGTTTTAAGCAAGCAGCCAGTGTGTCATTAATCTCGACATTTCGGCGAGAACGCACCTTTGATGCGGTTGCGTCCACGGTGATGATGCGTCCCGCCAATTTTACCTTTGACCACTCCATGCGCTCTAACTCGGACGCGCGTAGCCCTGCGAATAAACCGAGTGTAATGTAGGGCAACAGATTAAACTTGGTAGCATGTTCCAACAGGTGGGCGCATTGCTCCACGCTGAGGATGCCCGGCTCCTGATCGTCGTAGTCAGGCGGCGTGACCAGCAACGCGAGATTTTCTTCTGCCCATTTGCGGCGAATGGCGAAATTGAAAAGTTGACCCAACTTGCGACGGCGATTGATGCGACTGCGTGGAGAGTTCGCTTCACCAATCCATTGTTCGACTTCCTCAAATGTGATGCTGGTAAGCTGCCGGTCACCATAGACGACCGCGAATTGACCTAACCGTTGACGCAACTCGGCGATAGTGTCGGGGCGGCGATTGGCTTTGCCAGCATCGGCAATCATCTTTTCGACGATCTCGTCGATGGATGGCGCCGTGCGATAGCGCAGCACATGATCAACGTAATACTGGCACGCTTCGGTAATGGTCGCACTGTATGGCCTCAACATTTCAGTGCCCTTGGCTGCTTCGACGCGAACATCGGTAGCCAGGGAGAAAGCGGCAGTGCCTTCGTTTTGGCGAGCAACCCGCATTTGCTCGGCACGTGTATCGGCCTCGTCCCGCGTCTTGAACGTCTCGCGGGTGCGAATGCCGTTGACCATCACGCCAATTTGATAGGCTACTTGACCGGACGGGTATACGCGGCGTAGGATACGTGGCCATGATGGTTTTGACTTTGATTTCGGCAAGCGAGCTCCAACTGACAGCACCGTTTTCATGGCCGAATTTTGACACTTTTTGCCACTCGTATCAAGCTGAAAATTCGTAAGTCGTTGATGGAGGGGTGCCAGAGCGGTTGATCGGGCTGGTCTCGAAAACCAGTATGGGCCTACGGTCCATCGAGGGTTCGAATCCCTCCCCCTCCGCCAGTTTTCGCCCGATGCGGAGCGCAGGTGACGGGCGCTCATAATGAATGGATGCGCGATCAACCCATGAAAAACCTCAAGCCTCCGTTCCTTTTCCTAATCATGTTGTCCCTATGCGGGCGGCCCGCACAGGCGCAGGACAATGTCAGGGGCGGTTCCGAGCCGATCATGCGCTCGATCGATCCGACCAGATTGACCTATGATTACCTGGTCGATGGCAACCTGCCCCAAGACGACCCGCCCGCCAGGAAATTCAAGACGCTGCAGGCCGCGTATGAAGCCGCGCCCGCCGGAACGGAAGCGAAACCGACGGTCATCGGAATCAAACCGAACGTGTATCAGCTTCCGGGCCCGGCCACGCGAGGCGCAAGCCTGAGCATCCGCAAAGATTATATTACCCTGCTGGGATTGACCAACAATCGCCGCGCGGTAGTGCTGGCGGACAATCGTGGCCTGATGCAGGGGGCCGAGGACGACGGCTATCTCATCGATATCAACGCCACCGGATTCACTGCGAAGAATCTGACCATCATCAATTATTGTAACACCGACTACGAGTATCCCGGCGATCCCGACAAGAATCTCACGAAACGTTCCGACGTCATCACGCAGGCCGTGGCCCTCCAAGCAGCGGGCGACAAGCACGTGTACGAGAACGTCGCGCTGCTCGGCCGCCTCGACACGATGTTTCTGCGCACCGCGCGGTCTTATTTTAAAAACGTCTACATCGAAGGCACGGACGATTGGATGGGTGGAGGCCAGATCAGTGTCTGGGAAGATTGCACGCTGGTCTACCCGACAGGGAGCGGGGTGATGTCGGCTTCGGGAGTTGTCTTTTTCAATTGCAGGTTTGAAGCGACCCGCGGGATGCGATTCTATAAGGCCGAGTTTCGTAGCGCCGAACGACCCAATGTCCTGATCAACTGCGTGATGCCGGTCGATTCGCCGCAGGCTCACGTCGCCTGGGTCCGGGGCATAGCCGCGCCCAGACCTAATCAGCTTTCCCTCACCTATCACAATAAAGATGCCGACGGCCGTCCCGCAGTCATCTACGATAGCACCGTCGGCGCGCCCGCGTTTACGTACTCGAGAGAGCTGTCCGATCTGGAACGCCTGGCCTTCAACCCGTGGAATCTGCTCCGGGCGGCCCCGAACGCCCCGACCGACGACTGGGACCCGGCCGGCGTGAGGGGCAAGTACGAAGCAGACGGACAAGGAAATCTGCCCTTCCGCATCGCGTTGACAGGCGGTTCGCCGTCGATTCGCACGGGCGGACCCGGCGCAACCATCGGCGCGACGGTCACGCCGACCCGCGCCGACCAGACCATCAGCTGGTCAACCAAATCTGACCTGGTATCACTCAGCCAAACGACGGGCTCGAATGTCGTTGTGACGGGTCGAAATACAACCAGCCTGGCGGAATGGATTGCCGTGACCGCCACCGCGTCCAACGGCTTCTACGTGACGGCCCATGTTTATGTTGAGCCAAAGTACTCCGATCCGCCGGCAGTGATTGCGGGGCCTACCGTGAATCCACCCGCAGACGGAATGGCGACGGTGAATTACACGCTCGATTTGGGCGGCAAGCAGGATCAGTCGCTCGTTTCATGGTTCCTCTGCGACACCGCCGCCGGAACCAATCCGAGGAAAGTCGCTGTCAGCAGGGGAAACCAGCCCTTGAAAACGCTCCCGCTGACAATGGGCTACGTCGGCAAATATCTTAAGGTGACGGTTCAGCCCAAGCACAGCTTGAGCGATCCTGGTCCGGAAATACAGGCCGTGAGTGCAAAGCCCGTCGCGGCAACTGATGTCCGGACCACCACCGTTTCGCCGAATTTCAAGAATTTCGTGCCGGAAACCAACGACGTATACGCGAGCGGTTTGTGGACGGTCCTGGGCACTTGGGCCGTTGTGTCCGGGGATAATTTTGTGAACGGCTACGGCATCCGGCCGAGTACCCAAGCCTGGCTCCTCTACCAACAAGATGCGGACTGCGGCGACATGCAAGTCGACCTGGTAATGGCGTCCGAAAAGGCAGGCCAGGGCTTTTCGGTCCCCGGTTCGCCCGCCGACAGCGGCCCGCGCAATCTCTACGCGGACATGTACATCAAGTATGATCCACGCAGCAAGAATGGCTACGCCCTGCGGATGTGGAGAACGACCCAGTCCGCCTCCAAATGTATGTTTCAGCTATACAAAATCGAGAACGGCGCGGGAGCGCCCCTCAATGACCGGCAGGTTTTGAGCGGCGTGTTCAAAACAACGACCTACATGACCCTGAAGGTCACCGGCACCACCCTCACGGTCAGCGCGTCCAACAATGTGGACAACGAAACGCTTGCCCTGGAGGGAACCATCGTGCCGAATCGTTTCGGCGGAGCGGGCGTTTACTGGCCCGGGGGCAGCAGCACCATCTACAGCCGTTTTGAGATATCGTATCCGGCTGCGGGACCGGTAAAGTAGGCGCGCGCCAACAAGGTGATCGGGTGTACGACTTCGATATTCACTCCGAATCGTCTCGCGCCGTACCGAATCTGCCCGATGCAACCGGGATTCCCCGTGGCCACGATTTCCGCGCCGGTCGCCGCGATATGTTTCATTTTGCGGTCGAGAAGTGCCAGGCTCATGTCGGGCTGCGTGATGTTGTAGATCCCCGCGGACCCGCAACACCACATCGCTTCAGGCAACTCGACAAGTTCCAATCCCGGAATCGCTCGCAACACCTCGCGCGGTTGTTGCGAGATCCTCTGGCCATGCACGAGATGACAGGCCTCGTGATACGCCACGCGAGTTGTCGCCGGCAAACTGCGACGCGGCGGCTGGATTCCAATCTTCATCAGCCATTCGTGAGTATCATACACCTTCTCGTCCCAAATCCTGGCACGCGGATCATCCGGCAGTAGATCGCCGTACCGTTTCATGAACGAACCGCAGCCGGCGCTGTTGACAATGATCGCGTCGATCTCTTCCAATCGGAATGCATCGAGATTCTGCCGTGCCAGCGTTTTGGCCAATTCGAGTTCGCCGTTGTGACCCATTAACGACCCACAGCAAACTTGCGTGCGCGGGGTGAACACTTCGCAGCCGTTGGCGAGCAATACGTCCGCCGTGTCGCGATTTACATTTGAATAGGCCACGTCCTGCACACAACCCGTCAGCAGAGCCACGCGATAACGACGCGGGGTTGCTGGCGACTCGATTTCTCGGATCAGGTCGAACGAGAACTTGTCGCAAATCTTTGGTTGAATCGCGTGCAGTTCACGTAACTGCTTTGGAAGCAACCGAGAGATTGCGCCCGACAGGCCGATGGTTTGATCAAGACGCAAAAGCCTTGCAACGAAGCGTAATCGTCCCGGCTTTGCGAAGAGCCAACGAAGCGCAACCGCACGGATGAAGTTGCGACTGGCACTCGTTTTCGCGCCGTTGGATTCCACCTCGGCCCGGGCAAACTCGATCATCTCGGCGTAGTTGACCCCTGCGGGACAGGCAGTTTCACACGCGAGACAACCAAGGCAAAAATACATTTCGTGCGCGAATTGAGTCGAATTGGCCGCCAACTTCCCATCGGCGACGGCCCGCATCAACGCGATGCGACCACGCGGACTACTCGTCTCATCCTTCGTCGCATCGTACGTGGGACACGTCGGCAAACACATCCCGCAGTGAATGCATTGCTGCAGGACCGAGTAGTCGAGTTGACTCAGCAGATTCGGCTCAGTCAAAGATCTTGCCCGGGTTGAGGACATGGTTGGGATCAAGGGTGCGCTTGAGGGCGCGCATCACGTCGAGGCTGGTCTTGCCGGCGAACTTTTCCAGGAATTCTTTCTTGGCGAGGCCGACGCCGTGTTCGCCGGTGATGGTACCGCCCAGCGCGATGGCTTTCTCGAAAATCTCGCGGAACGCGGCGTGGACGCATTCGATTTCTTCGTGGTTCCGTTCGTCACACAGAAACGTCGGATGCAGATTGCCGTCCCCGAAATGGCCAAACGTGCCGATCTTGAGTTTGTATTTCTCCGCCGTCTGCTGGATGAACGCGATCATCGTGGCCAGTTCGCTACGCGGGACGGTGGCGTCCTCAAGAATCGTCGTCGGTGAGACGCGCGCGAGCGCGCTGAAGGCGGCGCGACGAGCGGAGGTAAGTTTCTCGGCTTCAGCGGCGTCTTTCGCGATGCGCACGTCACGGGCGCGGTGTCGTTTCGCCAATTCGATCATGCGCGCGGCCTCCTCCTCAACGACGACGGGGTGGCCATCCGTCTCCATCAACAGAATGGCTTGGGCGTCGAGCGGCAAACCAGCCTTTGCGTAATCTTCGACGCAGCGAATCGTTGTGCGGTCGAGAAACTCGAGCGTGCAGGGAATGATCTTCGCGGCAATGATCGCGCTGACAGTTTCGGCGGCATCGGTCATCGACGGGAACGTGGCCAGCATGGACTTGCGGGCTGCGGGCCGCGGGAGCAGTTTGAGCAAAATTTGCGTGACGACACCGAGCGTGCCTTCGCTGCCGATGAACAGATCTTTGATCGAGTAACCCGCGACATCTTTCACGCACTTCGTGCCGCAGCGCAGCAGGTCGCCCGTGGGCAGCACGACTTCCAGTCCGAGAGCGTAATCCCGCGTGACGCCGTACTTAAGTCCGCGCAATCCACCCGAATTCTCCGCGACGTTCCCGCCGATGGTGGACACTTTTAACGAGCCGGGATCTGGCGGGTAAAACAACCCGTGCGCCGCCGCAGCTTCGTCAATCCTCGCCGTCAACACACCCGGTTGGACGAGCGCGGTGAGATTGCGTGGATCGATCTCCAGAATTCGGTCCATCTTTACGGTGACGAGCACGATGCCATTTTCCACGGGGATCGTGCCGCCGCTGAGATTGGTGCCGCTGCCGCGGGGGACGACCTTGAACCCCTCCGCGTTGGCGAGCTTCAGGACATCAGAAACCTGTTGCGACGATTCGACGAAAACGATGGCTTCGGGCGGCTGCGCGAGCATCGCGGTCGCGTCGTAGCTGTAGGCGATGCGTTCTTCGGGTGAATGCCGCAGGTTCACCTCGCCGCCGACGATTTCCGCCAGCCGGCGTAATGTGCCGGGCGAGAGGCTCATGGCCCCAGCTTGCCCAGCCGCCGCAACTCGAGTTCCGGCAGTGGGTAGTCGCCGCCCAGTTCGTAGGCCCGCGCAAAACTGGCAACGGCGTCCTCGGTGTCACTCCAACGCAGGCCATGCAGCCCGAGCTGAGCATGGTAGGACGCGTTTTCGGGGTCGGCCTGAAGCGCGCGACGGTAACACTGCTCGGCAAGCTCTCGTTTGCCCAAGGCGTCGTACACGCGCGCGATTTTGACCTGAACATCCATGGCGTAGGGATTGGCTGTGAAAGCGCGCTCATACCAGGTCAGCGCTTCATCCAACAGTTTGTCACGTTGCGCGACGTCCCACGTGGCGCGCGCGCTCAATGAGTCACCGATGGCGGTGGTGACTTCGAAGTTGCGGCGGTCAAACTTCCACGCCTGCAGGTATCGCTCCCGGGCCGTGTCCCAGTCCAACAAATCCCCGGCACGTCGGGCCAGTCGCAAATAGAAATCGGACGGGTAGCTCTTGCGCAATCGCGACGCGAGCAGCAGCACCACGATGGCCAGCGACACGGCCAGCGCGACCTTGTTGACTCCCTTGACCGCGAGGGGCGCATACCGGCCCGGTAACTCCTCGTCCTCATCGATTTTGCCGCTGGGATGGACGCCGCAGGTAAGCGTCGTCCCCATGATGGCCACCAAGGTAAATAAATTGGCCGGCGCGTGGAGGCTCGAGTCGAAAATGACGCCGATGGCGACGGCCATGACCGCCGCCAGTCCCCCGACGGCAAAGGCGTAGCGGTTCGACGGAGTGGAAGCGGAATACCGCGACGCGCGGACGGAGAGGATTTGAATGACCGCGATCACGAAGGCCACGAGGACCCACACGACCAGCACGCAACCGATCACTCCGCATTCCGAGAACACGCTCCCATATTCATTGTCCGGCGTGTCCATCACACCTTGCACGGTCCGGTAGGACGGATACAGCCACCGAAACATGCCCGGCCCGGCTCCCAGCAACAGGTTGCCGCGTGCCATTTGCCAAGCGGCACGCCACTGCGCTCCCCGGTACTCGCGTTCCGTCGTCGGGAACCCTCGCTCTGATGCTCCCGACGCCAAAAGACTGATGAGGGCCGCGACCAGCAAGAGACCCAGCAGTCCCACTCCGACCATCAGCCAGCGCGACTTCTTGCTGCCGCGTTTGATGATGTATACCAGCAGAACAATCATGCTGGCCAGCCATCCCAGCAACCCGTTGGGGGCGGCGATCAACAACAAGGCCGTACCCATGAGCAAACAGGCGATGGCGATGGCCACTTTCTGTTCAAAACGGCGACGGGAAAAAAGGAAGGTGGCGGCGGCCATCGGGAACACCATTTGCAGGTAAGCCGCGCCGTGGCCCGGGCGAATGAACGTGCCACTGGGACTGCCCAGATACCGGTCGTACTGGGGAAACGCCCACACGGACGATGATCCGGCGATTACCTGCCACAACGCGCAAAGGGCGATTACTGTGCCCGTGCCAACCAGCACCCATACCACCAGTGTGACATGCCAACGGTGTCGGACGTTGTTGAGGACCAGAAAGAAGAGGAGGGCTGCGGCGAGCCATTGCATCATTGGGACACTGGCGATCGGCTCGATCTCGCTCAAGCCGTACCGAATCACGCCATACGCCGCCAGGGCAACGACCGGTGGGCCGACCGCGGAGAAGATCACGGGGATTTCCCGGGCGTTGAGAATGCGGATGATCCACAGCACACCCGCCACTTCGATGGCGATGAAGACCGGACCAAGAGCCCAAAGCCGAACCGCGCCGAAAGCCAACGGGCCAAACGCCAGGATCAACAGGCTGAGGACAACGACGGCGGTCTGGCAGACGTGCCCCAATGGGGACTGTGGGCCCGACCAGATGGCGCGGACATTGCGGTTACCCGAGCGGTGGTTCACCGTACCCGTAGCGCGACTCCTCCTGTTGACTGGCAATCCGACGGTCGATTTTTCAGAAGATGCTGCGTGGCACTGTCAAGGTGTCCCCGGGCCGGATCGGGACGTCCTTGGCCGGATGGCGCTGCAGGTCTTCACAATCGTACGTTTCGGTGGTCTTGCCATGGACCAATTGCACCTTGCGTCGATTCGCGTAATCCGTAAATCCACTGGCCGTGTTGATGGCCTTCAACAACGTTGTGTCCTCGCTCCAGAGGAAGCGCCCGGGATTCTTCACTTCGCCACCGACATAAAAGAAACGCTGGGCAACAAGGACGGAGGCGGTACACCGCACGTAGTAGCGGGGCACGTAGTTGGACTCAATACGTTCGGCGAGTTCACTCGTGGTGAAACCGGCCGCCTTAATCTGCCCGATCAGTGGCAACTCGATGTTTCCCTGGTCGTCAATGATCGCATCGGTAGGCGAGCCCCCCATTACGGCGGTCGCCGCGCCGGCGTCGATACGGACGACGATCTCGTCTCCCGTGCGGAGTCTGCCAGAAGCCTCTTCGTCACTCCCGCCCGCGGCGGTGGCCGCGGTGGCGGTGGCGGACGATGTCCGGGCAGGCGCCTTCGGCGGGTTCGACCAACCGAACAGGTCGTTGACGGTACTACATCCGGCGGACAGGCCGAGGATGGCTGCCAGAGCTATGCGCCAGCCAACCAACGCGCATCGATTGATGGGTCGGGTTGAATTCATGAAGTCAATCGTTCCACGATGCTCTGCATAATTTGGATCGCCAAATTGGTCTGCGGCGAATCGCTCTTTCAATACTTTCCGGACAGGTCAATCTCATCACCGCCCGATGGCTTGGTGGCTGCGATCTGCTTTTTCTCGCGTAGTTCGCGGGTGTGTTGGGCGAACTCGAGCTGGTCGTGATAGTGGTCGTGATAGTAGTAGTAGGTCTCATCGTGGCCGAGTTGGACGTTATTCACCACGCACCCAAGCAGCTTGCCGCCGGCGTTCTGAATGACCTGCACGGCGCGGCGGGCCATGTTGCGCGGGTAACGGCGGTGCTGGACCACGAGGACCGACATGCCCACTTCACGGGTCATGACCGCGGCGTCGCTGACACCGAGGATGGGCGGCGTATCGTAAATGATCACATCGAACTGTTGCACGACCTGGCGGATGAGTTCCGCCATCCGTTGCGAGGTCAGCAAATGCAAGGCCGCCCGCGCCGAGGAACCGCCACCGGCGGCGATCAGCCAGAGGTTTGCGGTTTCGGTCGGTTGGATAATGTCCTGAACGCTCTTGGCGCCGCTGAGATAATCCGCGAGACCGATATTGTTGGCGACTCCCAGATGCTCATGAACGCCGGGGCGACGCAGATCGCTATCGACCACGAGGACACGGGCCCCGTGTTGTGCGTAGACAAAGGCGAGGTTGGCGATGGTAAACGACTTGCCTTCTCCGGCGCCCGCGCTGAGCACGCAAAATGAGGTCGGTGCGCCCTCCGGTTTGGCGAATTCGATGTTGGTGCGCAACATGCGGTAGGCCTCGAGATGGGACATGGAAACATTCCCGCGGTGCAGCAATCCGGCCTGTTGTCCGACGACGCCGAGGACGGGCAACCCCAGGTACTTCTCGATGTCCTCGATTCTCTTGATGCTGGTGTCGAGGAACTCGATGAAGAACGCCAGGGCGACGCCGAGCACCAACCCGGCGACGGCTCCCATGCCAACGTTCAGCCAGATGTTGGGTTTAACGTACCTCTGCGGCGGTGGCGTTTCGGCGTGGTCAATTACTTCGACCGGGCTACGCGGCAATTCCATTTCGACCGTAGATTCTTGCAAACGCGCCTTGAGACTTTCCCACAGTCTCATCTCCAACTCCTCCTCGCGCTGGGCATTTCGGAACGGGAGATATTTTTCACTCTGCAAGACAAGGTCGGCGTTCTTGGCATCGTCGAGTTGCTTCTCAAGGTCATCGGCGTGGGCCTTTTCCACCGCATACTCGATGGCGATACCCGCCTTGATGCCCTCCAGACGCTCATTGAGCTGGTCCAGCAGTTTGTCGCGTGTGGCGATCAAGGCCAGAACCGTCGGGTGCTCCGGACCATAATCCTCCTTGGCGGTCTCCAGATGCGTTTCGGTATCGGTCAGGTTTTGCAGAAGCGACTGCGCCGTGGAGTCGCTGATCAACTTGGTGACGGCACCACGCAGTTGTCGGGGGGTGAGTTTTTCGATTTCATTCAGTTCTTCTTGAAGTCCGGCCGCTTCATTGCGGGCCTCGGTCAACTTCGATTCCAACTGCTGGAGCGTGGCGTCGTTCAGCTTGGTCTTGTCGAACACGGGCACACCCAGCTCTTTGCGGTACTTCTCGACCTTTTCCTGAGCCTGACGGACCCGCTCTTCCTGCTGCGCTACTTCGTCGTGCAGCTTGTCAATTCCCTTCTGAGTATCCTCGCGCTTCACCTCCAACCGCTCATCTTTATAGTAATCAGCGACCGTGTTGGCAATCTCTGCTGCCAGCGCGCCCTCATGGTCAGATACCGAAATTTCGATGAGCGACGTGTCGCGGAAACGACGAACGGACATCGACCCCTTTAGCCGTCTGAAAGCCACATCCTCGGGCAGTTTGACGTCGCCTCCCCAGTGCTGCTGCAAATTAAGCCGGTCGATTACCGGGTACAGAATTTTCTGCGACTGGAGGATTTCGTATTGGGTTTGCAGGAAATACGGATCGTAGACCGGCATTTCTTCTCCCCCACCCATTCGCACCGTCGGCCTCTCTGGTTCGACCTTGATGCGGGCTGATGCCGAGTAAATCTTTGGTTGGAAGAGGGTTATGGTAAAAACAGTCAGCACGACCAGCAAGAAGACCAAGAACAGAATCACCTTGCGGGTTCTAATGACGCGCCAATAATCCAGAAAGTGCAGGCGCGTCTCAGCGGCTGGTTGAGTCGTATCCATCAGTAAACTTTTGAAGTCCGTGCACTAAACACCAAGTTCAGCCCGCAGGCAAGTGAAAAGTCAAGTGGCAACTCCGCACTCGAGAACACCTTGCCAGTGTTGCTGATCGGGTGATGTTTCCGCCGTTTTTCCATTCGCATCTGAAGAGACGCAATTCCCGTGCCGAAAGGTGCGTTTTTCGCCCACCCACTCAGTATACCAGGGTCAAGCTCACGCTGATTTGGTCACGGGAATACGGCTGAACCAGGTTCACATCTGAAGAAAGAAGTCTGCTGTAGTAGTAATCTACTCCCGCGGACAACCAGATCCGGAAATCATAGCCGATTCCCCAATGCGCCGTGATCGCCTCGTCGTTTGGCGTCGCGGTCCGCACCTGAAGCTGCTGGTTAAGCAGCGGCGCAGTGAACGTATTGTATGCGTACGTGGCCTCAACCGTCGTATGCAGCCTGGGTGTAAACCGATGATTGACCCGCAGGTCGAAACTCGTTGTCTCCTGCGCGCTGTAACTGTGTGAGTACTGGATGCCGGCTGAACTCAATGATTGGGCCACAATGAGTGAGATCGTGTCCACCGGACCGTAATTGTAGATGAGGGAGCCGTACCCGGACGGGGAGGTACTGGTGGTACCGTCCTCCGCATTGCGCACGGTATAGCCGCCATTGAGCACCAGCGCCAACTTCGGATTAAACTGGTGTGCCAGGGACAGATACCCGGTGTTGGAATAGGCGTTCAGACCGTTCTCGAAGCCGGGATTGGTGTAGATGTCCCCTGCATACTGGTAATTCACTCCCACAGTCGTACGCGTATCCACGGAGTAGATGGCAGAAAGCGTCATCGAGTAATCCTGGTGGTCATTATTGGTTGCGAAAGCCAACTCCTGATACCTCCAGATGTCCCAATTCCCCGACACGGAAGCGGTCCAGCGGGGTGTCAATGAGTAGCTCACATTGGCCCCGACCGCGTCGTAAAGATACGTACCCGCCTGGATAATGCTAACGGGTACTCCAGCGGCCGTCTGTACCAGTTGCGGCTGGAGCGAATAAACAAAATTCTCGCCGAGGCTCAGTATCAGCCTCGGGTTCAGGGTGTAGATCCCCGAAGCGTTCAGCGTGTGACTCTCGTTCACTCCACCCAAAAAGTAATTGTTCGGATACGAAACCCCGTAATCGTATTGCCCATTGAGAAGAAAACGCTCCCAGGGAATTCTGGCCCGCAGGGTGAGGTCCGAGCTATACCGGAAGCCCGACTGGCGGTTGGTCTCAGTCGCGTTAAAGTTGTCGTCATATTGCAGGCTGCTACTGAGGGCCGCGCTCCAGTTGCGGTTCGGTTCGCCTGGCGCTGTGAAGTCCCAAGCCGCGTGACAGACAGGTGTTGCCACCAACAACAGAAACAGCCCTCGGGACAGGATGGAAACACGCCCGCCGGACTTCACGCGCCATGCCCTTCGTTGCTTGCGGTGTGCGCCATCACTCGACAAACTCCAGATTCACCGGACGCGGCACCAGCGCGGCGTGATAAGCGCGGGTCAACAACAGTGCGATGGCTTCGCGGCCTTTCAGCCCCATGTCCAGTGTGAGCGGGTTGACATACATTCCCACGAACCGATCTGTCATAGCAGCGTCCATGCCACGACCGAATTCTCGGGCATAGGCCACGGCTTCCTCGCGATGCTCCAACGCGTAGCGGATGCTCGCCGTCAGCAACTCCGAAATCTTGCGCATCAATTGCTTGCCAAGGTCCTTGCGCACCGCGTTCACGCCCAGCGGCGTCGGCAATCCCGTGTCCGCATACCACCACTCGCCCAGATCAACAATCTTGTGCAACCCCATTTGCTGGTACGTGATCTGCCCTTCATGAATCAACAACCCCGCGTCCACTTCGCCGCTCTTGACCAGATCCATGATCTTGTCGAACGCCGCCACCTCGAACTTGAAATTCATCAGCAGCAGTTTCAGCAGCAGATACGCGGTCGTCATCGTGCCGGGCACGGCGATCCGGTCGTCGGCCAACTCCCCCACGTCCATCGGTTTTCGCGCCACCACGATCGGCCCGCACTTGTCCCCGAAACTTCCGCCGCTCGCCGCCAGCGCGTACTTGTCCATCACGTACCCATACGCGTGTACGCTGAGCGCCGTCACCTCCAGTTCGCCTTCCACGGCCAGATGATTCAGGCTCTCGATGTCCCGGATGACATGTTTGAACGTCAGACCCGCCGTGTCCAGTTTGCCGTGGGTCAACGCATAAAACATGAATGCGTCATCCGGGTCGGGACTATGGCCGATGTGTATCTCTCGTGGCTCCATGGAATGTGCCTCCTAAATAGGTTGCAAAAGTTTTCGCCGCTGTTAATTCTAGGGGCTCGCTGGGACGTTTGCACGAAGAAAAATCTCTGCCACATGAAAAACGTCAGCAAATTCAGCCGATTCTCGCGCCTCAATCCCCGGCCCGTCGCCCGGGGCGCCCGCGCGTCCCGACTCGTCGCCGACACCTTCCAGGCCTACAACGCCGCCCGTCTCCGCGAGGGCTGCGAGCTTGTTCACGCAAAAGATGCTGCCCCGCAACGGTCTGGTCGGGTTCAGTCTCACGGGCGCGCTCGTGCCCGCCGGCCTGGGCATTTCCTGTCTCATTCCGCTCATCAAAGCCGGCTTCATCGACTGGATCGTCACCACGGGCGCCAACCTCTACCACGACATCCATTACGGCCTCGATATGAAGCTCTACCGCGGCTCGCCGTTCCTCGACGACGTCGACCTGCGCAAACGCCGCATTATCCGCATCTACGACATTCTCTTCGATTATACCGTCCTCCTCGACACCGACGCCTTCATCCGCCAGGTCATCAGCGGTCCCGAGTTCCAGCGGCCCATGGGCACCGACGAATTCCACTACCTCCTCGGCAAATACGTCCACCAACGCGAGCGCAAACTCGGCCTCAAAGACACCTCCCTCATCTCCGTCGCCTACCAATACGCCGTCCCCTGCTTCACCAGCAGCCCGGGCGACAGTTCCATCGGCATGAACGTCGCCGCCATGAGCCTCGCCGGCTACAAACTCCAGTTCGACGTCAACCGCGACGTCAACCAGACCACCGGCATCGTCTACGACGCCAAACGAAATGGCCGCAACTCCAGCGTCTTCATCCTCGGCGGCGGCTCCCCCAAGAATTTCATGCTCCAGACCGAGCCCCAAATCCAGGAAGTCCTCGGCCTCAACGAAAACGGCCACGATTATTTCCTCCAAATCACCGATGCCCGCCCCGACACCGGCGGCCTCTCCGGCGCCACGCCCTCCGAAGCCGTCAGTTGGGGCAAGGTCGACCCGAAAAAACTCCCCGACGCCGTCGTCTGCTACGCCGACTCGACCATCGCCCTTCCCCTGATCACCGCCTACGCGCTCGACCACTTCAAACCCCGCCAACCCAAACGCCTCATCGACCATCGCGACCGCATCCTCGACCGTGTCGCCCGCGATTACAAAAAATCGCCGTTCTTCAAAAAGTTCCTCGACCGATGATCGCCCTTTTCTATTGTAGGGCGCGAAGCCCGCAGGGTTTCCCGCCGTCTCCGTATTGTAGGGCGAGTGTCCCGCTTGCCACGGTCGCGAATCGCAATCCCTGTGGTAGGGCGCGACCGCCGGGCGCGCCGTCCTTCTAGCTGTAGCATGCGCTGTCCCCAGCGCATCCGGGCCGGTCGAGAGGGCGCGAAGCCCGCAGGGTTTCCCGCCCTCTCCGAATTGTGGCGCACGCGGCCCGCTTGCCAAGAGCCCGCCCGCTCCACCCCCGACTCCGTGATCGACGTTGCCGTCGCTCCACTTATGAAACTATAACGTCTCGAACACGGTTTACGAACCCCTCCTTTTTGAGCCAAGCCTGTAGTGTCCGAATTTGCTTGCCGGGAGGATTGATTTGGCGGTAGATTTCGCGCCGGCGAGGACGATGTAAGTCAAGACGCTTGCCATCCTGTTTTGGGTTCGAGTCAGGGCGAGAATTGAACTCGAACCAAACGTTGGTTGTAAGCGGCGTGTCCGGTACCGAACGTTTCGCTGACCCCTGTATCCTTCGAGCCGACCTCCACTCACAACGGGCGTGCCATCTTCACTCGGCACCCGCCCATCCAACCACGCAGCTGAATCGCGTGCCCGTCGCACGCCAGGAGACACTATGAAAACAGCCACACACAAAATCCTTTCACTCGCACTGGCGTTGGCCGCGCTGGCGCTCAATCTATCGGTCGTAACGCACGCCCGCGCTGCGGAAAGACAGCTACTTCGTGGCCACGTGCCGACAGCGGTGACGGAGTTGAATCTGCAGCCAGTGGGCCGGCTTCCAAGCACGGATACCTTGCAGCTGGCGATTGGGTTGCCGTTGCGCAATAAGGAAGCTCTCACCAGCCTGCTTCAACAGCTCTACGATCCGGCCAGTCCGAAGTACCGTCAGTATGTTACGCCGGAGCAGTTCACAGCGATGTTTGGGCCGACGGAACAGGATTATCAGGCGGTCAGTGATCTCGCCAACCGCAACGGGCTGAAGGTAGTTGGCACGCATGGCAACCGCGTTGTGCTGGATGTTTCGGGAAAGGTTTCGGACATCGAGAAGACGTTCCATGTTACGCTGCGCACGTACCAGCATCCCACCGAGGCTCGGGAGTTTTACGCCCCGGACGTTGAGCCCTCGGTCGATACGAGCGTGCCAATCCTACACATCAGCGGGCTCAGTGACTATGCGCTTCCACGTCCGGCATCGCAGATCAGGCCGGCCACAGGAAACGCAAGCCCTGCTTCGGGTTCCTCGCCAAATGGCCACTACATAGGCAATGATTTCAGGAACGCCTACGCTCCGGGCACCACGCTGGATGGTTCCGGTCAGATGGTCGGTCTCGTCGAGTTTGACGGGTACTTCACGAATGACATCACGAGTTACGAAGACTTATGTGGGCTGCCCCATGTCCCCCTGCAAAACGTGCTGTTGGATGGCGCCACTGGGGTTCCATCGTCCAATACCGGCAATGTGGGCGAGGTGTCGTTGGACATCGAAATGGTCGTTGCCATGGCAACCAATTTGGCTGCGGTGGTGGTATTCGAAGGAACTTTTTGGGAATGGGACGACATACTCAACAGCATGGCCTCTCACCTCCAAATCAAGCAGTTCAGTTCCTCTTGGGCGTGGGTCGGTGAAGATCCGACCGGGGACCAGATCTTCCAGCAAATGATCGCTCAAGGTCAGTCGTTCTTTTCGGCAGCCGGCGACATCGATGCGTTCTGCGGTTCGATCTACTGGCCGTGTGATGATCCATACATCACGATCGTCGGGGGAACGGAATTGAGCATGAATGGCGCCGGGGTTTCCTATGCCTCGGAATCGGTGTGGAATTTGGGATACGATCCCCCAGGGTGGAATGGCGTAAACGGCGACTATGTCGGCAGCAGCGGCGGCGTCAGTACCTATTACTCGATTCCCTACTGGCAACACGGTGTCAACATGACGCGCGTGGGAGGATCGACCACCATGCGGAACATCCCGGATGTCGCGATGGTCGCTGACCAAATCGGGCTAGAGCGGTTTAAATAAAACTGTAGCCACAACGCTTGGTCCCTGGTAGGGTGCGTTCATGCGAACCCTATCACTGGATCTGCGGGAACGGATCTTGGCGTCTTACGACCACGGCGAGGGCACCCGCGACAAGGTTGCGGCTCGCTACCAGGTTTCGTTCGGGATGGTCAAGAAACTCTTGCAGCAGCGTCGGCGCACCGGCCAGATCGGCCCGCGCCACCATTTCTCGGGACGCAAGCCGATGATTCTGGACATCCATCATCGCCAGTTGCGAGCGCTGCTGAGCCACAAGCCGGACCTGACCTTGCGCGAGCTGCGCCAGGCCGTGGCCCTGAAGTGCTCACTGCCGGCCATCCACTACGCCTTGGCGAAGATGGGGCTGACATATAAAAAAAGACGCTCCGCGCCAGCGAGCAAGACCGCCTGGATATCGCCCGCGCGCGCCGCACGTGGCGGCGCTACCAAACGGGCTTCGATCCCGCCAAGTTGATCTTCCTTGACGAGTCGGGTGCCACGACCAACCTGACCCGCTTGTGCGGCCGTGCGCCGCGGGGTCTGCGCGTCCACGCCAGCGCTCCCCAAGGTCATTGGCAAACCACCACCCTGATCGGGGCGTTGCGACTGGATGGCTCAACCGCCTGCATGGCAATCGAGGGAACCGCCGATACGGAGGTGTTTCGGGCCTATGTCCGCCACGTCCTGTGCCCCACGCTGCACCCGGGCGACGTGGTGATCTTGGACAACCTCGCCCCGCACAAGAGCCAGCCGACCCTCTCTTTGATCGAAGCGGCGGGCGCCGCGATTCGTTTTCTGCCGGCCTACTCACCGGACCTCAACCCGATCGAGAAACTGTGGAGCAAAGTCAAAGCCAGCCTGCGGACAGCCGAAGCACGAACGCAGCCAACGCTGGTTCAAGCGATGGCGGTCGCTTTGGAGGGCGTGACACGCCAAGATGCCAGGAATTGGTTTGCCTCGTGTGGCTACAGTTTTATTTAAACCGCTCTAGTCTATTACGGCATTGCAACTTGGGGCTGGGGGACCAGCTTTGCGGCGCCGTTGTGGGCGGGCTTCACCGCATTGGTCAACCAGCAAGGGGCAGCCAACGGTCAACCCTCGGTCGGTTTCCTCAATCCCGCCATCTATGCCATCGGTGCGGGGCCAAGCTATACGCAGTGCTTCAACGACATCACGTCCGGCAATAATACGAATCCGTGCAGTACGACGGGATTCTTCGCCGAGTACGGCTACGACCTTTGCACCGGCTGGGGCACGCCGACCGGGAGCGACCTGATCAATGCCCTCCTGGTCCAACAAATCACCGGAAATTTGGCTACCACGGGAGTTAACTATGGCCCCAACGTCCCCGGCACCAGCGCGTTGGCCATCCAAACCATCCAGACCAGTTACGGTTTCAACACCGCGGGCGACGGCACTTCGGCGGGTGGTTCGGAGTTGGATGCCGCTTACGGCGTGATTTCCGGTG
The DNA here is from genome assembly GCA_963842185.1 of uncultured Verrucomicrobiae bacterium. GTDB lineage: Bacteria > Verrucomicrobiota > Verrucomicrobiia > Palsa-1439 > Palsa-1439 > Palsa-1439. The sequence continues at coordinate 51,829 of CAWJFL010000016.1, forward strand.
GGTATCTGTACCTGTTCCTCGCGGGCAACTTCCAAGACAACGGCAACTATGTAAACGTCTTTGTCGACGGCGGCGCGCCGGGCCAGAGCACGCTCGCGGCGCCTCTCACCGCCAACCTGAAGAACCTGAACGGCTCGCAGTTTGGTTCGGGCTTCCAAGCGACCTACGCGTGGACCATGGACGACTACGCGAACGTCGCCTACGTGGAAGAGTATACCTACGGGGGGGCGGGCAGCCTCGCTGGTGGATACGTCGGTTCCGTGGTTGTGCCCGGTGGAATTGGAAGCGGCCTCCCCACCGGCGGCAGCTACCTTGCCCATGCGACGCTGGCCCTGAACGACACCCATATCAGCACGGAGACCACGATGGGAGCCGCGGCCAACTCAACGGCGATGCTCAGCACGACGACGGGTCTTGAATTGGCCATCCCGCTCAATGAGATCGGGTATGCGGGCGGCTTGATCTACGTGCTGGTCGATATTGCCGGCACCAGCGACAGCGGTCTGTCGAATCAGTCCCTTCCAGGGCAACCGCCCGGGTCGCCGAATTACCCCAGCCTCCCGTTCAACTACAGTTCGAAGTCCGGCGAGTTTTTCACCGTGGATTCCGCGTCGGCCAGCCCGTTCACGCACTGGCAGACTCACTACTTCGGCAGCACGGACAACCCGAACGCCGCACCGGGTGTTGACTACTATGGCACCGGGATGAGCAACACCAACAAGTTCATGGCGGGTTTCAGCGGCTCGAACCCGGCGGCGTACCCGCACATCATCAGTCTCGCGAGACAGGGTGCTGACATGAACGTGACGTATCTCGGGGCCAACGGCGACAGCACCTGGTCGCCGGGCATCGCGTTGCGCACCAACATACTGGAATACTCCACCGGCGCCGCCAACGGGAGTTACAACGGGACCTTCCTGCCCGTGCCCTCCGCTGGCACGACCAACATCCTCAGTGGCGGGACCGGAATCGGCATCATCACCAACATGGTCGACGCTGGCGGCGCCACCAACACACCGTCGCGGTACTACCGCGTCCGCGTGCTGTTGCCATGAACGCTATTGGAGCAGCGCAGCCGTAAGGATTAAACGGCAACGAAACAACAACCGAAGCCTTGTTCACGACTCGGTGAACTGCCTGCGGCTGCGCTCTCCATTCTATCGGACCCTTGGAGAATTTCGCTGGGCGAAGTGGAACAGAAACCAAACTGGCAGATTCTATGCCAGAACAATCGGAAGGAGAGCAACATGAACAGAAGTGAAGCCCATATGATAAACAAAGCAAGCGCACGTGGCGCATTGATCGCCGTGACGTTGCTGACCCTCGTGGCTGGCGTTAGCTCGACTCGTGCCCAAAGCGGCACTCTCAACTTCGACACCTTGCCAGATGGTGCTTCGGGAGATGTCCTGTCGAATTACTTCGCTAGCTACGGGATTGCGGTCAGTGGGGTGACGCCGGGCGTTTCGGTGTATGTGAGGAGCGGCTCCGACCTAAACAATCAAATACAGGCGTCATCGGGCCAACAGTTCTTGTATTGGAGTGGTTTTGATGCAAATGTCGCAATGAATTTCACCCTGAATTTTAGCCAACCTCTGACGAACTTCTCCTTCACTCGGTGCGCTGAATTCTCAGTCGCCTCGTTTCCCGAATGGAGCGCGACAGTATATCAAGGCGAGACAGTGATAGGAACGGCAGGCGAGGGCCTCTATTCCCTTTTTTCGGGCGAAACACCCGCGAACACCTATAGTTTCACGGGGTCGGGAATAACCTCCGTTGCCTTTTCCTCGAACGACGAGGGCTTCTCGGGGTATTCTTCACCCGGGATTGACGACATCGTTGTTGCGCCGGTTCCCGAACCTGCGACATGGATGATGGTGCTGGTGGGCATCGGCGCGCTTCTCGGCGGTCGCCGCATGCGCAGGCACTCGTCGTAATCGGTCGCGCTCATCGCGATCCTTTGAACCGCCTCTCCGGCTCACGCTCGGAGGCGGGTCTGTTATTTCAAAGGCCCTCTACGTTGGCCCTCACGATGCCAAGCTGCTAGCTCAATGCCCGCTTCTTCTCGAAGACTGGTTGGAGATCCTGAGAAAGAAGGACAAGCTCACACGGAATTGAGCACCCGCTCAATTTCAAATTAAGACAGTACCAGCCGGTACGCCTGCTTGACGCCCGGTTTGCGTTAAGTACATACTGCCAGACGTGACGCTGCGCCGGCAAACAGCCCCATGAAAATCAGCGACATCCTCAAGACCACGCGGCCAACGGTCTCGTTCGAATTTTTTCCCCCGAAGACCGACGAGGCGATGGCCAATCTCCTCGAAACGCTCGCGCGCCTCCACGAGGTGCGCCCAACCTTCGCCACGTGCACCTACGGCGCCGGCGGCAGCACCCGCGCCCGCACGTTGGAGGTCACGCTCAAGATCAAGGAACAATTCAAGCTCGAAGCGATGGCCCATTTCACCTGCGTCGGCCAAACCCTGAACGACATCGACGGCATCCTCGAAAATTTCGCCACCCACGGCATCGAAAACGTCCTCGCCCTGCGCGGCGACCGGCCCGCCAACCTGCCCGAACCCCCCGAAGGCTGGTTCCCCGATTTCAAGAACGCCGTCGACCTCATCCGCCACCTGCGCAAACATTTCGCGGAAAAATTCAGCCTCGGGTGCGCGGGCTATCCCGAAAAACATCCCGAAGCGCCCGACTTCGAAACCGATCTCAAACGCCTCAAAGCCAAGGTCGATGCCGGGGCCGATTTCATCATCACCCAACTCTACTTCGACAACGCCGATTTCTTCCGCTTCGTCGACCGTTGCCGCGGCATCGGCATCACCGTCCCCATCATCGCCGGCATCATGCCCGTCACCAACGTCGCCCAGATCAACAAATTTACCGCCATGTGCGGCGCCGCCATCCCCGAACAAATGCACATCGAACTCAACCCGATTGCCGACGACCCCGACGCCGTCCTCCGCTACGGCGTCGACTGGTCCACCCGCCAGTGCCGCGAACTCCTCGCCGCCAACGTCGACGGCCTCCACTTCTACACGCTCAACAAATCCACCGCCACCCGCCAGATCGTCGAAAACCTCCGTCGCGATCACGCTTTACGGTAGGGATTTGTACGTGGATGGCTTCGGTTCAGAATCCAATTCGCCCCGTTCGCGGTTGAACCACCCAATGCGTCTATGCTATAGTTGCACTACATGAGCACGCTGACCGAAATCGCAGCAGCACTGCCTAAGCTCTCGGACGCGGAGTTGAAACAACTCGCCGCAGACCTCGACCGCTTGTTCCGCGAGCGCAAGGGCTCGTCGATTTATCAGGACACGCACGGCACGCTCACCGAAGCCGATTTGATCATCGCCGCCGACCGCGCCTTCCAGGAGTACGACAAAGCCGAGGGAACCGATGCCGACCGCCCGGCGCGGTGAGCGCAGATTCGTGCTCTCCTTCCCCGCTGTGTCATCCTGAGCCTGTCGAAGGATCTCTGTCGTGCGTCCCTCCTCATCCGTGTGAATCTGTGGCTCGCTGTCTCCTGTCTGCTGAATTCTGACTCCTGTCTTCTGCCTCTCGCCCGAGCCCGGCATTCTCCATTGCTTTCCAACCGGCCGCTCCTACAATCCCATCGATGCCTTCGCGGATTTTGTTGATCAGCCAGAATCGCTGCGACCAGCCGTACCCGGTCTTCCCGCTGGGTCTGGCGCACCTCGACGCCGCGCTGCACCGCGCCGGCCACACCACTCGCGTCCACGATTGCCAGGCCGCCACCGAGCCGGTCGAGAAAATCCTCGCCGAGTTTCGCCCGCATGTCGTCGGGGATATCCCTGCGCAACATTGACGACGTCCAGTTCATGAGCCGCCAAACCTACTTCGGCGACGCCGTCACGCTTTGCCAGACCATCCGCCGCATCTGCTCCTGCCCGATTGTCGTCGGCGGCAGCGCCTTTTCCATTTTCCCGGAACAACTGCTCCGATTGACCAACGCCGATTACGGCATCCACGGCGCCGGCGAAATCGCGTTCGACCGCCTCATCAACGCCCTCGCCGCGGGCACCGACCCCGGTGCCATCCCCGGCCTGGTCCACCGTCGCGGCGAGAAGATTGTCATCAATCCGCGCGTCCCCGTCGAACCCGCGTCGCTCGGACCGGCCGAACGCCCACAGGACCTCGTGGACTTCTACCTCAAACGCAGTTCCATGCTGAACATCTCGACGCAACGCGGTTGCAGTCTGCCCTGTTGCTTCTGCACCTACCCGCTGATCGAAGGCCGCGACAATCGCCGACGCCAGCCCGAGGCCGTCGCCGATGAACTGGCCGCCATTCAGCAGCAGGGCGCCAGACACGTCTTCATCGCCGACGCCGTTTTCAACCTCAACAACGAGCATGTCGCCGGTATCTGCGAAGCCATTCTCCGCCGCGGGATCCGGCTGACGTGGACCTGCTTCCTGCGACCGAAGAACCTGACGGCGGAATTGATGAGGTTGATGGCGAAGGCCGGGCTGACCCACATCGAATTCGGCGCGGACAGTTTCTGCGACGAGGTCCTCGTCGGATACGGCAAGACATTCACCGTCGCCGACATCGTCGAGTCCACCCGACTGGCGCGCGCGGCCCGGGTTCACTGCAGCCACTTCGTCATGTGCGGCGGTCCGGGCGAAACCCTGGCGACGCTGCGAACCGGTTTCGCGAACGCGCGACACCTGGCCGACGCGATCATCTTCGCCTTTGCCGGCATGCGCATCTATCCCGGCACCGCCCTGTGCTCCCGCGCCCGACGGGAAGGAATCCTCGCGCCGGATACCGACCTGCTCGATCCCGCCTATTACATTTCACCGGCTCTGACCGAGACGCAGCTCCTGGACCAACTCGCCGAGTTTGGCCGGCGCGCTTCCCAATGGATCGTCGGCCCGGTGCCACCGGGTTTTGCCGCCATCGCCGACCAGCTCCGCCAACGCGGTGTCGTCGGCCCGTTGTGGGAATACTACAGCGCCCTCCGCGGATGAAGGGAAATGCCAAACCACAATTCCCTTCGCCCCCCACCCGAGTTTACCCCGATTTCGAGATCGGGGCGCCGCTCAAATCCCAAACGTCACCTTAACCACTTCCGGCAGTATCTCCCCCGCCTTTCCAAGCAATGACCAGTCCACCACCGACGTAATCGGCGTCGGCTCACGATTGATCTCCACCGTCTTCGCGCCCTGACGCCGCGCGTGGTGAATGAAACTCGCCGCCGGGTCAGGATTGTGAAACCCGACCCCCTGCACCTCACGGCAGGTTCGCGTTGACCGATGACAACGTGTTGTTGATGTGCCTGCCGAGGCCTCTTAATACGGTGATGCCCACGATGGCAACCAGAGCCAGAATCAGCGAGTATTCGACCAGACTTTGGCCCTTTCGCGATCGGAGTGCTCTGTAAACCTTCAGAATTGTTCTCTTCATAGCCATACCCACCCTCTTCCGGGAGCATTTTCGAACAAATACACCCAAACCCTTTACCAAGTATACGGTATCACCGATCAGACTGGCTTGCAAGCCAATAAAATAAAGGCTTGCAGGCATACTTGCTTTCGCGGCAATCTGTGGCTCGCCTTCCGCCCATCTGCCATCGCCCATTTCCCACCGCCCCTCAAATCCCGAACGTCATCCTAACCACTTCGGGAAGGATCTCCCCCGCCTTTCCAAGCAATGACCAGTCCACCACCGGCGTAATGGGTGTGGGCTCGCGATTGATCTCGACCGTCTTCGCGCCCTGACGCCGCGCGTGGTGGATGAAACTTGCCGCCGGTTCGACCACCGCGCTCGTGCCAATCGAGAAAAACAAGTCACACGCCCCCAACGCGTCGCCCGCCGTCTGCATCGCGTCCTCGGGCAACATCTCGCCGAACCATACCACCGCCGGCCTCCGCACCCCGCCGCACGCGCAGCGTGGCGGATATTCTGTAAACGGCCCGCCGCGTTCCTCGCGTTCGATGCCGCACCGCGTGCAGCGCCAGACCCAGATCGTCCCGTGCAGCTCGACCACGTTGCGGCTGCCTGCGGCCTGATGAAGCCGGTCCACATTCTGCGTGAGCAACGTGAACGCGCGCTTCTCCGCCGCAAGATGCTCCTCCAACCGCGCCAACGCCAGGTGCGCCGGGTTCGGTTTTGCCGCCGCGCATTTCTCCCGCCGCCAATCGTACCAACGCGTCACCGTCCCGGGATCGCGGGTAAACCCTTCGGGTGACGCCAGCTCGTGCGGATCGAATTTCGACCACAACCCGTCCATCGCATCGCGGAAGGTCGGTATCCCGCTCTCCGCCGACACCCCCGCTCCCGTCAACACCACCACCGTCCGCGCCGTTCGCAACGCGTCCACCAACAACTCCGAAACGTCCGGTCGCCTTTGCATTTCCCCAGTCTATCCCAACCCCGCTTCCAAGACCATGGCCGAACCATACGACGGTGTGGTTCCTGTCATGCCGAGCTACACGAGTCAACCCGTCGCCGCAAGCCGTTTTGCCGGCGGCCATCCAAAATAAACCTTTACACGCCGCCGTGAGGGAGTAGACTTCGTCGTCAACTGAAACAAACACGCGCGGGGTGCAACGCTGTAGTCGGCCCTCGACTCACCGAAGGTTCGAAGCTCGACTCAAGCAGTGCTCCCCGCCCAATAGGAATAAGGAAGCATTATGTCCCAGTCCAATAAGGACCAATCTCTCATCCAGCAACTCATCCAGCAACACGCCGCCGGTTACGAAAGCGGCGACCTCGTCGAGGACATCATCGAGACCGCGCTGCGGCTCATCGACGACAAGGCCGACCGCCTCGACATGAAGGTCATCACCTCCACGCTGAAAGAGCTGCGCTATTCCTCGAAGGTCTTCGCGCCGTTCCGCGGCCGGCGCAAAGTCACCATCTTCGGCTCGGCGCGGACCAAACCCGACGCGGCGGAGTACCAACAAGCCGTCGCGTTCGGCAAAGCCATCGTGGAACGCGGGTTCATGGTCATCACGGGCGGCGGGGAAGGAATCATGGGCGCCGCTCAACGCGGCGCGGGCCGCGAGAACAGTTTCGGCCTCAACATCCGCCTGCCGTTCGAGCAGGAGCCGAACATCGAGATCGCCGGCGACCGCAAGCTGATCAATTTCAAGTACTTCTTTACCCGCAAACTCTGCTTCATCAAGGAGAGCGACGCCATCGTGTTGTTCCCCGGCGGATTCGGCACGCACGACGAAGGCTTCGAGGCGCTCACGCTGATGCAGACGGGCAAGAGCCAGCCCAAGCCGCTCGTGTTCGTCGACCGCCCGCGCGGCAATTACTGGAAAACGTGGTGGCGGTTCGTCGAGGACCAGCTCCTCGACGAGGCGCTGGTCAGCAAGGAAGACCTCGCGCTGTTCAAGGTCACCGACGACGTCGAGGAAGCCTGCGCGGAAATCACGCAGTTCTACAGCAATTATCACTCTTTCCGCTACGTGAAGGACGCGACCATCGTGCGCGTGAAATACCCGGTCACCGACAACCTGCTGCGCACACTCAACGCGCGCTTCTCCGATATCTGTGTCAACGGCGGCCAGTTCCGCGCGTCCCCCCCGCTCCCGGAAGAAGAGAACGAGCCCGAGTTGAAGGACCTGCACCGGATCGTCTTCCCGTTCAACCGCACCAACTTCGGCCGGTTGCGCTCCCTGATCGACGTGATCAACCAACACTAATCCAACGGGATCATTTTGTTGTGCGAGGGTCTCTGAGCCCGCACAATAGCCGGTCTGAAAAACTTTCTCGGAAAGCGGCGCGGGAGTTCGATTCTCCCGACTACCGCCGCTCTTGCAGGCTCTTTTGGTTGGGCGGAATCAACTCGCTCTTGTCCCGGCGTGGTTTGCCCGGCACCAGCCAACTGTCATAAATGCGGCGGATCTGCGGCGGGGGAACCCGCAACAGGAACAGCAATGTCACCCACCATTTCACCAGCGTGGTCCGCACCACGCCATTGGCGTTCCACCGCCGGCCACTGGTGACGAGTCCTGAACGGATAAACGTCAGCCGTCCCGCGCGACGCAATCGCCGCGCGAACGAAATATCTTCCATGATCGGGATCTCGGGGAACCCGCCCAGCGCCTCGAACACCTGTCGCCACACAAAAATTCCCTGGTCGCCGTACGGCAGCCGCAACCAGCGCGACCGGCCGCTGGCCGCCCGCGCGACGAGCTTGCACAGACGACGACGCGAATCGATATGCAAATCAAACGCCCCGCCCACCGCCCCATCCCCGATGATCCGCCGCTGGACCTCTTCCAGGGCGCCGGGCAGCAAAAAAGTGTCCGCGTACAGGAATAGCAGGATGTCACCCGTCGCATGTCGGGCGCCCATGTTCATCTGGCTGGCGCGGTTCGGCAGCGAGCGGAAGACATACGGCGTGAACCCTTGGGCAAGTTCGCGGGTGTGATCGATCGACCCCCCATCGACGACAATCAATTCCACGTCCGGATGGTTTGCCAACTGACGCAACGTCACCGGGAGATTGACCTCCTCGTTCAGGGTAGGAATGATGACACTGATGACCATGACTGCCTACTCGCCGACGTGTTCTCTACCAGAACCCCCGCCAGAAATCCACTACAAACCTCGCAGTTTTCGAATTATTCGATTTTTCGATGCGCGCGCCCTAAGATCGGTTGCAGGAATAAGATCGGTAACCGCTCAGTCCTTGTCCGTGCCGCGATGTGTGAGATTCTCCAGTTCCAACGACACCGCACCGATCACCCCATAATCAGCCGATTCACGCGTAACTCCCAACGGCGCGGCGACCAACAGCTCCAGGTTCTTCATCGGCCTCCAGACCAATTCGGGCGTCACGTAATACGTGGTCACAGTGCTGGTCGACTCGCCGTTGCCTTCCAGGACCAGATACCACCGCTTCACCGGGTACAGGATCGCCACGTTGTACTCGAAATCATCGCGAGGCTCCTCGCCGGCGTTGGTGACGGCGCGCGTCCATCCGCCGTTGACCTGCACGTTGCACCGGCCCAGCCACGTGCTCGCCGTGAAAAACGGTTCCAACGTGAGCCGTCCCTCGCCAAGATTATGCGTGCGATCGCCCGTGGGAATCCCGAGTTCGAGCCCGGCCGTTAGCGCGACCGGTCCTTGCCGGAGCGGAATCACCCCGTAGCGCACCGCGGCTTCGACATCACCGACACCATCGGCGCTCGCCGCGTTCTTGGGTCGAAGGAACTCGTACGGCACGTCGGCATCGATTTCCCAGCGGTCCGTCAAGCCGTATTCCAACTCCGCCTCGGCGGCGTAATTCTCGGTTGGTTGCGACTTCGAGTAGCGAAACGTGGCGGCGCTTTCCAACTCATCCGCATCCTGGATCACGATCGAACGCGTGATCGCCAGTTCTTCGGGGAGACGTTTGTCGTCCGTCGGCTCCTGTGCCAGAACACAGGAGAACGGCACCACCAACAGCAGCGGGAGCGCGCGTCTCATCCGAGCGCGCTGAGTACCTCACCGATGCTGCCACGGATACATGTGAAAATCGGCGTGTCGCGCAGGGTGTACTTGCGGACCTCGTGTTCGCGCATTTCCATGACGAGATCGATGAAATCTTCCGGTTTGTCGCCCTCGAACGCGACGACAAACTCGGGATCGTCGAGCCCGAAGCAATAAATCGTGTTGATCTTGATGCTCGGGTACCGGTGCCCCGTCTCGATATGGACGTTCATCATCCGCTGGCGTTCCTCCTTCGGCAGCAGATACCAATCGCTGGTCTTCCAAAACGGATACACGAAGATGTATTTGTTCTGTCCCGGCACCACGCGCCCGCGACGGCCCTCGCTGCCCTCGTGTTCGTGATGGTCCACGTACATCGAGCGTTTGGTCATGCCCAGGTAGCTGTAGGGCGTCTGGCACCATTTGCCGAGACTGGTATTGAGCAATTGCGTGCTCATTACCGTGAAATCTTCCAGCCGCTCGCTGATCCGCCACAGCAGGAAATCCGTGTCCGCCCGCGTGCCGACCGTGCTGAACGGAATGAGCAGCGCGCGGCCTTTCCAGTCTTTCACCACGCCCTCGAATTCGCTCTTGCCGCGGTCCCGTTCCTCGCGAGACAGACGTCGCCACGCCGGGTCGACCTTGAAAAACAGGTAGTTCACGTACTGCCGTTTGATCTCGTCACTCATGGTTGTCCCAATCACATTTAATGCTATACTGGCCCCGCGATGCAACGGAAAACAGGCGTGCTCATTTTCACCCATGGCTCGCGCCTCAAGGAAGGCAACGAGATCATGGTCAAACTCGTCGATCAGGTGCGCGAGCGCCTCGGCTACGACCTGATCGAGCCCTGTTTCATGGAACTCGGCAAACCGCCCATCCCCGTCGCCATCAAGAAACTCATCCGCCGCGGCGCCAACCACATCTTCGGCTACGCGTTCTTTCTCGTCCCCGGCTCACACCTGCGCGAGGACATCCCGTTCATCTTCGAGCAGACGCTCAAGAAATTCCCCGGCGTCACTTGCGAACTCAGCCCCCCGATGATGTCCGACCCGATGATGGTCGACTTCGTCGCCAAACACGTCGAAACTGCGCTTCACCACTCGGTTCACAAATGATTTGAACCGCTGAGGAGATGGCACCATGAAAATGAGCAGAGAGGAAAAGCTCGACAAGGAACACGAAGCACGGATTCAACAACTCTCGTCGCAGCTCAAGAAGAACGGGCGGATCGCTGCTTCAGATATCTTCCTGAGCAAGGCTGTTGCGAGGTCGATAGAGACTGAAAAGGTCTTCATAGGATCGTATTCTCCCAGAGAGATTCTCACAAATTACCCGTTCGCTTCAGAAGTATACGTATTGATATGTCCGCATTGTAAATGCGTTAGCGGAAAAAGCGAACTGCGCGCTCTCTTGGAGCACGGCGCAATAACACCTGTCCTGCTCGGTTCTTATGCGAAATATCCCAAAAAGTTTGTAGATGAGATCCTTCCGTTCCCACACCTCTCCCGACACGAGTACCACTTTTACCGTTACGTACGACTGGTCTCCGATGCTGAATTGGTGCTGTGCAACCATTGTGCTCACGAGAAGCACATGCAATTGAAGCCACTCTTGGTGTCCAAGTTTTGGCAACACGAGGCAGAAATCATTGGTGGGGAATTCTTTTCGAATCTGTACCCGTTCGTTGATACGGACTTTGAGCTGATTGAGGAATTTGAAGCCGTCGTGAAGAAGGGAGACCTCGCCGGAGTCGAGCAGATTGTAGATTTGAGCAAATCGATTCAAGAAGCCAGAACCATTCAGGCGATGCGTGCGCGGTCTGCAATACCGAGAGACGTATTGCCTAAGGCGCTTAAAGAAACCAAAGGATTTGAAAACCTTGGAACCCTTGATTTCGATGCGGCTCTAAAGGAAGTAAATGAAGCGCTGGAGAGGGACTTGGAGCTGAAGATTCCCGAAGGAGTCACCGTCGACAAGTATTTGGAAATTGTGGACCCATATCGCAAAGAGCTTGGCGGAATTGTCGAGTCCATTTTGAGTAGCTCGGTAGTCGAAGGGCGCACCTCGGTCGCGTCACTGTCTGCTCGACTTGCAGATCTTAACGACGAGCTATTGGCTCTACCCAAGAAGACGCGGTTTTTGTTTTACAGAGGAACCATGGCATTTCTGAGAGCGAACAAGGCCTTATTAGCTTCGGGCATGGTTGCCGGTGTGATGGGATTGGGCGGCCATATGCTTGGCTGCGGGGCGACATTGGCGGGAGGACTCGGAATACAAATCGCCAAACGTAAAGTAAACGTGAAGCTTCCGCGCGAGGCCCAGCGAGTGGGAGAGCAGGTTTCGCACCGCGTCCGGCCGGTTGTGAATCGTGTCCTGTCCAAATGTCTAAGGCTGGACATTCGGGCCGTTCAACTGTGGGAGATCAAAGAAAAACTGCGCTCGGCTAGCGGAAAGACGAGCAAACGCTAAGCCGGCTCATACCGGGACTTCGATGATTTCTTCGGTGACGGGGCCGGAAATAGGTTCGCCGTGTTTTTCCAGACTCTGGAGATAGCCCTGGATCGCGTCGCGGATATTGGCCATCGCTTCCTCGCGCGTCTTGCCCTGGGAGACGCACCCCGAGAGCGCGGGACATTCGGCCACAAACACCCCGTCCTCATCCGGCGCGATGATGACGCGAAATTTCATATGTTTTACTATAATAGTTAAGTAGCCGCCGATTGGCAACCGGGGAAGTAACAATACTTCAATCAAATCGCACAGATCTCGAACGTCAAAAACATCGCCCTTGACTCCGCGGCTTCAAAAGGTGCAATCTTGAGCCGGGTTGCAGTTACCATCACAAGCAGAGGAGAGCACCATTATGGCGTTACGATTAGGCGATGTCGCTCCCAATTTTGTAGCCAACACGACCCAAGGGCTGATTGATTTCCATCAGTGGCTCGGCGATTCCTGGGGCGTCCTGTTCTCGCATCCGGCCGATTTCACTCCCGTGTGCACCACCGAACTGGGAACCGTGGCCCGGATCAAGGATGAATTTGAAAAGCGGAACGTCAAGGTGATCGCGGTCAGCGTGGACCCGCTGGAAAAGCACCACGGCTGGATCAAGGACATCAATGAAACGCAAACCGTCACGATGAATTTCCCGGTGATCGCCGATGAAAACCGTCAGGTGGCCATGGCCTATGACATGATTCATCCGAACGTGGACGATAAGGCCACGGTGCGTTCGGTGTTCATCATCGGGCCGGACAAGAAGGTCAAGCTGACCATCACGTATCCGGCCAGCACCGGTCGCAACTTTGCCGAGATCTTGCGGGTCATCGATTCGCTCCAACTCACGGCCAAACACAAGCTGGCCACGCCAGCCGACTGGATGGATGGCCAGGATTGCATCGTCGTGCCCGCCGTCTCCGACGACGATGCGGCCAGGCTGTTTCCCAAAGGTGTCCGCAAAGTGAAGCCGTATCTCCGCTACACTCCGCAACCCAATTAGCCGCGGAGCGGTAGAGCCAAATCACTTTCCATTCCGCAATCCTATGAACAAGCGCGTCCTCGTTCTCGGTGCCGGCTTCGGCGGACTCGAACTCAGCACCACGCTCTCGGAAGCATTCGGTGCTGGCATCGACGTGACGCTGATCGACAAGAGTGATGCCTTCGTATTTGGCTTTTCGAAGCTCGACGTGATGTTCGGGCGCACGACGCTCGACGCCGTGCGTTTGCCGTACAAGGAATTCGTCAAACCGGGTGTGCGTTTTCTCCAAGAGACAATTAGGTCGGTCGATCCCGTCGCCAAACGCGTCACGACCGATCGTGGAACCCACGAGGCGGATTTCCTGGTCGTCGCGCTCGGCGCCGACTACGACTTCGATGCCACGCCGGGTCTGGCGGATACCACGGAGTTCTATACCGTGGCGGGCGCGGCGCGCCTGGGTAAGATTCTCCCGACGTTCACCAAGGGCCGCGTTCTGATCGCCGTCTGCGGAGCGCCATACAAGTGTCCGCCGGCCCCCAGCGAAGCCGCGTTGATGATGCACGATTACCTCACGACACGGGGCGTCCGCAGCGCCTGCGACATAACGCTCATCCTCCCGCTCGGAACCCCGATACCTCCATCACCCGAGACCTCGCGGGCGTTGCTGGCCGCGTTCGCGGAGCGAAACATCACGTTCGTCGCCGACCGTGAAGTGAAGTCGATTGACCCACAGCGCCGGATCGCGACGATCGACGATGGCCGCGAGTTTCCCTACGACCTTTTCCTCGGCGTACCCGCCCACCGCGCCCCGAAAATCCTTGAAGAGAGCGGCATGACTGAAGATGGATATGTGCCGGTCAAGCCCAGGACGCTCGAGACGCGTTTCACCGACGTCTACGCCATCGGCGATTGCGCTCGACAGGGCACGCCGAAAGCCGGCAACTTCGCCGAGGGTGCGGCCCGCGCCGTCGCCACTGCTTTGATCGCCCGCTTGCGGAACAAAGAAGCCCCAGTGACCCACAAAGGAACGGGAACGTGCTACATCGAATTTGGCGCCGGGCGGATCGGCCGCGTCGACGTTGATTTCTTTTCCAATCCGGATCATCCGACGGGCACCTACCACGAGCCGTCGGTCGACCTGCGCGCCGACAAAGAACACTTCGGTTCAAGCCGCCGCGCCCGCTGGTTCAACCGCTAGCGCGCCGAGTCCTTGATGGGTGTCTCAGGCCGAATCTTCTTGAAATTGTCGCGTCCTCTTCTTACGCTCCGCCCAAGTTCTTTGAGTCGTTTGTGTCGTACCACGTCGGTGCAGGGAACGCCGTGAAATTCGGCGACAGTGGCGCTGCTGTAACTGGCTACGAAAGCCCAATGTTCTGGAGCGCAGGCTAAAGCCTGCGGCTACAAACATCGAAAGCCATCCAAACGGAGAAGGCGGGCAAGTAGATTTGAAGCCAGAAGTCAGAATAACGGCCGACGCGCAACCCAACAATCCTTCGAACCAAAGGAAAAAGTTATGCGTCGTTTCGTCTTGCCGTTTTGTCTCGCCGCCGTTGCCATCGCCGGGTCCGCGCGCGCGGATTCGGCCAGCACCAATCGCTCGCCAGAGGTCGTCACCCGCTTGCCGGAAGTTGTCGTCACCGCCACGCGCCAAGCCACGCCGTTGGAGGATGTGGGCAACGCCGTGACCGTGATCTCCCATGACGAAATCGTAAATTCCCAGGCGCGCAGCGTGCCGGATTTGTTGCGTGAATCAGCCGGCCTGAGTGTCGTTCAATCCGGCGGGCCCGGCGGCCAGACGTCGGTCTTCACGCGCGGACTCAATTCCGACCAGACGCTGTTCATGATTGACGGCGCCCGCATCAACAGCCCCGTCACCGGCCTCGCGGCGCTGGCGAACCTGACGCCCGACCAGGTCGAGCGCATCGAAATCGTGCGCGGCCCGCAAAGCACGCTGTACGGCGCGGACGCGATGGGCGGCGTGGTCAACATCATCACCCGCAAAGCCGCCGGCCCGCCCAGCGGGAGCGTGACATTGGAAGGCGGCTCGTATGGCACGTTCGACCAGCTCGCGAGTGTGTCCGTCGCGACCAACAAGTTCAGCACCGCGGCGTCGTTCTCGCATTTGTACACGGACAACCCGTATCCGAACGACGAGTTCGATAATCTGAACTTTGCCGACACGCTGGGGTACCAGGTGTTGGAGAAGGCGGCGCTGGACGCGACCGTGCGTTTCACCACGGCCGATACCGGCCTGCCCAGCGAATACAACGACGGCAAGCCGCTCACGTCGAACCCCACCGACCATCTCCACGACCATAACTACTTCGGCCGCGTCGGCTTGACGTTGGATGTGTCCGACACGTGGCAGCAAACTTTCTTTGTCGCCGAGACGCACGAGGAATTATTTGAAGTCGGCGTCTATCCTTCGGATTTGCGGACCGACCTGGCGCAGGTCGGCTGGCAAAACGATCTGAAACTGGCGGACTGGAACACACTGACGGCCGGCTTCGATTGGTATCTGAATCACGGCGCCTACAACACCTCCGGCGCGACGCCGTTCAACCAGTCCAATAACGACGTGGCCGGCTATGTGCAGGATCAAGCGACGTTATGGACCCGGCTGACGCTGACGGCTGGCGCCCGATACGACCACAACAGCCAGTTCGGCGATTTCGTGACCGGACGCGGCGCCGGAGTGTTGCGGTTCAACGAAACCGGCACGCGGTTGAAAGCGTCTGGCGGATCCGCCATGAGAGCGCCGACGCTCAGCGATTTGTACCAGAGCTATCCGAGTGTCTATGGGTACCCGGCCTTCCTGGCCAACCCGAATCTTAAACCGGAACAAAGCACCGGCTGGGATGCCGGCGTTGAGCAAGACATCGGGCCGCGCGTGACCGGCAGTGCACGGTACTTCGAGAACAACATCCGCGACCTCATCGCCGACGTTTACGAAGCACCCGACTTCATCCTTGAAAACGTCAACCGCGTCCGCACCGACGGCATCGAGCTCGGACTCGATGCGCGGCCGGTCGCCAACCTGACCTGCTTCGCGAATTACACCTGGTTGATGGAGGCAAAGGATTTGACCGGCGGCACGTTGACGCCGCGCTTGCGACGGCCCGAGCACTCCGCCAACCTCGGCGCGAACTACCGGTTTTTCAACCGGTTCACCGCCCACACCAGCCTCGCGCTGGTCGGCTCACGGTATGACTATCAAGTCGTCGCGCCGTACGGCATCGTCCGCAACGGCGGCTACGCCAGGTGGGATGTGGGGCTGGCCGCTGACGTTTGCAAGTATTGCCAGGTGTTTGTTCGCGTCGAAAACCTGCTCGATGAGAAATACGAAGAAGTCATCGGCTACCCGGCGTTGGGCCGGACGGTGATTGGCGGCGTGACGGCAAAATTCTAGCCGTCAGGCGCCAATGCGCTTCTTGATCATGCCGGCGATCTCGTCGGCAAACGATTTGATCTGCGCCGTATCGGGGCCTTCGATAAGGAGACGGGCTTTGGGTTCGGTGCCGGAATAACGGAGCAGCACCCGGCCCTGGCCGTTGAGTTTGGCTTCGACGTCTTTGACGAGCTTCATCACGTCAGGCAGCGTCTCCCAGGCGGGCTTGTCTTTCACCCGTATGTTCACCACCACTTGCGGAAATTTTGTGCAGACCTTGCGCAATTCGCTCAGCGGTTTGCCCGTATCCACCATGATCCGCAACACCTGCAATGCGCTGACAATCCCGTCACCCGTCGTGGTGAAATCGCGAAAGATCATGTGACCGGATTGTTCACCGCCCACGTTGAGGTCGTCCTGCAACATCCGCTCAATCACGTAACGGTCGCCCACCTGCGTGCGAACGACCTGTCCGCCCGCCTGGCGGATGGCGTGGTCCAGCCCGAGGTTGCTCATGATCGTCGCGACGAGCGTGTTTTTCTTGAGCGTGCCGCGCCCGATCCAATCCAGCGCCGTGATCGCCAGCACGTCGTCGCCATCGACGAGATTGCCCGTCTCATCGCACAACTGCACGCGATCGCCATCCCCGTCGTGGGAAATGCCGATGTCCGCCCCGTGCTCGCGCACCGCGCGGCACACCACTTCGGGATACGTGCTGCCGCAGTCCTTGTTGATATTGGTGCCGTCGGGCCGGTTGTTGAGGACCGTGACTCGGGCTCCCAACTCCTGCAGCACACACGGCGTGCTCTTGTAGGTGGCGCCGTTGCCCGCATCCACCACGATGTGGAGACCTTCCAGCGTCATGCCCTTCGGGAACGCCGCTTTGGCAAACTCAACATACCGCCCGAGCGCGTCGTCGATACGCATCGCTTTGCCGATCGCGTCCGCCGTCGGCCGAATCTTCTCGATCTCGCCGCTGAACACCAGGTCTTCGATCTGCCTCTCGATCGCGTCATCGAGCTTGTAACCGTCGTCACGGAAAAACTTGATGCCATTGTCTTCGTAGGGATTATGCGACGCGGTCAGCACAATGCCTGCGTCCGCGCGGAGCGAGCGCGTCGTATAGGCGACGCCCGGTGTCGGCAGCGGACCAATGAGCAACACGTCCACGCCCATGGAGAGGATACCGGCCGAGACGGCGTTCTCCAGCATGTAGCCGCTCAGTCGCGTGTCTTTGCCGACCACGATCTTGTGGCGGCCATGTCCCTTGGCTACGGGCGCGCACGTCTTGAACACATGCGCCGCCGCGCGACCGATTTTCAAGGCCGTCTCCGAGGTGACCGGGTCGACGTTGGCGACGCCGCGCACCCCGTCCGTGCCGAACAATTTTTTGGCGTTCCCCATAAGGTTACGGAATCGTTTCTACACCCCGCTCCGCCGGGCTGTCAACCGATTGACCCGTGCCAATCCGCACGTCCACTTCCACCCAATGCCGCTGCGTCAGTCCTTCCGGAAACGCCAGCGGCGCCAACTCGACGCGCTCGCGGAACGATGTCCGCCGTCCCGTGACGTCGATGGGCAGTGTGCTCACACTCGTCATGCTGTTCAACAACGTCTTGGGACCTCGCTCCCGGATCGTCTTCGGGTCGATGACCACGCGCTCGACCGACATATTCGGAGGCAACTCGCCGCTAAACTGCGGCCGCACCGGGAACTCGCGCTCGATCATCTGGTCCACATTGACCGTGACTTCGGGCGGGTCAATCTCCGACACCTGGACGCGCCGGGAATGACGGATCGACTTCGGGGTCAGCTTGACGGTGATCGGTCCCACGCGATTGTCCTGGCTCAAATCCACGACCGCCGACAAATCCTGCCGCGAAACCTGGCGCACGTCCTCGCGCGTGCCGCGGACGATGACGTTGACCGTGGCGGCGCTGGCTTGCAACACCGTCAATCCCGTCCGCGCTTTGACCTCCAGGGGCACGCCTTCGATCAATCGCCAGTCACTGGTGATGCCCTTCACGAAAAACCAGGTGCATGTCGCCAGCAGCAGCGACATCAATTTGAGGCGCGCATCGTTTGTCACCCACCCCATCATGACTTCGCTCCCTCGTGGTGTTTGTCGGAATGCCCCCGGGGATGGCTGCTGTCCTGACTCTCGAACATTTCCGACGGCCCGCCGCTGCCATCCTCCTTGGCTACCGCCTCGCGGATCAGGGGATTGCCGAAGATGCGCCGTGCCAGGTCCGCCAGCCAACTGCTGCGGCGTGACACCGACGTCAGCGTGGTCGTCAAAAATGCGTTCAACCCATCCACGTCCAATCCCTGCACCAGATGCCCGCGATGCGCCACGGAAATCTCTCCCGTCTCCTCGCTCACCACCACCACCACCGCATCCGTCTCCTCCGTCAATCCCATCGCGGCCCGATGGCGCATGCCCGTGCTGGCGCTCAACCCCCTCCGTTGCGTCAACGGAAACACGCAGGCCGCCGCCACGATCTCGTCACCGCGCAACACCACGCCGCCGTCGTGCAACGGCGTATTCGGGAAGAAAATGGTGGTCAGCAATTCGGGCGTGGCTTTCGCGCCGATCAGCACGCCGGTCTCGATGACACCGCGAAACCCGATCTCGCGCTCCACGGCCATCAGGCCGCCGCATCGCTTCTGGGACAAGGACCGGGCCGTCTCGACCAGCACATCGATCATCTGGCCGCGCTGTTTCGGACTCCAAAAGAACTGGCGGCTCCCGACTTCCGCGAGCGCCCGCCGCAATTCCGGTTGAAAGATGACCAGCACCGCGATCGCCAGGAATGCGAGGATGCGGCTGAAAATCCAATTGATCACATCCAGTTGAAAGATCTGCGTCACGCCCACGATGCCGAGCAGGACGATGATGAATCCCGTGAGCACGGCCGCCCCGCGCGTTCCGCGAAACAACAGGAACGTGTAATAAAAAAACGCCGCCAGCAACGCGATCTCGAAGACCGGTTTCCAGTAGGCGGCGATGAAATCGAGAATCAGTTCCATTGCATTGTTACCGTGCCTGCCGTATCGCTTCCACCATTCGAACCACGTCCGTCATTTCGGCCACGTCATGGACGCGCACCACGCGCGCCCCCTGCGCGACCGCCCAGGCGACCGTCGCGGCTGTTCCCCAGAGCCGTGCGTCCGCCGCGCTGGCGCGCCCCGTCCCTGTCGCGGCCAGCACCTTGCCGAGGAACGACTTTCTCGACGTGCCGACCACCACCGGGCAACCGAGCGAACCGAATTCGCCCAGACGCGCAAGCAATTGCAGGTTGTGTTCCACAGTTTTGCCGAAGCCGATACCCGGGTCAACGGCGATTTGCGATTTTTTCAGCCCTTGCGACACGGCAAAGGCGATCCGCTCGGCCAGGAACGATGTCACTTCGGCAACCACGTCGTCGTACCGCGGACCCTGCTGCATGGTTTGCGGCGTACCCTGCATATGCATCAACACCACACCCGCGCCCGTGTCGCGCACGACGTCAATCATTCTCGTGTCGAACCGCAGCGCGCTGATGTCGTTCACAATGCGCGCGCCCGCCGCCAGTGCCTTCTCGGCGACAACGGATTTCGTCGTATCCACGGAGACAACCAAATCCCGCAGGCGTTCGACCACCGGCACAACCCGCCGCAATTCCTCCTCCGCGGCCACCGGCGTCGCGCCGGGCCGCGTGCTTTCGCCCCCGATATCAATGATGTCGGCCCCTGTGCCCGCCATTTTCCGTGCGCGCTCGACCGCCGTATTCACGTCCACAAAATTGCCGCCGTCCGAGAACGAATCGGGCGTCACGTTGAGCACACCCATAATCAACGCGCGTGTCGTGTCCCATTGAAAACTCGTAGCCACACGGGCACTGTACGCCGTCCCGAACCGGAAACAACCGCAGAAAAGGCCGCATGGGCCGCTGGATGGTGTCCGGCGGTTCACGTATCGTTCGCGGGCGGATTGAATTCCCTCCCGGTATCTCCTATCGTCACGTCCGGAGGCACAGGCAATGAAGACGCGACAACTCGGTAATTCCGACCTGAACATCACGCGGATCGGTTTTGGAGCGTGGGCCATCGGCGGTGGTGACTGGCAGTTTGGCTGGGGCCATCAGGACGACGCCGACTCTGTCGCCGCCATCCATCGCGCCTTGGAACTCGGCATCAACTGGATCGACACGGCAGCGGTCTACGGTCTCGGACATTCGGAGGAAGTCGTCGCCAGGGCGCTCGCCGCGTGGCCCGGCCAACGGCCCTACATCTTTACCAAATGCGCGCGGGTCTGGAATGAGAAACGGGAGATCGCCACCTCGCTAAAGGCGGAATCGATCCGCCAGGAGTGCGAGAACAGTCTCCGTCGTCTCCGCGTGGACACCATTGACCTCTATCAGATCCATTGGCCCGCTGGCGATTCAGCAGAAACCGAAGAAGGCTGGACCGAGTTGGCGAACCTACAGAGGCAGGGCAAGGTGCGGTGGATTGGCGTATGCAATTTCAACCTCGAACAATTGCGCCTGGCCCGGGCCATCGCCCCGGTCACGTCATTGCAACCACCGTACTCGCTCATCCGTCGCGACATCGAGCGGGAGATCCTTCCCTACTGCCAACAGAATAACATCGGCGTAATCGCATATTCGCCGATGGGTTCCGGTCTGCTCACCGGCGCCATGACGCGGGACCGGGCCGGGGCACTTCCCGCCTCCGACTGGCGTAGCCGAAGCCCGGAGTTCAAAGAACCTAAACTCTCCCAGAATCTCGCCCTCGTCGACCGACTGCGCGCGGTTGCCAAACGCCATGGTGGCAATCCCGGCGAGGTCGCCATTGCGTGGACACTCCGGCACCCGGCCGTCACCGGTGCCATCGTCGGGGCACGGAATGCCAAACAGGTGGATGGCGTGATACGCAGCGCGGAGCTGCAACTTGCCGCCGCCGAGGTTTCAGAAATCGAGGGTTAGACACACCCACCAAACGCAGCGCGGTGCATCATTTGTCTGCAGGTTTCGGCTCCGAACCCTTGTCCTTTAGCAAATCATCTAGATTCTCAAATGGGTTGGCAATGGAAGGGCCTTTCGGCTTCTCGGCCGGAGCCGCGCCGTCGACATAGCCCTTGAGCTTGTATTTCTCGTGCTCGTGGTCGTGGCAGTAGATGCACAGCAGTTCCCAATTGCTGCCGTCGGGCGGATTGTTCTCGTGGTTGTGGTCTTTGTGATGCACCGTCAACTCTTTGAGCCTTTTGCCGGAAAACTCGCGTCCGCAACTGGCGCAGACATGCGGGAATAGCCCAAGCGCCCGTTCCCGATACCCTTTCTGCCGAATCTCCGCGTCCCGTCGAAGTTGCGCGAGGATCTGCGCCTGCGTTTCCGCGTTTGGTGGTGATTTTTTTGGCTTCACATCCCGCCGTACGCATCCTGTTGCTTTGTCAACATGGTGCACACAGTTTACGCCAACAGCGCACCGACACAAATGCGAAAAAATTTGCCGGGGCAGTTCGGCCTGCTATCTTGAAACGCGCATGCCGTATCCTGATCCATTTCGGGCGGTGATTCTTGAGAATACCGATGGAAACGTCCACGCCTCGGTCAAACAACTTCCCGCCAGCTCCCTGCCAGACGGGGACGTTCTCGTTTCGGTCGCGTATTCGAGCCTGAATTACAAGGACGCGCTCGCCGTGACGAATCGCGGGAAGATCGTTCGACGTTTTCCGATGGTTCCGGGCATTGACTTTTCCGGTACGGTCGTGGAATCGAAATCGAACAGGTTCAAACCCGGCGACAAGGTCGTGCTGACGGGTTGGGGCGCGGGCGAGGACCATTGGGGCGGACTCGCGCAACTGGCGCGCGTGAAGGCCGATTGGCTGCTGGCCCTGCCCGAAGGACTGACGTTGAAACGCGCCATGTCCATCGGCACAGCAGGGCTCACGGCCATGTTCTGTGTCATGGTGCTGGAAGAACATGGCGTACGACCTGACAAAGGCGACGTAGTCGTCACCGGCGCGACGGGTGGCGTGGGTTGTATCGCGGTAATGTTGCTGGCTGGACTCGGCTATCGGGTCGTTGCATCGACGGGAAAGTCGGATGCGCACGAATTTTTGAAGTCTCTCGGCGCCCGGGAAATCGTCGATCGCCACGCATTCGCGGGCCGTGGTGACAAGCCGCTCGAATCAGGGCGATGGGCGGGCGCCGTTGATACCGTCGGCGGAGAAACGCTGTCAGGCAATGCTGCGACAGATGAACCGCGACGGTTGCGTGGCGGCGGTCGGATTGGCGGGTGGCGCGGAACTCCACACCACGGTTTACCCGTTCATCCTGCGGGGCGTGAGCCTGGTCGGCATCTCATCCGGCTCCACGCCAACCGAACGGCGGCGTGCGGCCTGGGCGCGGTTGGCGCGTGTGTTACCGATGGAAACCCTTGATTCGATTACGCAAACGGCGCGGTTGGATGACGTGACGGCGCTCAGCAAGCAGATGATCGTCGGGAAGAATCCGCGGCCGCGTGGTCGTCGATGTGAACGCTTGATCGCCGCCGACCCAAGGGTCAGGCATTGGCCGGCGACGGGCCGATTCCCGGCGCGGGGAAAACCTCGGGGCTCGGTTCCGACTTGGGCTTGTCCGGCTGCGGCGACGTGGACGAGGATGACAATCCCGGCGGGCGCGTCGGCGGCTTCTGCATCTTCCCGGTCTCGATGATCTCCACGATCAGCGCGCCGTCGAGCGTCTCGTATTCGAGCAACGCCTCGGCGACCGCGATGAGTTTTTCCTTGTTCTGCGTAAGGATTTCCTTCGCTCGTGCGTAGCACTGATCGATGATCGTACGCACTTCTTCATCCACCTCGCGCGCGGTCTGTTCGCTGACTTCGCGGCCCTTGAACAAATCGCGACCGAGGAACATGTGCTCTTCGTGTTCGCTGACGTTGACCATGCCGATCTTCTCGCTCATGCCCCACTCGGTGACCATCTTGCGGGCGAGGTGCGTGGCCTGCTTGATATCGCCGGACGCGCCGCTGTTGCAGTCGCCAAAAATCAATTGCTCGGCGATGCGGCCCCCCATGATACCGGTAATCTGGTCGATCAACTGTTTCTTATTGAGATTGAACTTGTCCTTCTGCGGCAATTGGAACGTGGCCCCGAGGTACATGCCGCGGGGAATGATGGTGACCTTGTGCAGCGGCTCGCTGTGTTCGAGCTTGACCATCACGAGCGCGTGGCCCGCCTCATGATAGGCGGTCAACTTCTTGTCCGCATCGTCCATCACGCGGCTGCGGCGTTCGCGGCCCCAGCGGACCTTGTCGCGGGCCTCTTCCATTTCTTCCATCCCGACGCCCTTTTTGTCGTTGCGCGCCGCCAACAACGCCGCTTCGTTGATCAAATTCGCGAGGTCGGCGCCGGAGAAGCCGGCCGTGCCGCGGGCGATGACGTTGAAATCCACGTCCTTGGAAAGTTTCACGGCGCGGGCGTGGACCTTGAGAATTTCTTCGCGGCCCCCGACGTCGGGCATGTCGATGACGATCTGGCGGTCAAACCGGCCCGGGCGCAGCAACGCGGAATCCAGCACGTCGGGGCGGTTGGTCGCGGCGATGATGATCACGCCTTCCTGCGTGTCGAACCCGTCCATTTCCACCAGCAGCGCATTCAGGGTCTGCTCGCGTTCGTCGTGGCCGCCGCCGATGCCGCTGAAGCGCGACCGGCCGACCGCGTCGATTTCGTCGATGAAAATCAGGCACGGCGCGCTCTTTTTGCCCTGTTCGAACATGTCGCGCACGCGGCTGGCGCCGACGCCGACGAACATTTCCACGAAATCCGAGCCGCTGATGCTGAAGAACGGCACGTCGGCTTCGCCGGCAATGGCCTTCGCGAGCAACGTCTTGCCCGTACCCGGCGGGCCGACCATCAGCACGCCCTTCGGGATGCGTCCGCCGAGACGCTGAAACTTTTTGGGGTCCTTGAGGAACTGGATGATCTCCTCGACTTCCTCCTTGGCTTCCTGCATGCCGGCGACTTCCTTGAACGTCACCTTGTTCTTGTCGCGGCTGAGCATGCGGGCGCGGGATTTGCCGAAACTCATCGCGCCTTTGCCGGCCAGCTTGATCTGGCGGAAGATAAGAAAGTACAGCACCACCATGATAAACACGAATGGCGCCGCCGAGATCAACAGGTTCAGCCAGAACTGGTTGGCCGGCTGGAACTCGAACGGAACGTTGTGTTCATCGAGGAACTTCTCGATGTTGTCGCTCCAGATCACCTTGGTCGAAAACCTGCCTGTCTTCTTCGCGCCGTTGGGCTCGGCCTCTTCGTAATCGCCCTTGATGGTCTCTTCCGTGTCGCCACCACGGAGCACCGTAGCCTTCTTGACGGCGCCCTCCAGAACCAGGGTGCGCAGCCGGGTGTAACCGATCTCCTCGACGTTGTCCGCCTGGTATTGGCGCAACTTCAGGAACAACGGCACCATGATCAGGATGACCACCCACAGGAGAATGAACCTGGTTGGAAATCGCGGATCGCGGCCATCCGACGGCCGCTTCAAGCGGGGTAACCGGCCTTTCTTATTGTCCTTATTGTCGTCTTCGTCCATAAAATACACCACTTCCAGAGGCCAAATGTGCCAATATAGCGCATTCGAGGCCTCCGCGCCATTGTCGAAAATTCCTGTCAACCTACCATGCGCTTCTGGCCAATGCAACACGATTGGTTTTGCGCAGCTACGGCGCGATGGTATGATGCGGGAATCGCCCATGGTGATTCTCTATTCACCCCGCTGCCTGGATTATGCCGCTGCCGGCCATCCCGAGAACCCGGAACGCGTCCGCGCCGCCGTGGCGCAACTGCACAAGGAATTTCACAC
The DNA here is from genome assembly GCA_963842185.1 of uncultured Verrucomicrobiae bacterium. Lineage (GTDB taxonomy): Bacteria > Verrucomicrobiota > Verrucomicrobiia > Palsa-1439 > Palsa-1439 > Palsa-1439. The sequence goes on from CAWJFL010000016.1 coordinate 77,007, forward strand.
GTGGGTTGTCCCCGTAGCCGTGCACGGACGAGGACATTTTGCGCGTCCACACTCGCGAACAGCTTGAGGCGGTCCGCTCGGGCACGTTCGACGACGCCGACACGCCGTTTTTCCCGGACATCTTCGAGATCGCGAAGCTGTCGGCGGGCGCCGCCATGCTCGCCGCCGAACACGCGTTGGCCGGCCGACCTGCCTTTTCCCTGATGCGACCGCCCGGTCACCACGCCGAACGCAATCGCGTGATGGGGTTCTGCTACTTCAACAACATCGCCATCGCGGTCGCAAAAGTGTTGCAATCCTCGCCCCGCGTCCAACGCGTCGCCATCCTCGATTTCGATTGTCATCATGGAAACGGCACGGAAGATATTTTTCGCGGCGACGAGCGCGTGTTGTTCGTCTCGTTGCATCAATCGCCCTGTTATCCCGGCACGGGCATCATGTCCGGGGCCAATTGCATCAACTATCCGCTCGCGCCGGGCACCGGCCCTGAAAAGTTTCTGGAGACATTGGATGAGGCGATGGAGCGCATTCGCGGTTTCGACCCGCAATTGCTCGCCGTTTCCGCCGGGTTCGACTCGTTCAAGAACGATCCGATCACGCACATGGGATTGGAGGTCGAGACATTTTACGAGATTGGCCGGCGCGTGGCCGACCTGACCCAGCCGACAGCAGCAGCTCCCGCGCTCACCGTGTTTTGCCGTGCTCGAAGGTGGCTACGCCCGCGAATTCGCCCAGTGCGTGGACGCATTCGTCGGCGGACGGGAACGACACTGAATGCTTCGAATGAAAATCATTGCGATAACGATTGGGTTTGCGATTGCATCGCTGTCGTGCATGGCGCAATCCACCACCACAAACTCGGTTGGTAGCGACCGATTTCTTATCTGTTACCAGGCCGACCCGGTTTGCAAGATCCAAGGCTTTGCGCCATCTAACGGCACTTCCTATGGGCATCAAGGGCCCGTCGAGTCTGTGGCCCGCCGTTTACAAACTTATTTCTACCAGTTGAGCGGGTGTAAGGTGCCGATCGAGAACATAGACCCAACGCCTGCGAACAAGCGGATCGCCCGCACTATCTTCATTGACAGCTATGCGCCGAGCGCAGGCATGCCGCACGTGCGCATAACCTTACGCCCCTTTTCACCGACCTACAAGATGCCTGTCTTGTACGTTTCCGACGTTGAGTTTGGGCGCGCCTTAAAGCGACAGGACGGCAAGATCGTGGAGATTGAGCGCCCCCGCGCGCTGCTCCAGCAAGCCCTCGACGCTTTTGGTCAAAAATACTTCGGCGTGCCGGTTTCCGCGATAGACGATCCGAAATTCGATTGGTCTTCCCACCATACCAACACGCTGGCAATTAGCTATGCCGATTTTCAGACGATTCAATTTGGTCCTGCGAACCAGTAACGCGATTGTTTTATCGGGTGTGGATTGTTGGCTTGACTTCCATATCGGTGTTCCGATATGGTTGCGGCTGTTGTTCTTTGAAATAGCCGACGGATCAACGACAGAGATCCTTCGACAGGCTCAGGATGACACCCGGGGGAGTGTGGCGCGGTGTAACGAGATGGTACGACGGCGGTCGGGACGCTCGCCCCCCAAGCGGACGGACGATCCGCGCTCACCGAGCGTGGCTACGAGGGGGCCCTTCGGTGCTGCTCAGGGTAAACATGGCAGGCAGGGGGAGGGGCCAAAGGGGTAAAATTACCAAACGAACCCAATTTTGTGCACGCCGGGTTGAGTTTCTTAAATTGGCTTCGAGAAAACGAAGCCAAAATCGGGAGGGGTAAACCCCGGCCCCGACGTTGAGATCGGGTAGATTTCGGAGTGGGGCGGAGGTATCGGAGGGTATTTCGGGTGAGATTCCGTCTCGACGCGGGTAAATTGACCGTGCCAGTATGCGGCGTGTTGTCGTTCGCGTGATCATGCCTGAAGAACTTGAAACCACCGCCGCCGCCGCGACGTCCCGCAAGCCGGGCAACGGATTGTGCGTGGCGGTCATGGCGATGGTGGCAGGGTTGACCCTGCTGCGGTTTCTGTTGTGCGGCGTGATCGAACTCATTCCCGAAGAGGCGTACTACTGGACGTACGCGAAACATCCCGCGCTCGGCTACTTTGATCATCCGCCGATGGTGGCGTGGTTCGTCACCTTGGGAACCGTTCTATTCGGGGATACGGCCATGGGTGTCCGCATCATGACGTTCGTGTTGTGGGTGGCAACGGCCGGGCTGCTGTTTCTGACGGGGCGGATGTGGTTCGGGAAGCGCGTGGCGCTGTTGGCGACATTGATGTTCACGCTGGCGCCGGTGTACGTCGGCACGGGGCTGCTCGTGACGCCGGACGCGCCGCTGTTGTTCTTCTGGGTGGCGACGCTGTACCTGATTTCCAAGGCGCTGCATACGCGTCGCGGCTGGTACTGGTTGCTGGCGGGCGTCACGTTCGGCGGCGCGCTGCTCTCCAAATATTATGCGTTGCTGCTGGCGCCGTCGCTGTTGTGGTTCCTGTTGCTCTCGCCGAACCACCGTCACTGGCTCCGTCGTGTCGAACCGTGGCTGGCGTTGCCGATCGCGTTGGCGGTGTTCAGCCCGGTGATCATCTGGAACTCGCACCATGAGTGGGCGTCGTTCCTCTTTCAATCCTCGCGCACGGCGGGAACGCCGAAGAACACGGTCGCGCGATGTCCTGCTCTTCTGGCTCTGTCCAACTCGGCGTCCTCACGCCGCCGCTGTTCGCGTTGTTCGCCAGCGCGGCGGCGCGCGGGGTGCGGCGCGGTTGGTGGCAGCGCGATGACAACTGGAATTTCGTCGCGTCGTTTTCGCTGCCGTTGTTCTTTCTCTTTGCCGCCGCCAGTTTCAAGACGCAGATCCACGTCAATTGGACGGCGCCTGCGTTCTTGTCGCTGTCACTGGGCGCGTCGGCGATGGCCCTCGATGGTCTCGAAAGCGACCAGCCAGCGCGGGCGAAACGCTGGCGATGGGGTGCATGGGTGACGGTTGCGCTCTGCGGTCTGGCCATCGTGTTCGGCCATACGAGCTTGGCGTGGGGGATTCCAAAATCGTTCGCCTACGCTCATGCCGGTGGTTGGCGGGCGGTCACGGAACAGGTGGCCGTCGTGCGCGCCAAGGTGCGGGACGAAACCAAACAGGAACCGTTCCTGTTGGGGATGGACAAGTACAACATCGCCGCCGAGCTTGGCTTCCACTTGCGCGCCCCGAACGACTGCGTCAACATGTTCGCCACGGGCGGACAGGGGTTGGGCTACCGCTACTGGACGGACCTGGCGAGATTCGAGGGCCGACCGGCAATTGCTGTCGTCCCCAAGCCCAACGAGGATTTGCTGTCACAACTTCGCCAGCATTTCGACCACGTGGGAGAACCTCAGCAACTTCGAGTGCCGAGATATCGGGTGCTGAACCGTCAGGTCTATCTGCTGATTTGCACCGGCTACCATGCGGCGGAGTTGCCGGCGCCCAATCCTCAGTGAAGTTCGCGCGCTGCATTGACCATGGCCACCTTACCGCACACGATGATGGTTCTAAATTCGCGCTTTCGTCCGGGTCTGTTCCGTTGTATTGTAATCGCGTAAGATCATTGGGGCCGCATAGTGAATGAGCCGTCCAAAGGCATTTCTGTGGGGTGCACAGAGAATCGGGTCTATGTCCGCGTCGTCGGACGCGGAACGTTTCAGAACAGCCAGCCGTTGCGTTTGTTCGCGCTGCGGAAGATCGACGAAGGGCAGCGGGAATTTGTCTTGGACCTTGGCCAGTGTCAGGGAATGGACAGCACGTTTCTCGGTGTGCTGGCGGGCATCGGCTTGCGCTTGCGGCAAAATGGAAAGTTGGCCACCGTTCATATCGTCAACATCAGCCCACGCAACCTGGAATTGATACAAACACTCGGCCTGGACCGACTGTTCACCGTGAACTCAGGCGCTCCACCGCCCTTGTCAGAAGCCGATTACCGCAAGTTGCCTGATACCGATCTCACACAACTGACCCATCCACTGGAGAAGGACGAGACGACGGATTTAATGATCGAGGCGCATGACAATCTCGTGCGCGCTGATGAACGCAACGCGGCGAAGTTTCGGGAACTGACCCGATTCCTGCGCGAGGCCGTCGAGCGCCGGCACCGAAACCAGGACACCAAGAAATAGCGACCTTGTGGAGGAAATCACGTGACATTGGCGAGGAGGCAGCCGGTATGAAAGATTTTCGAATTGACCCCGAGCCCCGCGGCCTCGTGCAATTGATACGATTGAGCGGGTCCCTGGACATGTATTCATTTCCGCGCCTCGAAACGCAACTCAACGCCTTTTTCCAACAGGGTCGGTACTACGTGGTATTGGATTGCCACGAACTCGACTACATCGGGAGCGCTGGTCTCGGCGCGCTCATCGGATTCGCCAAGCAGGCCCGCGAACACAATGGCGACGTACGACTGCTCAACGTTCCCGATCGGATCTACAAGATCATCGAGCTCTTGGGGTTCACGAAGGTCCTCCGCGTACACACTACCGAGGAGGACGCCGTCGCCAGCTTCGCAACGAAGTAAGCGGTTCCTCCCAGCGTTCCATGGCTTCGCCCGACAACATCCGCCGCAAGGAATCGCCCAACAAGCTCCTTCTCCACGCGCCGGGTCACGGGAGTTATCTCGCCCAGATCCGCGTTATCGTGGGTGATCTGGCCCGCAAGGTCGGGTTTGACGAAGACGAGGCTGCCAAGATCGAGATGGCCGTGGACGAAGCCTGTTCCAACGTCGTCAAGCACGCCTATTCCCCCGATAAGAAGTGGTGCTGGCAACATCGCGACCCCGAAATCCGTCTCGATGTCCGCACGGAAGGCGGTCGCTTGGTCATCGAAATCAACGATCACGGCCAACGCTTCGATTTCGCCAATTACCGTCCCGTGGACATCGAGGACCGCCTGCGGGAAATGAAACGCAATGGCTACGGTATCTTCATCATGCGCAATTTCATGGACGAAGTGCAGTACAACTCCAACGATCAGACCGGTAACACCCTGCGGATGGTCAAATACTTGAAAAAGACGTAACTCTGCCCCATTGTAGTGCGCAAGTTTCCTATGACCGCCAAGAACAAACACACAAAGCCTGCGCCGGCTGATCCCGCCTCTGCCGCAGACGGTGAGGCTGTGGCGAAGGCCGAACCAGCCGCGATCGACTCCATTTCCGTGGAAGAATTGGAAGACTTGAAAGCCAGGGCCGCAAAGGCTGACGAGAATTGGGACAAATTCCTGCGCGCGGCCGCGGAGCTGGAGAACTATCGCAAACGCGTCGCGCGCGAGAAAGAGGAACTCGCCCGGTTCACGTCCGAACGCGTCGTGGCCGCGTTGCTGCCCGCGCTCGACAATCTCGAGCGCGCCATCGACGCCGCGCAAAAGCACGGTGCGGACAATGCTTCGCTGCTCGATGGCATTACGCAGGTGTACAGCCAGTTCCGCCGCACGCTCGTCGAGTTCGGCCTCCAGGAAGTTATCGCCAACGCGGGTCATCCGTTCGACCCCAAGCTCCACGAGGCCGTCAGCCACGTCGAGTCCGGCGAACATCCCGAAGGCCACGTGGTCGAACAGCTTCAACGCGGTTACAAACTCGCCGATCGCCTCTTGCGTCCCGCCCGCGTGGTCGTCAGCAAAGGTTCACCCGACGTGGCGGGCCAGGGCGCCGAAGCCGAGTCCACTGCGAAGACCGACACGCCTCCCGAGAACTCCGAATGACCAAGCGCGATTACTACGAGGTGCTGGGCGTCGGTCGCGAAGCTACGGACAGAGGAAATCAAGACGGGCCTATCGCAAGCTCGCGCTCAAGTACCATCCCGACAAGAATCCCGGCGACAAGGAGGCCGAGGAAAAATTCAAGGAACTCGGCGAAGCCTACGAAGTCCTCAGCGACCAACAAAAGCGCGCCACCTACGACCGCTTTGGCCATGCCGCTTTCGGGCCGGGGAGCGGTGCGGGGGCCGGCGGACAGTATCCGGGGGGTGGGTTCCACGACCCGTTTGAAATTTTCCGCGAGGTCTTCGGTGGCGCGCGGCGGCGGCATCTTTGACGATTTCCTGGAACAGGCTTTCGGCGGCGGCGCCAGCAGTCGGCGTTCCCGGGGCGGCGCACAGCGGGGTAACGACCTGCGCTACGATTTGGAGATCGATCTCGAAGAGGCGGCCCGCGGTATCGAAAAGGAGATCACCTTCAACAAGCTCGACACGTGTTCCGAGTGCCACGGGCGCGGGGCAACCGACGGATCACAGGCCGAGACCTGCCCGACGTGTCACGGTCAGGGACAAGTGGCCCATTCACGCGGATTTTTCACGGTCGCGTCCACCTGCCCGCGGTGCAATGGCGCCGGGCAGATTGTCACCAATCCCTGCAAACGTTGCGGCGGCGAAGGCCGCATGCAACATCGTACCAAACTGAAGGTGCGCATCCCCGCCGGCATCGAGGACGGTTCGCGCTTGCGCAGCTCGGGCAACGGCGAAGCAGGTGTGCGTGGCGGGCCCGCCGGCGACCTCTACGTCGTTGTCCACGTCCACGAACATGAGATCTTCACGCGGCACGGCGACGATCTGTTGTGTGAGGTGCCGATTAATTTTCCCACGGCAGCGTTGGGCGGCGAGATCGAGGTCCCGACGCTCAACGGCGCGGCACGATTGAAAATTCCCGCCGGCACCCAAAGTGGTACCCTCTTTCGCCTGCGCGGCAAAGGGATGCCCAACGTCCACGGTCACGGTCACGGCGACCAGCATGTCCACGTCATGGTCGAGGTGCCCGCGCGCCTCTCCCGCGCCCAACGCGAGAAACTCGAAGAGTTTTCCGCCCTCGCCAACGACGATTCCTACCCGCAATTGAAATCCTTCCTCGACAAAGCCAAACGTTTTTTCGGCGGGAAGTGACACGCTAGAGAAAGCGGCGTCCAAACCATGCACCGTTTCTTCCTCGCCAACCTCCAGCAGCCAACCCTCAGCGCTGAAGAAATCCATCACGCGCTGCACGTGCTCCGGCTCAAGGCGGGCGATACGTTGAACGCATTCGATGGACGCGGGCACGAGGCGCAGTGCGCAATTGCGGAAATTACAAAGGATACGGTCCGTCTCAAGGTGTTGACTCAGACCACCACACCCGCGCTTCCCTTCCGTATCACACTCGCCCAGGCCATTCCGAAGAAGAGCATGGACCTGATCGTGCAGAAGGCGACGGAATTGGGCGTGGCGTCCATCGTGCCGCTGGCTTCGGAACGCACCCTCGTGAAACTCGACGACGATTCCAAGAAAATGGATCGCTGGCGTGAGATCGCCCTCGAATCCTGCAAGCAATGCGGCAACAACTGGCTGCCAGAAATCCAACCGCCGCAGAAAGCGCGCGATTTTCTCGCGTCACTCCCGCAATCCGATCTCAAGCTCATCGCATCACTGCAACCGGATGCAAAACCGCTCAAAACAATTCTTTCTGGCGCCTCGGCACTTGGGCACTCAGGTACTTCCTCCGTCTTGATCCTCATCGGCCCCGAAGGCGACTTCACTCCCGCGGAGCTCAACCTCGCGAAATCCGCAGGTTGCCTGCCGCTCTCGCTCGGCCCGCTCGTGCTCCGCGCCGAGACCGCCGCGATCTACACGCTCAGCATTTTGCACCACGAATTGCAAAACCGCTGATGGCTGCGTTGGTTTCGGTCACGCGCGTGCAACAGTCCGGCCGCAGGTCAGTAGAAAATCCTCGATGATTTGCGCGGCGCGGAACACCTCGTCCAACTCGATGAACTCGTCGGCGGTGTGGGCTTGGGCCACGTTGCCGGGGCCGAACGCGACGGCGGGGATATCGTGCTCCGCAAAAATCGCCGCGTCACAAAACCACGGCGCGCCGACTGTCTCATGGCCCAGCGCGCGGACAAACGGATTTTGCGGGTCGGTGTACAATGGACCGCAGATGCCGATCAACTCCACTTCCACGGACAAGTGTTCGCGCAACTGCCGCAGGATCTTCTCGTGGCTTTCCCCGGGCACTGTGCGGCGGTCGACTTCGATCTCGCAGTAGTCGGGCACAATGTTCGTTTGCGCGCCTCCACGGATCATGCCGACATTGGTCGTGGGCGAGCCAAGGATCGGATCATGGATTCGCTTGAGCGAATCGGCGTACTCCCCGAGCAGATAATCCACAACGCCCGCCATTTTCTTGATCGCGCTTTCCCCCCGTTCGGGCATGGAACTGTGGACGCTCTTACCGCGCGTAATGATCTTGAACGCAATCGCCCCTTTGTGCGTGTGAACCACTCGGCAGTTCGTCGGCTCACCGGCAATGGCGAAATCGGCGCGAAACCCTCGCTCCAGCAGCGCGCGCGCGCCATGACTGCCGCTCTCCTCGCCCATCAACGCGCAAAAGCAAATGTCGAGGTCTCCCTCGCGAAACTCTTTCTGACGAACCACATTCGCCACCGCCGCGAGCATGGCCGCCAGCGAACCTTTTGTGTCGCACGCTCCACGGCCCTGGAGCCTTCCGGCGCGAATTTCGCCGCCAAATGGATCGATGGTCATGCCCGCCACGCTGACGGTGTCGGTGTGCGGCGCGAAGGCCACCGACTGGCGCGCACCGCGTGAGGAAAACCTGCCGACGACGTTCGGCCGACCCGGCTCGACGTCGTGGAGTTCCACGTCGAGCGCAAGCTTGCGAAGAAAATCGGCGATGTACTCGGCGATGCGCGCTTCCCCTGTGTTCGTTGGCGTCGTGCCGGGATCGCCAACGGGGCTGACGCTCGGTATCCGCACCAGATCTTGCAACAACTGCGTGATTTGCTCGTGGTTCACGGTCTGTGCACGGCTGGTTGAACAAGCACCCACTGCATGTTGGCGGCCCTCGCCGATGCGATTCCCGCCGTGGTGTCCTCGAATACCAGGCACTTCTCGGGGGCGATGCCGAGTTGCCGCGCCGCTTCGAGAAACGGGTCCGGCGCCGGTTTGCCGTGGCGATAATCTTCCACGGTGACGATCGCCTGAAACTTCCCCAGAATTCCCAGCGCGTCGAGCGTCTTCCGGACAATCTCGCGTTTGCCGCCCGAGGCGACCGCCAGCGGTTTCAACCCGTGGAACTCATCGACGAGTTCCACCACCGGCTTGATCGGCATCGTTTGCGGGATCATCTGGATGAACAATTGATCCTTGTAAGTTGCGGTCTCGTGCACGGGCAGCGAATAGCCGTGACGTTCGTTGAGGGCCTCGACGATCTGCTCGGTCGGCACGCCGCCCAGTTCGTAAAACAGCGCTTCCGGGAAATCGCACTGGTGGTCCTTCAACGCCGCGCACCACGCCTGGTAGTGCAGTGGCATCGTATCCGCGAGCGTGCCGTCGCAGTCAAAGATGTACGCGTCGAATTGTCCTTCGGGCAACCGGATTTTCATATCTGTTCCTGGAACCAATCCACAAACCGCCGAATTCCCTCCTCGATGCCCACGCGCGGGTTGTAGCCGAGCAGTCGCTTCGCCTTCGAAATGTCCGCGCAGGTGATCGGCACGTCGGCCGGCTGGGCCGGCAACCGTCGGAGGTGCGCCTTCTTCCCAACCGCCGCCTCGACCAGTCGCACCAGCTCGCGCAACTCCACCGTCCGCGCTTCGCCCAGGTTGATGATCTCAAAACCAAATTCCCGGTCGAGGCACGCCAGAAATCCTTGCACGATGTCATCGATGTACGTGTAATCGCGCGCCGTTTTGCCGTCGCCATACATTTCCACCGGCTTGCCGCGCCAGATCGCGCTGGTGAACTTGTGAATCGCCAGGTCGGGCCGCTGGCGCGGGCCGTACGCCGTGAACAGCCGCAGGCAAACCACGTCCAGCCCGTGGAGATGGTGGTACACACGGCACAACGCCTCGGCCGACAGTTTCGTGGCCGCGTAGGGCGAGATCGGTTGCAGCGGGGCTGCGTCCTCGCGGAACGGCACCGGCTGGTTGGCGCCGTACACGCTCGACGAGGAAGCGAACACGAACTTCTTCACGCCAAACTCGCGCGCGAACTCGAGCACTTCCAGTGTGCCGAGCACATTGACCTCGGTGTAGAGCTGCACGTGGACGGTGGACGGCTGGATTCCCGCCCTCGCCGCCAGATGCAGAATGGCATCAAATCGATGGTCCTCGAATAGCAGGCGCAACGATGCGCCGTCGCGAATATCCGCCACCACCACGGTCGCGCGTCCGCCAAATCCAGCCGTGTTGCGCCGTTTCAGCGCGGGATCGTAGAAATCGTTGAAGTCGTCGACGACGACGACCTTGTGCCTGCGGGCCAACAACCCATCGACCACGTGCGAGCCGATGAACCCCGCGCCGCCTGTCACCAAAATCTGCATCGCGCAAACTTAACACGAAGCGCTTTGCCGTTGCAGCCCCGAAAATCGACGGTAGAATGTCGTGCCATGCGACCTCTTTCCATTGTTCTAGCCGTCTTGCTCTCCGCCGCCGCCGCCACAACGTTCGCGGCTGGCAAGGCCGAGCACGTCGTCATGGTGGTCTGGGACGGCATGCGGCCGGACTTCGTCACGGAGTCGAACACCCCCACGCTCTATCAGCTTGCGCGCGACGGCGTGTTCTTCCAGAACCATCACGCGGTCTATCTCAGTTCGACGGAAGTCAACGCCACCGCCATGGCCACGGGTTCGTACCCGAACCGCAACGGCATCCTCGGCAATCGCGAGTACCGACCCAACATCGATCCGCTCAAGCGCATCGAAGTCCAGTCGCTCGAGGCCGTCCGTAAAGGCGACGAACTCACCGGCAATCATTACCTCCACCTGCCCACCATCGCCGAAATTCTGCAGCGCGCCGGCAAACGCACCGCCATCGCGGGAACCAAGCCCGTCGTCATTCTGTTCGACCGCCTGGAGACGGGTCGGCCCTGCGGTGATTGCGTGGACTTGTTCTACCACAAGACCGTCCCGGCTTCCGCCATCGACCGGCTCGGCCTTCCGCCGTTCACGCCCCAGGAAAGTCCGAACACGCGCCAGGACCAGGCAACCACACAGGCGTTGATCGGCCCCATGTGGGACAAGGAAGTGCCGCCGTTCTCGCTGCTGTGGCTCAGCGAGCCGGACTACGCGCAGCATTCCACCGGCCCGGGCTCGGACATCTCCCTCAAAGCGGTGAAAGGCTCCGACGACAACCTCGCCCGCGTGCTGAAGGAATTGACCGCGCGCGGCGTCCGCGACAAGACCGACGTCTTCGTCGTTTCCGATCACGGCTTCTCCACGATCTCGCGTGTCGTGAGCGTCACCGATACCCTCAACAAAGCGGGCTTCCATGCCGCGCACGAATTCAAACAGCCGCCAAACGACGGCGACGTCATGGTCGTCGGCAACGGCGGAACCGCGCTGTCGTACGTGATCGGCCACGATCGCCAGCTCGTGAAAAAGATCGTCACACTCTTGCAGCAGCAGGATTTCACGGGCGTCATCTTCACACGCGAGCCGATGAACGGGACATTCACTCTCGACCAGGTCCGCATCAACACCCCCGACGCGCCCGACATCGCCGTCTCCTTCCGCTGGACCAACGACAAGAATGACGTCGGCGTCCCCGGCTCGGTCCCCACCGACGGCTTCTTCGGCGCGAGACAAGGAATCCACTCCAGCCTCAGCCCGTTCGACATGCGCAACACGCTCGTCGCCGCCGGCCCCGATTTCCGTCACGGTTGGATCGACGAATTGCCCTCGGGCAACGTCGACCTCGCCCCGACCATCCTCCAGCTCCTCGGTGTCTCGCCGCCCGACAAAATGGATGGACGCGTCCTGACCGAAGCCATGCTGCCCGGGCCCACCAAACTGACCCCCATCGAGATGCGCACGTTGGACGCCAGTTGCGACTGCAGCAACACCGTCTGGCACCAATCCCTGCACGTCACCGAATTCAGCGGCACCACCTACTTCGACGAAGGCAACGGCTACTTTGTGCCGAAAAAGTAACGACCCGCCAAACCCACTTGTTCACGGGTTATTCACAACCCTTTTCGGAACTCAACTCCCCAAGAGCGAAGCCAAGTGACAAAATGGCACACTTAGACTCCTAACACATTGTCCCTCAAGCTAATCCACACCATCAAGCACCCCGAAAACGCCGAGCCGGACGGACCCATTGTTGTAGGTGGTATTTGGGTTCGTTTTTGGCTTCCCAAGAATAATTTTCCACGCCGGCCTGCGTAGACTTGGGTTCGTTTTGCAAAAATACTTTTTCGCGTGGTCCCTTCCCCTTTGGCAGCGCTGAAGCGCGAACCGGCCGTCCGGCCCGCCACCCTCTTGCTCGTAGGGCGAGCGTCCCGCTTGCCGTCGTTACCCCGTCCCTTATGTTAAAGAACCTATCTTTTCCTACCGCCACAATCATATCGGATTACCGATGGACAGTCAAATCCAAAATCCACCGCCGATAACAGGTCGCGTGCCATCCAACAGGAGCGAGCGGCGGGGCGCGACGCTCCACGTTGTAGGGCGGGATGCCTGTAGTGTAGGTATCCCGCCGTTCCCTCCGTTTCTTCACCCCGAATTCGCCCCGGCACCCCCTTCCCGACCAAGAACTGCCGTTCCAAAGCGCCCCGCAAAACGGCTTGCCCGCACTCACACGGGAGGCGTAGATTTCGTCAAGGCACACGGCCTGCAGCGGAGAAGAAGATATGCGCTGAGCTCAAATTCTGGCACATGGGCTCGCGTCGCCGGCATTTCACTCGGATCGAGGCGCGCGTCATGAAATGGGAACACTTCGGCATCTTCGCCGTCTTGGCATCCGTGGTGTACTTGGTAGCATCATGGCTCGCAAAACATTGATTTCAGGCTCCCCGCAAAAATGATCGGTATAACCATACGATTGTACGGCAAACGCAAACGGACCCACCCCATCCACCCTCCTAAGTCCTTGTTTTTTGCTTGCTTTCGCAAACGGTCCCGCTATCTTTCCCGCCAAAGAAAGGGGTGGGGACCTCATTATGTATCTGAAGAGCATTCAGCTCATCGGCTTCAAGTCGTTTGCTGAAAAGACGACGCTTGAGTTTCTGCCGGGCGTGACCGCCATTGTCGGTCCGAACGGCTGCGGCAAATCCAACATCTCCGACGCGATCCGCTGGGTGCTCGGCGAACAATCCGCTAAGGCCTTGCGCGGCAGCGAGATGGCCGACGTGATCTTCAACGGCACCGACGGACGCCGGGCCATCAATCTCGCCGAGGTCAACATGACCTTTGCCGAGGTCGATCCCAAAACGCTCTCGCTCCCGGGCGTCAATCTCGATTTCACCGAGGTCACCATCTCCCGCCGCGTCCACCGCGACGGCAACGGCGAATACTTCATCAACAAGACGCCCTGCCGGCTCCGCGACATCCAGAGCCTGTTCATGGACACCGGCATCGGCCGCTCCAGCTACTCGCTCATGGCCCAGGGCCAGATCGACCAGATTCTCAGCGCCCATCCCGAAGATCGCCGCACGATCTTCGAAGAAGCCGCCGGCATCAACAAGTACAAGCACCAGAAAAAAGAGGCCCTCCGCAAACTCGAGTACACCGAGGCCAACCTCGTCCGCATCACCGACATCATCAAGGAAGTTAAACGCCAGATCATCTCGCTCCAGCGCCAGGCCGGCAAAGCTCGCCGTTACAAGGAGTTGTTCGACCAGCTCAAAGCCCTCGATACCCGTCTCGCGCGCCACAAGTACGATCTCCTCAACGCCGAACTCTCCGGCCTCGAATCCCAGATCGCCAATTTCGTCCACCAGTCCGACGCCTTCTCCGCCCAGATCACCGAGAAGGAACAGCAGATCGCCGATCTCCGCCGGTCGCTCAGCGAAATCGAGCGCGCAATCAATGACGCCGTCGCCCGCGATCACGATCTCAAGAGCGAATCCGACCGTCATCAGCAGCGGATGACGACCGATGCCGAGCGCATCACCGAGCTCGAACAGCTCATCGAGAATCATCACCGCGAGACCGCCGGCGCCGAGGAAAAAATCCGCGTCCAGGAAGATCTGTTAACGTCCCTCAACGCCGAGTTCGCGCAAATCGATTCGCTTCTCGCCGCCGAGCAGGCGAAACTTCAGGCGCAGCAGGAGGCGGGACGGCAACTGGACGCCGAGTTGGCACGGAAGAACGCCGCGTCGAGCGAAGCCAAATCCGCGCTCATCGATCTGGAAAGCGCGATTGCCCGCAGCCGCAACGAACTCGCCGCGCTCGACCAGAAAAAGAAATACGACGTCGTCCGCGCCGAACGGCTCTCGACGGAACGATTGCAACTCCAGGACCAGCGCCGTGCCCTCGACCAGCGGTTGGCAACGTACAACGACGGCCTGGCCGAACTCCGCGGCGCTGTCAACACGCTCCGCGCAGCCCTCGCCGCCACGCAATCCGAATTGCAGAACACCTCGTCGTTGCTCGTCGCGGCGACCAACCAGCATCACGTCGCCGCATCCGACGCGTCCAGCAAACGGGCGCGCCTCGAGGTGCTGCAGCAATTCTTCGCCGCTCCCGATGGTCGCTCGACCCTCGGTCAAATCCTCGAAGTCGAATCGCAATACGGTGCCGCCATTGAAGCGGCCCTGAACCACGCGATCCACACGATTCTGGCCGACGACCTCAACGCCGCCCGCCAGTTGCTCGCCAGCGGCCTGCAGAATCCCGCCATCGCCGCGCCCGAATCGCCCCGCGCCAACATCGACCAAGCCGCTACCGAGTTACCGCTCGGCGCGATGGCGTGGGCCAATGCCATCACGCAAGTCCGCGACGCGCGCTTCGAGCCGCTCGTCCGCTCCCTGCTGAACGGGGTCGCCATCGCCGGCGACCTCGACACCGCGCTCTCCCTGCGCCAGCACCACCCGCATCTCGCCGTCGCCACGTTGCGCGGTGAACTCGTTGACGAACACGGCATCCTCAGCGCCGTCTCGAAGAGTCACATCGGCGAGATCAGCGCGCTCACACAGGAAGTCGCTCAACTGGCCACGCAAGTCTCGGCTCAGGAACTGACCAGGACCGAGTTGGAGCGCAACGAAGCCGTTCTCGAAACCGAGCTTTCGGTTCTCCGAGCCGATCTTCACGCCAGGGAAGTCACTCTCGCGTCGAAAGAGGGCGAACTCAATGCGCTGGCGACCGAAGGCCGCGACCTCGAAAGCAAGGTTCACACGGTCGTGTCCGAATTGCAGTCCATCGAACAGCAGGACACCGAGGAGAAACAGCGCCGCGAGACCATTTTGGAAGGTTTGCGCGTATCGGAAACCCGCCAGACCGAACTCCAGCAGCAGGTCAGCACCGCCCAACGCGCGCTGGATGAATTGCTCGCCCGCAAAGAGCAGATGACCCTGCAATTGACCGAGTTGCGTGTCAGCGTCGGCGGCATCGAGCACAAGCGCCGCGCCATCGAGAGCCAGCGCGAACCGATTACGGCCCGTGTGCGCGACCTCCGGGAACGCATGCAGACCTGTGCCACCGAAATCACCAGCTACACCGCCCGCATCCAGCAATTCCGCGCCGAGATCGCCGAGTCGGAAACCGCAATTGCGGAACTCGTCGTGGCTCGCCAGCAATCGCAACAGCAAATCGCCGGCTTGCAGCACCAGCGCGGCGAGGTGGCTACCGGCATCGAGCAGGCCGAGGAAGAATTACGCGCCGTCCGCAAACAGGCCAACGATGCCCAGTCGCAGAAATCGGGCCTGGAAATCCAACTCGCGCAGAAGCGCATGGAAGCCCAGAACCTCAAAGACCGCGTCTGGCAAAAGTATCAGGTCAATGTCGATGATGTCCGCAGCGACACGATCAATATCACCATCGCCGATCAGGGGCCCGCCATCACCGAACAGGTGCCGATGCCGACCGATTGGGACGCCATCGAGCAACAGGTCGCCGAGATGCAATCGAAGCTCGACGCCATGGGGCCCGTGAACGTCGAGGCGATCAACGAATTCGAGGAATTGGAGGAGCGCTACAAATTCCTCTCGCAACAGTACGAAGACCTGATCAAGGCCAAGGACCAGCTCCTGCAGGTCATCACGAAGATCAATATCACCACGAAGCAGTTGTTCCAGGAGACTTTCGAGAAGGTCCGCGAGAATTTCCAGACGATGTACGCCGAGTTGTTCGGTGGCGGCAAAGCCAACCTGATCCTGCTCGACGAAACCGATCCCTTGGAAAGCGGCATCGAAATCGTCGCCAAGCCGCCCGGCAAGCAACTCCAGAGCATCACCCTGCTCAGCGGCGGCGAGCGGGCGCTGACCGCCATTGCGCTGTTGTTTGCCATCTATGCCGTCAAACCGTCGCCGTTCTGTGTGTTGGATGAATTGGACGCGCCGCTCGATGAATCGAACATCAACCGCTTCATCCGCATCATGCAACGGTTTGTGCAGCAATCGCAGTTCGTCATTGTCTCGCACAACAAACGCACCATCGGCATGGCCGACGCGCTCTACGGCATCACGATGGAGGAGCACGGCGTGTCGAAGGTCGTCAGCGTGAAATTCAGCCCGCGCGAAGAGACCACGCGCAAGCAGACCGAGAAGCAGCGCGAGGAGCAGGAAGAACGCATCGACGGCGCCGCCAGCGTTCGTGGCAGCGACATCCCTGTCACGACAGCTTTGCATCCGCACGAGGAAGAGTTGCACAACGACCTGTTGGCGGACAAAGAACAAACGCTGGCGCCGATTGCCGAGACCGCGCCCGTCATGTCCCAGGCCGAGCCGACCCTCGGTCAACCCGCCCCCGACGACATCAAGGCCGAAGTCCAAGCCGCCATCGCCGCCGCCTCCGAAGTCTCCGAGTCCGTGAAACAAACAGTCGAAGAATCCTCGCCGAGGCCGGCCGTGGAGGGCGAGGCTCCCGCCGAGCCGAAGGCGTAACAGTCAATTACGCTTCGCCATTCGTCGGGTTCGAGCGAGTGGACATCTGGTAGTGAACCATCATGCGGGCGAGCTCCAATAGCGATCTCCCATAGCCATCGCTGCCGGGAAATAGAGATTCCGCCGTAACGCCTTGATGGCTCAATTCCATCATAAACTTCACCTTCAAATCTCGTGGGATGATGACTTTACAAAACACGGTGCATTGATCTTTCAGTCGATCAGATTCCGGCTGACAGACTTGCTCAATGAGTTTCTCTTGATCGCCGAAAACCTGGTGACAGAACGTGAACAATCCATGTTGGGCGGCTATTCGATCATGAGGATGATCCTCAAAGTACAATTGAACCAATGGCTGCGCTTTCGGGGATTGAAGCATATCGTAACTTTCTTTCGCCCCATGAAGCCTGCGGACCACCTCATCGTTTAAGAACTTCGCATGGACTATCCATATGGCTCCGTTCGTATCCCAATGTGATTCGGACGCGAAATAGGCAGCCACCAACAAGTTGGCGGTCCAGTCCAACAAACGAGTCGGTGCATAATGATGCTGCATCAACGACCAACGCAAGGGGGGATTCTCCCGCGAATCCACGACATTTTGAGGGAAGTGAGGTTGGAAGCTTTTTACGAAGACGTTTAGCAGATTCTTCTCAATTTCTTCTGCTTCCGAGGGTGCGACAGAGGCATATATCTTCACCAATTCGCGGGTCAAGGATGTCTCCAAACTCCATTTCGCATCCGCCTGACCACGGAAAATATAGGTAGTGTATCAGTTTGAATTTGGGTTAAGGCACAGCCGCAGCCGGGTCTGGTTTCTTGAAGTCCAGAATCCGCACAAGGTCAGCATCTTCGACCAGTTCGGGGCATGGTTTACAGTTGCCAACAATCGCCAACACGACCTGTACTCCTTCTCGACGTGCCAACTTCATGGCCGGAATCATGTCGGTATCACCGGAGACGAGAATGATTCGCTTTACGATGTAGTCGATGGAAAGCGTGGCAACATCAATACCGATACGCATGTCCACCCCCTTTTGCTCAAGAGACAGCTTCAAGTCGTCGCCGGTTGGGGGCGGTGGCGGGCCAAGCTTCAACTTTTCCAAGTATTCATCTGTAAGCTGCCATCCTCGCGGAGCGATACGGCCACGCCGCAGCGCAATAAAATCCATCTGTCCCAATTCGCTGAAGAACCGGTGCCTCAAATCGTAGGCCCTCGAATGAGCGTAGTTGGTGACTACCCTACTAATCGGATTCTCTGCTTTTTTCTCATAGGGCAATGAATCATAATAAAAAATAC
Organism: uncultured Verrucomicrobiae bacterium; assembly: GCA_963842185.1. GTDB lineage: Bacteria > Verrucomicrobiota > Verrucomicrobiia > Palsa-1439 > Palsa-1439 > Palsa-1439. The sequence continues at coordinate 95,144 of CAWJFL010000016.1, forward strand.
GAAAGAGTTCTTCGTCTTTGCCGCGTAATGACATCGCATACTTGTGCACTTCGGCTGCGTTGGGGATGTGTCCGATCACCTCCTTAACGGCGATGCTGAACCAAGCCCCGTCTATGAGAATTGCAGTGGTCTTTTGCATAAGAGAAAAGCCCCCGCACCCGTTAGGGCAGGGGGGCCATTTTGTGCCAGCCTACTGGCGTAACGGAATTGTGCTGACACACAGTATGCAACACCTGTGCCAATGTCAAGAAGTGAATTTGTCTTATAATCAACATGTTATACTCCTTCAGGAGGGGTCAAGAAGCCCGACCACCTCTTCCAAACTCCAAACGTGGTCAGCCACACCAGCTTCCATCGCTGGCGTCACCCGCAAAGTCTGGTGGATACGGGCGAAGTTGTAGCACATAAAGTACAGGGCCAGAGCATGTTCGTGGTTCTCAATCTTCTTGGAATGCGCGTTGGTCAGCCGTGTAAACCGGCGCATCGACATCCGCATGGTTAGGTTTTGCCGCTCGGCGTAGCTCGTGGAAATATGTGCCGGGTCGGGATTGCCCGACACCCGCAGAGTCGTGCAACCAATACACACCGGCGGCGCGTACCGCGCTTCTGTGGTCTGTGGTGCACCGTACATCTTGACCAGCATGGCGTAGTCAACCTCACTGCCGAAAGCATCCTCAATCGCGCTGAGATACGCCTTGTGGCCATCCGTGGTCAACTGGACGCGAGTGGCAAGGCGGTTCTTGAGATCGTGGATAAACTCATACGCCGCGCCCGCGTCGCGTGTGCCAACGTGCCAGCAAGGAACAAGTTTTGAATCCGCGTCAATTGCCGTCCACGTCCATACGTCGCCATAGCCCCACTGACCCCGCTTTTCCTCCGGCACGTTCTTGGCGCGAGCATAACAAAACGAGTGTATTTCATCGCATTGGAGCCGGGCGCACCTCAGATCACGCATGGCTTCATCCTGATACTTCGCACACGCCTTACCAATATCGACTTGAAGCTTCACCACGGTATTGATTGCCACGTCGCACATGCGAGCGGTGGCGCGGAGAGAACAGCCCTCGACCAAGGCGGCTATTATCTGGACTCGCTTGTCTGTCTTTAGTTGCTTCATGCCGATATATTGAACTTGAGCGGTCAAGTTGTCAACACCTATTTTGAGGGGGAGTGGGCCGCCGGGTGGGAGACCAAACGACGGCCCTCTCTCCTGCGAGTACATCCGACTGCGTACTACTACCGCATGGCGCTTACTTCAATGTGAAGCAAAACGCTTTCGCGGTGCGCGGGTAAACCCGCTGGCCGGTCCGCCAATGGCGGAACCATGCGACGAAGACCTTGCGGCCTTCGATGCGCACGCGAGGTCTATATGCTTTCATAGCCCTCCCGTGGTTGTACGAACGATTTTTAGTTGACTCAGGCGGGATATGAATGTATGATTCTACACGCAAAACAAGCCTGAGCCGTCTCGTGGTTCGTCACGTGACGGTGTTAAAAGGTCTAGGGGCCATGTGAGATTCTCCACAAGAACACCTCACGTGGCCCCTCGTTTTTAAGCCTCAATTTGGCGTCGGTTGTCCTCCTCCCACGAAGACCACATTGGACACCCTGTAAATGCCGGGCCGTCGCCCGCGTCCCCGCTGTACGATCTCCACTTGGCCAGCCCGAATCAGTCCTGATAATGCGAATGAAATCGTCGTTCGCCTTCCTTGTAGTTCGGGCCTAGCCTCTCCGACGACGCGAACCGCATCGGCCAGCGTGAAGTTCCCCACCAGTTTTTCAAATAGAATCCTCAGGATCATTCCCTCGAATTCCGGATTGGCGTGCCCAAAACGAGCCGGTGTGGCTTCTTCTGTAGTTTGCCCATTGCCGTTGGCATCGGTGCGACCAGTGCGCCGCGTCCGGATGCTCCGCACATGCTTCTGTTCCAACTCAAACATCAAGTTGATGGCCTCCAGCTCCTTCTGGTATCGCTTATAAGCCTTATCTTCCCATCTCTTTTTCTGCGCAGGGGTCATAGACCCACCCTCCGTTGTTTGTGCCGGTGAAGAATGGCACGCTACAATATAAGCGATGGGCGGGGGCCTGTCAATGGCACAACAGACGAATACCGGCGGCTACGGATTGTGTTGTGCTGGCATAATCTATAACTGACCACCAAGCACTTACGACTATTGGCACGCTATTAGGGGTGTTTGCGACGTTTTTTTCCGCTGGCCAATCCGGCTTCTCTAGCTATCTCCCGCCGTCGTTCTGGTGAGAGTTTTCTTGCGCGGGCCTTCCCGCCCTTCAGCCCGCCAAGTCTACCGAGCATCACTGCGGCTTCGTTCTTGGCTTTGGCGGATGGCGGTTCTGATGACCGTAATGACTCGCTTCCCGTGGCCATCTTGACCACGTTCAAGGCCGCTTCGTTGTAATCGGGTTGGCACTTTCGCTTTGCCATGCCCACAGTGAACCACAAGAGCGGTCAAGTTGCCATTAAAAAGCAACCCACGCCGATTCAGACTGATACAGTACCAAAATATACATTACCTTGCTCGGGTAGTCGTTCTTGGGGATGGTCTCAAGAATCTTTAAGAAGTCATCCCAACTTCGCAGCGTTATCTGCGGCCATGCCATAGGAGCATAGTTTTCGCCGGTTGGCTGCCGTTTTCAACCAATTTAGCGGCCCCGGTACCGAGCTGGTTTGGGTTTCTCGCCGATCACGACCTGCACAAATGAAGCCCATTCGTGACATCTAACGGCGCAGCATGCTATAAACGCCGTCGTGCCCGTCGAATTCGATCTATTCGACTCTGCGTACAACGACGTGCTGGCGGCATCCGGTTACGTCGAGTTTCGGAAGCGTCTCACTTCGTATAACTGCCAGAAGTGTCCGCGCGGCAAGGCGCGCAATCACATCGTCATCGACCGGGGCAATCCCGACTCGAAACTCCTCATCGTCAGCGAGCGCCCCGGCGACAACGAAGACGTGATGGGACAGGCGTTCGTCGGGCGCTCGGGTGAACTGCTCGACAAAATCATGGCCAGCATCGGCCTCGATACCAATCGCGACCTGCTCATCGTCAACGTCGTCAAATGCAAGGCCGAGGTCGACCGCGCGCCCAGCGCCCATGAAGTGGAAGCCTGTTTCCCCTATCTCCGCCGCCAAATTGAACTGATGAAGCCGAAAGTAATCCTCTTGCTCGGAGCGGTCGCCTTGAAATATCTCGTGAAAGATCGCGGCGACGAATTCTCGATGGAAAAGGAAGCCGGCAAACTATTCACCGCGCCCGATTATCCCGACATTCACTTCATGGTTCTCTACCACCCCGCCTTCCTCCTCCGCGATCCCACCAAGAAGGCCGTCATGTGGGAACACGTCAAGAAGTTGCGCGCGTTCCTCCACGAACACGGTTGGGCTCCGAATTAAGTTTGGCAAGCGGAACGGTTGTCCTACAATTGCAAGCCTATGTTAGAGACAGCCATCGAGGCGGCAAGTGAAGCGGCGAAACTCCTGAAGAAGAATTTCGGATCGACGCTGAACGTCAACCAAGCCACGCACCACGATATCAAGCTGGAGATCGACGAGCTGTCCCAGCAACTCATCGCCCGAATCATTCTCGCGGACTATCCCGACCACTGCATTCTCGGCGAGGAATCTTCGGCAGGAAATCCAAACGCCGACGTGCGCTGGGTCGTTGACCCGCTCGATGGGACGGTCAATTATTTTTACGGCATCCCGCATTATGCCGTGTCCATTGCGGCGCAGGAACGACGGGGCAACGACCAGTGGGAAACGGTCACGGGCGTGGTGCTGGCGCCGGAGCTTGACGAACTGTTCGCCACCGAGAAGGGCAAGCCGGCCATGTTGCATGGGCGGCCCATCCATGTCAGCAACCGCACCCAACTCTCCGAAGCGATCGTGGCGATTGGCGTTTTCAAGAATCCCAACGCAATGAATCGCAGCGTTCAGGATTTCGGGCGACTGATTCACCTGGTGCGCAAACTGCGATTGACCGGCTCGGCGGCGCTCGACACGGTCTACGTGGCCTGTGGACGGTTCGATGCGTACATCGAGTACAGTATCCGGCTCTGGGACATCGCCGCGGGCCAACTCATCCTCGAAAACGCGGGCGGCCGCGTCCACAGCCGGCCCGCCGCCGAACCGCATTCCTTCGACGTGCGGATGTGGAATGGGAAAATCCCGATCGACGAACTCAGCTTGCCGCCGCTGTAATCATCTTTGCCTTTGCGGGCCCATCCGCTACAGTCGCGTCAATTGGGTCACTGCTGGTACGCGCGATGAAGAAAGTCCTTGTCAGCCTCGTCGTCCTGGTCGGCCTCGGCGCGATCCCGGCAATCGCCGCCGGGCCAATGGTTCCGTCGCCGGAACCCAATCCCCTGATGGTACTCCCATTCGTTGTATTGCTGCTCTGCATCGCCCTGATGCCCTTCATCCACAAGCATCACTGGGAAAAGCATTACCCGAAGGTGGCGATCGGGTTTGGGCTGTTGACCGCGTTTTACTACGTCGTGGTCCTGCACAACGCGCCGCGGATGTTGGCGAGCGCGATCGAGTACGCCGGGTTCATCGCGTTGATCGGCTCGCTGTTCGTCATCGCCGGCGGAATCCACATCAATATGACAGGTCGATCGACGCCGGCCCTCAACACCACCCTGCTGGCCGTTGGCGCGGTCCTGGCAAACCTGATCGGCACGACCGGCGCCTCCATGCTTTTGATCCGTCCGTTCCTGCGGATCAACCGCCGCCGCGTCGCGCCGTATCACGTCGTGTTCTTCATCTTCCTCGTCAGCAACGTCGGCGGGGCGTTGACGCCCATCGGCGATCCGCCGTTATTCCTCGGTTACCTGAAGGGTGTCCCGTTCTTCTGGCTGCTGAAGCTGCCGGAGGTATTGCTGCCCTGGCTGATGTGCAGCGGCGCGCTGCTGGCCCTGTTCTGCGTCATCGACACGGCGAACTTCCGCAACCACAAGGCCGACGCCGGGGCAGTGGAAATCAACCGCATCGGATTTGAGGGTTCGCAAAACTTTATCTGGTTATTCGTCATCCTTGGGCTGGTGCTCGCGCAAAAGGCGGAATGGCTCGAGGGATTGGAGCATTGGTCGCCGGTGGTCTCGCTGGGAAATGTGACCGGCTGGGGCCCGGCCAAGGCTAACGAAAGTCTCGTCACCGTAGTGGTCGCCCTGTTGATGATCATGACCGCGTGCCTGGCCCACAAACTCACCAACTCGGACACACTGAAGAAGAACGAATTCGATTTTGCGCCGATACGCGAGGTCGGGTTTCTCTTCGCCGGCATCTTCGCGACGATGGTGCCCGCACTGGACCTGCTGGAAAAACATGCCGGCGCCATCGGCATCACGACCGTGAGAGGGTTTTTCTGGGGCACCGGCGGTTTGTCCAGCGTGTTGGACAACGCGCCGACGTATCTGAATTTTCTGACCGCCGCGTTTGGATTGCAGCACTTGTCACTGGAAAACCCGATCCACGTGCACGCACTGCTGCATCCGGATATTATCAGCCAATACACCCCGCAGCAGTTGGTCGATCTCGGGCTTCACCAGCTCGACCCGAACGCGTGGCAATACGTGGTCGCGGTGTCGCTGGGAGCGGTATTTTTCGGGGCGGGCACCTACATCGGCAACGGCCCGAACTTCATGGTCAAGAGCATCGCGGAATCCAGCGGGGTGAAATGCCCGAGCTTCTTCGGGTACGTCGTGAAATACACCGTGCCGATCCTATTGCCGCTGTTCGCGCTCGTCTCGTGGCTGTTCCTACGCTGAGGAACCGCCTCGGAACTGTCTCCACGGCTACCGCGAAACGAGCGGCTCGGTCTCGAATTCGTGAATCCCACCATGACGAATGGACGGAGGTGGGGGCAACCGGTTCGCTCCGCTTACGCTCCCGTTTCCGTTTTCATCCGCGGCGCTGGTGGCATCCGGATTTTCGGCCGCAGCGAGCAACTCTTCCTCCGTCCACGGCGTGCCTCGGGGGGAACGGCAGTTCGGGAGAGCGCCCATCCGCTTCAGCAACTCATCCTTGGCGGCGGCTTTCTGATACGCCTCGGCAGGCTCGATAATCCCCTTCGAGAGCAATTCCAACAGCGAATCGTTGAGCGAGCACATGCCTTCTTTGCGGCCCATCTGGATGAAGCTGGGGATCTGCTGCAGTTTGCCTTCGCGGATGTTCGCCGCGAGGGCGTAGTTGCTCATCATGATCTCCAGGGCCGCCACGCGTCCGCCACCCTTCCTCTTGCACAACGCTTGGGAAACGACCCCGCGCAAACCTTCAGCGAGACTGCAACGAACCTGCGGCTGTTCATCCGCGGGAAACTGATTGATCAAGCGATCCACCGTTGTGTGCGCGCTATTGGTATGCAAGGTGCCAAACACTAAATGCCCCGTCTCGGCTGTTTCCAACGCAATCCGCACCGTTTCCAGGTCGCGCATTTCGCCCACGAGAACGATGTCCGGATCTTCACGGAGCGCCGCCCGCAACGCGCGCTTGAAGCTGTCCGTATGGGAATGAACCTCGCGCTGGTTGACCAGGCACTTCTTGTTCGTGTGTACGAACTCGATGGGGTCTTCAATGGTAATGATGTGATCGGATCGATGCTCGTTAATGAAATCAATGATCACGGCCAGCGTGGTGGATTTGCCGCTGCCCGTCGGTCCCGTAACGAGCACGAGGCCCTTTTGCAAAAAGCACAGTTTCTTGACCGAGTCCGGAAGCCCCAAATCCTTAAACCCGAGTATCTTCGATGGGATCAGCCGGAATACGCCGCCAATCCCGTGGCTATCAACGAATACATTGCACCGAAACCGGGCCACGCCGGCCAGGTCATACGCAAAATCCGTATCGTGGGTTTGTTCCCATTCGAGCCGGTTGCGTTCCGGGATTATCTCATAAATGAGCGCTTCAACGGCGTCACTCGTGAGAATCTCCTTGCCGATAGTGGTGATTGACCCCGAGATCCGAAACGTGGGGCAATTCCCGCTGGATAGGTGAAAGTCCGAAGCCCCTTGGGCCACCATTGCTTGGAAGTATTGGTCTAGTGCAGGCATGGACTCCCTAGAAGCAGGCCCAATGCCACCGATACCGATGGGGGCCAATCTTCCTGGGGAACATATGCCTCAGATTGCTTGTCAGAAACTGGTCGACGGTGGTACCATGTCCCACCACTTGGAGATCGGGCGATGTATAAAGAATTTTACGGACTGCGCGAATACCCGTTCAATATGACGCCGGATCCGCAGTTCCTCTTTCTGAGCCGCCATCATCGCGTCGCCCTCGACGTATTGTTGTACGGCATCAGCGAGCGAAAAGGGTTCATTGCGATCACCGGCGAGGTCGGCGCGGGAAAAACCACTCTCTGCCGCGCCCTGCTGAATTCGCTCGATGCCAAGACGAAAACCGCGCTGATCCTCAACCCGACGCTGTCGGACTCCCAGGTCTTGCGGGCCATCACGGACGAGTTTCGCCTGCAGCCTGCCAAGACCACCAAGAAGGATTTGTACGACACGATCAACGCGTTCCTGTTGCGCGAATTGGCCGCCAACCACAACGTCGCGTTGATCATCGATGAAGCCCAGAACCTCAAACCGAGCGTCCTCGAACAAATCCGGTTGCTCTCCAACCTCGAAACCGAAAAAGAAAAGCTCCTCCAGATTGTCCTCGTCGGGCAGCCCGAATTGGCGGAGATTCTGGACCGCGACAGTCTGCGTCAACTCAAACAGCGCATCTCGTTGCGCTATCACGTCGCATCGCTCGCGCCCGAGGAAATTGGCGAATACATTGACCATCGTCTGCAAATCGCGGGCGGCGACGGACGCATCCAATGGGCGCCGGAAGCGTTGACCTTTATCTACTCCTACTCGCGTGGCATTCCCCGCCTGATCAACGTGCTCTGTGACAAGGCGCTGTTGGCCGGCTACATCGCCGAAACCTTCGTCATCGACGCGACGAACATCCGCCGCGCCATTGTGGACACCGAGTGCCGGCTTCCCGCAAGCGCTACGGAACAGACGTCGGAGGTCGCCGCCGGATGAGCCTGGTCCACGAGGCGCTTCGCAAAGCCGAGCGGGAAAAACAACGCAAGACCGGCGCTGTGCCGACCGCGCCGCCGGCGCCCCACCAGCCCGCACCGCCGCCACCGGCCCCGTCTCACACGCCGGTCGTTCACGCGCCTGTCGCGGCGACCCCGTTCGCTCCGACACGACACGAAGCGGCCCCCCGCCCACAGACACCAGCGGGGGAGCAACCCCGGGAAACAAACCATTTTCTCCTCCCCGCCCTGATTGGATGCGTCGCGATTGTGGCGATCATTGCGATCGTATTTCTCGTGAGCAACGCGTCGTCCCTGCTTCGTCAAACCAAAGAGATTGTCCCGGCAGTTGCGGCATCGACGGCTCCGGTTCCCGTTGCGCAATCAACCGCCCTGGCCGATCCGGCAGCGACTGCGCCATCGGTCGCGCCACCGACCGCCGATTCCACGTCCGCGCCAAGCGCCCCGTCCTCCACAATCCCGCTCGCCGACGAATCGAAATACAAGATCACTGGCATCATGACGGATCCCGACGGCAAACGGATCGCTGTGATTAACGGACGCGACGCCTACGAGGGGTATTACGTCGATGGCGCCACCGTGGAGAAAATCGAAACCGATCGCGTGACGCTCGATATCAAGGGCCAGAAGGCTTTGCTCCGTCTGCACTAACACAGACGATCGATCCTCAGCCTCTTTTCCGGCTATCGCGCAGCGCGCGCTGGACCTCCCGATCCGCCGTCTTGCGCTTCAGCGTTTCGCGCTTGTCGATCTCACCCTTGCCCTTGCCGAGGCCGAGCAGGACTTTGGCAAAACTCTTGGTGAAATAAATCTTCAGCGGAACCAGCGCCATGCCCTTGACGATCAGCTGGCCGGCGAGCCGGTCAATTTCCTTGCGGTGCAGCAACAGCCGGCGCGGACGCAACGGATCGACGTTGTACCGGTTGCCGAATTCGTACGGATTGATGTGCGCGTTGTACAGCCAGCACTGGTTGCGTTCGATGCGGGCGAATGCCTCGTCAATCGAGGCGCGGGCGTTGCGGAGTGACTTGACTTCCGTGCCCTTCAACTCGATGCCCGCCTCATACGTCTCCGTGATGAGATAGTCACGACGGGCTTTGTGGTTGTTAATCGTCGGGACCATCGACGGCCAGTATATTGGCCGCGCCGACTCAATCCCAACTCAAAAACACGTCCGTCAAAGGACATTCAATCGCCTGGCCGGTGTAGCCGCCCCGCTCTGTCGGGGCGCAAACCACCACGGCGACAGAGCGCCGTGGCTACAACGAGACGGTCGATGTTTACTCGGTCGGGCTGGGGGCCGGCGGCGGCAACTCGGGCGCGATTTCCTCGCCTTCGCCGGCAACTTCGTACGTGAGCTTGCCCTCGCTGATTTCCTTCAGCGCGATTTCGGAGAAATCCATGCGCGCATCCGTCTGCGTCAGAGGCCGATGCCCCTGCGCGAGTTGGCGTACACGTCGCGACACGACGTTGATGAGCAACTCGGGGTTCGGAATGCGCTGCTGCGCCGGTTCCAGATATTTACTCTTCATCCGTAAAGGAGTTTTGACTGTAGGGGAAAGTTGTTCCATCGACAAGCCTTATTTTAGTGAGCCGCGACTGTATGGCAAACAGGCCGTAGCGACAAGCCCTAATTTTGCATACCCGCACCATTCGGAGGGTCGCGCTTCCGCGCGACCGCGGTGTAGCCGCGCCTTTTACCCCGATTCCTAATCGGGGGTTGTAGCCGCGCCTCTGTGAGGCGCGCCCTCCCTAAAACGCTGTCATGCTGAGCTCGTCGAAGCATCTCTGTCGTTCCTCCGACACCGGAACTTCCCCCCCGCACCGACTCCAACCCGCCGACAAACCGGCGCAACTCAAAGTTGAAATCTACCGCTTACAGAGCTGACCCCAATCACCAATCACTTTGGATGGCATCCAAAGAAAGGACTATAACAAGTCCGTTAAAGATTGATCCGGGGCTTGTTGTGAGTGAAATTCTTTGAATCTGACTATGAATCCGCAGTTCAGATTGTGGTTTTCTCAAGGCCACGCAGTCGACGCTCTCTGTGGTCAAGGCCAGTATTTTACGCCCGATGTTACCTATCGCGATCACCATGACTATATCCTCGCGGTTGGGGAGCTGCTCGAATGGGCCAGCGAAGGCCATCACGAAGTGGCAGGAAGAGCGTTCGAGGAAGCGATAAGAAGGCACATTTCTGAAGGGCGGCTTGAAAACGCTCTCAGGCTATTGCGCGCCTACAGCATATTGCGCAGGGAGAGGCAAGACCCTCTTATATTAGATGAAGGATCCCTCATAGGCGGTTTTAAGGAAATGACCGATGAGGCCCGCCGTCAGCTGGCCGAAGACAAGACCCTGCACAAGCTTCTGCTTCTGGTTTGCCAGGATTTTCCACAATTGTGTACAGCGATCGGAGTTCGCACCTAAAATCAAAGCCGTGAACGCTGGATCACTACGCTCACAGAAAGGTCTTAGGGGCCGGGGTTCCAATTACCCTCCTCATCAAACTTTAGACATCGTTCCCAACCGCACGCTTGCCACAGGGCGTCAAAGGCTGGGCGGAGCAGCTCCGGGATTTTTGCCTCGTAAGAGTCCAAGACTATGTCCGGCAGCAGCAGTGAGTCTCGATCGATCGGCGTAGCGGCTCTTGGCCAACTGTCCACACCAACAGACATCGAGTAGCCCTTGACATTCAATAGACTGATCAGGATAAATAGCGGCGGCGTAAACTCTAGTTTCTTCAGCGTCGCCAGATACTTCCCCGAGGCATGAATTAACTCCGTCTCGAACACGCCGCTTGGGATATGTTTGCCTCCTTGCCACTCTGCGCACAGGCGCGCGGAGGTTGCTTCAATTGCGCCGCTCCGGAAAAGTTGGACATATGAACCTGCGGTTCCCGTGTCTCGCCGCTCCGTAAATGTCACATAGCCGTCGAAGTTAAACCGGCCATCCCAACCACCCACCCGAAATGGTTGAAGCATGAGGCTCAGGTCGCCGATTGACGCGATGTTTACGACTGTTGTGGAGTCGAAAGATGCAATCGGCAAGATGTGAAGCACAACCCTTGTTCCGGGTATTAGGGGCATAGGTGTTTCGCCGGCAACTATTTTGAGGAGGCGGTCATCTCGAAATCGCCGAATCCGGTCGGGTAAAGCCTCGGACTGCGAGAAAGCCGCCCGAATCTCCCGAACATCAAGCGGGTATTTCTCACGAGTAGTCCGCGAATAAAACCGACTACTCGACTTAATCATGTGCGGGGAAGCCCAACTCTTTGGAATCCGGTAGATGACTACCGGTCCGTCGCGGAATCCGTCAACTCGATGGCACAGCAGCCCCAGTATTCTCGGATCGACTCCATTGCGAAGCAGGTTTTCCAATCGCCGGATTTCTTCGTCTAGGTTTTGCAGTCCGACTCCGCAGGCCTCCTGTGGTTCGCCAGTTGACTTGTTCTCAGCATCGCGCTTCTCCTTGATGCCATAGACTAGATCCCCGCCCGATGCGTTGGCGATCGCTGTCATATCGGCAAGGAACTCGTGCTTGTCCTGCTCCGAGTTGCCGGGCAGCCGCTCCTTGTACTCGAGCGTGCGGCTCTCCGGGACAGAGTTTGTAATAAGCGATTCGATTGCTGCCTTGTCAATTTTCTCAAGGGGAAGGCTTATCATGTCTCCACCTCACCACTCACAATTCGCTTCAACACCCAAAGCAAAGAGGGGCGAGCCGTTAGGCCCGCCCCTCCGCGTCTAGTTTCTGAACTTCCGTATCACGGGCTTAGTAGTCCATGCCGCCCATGCCGCCGCCGCCCGGAGGGCCCATCGGCGCCTTTTCCTTCTCCGGCACCTCGGTCACGCAGCATTCGGTGGTCAGCAACAACCCGGCGATGCTCGCCGCGTTTTGCAACGCGACTGCGGGAGACCTTGGTCGGGTCGATGATTCCCGCCTTGCCCATGTCGACGTACTCGAGCTTGTCCACGTCGAAGCCTTCCCAGCCCTTGCGGGATTTGACTTCCCGGACAACCAGCGAGCCTTCCTGGCCGGCGTTATCGGCCAGCTGGCGCAACGGCTCTTCGAGCGCGCGCTTGATGATGTCCGAGCCGATCTGCTCGTCGCCCCTGAGCCTGAGCTCCTCGAGCGCCGGAATCGCGCGAATGTACGCCGTGCCGCCACCGGGCACCGTGCCTTCCTCGACGGCCGCGCGGGTCGCATGCAACGCGTCCTCGACGCGCGCCTTCTTTTCCTTCATCTCCGTCTCGGTCGCCGCGCCGACGTAGACAACCGCCACGCCGCCCGCCAACTTGGCCAGGCGTTCCTGCAACTTCTCGCGGTCGTAGTCGCTGGTGGTTTCCTCGATGGCCTTGCGGATCTGGTTGATCCGGCCCTGGACGTCGTTGTGCTTGCCGCCGCCCTCGACGATGGTCGTGTTTTCCTTGTCGATCACGATCTTCTTGGCGCGGCCGAGATCGTCGAGTTCGACTTTCTCGAGCTTGATGCCGAGGTCTTCGCTGAGGAACTTGCCGCCCGTGAGGATGGCAATGTCTTCCATCATCGCCTTGCGGCGGTCGCCAAAGCCAGGGGCCTTGACCGCGGCCACCTGGATCGTGCCGCGCAGTTTGTTGACGACCAGTGTCGCCAACGCTTCGCCTTCGACTTCCTCGGCGATGATCAACAGCGGCTTGCCGAGCTTCGCCGTCTTCTCGAGCAACGGCAGCATGTCCTTGAGGCTGCTGATCTTCTTCTCGTTGATCAGGATGTAGGCGTCTTCGAGCACGGCTTCCATCGTCTCGGCATTGGTCACGAAGTAGGGCGAGAGATAGCCCTTGTCGAACTGCATGCCTTCGACCACGTCGAGCGTGGTCTCGATGCTCTTGGCTTCCTCCACCGTGATCGTGCCGTCCTTGCCGACCTTGTCCATCGCGTCGGCGATGATGTTGCCGATGGTCTTGTCGCCGTTCGCGGAAATCGTCGCGACCTGCTGGATCTCGCTGCGGTCCTTGACCTTCTTGCTGAGCTTGGTGAGCTGCTCGACAACCGCTTCGACCGCCTTGCCGATCCCGCGTTGCAGCGCCATCGGATTGGCGCCCGCGGTCACGTTGCGCAGGCCTTCGCGATAAATCGATTCGGTCAACACGGTCGCCGTGGTCGTGCCGTCGCCGGCGACGTCGCTCGTCTTGCTGGCCACTTCACGCACCATCTGCGCGCCCATGTTTTCCCACGGATCTTCCAGTTCGATCTCCTTGGCCACCGTCACGCCGTCCTTGGTGATGGTCGGTGAGCCGAATTTCTTGTCCAGGACCACGTTGCGGCCCTTCGGTCCGAGCGTCACCTTGACGGCCCGGCTCAGTTTTTCCACTCCGCGCAGCAACGCCTTGCGCGCGTCCTCTTCAAATAACAATTGTTTTGCAGCCATGTTGCATCACTCCTTTGTGTTTCGCGTTATTCAATCACGCCGAGGATGTCGTCCTCGCGCATGATCAGATAGTCTTTGCCATCAATCTTGATCTCCGTGCCGCCATACTTGCTGATCAGCACGCGATCACCCTTCTTCACCTCAAACGGAATTAGTTTGCCGTGTTCATCCCGCTTGCCGGTTCCCACCGCGACGATCTTGCCTTCCTGCGGCTTCTCCTTGGCGGTATCCGGGATGATGATCCCGCCCTTCTTCACTTCCTGGTCTTCGACCGGCTGCACCAGCACCCGATCGCCCAACGGTTTTACACTCATGGTTCTCCTGACTCCTTCTGTTGTTTTGTTTGCAACGGTCACCGAAACGTCGCTTTCGGGTCCAGCACGCCATCTGTCACATCTGCAGCCCCGAACCTGCTCGGGGCGAAGTTGCTTACGGCTTCTTCTTGTCGTCGTCCACCATCTCGAAGTCGGCGTCTACCACGTCGCCTTCCTTGCCGCCGGCTTTCTTCGCCTCCGCTCCGGCCTCCGGTTGCGGCCCGGCACCCGGCCCCGGCCCGGGCGCAGCGCCCGCGCCGGATTTCTCGCGCGCCTTCGCATAAATGTCCGACGACACGCCGTGCCAGACCTCGGTCAATTGCTGCTCGGCGGTCTTCATCGCATCGAAGTCATCGCGCTTGAGCGCGTCCTTGACCTTCTCGATGGCGTCGTCGAGTTTCTTCTTCTGATCGCCGCTGATGATGTCCTTGTGCTCCTTCATCAGCTTCTCGGTCTCGTACACGCGCGCGATCGCAACGGTTCTTCAGTTCGATCTTCTCGCGGAGCTTCTTGTCCTCCTCGGCGTGCGCCTCGGCTTCCTTCTGCATCTTTTCGACTTCGTCCTTCGAGAGACCGCTCGAAGCCGTGATGGTGATCTTCTGCGATTTGCCCGTGCCCGAGGTCTTTCGCGCTGACGTGCAGAATGCCGTTGGCGTCGATATCGAACGTCACTTCAATCTGCGGCACGCCGCGCGGCGCCGGCGGCAGCTCGGTCAAATGGAACCGGCCAATCGTCTTGTTGTCGCGGGCCATCGGCCGTTCGCCCTGCAATACGTGGACTTCCACGCTCGTCTGGCTGTCGGCCGCGGTCGAGAAAATCTCGCTCTTGCGGGTCGGGATCGTCGTGTTGCGCGGAATCAACGTCGTGAACACGTTGCCGAGCGTCTCGATGCCGAGCGACAACGGCGTCACGTCGAGCAGCACGATGTCCTGCTTGACCTGGCCCGTGAGCACCCCGCCCTGGATGCCCGCGCCGACCGCGACGACTTCGTCGGGGTTGACCCCCTGGTGCGGCGCCTTGCCGATGAGTTTGCGCGCGGTCTCGATGACCTTCGGCATGCGGGTCATGCCGCCGACCAGCACCAGTTCGTCCACTTTGGACATGTCGAGCTTGCCGTCGCGCAGGCACGCTTCGACGGGGCCAATCGTGCGTTCGATCAATTCGTCGCAAAGTTGTTCGAGTTTGGCGCGGGTGAGTTTCTTGACGATATGTTTCGGCCCGCTGGCGTCCGCCGTGATGAACGGCAAATTGATCTCGTACTCCATCGCGCTGGACAGCGCGATCTTGGCCTTCTCGCTCTCTTCCTTGATGCGCTGGAGCGCGTCGGCCTGTTTCCGGAGATCGATTCCCGTGTCCGCCTTGAAGTCGTCGGCGATCCAGTTCATGACCCGTTCGTCGAAATCGTCACCGCCGAGGTGCGTGTCGCCGTTGGTGGCGAGAACTTCAAATACGCCATCGCCAATGTTCAGCAGGGAAATATCGAACGTGCCGCCACCGAGGTCGTAGACCGCGATGTGCTCGTCCTTCTTCTTGTCGAGGCCGTAGGCCAGCGAGGCCGCCGTGGGCTCGTTGATGATGCGCAGAACTTCCAGACCGGCGATCTTGCCGGCGTCCTTGGTCGCCTGGCGCTGGGCATCATTGAAATAGGCGGGAACCGTGATAACGGCCTGCGCGATCTTCTCGCCGAGGTACGCTTCGGCGTCGGTCTTCATCTTGGCCAGGATCATCGCGGAAATCTCCGGCGGCGAGAATGTCTTCTCTTCACTGCCGGCGATCACCTTGACGTGGGCATCGCCGTTCGGGCCGCGCACCACTTCGAATGGCACGCGTTTGCGCTCCAGCTCGACTTCCTCGTACTTGCGCCCCATGAAGCGCTTGATCGAGTACACCGTATTCTTCGGGTTGACGACCGCCTGGCGTTTCGCCGCCTGGCCGACCAGCCGTTCGCCCGATTTCGTGAACGCCACGACCGACGGCGTGGTGCGTCCACCCTCGGCGTTCGGAATGACGACGGGCTCCCCACCCTCCATGATCGCCATACAGGAGTTCGTCGTCCCCAAATCAATTCCTAAAACTTTTGCCATTTGTTTATGTGCTCCTCTCTGAGCATGAAATCCCACTGCTCCTTTAGCAATGGCAGTGCCACGAAAGTCGCTGCGTTCCCAAGTTGTTCACATCGTGATGATTACATAATTTTCCTCCAGCGGCCAATGTGTGCCATGTCACAGTGAGTGTGACATCCCCCTGCCTCCGACTGTGCCACGAGCGTCATCATGTCACAGCTTGACCGGCCTCCCGATGCCGGCGAATATCACCATACATTATGCAATGGAATGTCTTCGTCACCTGCCGCATCCCCGCCGAAGGCCTCGATGTGCTTCGCCGGGCGGATGTGAAGATCGATTTGCATGACGGTGAAACGCCCCTTCCACGCGTCGACCTGCTCGCACGCGTTCGGGACTGCGATGGTGTAATGGTGATGGGCGCCGACCGCATCGACGCGCCATTCTTCGGTGCCGCGCCGAGACTCAAGGTTGTCTCCTGCATCGCCGTCGGCTACGACAACATCGCTCTGGCCGTGGCCACTCGCCGCCGTATCCCCGTGACAAACACGCCCGGCGTCCTCACCGATGCCTGCGCCGATCTCGCGTGGGCGTTGATTCTGGGCGTGGCCCGACGCGTCGTTGAAGGCGACCGCCTCACCCGCTCTGGTGACTGGCGCGGGTTGTCGCCCACGTTGTTGCTGGGTGTCGATGTGGCGGGCAAGACCCTGGGCATCGTGGGCGCCGGACGCATCGGCGCGGCGGTGGCGAAGCGGGCGACCGGTTTTTCAATGCGCATCCTTTACTTTGCGCGCGCCGCAAAACCGGAGATGGACGCGCAGGGTGCGAAGCGCGTGACCTTCGATGAAGTGTTGGCTGAGTCAGACTTCCTGAGTGTGCACGTGCCGCTCACGCCGGAGACGTATCACCTGTTTGGCGAAGCCGAGTTCCGCAGAATGAAGCCGACGGCGCGCTTTATCAACATGGCCCGGGGTCCCGTGCACGATGAGGCGGCCCTGGTACGCGCGCTGCGTGACGGTTGGATCGCGGGCGCCGGCCTCGACGTGTACGAGCACGAGCCGACGATCAACCCCGAGTTGGTGAAGATGCCGAACGTACTGCTGTTGCCGCACATTGGCAGCGCCACGATTGAGACGCGCCGCCGCATGGCGATCCTCGCGGCGGAAAACCTGCTGGCCGTTCTGGACGGGCGCCCCTGCCCGAACATCATCAACCCATTTTGAATCCCAGCGCTGCGAACTTCGCCCGCAGCTCTTTGCTGGCGCCCCGCAAAACAAGCTCCGTATTGAAGAACTCACGGCGCACGGGGTATTCGGCGCGCAGTGTATCGAACGCACGGACATCCCTTCGCAATGCCGCGTCGTCATCGGTGATGTCGTAGACGCGTCGCACCACGCGGCGGAGGACTTCTTCTTCATCCTCCCCACTGCTCACGGCTAGTTCGATGCGCGGGACCGGTGACGGCGGAAGATGCGGCGACCACGTTGGCGGGAGGTGAAAGAACCCGCAGACCGCCTCGTAGATCATCCGCGTGCCGTTGACCTTGCCATCCAAGCTGTAGCCCGCGATGTGCGGTGTGGCGAGGTCCACAACGTCGAGTAACTCCGGCGAGATATTCGGCTCGTTTTCCCAGACATCCAGCACAACTCCGCCCAGACGCTCGCCGTCGACGGCTTTCAGCAGCGCCTGGTTGTCCACGACTGCCCCCCGGGCAGTATTGACGAGGACCGGCTTGCGGGGTTCCAGGGCGCCAAGTCGTTCCTTGGCGAACAGATGAAATGTTGTATCTTCGCCCCCACGTACGAGCGGCACATGGAGCGTGATGATATCTGCTTCGGCCAACACCCGCTCCAGTGACACAAACTGCGCCAGTCGCTCGGCACGCTGACGGGGCGGGTCGTTCTGCAGCACGCGCATGCCGAGCGCCTCGGCGCAACGCACCACGCACGAACCGACATTGCCCACGCCAATGACCCCGAGCGTCTTGGTACGTAGATGGAACTTACGCGAACCGGCCACTGACAGCATCGCCGCGACAACGTACTCGGCCACGGAGTTGGCGTTGCTGCCCTGCGCGCTGGCAAAACCAATCCCACTTTGGGAAAGGTATTCTCGATCAATATGGTCAAAACCAATGGTGGCAGTCGCTACGAACTTGATCCGGCTACCGTCCAGCAACATGGCGTTCACCGGCGTAACGGATCGCACCAGCAAGACATCCGCAGCGCGCACCATGTCCGCAGTGATTTCCCGTCCCGGCACCAACCGCACATCGCCCAGCAGCCCGAATGCCTCCTGCACGAAGGGGATATTTGGATCAGCGACGATTCTCATGTGTAGCAATGGGGAAGTTTAACAACGATTTTGGCGTTTGACGATGGTGGAGGAGGCGGGTATTCTCCCCGAGCTTCACTAGGGAATACAAAAACATGTTTATCAGTATGCAAGGGTTGGTCCGGAAACACGGGCCCCTGATTCTGGGGGTCATCCTCGCCGTCAGTGTTGGATTGGGGCTTTTGTTCACTCCTTCCGGCTCGCTTGTGGGAGGGGGGAAACAACAGCGCGGCGGGTTGCCGACCATTCGGGGCAAGCCCGTTAGTTTTGCCGAGTTTCAAAACATACGCAACAGCGTACTGGCGGGGATCGCCATGTCGAAGGGCCGCCAACCGGTGCGTACCGTGGCGTTTGAAGACGATTTGAACGTTGAAGCCGTCCAGCATCTGCTGCTGTTGCGCAAGGCCAAAGAGCTGGGCATCCGCGTGACGGATGACGAGGTGGTCCAACAGATTCGCGCGCTGCCCGTCATGCTCAACGAGCAAAAACAGTTCGATCCCAACAATTATCAGCGGTACACGATTTTCCTCAACAATCTCGACGTCAGCGAGGCGATGTTCGAGGAAGTCGTTCGTGAGGAAATCATCCTGGGTCGGCTGCGCTCCCTCATCAGCTCCGCGGCGGAGATTCCACCCGCGGAGTTGCAGCTTTCTTACAACATGCTCCAGGAACAAACGAAAATTGATTACGTGGAACTGGACGCCGCCGGCCATAAGGACGCGTCCGATGTCACGGACGAGGACGCCAGGTCCTACTACGGGCTGAACCAGGAGAAATTCCGCACCCCCGCCATGGTGAAGGTGCGGTACGTCTACTTCACGATTTCCGATGCCAGGAAATCCATCACGCTTGGGGACGACGAGATTAGCGAATATTACGAGCGCAACAAGGGCAAGTACGTCGACGCCTCCGGCCAACCGAAGCCGTTGGCGGACGTGAAAGAGGAACTGAAACAAGACCTGCTCGACCTTCGCGCCGAGCGTCTCGCCGGCGACCGCGCCACGGCGCTCACCGTGAAGCTCGTGCCCCAGACCGGCGCCGCGACCCCCGATTTCACGAAGATTGCCACCGACGCGGGGCTCACGATCCAGGAAACGGACTTTTTTGATTTGCGCAGCCCGGTCAAAGGTGTGGACGCAGGCCCGTCGTTCAACCAGGCGGCATTCGCCCTGGGTACGGATGTGCCGTTCAGCGATCCTGTCCATGGCAAGGACGGGTACTACGTGCTGGCGTACGCCGACAGCAGGCCGAGCGAAATCCCCACGTTTGAGGAGGTCAAGACCCAGGTCATCGACCAAATCCGTCGACAGCGCGCCTACGAAGCGACGGTAAAACGGGGGCGTGAACTCGATGCCAAGGTCAAAGCGGCTGTTGCCGCGGGAAAGAATTTCGCCGACGCGTGCACGTCTCTCGGGCTTACCGTGAAAACCTCCGAGCCGTTTACGCTGGTCGGGGGAGCGACCAACCTTCCGTACGCCAGTAGCATCAAAGAGGTCGTCCTCGGGATGGCTACCAACGCGGTTAGTGATTTCCTGACCACGCCGAACGGCGGGCTTTTCTTTCACCTCAAGGAACGGGAAGAACCCAAGCCTCTCGAGTCCCAGTCGGTTCGGAGGCAACTCGAAGCGCAACTGCTTCAACAGGATCGCGAGGCGCTGTTCCAGGATTGGGCCAACTCTGTCATGCGGGAGGAGCGGGTGGATTACAAACGGCGGGCGCCTGTGCCGCAACGAGGATCACCGACGGGCGAACCGGCACCGGCGGAGCAACCCGCTCCCGCAAACTGATCGTCCCGTGTTGGGGCGTCAGCGTCCCGAACGACACGCCTTCACAAAATCCCGAAAGAGATTCAGGAATTCAGGGGCCCGGTTCACCAATCGCTCGGGATGAAATTGCACCGCGCAACAATATCGGGCTTCGGACTTTTCGATCGCCTCGATAATTCCATCCGGAGCGCGGGCGACGACTTCAAAGCCTTGCGCGACGCGATCGACGGCTTGATGGTGGCTGGTATTCACCCGGTCGAAACCGCCCATCGCCGTTTGGAGTCTCCCGCGCTTTGTCCATTCAATTCGATGGGCCAGCGCATCGGGCTTCGGATTGCGATGTCCATTGATGTGAGGGATGAGCGTGCCGCCGAACGCGACGTTCATCACCTGGATTCCGCGACAAATCCCAAATACCGGCTGGTCGCGCTCGGCGAGCTTGCGTAACACGTAGATTTCCATTTCGTCACGTCCTTTGTCCGCGCCGCTGATCTTCTTGCGCAACGCCGCCGACATTCGCGGCGCGTAACATTTGGCCTCGACGTCGCCCCCGCCCGTCAGCAGCCAGCCGTCGCAAATGTCGACGTAATGATCCAGCACTCGCCGGTCGCGTGTGAGCGGAACGATGAGCGGCACGCCCCCGGCCAGTTCAATCGCCTGCGAGTATGAGACGCCGCAAAACGACCCGCGCCCGTCGGTGCGCGACGGCAAGGTGATCGCTTCGGGAGTAATGGCGATGACCGGTTTCATATTACTGGGTTCCGACTACGCCATAGATAAACCAGCGCCGTCCCTGCAATCAATCCTATCGCGTATCCGTTTGGCAATCCCACAGCCATCAGACCGACCAGCATCGCGATAAGTAGATCGGCTTTCGACCCGGCAATGTCCCGCACCAGCAGCAGCATCGCCAGGCCTTCGAAGGCCAGCAGGACGCCAAGAATCGGCTTGGGAAATATCTGGATCACGTGCGCGAAACAGCCACTGAAGAACAGCCCCAAGGTCAGGTACAAACAGCCGTAGATGACGACCGAACCACCCGTGCGCGCGCCAAATGTATAGTGTCCCGCCATTCCCCCTGAGCCATGGCATGTCGGGACGCCGCCAAACCATGGATTGACCAGATTCATCAGCGAGTAGGTGAAACTGATCGCCCGGATGGTCAGGGGCCGCTCGGGGAAAAAATCCTCCGCGACCTGCCGCGTCGCGAGGATCGAGTTTCCCAACGACAGCGGAAGCTGCGGTATGGCCAACACGACCAAGCCGGTGAGCAAATCCTGTTGCGTAAGCGAATGCAGGTGGGGCAGGCGAAAACCAGCGCCCTGGCTCACCGTGCGAAGGTCGATTTTGAAAACGAAGGCGTAGATAATTCCCAGCGCGATGACAAACAGTGCCGCCGGGAAACGACGATTGCCCATCAACGCGATGATGATGACGAACCCGACCGCCGCCAGCGCGTAGCCGGCCGCGCCGTCCGCCTGGACGTAGTCTTTCAGCGCGAGCAGCGCGAGTTGCAGCCCCAGACCAAATTGAATTCCGCGCACCACTGTCTTCGGCACGACACGCGCCAGCCATTCGATCAACCCGGTCACCGTGAGCACGAGCATGATTATACCCACCACCAACCCGCCGCCAAACAGTACGCCGCCGCTCAATTTCTGTGCGATCACCAGCGCTGCCATCGCCTTCAACGGTTGCACGGGCATCGGGATCCCGTAGCGCAGCCCCGTGAATATCTGCATCGCGCCGAACATGATCAGCACGCTGGCGCTATCGAGTCCCGCGGCGAGGATCATCCCGACAATCAGCGGCAAATCAGTCCCAATGTCCCCAAACGCGCCCGCGAGTTCGTTGCGGTCGAAGCGAATCCAATCCCGAGACATGGCCGCGGAGTATAGCACAGTGAGAAGTCAGTTCAATTTTGGGTGGTAACGGTCAGGTGCACCCGATAGAAGCGCTTCGGCTGTACGGCGGCAGCCGGGTCAGTGACGGTCATGACCCCGCCAGTCGGCACAGTCAACAAAAGAGGCGTTCACCGTCGGGTCCGATTAGAACGGGATCCTGCCCGACAGGATTAAATTGTTGCGCACCAGGGGATCGCTGGTGACGGCGACTTGGTACCCCACGCCGACCACTAGTCTCGCGCGCTCCCAAATTGGAAATCGTCCCAGTACCACTCCGGGCGTGATTAGCAGTTGATTCTTATAGGCGTGCTCCCCGTTTGGGTAGTAGGTCCAGTTGGCTTCCACCTCTGGCCAGATGACCTTTACCAAGCAATACTGCAGCGTCGTATTCACCGACACGGGCGTCCCGGCTTCATTGGGAACGACGCCGTTATCGGGGATGGAGACCCCTGCGGTGGCTTGAATGTCGAAATCGCCCCACCCTTTGCCAAAGGCAATGGTCGGGGTCCACGCGTAGTGATGCGACGTGAACGTTTCGTCTCCCCAGGGCGCCGAGAGACCCAGGAACGTCGTCAGGATGTAGTTGCCGTTCTCTTCGTTTGCCGACAGCCAACGATACTTCAGCAGAAACGTCTGATCCGCCCATCCATGTTTGTTGGGCGATACGTCCTCCGTCTCCCACGATGGCAACGCGACGATCAGTTCGACATGTTCCGCCGGGATCAACTCCAAGCCTTTCCCTGTGCCGAAGACATCGAGGGTATGCCCGCTGTCAGTCTCCTCTCGGTAGATGTCAAAGCGGACTTCCTCTTCCAGGCGAGGGGTAACAGTGACCAGCGGCGTCATCCAATGGGGTTGCTCCGCTTGGGTCGCGGACACCCGCTGAAACCAGTTCTTGAAATAATCCGCCACCGGACCACCCGCGCTCGAAGAGCTGTCGGGCACGGGAGGAGATGTGTCGTCCGCGAGGGACGGTGCAATTGCGGCCAGCGTCAGCAGCACCGTCAGCGAAGCGGTTCGCGCAACTCTACGATACGCGAACAGAGCAATCTCAGCGGCGCGATTTCCGGCGTCGTCCAAGCCGGACGATCGGCACGAAGATGTATTTTTCTTCCGGGTGTGATTCGGGCACGGCGTTGTGATGTTGTTCATGCGCGCACTGTGTACAGTCATGCGATATATTTTGTCAAGTATATCGTGCGGCAAAGGCAAGCACAATCCCGGCCAGTGAATTCAGGGGTGACGTTGGTTACCGCAGGTACCGCTGCAACTGCTTCTGGAGAGGACGGGCGGCGCGCAGGCACTGGGTCTCGACGCGCCGATACAACGCGGTGACCGCCTTGCCGGTCTCCGTCACCGTTGCGCGGCCGCCGTCAGCGCCACCGCGTTTGGCAACCACCAGCGGCTTCCTGAAGCAGCGATTCATCGTCTGGACCAGCATCCACGCGCGCATGTAGGACATGTCCATCGCCGCCGCGGCCTTGCGCAGGCTGCCGGTCCGCGCGATGTGTTCCAGCAATTCCACCTTGCCGGGCCCGAGGGCGACATCGCGCCCTCGGACGATGCGGATGCGCGGAAGGATTTGAAACGATGACATGAAGCACTTCTACCAGATTTAGCGGCCTATAATCAACACGCCTGCGCCGTGAATCTCGCTGTGTTTGAGAGCGGCGAGCGCGCGGTTGGCGTCGGCGAGCGGAAACGTTTGCACTTCCGTGCGAAGGGGAATCTGACCCGCCAATCGCATCAGTTGCCGCGCATCGTCGCGCGTGGCGTTGGCGACCGATCGCACGATGCGCTCGTGATAGAGTCGTTCGTATTTCAGTTCGGGAATCGGCGTCATATAAATGCCGGCCAGCGCAAGCGTGCCGCCCTTGCGAAGTGCCCGTAAGGCTTCCGGCACAAGGCCGCCAGCGGGCGCAAACATTACGGCCGCATGCAGTGTGTCATTCGGCAAATCCTCGGCGCGGCCAACCCATGTCGCGCCCAATTCTTTCGCCAATCGTTGATGTTCCCCGCTGCGCGTGGCCACGTGCACCTCACAACCCCAGCGTCGCGCGATCTGGATGGCGATGTGCGCCGACGCGCCGAACCCGTAGAGTCCGAGTGTTTGCTGCGGTCGCACGCTGCTCAACCGCAGGGCGCGATAGCCGATGATGCCCGCGCACAACAGCGGTGCCGCGTGCGCATCGTCGAAGCCGTCGGGGATTCCCACCGCGAACGCCGCCGGCGCGACGGCGTACTCGGCGTAGCCGCCATCAACGTGAAACCCCGTGAATTGCGCGCGCTCGCACAAGTTTTCGCGGTCGGTTCGGCAAAATTCGCATTCGCCGCACGTGTGATGCAGCCAAGGCACGCCGACGCGGTCGCCGATGCGAAATTTCTTCACGCTGGCACCGACCTTTTCCACTACGCCCACGATCTGGTGACCGGGCACGATCGGGAGTTTGCCGGAAATCTCGCCCTCGACGGTGTGCAGATCGGTATGGCAAACGCCGCACGCATGAACGCGCACCAGCACTTCGTCATTGCCGGGCGTTGGCACGGGGAGGTCGACCAACTCAAGCGGAGACTGCTCAACCGCACGAGGATGACGAAGAATCTGCGCCTTCATGAGTATCCTCCTCACGCGGTCATCAGAACACACGCGCTGAGTTACTTACCCCGAACCAGCAGCACCGGCACGTCGGACTTCCGCAGCACGTGCGAGGTGGTCGACCCGAGGATGAATTCGCGGATGCGCGTGTGACCGTAGGCGCCCATGACGATAAGGTCAGCGTCGATAGATTCTTTCAATTCGAGAATCTGGATTTCGGGATCACCATGGAGGGTTTCCACGGCGGCGGCGACGCCGGCTTCGAGCGCCTGCTGCTTGGCCTTGTGCAGTGTCTCGGAAGCGGCGTCTTCAGCACCGAGAGCGGCGACCGTGGTGATGGTCACTGTTGCGCCGAGGGCGGGGGCAAGGGCAATACCGGCGCGCAACGCCTTGCTGGATTCCGCGCTGCCGTCATAGGCGATGAGCACGTGTTGGATTTGGCGGAACTTGTCGGGCGTAATCAGGCAGGGTTTGACGGAGGCGCGCACGACGCGTTCGACACTGGAGCCCAGCGCACCCGCCGACCAGGCGGCGTGCTCGCCATGCTGGCCGAGCACGATCAGGTCGGCCTTCCCTTCGTTGTCCAGTATGACCTGCGCGAGACTGCCCGTGTCGTAAGCGGTTTCGCACGCGACCCCGCCATCGCGACAGCGTTTCTCGACGGCGGCAAGGACCGTGGTGGCTTTTTCGCGCTGGATTTCCTGGAGTTGCGGCAACAAGGCGGAATAGGGCTGGGCACCGATGGCCCCTGAAAAGTCCGAGATCCACGGACCTTCGAGAAGACGAACGTCGGTGACGTACAACGCCCGCAACCGGGCCTTGAGCTTCTTGCCGAACCAAATCGCATAGTCAGCAGCCGCGTCGGCTGCGGCCGAACCGTCCGTGCACAACAAAATGCTCTGATACATGGTTGCTTCCTTTCCGGCCTCGTGCCCGACCAGTGAACCATACACCGAGGCGACTGGCGACACCAAACCGCGGCGTTGACAAGGCGCCGATTTGCCTGTAATGCTCTGTGGTTGCGGGCGCTTAGCTCAGTTGGCCAGAGCACCTCGTTTACACCGAGGGGGTCAAAGGTTCAAGTCCTTTAGCGCCCACCATATAGCGGTCGATTCGACGTTCGAGACACGAAATCCGACGACGGTCATGTGCGGGTTTTCGTCTTCGAGGCGGCGAGTTGACGCAACGCGGGTGGGGGTGTAGCTCAACTGGTTCAGAGCGCTGCCCTGTCACGGCAGAGGTTGCGGGTTCGAGCCCCGTCACTCCCGCCAACTTTATGGAGCATAAGCGGCTTGATTCAGGCGGCTTGCATTTCTTTTTTCGCCCCAAACTCCGCCTCAATCTCGGATGAAAACACTCACCCAAAATGGGCATAAACGCCCCCATCGGGTGAGTGTCAGGGTGATAGTATTTTGGGCAGGAATTGGGGGGCGAATTGACGAGGGATCAGGCGGGCGAACTGCGGCGGGACTGGGCGGGCGGAGGGGAGATATCTGGCACAAACCCTGCATCACTGATTATTGTTCGGCGTCAGAACCAACAGTCGATGGAGCAAAAACATATGGGCATCTTCTCCGCCGCAATCGCATTACGGAAGTATAAAGATAACAAAAGGTTGACCGCTTCATGCCGCATTTGGCCCGGTTCGGCTGCTATCGCTTCGGCCAGCCGCGTGCTGGTTTCTTCTTGTGCAACGCGACCTTGACCGCGTCTTTCCAGTTCGGGTAGCCGGTGATCTTGAACCGCTCCGGCTCCGGGCCTTTGGCGGTTCGGTGTTCGCCCTTAATCGGCTCGTGGCTGCGTTTCTTGTCCGTCATTGTGTTGTCTCCTCTCAACCTAACGGTAGCGAGCGGTCACTGTCTTTGTCCGTCGCTGTGGTGGCTTTCTTGAACGTCTTGTCGATGCGCTGCGCCGCGCTCGGATAGTCGATGCCCTTGCCCGAAAGCAAGTCGGCAATGGTCAGGATTTGGATGCGCGGATACTTGCCGAACGGCGACACGTAGAAGTCCGCGCTGGCCGCTTCCGTGCGCATCGGCTTGGTCACTTCCTCCATGACAATCAGCACACCGATGGCGGCAGCTTCTCGTTCGATCACGCCGCGCAAATCGCGGACGTGCGATACGTCCGTATGCCCGGCCTTCACCGAGAAAACGATCTGCTTGGTCTTGGCCGCGTCGGTTTCATCGTGGAAGTAGAGTCGCCCGTCAATGCCCTTGTCGGCACCCTTCTTTTCTTCGGCTGGACGAGCCCCGACCAAACCGAGCGCCCAGTATTGGAAGTGATACGGGTTTTCTTCGGCCAGTTGTTTGGCGTCCGGCACGGCGGTCGGCTCCCCGACCACGGCGTACCTCGCCTCTGCGCCAAAGCGGTTGTGCAGGCGATACTTAATCAGGTTGATCGCCAGCGGCGTAATGTCGATTCCGATCCACTGTCGGCCAAGCCCCTCCGCCGCGTCAATCGCAGTGCCACACCCGCAGAACGGATCGAGCACAACATCGCCCCGGTTGGTAGCCGCGTTGATGATGCGTTCAAGCAGGGCAATCGGCTTCTGCGTGGGGTATCCGAGCCGCTCTTTGCTGACGCCCGCGATGATGGATATTTCCCACACGTCACGTCGCGGAAGCCCTTTTGAGTCCGTCTCAAGCGTTATCTTTCGTGTGCGGGTTTCGGGGTCGAGCATCTGCGTCTTGCCCTTGAACCGCTTCTGGTAGCTTGGGCTGTTCGGTTCGTACTCGACGTTGAACGTCTTGGGAACGCCCTTGCCCTTGGTGTAGAAGAAAACCGTGTCGTGCATCCGTTGGAACATCTTGGATGGCGTCGGCCAGCGGCGATAGCTCCAGATGATTTCGTTCTTGAAGCAGTCGATTCCGAAAATCTGGTCCAATAGCAGGCGAAGGTACGCGCTGGCGGTCGTGTCGCAGTGCAGGAAAATGCTGCCGTTCGATTTCAGCACGCGGCGCAGTTCCAACAGGCGCGGGGCCATCATCGACAGATAGGCGAGCATGTCGTTCTCGCCCAAGAATTGACGGAACGCCTGCATGACCAAAGACGTTTGACCGCCTCCCTCCACGATCTCCTGATACGCAGCGGCAGCGGAAGTGTCCCAACGCCACGTGTCCCCGAACGCCTTGATTTGGGCAGCGGCCCGCGAGCCGTCCTGCTCCGTGAATAGCGCGTTGAAGTCTTGGTTGCTGTTGAACGGCGGGTCGAGATAGATCAGGTCGATGGAATCGTCTTTGACGTACCGCCGCAGCACGTCAAGGTTGTCGCCGTAAAACAGTTGGTTCATTGCGTCAGGGTTTTGTAGTCGAGCCGCTTGCCGGTTGCACTACGAATCGCCTGTACCGTCCGCTCGCCATCATTCAACGTGCGGGTGTTCCATCGGAAGTCAAACTCTCCGACGTAGCGGGGCAGGTGTTTCTTGCTGACCGCGTGGTAGATTCCGGTGAGGCCGCGCTTCAATACGGCGAAGGAAGATTCCGCCGTGTTCGTGGAAGCATCGCCGAGCACGTATATCTTGGCCCCGTGATTCACGGTTTGATGGCCGCCCTTGAAGTCTTTGCCGATGCCGCGATACGATGCCCATTCGTCGGTCATAATCGTGGCGCCTTTGCTGACGCATTCACGGATTGCGCCCTTCAACGTCTTGCCACTGACGTCCGCCACGACCCGGCGATGGATGTTGCCGCCTCGTTCGACCATCCCGAACACTGGCGTCTTTTTCGTGCCGCGACCGGGTTTGTGATAGCCGGTGCCCGGTCGCGGTCTGCGAGGGCCGACATACGTTTCGTCGCACTCGACCGTGCCCTTCAACTTGCGAAGCGTGCCGCGTTCCTCTGTCATCGCGAAGCGGATGCGCTGCAACAGGAACAACGCGGACGGATAGCTAATCAGGCAGTCCCGCTGGATTTCCAGAGCGGCGACGCCCTTCTTTGACGTTGCCATGCGCCAGAAGGCGTAGGCCCAATGACGGAACGGGATGCGACTTTCTTCCAACACCGTGCCGATGCGAACGGTGAACTGTTTCTTGCAATCGTGGCAGCGCCAGAGAAACGCCTTGTTCCGCTCGCCCGTCTTGGCGTCTTTCATCTGGTACACGTTGGCTGACTGGCAGTGGGCGCACTGCGGTTTTCCGCCCCATAGTTGCCGCTCGAAAAATTCCACCGCCGCAAGCTCGTTGGAGCAAATCAGCGGCATTTTCCGTATCACTTCGGTTTGTTGCAGGTTCCGTTTCATGCCTCTACATTAAACTTAACAAAAGTCTTTGGCAAGCACTTTCGGCAACTATTTTCGCTTGTTTTCCTTAGCCTTTTCGCCTATTTCACGAGTAGGAGAAACCCCATGAGAATCGAGATTGTCTGCCCCGACTTTGCCGTTGCGTACCAGCTTACCCAAGCAGCGCCTCCAGACGGTGCGCGTTGGGAGCCGCTTCCACCCGTGGAACTTGATAACGAAGCGCCGATACACGCCAAGGAAGTGACGGAGATAATTCCGACCGTGATCTTCCTCACCGTAGCCGCTGACGTGGCGACGCGGGTGATTGCGCATTTTCTTATACAGATGCTCGACGATCTCAGAGAGAAACGCAAAGACCGCGACAAGCACGAAGAACCAACGATACGTGTAGGCGGTTTCACGGTCGAACCAAACGAAGCCGAGCTTGCCCGGCGGATTGAACAGGCGCTCAAACCCAAATAGGGCACATACAGGCAGAATCCATCTGCTCATTGGAAACACCTTTCTTTGGTAGGATGTTACGGACGTCTCAGGAGAGATCAGCGAACGACTTACGAACGGTCACGCGCAACGGTCAAAAGCAGGCCCTTTTGTTATCTTTATACTTCCGTCGCATTATTCAGTCCCGTAGGCGAAGGTCAATGGAAGGAGCCTCCGGAGCACCTCCCTGATGACGACAGCGAACCGAAATCCACCATCTTGGTCGTTGATGACGACCCCATGGTGCTCCAAACCGTCAAATCCTTACTGGTCAAGCGGGGCTTCAATGTGCTTACTACGCCTTCGTCGCCGAAGGGATTGGACATGCTCCGCTATGCGGCGGGTGGAATCCGCATCGTGGTTCTCGACTACAAAATGCCGAAACTTGACGGTGGCGAGACACTCAACTTCATCAAGCAACTCAGTCCGACCGCCAAGGTCATTGGACTCACGGGCATGAACCTCGAC
The DNA here is from genome assembly GCA_963842185.1 of uncultured Verrucomicrobiae bacterium. GTDB lineage: Bacteria > Verrucomicrobiota > Verrucomicrobiia > Palsa-1439 > Palsa-1439 > Palsa-1439. The sequence goes on from CAWJFL010000016.1 coordinate 124,780, forward strand.
TCGGTGCCCAGAGAGTATCTCGACGGCGTAGACAAGTTGCTCACGAAGCCGGTAGTCGCCGCCGAACTGCTCGGTGCCGTTGACGAGTTCATTGGCGATGGGCAGACGGTATCGGCGGCGGTTCCATCGTAGGCTCCGAGCTAGACCTGTCCTCGTTGTTTGGCATCCAGAAACGACTGGTAGACTTTGCGGGAGCACTCCTTCACCACCTGTAGGGCTTTAGGGTCACCGCCATCGAACTTGACCTCCACCCCGCCGACTTCAATTTCCGTGTCGAGGTCATCGATGAACCGTTTGAACCTTGCCTCGGTCATCATCTTAACCTTGCGACCATCAGAGCCTGATATTTCCACCTGAAACTTCTCTTTGTCAGGAACGTAGATGGCTCGAAAATTAATTACGGTCATTGCGGGTGGAATATGCCTGTGATGGTAGTGGCAGTCAATGCGATCAGACGGAGCAACGGCGTCGGGACGGCGGGCGGGGCTCCAGCAGAACCGCAATCTACTTTTTTGCCCGCTTTTGCTTCCGCTGGGCAGCCTTCAGAGCCGCAATTCTGTTTCTAAGAACCGCAAACTCTTGATTCAGAACCCCCGACTTCTTGAGCAATTCCTCATGGAGTTTTTCGAGTTCGGCGAGCGTTTTGGTTTCAGGAGGGCGGAAGTTCAGTTCCATGAGAGATGATTATGTAAACAAATGGCGGGATGCTATGGGGTGTTGACCCCATGGGGCAACGGCGGAACCGGCGGGGGGGAACTAGGCGGGCGGCAAATGAGTTGTGAACGCTATTGAGAAGTGGTAGTTGCAAGGCAACAGGAGAAACATCATGGCTCAAGACTACACGATAAAAGGTGAATGGTTTAAGATAAATACGGGACAACTCTATGTCCTAAAAGCCATCTCAAAGAAGACCAACAGCAACCTTGCAGTCGTCAAGGTAGAGATTCCGCTTGGCATGGCGATGTTTTACAGATGACGCGCAAGTCTGCCAACATCGGAAACGGCGGGGAACTGGGCGGGGGCTTGGCGAACGGGAAACCTAGTGGCAACTGACGGAAGCGAGTAACGCACCCTTCAAGAATTCTTGTCGGGTCGGCATTCCCATCTTCTTTAATTCGTTCGATCTTCTGCTTTTCTTCAGGGGTCAGGTTGAAAACGTCATCTGAATGCTGAAGCTGAAACCATTTAACAAAAACTCGCATTAGAGGGGCGTTTTCGCCGGTCATCAACTTGTAGGTAGCGCAGGCATCCCAAAGAAGCCCTTCTGTCATATGGATGGCAACCGGGATGAAAGTAAATTGCCCCGGGACAGTCCTGCGAACCGCAATCGCAACGCAGGCCCCGAAAGTCTTCGATGGTAAGTATTCCAACCTCCAACTCATTGGCGGGCGGTTCCGCGCCATCATCGGTTCCGTCGTCTACTGGTGTTGGCGGAACTCCCCAGATGTGGACGGCGTCGGTCTGCTCGATGATGCGTTCGACATCATGCATTGTTCCCTCTGCATAATCCGGAATCCAGACCGGCTTATTTGGGTCGAGCGTCTTGAGGGCGTTGATGAGTTCGGCGACGGTCGTGCCATCGAAGTTCAGTGTCTTGATCGGGTTCATTGCGTAGTTTCTCAGTTGTTCGACGGCACCGGCTTCGGAGACCAAAAGTTCTGCATTATCCCTGCATTCGGTTGAACCGATTGATACCGTAGCTCGGGCATCGCATCCGGGATGAATACACGGCTGCCAACGCGGGTATAATATTGAATCGCGTTCCAACCGTCGCCGCTCTGACGTTCAATGCTTAGAAGCAGACATTCTCGCCGGTCGGGAGCCTGCGAGGGGCGTCCCGGATAGCCGCTCGGAGACAACCACGCATCCGATGCAACGAAAACACAATTCGCTCCCGAGCTTCTAACTGCGTACCGAAGGCCACTTGCGAAGGCCGGCTTTTCCTCATGCTGTACCCGAACCGGCGCGTTGCCGCCGAGCAGGATGAGCGCGTCGCGAACAGCATCGTAGCGGAACCATGCGACGCTAAAAGTTATGGTGCCGTCGCCTCGGAGTCTCTTGACCATCAGTTCCCAGACCGCACCAGCCTCCGCGGCGAGCGCCGCCGGGCATTCTTTATTCAGTGTTGGTTCCATACGGCATTCGCCTCAAGGCGCTCCGGTTCGATCTCGATCTCAATCATAGCTTGATACTTGGCAACGGCAGCCCAGCGCCGGTATTCCCAATCCTTCGCCCGGAGCAGGACGGCGGCTCCGTCATGGGCACCGCCAACGACTTGGCCATGGAAGTAGCGGGGCGCTTTGGCGCGGCGTTCCCCGCCAGCAAGGCGAAAGATTGGCCGATGTATTTATTGGTTGGTCGGTGGGTTTGCGAGGCTCTGGTGGTGCTACCGCTTTGGGTATTGGCTTGTGATTGGGCGATGCTATACATGCAATGGTATTGGATTTGAAGGGAGCACCGACCCCTTCGCTTCCCACCTCGGCGTCATATCCGGCGGCATCTGCACCCAGAACCCGATGGCTCAAGGGGCGGGATGTTGCGGGTCGAGGGGCTTCGTTTGGCTTGCGGAATGGCGGGAGCGGGAGCAGGATGGGAGGGAGCAGAGGAGTTCGCAGATTTATATGTATGGTCGAGCACGGATTTTTGCTTTTGGTGCCGTCAGCGGGCTGATTTGGTCAGCAATTGCCGGAGTAATCCTTCACCTATCTTTTGGGTCGCTCGGAGCAACGGTCGCCACGCTTCTTTCGGGCATCCTTGTCGGCATACTCCTTTCCATCGCACTCGTCGTCCCGCTGGCGAGACTAGGTCGTTCGAGTGTTTTTGTTTTGGGCTTGCTCTCTCTGCCGTTGGGGGTTTTCTTGTTCGGCATTATCATCTCTCTTGTTGCGTTGTTAGCGGGGGAATCTTACGCAGATGTGAGACCGCTCGAAACGAGTTTGGTTTGGGCCTTTTACAGTGTAGCGTCATATTTTGCATTATTTTTAATTCCACTCGCAATTCTCACTACATATTTATTGCGGAGACTGACAGTGCCGAAATGATTTGCCAAACCCGCCCCGCTAACCTGACCTCCATTCGCAACCCTGCCACTGCTACCGGCGAATCTGACGGCAACTCCTCGGCGGCAGGACTGGCGGTAGAGCGCCCGCGCCAGCGGGTGAGTGGCGGCGGGTGATAGCGGCAGCACAACTGATTTGGAGCCAAATAGTTATCCCGTATGATCGCCTGCCCTGTCACGGCAGAGGTTGCGGGTTCGAGCCCCGTCACTCCCGCCACTCTCCCCATCGTGACCATTCGTGACACTCAGTGTCACAGCATGACTTTCCCCAATGTTTACGGGCATTCTCTCGACGTGGGCCCCGACACTTTCCATGACAGCCAATGACGCGCCGTGACCGTTTGCGACTAAAGTTTGTGACACTCCCTGTGACAGTCCCGCTGTGTAGCTTGGTAGCTTCTCTATTGCCGACCAGGTCGCTAGCATCCGCTTGTCCGTGTAAATTCGTTCGGTCAGCTTCGAGTCGCTGTGCCGCATGAGTGCCTGACGGACCGCTGGAGCAACACCACCGTTGCCAAGGTTAGTGCAAAACGTGTTCCGTAGTGCGTGGAAATCCGCAAAGCCGTGCTCGTTTTGGTATTCGACACCAGCTTTGGTCAAATCACGCCGAAATCGCTCGATGCGCGGAAACCACGGAAAAACTCTGTCAGATTCGCCCGCCTTCGCTGGCCTGATCGCTTCCAACGCCGCCACCACTTCCCTAGGCAGCCGCATCGACGCGGGTTTGTGGTTCTTAGTCGTGGACGCCCGCACATTCACGAACGGTTCGACAGCATCCAACTCCACATCGCCCCACCGTATGGCCGCTAGTTCACCCCGCCGCAGTCCAGTATGCACAGCCATCAAATAAATCGCTTGGCGATACCCTGGAACGCACGCAATCAGCCGTCTCATTTCATCTTCAGAGAATGCCCGACGATGCCGCGTCTCACTGCCCTGTGTACCGACTTTTTCGACGGTCTTCAGAGGATTGCTCGCCATCCGACCGTTTTTTTCCATCCAGTTCAACAGACGACGAGCCGCTTCCAGATAATCGTTCAGGGTCTTCGCCGTTAGAGACTGCCCCTTGCGCCAATTCTGGAACGAATCCGCCGTTACGTCCTTCGCCATCTTCCAGTCGCAAGCCTGAATCAGAGCCCCGACACGATATTCGACATTCGCCAGATGCTTCTCGCTCTTGCCCTGGGCGCGGAGATCAGCCAACAGGTCTTGTAGATGCACCGACAGCGCCCTTTGTGCTGCATCCCGCAACGCACGCGGTGCGATTATGCCTGCCGCCTCCCGTTCTTTCTCCGCAAGGAGTCCAGTCCGCTTACGTTCGGCCACCTGCCTGTCAGGTGTCCCAAGAGATATATCTTGGGCTTTGCCCTGGTCGCCGTGTGGCCGATATTTCCACCACCAGAGGCGGCCCCGCTTATGAAGATTGTCAATCATGCACATACCCTCCGCTTGCTTCGCCCGATGTACGCCTCTAAATCCACTTCCGACACGCACGCGCACTTTCGCACATGCACGATAGGTAGTTCGCCTTCCGCGATCAGACGCCAGACCGTTCGGGCGCTTACGCCCAGTCTCGAAGCCGCTTCCTTAACTCGCAACTGCTTTCCATTCGCTTCCATCACTACTTCTTCGCCCCTTTCTTCTTGAGATACTCAACCCGCGCCCTCTCACGTTTCGCCTTATCCGTTTCCTTCAGAAAACCCGGATCCAAATCTTCCTCCCAAGGCATAGCCGTACTTGACAGACACGCTCTCACGGCATTCCCCCTCTTCTTCACCCATTTCTCGTACATTTCTTTCTGCTCGGGCGTCCAATTTTTCCTGTCATTTAACAACTCTCCTCGCCGCCTCAAATCGGCACCCCACGACTTGCATTCCGCCACGGGAATTAAACAGTAAGCGCTCTCCCGCACTTTCCGCTTTTTCCCCCAGAACGTCCGAGTCACGTGCGTGAGTTGAAAGTAGAACGCGGTCAATCTGCCCTCTTTCAACCGTTTGTGAACTCCCGCCCGCGTCACAGGCGCGAACATCGAAACGCCGCCTGGCGACACGCAGTCGAAGTATTCCGAAATCGCCTCATACCACGCCCCCGCCTGCTCTTCACTCCCCTCCGCGTAGTAACACCGCGTTCCCTCATCAGCCTTACCGATCACGCCGTGCAATATTTTCGGGATTTCGACGTAGCGAAACTCAGTTTCCATAACGTCAACTACATACCATCGGTTTACATATTGTCAACAGCAATCCGCATCCCCAATTCCCCACAACTGCCCCCCCCTTAAGCACCGCGGGCCTCGACGGCCCACGACCTACGCCCCAGCACACTCTTCCGCCGCTTGCTTTAGCCCCAAAATTCTGCTAGATGCCTCAGCATGAGCCTGCCATTACCTGAAATTCAGCGAGGCACTAAACTTCTGATCGAACACTTGCAGGGAATAGGAGCTTGCTGATTTGCGCGATGGCATCCGTGCCGCGAGGGCATCCACGCAAAAGGGGCAGTTTGTCTTCTGCGAAGCAACCTATCCGACCCAGCCAGAGCAAAAGGGCTATCAGCAGTTGTTCTCGGTGGACGTGAACGGATCGGTTGTCTCCAAGGACGTGCCGAAAATCCTGGGTGCAATCAAGTGTGGCCCGGAGTTGAAAGGCCAGCAGTTACCCAAAGATTACAACGCGGCGGTCATGAGTGTGCAGCGGCAGTTTGCCGAAGAAGTGAAACACCGGCAGGCGGAACGCATGCACACCTTGTCACTCACCCACGGCCAAAACTATGTTCTCCGTGAGTTGCGCGTGCTGTTCGGGGCAACCGAAGATGATGACCAGAAAGGCATAATCAATGTTCTGGAAAAGGCTCTCCGCGGCCCGCTTACAAGGGCTGTCAACCGCGAGTTGAATCTCCTCCGTCGAAACGGCGTGAGCGGACAAGCACTGCTCAAAGCGCTTGCAAAACTCTACGAGCAACACAACCTCCGTGATTGGGTTGACCGCCGCAGTCTGCACGCCAACGAGCGCCCCGTTCCGAAGATCGTGTGCAGTGAATCTCTCTTGTAGAGAGCCGTGACACAGCTACGAGTTCGTCGAGGAGGGCGTCAGTCCCCACGCCTGATCACGCAGCCCCGCCCTTCGGCCCCCGCTCCTTCCTCCACTCCTCGATCACCTCGGCTCGCATCCGCTGGCGGATCTCCACGATGCGGGCTTCCAAGGCCGACAACCGCCGGAGCAGGTCCCGGTCGCACTCCTCGCACGTCTCTGTTGCCGGGAATTCGGGCGGTCCGTTTCGCAGGGCGGTGACTTTCTTTAAGCAGAGGTCGCAGATTTTCATGGGGATGCATTCGGGGAATGCGAGGGGCTCTCCTGCCGCGAGGCGGAGCCACAGGCGCCCCAAGCCGCCGGCGTTCCCGATCCCCCCTCGGTCCCGTCGGGGTCACAATCGCCGGGACTTCGAACGGTTGCGAATCGCATTGGCAATCTGTTTCCACCTGGTCCTTTCCGCGGCACGGAGTAGCTGCTTCTGCCGCGAAACCAGATAGCCAAGCTCTCGTTTCAGTTTCAGGTAACTTTGGTAACGCTTGGACGTTAGCGTACCGTCCGCGAGCGCTGCCTTTACCGCGCAGTCAGGTTCGCTGTCGTGCTGACAGTCGCGAAACCGACACCGTGCGCTGAGTTGTTGAATGTCCTCGAACGTCTCGCCCAGCCTCTCCTCCCCATCACTCCAAAGCTGCAACTCACGCATTCCCGGGTTGTCGATGATCATTCCGCCCAACGGCAACAGGACGAGCTCACGACGCATGGTCGTGTGCCGGCCGCGATGCTGGTGCTCGCTGACATCTCCCGTTTTCTGCCGTTCCTCTCCAAGCAGTGCGTTGATGAGCGTGGACTTGCCCACGCCGGACGAGCCAAGCAACGCGACTGTCTTCCCTCTGCCGCAATACTGCCGCAATGCATCGACCCCGCTTCGCGCGAGCGCGCTGATCGCATGAACGGGGACGCCGAACGCGACGGACTCCACCTCAGCGATCAGCGGCACAAGGTCCTCGCGTACATCCGCCTTGTTCAGGACGATGACAGGAGTCGCGCCGCTGTCCCAGGCAGCCGTGAGGTAACGCTCGATGAGCCGCGGATTGAAATCGCCGTCGAGCCCGCACACAATGAATGCCGTGTCGATATTCGCGGCGACAATTTGTTCCTCGGTCCTCGCGCCTGTAACTTTGCGGGAGAACTTGCTTGCCCGCGGCAGCACGCCGTGGATCGTCGCCTTTCCCGTGGCCATCTGTGCTTCGATGGCGACCCAGTCGCCAACTGCAGGGAAATCGGCGTGGACAGCGGTGCGAAAGCGGAACCTGCCCGTGACTTCGGCGGCAAGTTCGCCGGGTTCGCTGTACACTTGATACAGGTCGCGATCTTCCCGCGCCACGCGCGCAGGCGCCAACCCGTCCTTTCGGAACTGCTCGAAACGTGCTTCCCAGCTCGGATTCCATCCCAGGTCTGCCAGATTCATGGCTGTATTCGTCCTTTGTTGTTGTTGGCTGAATCATTTCTTGAGGGTATGAAACAGAAAAGCCGCGGGCGAACACCACGCCCACGGCTGCAACAAGAAACAAAAGGGCCGTTCCCCGGGAACGGCCGTCAGCTTCTGGACTCTGGAATCAAACGACTACCGACGAGCGCACCAAGGGCGTGATGTTCGGATGGTGTTGGCGACAATTTCCATTAACATCCACCCCCTTCGTGGTTGGCCCGCTTCCGCGGGCGGCTCATTTCGCTTCGTCTCTCGGTAAACTAACAATCCGTGCCTTGATTGTCCAGCATCAAACCTGGCGTCCATACGGGGCGTTAGACGGGGATCGAACGACGGCATTCATATCCCAAGCCCGCGGGTAACATCTCCGTAGAAACGGTTCTTGGTTTCGAGCCCCGTCGCCACAGGTTCCGGCAATTTGCCGTACCTTTTCGCTCGCAGTCGATCCAGTCGCGCCTCCGCCGGGGCTAGACAAACCCAGAACCCTGGTGCAACATCAATAACAGCCTCGGACAACACAACCCCTGGCTCGAAAAAAGTTGGCGGTCAGAGAAAGGGAGTCATGCCATGAGAATACCAGTACTGCTGGCGTTTGGACATTTCGGCAGACACGGCGGGGCGCTTGTGCTGGTGTTGCTGATCATCGCACTGACGGCGGTGGCCATTGTCGTGTTCGGCTCCGATGGGGGCGAGAAGAAGGATCAAGGGAGCAGGGTTCCGCCAAAAATCGAAAAGTGAGGTCAAGCTCGACCGGCTACCGACTTGGTTGGCACTGTCCAAGAGAATACGATGTTGTCCAATGGATCTGAATGGCCCGCAATAATCGCGAGGCGTATGTCATATGGGAAATCTCGGTCGAACTATCAGTTCGTTTTGGCGGCGTTGGGGCTTGCTGTGACGGGGGTGGCCGCGTTGGCACAAGGAGCTTTTGTGGAACAGAACGATCCCTATCTCTGGCTGGAAGACATCCACGGCGAAAAACCGCTCGCCTGGGTCAAGGAGCAAAACGCGCGCAGCCTCCAAGTGCTGCAGGCCGACCCGCGCTACCAGAAGTACTACGACGAAATTCTGAAGGTGCTGGACGCGCAGGACCGCATCCCCTTCGGATCGCTGCAACAGAATTATGTCTTCAATTTCTGGCAGGACGCCACCAACCCAAAAGGCATCTGGCGCCGCACCCCCATCGCCGATTACCAGACCGCGAACCCCAAATGGGAAACCCTTCTCGACATCGACAAGCTGTCGAAAGACGAAGGCAAAAGCTGGGTGTTCAGGGGCGCGGGCTGCACACCCGATCTCAAGCGCTGTCTCGTCGAACTGTCGCCCGGTGGCGGCGATGCAAAGGTGGTGCGCGAATTTGACCTGCCGACATTGAGTTTCGTGAAAGATGGCTTCGCACTCCCCGAAGCCAAATCTCGCATCGTCTGGGTCGACAACGACACGGTGTTGTTCGCCACCGATTTCGGCAAAGGCTCCCTGACGACCAGCGGCTATCCCCGCATCGTGAAAGTGTGGCGGCGTGGCGAACCGATTGCCGCCGCAAAAACGATTTTCGAAGGCAAGGAAACAGATGTCGCCGTATGGCTTGCATCGTTACAGGGCCCCGACGGCACGGTGCCGTTGATCCAAAACAGTCCCAGCTTCTTCGAAACCGAATACTACACGCTGCTGCCGGATCGTTCCGCTTTCAAAATTCCGTTGCCGCTATCGGCCGTTGTGAGAGGCCTCACCAAAGGCCAGTTGATCGCTACTCTGCGCAAGGACTGGGCGCAGCAGGAAGGCCAGACGCCCATCACCAAGGGCTCGCTGATCGCGTTCCCGTTACGCTCCTACCTGCGCACGCACACCTTCTCGCTGGCGAAAGTGCTCTTCACGCCCGATGCCCGCAGTTCAATCGAAGAGGTCGCAACCGGCCGCGACGCCGTCTACGCTGCGATCTTCCACAACGTCATCGGCAGCGTGCACACCTTCCGTCCGAACGGCGAAAGCTGGACCGACACCAAGCTCGATCTGCCCGATGGCGGGGCCGCCGGCATCGTTTCCGCCAATGATTGGGGTCCGGAAGCCGAATTCGATTTCCAGAGCTTCCTCGTACCGCCGACGCTCTATCATGACGACGGCGACGACAAACCGAAGGCGATCAAGTCACTGCCAGCGCGCTTCGATGCCAGCGGTCTGGTGACCGAACAATTCGAAGCCACGTCCAAAGACGGAACCAAAATCCCGTACTTCGTCGTGCGCCAGAAGGATGCAAAAGGCCCGCTCCCGACCGTGCTCAATGGCTATGGCGGCTTCGAAATCTCGATGACGCCCAGCTACTCCGCCGATTTCGGCAAGCTGTGGCTGACGCAGGGCGGCACTTACGTCCTCGCCAATATCCGCGGCGGCGGCGAATTCGGCCCCTCCTGGCACGATCAGGCGCTTACCACCAACCGTCAGAAGGCCTTCGACGATTTCGAAGCGGTGGCCGAAGACCTCGAAAAGCGCGCGCTCACCACGCCCAAGCAGTTGGGCATCATTGGTGGCTCGAACGGCGGTCTGCTGGTTTCCACTGTGATGACGCAACGCCCCGATCTTCTGGGCGTGGTCGTCTGTCAGGTGCCGCTGATCAACATGATCCGCTACACGCAGATCGGCGCGGGCGCCTCCTGGGAAGCCGAGTATGGCGATCCTGCCGATCCCAAGATGCGCGATTACATCCTCACCTATTCGCCCTATCAGAACGTGAGCGCGGACAAGAAATATCCGCCCGTGCTCTTCGTCACTGCCACGAGCGACGACCGCGTGACGCCCGTCCATGCGCGCAAGATGGCCGCGAAGATGGAAGCCCAGGGCCATGACGTTCTCTTCTATGAGAACACAGAAGGCGGCCATGCCGCTGCCGCGGACCATCGCCAAGCTGCCAAAATGTGGGCGCTGTCCTTCGTTTATCTGGCGCAGAAGCTCTAACATCTCCAGCGGCTCGAAAAAATGAAGTCACGTCAGCCGACAAGCCCTCTTTCCCTTGCCATCCGGGACCTGAGCCCCACACAGCCAAACGTGGCGTAATTGTGGGCAGGATATGGGCGATGTTGGTCACGATCCGGAAGATTCCCACCACTGCTCTGGCGACACCCCTTTGTGGAACCGTGGAATTTGTGGAATCGGATTCCACCTTTTCCACCATTCCACCTGGGGGGGGGCCGCCCACCTTCAATGTCGAGGATGCGGTCGGACGCGCAGTCGGCCCTGACCTTCCGGCAAATTGCCGGAAGGTGGCGGCGATGCAGGCGGAAGGCGGACGGGGGTTTGTCGGATGCGACCTGGACTTGGAGGCGGTACGTCGGGCGCGAGGGAGGTTGGGGCGGCGGGGGTAAGGCACGGGCAGGAGAGACTTGCAGCCCGATAGGGGCAGTCCGTGGGCCAAGCGGCTGGGGAGCCCCTCCGGAGGCGCTGTTGGTCGGAACGGTGCCTGCGAGATACTCCTGCAGATTATTTATGCCATCGCCGTCAGGATGCGGATCGGTTCTTGGAGTTTCGCCCCGACCAGGTGTATCCGTCGATCCACCAGGGAATCCCGAGGCTGTGCAAAGTGGTGGAATTTACCACCACCGCACACACGAATGGATCGCCTCGGTCAACGCGACCATATCGGCATACTGGTGCGCCACCTGTCGTGCGCACGTCTGCGCGTGGCCTCCGAGACGGGGAACGGCAGGCGGCGGGTCGTCAAGGTGACCCCAAGCCCGCGGTGAACCTACGAGCGGGGCGGTTCGTGGGTTTTGTGCCCCACCTCTGTCTCGCCGAATTTCATCGATTGATTGGCCGCGACCAAAACTCATTTGCGAAATCAAAGGATTTGTCGCGGTGGATTGTCATATCCAGTAGAATTGAAACAGCATGGAGCGGCGCGATGAGGAATTGGGCTGGATCCGCAGAAGCCGGGACGGCGATCTGGCTGCATTTGAAGAGTTGATCCGTCGCTATCAGCAGATGATCCACGCGCTGACATTCCGCATGACCGGCTCACCGAGCGACGCCGAAGACCTGGCTCAGGAGGTGTTCATCCAAGCGTTCCGCAAACTGGACAGCTTTCGTGGCGATTCGCAGTTCTCCACGTGGCTCTACCGCATCGGCATCAATACCTGTCTGAATTGGAAAAAGAGCCAGCAACGGCGCGCCCAGTTACATCGTGACTGGGCGCAACAGCCGCAGGAGACCGCTGACCGCGATAATGAACTCGCTGCGCGTGTACAGGAAGCATTGCTGGCGTTGCCGCCGAAGCAGCGAGCCGCGGTGATTCTGACCACGTACGATGGAATGAACCACGCCGAAGCCGCCCGCATACTGAATTGTTCTGAAACCACGGTGTCATGGCGCGTCTTCATGGCGCGCAAACAACTGAAGAAATGCCTGCAACCAGACATCCGTTCGTAGCACTGTGCCGCATTCGCCGCCTGTCGAACGCCTTGCTGCTCGTGGGGGTGTGGCTCTTGTATCTTTCCCCCCAGAGGGCAAACGCTCACACCCGGGTGGCATTGGTCAGTACCTGCGGTGGTGAAGCCGGGCAGAATGTGTTGGCGCTTGCCGACGTGGCCCTGAGCGCTGAAACGAACATTGTCCTGGTGGAACGCCGCGATGTAGAACGTGTGCTTCAAGAGCAAAATCTGATGCATTGCGGCTTGAGCGAGGCCGGGCAAGCGGTGGCGGCGGGACAGCTTCTCGGAGTACAAGTCTTCGCCTCCTTGGAGACCGTTCCAGACCAGAAGGAGGCGCTGGGCTTGGTGGTGTTCGATGCGGCAACCGGCCTCGTGCTTTGGGATTCGGTTCTGTCCGGGACAAACGCGGAAGTGGCTGCCGTCGAGGCGGACGCGGCTGTCGAAGCAAGCTGCGAGAAACGACAGCGACCCGCCGGTAGTCTGACGAGAGTATGCATCTTGTCCGTGCGCAACGTCGATCTGCCACGCCAGTTCGACAGCTCTTGCCAGTCCGTTGGCAGCATTCTCCAGCGTCAACTGGTCCGATCCCCGAGCTTGGCGGTGCTGGAACGTCAGCATCTTGAAAACGTGAACAAGGAACGGCTGCTGCCTGCCGGCGTTCAGACGAACCAACTGCTTCCGTCCCTGGTGCTCATCGAACTGGGCATCTCTCGCAACGGTGCAACCAATGGCTTGAGTGGGACGGCCATCTTGTCGGATACCGCCGGCACAAAGCTGGGCCAAGTCACCGCGAGCGTGGAGTCACAAAACCCCGCCGACCTGAGCGATCGTTTGCTCATTGAATTGGAGAGAGCGCTCAAGGCGACGCCGTCTCGGATTGTGGTTGACCGCGGTCGCGAAGCGGAACGATTTGCCCGCGAGGCCGAGTTTCTAACGGGTTTGGGGAACTCGACGGATGGGCTCAGAGCCATCGAGGCGGCGTATGCCCTTATGCCGACGAACACGGAGTTTCAGGAACAGTTGGTCAGGAATATTGGACTCTATGCTCGTCAGCAAATCAGCGGGGGCAAACCAGACCACGACACCCTAAACGATGCGCTGGATTTGGGCCTGCGGGGATTGGAGATCTGCCGCTCGCTCCACGACCAAGCTATCGCGCAGAAGGGTCAAGTAGTGGGTGCGCCCGAGCACTGGCTCGAGGGGTGGGACTTTTGGCAGAGAGTATTGCTGGTGGCCAAGGATCAGGATGATGACACCATGCGCAAGATGCGCGAGTTTCAGCAGCGTTGTCGCGAACTCGCATTCGACCATGTCGGCCCACGTGCCCAGGCGGCGGTGAAGGACCCGGATAGATTCCAAGACTATACCCAATCGTTGGACTGGGAGCTGCACACCATCGAGGAGTACGCGCCATCGTCTTCGGTCTGGACGGCGGACACACTTCGTTGCCTCCGGAGTTGGTTGACGCTGGTCAAAGGGTTCCCCCTCGATGAGGATCGCGCGCTAAGCACCACTCGGATATTGGCGCGGCTCTGCAACCAGGTCAAAGGACTGTGGCTGCGCAGGGGACCATCTCAGACCAAGTGGCTTCACCACTTGGACAATTGGAAATTGCAGCCGGATGATTATGCACAAATCGACCATCTGTTCCGTGAGATGGAAGGCAATCCGGACCCGGTGGTGGCTGCGTACGGGTTGGCAGGTCAATTGAGTTCGCAACTGCGGGATGCGTCCTCGGTCTCGCCGGAAGTCGATCGCCAATATCGGGTCGCGAAGGACTTCATTCGAACTCAGATCGCCGCACCAAGTCGTGGTCCGGCGATGGCCTATCGCGAGTTGTTATACAACGCGGCACTCGATCTGATCGATTTGCTGCCGGCTGCGCAAACCCGACAACAAGAGTATCAGGATTTGTTTGAATTCATGCTCAGTCGGAAGGAAGTCGAATACTGGGTGGCTCGAATGGTTACGGACCCCCATCAGTATGTGTATCGGCACTATTACTACATCGTCGCCGGCGGCGACTCAGATGATATTTTCCCGGACAGGCCAGATCCGACGATACACGAAGATCTCGCCACATTGGCGGACAACGCCAGACGCGTGCGAGACCTGATTCGGTCAGGGCAAGCTCACGATATCGACACCGCCCAGTGGTCGAACACGGGGTCCTTTGAGCGCGAGTTGGTTTGGATTCAACGTGACATCAATACGAATTCTGAATCTACCCCATCGGTTCCATGGGAAAGCTCCCAATGCCTGTTCGTGGGTCCTGATCAATCCTTCGGTTATCGGATTGCCAGCGCGACGGTCGATTCTACGGCTGCGTACACGATCTGCTTCAATCAGTCACGGACATCGAAGACGCTGCAAGTCACGCAGGTCCCGTTGGACGGTGGTCAACCATTGCATCTGGGAGAAGCCTCGTTTGCCGGGTGGAACTATTATGGCGTGCCAAAAGTTTGCATCCCGGCCGTTGGAGGCGGGAAGCTGTTCGTTGGTACGGACCGGGGCATCTTCGCTTTCCCTCTCGACAAAGGTGAGGCTCAGCACATCGGCACGACCGAAGGCTTGCCATCCGAGGATATCCTTTCCCTGGCATATGCTGAGGGAAAGCTCTATGCCGGGTTGGATGGCGGATATCTCGTGTCTTACGATCTGCGAACCAATCATTGTGAGATCCTGGTCTCCAGTCGCCGTCATCAGGCCAGGAGTGCCCTCGACGATCTGTCTCCTCCAGCGATCATCAATTTCATGATCCCCGACCCGGAGAGGCATCGTGTTTTGTTTACCGTGGATCTGGGGATCAATGTCCATTGTGTGCCGCAGTTGGGTCTATGGCAGCTTGACACCCACACCAGCGAGGTGAAGCAACTTGTCCAGTTGTATGCCGGCTCCCTGTGGGCAGCCCCCATGGGCGATGGCACGGTCTTGGTTCAATTTCAGTACGGTGGCCTTGGCAAGTGCGACGGGACAGCTTGCGGGTTGGTCTCACTTGAACTTGCGACAAACCGTATTCGCCTTCTGGCTGCCCGCGATGCCAAGCCCGCTGGTCCCAGCCTTCCGGCTCCGGAGGGAACGCCACGGATACCGGTTTCCGCACATCCTCCCTTCGTCATTGCTGATGGATGGCTGTGGTTTTCCGAAGGCGCACAGACGGGTCGAATTTCGACCAATGGGTCGACCTTGGAGTATTTCCCCGTTTCGAAGGAAACCCGGGGGCTGCCCGTTCCCATCGAATGGAAGAGCTTCAATCCTATTGAAAACCGCGACCGGCTTGTTGTCACGGGTGGTGGCGGCGTGTGGCTGCTCAATCTGAAGAAGCACGAAGCTTCAGAAGATACGTCAAAGGATTCCCCATGAGCATTTGTCGTATCAATTGGAAGGAACAAAGGTTCATGCCGTGAGTAATCAGGATCAACACTTCGACGACCTGCTCAAATCTGCCTGCGTGCCCGAACGCTCCGAAGGCTATTGGGAGCGCTTTCCCAAGCGGGTGACCGCGCAGTTATCCACGGGTGCGCAAATGAGGACGACCACGCCCGCCAGTTCGATTCGCCTCTGGGGTTGGGGATTGGCGGGCGCTTGTGTCGTGCTGATTGTCAGTTTCAGCCTGTGGACGAAGAGTTCCATCACCACCGCTCAACCAAACTACACCAAGCTCTACCGCGAGATCGAATCGATGTTTCCCAACCAGGTACGCGCCATTGTCGTGGAGAGTAGCGGCGTAAAACTGGATTTGTCCGATAAGCCGGACGTTCCGTCATCGTCACCATTGCGTGTGGATGTCTGCCACGACCAGCAATGCGGCACCTACATCACATTCAGCGGCCAGCAGATTCGCGTGAACGCGGAGAGCTGGGATGTGTTGTCGGATGGGGTTGGGCATGTGTTGGTCGTTGGGCCGAACGTCGTCTGGACAAGTGCGGAACCCACGCGCCGCGCAGGGGCCTATCACATCGACGCGAACCAGTTGAGGATGTCCTCATGACCAAGGCGTTCTGGCTTGTTGCCGCGTTATGGCCACTCGGCGCGACAGCACAGATAGAACTGGTGCCCGATGCGGAGCCACCAGCCGCATTTGCGTCACGCCCGCAGAACATCCACGTCACGCTTCGCAACGTCGGGGATGCAATTGCGACCAGCGATGTCCAGACACTCCTGTTTCAGTTGACTTCGGCCAGCGCTGTCCCGATCGGGAAGGCCCGGCCATGGAAGCGAATCCAGATCCTGCCGCGACAAACCGTGGTCGAGACGCTCGCACTGGAATTCCCCCCCGTCCGGTCGTCGAGCCGTTTTCGAGTCGAGTTGTCCGGGATTGGGCCGATGGACGTGACCGTTTATCCCAACGGCCTGCTCAAGCGACTGTCTGCCCTCGCGGGTGAGCAGCCGCTGGGTGTCTACGATCCGGACGGGCAACTGAAACCGCTACTGAAACAGACCTCGGTCAGCGTGTCTGACTTTGAAACCGAGCCGACGGACTCAAAACTGACCATTGTCTGGTCAAGTGCAGCCAGTCTGCCGGATTCCATCGCATCACGCGTGAAGAAGGGAATGTCGGCCGTGTGGATTCGATCATCCACGATACCGACAACGTACGCGGTGCATCAGGGGGCCGGGGTGGTCGTCGTGGCGCCTGCCTCGACGGTACGCGGCCTGGCGGATTCACCGCTGGAGCAGTTGAGTCTGATCCGCGACGCCGAGTTGGCGCTGGAGCCGGACTCGTTGCGATTGCCATCGGACAACAGAACGGAATGAAAGGAAACACCATGAAGACGAGATTTGCATTGGTTTGTGCCACATTGCTGGCGCTGACGTTATCAGCGCGCGCAGCCGACGTGTTGACGGTTGCCGTGTTCGATTTTGAATCCAAGGACGAAGCCGTGCGGGACCTGGGACCGAAAGTCGCCAGCCTGATCAATGCGCAACTTTCCGCCGATCCACACGTGATTACGGTCGAGCGCGCCGAATTGGAGAAGGCGCTTGGCGAGCAGGAACTCGGACTTTCGGGCACGGTGGATTCCGAGACGGCGGCCAAGGTTGGCCACCTGACGGGTGCCAAAGTGCTGGTGACAGGGCGGGTGTTCAACGTCGGCCGGGAGACGATGATCGTCGCGAAAGTGATTGGCACGGAAACCAGCCGCGTCTACGGCGATGTCGTGCGTGGCACCACCGGTAGCGCCTCGGTCTCGGATATGTCGGCGGACATGGCGGCGCGCATTGCCAAGATTGTTACGGAGAAAGCAGACACGCTCGTGGCCAAGGTTGAAAAGCCGGACGACCTCATCGCGCGACTTCAGCCGCAAGTTCGTGGTAAATCGCTGCCCACCGTTTCTGTCTCCATTGCGGAACGCCACATCGGCTCGCCGATCATCGATCCCGCGGCTGAGACCGAGGTTGGCTTCATCCTGCAGAAACTCGGGCTCAGCGTCGCCGATAAGAAGGATCCGTTGGCGAAAGCGGACATCGAGATCACCGGGGAAGCATTCAGCGAGTTCGGCATGAGGAAAGGCAACCTCGTTAGCTGCAAGGGCCGCGTCGAGATGAAGGCCATCGACAAAGCCACGGGCCGGGTCCTGTTCATCGATCGCCAAACGTGTGTCGCCGTCGATCTTTCCGAGCATCTGGCCGCCAAGACCGCGCTTCAGGACGCCGCCGCGAAGTTGACCGAACGCCTGCTGCCCAAGCTGGTCAGCAAGTGAGACGACTTGTGGAAACGCGGTGTGCTTGCCGGTGGGTCGGCGTTTTGATTCTGCTGATCGCCTCCGCGTCATCGTGCGGGGCTGGCGACCAGCGACCCACAAAGCTAGCGATCGTGGATGTCGGTTCCGGACAACGTGTATCAGTGGAATTTGTAGATTTCCTCACGTTGGCATTGGGCCAGGAACCCCAAGTGGCGCCGCTCGAACGCGGGCAGGTCGAGCGGATTCTACGCGAGCAGTCGCTGGGAATGATGCTTGCGGGCACCAATGCCGTCCGAGCAGGAAAATTAGTAGCGGCAGACGCGTTCCTCATGCTGGAACTTCAGACGAATCAAACGGTGCGCGTTCTCCTGGTCGATGCGCATTATGGCCTGAGACTGTGGGACGTCATGTTTGCCCTTACCGCCAACCCGGGTGATTCGGAGGAACGGGCACGCTCCCTTGCGAAAGGCACGGTCTTCCGCTTGGCGAATTTCGTCTGCGGAACCGACACGCCGCGCACGGTCTCCGTTTCGGCATTTCGCAGCGAGGAAATGTCCAAGCGCTGGGACTGGCTGGGCGAAACGCTTGGCGCAGCCATCGAACAGCGACTCTCCCTGCAACCCGGCCTGGTCGTCATGGAACGCGCGCAGACGCGTCCTCTCACGGAAGAGCGTGAGTTGACCGAAGGACTTCCGGAGTCGTTGCTGGCCTCCACAGTCATTGTCGATGGCGCGTACCGAATCGACCGCGCTCAGGGAACAAACGCCGTCATCATGACCTTGCGCTGCCGCCGTAATAACGTCACCACGCTGGAGACGACCGTCCCAGGCTCCGTGACCAATCTCGCCAATCTGGAACAAACAGTCGTTAGCATCGTCGCGTCCAACGTCGGCAAAAAGGCTGACTGCGGGTCGATGGACCCGGCCGCCGAAGCCGAGATGCTGGCGGCGGAGGCAAGCGGAATGCTGGTACACGAACCTCAGCAAGCGCTCTCTTTGGCGGAGGCAGCTCTGGCCCTGGCGCCGGACAACGTCGATTATGACGCACTGGTTTTGAAGGCGTGCGCTCGCTGGCTGGGGGACAGGCCCGATGAATTCATCGCCAACAGCCTGCGTGGACTTGCTGCCTTGGAGAGCGTAGTACGGCGAACGGGGCAATTCCCGGAAGACGCGTACTTCTTCCTCAACGGCGTGTCATCAGGTCTGATCAACCGTCAGGAGATTGCGCATGCGGATGGGTCTGAGGACGTTCAGGAATTGAGAAGGGAGTTCTGGCGTACGGTCTGGGACTGCCATGAAACGCTCAAGTCGAACAGATCGAATAATCTATTTGATCTCCTAGAATGCGTCAGCGGCGCCAGTCGGCTTTGCGCCAGCACTTCACAGGCGATCGAATATGCCCATTCTTCGCTGTTGGAGTGCGTCGAAATGTTCGAGTCTAAACACCCGGCGCTTCTCTATTCGCCCTTGAATGATCTGGTTCAGGCCTTTTGCCTCCCTAAGTCAGCGAGATGGCCATCGGAATCCGGCGCAGGCGAACATATAGCGGCCTTTCTCGACGAACTTTGTCGCTCCCAGGATGTCGTAGTGAGGATGCTTGCCGAACGCGCCAGTATGGGGCTTTACGACAATAGCCCGTGGCATGCCAACGAGTGTGGGACGATCAACTTCGAAGAGGTACGGCAACACGCCCGGGCGTATGTGCTGTGTCTTGCCGAGGCGCGGGGGGCATACCCTTACCTTGGCGAGGATTATCGGAACGCGTTGCGCAGCGTGACGCTTGCGAAAGATGAAAAGGATAGCCAACAGGTTCAAGACCAGTTGGCGTCGATCTTGGATCCAATTCCGGCCCCAACCGAGCCGTATCCTGAACCTGTATACAAACCCATCCAGATCATTTCTCTTCAAGGTGATCTGAAGAAGCGACTCCAAATCCCCGCGCCTTATCAAGACCTTCACTTTCGGCGGATCGTTTGCCGTAACAATGTAGCGGCCATCGTCTATACGCAGGGCCCCACTCTCGACGAGCGATGCGGAGTCGTATGGCTCGATCCTAATACCTTCGAGCCGCAGGTATCAGCGTATTCAACAGTCGTTCTGCCCTCGGAAGAATCGGGGCGCTCCATCACTTGGGAATATATGCAGTACGGACCTTCTGTCGCCTCCATCGGCGCGGAAATCTTCGTTGGCTTTCCACAAACTGGCATTCTTGTCTTTGCCAAGGACCAAAAAGTTAAATGGCTCAACGAGTCCGACGGCCTGGCCGACCAGAGAATTCTGGCTTTGGATGCGTTGGATGGCAAATTGTACGCGTTGGTCGGCACGCCATTCGCGCGGGATAAAGAAACGGGAGTGATGGAATTGGATCCAGCAACGCGAGTATCACGCATTCTGGTTTCCTCCGGGGCCAAGTTCAAGAACAGCGATCTCGATCAACGCGAAATTGTTTCTATTGCTGCGGATCAACGTCGCCATGCCCTTTGGGTACTAACGCCAGACCAGCTATTTCTCTATCGGCCTGTCGACGGATTTGTCACAAACAGATCGAGTATGGCGAGCCTGTTTGTCAGGACAGCCCGCTATTTCGGCTTCGCTTCCTTGGAAACGTGCGGTGACAACCTTTTGCTGGTCCGCCGGGGAGGATGCTTTCTATTGGATACGCAGACAGAGCAACTGGAAGCCTTGGTGACAGGACAGGACGTGGGGCCGGAAGTAGAATCGCGTTGGCCACAACCAAGGCTTTGGTACGTTAATGCCAGCCATCCGATTCTGGTCGCCGAGAGTCTTATCGTGAGAGAGGATAGATCTAGCTCGGTATTAATCTTCCGGAAGGGCGAGCCAAAGTCCCAAGACCTTCTCCGTCTATGTTTTCCGCAAGAAGTGGTCTCCAGGCTTGTGATCCGCGACATCGCTCTAAGCCCGAAAGGCCTGTTGATGCTGACCGATGACACACTGTATTTGCTTCCGGAACTCGGTGCGAAATCGAGGTGAAAATGATCGCAACGATGAGGGACTTGGAAAAGCCTGTCGAGCAGTTATCCTGATCGGCGTGGGTTCGAGAAGACCGATCCGCTCAATGCTCCTCCAGTTGCTTGTGGAGGCATGACAGGAGCAGTTCTCGCGACGACATTGTGGAAAGACCTCGATCACGGAGAGGTGGCTCGAACTGAAGATGCTGAGAGAAATCTGTACGTCAGAGTGGGGCATCAGCCAAATCGCAAATCCTGACCAGCGTATCGATCTGTTTCAGTAGAATCATAGATATAGTGCCAGCCGAGTCAGTCCGGCTTGAACCCGGACACCAGGCAACCGGATCCACGCCGAGGGGCCGCAAAAGGGGACGTCCGGAAATCGAAACCAGGCAGAAAAACGCCTGAAGTCCTGTCGGCCGCTAGGCTGGAACGCAGGGTTGTGGAGCAGAAACGCCGACTTTCTGGCGTTCTGAGGCGAATCGAAGGGGCGGGGATCGATCGATGGCGGAAAGGTGGACTTGGTACGGCTCCACGGCATTAGTTCTTTTCCAGACCCGTAACCGCGTGATAGTCTCCCAGCAGAGTCCGGGTCAATGGCCAATCAGCCATCACGCGAAGAGCAAATCGTCAACGCCGTGTTGCAGTTTGCGACGCGGGAGGAACGTGCTGCCTGCCTGAAGGGCGCATGCGCGGGTGATGCCGGCATTGCTGCAACGCGTCGAAGCACTGCTGCACGCGCACGAGCAGGCTGGCGACTCCGCCGATCCGGATGTGACCGTCAAATCGGCTCCGTCGCCGAACCCGCCGGTGGCCGAGACACTCACCGAAAAGCCCGGGGACCGCATCGGTCGCTACAAGCTGCTCCAGGAAATCGGCGAAGGCGGCATGGGCAGCGTCTGGATGGCCGAGCAGGAGGAACCCGTCCGCCGCCGCGTCGCGCTCAAGGTCGTCAAGCTGGGCATGGACACCAAACAGGTCATCGCCCGCTTCGAGGCCGAGCGGCAGGCGCTGGCGTTGATGGACCATCCCAACATCGCCAAGGTCCTCGACGCGGGCGCGACCGACACGGGCCGACCGTTCTTCGTCATGGAACTGGTGCGCGGCGTGCCGATCACCGAGTACTGCGACCAGAACAATCTGTCCACGCAGCAGCGGCTCGATCTCTTCATCCCCGTCTGCAAGGCCATCCAGCACGCGCACCAGAAGGGCATCATCCACCGCGACATCAAGCCGTCGAACATCCTCGTCACGCTCCACGACGGCGTGCCGGTGCCCAAGGTGATTGATTTCGGCATCGCCAAGGCCATCGACCAGCCGCTGACGGACAAGACGCTGTTCACGCGATTCGAGCAGTTCATCGGCACGCCGGCCTACATGAGTCCCGAGCAGGCGGAGATGAGCGGTCTGGACATCGACACCCGCAGCGACATCTACGCGCTCGGAGTGTTGCTGTACGAACTGCTGACCGGCAAACCGCCGTTTGATCCGGACGCGCTGGTCAAGTCCGGTGTCGACGCGATGCGGAAGACCATCCGGGAGGTGGAACGCGTACAGTCAAAAAACTCGTCCTCCTTGAATTTCCTCGGATAACATCGCCGCGAGGAAACCTCCCATGCCTTGGAAACGAATGCTCGCCTACATCACCGGCAGCGTCAATGAAGACCTCCTGCGGCGAATCGAGTACTTGCTGGAAGAAAACCGTGTCCTGCGAAACCAACTCGACAAGCGCATTCTGCTGACCGACCACGAACGCCGTACCCTTGCTGAGAAGGCCGTCTTGCTCGGGAAACTGATGGCCGACACCGTCACCATCGTCAAACCACAGACGATCCTCAAATGGCACCGCACTCTGGTCGCTAAGAAGTTCGATGGTTCCCGGTTTCGGAAGCGGCAGGGGCGGCCGCCGACCAAGGCCGAAATCGAAGAACTCGTCGTCCGTTTGGCCCGAGACAATCCTGGGTGGGGCTACGACCGAATTGCCGGCGCCATCCACAATCTGGGACATCACATCAGCGACCAGACGGTGGGCAACATCCTCCTGCGGAACGGCCTTGGGTCATCGCCGGAGCGGCGACGGAATACGACATGGAGCGAGTTCATTCGCCGGCATCGGGACGTGCTGTGGGCGACGGATTTCTTCACGACGGAGATTTGGACCTGCGGGGGACTGACGACCTATTACGTGCTGTTCTTCATCCACGTGCGAACTCGTCGGATCGTTCTCGGAGGAATGAGCCAGAATCCCAACGAGCCATGGATGAAACAGATCGCCAGGAACGTGACTGGGTGGGAGGGGGAACTTGTCGGAGCCCGCCATCTGATTCACGACCGTGATGCGAAATACAGTCACTCTTTTGACGGGATTCTGAAAGCCGCCGGTATCACGGTCGTGAAACTTCCGCCACACTCCCCGAACCTGAATGCGTTCGCGGAGCGGTTCGTGAAGACCATCAAAACGGAATGCGTGGAGCAGTTCGTCCTCTTCGGTGAAAACTCCTTGCAGCACGTAATCCGGGAGTACTTGGCGCATTACCACGCCGAACGCAACCATCAGGGGATTGAGAACGCAATTCCGTTTCCAGACCCACGGCTGGAGGCGCGGGAGGGGACGATCGTGAAGGCGGAGCGGTTGGGCGGACTGCTCAACTTCTACCACCGGCGAGCCGCTTAAGATCAGGGCTGCCCCATTCTGTCTTCCTCAGTGGCTGCCCGCCTGCACATTTCTCGTCGTGCGTTCGCCCCGCCCCGGTCTTGCACCGCAACGCCAGATTGAACGATCCTTGCTTCGCTTGGGCTGCTCGATGCGCCTGTTCAGCAGTGCCTGCTCTGCCTACCTTGGATGCCGATGAGTTTTTTTACCCTACGAGGTCGGCTGCATCACTGGAAGACGGTGCGGTGCCCAGTGACCAGTTGGTGGCCGTCTCCCATTTGCCGTTGCCGTCGATCCAACTGTTGACCTGGGCGTGAGCCGTGGCGGCGAGCGTATGGGCCAGTGCAATCGCGGCGAGGACTCTGGTGTAGCGTCTCCAACGTGAAGCTTCTCCTACGGCGGGCGTGGAAATAGTTTTGCGTGTTTCTGAACCGCTCGACCTTGCGACCCGCGTTGATACGTTGAATGTCACCAAGTCTGCGACATTGAGAAGGCAGGAAGAGGAAACGCAAACGCGACGCCAGCCTCCGCTTTCATGATGTCTCCTGGCGTGCGACAGGCACGCGATGCAACGGAGTGGTTGGTTTGGGGGGTGCCGACTGAACATGGCACGCCCGTTGTGAGTGGAGATCGGCTGGAAGGCAACAGGGGTCGGCGAAGCGTTCGGAACCGGATACGCCCGTGACGACGGAACTATGGTTCGTTTCCATTCTCGCGTTGACTCGAACCCAAGACCGGGCACACGAGCATCGTGGCTGCGTCTCCCTCGCCAAGGGTGAAGAATATCACTACAGCAATCCCACCGGCAAGCAAATTCAGGGCTTCCAGGGTTGGCTCAAGAGGTTGAATCGACGGCGATTCGCGCAAGCCGACTGTGTCCCTGCGGAACCCCGCCGCACCCACCAGCATCGGGCAATCGCCGCGCCGCCATTCCGTGCGCGGTGGCGGGCATCCAGGTCATACTGAGTGGTGGCAGATTTTTACCACTCAGCCCCGGGAAGGTTTTGCCGGGCGGGCAGCGGCCGGGTTTGCTGATTGTACGGAGGACGCGGTTCTCTTCGAGCAGATACTCGATCCTGCATAACAGGTCTTTGTTGACGCTGCCGGTGATGTAAGCCAGCATTTGTTTCCAAGTCATGAGATGTTCCTCGCGGCGATGCTAGCCGAGGAAATCCAGCCAGGACGAGTTTTTTGACCACACAGGTTCGAAAGAGCGCGGTCACTTCACCCGCACCCACAGCCAGACAATCAGTTCCCGTCCTATTTTTGTCTGTTCGGCAGGGTTTCTGCCGCTCGGGAAAAGTTCGCGATTGATTTCCACAAGCCCTCCGGCCACGCACGGTCTGCTTCCCATTGGCCTTCCTTGTCGCAAAGCAGTGGTTCCAACTGTCCCCCAGGTTGCTGGGAAACTTCTTGAGTTAAGGGTGGCGTTGGTTATAAATCAGGGAGAACGCAGTCGGCACGGACACTGGTTTCATAGCGTGAGGCAGGAACGTATCAAGTGTGTTTTCCGAGCAGACCATCAATGTTGATTCTCTATCGTTGTCTCGCCAACGACTCGCTTCCAGCCCGGGTTTTCCCTGCAAGAAACGGGTTTTCAGAATGGAGATTCAACGCCTGTTTTGCCAGGACGGTCCGTGATCTCGTGACGTATTCCACTTGTTCTCACCAGAACCCCGTGGAGTTGGAAGCCGACAATCCAGTTATGCCGCCGAATTGTTATCGACCGGGACCCGAGTCTCGTGGGATTCGGTTCTTTAGAAGGACAGGCGGCCAGTGAGGCACACCGGTT
This sequence comes from uncultured Verrucomicrobiae bacterium, assembly GCA_963842185.1. Taxonomy (GTDB): domain Bacteria; phylum Verrucomicrobiota; class Verrucomicrobiia; order Palsa-1439; family Palsa-1439; genus Palsa-1439. The sequence continues at coordinate 149,868 of CAWJFL010000016.1, forward strand.
TGTCTCGCAAGTCGTGGCCTCTGATTTGTGGTCTTGTCCTGCTTGCCTTCCCCATGGAGGGACAGGAACTGGCGGCTCCTCCGCTGCAGCTACCAGTCGAGTCAGCCAAACATTTATCCGTACCCCGTCTGTATGTGCGTGAGTTTCGGTTTGAAGGCAACAAGGTGTTTTCCTCACGGGAGCTCGCGAAAGTCACTGCGGGTTACGTCGGGCGGGAAATCAGCAGTTTGGAACTGGAGGATGCCCGGCGCGCGGTTACGGAGTATTACGTCAGCCGCGGGTATATTGATTCGGGCGCGGTTTTGCCCGACCAGAATCCTCAAGACGGAGTGGTCATTATCCGGATTACCGAGGGCGTACTGAGCGCCACGAGAATCACGGGGAATAAATGGCTTCGGGAAAGTTACATCCGGGACAGACTACAGAGATGGTCGGGTCCACCGCTGAACATGAACGATTTGAAGGAGGGGCTGCAATTGTTGCGGCAGAACCCAAACATCGCTCAGGTCAACGCGGAGCTCAGACCCGACGCGGATCCCGGGACAAGCATTCTGGATATCCATGTCAAGGACGAGAATCCATTTCGATTGGGGCTCCAGGTGGACAACGACCGACCGCCGAGCGTCGGGGCTGAGGAGATTCTGCTGGTGGCGGGAGATGCCAGCCTGACAGGCCACAGCGACCCCTTGGACGTTTCGTACGGCATCGCTGAGGGAGGATATCACGGCTTCAAATTCTCCGATTTCAATGATGTTTCAGCCTCGTACCTGATACCACTCACGATCTACGACACAACTCTCCGGATCTATGGCAGCAAAAACGACTACACGGTCATTGAGGAGCCGTTCAACCCGCTGGACATTACGAGCGAGTCGTATCGCGCCGGCCTGACGTTGCGCCAGCCACTGTACGAAACCTCGAGTCGGGAACTGGCCCTGGCCGTCACCTTCGAGCGGGAGCACAGCGAAACGTTTTTGTTGGGGATTCCATATGATATCACGCCCGGGTCAGTCAACGGCATCACCGACATCACGGCGCTGCGCATCGTTCAGGAATGGATCGACCGCAGCCAGAAGCAGGTGCTGGCATTGCGGTCTACTTTCAGCGTGGGACTGGATGCCTTCGGTGTGACGGACGACGGCTCGGATCGAAACGCCCATTTCTTCACATGGTTGGGGCAGGCCCAGTATGTGCGCCGGCTTTTCAACACGCCCAACCAATTGGTCCTGCGCGTCAACGGTCAGGTAACCCCTCGACCGCTGTTGGCGTTGGAGCAATTCACCCTGGGGGGCGCCGACAGCGTTCGAGGGTACCTGGTCGATCAGATCGTCAGGGATGACGGGGTCTTCAGTTCGGTCGAACTTCGGGTGCCGGTGGTGTTCAACGGACTGGGGGCCCCGATCGTGCAGTTTGCTCCCTTCTTCGATTTCGGCGGAGCATGGAACGTGGGGGCGAGCACGCCCCCGCCGACCACCATCTCAAGCGCCGGCGTGGGCGTGTTGTTCAGTCCGAACGAGCACCTGAATGCCCAGCTTTACTGGGGTTACGCCTTCCGCAAGATTGCCAACCCCAATGATGATCTGCAGGACCTCGGCATCACTTTCAAGGTGAGCTACGAGGTGTTTTGAAAGACGGCGCTCGACCTTTCTGATCCGCGCCGTCCTTCCTAGTCGCTTGTGGTCTGCGAGGTGGCATACATCGCGGCATTGGTCAACCCCACCTGTTCCAGCAATGCCGCGCGTCCTTCCTGCAGTGCTTTGTCTTTCGGTCGTGCTTCGATCAGGGCGGACAGCGCCGTCAATGTATCGAGCCAGATGCCTTCCTCGGCATAGACGGATGGCAAATTCTCCGCGGTGGCATTCTCGAGTCGCGATCGCAACGATGGGGAGGGTTCCACACGTTTGATCCAGCCGCTCGCAATGACATCCTTCGAGCGATTCTCCGGATCGACGACGAGGGCCACGACCCACTCGTATTCAACGCCGGGCAAGAGCTTGACGTTGTGCTCGGCCAGGTTCAATCGTTGAATCCCAGCCGCTCGAGAGTCGGGAAGCCGGACCAGGAGCAACGGCTGAATGGTGTTGTCCGCCAAGAGCGTCAGCTCGAACGGAACGTCCTCGGGCTGTGATTGATACCAGAACAGGGTAGGTTGTCCCTGAACGGTAAGGCCCGTGTGATCCGGGGCCAGAACCGTCAGGCAAACCAGGGAAACCCCACTGCCGCGCGATCCTCCGTCAATGCGAACCGCAGGGGCACCGCGCAGTGGTGGTTTGTACACGATCTTTGTCCTGACCGGGGTGATTGGCGGGGGGGGCGGCGCTGGTTTGATCGGCTCGATTTCCTTGGTTTTCTCGGTGGAAACCGCGGGTGGAGTCTGGTTGGTAAGTTCCCCGGAATACAACAGGCACGGAACCATAATGCCAAGCGTTGTTATCCAGAACCAGCGGTTTGCCGGGTTACATTTCATGTAGAAGTTGCTCCTGTGCCACGGCCTCGCGCATAACACGGTAGACCGTAACCTTTTCGGCCTTTCCTTTCAAAGGCAAAATACCGACCAGCTTGGTGTGAAACTGGTTGTCCAACAGCTTGCAGGTGGTTTCGCCTATCAGGATCCGGCAGTACGCGTTTCCCGATTCGCCATCCGCCAAATCCTTGTCATAACTTTCCAGGCGCGAAGCGGTGTTTACGGTGTCGCCAACCACGGCATATTCCATGCGGTCGGCGCTGCCCAGACTTCCCGCCATCAACGGGCCCGTATAGATACCCACGCGCATACTGCCCATTTGCATGCCCTTCTCGCTCCATTGCTTGTTGAGGCGCAGCAACGCTTTTTCCATCGCCAGCGCGCAGCGAACGGCATTGATCGCATCCTGTTTAATCTCGCGTTCCGTCGTCCGGATCAGGGGAACCCCAAACACCGCCATGACGGAATCCCCGAAATATTTGTGAACAACACCGCCATTGTCGATGACCGCCCGGGTGTTGGCGTTCATGTATTCATTCAACCAATCCATAACACCGGATGGACCCAGTTGCTCCGACAGGGAAGAATATCCCTTCAAATCCGTGAAGAGCACGGTGGCGGTCACCTCTTGGGCGCGGAGTTTTCCGCCCTCAAGAAACGCATCTCGCTGGGCCCAGATCGTCTCGGCCACCTCGCGGGAGACATGTTTCGAAAACAGGCTCATGATCGATCCGCGCTGCGTCTTTTCGTAATACGAAGCGTAGGAAACGACCACGACGGCGGACACGAGGAAGGCCGTCCCCGGCGTGGCCGAAAGAATCCACAATCCCGTACGAAAGCTCCACCACGCGCAAGCACCCAAGGCCAGAAGACAGCCACTGGTCAGCAGCACGAACTTCCATGGCGATCGCACCCAATAGCCGAGGGCTGTCCCCAGCAGGCACCAAACGAAAACCCAGATTGACTCTTTCCAGTCCGGCCAGACCTCCAGAGGCCGATCGCCCTCCAACGCGGCCCGCAGCAACTGGCTCAACATCTGGGCGTGGACCTCGACCCCGCGGTGCTGGTATTCGATCGGGGTGACAAAGTAATCCATGGCGTACTCGGCGGTGACTCCGAGTATCACGACTTTATCGCGGAGCGCCCCCGGGGGGATTTGGCCAGAGAACGCCTCAGCCAATGTGTACGATTGGAAGTTCTTGGGGCCCTTGAAATCCAGGAGCATTTGATACCCGCCGGCATCCGCGTTCACGTAAGCTCCGTCGTTCTTTTCAAACGGACGGAAAACAGTCTTGCCGAGACGAATATTGCCCTCCGTCTCAAACGGAACACCCTTGGAGAGTGAATAGAGCAAAGCGAGCTGCAGAGTTAGAGACGGGAATGAGTTCGTCCCATCGTACAAGTACAGCAGACCCCGCCGGACGATCTTGTCGATTTGGTAATCCGGCGTGAAGGAGTTAATGCCCAGCCGCTCCGGGTATGGTTTCAGGGCCGGCGGAGGCGCAATGCCATGGTGTTGCGCGTCCCCTGGGTTCCAGATACAGATGATATTGTTGTTGCTCAGGAGAACGTCGTTCAACCGGGTAAGCTGACTGCCGTTCTTGGGGACGGGCAGATTACGGTACATATCGACGCCGATGGCCGTCGGATCCTGTTTTTCAAGGATTTCGAGCAATCTGGCGAGATCAGCATCCCACAGGGGCCAATCCCCCAATTTGGGGTTGGAAATGTCATTCTCGGTGATCTTAATCAGAACAATGCGTGGATCATCCGGCGCGTTCTTCGCCTGCCAGCGGAGAAACGTGTCATAAACGCGAAGTTCCGCCCCTTGGAACATACCCAGTCCGCGAGCAGTCCAGACGGTGCCACATGCCAGGACGCCGATGAGTAGACTCACCAGTTTCGGCGATGAACGGATTTTGTGAGACAAACTCACCATCGGCGCCTTCGCTTACAGCCAGTTTCCAATCAATAGGTACGGGGCCCAGTAACACGGGTGGTGATACCGTCGATCCGCCAGCATTTTCTGCTGCGCCAATTGCAACGCCCTCGCTTTCGAAATCGACCGGTCACCCGCCAATTGAGTGTAAAACTCGGACATTAAGGTCGCGCTGGCTTGGTCGTTCACGAACCAGAGGGTGGCCAAAGCGCTGCGAGCGCCGGCTTTGACGGCCACACCGGCAAGGCCGAGGGCGGCGCGGTCGTCTCCAGCCGCCGTCTGGCAGGCGCTCAGGGTGAGGAGTTCGACCGGTTCCCGGCGGAACTGGCTCGGGCGAATCAAGTGCTCCAGATCATCCATGGTCAACTTGTTGTCGTACGTCAGGACGAAAGTCTTGCTGCAGTCGTGCTCAAATTGCCCATGGGACGCGATGTGAACGATGGAATACTGCCCCTCGCCAAATGCTTTTTCGAGCGTCGCGTCCAGGAAAGTCTTGTTGAACAGTTCTTCTCCTGGATACAACACGCGCAAACGTTGAAGTTCGATCGGCACGTAATCCAAGGGAGGAAATCCCCGCACTGCTTGGGACAACCCCGCGATCAACACCTGCCCTCGGTCACGTCGGGCCGACCTTGGCGCCGTCAACGTAAGTCCGGGGGTCACAGCCACGGAAAAGTCCTGGATTAAAAATCTTTCACCGTCTTGCAGGGCGGCCAAGGGGACGGTTTGCAGGGCTCCATCGGGCACAAAGACCAGCGTCTGGATCTCGTGGCGCGCGAGTTCGTCTTTAAGGGGACGAATCAGCCAATCATACAGGTGTCGCGCCTGTTCGAGATACTCATAAGTCGTGCGTTTTTCCAGGTTCTTTCGAAATCGTTGCACTTCGGCGGTCAGTTCATCTGATCCGACAGCGGCTTTGAACCGCTCCAGACCCGTGGAGAAGCCAACCAGAATCTCCGTGCGGTCGGGCAACGGGATGATGTAGATCACCGCGGCATCGGGAGAAACCTTTTCGAGAGGCGTTTTCTTGGTGAGACAATCACATTGATCCTGAAAGTAATCCTCCAATTCAGCGGACTTGAGTTGCTCCACGACGCCACGCGCTGCCACCAGGTTCGTCTGGATCTGATCGGGGTCGCCCAAGGTGTCCGTCCGCCGCAACAACAAGTCGGCCAATTCATAGTAGACCCGGCCAATGGCTTCGCGGGGCGATGCCGGACCGGGACCATTGGCGTAGGTCAGGTAAAGATCATTGCGAATGGGCTGCAGGGACTGGATGGCGCGGCGGTAAGCGGCGATGGCTTCCTCTGTCTGACCGAGCGCCCTGAGCAAGCGCCCGGTTTGCCATTCCCACTGGTAGAGCGCCTCGGTGGCCTGGGTCTTTTGCGCCAGAAACGCCGCCCGGCGCGTCAGTTCCAGCGCTTCCCCATAGCGCGCATCCTGTTCGTAGAGCCCGCCCAATCCTCCCAAGGCGTAGGTCGACGCCCGGTCATCACCGATATTCCGCGCCACCTGAATCGCGGCGTTGTACGCGTTCGTGGCGCTGGTGTAGAGCGCGTCACGCGATCCAAGCCGTCGCTGCAGTAACTGCTGGTAGGTCTTGGCGCAGACAATCATCGTAAAGGCTTTTTCGTGGCCGTCGGGAGCCTGACGGGCCTCTTCCATGGCGGCATCATTCATACTGGCGGCATCGGACACGACCGTGCCGCGGGTCCCGGTGGACGCGGCGTTGCTGAGTGCTTTGGCAGCCTGCAATCGGTCATGCGTCAGGCGGGCCGACGATGCGCTTTCCAGATACGCCTCCAGCGCGTCTCCGAGCCTGTCCTGGGCGGCCAGCAGATTACCCAAATCGTTTTGAATCGCCGCGGCAGCCTTCAGATCCTGATCGGCCAGCGCCAGGGTGAGGGCCTCACGAAGAGTGGCCTCGGCGAAATCGGAGCGCTGCGTGTGGGAATAGGCTTCGCCCAAATTACCTTTGGCCAGAATGATTCGCCGCCGATCATTGGCAACGGTAGCAAGACTCACGGCATCATTGAGCAGTCGGATGGCGTCACTGAATTGTACAACGGCTTCATAGGTGGCGGCGAGACGGATCTGAGCGTCGATTTCATGCGGGTTGTCATGGCGCGCGCGATAGAATTGCACGGCTTTTTCCCAATGGGGGATCGCCTGATCGAACATGCCTTTCTCAAAGGCCGCCAATCCCTCCGCGGTTTCCTTCCGTCCAATGTCCGCGTCATCTTGTCCCGTGGTACTCCCGCGGCAAATGCCTGCCGCAAACGTAACAATGGCAAGAGTCGCGACGCAGACATGCCCTCGCCGCAACCAAAAACGCCAAGGATGGAAGTCCAAACCGGGCCTGGTAGTCCGTATGGTCATCGTGAAGTTGCTGGTAAACAACAAGGCGCCGTTGTGACGGCGGCCAAAATCTTGCTACCGCTTCCCTTCATCAATCGGTGGTAATCCCAAGCTCGGCAAAACGCCAGATGGCTGCAACGGCACTCCGCCCCTGCCGACTACGAAAAAGCTGCTGACGACGCCCGCCAACTTGACCCCGCAGTAGGGCTGAAGTTGCGACTCGGCATCCAGGAGCGACGCGGATAGTGGAACCACGATCCCTGTCAAATCAACATTCGGCGATCGGATTTCGACCGTGCCATTCTCCGCCCCCGATGCGTCAATGAGGCCTTCCGACTGGAGGAAACCCTTGGAGACGAAGGTGATGTTGCCTCCCTGACCTTTCGGGGCATTGGCGATAACGTCAGCCTGATCCAAGGTTACCAACGGTGCGTTGGCCGTCCCGGTTCCCGCGTTTCCCGTCGGCCCGGCGACCAGGATGTCGCCGCCGTTTCCGCTGGCGGATTGGGCGTTCAACGCGCTGTCCAGAAGATAGACGGAGCTTACTGGCTCCAGAGTGATGTCCCCGCCCTTTCCGCTTCCCGCGCTGCTGGTAATCGTGCTGTTGTTCAGGACCACGGACTGGGGGTCAACCGTGACGTTGCCGCCCTGGCTACCCGCCGAGGCATCCAGTTTGCTGTTCTGCAAGTAGACCATCGACGGAGCAGTCAGGGTGATGTTGCCGCCATCTTGAGACGCTTGGGCGGTGATTTGGCTGTCGGTCACGCGGATGTTCCCGTCGGACACCGCGTTGATGTCGCCAGCGTTATCGTTGGCGGACGATACGCTGATGACACTGGCATCCGCCAGCTGAATGCTCTGTGCGGCGGTGATCGCGATTCCACCTGCCTGTCCGTTTTGGCTGGAGCACGTAATCAAGGCGTGATTGTCGAGGGCCAACGCCCCGGCATTGATGGTGATGTTACCCCCGGCGCTGGCGCCGAGGACGGAAGCCGAGATGTCCGCGCCATTCAATAGCTCCAACACGGGCGTGGTGATGGTGATGCTTCCCGCCGGGGCGTCTCCTCCGCCCGACGGATTGCCCGCGGCAATCTCCGCCAGTCCGGGCGATCCGTCGAACTGCACACCGTTCAGTATGAGCGACGTCGTCGCGGTAAGATTGATATTTCCCCCCGGTCCCAAACCAGAGGTTTGCGCGTTGATTAGGGAAGAACTCTGAATGGCGATCGTGTCGGCGTTTACGGTGATGTCACCACCCCCTCCGCCGCCGGAGGTGGCCGCGCTGAGTTCCGAGCCATTCGCCAGTGTCAGCGCGCGGGTTTGAATCTGGATGCCGCCTCCCAGGCCTCCTCCAGAGGTCATCGCTTGAATTCCCGTGAACCGGGGCGAGGTTTCTCCATCCAATTGAACGGAGTCGGCCACAATATTGACACTGCCTCCCGCCCCGCCACCTCGCGTGCTCGCGGAGATCTCCCCGCCGTTGACGATCTGCAGGCTGAGCAGCCCGCTTAACGGACGGATGACAACGTTGCCGGCGGCGCCGCTGGCCGGATCAGCCAACTGGGAACTGACGGCAATTTCCGTCACGGGCGCGCCCGGGCCCTGGGCGTTTTGGGCGTCGATACCAATCGTGTTGGCATTCACGGTGACGTTGCCGCCGTTGCCTGTGCCGTCTGTCGCGGCGGATACCTGCCCTCCGTTTACTATCTGAACGGTCGGGGCCGTAATAACGATATTGCCACCGGGGCTGCCACCGAGGACGGAAGTCGAGATGTCCGCGCCGTTCAGCACTTCCAACAAGGGAGCGGTGATGGCGATGTTTCCCGCCGGGGCGTTTCCTTCCACGCCGAAGGGGTTGCTCGCCGCGATCTCCGCGAATCCGGGCGAGCCGTCGGCCTGTTGTCCGTCCACAATGACTGAGGTCGTCGCCGTTAGATTGATGTTTCCCCCCGCCCCAGCCCAAACGTCTGCGACTCGATCGAGGAAGAAGTTTGGACGGCGATCGTGTCGGCGTTTACGGTGATGTCACCGCCCCCCCCGCTGCCGAAGGTGGTCGCGCTGATTTGCGAGCCATTCGCCAGTGTCAGCGCGCGGGTTTGAATCTGGATGTCGCCCCCTTGACCTGGGCCAAAGGTCATGGCTTCGATTCCCGTGAACTGGGATGATGTCTGTGCATCCAATTGGATCGAGTCGGCAACGATATTGATACTGCCGCCCGCCCCGTTGCCATCCGTCTCCGCGGACACTTGCGCGCCATTGACGATCTGCAGGCTGAGCGCTCCTCCGCTCATCGGTTGAATGACGATGCTACCAGCATTGCCACCGGGGTTGTTCACGCTGCTGACAGAGATTCCGGTGATCGAGGAGCCGAACCCCTGCGCGCTTTGGGCGTCGAGATCAATCGTGTTGGCATTGATCGTTACGTTGCCGCCGTTGCCCATGCCGCCCGTGGCCGCGGAGATTCGCGCCCCATTCAGTATGTCGAGGGTCGGGGTCGTAATGCTGATGTTCCCACCGTTTCCGCTCCCGGTCGCTTCGGTGTCGGAGAGAATTCCAGACACGGTATTTCCCTCGGCGTTAAGAGTGATCGCGCCTGCCGTGATGCTGAGTGCTCCTCCATTTCCAGAGCCGGACGTATCGGTGGTAATCGCCCCGCCATTCACCGTCAAGTCGCCCGTCACGTTGATATTGATGCCGTTCCCGTCGGTTCCCCCCAGCGTATTCGCTTCGACGACCGAGTTTTGCACCAGCAACGTTCCACCGCGAACCACAACCTGACCCCCGCCGGGGCCGCTGGCGTCGACGGTGCTCTGAACGGAGGTGCCTGGAACGGGATTGAAATCTTCAATGGTAATCGCCCCAAGACTGCTAAAGGCCGTCGTGTTGGGAAGCGCCGTGTAATCCGTCACGTCCAGCGCCAGTTCTCCGGCCGAATTGATACTAATGAGGTTGATCCGCCCCCCGGGCGCTTGGATTGTGGCCCCGCTCAGGGTGATAGCACCGCCGATAACCGAGAAGCTTTGCCCTGCCGGGACGGCGAGTGAACTTTGCTGGAAGGAGATGTTTCCAGGCGCGCTGCCCAGGAACCCGAAGGCGCTCACCGGATAGGCGGACAGTACGTCGTTGGCGGGATTGGCCGCATCGAATCGGCCGCCGTCGGCAAGCTTGACGTAACTCGCGGAGGTCACCGCAAACGACCCGCTGACATTCACCTGGGCATGTGATCCGAACAGCACCCCGAATGGATTGATGAAAAACAGGTTGGCGCCCTGGATGCTCGATTGGATTGTCCCGTCGATCGATGACGCGCTACCGCCCGTGACCCGGGCCAGGATGTTCTGGATATTGACATTGACAGGCCCGGAAAAAGTGGCCACCTCGCCGTTGACCAGATTGAATTGACTGAAACTTTGAAAAAGATTTTTGCCGTAAATCTTGCCGAGGTCGGCGGTGATGTTGTAATCCGGTCCGGACAAGGGGCCGCTACTGCCAAGCGTTCCATCCAGAACGACGCTTCCGGTGGGTTGTGCCGGACAAGAAGGCCCATGCGCGAGTAGCCAGGAAAAGCCTATTAGGAATAGCGAATAGCGCACAATCTTCCCATTCATATATTCGCGACTTCGCTTACCGAAGCTCATCATAACGCCGCCGAAACGTGATGCAAGCCAAATTGCTTGCGTGTATCCCCCCGACGCGCTTCATCGCGATGGCCCGCAAACCCATGTAACGCGGGGCTTTTTTGCTTGACAATGCGGTCGGCTGTCGTTACACGGTAGTGTGTCGGGTGAATCAAGTTGCGGAAGAGGGTCGTAGGCTGCAATCCTGGTCATTGTCTTTGCGAAGGGACAGATGCACACAAAAGCCTCGGTGTCTTGCCTGTACGTGGTACTCGGCATGTGTACGGCATGCCTGTGTGTCCCTCCGGCGCAGGCTGCGGGACCAAACAGTTGGATCAACCCCGCCAGCGGCAAGTGGGAAACGACCAACAACTGGTCGAACGGCGAAGCGCCATCCGTCTCCGATAGCGCCGACCTCATCACCAACGTCAACAGCAAGACCGTTACCATTGATGACGTCACCACCAACACCCCGAGCGCGCTGACCATCAATAACCTGACCCTGTCCGCCCCACTTGGCTCGACCAACACACTGGCGCTGAGCGCCATCGGCGCCACGCTGGTCGTCTCCAACAGCGTCAGTGTCAATAGCGGTGGCTCAATGCTCCTCAGCAACTCGGCGCTGCACGTGGGCGGCCCGGCGGGAGGCGCGTTCACCGTTGACGGGCAACTGACAATGAACAGCGGGACGATATCGGTTTCGTCCAATATGCTGGTCGGGAGCTCCGCGAGCTCCACGGCCACCGTCAACGTCGCCGGCGGCCAACTGGTCGTCACGAACGGCGTCATCGGCATCGGCAATGGCGGCACGCTCACCAACGGCACCGGCGTGGGGACAATGACCGTTTCCAACGCCACGGTGCTGGCCAACACGATCTTGTTGGGCAGCAGCGCCGGCGGCCAGGGGCAGCTGACCATCCTGACCAACGGGCTCGTCAGCCTGATCGGTTCGAACGCGTTGCTGGTGGCTGACGGCGAGACGATCGTTATCACTGGGGGAGATTTGTACATGCCCAACAGCACGATGCTCGTGGCGAGGAACAATACGGCTTCCATCGTCATCGGCAGCGGAAGCGCGACCTGCGAGATTGTGGAAGTCGGCGACACTGACACCGGCACCCTGACGATGCAAGGCGGCCAGATTACCATCACCTCGGAGGGGGGCGGGCTGGAGATCGGAGGCGTTTCCCCCAACACCGGCGCCGGCTGGGTGTGGATGACTGGCGGCGCACTGACGGCCACCGCTTACCCCACCACCGGCATTATCGTCGGCAACTCCGGCGCCGGGCAGATGGTCGTGTCCAACGGCAGCACCGTTGTGGCTTCCACGCTGTTTGTCGGCACCGCTGTCGGACAGGGAGGTACATTGACGGTGGCGGGCGGCGTCAGCAGCGTGTACTCCAACCTGACCATCGGTTCTTCAGATTGCGCCGGTGTGGGCACGGTGATCATCACCGGCGGCAACCTGTTTGTGACCAACGCCGCGCACAACGCCGTGCTGGACGTGGAGAGCGGCACGCTGACCCTGAGTGGCGGCACGTTGGTGGTGGACATACTCGTAACGACCAATCCCTGCGCCTCGTTCGGTCAGACTGGCGGGATACTGACCCTCTCCTCATTCGTGATTACCTCCATCACACGTGCGAACAACAACAACGACGTCCTTCTTGTGTGGAACGGCCAGATTGGCACCAATGTTGTGCAAGTGAGTCAGGGCACTGCCAATGGCAGCTATGCCAATAACTTCGTTGACCTGGCAACGAACATCCTCACCTCGGCGGGTTCGACCAGCTATACCGATGTGGGTGGCGGCACCTATAGACCCTCCCGGTACTATCGGATCAACCTGAGGAACTGAGCGCTGGCAGACCCTTGCCGAGGTAGACCAACAGGCTGCAGGCAACGAATGGGGGGCCCGACGGCAGCTACAACACCAACTTCGTGGACCGGCGACCGCCGGGTGCGCCAAGCTCCGCGGGAATCGCCCCGGCTTGTGTATCAGTTTGCGGGCTTCTGCCTCTGAAAACGCTTGGGGAAATCGGGTTCCGTGGCATCGGTCTGCTCGGCGCGTTGCCGTTCTTCCTCGCGCTCGTGTGCCGCCGCCTCCCACCGCTGATGATCGGTGAGCTTCTCCGCGATGGTATTCCGTCTGCCCCCGACCCGAAACTCCAGGTACGGCCCACTGGTGGCGAGACGCAGTACGGTTTCGTGGGGGACAGGCGTGGCACTGGTGATCACCTGGCTGCCGACGGCGATGCCGTTGCGGCCCAAGGGCGTTACGCTCCAACCATCGTGCGTTCGATTTAGCTCGCCGTGCCTCCGCGAGACCAGTGTGTCGTTGATGATCACATCGTTGGTTTTCGCACGTCCAATGCGAATCACGGTCGCCCCATCAAACTCCCAGGTTTGAACCGCATGCCATCCCACCGGGTCAAGCAGGCTGATCGTAATTAACGAGTCATGGCCCTCTGGCATCGAAGGATCCTCACGCAGCACTTGGGTACCACGCCCCATCAGTCAATGCAAGCGCGGACTCGGTCGGCCGGAGGGAACTGTTCCGCTAGTGGCTGACGGTGATGGCGTCGGCGATAGTCTGGCTGTATTGCGCGCGGGGGAGCGGTGGATGGCTCACGACCGGGGTCGTCGTTTCCTCTGCCCAACGTTGCAGGCAGGGCTGCAAGGCGACTTGGCGTTGAACCGGGTCTTTCGTCAAGGCCGCTTCAATGAACTCCGCCAAATCCAGTGGGACATTGGGCTCGCGCTCGCGCACCGGTACCTGAACCTGTTCGCGATGCGCCACAGCCCAGTCGGATACTGTGTCCCCCACGAACGGCAATTGCCCGGTCAACGTCTCGTAGGCGGTCACCCCCAGACCGTAAAAGTCTGCCTCCGGGCTGCCGTGGGCCGTCGCAAATCGTTCGGGCGCGGCGTACCCGGGGGTCATACCGGTCTCGAGGCTGGCCGGGTCCGATAGTGAACCGGCGATGCCGAAATCCACCAGCTTCACCCGGCCATCGATGTCAATCATGATGTTGCTGGGTTTGACGTCGCAATGCACCACGGCCCGCGCATGGGCCGCCTGCAACGCGCGCACCACCGATCTCGTCACCGTCCGCACGTCCTGTGGATCAGGCCGGCCGCGTTGGATCATCCATTCTTTGGCGTTGCCGCCCCGAACGTATTCCAGCGCCAGGAAAATCGTGCCGTAGAGCTCGACGACTTCCTGGAGTTGAACGATGTTCTCGTGATGCAACTGCTGCAGACAGTTCGCTTCCTGACGGAACCGCTCGAGGAACAACGGCCGCTGCACCAGCGGGTGCGGCAACATCTTCAGGGCGAACTCCGTCTGGCCGCGCACGGCGTGGAAAACCCAGCCCATATTGCCGGCCCCGAGCTGCCCGACCACAACGTACGATCCAATGGTTCGCGTCAACACATCGGCGCTCGACCAACTCAGCCGGTGGGCCACCAAGCGGGTTAGGATGATTTTCAGCGTGGGCAGATGCTGGCAGAGATTGAAGAAGTCGGCGGCGCTCAGGCGCGATAATTTGCAATCCGTGACGGCGACCACGTCCGCGTTGCGCGGCTGACGATTCAAGATCGCCATTTCGCCGACGATATCGCCGACACCGAGGTGAGCGAGCACTTGGTCGCCCCGGCGCACTTCGACTTCGCCCTCGCCAATCAGGTAGAGGCACTCGTCAATGGCTCCATCGTGAATGAAGACTTCGCCAGACGGACGGTGTTCATCGGTCAAACGCGTCCGTAACACCGCAGCTTCCTCGTCGTTGAGGCTCGCCCAAATATCAAAGACTGGTGGCTTCGCGCCCGATGTCACGGGCGCAATTATGAGCGAATGAGCCGCGGCAATCAACCGTTCCTTTCGGTCACGCAGGCCGGTGCCCGCGTGCATGCGACCTGGATGATGGGCAGCCGCAAGATCAACGCGCCGCAAGTCGCACCGGGTGTGGTTGGCAGAGGGTGCAATACCAACAACTTCGCCCACCTTTTCGCCGTCACCAACACGGTCGGATCAGTCACAAATTATCTCGACGCCGGGGGTGCGACCAATGTACCATTTCGTTATTATCAAGTGCGTGTCGAGCCGTAAGAATTGTTTCGGAGGAATGGCATGCCATCATTGACCATTACGGAAAGCCCCGGGGGCCAGGTCGGAACGCGTTTCACCGTGAAAAATCGCCCACTGGGTGGTGGCCGCCATCCGTCACAGGAAATCCAACTTCTGGACGCAGAGGTGTCGCGGCGGCATTTCCTGATTCGGCTGGAGGGCGATGATCACGTGATCACCGAATTGCAGGCGGCCAACGGTCTCTACGTGAACAGCGCAAGGGTCAAGGAACACAAACTCCAGGAAGGTGATCAAATCCGTGTCGGCACCACTGTGCTGGTCTATTCCAGGCAGGACGACGAAGATCATACCGATGCAGTGCAGGAACAGCGCCGCGCCGAACGGCGCCTGCGGGAGGGAGGCACGGTGTTGCGGGACCCCGTGATTTCCCCGAGCAATCGCCCAGCTTCCTAATTCGCGGCCAGGTCGAACTCCTCACACGCAGTAGCCGCTGTTCTGCCAACGTCGGCACATCCCAATGCACCCTCGACGCCCTTGATGTCGGCAGTAGGGCGTGATCCCTTGTGTTTTGCCCAGCAAGCTCTCGGAATGCTGTGTTGTGGTCGCTGGCTCGTCGGAAGACTTTGACGACACATGGCGGAACCGCCGCTCGTCTTGTGAAACCGTAACGTCCCCAACCCGGTTTGCGAAACCCCTCCCTATTGAGCCAACCGTGGAAGCCCTGAATTTGCTTGCCGGGGGGATTGATATGGTGATAAGCTTCCCTGTTGGCGAGGGAGGCGAAGCCGCGATGCTCGCTCGCCCGGTTTCGGGTTCGGGTCGGCGCGAGAATGGACTCGAACCATAGTTCCGTTATCACGGGCGTGTCCGCTACCGAACGCCTTACCAACCCCTGTCGCCTCTTCCCTAACCCGTGCTCGCGACGAGTGCGCCGTCAGCCCTCGTTACCCAGTTATGCATCCACGCGATTCAACAGCCTGCCTTTCGCACGCGAGGAGAACACTCTCATGAAGAAGCTGCTCGTCTCACTCATCGCCGTCGGTTCGAGAACGGATCATCACGTTGAGCGGAACTCGGCGTCGATAAAGGCGGAAGGAAAAACACCATGAAGGTTCTTCGTATCCCATTGGTCGTTGTCCTGGTGGTTGTGGCGGGTCGAGCGTTCAATGCCAACGCACTGACGGAGACGAATCTTTACTCGTTTCACGGCTTCCCCACCGATGGAGCCAGTCCAGTCGCCGGGCTGGTGCAGGGCAGCGACGGCAATTTCTACGGGACAACCGAGTACGGTGGGACGAGCGGGACGAGCGGCTCGGGCACTGTGTTCCGCATTAGCTCGGGTGGCAGTCTGACAAACCTTTGGTCGTTTACCGGCGGTAGCGGCGGGGGAAATCCAGTCGCGGGATTGGTACAGGGCAGCGACAGCAATTTCTACGGGACGACTCTTCAAGGCGGAAACAGTTGCAATTGCGGCACCGTGTTTCGGATCAGTCCCAGCGGCAGCAACACGAACCTTTACTCCTTTGGCGGCTACCCCTTCGATGGGGAATATCCAGAGGCAGGGCTCGTGCACGGCAGCGACGGCAATTTCTACGGGACGACCAGCGGAGGCGGGTCGAACACCTTTTGCACGGGGTGCGGCACCGTCTTTCGGATCAGCACCAACGGCACCTACACGAGGCTTTACTCCTTTGGCAGTTCCCCCTTCGATGGGAGCTCTCCACGAGCCGGGCTGGTGCAGGGCAGCGACGGCAATTTCTACGGGACGGCCGAGTACGGCGGGTCGAACACCTTTTGCGCGGGGTGCGGCACCGTCTTTCGGATCAGCACCAACGGCACCTACTCGAGTCTTTACTCCTTTGGCTATCCCTCCACCGATGCGGAGTATCCAACGGCCGGGCTGGTGCAGGGCAGCGACGGCAATTTCTACGGGACGGCCGAGTACGGCGGGACGAACGGCTTGGGCACCGTGTTTCGGATCACCACCAACGGCAACGAAACGATTCTTTACTCATTTGCCGGCTTTGGCGTCTACCCCTACGATGGGGCCAATCCTGTAGCCGGGCTGGTGCAGGGCAGCGACGGCAATTTCTACGGGACAACCGAGTACGGCGGGACGGGCGTCAGCGGCACCGTCTTTCGGATCAGTCCCAGCGGCAACTACACGAATCTTTACTCCTTTGTCGGCCCCCCCACCGATGGGTTCTTTCCACAAGCCGGGCTGGTGCAGGGCAGCGACGGCAATTTCTACGGGACGACCTGCGTAGGCGGGCAGAGCACAAATTGCTCGCACGGATGTGGCACCGTGTTCAAACTGACCGTCACGGAAACGAACAGTTGGACGGATGGCACCGGCAAATGGGAGACGGGTACGAACTGGTCGCTGGGTGTCGCGCCATCCACGAGCGATCTGGCGGATCTCATCACCAACGCGGGCAACAAAACCGTCACCATCGACGCCCCGACCGTGCTCAGCAACGCCATCAACGGGTGCCTGACCATCGGCAACCTGTACATTGCAGGAACGGCCAACTCGACCAATACGCTGTTCCTCAACAATGCGGGAACGAACACGCCACTACGGGTCGTCTGCACTGGTCCGACGACGCTCGAAACCAACGCCGCGCTGGTGGTGAACAACTCGGTGATAGTGGCAACAAATTCGTTCTTGGAAGTCGGCTATTACGGCGGCAACGCCTCGCTCAGCGTAACCAACGGCGGCGCACTCTATGACAACAACGGAATCCTAGGCAGTAATTCCACCTCAAGCGGCAATTCCGTCTTGGTGGCTGGGGCTGGCTCGGTCTGGAGCAATAGCACCGACCTGTTTATCGGCTACTCCGGCGCGGGCAACCAACTGATCATCACCAATGGCGGCTTGGTCTTTAGCACCTTATCGTATCTGGGTGCCAATCCCAGCGCCAGCAACAACCACGTGCTGGTCACCGGCTCCGGCTCGGTCTGGACCATCCCCACCAACCAGATATATAATCTGTGGGTCGGCTACAACGGCGCAGCCAACCAACTGACCGTCGCCAACGGCGGCGTGGTTGCTAGCGGCTACGCAAGTGTGGGCGACCAGCCCGGCAGCAGCAACAACATCCTCGTGGTCACCGGCCCCGGTTCAGTCTGGAGCAACGAGGCTGTGGGCGTAGGCGAGGACGGCTCCGGCAACCAACTGACCATCGCCAACGGCGGCCAAGTCATCAGTGCCTACAACGACTGCGTAGGCTGCAACGGTGGCAGCAACAACGCCGCCCTCGTCACCGGCTCCGGCTCGGTCTGGAGCAACCAGACTCTGCGGGTCGGCACCAGCGGCGCGGGCAACAAACTGACTGTCGCCAACGGTGGCCAGGTCCTCAACGGCAGCGGTTTTTACGTCGGTAGCAGCGGCGCGGGCAGCTGTTTGGTCATAAGCAACGGCGGGGCGGTGTACGCAGGTCCGGGCTCAGTGCTGGGCTACGAAGCCAGCAGCAGCAACAACACCGCCGTGATCACCGGCGTTGGCTCGGCTTGGTACAGCCAGACGTATTTCGATGTTGGCAGCAGCGGGAGCAGTAATCTGCTGAACATCGCGGGCGGCACGGTGACTGCCACCAATTTCGTCATCGGCTACGGCAGTTCAGCTTCCAATAACATCCTGATCGTGAGCGGCGGCAGCCTGTTCGTGACCGATACCCTGGCGAATGCAGCCATGGTGGTGAGCCGGGCGGGCGGCACAAACACATTCCTCCTGGCTGGCGGCGCGGTGACGGTCAATTCCTTGGTCGCAACCAATGGTGCCAAGAGTGTTGTCGCCTTCAGCAGCCGGCACGCTGACCAGCGGCGGCACGTTCGTGACCAACAACCAACTTTTCGCCGTTGGCAATGGATACTCCGCGGCCACATTCCAACTCAACGGTGGTGTGCATAATTTCGCCAACAACCTGGAGATTACTAATAATGCCACTCTGACCGGCTGTGGCACGATCAACGGCAATGTGCTGGTGGATGCCGGCGGCACCGTCCTGGCCAGTTGCGGCGGCACACTCAATTTCACGGGCATCGTCACCAACAACGGCACCGTCACCGCCAGCAACGGCACCGTGCTGAACTTCTACGGCCCCGTGGTCAACAACCTCCTCATTGACGCGACCGGCGGGTCCGTGCATTTTTTCTCCACCCTGACCGGCAGCGGCTCGGTCTTGTTGCCGCCGACCAACAGTTGGGTCGATGGCAGCGGCAAGTGGGAGACGGCAACGAACTGGTCGTCGGGCGTCGCGCCCTCTCTCGCCGACTCGGCTGATAGCATCGGCAACGCGGGCAACAATACCGTCACCATCGACGCCACCACGTCGAGCAACTTCCCGAACACGCTGACGATCAGCAACTTGATTGTCGCGGCACCGGGGCCGATGACCAATACGCTGCTCCTGAGCAACGCCGGCACCAACGTGCCGCTGGTCGTCTTCACCAGCGTCAGTGTCAGCCACCACGGCACGATGATCCTCACCAACTCGGCGCTGCAGGTGGGCGCCCCGTCGGGAGGGGCGCTCACCGTTGACGGGCAACTGACGCTGGACAGCGGGATGATATGGGTTTCGTCCAACCTGCTGGTCGGTCTGTCGAACCCACTGAGCCTGGTGACCATCTGGGGAGGCGCTCTGTATGTGACCAATGCCGCGCACAACGCCGTGACCGAAGTCCGCTACGGTACGCTGATGCTGACCGGCGGCGTGTACTTCACCGACAGCCTGCTCATCACCAACACCGGCGCCAGCTTCCTCAACGATGGCGGCACCTTCACCATCACAGGTCAGGGGCAGGTTGACCAGGGCACGCAGACTGTCGCCAGCGGTACCACGCAGGTGTCCTCCAATCTGGTGGTCGGCACCTCCGCCAACTCCACGGGCACCGTCGACGTCACTGGCGGCCAACTCGTCGTGACCAACGGCGTCATCGGCGTCGGCAACAGCGGGATGCTCACCAACGGCAGCGGTGTCGGGCTGATGATCGTCTCCAACGGCACGGTGCTGGCCAACCAGATTCTGCTGGGCAGCAGCGTCGGGGGCCAGGGGCAGTTGACAGTCCAAACCAACGGGATCGTCAACCTGGTCGGCACCAACGCCGAGTTGGTGGCCAACGATGTGCTCATCGATGGGGGAGAGTTGGAGATTTTCAGCGGCATCCTTTACTGTGGGGTTACCCATGCTGGAGCCGTCACCATTGTCAACGGAACCGCGAATTGCTTTGTTGTGTATGTCGGCGACAATGACACCGGCACCATGACCATGTCCGGGGGCCAGACGACCGTCTCTACACTGCTGGACATCGGATTCTCTTCGGGCTCCGCCGGCTCGGTGTGGATGAGTGGCGGTCAACTGACGGCCGCCGCCTTGGGCACGACCGCCATAGTCATCGGCGACCAGGGCGTCGGCCAACTCAGCCTGTCCAACGGTACCATCCAGGCTTCCACGCTGTTTGTCGGCACCACCGGCGGACCGGGAGGCACATTAACGGTGGCGGGCGGGACCCTGACGTTGAACGCGGGTCTGATCGTGGGCACCGGCGCCGTCTGGGTCAGCGGCGGGCAACTGCTTGCGCCCAGCAGCAGTATCGTTGTCGGCAGCAACGGGATTGGTCAGATGATTATCTCCAACGGCACGGTACAGGCCAACAGCCTGGTGTTGACCAATGGCGCCAACAGTCAGTTCGCGTTGATCGGGGGTGCGCTCAGCAGCGGGGGCACGGTGGTGACCAACAGCCAGCGCTTCCTCGTCGGCAACGGCAGTAGCGCGGCCACGTTTAGCATGGCCGGCGGTGCGCACTGGTTTGGCAACGGCTTGGAGATTGCCAACAACGGCATCCTCACCGGCTGCGGGACGATCAATGGGAACGTCACCATCGATTCCGGCGGCACGGTGCTGGCCAGCTGCGGCACGCTCACCTTCGACGGCATCGTTGCCAACAACGGCACGATGCGGGCCAACGGTGGCAGCGTGTTGGAATCCTACGGCCCCGTGGTCAACAACGGCACCATCGACATCATTAATGGCGCGACGAATTTCCACGGCGGGTTCGTCAACAACGGAACGGTGCTGACCGCCAGCAGCGTCAAGATCTCGCAGGTCAGCCAATCGGGACAGGGTTTCGTCGTGCACATCCCGTCAGTCGCCGGCCACACGTACCAGTTGCAGTACACGACCTCGCTCACGCCGGCCACTTGGACGCCCACCGGCGCGTCACAGCCCGGCACCGGCGGCGTGCTCACTTTCACCGATCCCGGCGGAGCGACAGGTTCGCCCGCCCGGTTTTATCGGGTGGACTGCACGGCACCGTAGCAGATCGCGCGGGTTGGGACCAGGTATCCGTCAGATGAAGCACGTCCGTTGAGATGGGTTGCTGAGCGGACGGATTTGATTATTTGAAAGACTTGTTCACGCGCCTGAGCTCGGCGAAGATCACAGAGATAAAGTCGTTCACGCCGCGAGCATGGGCCGTGTCATGTCAGACTCGATCAGCGCAAGCCGCGTAACGTGGTTGATTGAAAAAGCGCTGGACTTCGGGTCGAGCACCCACCGGCGGCTTGTCAACCGACAATCGACTGGGAGCCTGCCAGGATCAGGAGCGCAGCCGGGGATGGTTCACCGAGTTGTGAACGGGGCTTCGATGTTGTTATGGTTGAACATGCCCGGTCTGTTGTGGGATTTTCCGGGTTCGTAGCCTGACGCTTGGTTGTTCACAAAGGGAATGATTGCGCCGATGCGTCGTTTCCGGCTGCCCTTGTTAGCGCCAGAGTACCCCAACGTGCCTGTTGACATGCGCGGTATAACTCGCATAACAGTGGTCGGGAAATTCCATGCGCGTGATCACTCTGGGGACGGGAGATGCATTCGGTGCGGCCGGCAGGTTTCACTCGGCTGTCGTTGTGCGGGCTGGCAACAGCACGGCGCTGGTGGATTGCGGCCCCTGCATCCTGCCCGCGTTACACCGGTCCCGGATCCCTCCCGAAGACATCGATTTCATCCTGGTCACGCACCTGCATGGTGACCACGTCGGCGGCGTGCCGATGTTGCTGTTGGATTACCAGTATCGCTCGCGTCGAAAACGGCCGTTGGTCGTGATTGGCTCCGCATTGTGTCCTGCAAGGCTCGAGGCCCTGACGAAGGCGATGTTCACGGAGGTGGGGAAGAATCGCCGCCATTTCCCCGTCGTCTACAAGACGATCCGTCCCGGGCATCCGATTTTCATTCGCGGGATGCGCATTCACGCGTATCGGATGCAGCACATCGACCGCGAACCGTGCCTCGGCTATCGCATCGAACATCGCCGCAAGGTTCTGGCCTTCACGGGGGACACGACCTGGTGCGATTCCATCCCAGCGATGTCACAGGGAGCCAACCTGCTCGTGAGCGAATGCACGGACTTTGACCGGCGGACGCCGGTTCATTTGAGTTACATCCAACTCCGGGAGCATCGGGCGGAAATCGGCGCGAAGCGGATCGTGCTCACCCACATCAGCGCCGATCTCCTGAAGAACCGCGCCAAGGTTCGACACCACATCGCGCGAGACGGGGAGTGTTTTGACATCTGAGAAAATCAACGGCCGCTGGCGGCTGGATTTGGCTGGACTTGCCATCGCCCGAATGGTATTGCCCGGAGCATGACCGACGATACCGACGACACGGTCAGCAATCAGAGGCAGCTTCCAGATCCGAAAATATGTCGGACTCGGTATTTGGGGGAAACCCTCCCCTTCTCCGTTTGCCTGGTGGAAAACCCCAAATGCGAGTATGCGATCGTAAGTTTTGGTTCTGGCTTCCTTTGTTACCATCCTGATTGGCGTCGCTTCGAGAAGGCGGATCCGTCCCTGATGTCTCCCCAGTAGTCGTTGCCCGGCGAAGCCCCAGTGTTATCCGGTTGGCTGCCAACGGAAAGCATTGGGGTCTTGGCGGGGGATTGGGGCGGCGGAAACGAAAGGAGAATCGAGGCTCGCTCGACTCTCCACTGCAAATTACGCCACGATGCGGCGAATGCAACCGCGCCGAATTCTCTCGCTTTGGATCTTTTCTTCTGGTAGCATGACGACCGTAAAGCCGAAGGGAATTTGCCATGAAGATGCGGTGGTTCCTACTGCTCTCTGGATTTTCCACAGCACTCGTTTTCTCTGTCGTTTCCACCCGTTCGCAAACTGTGGTCACGTTTGATGACCTCTCCCCTTTACTGTCCGGAACCCTCATCCCCAACGGCTACCAAGGGCTAAGCTGGAGCAACTTTGCCGTAGCTAACGCGATTGCGCTATCCAACTTCTACGGCTACGCGAACGGTTTCAATTATGGGATGGTCTCAGCTTCCAACGTGGCGTTCAATGCCTTCGGCAACCCCGCAGAAATCGACTCACCCGGCACCAATTTTAATTTCCTGAGCGTTTGGCTAACCGGCGAATGGAACAGCAACCTGAACATCGAAGTCGAGGGATTCAACGCCGCCAAAGAAATCTACGACACAATCGTGGTCGCCAGCGCCACGAACCCGACCCTGTTCACGTTCAATTACCTGAACATCGACGAGCTTGAGTTCAACTCTTACGGCGGCGAGCCAGCCTTCGGCGGTTCGTCGCGAGCGGTATTCGTCATGGACAATTTCATGTTCGAGTTCGTTCCCGAGCGTTCCACGTTTCTGCTCACCGCGCTCGGTGCGGTGATGTTGTGGGCGGTTGTGAAACGCAGGCGGACGTGAAGCGGTGGTTGGCAAGGCAGTTTGTCGGTCTTTGAGAATCGGCGGGCGGGTTAGAGGAACCGAGGTTCCAGTGGTCGAGCCCACAAACGATCCAACCCCGTCGGTCTGGAGACCGAAGAGTCCGAAAACTGAGGGCGGCGCATTCAAGGGAGTGCGCCGCTTTCATTTTTGGGTTGGGAACAGGCGGCGGGATTTGTCTCGACTTTCCATGGCCGGACCGCTAGTCTGAGTCCCGCAAGAGGCGAGAGTCTGCTCGGGTTCGGATCGAAGTCAGCCAACGGCTGAGAGAGGAATGTCGAGCATGACCGACAACGCCGTCAGCAATCAGAGGCGTCTTCCAGATCCGGAAATATGTCGGACTCGGTATCTGGGAAGCTATCTTCCCTTTTCAAGTTGCTTGGTGGAAAACCCCGAAAGTTGCAAGCATGCCTTGCGGTGCGGCGACACCTTCCTTTGCACGCATCCGGATCGCCGGAGCTTCGAGAAGGCAGGGAAGCCATGACCGACGACATGGACAGCAGTCAATGGTGTCTTCCGGATCCGGAACGATGTCTGACCAGACATCTGGAGCACTCTCTCGATTTCTCGGTTTGCCTGGTGAAAGCCCCCGACAGTTGTGAGTATGCGAGACGTTTTGGTTCTAGCATCTTTTGTCAGCATCCGGATCGCCGGAGGTTCGAGACGGCAGATCCGTCATGATGGTTCTGTCTCAAAACTGGTTTGTCGGTCTTTGAGAATCGGCGGGCGGGTTAGAGGAACCGAGGTTCCAGTGGTCGAGCCCACAAACGATCCAACCCCGTCGGTCTGGAGACCGAAGAGTCCGAAAACTGAGGGCGGCGCATTCAAGGGAGTGCGCCGCTTTCATTTTGCGGTTGGGAACAGGCGGCGGCTGAAGAAAAGAGGAGAGTCGAGGCTCTTCTCTCGCTTTTGAACCCACGAGCCGTTCCCAAGGGTGGGTATTTCTCCCTGAAACGATCTTACTTGACGAGAGGGTCGCTCAACTCTCCGGTGCGATGATAAGTCCAATCGTAGGAACCGCCATGGGGTAAACACCCCATTGTCCGCTGATGACGTGCGGCATAGATTTTTGGGTGTAGAAAGACTCATCGCGAGAGACTGTCATCAGTCGCCCAGGAGAAGACGGATGCCGCTTGCCCAAAGAAAACGCAACGGAATGGGGATTAAAACCATCCCTCATTCCGAGTTTGACCGGTTGCTACCCCAAGATTTCACCTTGGAAAAGCTGGTGGGCGAAGAGGTCGAATGGTTTTCCAATCAGTCGGGAAATATGGTCGGCACTATCGCCAAAAGCGAAGGCGGGGCGGGTTGGAACTACGCCATTCTGAAGCGGGATGCGAAAGGCGATTCCCATGTCCGCAAGGTGATGAACAACTTTTTCAGCTTGAATGCCGCCAGAGTTGATTTGTTGCTGTCGATGGCAGGGATCGAGAAGATCAATTCTGCCACTCGATTGGTGATGTCATTCGATAACTTTTGCCAGAGTTCCTTATGATGCCAGAGACAGCACGCCGTGATCCAGGGTCGCTTCCAACTCCAGAACTGTGTCGAACCCGCCGTATGGCTTCTGAAATCTCAGTCTGCCTCGTTAAAAACCCACAGGCGTGCCCCCACGTAGTATGTTTTGGTGAAGGATTTTTCTGCCGTCATCCAGACCACCGCAAGTTTGGGCAGTAAGCCGAACAGTGGAATGAGATAGTCGAGCACCTCGCCCGCTCGTGGATTGAACTGGTATCAACAATAATGCGTCCACTTATTTTTCCGGCGAGCGAGGCGCTCCCCTAGTTCTTCGACGGCATCCAGCGCCAGCAAGTGAATCTGATCCGACGAATCGGGCTTCCCGTTTGAGTCCAGTCCTACCACACGCCGGTGCGGAGATACTCATCGATGGCTGCCGCGGCTTTGCGGCCGGCGCCCATCGCCAGAATCACGGTGGCGGCGCCGGTGACAATATCGCCCGCGCCGAACACGCCCACCTTTGAGGTCTTGAGCGTTTCGGGATCGGCTTCGATATAGCCGCCCTTGCGCGTCTTGAGATCGGGCGTGGTGGATTGCACGAGCGGGTTGCTGCTGGTGCCGACGGCGATGATCACCACGTCCAACGGCAACTCGTATTCCGAACCGCGTATCGGCACGGGACGACGCCGGCCGGATTCGTCGGCGGGGCCGAGTTCCATCTTGATGCAGCGGGCGGCCCGCAGCCAGCCCTTCTCGTTGCCGAGAAACTCGATGGGATTGTTCAACAACAGAAACTGGATGCCTTCTTCCTTGGCGTGCTTGACTTCCTCGGCGCGGGCCGGCATCTCGGCTTCGGACCGGCGGTAAATGACGTAGGCGTTCTTCGCGCCGAGCCGCAGCGCGCAACGGATGGCGTCCATCGCCGTGTTGCCGCCGCCGACCACGGCGACGTTTCGGCCGCGGCAATCGTAAATCGGCTCGTCGTACTCGGGGAACTTGTAGGCCTTCATCAGGTTGACGCGCGTGAGGAATTCATTGGCCGAATAGACGCCGCACAGGTCTTCGCCGGGGACGCCGAGGAACTGCGGCAATCCCGCGCCCGTGGCGACGAGCACCGCGTGGTAGCCTTCTTCGCCAAACAGTTCGTCCACCGTGACCGTTTTGCCGACGACGACGTTGGTCTGAAATTCGACGCCCATCCGCTTCATGTTCTCGACTTCCTGACGCACGATCTCTTTCGGAAGCCGAAACTCGGGAATGCCGTAGATCAGCACGCCGCCGATCTCGTGCAGCGCTTCGAATACGGTGACCTGATGCCCCTTCTGGACCAGATCGCCCGCCGCGCTCAGGCCCGCCGGGCCGCTGCCGACAATGGCGACTTTCTTGCCCGTGGGCGGCGCGATGGCCGGCAGACCGATCTGGCCGCTCTCGCGTTCGTAATCCGCCACGAACCTCTCGAGATACCCGATGCCGACCGCGCCGAACTTCTTGCTCATGATGCACGCGCCTTCGCACTGGTCTTCCTGCGGACAGACGCGGCCGGTGACGGCGGGCAGCACGTCGTCTTCGCGAATCTTGGCGGCGGCCGCGAGATAATCGCCCGCGAGCACCAACGCGATGAAATCCTTGACCTTGACGCCGACGGGGCAGCCATCGATGCACTTCGGGTGGGCGCAATCGAGGCAGCGCATCGCCTCTTGCGTGGCCAAATGAAAATTGAGGCCAAGATTGACCTCCGAAAAATTCTGCCGTCGATGCTCCGGTTCCTGCTCGGGCATTTTCTGCCGGGGAATCTTGGTCCGTTCTTTGGGTGGCAGTGGATTGGGCATGACAGACTCAGCGAGGCGCGACATCCTCGAGCTTGCATCGGTGGCCGACCAGTTCCAGGTCGGATTTCGGATCGCTGACGAACCGCTCCAGCGCCTGGCGCTCGGAGTCGCGGTACATGGCGTTGCGTTTGGCCAGGCCGGCGAAATCCACCTCGTGCGCATCGAATTCCGGGCCGTCCACGCAGGCAAACTGGCTGCGGCCCGCCACCTGCACGCGACACCCGCCGCACATGCCGGTGCCGTCGACCATGATCGGGTTGAGGCTGACGAGCGTTTTGATGCCGTGCGGACGCGTCGTCTCGGCGACCGCGCGCATCATCGGGATTGGGCCAATGGCCAGCACCAGATCGATTTTCTTCGCGCCCGCGATCAACGCCTTCAGCTTGTCCGTGACCAACCCTTTTTCGCCGTAGCTGCCGTCGTCCGTGGTCACAAACACCTCGTCGCTGATGGCGCGGGCCTCGTTCTCCAGGATGAGGAGGTCTTTGGTGCGGGCGCCGAGGATGGTGACGACGTGATTGCCGGCGCCTCGCAGCGCCTTGGCGGTCGGATAGGCGATGGCGGTTCCCACACCGCCGCCGATGACCACCACCGTCCCGAACAACCGGATTTCCGACGGGCGACCGAGGGGCCCGACCACGTCGGGGATGATATCGCCCGCGTTCAATTGGTTCAGCAGCTTGGTCGTCTTGCCAATGCCCTGGACGATGAGCGTGATCGTGCCGTCCGCCGGATTGGATTCCGCGACGGTCAAGGGGATGCGTTCGCCGTGCTCGTGAATGCGAACGATCACGAACTGGCCGGGCTGCTGTTTTCGCGCGACGCGCGGAGCCACGACACGGAACAATTTGACGTCCGGTGCCAGGAAACGCGCTTCCGCGATGCTAAATCCTTCGGTTACCATTGAAGCAAAGTAAGTGTAATGCCCCGGTGGGTTCCCCGCAAGTGCAGACGTTCACGGACCGCCGGGCGTCCAGCGTGAGATCGGTGGTGGGAACGGCGCGGCAAGTGAGGCGGGGCCCGGTTTCGCAGGAATCATCGGGCGGATTCCGGGTCACACGGGCTGACCGTCGCGCTCAGAACGGGTTTTTCAGTCCCTTCGGGAGCGGGCTCTTCTTCGTGCTGATCTTGACCTTGTCCTGGCCCTCGAACGTGGTGGTACCGACGACGACGTCGTTCGAACCGATGACATTCATGGTGCCGTTCACGGTCAGCACCTTCACTTCGCCGTTCTTGACGGTCCCCAGGCTGGCGACGAGTTGATTTACGTCGAACTCGACAACCAGATCCGGGATTCCGTCCGGCTTTTTCTTGGGGCAGCCGTGGGTGTACACGAACGGAGACGCCACGTCTTCAAACACGAAGTTGGTGTTGGCGAGCACGCCGTTCAACGTCACGCTGGCGGGGATAATGTTGGTGACGTTCAGCGATTCGGTCCCGACAATGGCCACCGGGATCACGCCACCGGCATGGGTATTGATCACGACCGGGCAGATCCCCGGCGCGATATCCACGATCACCTGCTGCGGGGCCTGGATGGTGACATTAAACGTGCACGAAGCGGTGTTGCCGGCGGAGTCGACGGCCGTGCAGACCACCGGTGTCGTTCCGATCGGGAAGATCGAGCCCGAGGCCGGGACGCAGGTGACGGTCGCTGTCACCGCGCAATTATTGGTATTGGAGGCCGTTGGGGTGGGGAATGTCACCACGGCGGATGACTCCGATGAACCGACGCTGTTGGTAATGTCGGACTGGCAGGTGATCTGCGGCGGCGTGGTGTCGGCCACAATGAAGCTGGTCGTGCAGTTGGTTGAGAGGCCCGCCTGGTCCGTTACGGTGATCGTCACCGTGTTCGTGCCCAGAACCGCGATGGTTCCGTTGGTCGGTGACTGTGTGATGACCAGATCGCTGGTGGGCGTGCAATTGTCGGCGACCACCACGGCGCTGGTGAAGTCCGGCACGACGGCCTCGCAGTTGGTATCCGCCGTGGCGGTCATGGAGGCGGCGCATTGCGAGATGGTCGGCGGTTGATTGGCAAGCACCGGGATGCACGCGGAAAACTCGGACGTATTGGAACTGGTGTCGCTGGCGGTGGCGGTGATGAATTTGTCCACGAGGTCGACGTTGGCAAAGACGGCGTTGAATGTGGCCCCGCCACTCAGGTCCGTGGTGACATCGGCGGTCCCGAGGAATGTCTGGCCCTGGCCAAAGCCGGCGGGATCACAGGCGACGTTGGCAAAGAACTCGAGGTGCGCGGCGGTGGCGGCGGCGGAATTGGTGATGGAGCCCTGGACCAGCACGCCGCCGTTGGAGCAGGTGGCGGAGGCGAGCACCGGGTAATTCTGGAAATTGTTCGGGCCCGAGGGGAAGACGCCGAACGCATGGTTCGGGGTGACGCCATCGGCGCCCAGATCGATGCCCAGCACGGCGTTGGTGAAGATGGAATTCTCAAAGATCGCATTGTCGACGGCGTTGCTGACGATGGTCACGCCGTTGCTGCCGTTGAATGCGATGGTGTTGCCCGCGCCGGACGATTCTCCGCCGATGAGGTTGGTCGAGGCTGGCGCGAGGCTGCCGTCGATCAGAATACCCGATTGGCTGTTGCCCAGACTGTTCGTGCCCGTGGCATCCGTTCCGATGGCGTTGCCCTGGACGACGTTGGCATTGGCCGGGAAGAGGAGGACCGAGCCGGCGATTCTGATTCCATTGCCCGTATTCCCAATGATGATGTTGCCGCCCGAGGCTTGGTCACCGATGACGTTGGCAGACCCGGAAACGACGACGCCATCGCCCGTGTTGCTGGAGATGGTGCTGCCGGCGAGGGTGTTGGTGCCGCCAGCCAAGAGCAGTCCGCCGGCGCCGTTGGCCGACAGGGTGAGGCCGGAGAGGGAGTTATTGTAGTTCGTGATTCCCGGGAACGCGCCGACGTTCACCCCGACGTTGAGATTGGCGGAGATCGTGCTGTTGGCGAGGCTGTTGCTGGAGCCCAAAATATCCACGCCGTCCGCGCCATTGGTTGAGATGGTGTCGTTGGAGAGGCTGTTGTTGTCGCCGGCGATCACGATACCGGCCGCGGAATTCGTCGAGATGATGTTGTTAGCGAGAGTATTTGTGCTGCTGGCGACATCCACGCCGTTGGAGCTGTTGGCTGATATCAGGTTGCCGATGACGCTGTTGTTCCCGCCGAAGACGTCCAATCCGTCATTGAGATTGTTGGTGACGACGTTGGCCGTACAGGTGTTGGAGGAACCCCACAGTTGGATGGCCGTGCCGTTGAGGACGAGGAAATTGCCGGTAAGCGAATTGGTGTCGCCGCAACTGACGCCAATCGAGCTGTTGCTAATCACGTTTTCCGAGATCGTCACGCTGTTCGTAACGGACACGCCGACGCCGTTGAAATTCTGGATGGTCAGTCCCTGAACCGACCCGGCGACAGTAAACGTCAACCCGGTGGCGGTCCCTGCGCCGAGGAGGCTCCCGTCCAACGCGATCAACAGGACGGGGTTATTCATCAGCGTGCCCGGACTGGTGCCCGGGCTGGAGCCGGATTCGCTGAACCCGTTAATGGCGAGCAGGTTGGTGATGGGCGGCAGGTTTGTCTGGAGCAGGATGGTTTGCACGGTGCCATCGAAGGGCGGAATGGCGAAGTTGATGGTGACGGGCGGGGAATCGGTGTTGCCGTCGTTGATGGCCTGGCGGAGGGACCCGGCGCCACTATCGGCATTGGTGGTCACCGTGAGGATAGTCTGGGCGAGGGCGCTGGAACGATCCGACCCGGTGTAGAAAACAGTCAACGCGGTGGTCAGCAGCACGCCGCAACAAAATCGCACAGGGGTTCTCATGACGTTTTTTTCCGTAATGCCCGGTCTTGTCCGAATCCATTCCGCAACCGGCGTGACCGTTGATGGTCAAACGCCGCCAGCATTGAAAGTGAATCGTAACCGAACGACGAGGTCAAATACCAGAGGAATCGCGCCAGCGAAAATGGCGCGGGACCGGGGCGAGCCACAGATGAACACAGATCGGGACGGATTTTTTGCGACCTCAAATACTACGTGGTCGCGTCTCGGCGGCCAGTGCCGCCTTCGGCTCCACGCAGCCCCGAAAAGAATTCGGGGTAAAAGACGCAGATCCGCCGTCGCTAGGGCTATGGCGGACAGGGGGGACGATGCGACACGAGGCTTCCGCTACGGGGGCCGGCGGGCAAGCGAAGTACGCGAAGGGTTGGACTCTTTCGCTGGCGGATTGGTGAATGATGAAGCCTTTACGGATGAAACTCGAAATCCTAATGTGGAAATTCGAAACGCAGTTTGACAGCGGGTCAGGCGGAGGCGGGAAGTGAGGATGTCACGATTATAGGTCCGACCCCGTTTACTGACCCCTGGCGTTCTTCATTGCGAGCGAGCGGTTGGTTTTGAACGCGGGGCCAAGCAAGGATTTCAGATTACGGAGGCGTCGCGGCAACGAGCGCGGCTCTGGTGCTTCGTCTTCGTCAATGGCACCGGGAGTGCCGGGGCCGATCAGCGCTTCGACTTTCTCGTAGAGTTGGGCGAGAGTGAATGGTTTTGGAAGCAGGTCGGTGCGGGCGAGCTGCAGCTCCTTCTCGTATTCCCTTCTAAATGTCTCAGCCTGGGCAAGGAAGGATCGGCTGCAGGCGGTGACGAATAGGACGGGCACGGGCGCACTCGCCACCAATTCCCGATAAAGTTTCAGCCCGTGCTTTTTCGGCATATTGAGATCGAGCAGGACCAGATCGACTTTTTTATGCTTTAGGAAACCAGGCGCGACGGTGGTGCTGGTCGTCACCAATACACGGTAGCCCCGCGGCATAAGAGCCTGCCGAAGCATATCCAATGTCCACGCGTCGTCATCGATGCAAATGATTGTTTTCATAAGGGCTACTCCGGTTAGAATTGAACCGCCTCTGTCATGCGGAATATCGGCAGGAACATTGCGACGACCACCCCGCCAACGACCAGTCCGAGGAATAAAATGAGCAACGGCTCCAACATCGCCGTCAGGCCATCAAGAGCGGCGTCGATCTCCTGGTCATAATGTTCGGCCACCCGGGCCAGCAACTCGTCGACGGTCCCCGTTTCCTCGCCGGCGGCGATCATTTCGAGCATCATATTGGGAAATTTGCCTTGCTTGACCATGGCATCGTGCATGGTGTCACCCGACTCGATCAGGTCACCGACATGACGGACAACAGCTTCCAGCTCCACGTTTGAGACGGCTGTGGCGGCGATATTGAGCGCCTTGAGCACCGGAACACCGCTGTGCAGCATGGAACCAAGCGTGTGGGCAAACCGTGAGAAGGCAATCTTCGTTGCCAATGAACCAGTGACCGGGAGACGCAATTTAAGACGGTCCCAGAAGAGAGCCCCCGCCGGTGTGCGGAGGAGGCATCGCCACGCCAGGATTGTGGCGAGAACGGCGATCGAACAGCTCAGCAGGTGCGCGCAAACCCAATCGCTGACACTGATCAAGATCAACGTGGGAAGCGGCAATTCGTGATGGAACTCCTTGAAGATGTCCACGAATACCGGAACGATCTTCGTGACCATGAAGACACAAATGCCCACGCCAAGGATGCTCACAATCACCGGGTACATCATGGCGGAGCGGACGCGCTGGCGCAGTTGCAATGTCATTTCGAGGTAGCCCGCCATTCGGTCGAGCACTTCCGCCAACAGACCTCCAGTTTCGCCGGCTTTGACCATGCCAATGTAGACGTTTGAAAACACCGAGGGATAGAGTTGCAATGCGTCCGAGAAGGACGCGCCGCCTTCAACCACCCGTGTCAGTTCTCGCAGAACGACCTGCATGTCCCGGTGACCCGTCTGTCGCCCCAGGCTTCCCAGGCATCGGGCCAACGGCAGGCCCGCGCGTAGCATGGTGGCCAATTGCCGGCTAAAGGAAGTCACGACAGGCAGGGGAACCTTGATTTTGCCAGTGTGCGGACGCGAGGGCCTGTGTCGAGCTTGTTTCAGCTCCACGATCATCAGGTCTTTGTCGCCCAGCTTTTCGATCACCTCATTATCGCTGGCGCCTTCCATCCACCCGGTCACAATCTCGCAGTTGCTATTGTAGGCTCGATACTCAAATTGCATGGTTCACCTGAGAATCTGCGCGCCGCATTGCGCCGTAACCAACTCTGGTTGCTCCGGTGCTTCCCTCGCACCACGTTGGAGAGCTTCCTGCACCCGGTTGACGACTTCATCAATCTTGAACGGCTTGCCCAAGAAAAGATTGCCCGTCGCGTTCAGGAATTCACGCGTGGTGCTGTTGAGCGTGTCGCCGGTCACAAAGATCATTCGTTTGGCCAGTTCGGGTTTGATCTCGCGAACCCGCTGGTACAACGCCTGGCCGTCCAGGCCCGGCATGAGCATATCGGACAACACCACATCGAAGTCCTCGTTGGACAGAATCCGAAATCCATCGGTACCGTTGTTGGCTGTCTGGATCTCGTAGCCCGCGCTGGACAAGATCATTTCCAACAATTGAGCGATATCAGGTTCGTCATCGACGATGAGCAACCGCTGACCCGTAGGCTCCGCCGGCATCGCTGGCGCAGCGCCCTCTGTCCCCAAAGCCTCCGGTTCAACCGGCACTTTGCCCTCACAGTCCAGTAGCGGCAGGTCGAAGAAGAAAGTAGCTCCTTTTCCCGGTTGGCTTTCCACCCACATCTTGCCGTGGTGTTCCTGGATATAGGTGTTGCAGATCGCCAAGCCCAAACCGGTGCCCTGACCGATGGGTTTGGTCGTAAAGAACGGATTGAAGATCTTCTCGCGAATCTCCGGCGTCATGCCGGGTCCATTGTCACGAACGGAGATGCGCAGGAAATTGCTGGTTTCCTGGGTTGTGACCACGACCTCGCGTGGCAACGGGTGTTCCCGCAGGGCGTCCACCGCGTTATTGACGAGGTTCATCACGATTTGTTCCACCTGAACCCGGTCAGCCTTGGTGTACGGCAGGGATTCCGCGAGTACAGCGCGGACGGAAACCTGGGCGGCTTCGTACTTGGAACGGCGCCACTCCAGCACGTCACGGACGACGCGGTTGAGGTCCATGGGCGCTTTGTTCGGCTCGCTGGGGCGGGAGTACGCCAGCAGGTCGCGGATGATCCGGCCGGCGCGTTCACTCTGCCTGAGAATGCGCCCCAGCGATTCCTTGGTCTGATTGTCCAGGTTCTTGCGGCTTGCCAGTATCTGGGTATTGCCCATGATAATGGCCAGTGGATTGTTCAGTTCGTGGGCGACCCCGGCGACCAATCGGCCCAAAGCGGAGAGTTTCTCAGCACGCTGGATTTGTTCCTCGAGCCTGCGTCGCTCCCCGATCTCGCGAAGGTTTACCTGAAATACCATTCGCTGGTGCCATTCGGCAAAGGCAACCTCCCCTTCACAGGCAATCCGTTTCCCCCCGTGCTGTGACAACTGAATCTCTTCGTAGGGGCGGAAGACTGCATTGAAGGCTCGCTGGTTTTGCAGGACGTTACCCGTGTTACGATCCAAGGCGGGACAGACCTTTCGAAATGACAGCCCTCGAAGCGTCTCACCGCTGTACTTTGTGAGGCGTTCGGCTGCCCGGTTGGCCTCCAGCACGTTCAGTTTCCACATGTCCACCAGAAACACGGCATCACTGGAGGCATCGAACAGCAACCGGTAACTTCTTTCCGCCACATTGACTTCACGCTCGGCCACCGTAGCCATGGCGATGGCAATTGTGACCGCCAACCCCGCTGACACCAGGTAGCTCAGCGCCATTAACCACGCCGACAACTCCAGTAACGGGAACAACAACAGGAGGCTGCCCCAGAGAACGAATCCACCGCCGAGAAGCGTCGCACCATTGTGGGTTGCCCGCCGCGTCAAATAGATGCGGCCCGTGTAGATTCCGGAACTTCCCACAAAGCCGAATACAAGAATCGTGAGCCAGTACGAGTCCTTAAGGGCGTAACTCGTGACGCAGCAGCAGGTCAACACAAGCGCTATCGCAAGGCCCAGTTCCCGCCGACTGCGAGGTTTCGAACTGAGGTGAAAACTGCCCCAGAACATGAACAAGCCACTGATCCCGATGCAGACTCGCCGTGCCAGCACCAACGGCCAGGCGCCGGGAATTGTTTGGAGCCCGATCGCGGCCAGCAGATGCAGGGCATAGAAGATCCAGGCCATCGTCCACAGGGTGAGATACTGGCGTTTGACCTGACGGTTCACGTAGTAGAACACCCCGGCCACGGCGACCATCGACAGCAGCGCCAACACCAGCGCCGAGCCGGTCCACTTCGGCGCCTCATGCATAAGTTTCAGATACTGGGTATTCTCTGTCATCTCGTCCGTCGTACCGTTCCGTCACGGCTGCCAATTTCCGTGGACGCATTGCAACTCCTGCCAGGTCAAAACAGTATATCCACCGGCTGCGCCACCGCCGGCACTACTCAGCGCTTGGTCGTAGTGCACCCCCGACCCGCCGCTGATCGTAAAATTATCCGCGACGAATGCCCCGATGGTGGCGCTGCTGCCACTGAACGTAACCGAGGCCTCGGGGGCGTACACAGTTCCCAACCATTGTCCGCTGCCGCTCACGGTCCAGGTCGTGGAACTGGTCAGTCCGTACCACTGGTTATCTTCCGCCAGGCCTGTCTGGTTGACCACGCCACCGCCGGATACGGTCACATTGCCTCCGACATATACCTGCAAGGATGCCCCGGGAGAAATTTGGACATAGCCGCTGCCCTGAGTCGTGAAATTGCCGATCACGTACAGTTGCACTTGGCCGGCAATAACAATCGGCTTTGTCGAATCGGAGGAAGTGATGCTGTTGGCCTGCCAGTTGCCCGACCAAATCGTTGTGGCGGAGCTTACCGTTCCCAAGTTGTACGCACTACTCAGGTTGGCGGGCAACGTTACGTCGGGTATTGCCGATGTGAAGTCGTCAGTCAACCAGCCATCGCTTTGCGCTTGCGACACTGTCGTCGCTCGCAGGCTCAAATCCAGCGTCGGACCGATGCTGCCGGCCAAGGTCATGTCACCCGACGGGCCGGTGTTGACCGTTCCGTAGATGGTAGTCGCTTGAACGGCTGTGCCGCTGTTACTGAGGCTGGCCACAACAGCGTTGGCCTGACGCTTGGTGGGATCGTACTGGCCACCGGTGGATTCACTCGGATTGGAGGAATTGAAACTGTCCACATAGGCGCCGCCGTTCATCGTAATGTTTTGTTTCGCGGCGATGGCGTAGGGGAAAGAGCCGCCTTTTGTGAGCCAGATTTGAACGCCCCGTGACGTGGCTGGGCCCTGCGACACGGTTGCGGTTCCGACACCCTGAATTGTCGGATTTTGGCTGTTTGCGTTGGCGACCAGAACCGAAAAACTTCCGATGGCGGTCCCCGTCGAATCGGTGAAATTGGCGACGGTCTTCTGATACGTGTTAGCGCCAGCCGAGGTCCAGCCATTGGCCGCGGAAAACGCCGAGCCGCCTTGTTCGTACGGAAAGTTCAGCTCAGCGCAGCCCAGTTCCATTCCTGCCTCGGCGAGATACAACGCCTGCGACCACGCCTCCGAGTGCTTGGTGAGCCGGTATTCGTTAGTCACCCAGCTCAGGTAGCTTGTGACCATAATGCCCAACACGGCGGCGGCTATTGCCGCCGTCATCAACGCGCTGCCGTCCTCACGCAAGCCGCCGCCTAGCTGTAAGAGCCGGGAATTCATGGCGCGTTCCGCATGCGATACCGGGCTGAGACGCACTCCACGGTTTGGGTGCTATTCAGGAAGGTTTGACTTAAGAGAGCATTGACCTGGACACTGACGGACTGGTTTGCCTGCGTCGTCGGATTACCGGCCTGATCATAGAGACTGAAGGCAAGCGAATTCACATTGGTCGCCAGTTCTTTCGTAGTGCCACTGGCGTCCATGCGATACCAAGCGGCGTTTTCCAAGGTGTGGGTCACGATGTCAGTGGACGTCACGGCCCCGGCCGAGTTGATCGCCGACGGCAACAGGATCACCACGCTATTGGAACTCCATGACGAGATTCCCAGGGCGAATCGGAGATCGCGCGAGAGCCACTCGACGGCCCATCGTCCGTCCTCCTGCATCTGATTATAATTCGCCAATCCCCGAAAGCCTTTCACACTGAAGATATAGCTCGTGATCAGCCCGGCGAGAACGAATGCCGCGATGGCGGTCGCGAACAAGCTTTCCATCAGAGTGAATCCCGCCTGGGCAGCCTGCGTTCTGTGTCGGCGCGTCATAGGGTGGCTTTGTTCAGCCCTCCGTTGCTGATTAACGTCGTCATACTGTTGCTCACCGCGATGCTTTGCCGGTTCGTCCACGTCGTTGTCGCTGTGACTCGCACGACCGTGGCGGTGGTCCCGAAATATTGGTAGTTTGATGTGGTGAGGATCTTGCCGTAAGCACCATTGGTGTCGATCGAACTGGTAAACGTGGCGGGCAGATTGGTGATTTGGCTCCAATTCATCGACCGCAATTCTTCAATACGCTGCTGCAAGATTTGCGAACTCAGCGCCTGTGATCGGAGATCCTGTATGTACTGGCTCGTCCGGCCGATGATTGCCATGGTAGACACCAATACGAAAGCCATGATTGCCGTGCTGATCATGACTTCTAGCAGCGTGAAACCCGCGTATCCGTGCTGACTTCGGTTCACCGCTTTGGCGCCTTTTTAGTACTCTTGCCCCCTCTGGCCTAAGGACTTAAGTCCCCGGTAAACGCAAGCCTTATGCCAAAGAAGCTGATTACTGAAAGCGTTCTCGGTTTCTTTGGGCCACAGCCGTTTACACACGTATTTTGCTGCAACGGAGTACCTTGCATGCCAAGATCAATGCCTACAAACTGACGGTCCGGGCCGTACAGATCTCCGTGCGGGCCGGCAGGTCTGTGGCGCGTCCCGGCGGCCAGTGCCGCCTTCGGCTCCGTCCAACTCGGTTGCGACCGGGGATACGGCGTGGGCGCGCCCCGGTCTCGGAATCGGGGTAAATGTCGAAGACTCGGGTTGCGTGAGGGCGTCGGCGGTTTCGCGGAGTGGTGGTGTGGGGAGAAGCGCTGCGGACGGGAGGGCGGAGCGGGGTGGGGCGTTGGCGTAGTCCGAAGGAAGCGGGGTTGTCAATCAAATTGTGGTGGTGGCGGGCGGTGGGTAGTTGCGGGTAGCTTCGAGTAGGGTGGGGTGGTTTAGTGTTGACTCCGTAAGCCGGCTATAATAGCAACGGGGTTGAGGACTCGAGACCCACTCATGAATCGATGGCGAGGCTCATTTTTTTTGGTTGGCGCCCTGATCACCTTTCCGCTGTTGCCCGCGGCGAGTGGTTCGCCGACGGCGTTGGAGAGCGCGACGGTCAGCGAACTCAAGAATGAGGTGAGCTATCAGGCCGCCGATGGATCGGAACGGGCCGCCAAGGTGGAAGATGTGGTCCAGGGGCGGGAGGCGGTCAAGACGGGCGGCGGTTCCATGGTCGAGTTGGAATTTGCCGACGGGACATTGGCGCGCCTGGGGTCGCACAGCGCGTTGGCATTTGTCCCCGAGAGCCGCGAGGTGCAGACGCGGAGTGGGTTGGGCGTGTTTTTCATCCCGAAGGGGATGGGGGGGCTGCGCATCGTGACCCACGCCGTGGTGGGCGCAGTCGAAGGCTGCACGGTGGTCGTGGAAGAGATTGAGCGTTCGCAGGGAGCCAATGCGCAGCATTGGACGAAGTTTCTATTAGTGGAGGGTTCTCGGGCCAGCGTGTCGCTCCCAAACGGGACGCACACATCGTCCTTGCGTGCCGGCCAGGGGATCTTTCAGCGCGAGGGGGCGTCCACGCTCAGTCCGCCGTTCGATTTCGATGTCAAGGCGCTCACGGAAAAGGCGACCATCTTCACCGGGTTCCATCGCGCGTGGCCGGGCATGGATGACATCAACGCGGTGATTGAAAAGCAGTCCCGGGCGTTGAACGACGGCAGAATGGTGCACGCCGTGTACTATTGGACCGGCCGCGGCACACAACAGGGAACCTTGCCCTCCCAATTCCCCGTTCCGGAGCTTCCCGGGATGGTGACTCCACCCTACAACGATTCCGGATCACGCGGCGGCTTATTGCTTTACGAGTTCGACAACATCGCCGGGGCCAACCAACCGACACCGAGTTCAATCAAGTGAGGGCCGCTAAAGGAAATCCATGGTCTCGCGGACAAGCAGCGGCGTGAAACTTTTTTGGTGTTCGCTTTTGTTCGCGGCATCCATGGCGCGCGCGCAGGAGCCGCAGTTATTCCTGATCGACCAGCGCGGATTTGGCCAACTGGGACCCGCGCCGTCCACGCAATCACAGCCGGACGAGGCGGATTATCGGGATGAACTCGGGCCGCTCCACCCGCTGTTGATGTTGCCGTACGCCCCGTTTCAGGTCTACAGCGACACGTCGTATCTTTACGACTCGAACATCCTGCTGACATTCCACAAGCCGGTTTCGGACGAAGTGCTCGACCAGGTTTTCGGGGCGTCGTATTCCCCGAGGTTATTCGACGATCTCAAGACAACGCTGTACGCCCAGCATTACATCGATCACTACGATTCCAACAGTTCCTTCGATTTTTATGGTGACCAGGCCGGCGTGGACCTGGCGTACACACTGGTAAAGCCCCCAATTCCCTATCATCAAGAACAGACGTCGTCGACCTGGACTCTGTACGGCGACGGGTCGTACGAGCGGCTCGCCTTGACGACGGGTGACGCGCAGATCTTCGAGATGGTGGATGTGAGGATCGGCCTGCGCTGCGACTACAATGCGCTCCTGCCCGCGTGGACAGGGATTGTCAAACCCATCGCGCCCTTTTACGGTTATCAGTTTGATTGGCGGGTTTCGAATCCGAACATTCTGACCCGGGCCGACAATACGGGGTTTCTGGGGGCCAATCTGGACGTGTTTCGGAATGTGTATCTTCAGGTTCTGGCACAGGCGCAGTGGCAGGATTACCTTGACGTAAACCGCAGCGACCTTACCGAGACGGTTTCGGCGTCGTTGATCTGGCGGATCAACAAATATGCATCGCTGAACGCCAGCGCCCTGTTCGCCAACAACAACTCCAGCCTCAATACATTCTCCTATAAAGTCCTCAGCGCCGGTCCGAACGTGACGTTACAGATACGGTTCTAAACGGGGTATTGCCGGCCATCGTGAAGCCGGTTTCCCATCTTTCAGACGTCAAACCGCTCACCGTCTCGCGCGATGTGGTGTCGAACCTTGGCGCGGTTCTTCAGAAGATCGTCGCCGACGTGAGTGAGTACGATCCGCTTCGCGCCGATCTCCGCTTCATGCTCCCGGAGTTGGGTGTAACTCAAATGCACCGGCGTCCGCCGGTCAAAGTCGGTGCATTCGCTCACGAGCAGGTTGGCTCCCTGTGACATCGCTGGGATGGAATCGCACCAGGTCGTGTCCCCCGTGATGGCCAGAACCTTGCGGCGGTATTCGATGCGATAGCCGAGGCACGGTTCCCGGTCGATGTGCTTCATCCGATACGCGTGAATGCGCATCCCGCGAATGGAAATCGGGCGCCCAGGGCGGATGGTCTTATAGACGACGGAAAAACGACGGCGATTCTTCCCCACCTCCGTGAACATCAGCCTCGTCAGGGCCTCGAGCCTCGCAGGACACAATGCGGAGCCAATCACGACCAACGGCCGTTTTCGACGCGAGCGGTACTGGTAATCCAACAGCAACATCGGCACGCCGCCGACGTGGTCACCATGGAGATGCGTGACCAGGATGAAATCGATGTCTTCGGGAGGGATCCGGGACCGGTGTAACGCCGGCAGGATGCAGGGGCCGCAATCCACCAGCGCCGTGCTGTTGCCAGCCCGCACAACGACAGCCGAGTGAAACCTGCCGGCCGCACCGAATGCATCTCCCGTCCCCAGAGTGATTGCGCGCATGGGATAGGCGAAGACGCCACCCTCACAACGCGAAGTCGTCAAGGCCTTGATGGCCGGTTGGGCCGGGGGCATTCGTCAGATACAGCTCTTCCATCAGTTCCTCGGTAACATGGGCGCGGAATTGCTCGCAGCACGTGAACACCTCGAACGCGACGTCGCCGAAGTTGTTCCCGTCGACCATGACCCGGGCGTTCTTTTGGTGCCGGGGACAGCGCATCTGCAACGCCCGGGCCTGACACCGGTGTCGGATCTCCTCGATTCCCTGTTCAGGATTCCGTTCCAAACTCGCTTTCTTCCTTCACCACTCTACGTTCTGAATTTCTCCAGCCTGGCCTGACGGGGGCGCGTGGAGAGACAACGTATTGCACGACATGGGCAAACAGGAAGACAGATGGTTTTGCAATTACCCTGGAATAGCAGCCGCCAACTCGCTTGACAGCCCCTGAAGCCACCCGTACCCCCGGAAGTTTGATAGCAAATCGGCCATCGAGGGTCAAGACCAGAATCAAAGCGAGAACGCTCGAACGGGCAACCGATGAGGCGAGCGCCGTCAACAACACGGACGGAGCAGATGGGGGGTCGTGGTCCGGAGCAAAGGATTACGTGCCATGGATGGCTTCGTGGGCTTTCTGGGCAAGGTCGGGCAAGCTGAACGGCTTCTGAAGATAGCCGCGCAGACCCCGTTGAAACATTTTTTCGGCGATAGAATCTTCACACCCGGTCAGCAGCACGACCCGCACGTCTGGATTGAGACGTTGCAGTTCCTCGAAGACCATGTCGCCCGACATGCCGGGCATCAAGAAGTCGAGAAACACCATGCCGATGTCCCGCCAGCGCTCCTTGTAAAAGGCAATGGCTTCCTTTGGGCTGGAGGCGGTGTGCACGATATAGCCATGGCTCTCCAGAGCCAGTTTCAGAAGGCCCAGAAAACCTTCCTCGTCATCAATGGCGAAAACGCGGCCCCGCTGTGGACTGTCACCGTTGCTCACACCCCCTTGTGTAGCAAACCACTTGCCATGTTTGCCCCGTCCAACCCCATTTTTGCGATGGGGATTATCGAAATCCCGATGAAATGACAAATGAGCAGATGCTTTGCCTTCGTTCGTAATTCGTCGTGGGTACGGCAAGACCTTACCCACCGGGCCCGCTGATACCCGTGATGGATCCGGACGCGGTTTTGTGGTGAAAAAACCCGTGTCGCGGACTCTGATATCTGGTCAACCCATTGGTTGATAAACACTTGGATGTGGGAATTGACATTGATACGTTTTTAACGCATTTGCATCCCCATTTAATTATCTGGCCCGTCCGTTCCATGTAATAGTGCCACCATGAAGACGACCCAATTGTGCCCACTCGAACACGTCGGTTGTTGCCAGGGCGTGGCCGAATACCACCCCGCCGTCGAGGCGAACAGGGTCGGCGAGTTGCATCCGGGCGATATTTTGGACGACCGTTTTTTGATTACGGAGGTGATCAGTCGGAG
Organism: uncultured Verrucomicrobiae bacterium; assembly: GCA_963842185.1. Classification (GTDB taxonomy): domain Bacteria; phylum Verrucomicrobiota; class Verrucomicrobiia; order Palsa-1439; family Palsa-1439; genus Palsa-1439. Next base: position 191,765 of record CAWJFL010000016.1, read on the forward strand.
CGGGATGGCGATGATTTTCAAGGCGCAAGATCTGCACAACCACAATGCCAACGTCGCCCTCAAGGTGCCGCATCTGGAATACGAGAGCGACCCCGGCTTCTTCACGCGGTTCCGTCGCGAGGAGGGGATCGGCCTGACGCTGAATCATCCCTACGTGCTGAAATTCATTGCCGTGGACGGGCCGAAGAGCCGGCCGTACCTGGTGACCGAATACCTGCGCGGCTGCACGCTGGCGCACCTGTTGAAGGCCATGCGACCGTTGCCGGAGAAGGATGCGCTCAAGATCGCCAGTCTGCTGTGCGAGGCGTTGCAGTACCTGCACGATCACGGCGTGATCCACCGCGATTTGAAGCCGCAGAACGTCATGGTGGGTTGTGACGGATCGATCCGGGTGCTGGACTTCGGGTTGGCCAAATCCAACGAGTTTCGCCGGGTGACCTTTGGCGGCTGGACGCCCGCGCTGGGCACGCCGGATTACATGGCGCCCGAGCAGGTCCAGGGCAAACGCGGCGACGCCCGGACCGACATCTACAGCCTGGGGGCGATGTTGTACGAGATGCTGACCGGCACGACGCCGTTCGACGGCGATAATTCGCTGGCCGCCATGAACGCCCGGGTTGTCGGCGATCCCGAGCCGTTGCGGAAACTGAATCCGAGTATTACGCCGCAAGCCGAGGAAATCGTTTTGCATGCGATGGACCGCAATCCGGCCGGCCGCTATGCCAGTGCGGCGGAGATGCAGGCGGACTTGGACAATCTCAGTCAGGTCAAGGTCACGGGCCGCTGCGATCGCGTGACGGAAGTGGCGCCGTGGAAACGAAATCTCCGGCAGCACGCGGGAGTGGTTCTGGCGCTGGCCACTCCGGTGGTGGTTCCAGTCATCCTGTCCGTGTGGTTGCTGTTACGGCACCACAACCTGCACTGACCGCCAGCCGCGGGCTCAAGCCCGTAGCATTTTGCGATTTCCCCAAGGAATTGGAGTGAAAGAACGGATGCGCTTGATTTTCTGACGCGTTCTGATAACCTGACGTTGTTGTTTCCCCCCGTTTGTGATTCCATGGCCAAGTATTGTTTTAATGGAACACACCATCCAGTTTCGAGTCCGCTACAGCGAGACCGACCAGATGGGCACGTTTTACAATTCGCGCGCCCTCGAATGGTTCGAGTGCGGTCGCACGGAATTGATGCGCGCGTGCGGTTTGCCCTATGCCGAGATGGAGCGGCGCGGCGCGTTTCTGCCGGTGGTGGAATCGCACGTCGAATACCAGGGGCGTGCTCGTTACGATGACTTGCTGAAGATGACGAGCAAAGGTTCGCTTGTCGGCAAAGTGCGTCTGCGGGTCGATGTGGAGATTGTCCAGGCCGAGGGCGGCGCGCCGGTGGCTCGCGGCTACACAATCCATGCGGTCACCGATCCCGCCGGCAAACCAATCCGACCACCGCCATGGGTCACCGAGGTATTTGCGCGATGACGACTGCCCATCGGCTTCTGCTCAGTGGCGACGAAGCGGTGGCGCTGGCGGCCTGGCACGCCGGCGTGGCGCTGGGCACGGGTTATCCGGGCACGCCGTCCACGGAGATCCTCGAAAATTTCTCGAAGATCGGTGGGCGGGCGCAATGGGCGCCCAACGAAAAGGTCGCCCTCGAAGTGGCACTGGGCGCGGCGTTCGCCGGGGCGCGGGCCATGGCCACGATGAAACACGTCGGCCTGAACGTCGCGGCCGATCCGTTGTTTACCGCGGCGTACACGGGCGTGACGGGCGCCTTGATCGTGGTGTCGGCGGACGATCCCGGCATGGCGTCCAGCCAGAACGAGCAGGACAACCGCCATTACGCCGTGGCCGCCGGCGTGCCGATGCTCGAGCCGTCGGATTCGCAGGAGGCGTATGATTTCACGCTGGCGGCGGTCGAGATTTCCGAGCGCTGGCATTTGCCGGTGTTGTTGCGGATGACCACACGTGTGTGCCACTCCAAGTCCGTCGTCCTGCCCACCCGGACAATTTCTCCGGCGCCAACGCCACATTTTGAGCGGGATATCAAGAGCCTGGTGATGATCCCGTCCAACGCGAAGCCCGCGCATCGGCGGCTGCGCAAGAAACTGGCCGAGATCAATACGTGGAACGAATCCTCGCCCGTCAATCGGGATCGACCGGGCGATACGTCCCTGGGCATCATCGCATCGGGCGTCGCGTACCTGCATGCGTGTGAGGCGGCGCCTCGGGCGTCCGTTCTCAAGTTGGGGATGACCTATCCGCTGCCGCTGGAGAAAATCCGGGCGTTTGCCGCGGGGGTGAATCGCTGCCTCGTGATCGAGGAAGGCGATCCGTATCTGGCCGAGGCGATCCGTGCCGCCGGCATAAAAGTCGAGAGCGCGCCGGAGATGTACCGGTTCGGCGAACTCAGCGTCGCGCGCGTCCGCCGCATCGTGGCGGGCGACGCCTCGACGGAACCGGCTCCCGTGCCCGGGAAACCGCCGCAGCTTTGTCCGGGCTGTTCCCACCGCAACGTGTTCGAGGCGCTGCACAACCTCGATTGCATCGTCGCGGGAGACATTGGCTGCTACACGCTGGGCGTGTTGCCGCCGTTCGAAGCGATGGACAGTTGCGTGTGCATGGGGGCGAGCATCGGCGTCGGCCTGGGGCTGCGCCACGTTTTGCCGCCCGAACAGGCGCGCCGGGTCGTGAGCGTGATCGGCGACAGCACGTTCGTGCACAGCGGCATCACCGGTCTCGTGGAGATGGTGTACAACCCGCCAGCGACGGGGCACGTCGTGTTGATTCTCGACAACAGCACCACGGCCATGACGGGCCACCAGGAACATCCCGGCACGGGCCGGACGCTGGAACACGAGCCGACGGGCAAGGTGTCATTCGAGGAATTGGGACGATCGCTCGGCCTCAAGAACGTGTTCGTCTCCGATCCGTCGGTTGACCCCGGCAAGTTCGCGCAACTGGTGCAGGCGTGCCTGGCGAACCAGCAACTCAATCTCATCATTGCGCGCCGGCCGTGCCTGCTCATCGCCGGCAAGATCAAGGAATACGAGCGCGCCGCCAACCAGTCGTGCACGGCGGCATTGGACGAGCCAGAATGAACGACGGCGTCACCAACGTCATCATCGCCGGCCTCGGCGGCCAGGGTGTGCTCAAGGCCGCGGGGATCGTTGCGGACGTGGCGTTCCGAAGCGGGCTGGACGTGAAACAGAGCGAACTGCACGGGATGAGCCAGCGCGGCGGTTCGGTCAGCAGCGACGTGCGGTTCGGTCGCGAGGTGTTCAGCCCGATGGTGCCGGTCGGTGCCGCGGACATACTAGTGGTCGTTGCGCCGGACCAGATTGAGGTCAATCGCCATCAACTGCGACCCGGGGGCATGTTGATCGCGCCCGACGCGGTGGACCCGGCGAAGCTGACCAACAAAAAGAGTTTCAATGTTGCGTTGCTCGGCGTTTTGAGCCAGCATCTTGACTTCCCAGAAGCGGTCTGGCTGGAGGCCATCGGCGCGGCCTTTCCCGAGAAGCTGCACGCCGCCAATCTCCAGGCGTTCGCGCTGGGGCGGAACGGAGCGTAGCGGATGAACACCACCGAACGTCATCCAGTCAGCGCACCCGATTTCATGTCGGCGTCGGCGCTGCAGGCGACACAGTTGGCACGGCTCCAGGCGATCGTGACGCGCGCCTACGATCATGTGAAATTGTTCCGCCAGCGGATGCAAGAGCGTGCATTGAAACCGCGGGACATTCACACGCTCGACGACGTCCGCAAGCTGCCGTTCACGGTCAAGACCGACCTGCGCGACACGTATCCGTATGGGTTGTTCGCCAGTGAGATGCGGGATGTGGTCCGCTTGCATGCGTCCAGCGGCACGACCGGCAAGCCAATCGTTGTCGGGTACACACGAGAGGACATTGCGGTGTGGACGGAGGTCATGGCCCGCAGCTTCGCCGCGTGCGGTCTGCATGCCGGGGACATCGTGCAGAACGCCTACGGGTACGGATTGTTCACGGGTGGGTTGGGAGCGCACTATGGCGCGGAAGCACTCGGGGCGGCGGTGATTCCGATTTCGGGAGGCAACACCGAACGGCAGATTACCGTGCTGAAAGATTTCGGAGTCACGGCCATTTGTTGCACGCCGAGTTACTTCCTGCACCTGCTCGACCAAGGGGCGCAGTTGGGCGTGGATTTCAAACAACTCCCGTTGCGGGCGGGCATCTTCGGGGCCGAGCCGTGGACGCAAGCCATGCGCGAACGGATCGAGGCCCAGAGCAGCATTAAAGCGTACGATATTTATGGGTTGTCGGAGATCATCGGTCCGGGCGTGGCGATTGAATGCGCGTGCCAGAACGGGCTCCACATTTTTGAAGATCATTTTCTCGCGGAGATCGTCGATACCGAAACGTTGGAACCGTTGCCGATGGGGAGCGAAGGCGAACTGGTGTTGACGACGCTGAGCAAACAGGCGATGCCGATGATCCGTTATCGCACCCGGGACATCACGGCGCTGATTGCCGAGCCCTGCCCGTGCGGACGCACCATCCGTCGGATGCGACGAATCGGGCGACGCAGCGACGACATGTTCATCATTCGCGGCGTGAACGTGTTTCCGTCGCAGATCGAGGCCGCGCTGCTGCGGGTCGAAGGCACGCTGCCGCATTATCAGATTATGCTGACACGGGAACAGGACCTGGACCAGATGGAGGTGCAGGTGGAGGTGACGCCGGAAGTGTTCAGCGACGAGGTGCGGGTGCTGGAGGACTTGCAGCGGAAGCTGGTGCATTCCATCGAGACCATCACCGGGATTCGCGTGGCGATCCGGTTGGTGGCGCCCCGGAGCATTCCCCGGAGTGAAGGCAAGGCCAAACGGGTGATTGACAAACGCAAACTATGAAAATCCACCAAGTTTCGGTTTTTCTGGAAAACAAACCCGGCCAGTTGCGGGCGGCCTGCGCGGAAGCGACCAAGGCGGGGATTAATATCGTCACGCTCTCGCTGGCCGACACCGAACAATTCGGCATCCTGCGTCTGATCGTGCAAGACTGGCAGAAGGCGAAGACGATTTTCGAGCGGGCCGGGTTCACCGCCAAGGTTACGGAAGTGCTGGCCATTGAGGTGTCGGATGAACCCGGCGGGCTGTCGCGGATCCTGGAGATCGTTGATAAGGCGGGCTTGAACATCGAGTACATGTACGCGTTCACCGAGAAGCGCGGCAGCAAGGCCGCGCTGGTGTTCCGGTTTGAGAATCCCGACAAGGCGGAACAAGTCCTGAAAGGCAACGGCGTCAATGTGCTGCGGGACGTCGAGTTGTTCCGGCGGGCGTAGCGACAGATGGCAGATGGCAAATGGTCGATGGCTGGTGGGCGGAAGACGGAACGGGTGTGACGGGGATCGAGCGTGGCCGGGGTGAGACGTGGGCCCAAGACGTCGTTCAAATTGGCCGGGTGCAATCAGCGGACGTCAAGAGTCAGGCGTTGACCCTCTAGACTCTCGACCGTCTGATTCAAGGTGGCTTGCTGGTAGTTCTTAAATATGCAATCCTCATGCTATGAAAGGCCAATGGATCGGTAATTATACCGGGACGAATGCCGGGACGATTATGGTTAATGTCGACGAGTTCCCGTCGAATTTTCGGGGAGTCGCCTACCTCAGAGACAACAACTCCCTGCTTCCGGGAACTGCGGTTGCCTTCAGGACGAAAAGCAAGGATAGCAAAAGTGAAATTGAAGTATTACTAATTCTTCCGATTGATCCGAAAAAAGGAATCGTCTCGTCGTGGGAAAATGTGAAACAATATTACGGTCAAGACGTGGTTCTTCCTACGTCCGCCACTGCCACCGCATCACTGGAAAAGGATCTTCTCACATTGACATGGACCACAAACGTTGGAACGGCAGGCCAATGCACCTTACCTCGGTCTCGAGGAGACAAGCCTTCTGAGATTGTTGCTTCCAGCTTGGATTGGGATGGTTACAAAAAATATGTTGCCGGTTTGGAAGTGAGGAGATTCTTGTTTCGGGGGCAAAACAAGCCGTGGCGGTTGAGAACGGCTTTTCATCGAAACGGGCGGGCTGATTTGGGCAGATTTTTGAGTGAGGACATCCAAGTCTTACACAAGCATTTGAGCGCACGAACAAAGCATGTTTTTAACCTAGATGCTCCCAATGAAAATGGGGCCTTCTTTAATTTGGTGCAACATCACGGCTACCCGACTCCGCTCCTTGACTGGACGTATTCCCCTTATGTTGCGGCGTTTTTCGCATATCGTGGCATTTCAAATAGAGAGGCCGCCAATGCCGCCATTGGATCAAAGGTTAGGATCCACGTCTTTGACCAGTTTCAGTGGAAAACCGATTGGAATCAAATTTTCATGCTGCTATTCGCAGGCCCCCATCTGTCAATTGGCGAATTCATGGCCATCGAAAACGAACGAATGATTCCTCAGCAAGCGGCTTCCACCCTCACGAACCTCGACGATATTGAGACATACATCAGAGAGAAGGAGACACCGGGAAAGAAGTACCTATCGGCGGTCGATTTGCCAGTCGGAGAACGCAAGACGGTGGTTCAGGAACTCAGCTATATGGGGATTACGGCCAGTTCATTGTTTCCGGGTCTGGACGGCACTTGTGAGGAATTGAGAGAGCGCAATTTCGACATTTGACTCCCTACAAGCGGAAAGGTGAACGCGCCCCGACCGCTCGCCCCTGTTGGATGACGCGCGACACCCACTTCTTTTTTTGACCGTCCATGAGAAAGGACTGGACAGTCTGTATGCGGTAGTGTAATGTCATTATGGTTGTAGTTCTTTGAAATGAATATGGGGCTTGTTTTGCACTCCCTCGCGCCCGCTCGGCTCGCCCGTGTGGGCCGCCTACGGCGTTGCGTCTCGCCGCTCCCAGCGGCTCGGCTTTGACATAGTCGGAAGATGGTTGATGGAAAATGGCTGATGGGAGCAGCCGGGGATGCGGCGAACGGCAAGGTGGCGACGAGTCGCCGCACTCCAAGGTCGGAAACGACGTGCGCCACCGAAGCAGTGGAGTCAGACGGCCTCGCAAGCAGGGACGCTCGCGCCACCAAAACGGTAGGCCCTTCGACGGTGCTCCCTTCGACGCTGCTTAGGGCGGGCAGGGGTTACCCCCCAAATATGTAATTCTGCCAAACGAAGCCAATGTTTCTGAGCGCTGAGCGATGTGGATATGCTTGAGGGACAAAATGTTAGAAGTCAAGGTGTGCCATTTTGTCGCATGGCTTTGTTTTACCGGAAATGGCTTCGTTTGGGGGTGTTTGATGGGGTTTGGGCGCGGATATCAGGCCGGAAACCTTATTTTTTGGGTGCCCACGGGAGGGGTTGATCCTTGCGATAGACCAGCCCTTGGAAGACGGCGATCAGGGTATTGTGTTCGTCGGTGATGTTGACGGTATAGCTGGCGAGCTTGGGATTGGCGGACACTTCCCGGGCTTCGGCGCGCAGGGTGCCGGAACTGACGGCCTTCATGTAGGTGATGCTGACGTTGATCCCGACGGCGACTTTGCCGTGGGCATTGGACGCGGCGGCGAACGCGAAGTCCGCCAGCGTGAAGATGGCTCCGCCCTGGACGCTGCCCACAGCGTTGAAGTGATGGGGATGGATCGGCATCTGGGCGACGGCATGGCCCGGCGAGACGGAGAGCAGTTCGATGCCGGAGAGTTTGGCGTAACGGTCCTGCGTGAAAAACTCTTTGATGTCCTTCATGAAAGCTCCTGATGACTCAGAGCTTCAGTATTTCCTCTTGGGACAGCAGACGCAAGCCCTGGTTGGCGAGGGTCTGCCGGGCCCGGGCGACATCTTGAACCTCAATCAACAACACCGCGCGGTTATGGGAAACGAAACCGGAAGAGTTCTCGACGTTGATCTGGTTGCGGGCCAGGCAATCGGCGACAGCGTGGAGTCCGCCGGGCCGGTCGTCGACTTCGATGGCGAGCACTTCCACGAGCGACACGGTCCAGCCTTTTTCGTGGAGGCGTTGGTAGGCGAGGTCGCACTTGTCGACGAGGAACTTGATGACACCGAGACTCTCGTTGGTGGCGATGGTGACCCAGCGGATATTGATGTCCGCGTCGGCCAGCACCCGGGTAATGCGTGCCATCTGGCCCAGTTGGTTCTCGGCGAACACGGCGATGAGATTAACAGCGCTCATGGTGTGGCTTCCTTTCCGACGCTAGAGCGACCGGTTGTCGATGACCCGCTTGGCCTTGCCTTCGCTGACCGGCAACGTGCCCGGCGGCACGAGATGGACTTTGGGTTTCGTCAGGATTTCCGCCCGCAACCGATCGACGATGTCGGATTGAAGGCGGGTCAGGTGTTCGACGTGGCCATCGAACCTGGCTTCGGCCAGTTCGACGTTGACGGTCATTTCGTCCAGTCCGTCGAGCACGATCTGATAGTTTCGTCCCACGCCGGGCAGGCTCATCAACACGCGTTCGATCTGTTGCGGGTAGATGTTCACGCCGCGCACGATCAGCATGTCGTCGGAGCGGCCCGTGATGCGATGGAGGCGCCGGTGGGTGCGGCCGCACGGACAGGGTCCGGGAACGATCGACGTGATGTCGCGGGTGCGGTACCGCAACAACGGCATCGCTTCGCGGCACAGGGTGGTCAGCACCAACTCGCCCGTTTGTCCGTCGGGCAGCGGTTCGCCGGTCCGCGGGTCAAGAATTTCGACGAGGAAATTGTCTTCCCAGAGATGCATGCCGCACTTGTGTTCGCATTCGAAGGCGATGCCGGGCCCGTTCATCTCCGACAGGCCGTAGGAATTGTACACGTCGATCCCCAGCGCCTGCTCGATTTTGCGGCGCGTTTCCTCCGTGTACGGTTCCGCGCCGACGAAGGCTTTGCGCAACGCCAGGTCGCGGCGCGGATCGACGCCTTTCTTCTGGAGGAAGTCGGCGAGATACAGCGCGTAGCTCGGCGTGACGTGAATGACCGTCGTGCGGAAATCCTGCATCAGGAGCAGTTGTTTCTCGGAGTTGCCCGGCCCGGCGGGGATCACCAGGCAGCCGACTTTTTCCGCGCCGTAGTGCATGACCAATGCGCCGGTAAACAGGCCGTAGGTCATCATGTTCTGGAGCACGTCCCGCTTGGTCACGCCGGTCATGACCAGGCAGCGCGCCATCAACTCGCCGGCGTTGTCCACGTCCCGGCGCGAGAAAAACAGCGCCTTCGGTTTGCCCGTGGTCCCGCTGGACGTGTGCAGTCGCAACACGTCCTCGGACGGGACGGCGAGCAAGCCGGTGGGATAGGCGTCCCGCAGATCGGCGTTGGTCGTGAACGGCAGCCGCCGCAAATCGGCCAGCGACTGAACCTGACGCGGCTTGACGCCGCCATCGGCAAGTTTCCGCTGATAGAGCCGCACCTTGCGAGCGACGCGGCGGACGGTCGCCTGGAGGCGTTTGAGTTGCAACGCCTCCAGGGCGGCACGTTCGATGGTTTCGGTCTTCTGATCCCAGAACATCATCGTGTCGAAGCAACTCTAGAAGGTGAACATCACTTCCGCACGCAAGAAATCCATCATCTGTTGTTTGGCGTAGAAGTCACCTTCCCACAGGAACTCGCTCCAGAGATGGGCGCTCACGTACTGGTTGAATTTATACTTCAGGATCGCCTGGAGATAATGGCCGCGAAAGTCGCCGCTGTCGCTGAATGCTGGCTGAGCGAAGAACAACGCCCGTGTGGGCACGTCCTGATCAGCCCACAAAGCGTAGTAGCTGAGGCTGAAGTCCAGCTTCTTGACCGGGGTCACGGTCCAGGTCGGGCCGAAACGGATGAGATTGGCGGTCTGGCCGACACGGGTTTCGGGGACATAACTGTAGATGTTATACATTTCGCTCCATTGCGGCCAGCGGCCCCACAACACGTCGAACATCTCGTCATTTTTGCTATGTGGATTATCGCCAGAGAGGTATTCAAACGAGAGGCTGAGTTGATCGTTCCAGTCATCCTTGCAAAGATAAGTCAGCTTGCTCTGTCCACCAAATGCATCGATCTCGCGGAATCCCGCGGTTTCGGCCGACGGCGCGAGCTGGGAGTTGGCGCCGCCCTGGTTGAGTATTGGATCTTGCTTCCGCCCAAACTGGTAGGCGCCTTCGACGGAATATTTCCAGTGGTTCTCGGGCTGTCCCGAGACGCGGCCACCGATTGTATAGATATCCCCACCATCACTGTAGGGAGCTGCTGGTAGGTCGTTGATCTCGGTGTCATGTTTGTAGAAGAAGTACCCGTCCACATTGGCGGCCGGGATGCTCTTATTGGCAACCCACAGGATGGCTCCCTTTTCGTTTTGATCCGTCAACAGCAGGCCGGAGGGCGTGCGTGGCTCGGAGGGCACGGTTCCGGAAGGCCCGAATGTGGGCAATATGGCGTCGGGACGGGCGTACTCAACCAGCCCAATGGCGTCGATGGTGGTATGCAGTTCTTCGAGATTGTAAATCAAGCGGACCGCATCGACGAAATAGGTGAACGACCCGTCCTCGGGCGAGCCATCTCCCATCAGCCAGCCGTCCCCTAGAAAAATGTCCTGGCGGCCAACCGTCAAGGTCGCCGGCAGGTCCCACGGTTTCTTCAATTGCACGTTGAGGTTGTCGATAATCCCATAGCGCCACTGCATCCCCGTATGTTCGAAGTCTGTATCCGAAAACGCGGGTTTCAAAAACTCTCGCGGCTCGGCGGCCAGACGGATGTTTAGCGTTATGTCGTTGGTCGGGAAAAAGCTGGCCCAAACCCGGCCGCGGAAGCGGAATAATTCCTGTTCATGTGGGGGACCAAACAGCGGACTGAAACCGGGGTTTGAGCTGAGGCTCATGGCATTGTTGAAATACTCATCACGCACCCGGAAGTCGCCCCCCCAGCTAAGCCAGTCGGTGGGGTTCTTGACCTGTTTGGCGAACTCATCGAATCTCCAGATCGCCGACGGCGTCGCGCTGGAAGCCTTCGCCACGGTTGCTGTGGACGTTGTTTGGGCCGGCACGGTGGTCGCGACAAACGCGAACGCCAGCAGAGCCGCCGCTGCCGGCAGTATTTTGGTTCTCATCGCAGGTTCATCCTTTCGTTGGTCCGGGGTTTTGATTCAGGGTTTTGGGTTGGTCAATTACTTCCCTTTCACAGTGGGAAAACATTTCGCGAGGTGTGCCTCGTCGGGCGGCGGTGTGAGAAGGCTGACAACGGGCATCACCAGCAGGGGCACGGACATCGCAATCGCGCCCGACACGGGGATGTGCGGCTTGCCCCAGTAATAGAACAAGCCGACGGCCGTGCCGACTCCCGATATCATGCCGGCATAGGCACCCGCTTTGGTCGCACGCCGCCAGAAAAGGCCGTACAGATAGGGCGCCAGAAACGCGCCGCTCAGCGCGCTCCAGGCGATCACCATCAGGTTCACAATCACGTCCACCCTGCTCACCGCAATCAGGAGCGAAAGCGCCACGAACACGGCGCAGAGTACGCGCATCAACCGCATGACTTGCTTTTGCTTCTCCTCGCGCTTGACGGAGGCGCCGTAGATGTCGATGGCGATGGCCGAACTGCTCACCAACACCAGCGACGAGAGGCTCGACATCGACGCCGAAAACACCATCAGCAGGATGACCAGCACCAGCCACGTTGGGACGTAGGTCGTGATGAAGAACGGCATCAGCAGGTCGAGGTTCGGTTTTTTGGTGACGGCATCGACGATCGGCGCGAGGTCGGTCTTCGGGTTCGCGAAGAACAAATGCGTCAGCGCGCCGCTGTAGTAGGCGCCGAAGGACATGAACAGCGCAAAGATCGTGGCGATGAGCATGGCGCGGTGCACGTCGGCCTTGCTCCGGATGGAATAAAACTTCTGCACCATCTGCGGTAGCGCCCACGGGCCGAAGCTGGTGATCAGCACGAGCGACCACAGTGTCACCCAGCCGGGAAAGGGAGGCCCCGTGGGCGGCGGCGGCGCGTGAAGGGCCGGCATATATTTCGGATCCAACAAGGCGGCAAAGGTCGCACCCAGCCCACCCTTCATACTCGCCAGCAAAATGACCATGAGGGCGACCCCCAGAAATTCGACGATCCCCCGGATGAAGTCGCTGATCGCGACAGCCAGGTAACCGCCCATGACGAGGTAGACGCCCGTCAATGCGGCAAGAAAGATGAGCGCCTGATTGTACTCCAGGCCAAGCGCTTTCTGAAAAAGATAACCCAGGCCCATATACACCGAAGCCGAATACGGCACCAGAAAGACGAAGACCACGAGAGCGCCGATAATCTGCAACGGCATACTGTCGTACCGCGCCCGGAGGAATTCGGGCATGGTGAGCGCGTTGAGCCGGACGGTCATGTCACGGGTGCGGCCAGCAAGGACCCACCAGGCGAGCAGCGTGCCGACGAACGTGTTCCCAAGGGCAATCCACATCGACTGGATGCCGAAGCCCCAGCCCAGCCGGCCGGCGTAACCGATGAACAGCACGGCCGAGAAATAGGTGGTGCCGTACGCGAACGCGCTCATCCATGGTCCGAGCGTGCGCCCCCCCAGAAAGAAGTCGCCGACGTTCTTGGTGCGTTTCATGCACCAATACCCGACGGCCAACATCACCGCGACGTACAAGACGACCAGTGTGGAATAAATCAGTGGATTCATGGTTTCTCAACCCGGTTTGGTGATGATGTTTCGCCCTGAGTCAGCTGCGATGGCTCATATGTTGTGACCAGCGTGTCGGGTTGGCTCAGATCACACTTTATCGGGGCATACATGCTAGGCCTGCCTTGCCGCGAGGAGCGCGTTGACTTTGCGCATCACTTCGAACGCGTCCGCCACGTAGAGCACATCGGTTTTGCCACGCGCCCAACCGCAGTTCGGATCGAGGTTCACCGCGCGGCGCTCGGTGATAAACCGCCAGCCCACGGCATGCGGTTCTTCACCGTGACAACAGGTCGAGAGGCCCTTGAGATGCCGCGGGGTCGAGCCGGTTTGGCCAATCTGGTTCAAGTGAGTCATGAGGGTCAGCACCGCCTGCCCGTCCTTGCTGAGATCCACCAGGGATTTGCTGCTGCCGAGCGAGGCGTTCGTGAGCTGGAGAAATCCGCGGATCAAACTTTCGGCTTCGGGCGCATGGGTTTGACCGTCGGATTGCTTCTTGGTCCAACCGGCCCCGGCAACGAACAACAATTCGGCGTCCGGACGGATCGTTTGCTGGCCCGAGGAGGGGGCTTTCACGCCCCTAACAGTTGTGCGTTTTGCGGTCTCGGGCAGTGACGCGGTGAGAAGCTCGATTATCGCGGTGGCGGCCGCGCCTTTCCAAGGAGCATGACAGCCTGCCTCCAGAGCAATGACCCAAGGGCGTTGCGTGCGTTGCAATACCGCCTCCATGCGCTGGCGGTAATACCAACGTGTGATCGTCACCCCACCTTTCGCAGCGGCGAGGTCCGTCACATGCGTATCAGCGCGCCCGCCGAGACGATGCGCCAAACCCGCAACGACGCGGTTCCATCGGGAGGTTGCCGGTGCAATCACAATTGTCGGGTTCGTCGCCCGGCAGATCGCTTCGGCCGCGGCAATGTCGCTACCGTATCGAGACTGGCCGAACTCAGCGCCCTCGACGCCAAGGAACCGTAAAGCTCCGCACCCGGCGATGTGATTCGCGGCTGGCTGAAGAGATTCACCGACAAGGCCAACTGCCAAGCTCGCTCCGCTCGCGTCGGTAACGTCTTTGGCTGCGCCCAGCGATTCCAACGCCGATTTGGCCGGCGCGGCGTCTTTTTCCACATGTAACAAAATCAAAACTGTGTCCACGGTTGCTCTCTTCCTTTCGCGTCAGGCGTTCGTGACCCAGGAAACGATGTCCCGGGCGATTTCGTCGGCGCTGAGATCTTTCACGATTTTCGTGTCGCGGCGCTGTTTTGGCAGCGCCACGCTGGCAAAAGTGACGCCCGCTGCGCCCACCTTGCTGGTCCCGGCTTTTTGCAAGGCGGGCATGATGCCGCGCATGTTGGCCATGCCGACCTGGGGATTGTTCGGCGGCTCGGGCAGGTTGCCGGTGGCCCATCCGAACACGGCGGGCGGACCGACACAGATTGAGACCTGATGTTTGCCGCCTTCAATCCGTTCGAGGATCTCGATGGAGTCATCCGCACCGATGGTAAGTTTGTCCACACCTTGAAATTGGTTCACGATCCCGAGCAGCTCGCCAACGATTTGCATCGTCGCGCTCGAACCCCGCGAAGCGGACTCCCAGCCGCCGAAGAGCAGCAATCGCGACAGATCAAGCCCGGGAATCGCCTGGATGGCGCCTGCCAACGCGGCCGCCACTTCGGACGCTTCGGTGAACCCGCTGGCAGAGCCGTCAATCGCAATCAACTCAAACGGGGCCTTCTGGGCGACGGTCATCATCACTTGCTGGAGCTTGGCTTTCGGGCCGAGGCTGACGAGCCACACCTTGCTGCCCGGCGCGTTTTTCGCCAGGTGCGCCGCTTCGAACAGCGCGTGCCAGGCCCAGGGATCCAGCACGGCAGGCAACATCATCTCATTTTTCAACGTTGGCCCGGTCGCGCTCGCCACCGGCTCCAACGTTTGCAGCGGATCGGGAACAATACTTCCGCAAACGACAATTTGATATGCAACACTCATCCGTTCATCTCCTAGCTAAGAAATCAGTTTTCAGCGGAGTGCAGTCCACCCGCTCCCGCACGAAACTCAATCAGGCCACGCTCGGGGTCGGTGGGATGTGCGGTGGTACAGTTCCAGATACACGCGCCGCAGTGGACGCATTTCTCCCGGTCAAACGCCGGAACGCCGTTTCCACCCGGTGTGATCGCCTGGCCGCTACAAATCTCGATGCAAATCTTCGTGCCGCATTTCTCGCAGAGTTCCGGGTACAGAAATACGACGTGATCCGCGTACCCTGCCGGTGCCTGCACCTTCCCGCCCATCAACAAAGCGTCCTGGTGCGAGACGAGCAATTTGCCATCGTAGGGGATTGTCGGCCAACCCACACGATCCATGAGCGCATTGTGGATACTGACGCCCCTTGCGGCGCATTCCTGACGGAGTCTCACGATTTCCGAGAGGGGAATCCGGTCCTGGTAGTATTCTTCCAATGGCGGCGTATGCTCCCGGGTGGAACGCAGTTCCACGGGCGCGGCGAGTCGGCCTTTCGTTGCGCCCGCCAATGCCATGCCGACGAGGCCCGTCACAACGCCCCGGTGAAAACCGTCCCGCGCGCGTTCGGCCACGCGAGCTTCGGTTTCCACCCAGCTGGCCCGTCGCCGCTTCACATAGGTGGCTTCGAGATTCTCTTTCGTGAACGGTTTGTGTTGTTCGAGCAACTCCAGCACGGCCTCGCCAAGTTGGACGCCGGTGGCCCACGCCTCGTCCACCCCGCTGCCGGTGAGGACGTTCGTGCTGCCCGATCCTTCACCAATGCGCGCGTAGCCGTCACCGACGAGATGCGGTTCGCCCCGGCGGCCGGATTCACCCAACGTCTTGGCGCCCCAGGAACGCAGCGTCCCGCCATTGAGGTAGCGCCACAGCCAGGGATGCAGCATCCAATGTTGAAGATACCGATAGGCCGTACGCACCGGGCTTTCGAACCAGGATGGCACGAAGATACCGAGGGACGCGATGCGGTCGGGATAGACGTACAGGAACCCGAAGATCTCGGGTTCCGGATAGCCAAGCGTGTGCAAAACGGTGCCGGCTTCGAGCGGGCAATTCTCCGGCAGATTGACCACGAATTTCATACCGACCGCCCAATCGCGCTGGTGATGGCCCTGAGGCATGCCGAAATGCTGATCGATCTGCTGTCCAATGGGACCGACCGGGCCATCGCCAACGACCGTCAGCGCGGCGCGGACATCCATGCCTGGCAGGAAGCCGGCTTCGGGAGAACCCGATTTGTCCGTTCCCTGATCGGCAAGTTGGACGCCGACGACACGGTTGTTTTCAATCAGGGGCTTGGCGACGGGTGTGCCGGGCCAGATCTGCGCCGTGCCGGCGTTCATCAATTGGGCGCCGACCCATTGATTGAACTGTCCGATCGACATGACCAGTCCGCCGTGTTTCTGCAGATAGGGCGGAATGTACGGCAGCTCAATGGCGCTATTCTCGATTGGTAGGAGCACCTTAAACGCGCGAATCAGCGTGTCCACTGTGCGCAGGGTGGCTGACCGTCGACTCGCACCGATGGGGTCGAGAAGATAAAGCACCTTCTCGTGCTTGACCGGCGCGCACATGGGGATCTGGGACGGGTCAAGATCCGGAAACGTCTGCCGGATGCCACGCGCCCTGGTCACGACACCCGACACGCTGAATCCAATATCGTCGGCGCGTTCGTAACAGATGATTTGCGGGGGTGCGCCGGGCATCACCGAGCTTTCCGGCTTTGGCGTACCGTCCGCGCTCGTCAACTTGCGCGACACGGTTGTCAGGAACCCGCCGGTTGCCGGCCCGAAGCCGACACACACGATGTCCACGTCCATCGTCTGGCGGTCGACGGGGGCGGCTGATTGTTCCACGCTTTGGTCACTCATCGGATTCGCAAGCCAACGGCCTAGAAGTGGTGCACCCAGCGGAGGTTATAGCGCTGGCCTTCGGGTCGATAGCGCGCAGCAAACTCATAGTAGGCATCGAAGAACAGATGGTCATTGGGCGAAATGTGCCAGAGGAAGCCCGGCCCAAGCGCGACGACCTGTTCGTGGGCTGCTACGTTTGCGCCGTTAGCCCTGCTGTCAGTAATCTGCTCGAAGAAATAGCCGTTCAGACCCACCCGCAAATGCTGGGGCACCACCTCGTATTCGGTGGCGAAGTTCGCATGGATCGCCTGGCCCGGCTGTTCTGTATCCAACCCAAGTCCCGGGTTGTCATTCTGGTCGTTCCACAAATAGTGGAAGCGCCACGACATCGTCCAATGCGGGAGAACAAACCAGGTTGCGGCCCAGTATGGATCGAGGGAGAGGAAGTTGCTGCCGGCATTCAGCGGTGCGTCTGCCTCGTATCGGCCGGTCGGTACGATCGTCTGAAGTTCAAACCTTTGCATGAACACCGGGCCATCTTTGCCCATGATCGGGTCCCATTGCAGGTACGGGCCGACCAACAGGTCGCCCGGACCGCTCGAGGTGGGGATTGACGACGGTTTGAGATCGAACGCGACGAATGGTTGGATCAGGTCCAATCCCCATTTGCCGCCCAAAAGAACCTTTTGGTTGGACTGATAGATCAATTGCTGCAAGGCGATCCACGCATTGAGCCTCTCCAGCGGCGCGGGGGCGCCGGGAAAGCGCTGGGCGTAATACCACTGCAAATATTCCGAATAGTAAAAACCCGGCCCCGCCGGCGGGCCGCCGTCGAGGAAGCTGGTGAACCCCAGGTTCACCGATGGTTCGTCATAGGCTCGCGCGGGCGCCACCCAGACAGCCACGGCGCCGCATAGAACGACAAACAGGCACGATCGTTTCATCGAGGAGTTCTCCTATTGGTTAATCAATGATTGAAATTCTCGGACGCGTGGTAACGACATGATGGATTATGGATTCTGCATGCTTGTTACGCGGGATAATCCAATGCTTCGGGGATCATCACTTTTGTGAGTGCTTCGGCCGCGCGGTCTTTGGCGAGGCGGGAGCCGGTGAGACAACCATCCAGTTTCACGCGCAACCGCGCGAACGTCTCGTAACCGTCGAACTGCACGCAGGGACCGGCCTTTGTCGGGTGCTTCTGCCCGGGTTCCGTCACGTCACTAAAACCGCGCGCACCGCTGGCGATGCCGGGGATGAAGCCTTCCAGCGCGTCGAGGTCATCGGCGGCATAACACGCGGCGCAGGCGGCGGCGTCCCAGGCCGGGTGGCGGTTGTAGCCGAACACGAGCTCGGCGCAGATGCGGCCGACTTCGCCGGCGGCCCGCGTCGACTGGACGTGGCAGAGATCGGTCATGAAATTCAATCGACCCGGGAGCCCCTCCGCGACCACTGGATTCTCGGCACCCTTAGCTTCGAGTTCGAGCACGTCGAGAATCATGTACCGCGCCGCCAGCAACCAGCAGAGCGCGTCCGCGAGCGGGAACGTCACTCCCTGGCGATTCCCGTGATACAGATCGCGGCCATCGGCATCGGTGGCTTTCTGGAGATGTTCGAATGACCACAACCACAACTGCATGGCGGTGGCCAGCGTGCAGGCGCCCGTGCCGGGACGCCGGGAGGCGATCTCGCGCATGTCGTTGATCCAATTTCGAAATTGCGCGAGGAACAATTTGTTCGTCATCGTAATCGAAAGCTGTCGCCGTTGCACGGCTTCGGGGCCTTCGTATGTCGCCTCCAACTGCGCATCCATCCACTTGTGACCGAGGAATCCCGGGCAATCCTCCGTGATGCCGTACCCGCCCATCAAGCTGACCGCTTCACGCATCACGTTCGCGCCGTGGCCCGTGTTCCACAGCTTCACGGCGGGACACAACACATTCGCCAGCGAATCGAGGACGGCAAATTGCAGCAGTGGATCCGCATTCAAGACGTCGTAGCGCGTGATCCCGCGGCGGTCTTCGGAGAGATTCGACAGCCGTAAATACTCGAGCGCGTCCTTTTCGAGTTCCATGATCGCGCGGAATTGCGCGCGCCCTCTCTCGATTTTGCGGGCCGCAAAAATCTCCTCCTTCTTGATCTCCAGCGGATCGAGTTCGTCGAACAATCGCGCGGCAGCAAAACCCAGGGACGCGGCGGCTTCGCCCGTGGCCCAGATGTCCACCAGTCGGTGCAGTGCGTCTTCTTTCATCTGCAGCCCAAACTCATAACGGGGTGAGCCCAGCGCGGCGGCATCCCCCCCGCGGAACCGGCCGCGCTGGTACCGAATCACCGGTTCGACCGCCGAGAGCAGCTTGGCGGCGGTCATCAGCCCCACCGTCACGCGCGTGCGACGGAACACCGCTTCAATGATTTCGCCATGGGAGAAATTGGGGACAATCGCGCCGTCTTTGATTTTGTAACCGCCGATGATGCGACTGGCGGGAACGCGAAGATTGAACACCGGGTCGCGTGTCGAGGAAAGTTGATGCACGAGTTTGCGCGTTGGAACACCACGGTCGAAAATGCCGGCATCGGTTTCTTCGAGGATCACCATGCAACTGCCTTTGATCCGGTCGTCGGCAGAATCGACGGCGGCGGTCACGAAGTTGGCAAAACCCATATTCGTGATGAAGCGGCCGCGTTTGTCGACCTGCAGAATCGGATCCTTTCCCTTTTCCCATGCGGCAATACGGACTTTGCCGCTGAGAAGTCCCGTTTCCACGCCGACATACGGCAACGGCTCCGTGAGCGCGAATGCGCCACGCCCGATCTGACGGTCTTCGCCCGGCTTGGGTGGGCAGGCGCGACGCATATAGGTGTCCCGCTGCTCTGGTGTGCCCCGGCCGTGAATCGGCGCGAGAGCGAGATTGCCGGCCATGCTGCAGGTCGCCGCCCCGCCGTCGACCCACGACAGTTCGAAAGCGAGCAGCGCCAGCGCCAGATTCTTTGGACCTTCAATAAAGCCGCCCTGTTCCGGGTCCATAAAGACAGCCGAAAGCCCGGCTTCGTCGAAGAGATGCAGGAGTTCCGCTTTTTGCTTCGTCCACTCATGCGAATTGCGGCCACCCTCGGCGACCATGCGGGCGACGGGACCGCGGGCCACGCGGCGGGCGGATTGGACGAGCATTTGGAGGTCAAATCGGTCCGTAAAGCGCCACATGATCTGGCGCATGTCGTCACCCGGTAGCGTGCGGAGGAATTCGACAGGCTGAGCTACAGTGGTCGCAGACATGACAGACGTCCTTTCCGTCCACGAGCAGGGAATGACCCCTAGGCGTGGCACAACTGCCTACCGAGCAGTTCGGCGCGGACGGGGTGAGAAACCGCGCAACTTCGCGCTGTTTGTAGTGTATCCGTGCGGTTAAGTCAATCTTCTTCACACGCATCAGTTTTGGTGGGCGGGGACGGGGTGTGGGCTGCCGACGCCCACAATTCTCGGTAGGGGGGTGGATGGTTAAAGGGTATTACTGGCCGGCCCAATGTCCGTTTTCGTGACGGCTCGGTAACGAAGCGCTGTGGCGGCGAAGATGCTGACGGCATAACGTTGTGAGGGCTCAAACACAGAAAGCGTTCTCGATTGCCTGTGGGCGGGACGTGTGGTTGGATTCGTTTGCATGACTGTCAGCCGGAAAACGTTGGTTGGAGTGGCTCTGGTAATTTTTGCGGTCACCGTCTGGCTATTTTGGCCAAGTGTCCACGGGGCGTTTCTGGGCTTGGCCTCAGATGATCTGGAGTACCTGCGGCAGTCGGTGCGGTGGCACGGTCTGACGTGGAACGCCGTAAAATGGGCGTTTACGTGCACGGATTCGTACTATCAACCCCTAGTGCGGCTATCCCACGTTCTGGACTACCAGATCTGGGGAAGGAACGCGGCGGGACACCACGTGACCAGCGTGTTCTTGCACGCGCTCAATGCCGCGCTCGTGTTCGGGTTCCTGTGGACGCTCTTGGGCGCGACATCCCTGACCACTGGCGAGCGGTTGATGGTGGCCTTGTGGGTGGCGGTGGTGTTTGCGAGTCATCCGTTGCAGGTGGAGTCGGTGGCGTGGATTTCGGGACGGACGCAGGTGTTGTGCACGACGTTCGGAATCGCATGCCTGTGGGCATACGCCGCAGGGTCCCGTCGTTGGGTGGTATGGGGATTCTTCGTGCTGGCTGTATTGAGCAAACCGATGGCGGTGTCGCTGCCCGTTGTCATGCTGGCCATCGATTACTTTCCGCTGCGACGGCACGAGCAACTGGGCTGGGGCCGATTACTGTGGGAGAAGGCGGTGTTGATTGCCTTCGCGGGGGTGGTGGCGGCGGTGACGGTGATCACCAAGTCACGGCAACCCGGTGTAACAGCTCTGTCCGCAGGAGCCCCGCTGTCACTACGTGTGTTCCTGATGTCTGAGAGCCTGATGTTTTATCCGTTGAAACTGGTTTGGCCGGCGCATTTGTCCCCCAGCTATCCGATTCCTTGGGGCCTGTCACTCTCTCAGTGGCCGGTGTTGGCGTCGGTGCTCAGTGTGGTGATGATCACGGCAGCGGTCGTAATGCAAAGACAACGCCGGCCGATACCGGCGGCGGCGTGGGGGACGTACGTGGTGTTGGTTCTTCCTGTTTCCGGGCTGGTGCTGACGGGTGCGCAATCGGTGGAGCAGCGGCACGCGTATATAGCGATGCTGCCGCTGCTGCTGTTGGCCGGTGCGGCCGGAGTGTGGATCTGGAGACGTTCGCTGACGGTCGCGCGTGTTGTGATGGTGGGCTTGGTGGCCGGCCAACTCGGCGTTTTCGCCGTGCGCATTCGCGGCCTGATACCGGATTGGCAAAACGACGAAACGATATCGCGAGCCGTCGCAGTGGCACTCCCCGACTCGGAAGAGGCCAATCGGTTGTTCGCAAGGAAGTTGTTGGATCAGGGGCGAGCCAGTGAGGCGCTCCACTACGCGCAACGGGATGTCCAAATTGCGCCACAGCTATGGCTGTCGCATATGACGCTGGGGCTTGTGCTGGGTCGGTTGGGCCGCCTCCAGGAGGCCATGGCACAGGACGAACAGGCGCTGCGAATGAAGCCCGATGCCGCCGAGGCGCACTACAGTTTTGGAGTGGCGATGATGGACTTGGGCAAGCTGCCCGAGGCGGCGGAACACTTCGAGCAAGCTCTACGGATCAAACCCGATTACGCCGAGGCGCACTACAATCTGGGAACTGTCTTATTGCAGGAGGGGAAGGTCAGCGATGCCATCGGCCATTATGAACGCGCCCTGCGGATCAAGCCCGATATCGCCGAGGCGCACTACAACTGTGGGGTTGCCTTGGAGCGGGTGGGCCGGGGGCAAGATGCAATCACCCACTACGAGGAAGCGTTGCGGATCAAACCCGATTACGCCGAGGCCCACAGCAATCTGGGGGTCGCCTTGGCGCGCACGGGCAAGATCGAGGAAGCCATCGCACAGTTCGAGCGGGCCCTGCAGATCAAGCCCGATTACGCCGACGCGCACTACAATTATGGAGTTACCCTGCAAGAACTGGGCAGGGTTCCGGAGGCGATTGGGCATTACGAGCAGGCGCTACGGATCGATCCCGATAACGCCGAGGCCCGCAACAATCTGGGGGTCGCTTTGGCACGCACGGGTAAGATCGAGGAAGCCATCGCACAGTTCGAGCAGACCCTGCGGATCAAACCCGATTACGCCGAGGCCCACAAAAATCTGGGGATCACCCTCGAGAAAGCGGGTCGAGTGCCGGAGGCGATTCAGCACTATGAGCAGGCGCTGAGGCTTCGGCCAGACCTCACGGCCGCTCGAAACGCGCTGGCGCGACTGCACGCTGGCCAGTAAGCCGAGTCCGACGAGATGTCCTACGAGACGCGCCCAGACTTGCTGGTGGCGCAAACCCGCCGAAGATTTGCCGACGGCGCAACGGCAACCCTCGGAACCTCAAACCGCAAGGTTCGCAAACCATCCAAAGCGGCGAGCCAGCTTGAACGGCTGGAAAGGGTTGTTGTTCGCGGCGCAGTTGGTCGGCTTGGGCGAGGATGGCAATGCTGAGTGACGGCGAAGGCTCAGAGTCGGCTTGTCAGCATTATCAAAGGTAGTATTATGAGTGCTCGTTCGACGGAACGGTTCGAGACAGTCACGGGGCATGCGTCATATGGGAAACGTCAACTTGATCTTCCATCCGCCGACGGGTATTCGTCGTGTTGGATGGAACAACAAGGGACTCGGCTCACCGGGATCCAAACCGTCGGAATTTCACAAACCATCTAAAACGGCATGACATTGCACCCGAATCCTCAGGGCGTTCTTACTGGCTCGCCGCGTTTGAGGGGCAACCGGAACGTTCCCGCGTGGAGCATCACATTCGCCAACGACCAGGGGACAGGGATCTCAAGGTGACCATGTTTCGAAAAGCCGCTCAAGCGGAACGGACGGCGGCTTTCTTCGGGTTGTTTGCGCTGTTTTGGCTGGTGCTGATCAGTCTGCCGATGCGCGGCTTCCGTCCCGATGTGGAATCGTCGTGGCAGGGCGCGCTGAGCTACTTCGCATTCAAAAAGCTGCAGTTCGGGAAGGATGTGATCTTCACCTACGGTCCGCTGGGATATATCACCACCGACACGTATTCGGGCTATCTTCTGGCGAGCCGGGTTGGTTTCGAACTGCTGCTGAAGGGCGTCTTTGCCCTGCTCATGGCCGCGTTGGCGTTACGACTGCGCCCTGTCTTGCGGTCGTGTTTTATCGTGAACGTTGCGTTTTTTTCTCCGACTTCACTTGACGCGGTGTACCTGTTTGCCATTGTCCTCTCCGCCTGTTATGCGATCGAGTCTCAACTATCCCCGCTTCTGACTCTCGGCGTGGGGGTTCTGTTTGCCGTTGTCTCACTCACCAAATTCACGTTTTTGCTGCTCTGCGCGGCGAGCCTGCTGACGGTTACCGCATACGCTCTGGCAAAGAAAAAATGGCTTCGGGCAACCGGACTGGTGGCAACCTATTTGGTGTGCATGTGTTCGTTGTGGTGCCTCACCGGGCAGCATCTGTCGGGAATTCCACCTTCTTTTCGCAGCGCGTGCGAGGTGGCGTCCGGCTACGCCGAGGCGATGTCGATCAACCCGCCGTGGTCGTGGTTCTGGATCGGTTTGGGCGGACTCCTCGTGGCCGGGGGGTTGCTCATTGGTCTGGCGTGTGCCAGCAAGGAGAAGAACCGCGATCTGGCAATCCTGCTCGTCATCGGCGCGGGTTTGTTCCTCGCCTGGAAAGAAGGTGTCGTTCGCGCTGACCCCACGCATTTGCACACCTTGTTTGCTTATGTGCTCTTCGTCGTGCCGGCGGCGTGGGCCATCTTCCATCCGCCCGCCAGACACCGTCGACTTTTGCTGGGAATGACGCTGACCGCGCTGGTGTCACCCTATGTCCTTTTGTTGGTCGTCCACCCAGAAGTCCTTCGGGTGTTGCTCGCCGGCGCGTCTGCAAGAATCATCCGAAACGCCACGGTTTTCGTCCACCCGTCCGATTTTCGCGCAACGCTCGACGGCACGCTGTCACGGATCAAACAGGAAAACGCCCTGCCCGGAATGAAGCGCCTGATCGGTCAGGAGCCGGTCGATGTGTTCGGCCATGAACAGGCGATTGCCCTGCTGAATGATTTGAACTATCAACCCCGACCCGCGTTTCAGGGATACTGCGCCTACACTCCTTTTCTTGTCGCGCGCAATCGAGACTTTTATCTGGGGCCCACGGCCCCGGCATTTGTGATTCTCAAGTATCAGACCGACGATCACCGGCTCGCGGCCGAAGATGATGCGGGAGCTTTGGAAGTGATCCTGCGGAACTATGAGCCGCTCGGCACGGAGAAGACGTATATGCTGTGGAAGCGAAAGACTGAGAGTCCGCCGCTCGCGCCCCATCGGCTGCTTCGCGAGGGAACGGCCACTTGGGGCGAGCCACTGCCGCTGTTGTCCGACCCGTGTCCCGTCTGGATTGAAATCGAGATTGGGAGCACCTGGTTGGGGAAACTGCGCGAGTTCCTTTACAGGCCCGCGGTCATTGTGATGATCGTCAAGACGGCTCCTCACGACACCGAGTATTACCGGCTCGTTCGCCCACTTGCCAGAAGCGGGTTTATAATCAATCCGGCGCTTCGCAATCTGGACGATTTGTTGGGGATGTACCGGGCCCCCGGAAAGGGCAATGTTTCGTCAGTCACGATCAGCGTGGATGATTCGGCGCGACCGCTCTATCGGACCCGGTATCGTTACCGTCTCTATGCTGGAGACGAATTGTCCCCTCCTGTACGGGCGGGGGAATAGGCATTGATCTGAACCCATCCCGCGAGCAGCCCTGAGCGACCGGCCTCGCGTTGACAGCGCGTGGTTGCGGGCGCCGAGATGCTGGACTTGCGATAGGAGCCCTTGTTACGATTGGGGTATGTTGGAAGGCGTAACAGTGCTCTGGCCGACTGGAGCGGCTTTGATCAACAGGCTCGGATTACTTCACCCTCGACAGACACAGGAAGTATGACGAGAGGGCTCCCCGCGCGATGAAGAGTGAGTGGAGAGTAATGGTCGGAGTGTGTGCGGTGGTCATCGGGATGTACGCGTACACCGCCCCGTTGGGACGGTTGGAAGCGTCGAGCCTGAATGCGGCTGACACGTACTACAATTTATTGGTACAGGGGTTTCGCGCCGGCCAACTCAACCTGAAAAAAGTCGTGCCACCCCGGTTCGCGCGGCTCGCCGATCCCTACGATCCAGTCGCCAATGGTCTGTATCAGAATTTCGCTTACAGAATGCGCGATCTGAGCTATTACCAGGGCCGGTTCTACATCTACTTTGGGGTAACGCCCGCGCTGATATTATTCTGGCCGTTCGTCGCGCTGACCGGTCACTACCTGTTTGACCGTCAGGCCGTGACGATCTTTTGCGCCATCGGCCTTCTGGCCAGCCTGGGTTTGCTGCGCGCGTTGTGGCGGCGGTACTTTCCCGAAGTGAGCGTCTGGGTGGTGGCCGCCTGCGCGCTGGCGCTCGGCCTGGTGTCAGGGTTGCCGATGATGTTGCCGCGGTCCGAAATTCACGAAGTGGCAGAGAGTTGCGGGTACATGCTGGCAATGCTGTCCTTGGGGGCAATTTGGTGCGCCCTGCACGAGTCGGACCGGAGGGCTCAGTGGCTGGCGGCATCCAGCGCGGCGTACGGATTGGCGGTCGGAGCGCGGCCCTCGCTGTTGTTTGGCGCGGTCATCCTCCTGGTGCTAGTGGCACAGGCGTGGCCCGAGTGGCGGCGAGTGGGGAGGCTGCTGGTCGCGGCGACCGTTCCGATCACACTGATCGGGTTGGGATTGATGTTCTACAATGCCCGGCGATTCGACAATCCGTTCGAGTTCGGCTGGCGCTATCAGTTGGCCTCGAAGCGACAGCTGGAGATGCAATTCCTCAGTCTGCGCTATCTCTGGTTCAATTTCCGGGTCTACTTTCTGGAACCGGCGCGCTGGAGCCGTCAGTTTCCCTTTGTGCGTGATATCGCCGTGCCCCCCCTGCCAAAGGGTTACTATCTGGTCGATTCCACCTTCGGCATCCTGGCGGACACTCCGCTGGTGTGGGTGGCGCTGGCAGCGCCCCTGGCGTGGCGGCGTCGGTCGAGTCAAGGGGCGTCGGTCCTGCGCTTGTTCGTTGCGGCCACGGCGCTGTTCTTTGGGGTGTGTGCGCTGACGGTCGGACTTTTCTGTGCCGCGAGTCCGCGGTACGCGGTGGACTTCCTGCCGGCCCTGGTGCTGCTGGCGGTGGTTGGGATACTCGGATTGGAGCGCGTGCTGGCCCCGACCTCGGAGTCGGGGCAGGCTTGCCGGCCGGCCTGGCGGCGTGCCGTTCGCTGGGGCTGGGGCGTGCTGCTGGGCTTCTCCGTAGCGTTTAGCGTGTTGGTGAGCGTCGTGAACTACGCGCATACAGCCTGTGGATTGGCAACCGTGCTGGTGACCAAGGGCCGGGCGCCGGAAGCCATCCGGGTTTTCGAGAAAGCGCTCCGAATCGACCCGGATTTTGCCGATGGCCACTACAATCTGGGAATCGCTTTAGCACAAGCAGGCAAACCGCCGGAAGCCATCCAGGAATACGAGTGCGCGCTACGGCTCAAACCCGATTATGCTGATGCCCATGTCAACCTCGGGACGGCGTTGGCCAAGTTGGGCAGGCCCGAAGACGCCATCCGACATTTCGAAGAGGCGCTGCGGATCGATCCCGGCCTTGCCGCAGCGCACGTGAACCTTGGACTCGCTCTATCGACACAGGGCAAAACGGGGGACGCAATGGCGCATTACGAGGAAGCGTTGCGGATCAATCCCGATTATCCCGACGCGCACATGAACCTTGGAAACGCCCTGGCGGCACAGAGCAGGGTGCCGGACGCGATCACGCACTACGAGGAAGCGTTGCTGGTAAAACCAGATTACGCCGAGGCTCACAGCAATCTGGCGGCCGCTTTGGCGCGCACGGGCAAGATCGAGGAAGCCATCGCCCAGTTCGAGCAGGCCCTGCAGATCAAGCCCGATGACGCGGACGCGCACTACAATTATGGAGTTACCCTGCAAGAACTGGGCAAGATTCCGGAGGCGATTGGGCACTACGAGCAGGCGCTACGGATCGATCCCGATAACGCCAAGGCCCGCAACAATCTGGGGGTCGCTTTGGCACGCACGGGCAGGGTCGAGGAAGCCATCGCCCAGTTCGAGCAGGCCCTGCGGATCAAACCCGATTACGCCGAGGCCCACAAAAATCTCGGGATCACCCTCGAGAAAGCGGGTCGAGTGCCGGAGGCAATCCAGCACTACGAGCAGGCGCTGAGGCTTCGGCCAGACCTCACGGCCGCTCGAAACGCGCTGGCGCGACTGCACGCTGGCCAGTAAGCCGAGTCCGACGAGACGCGCCGAAGATTTGGCGACGGCGCAACGGCAACCCTCGGAAGTTCGAACCGGAAGGTTCGCAAATCGTTCAAAACGGGGAGCCATTTTGAGAGGGCGCAAACGGACGTGCGCCCGGCGCGGCCACGGATGTGTCGCGGGGAATCGCGGGCGTTGGGCAGAAAAAGAGAGCACAGCCAGTAGTTTAGTTCACCGAGTCGTGAACGAGGCAGTTGTTAATTGTTCTGCCTACTATCTACGGCTGTGCTCTCGATTCAATTCCGCTTACGCTAACAGCGATCCGCCCCAGCACTTACGGGACGCTGCAGGCCGGGGTCTGCTGAACGCGATACAATATTCCTCCGACCGTTCCGACCTTGTTGGTGGCGTGTGTGTCGGTGAATGTTATGACTGAGGGACCTCCGTTAGCCGGGCTCGCGCCCGACACATTCGCCCAGGTCGAGTTGGTCGTCAACGGGGCGAAGGTGCGCTGTAACCTGTAAGATATGTTTGCGTTGTTCTCCGGCAGAACGGTGACGCTGACATTAGTGGTACCACCCGAGACAGCGTACACAACGCCCGTTACACGCATTTCGGGACCGACCGTGAAGAAATGTGGCGCTCCGGGGAGCGCGCCGAGATTGACGTTCTTGGAGTTGCCGGTTGCCAGCGGCCCCCGGCAGACACCGTTTGTGCCGACGGGAGGCAGGAATTGGTTCGATACAAACCCGCCGGGTTGGCCGCCATTATAATTGCCAATAAACGCGCAGACTCCGATCGCACCCGTCGGGCTGCCGAGCGCCGCCAACGGAATGGCGAGTTCGACGCCGTTCGTGGCCTGCAGCGCAACGACTGAGTTCGTTATGACCGGTGCCGGCGATTCCCCAGTGAAGGCGCACCCGCTAGCGTCTCCCGCCACACCGTTCGTGTTGCTATTGTTGACGGTGGCTTGAATGCCGAATGGATTATAGCTTGGCACAAGCGTGCCGTTGGTCGGTGTCGTGCTTGATCCCACAAAATAGCCGTTCGTGGCAATACCAGCGGCGTTGGTGCCGCCGGGCCACAACTGCGCATAGTCGAGGTAGAAATGGTAAGGAGACCCAATGTTCACGCCCATCCAGTAATTGGGCTTAAAGCCGGGGTCGAACAGGAAACCGGGGCCGACGGCGTTTGTCGCCGCGCCATTCGTGGACCCACCCATAACATTCAGGACGTTGGCGCCGATATTCGTGACTTCCATACTGGTGAGCCCGTTGGTGATCCCACCGGCACCGGCCATAAAGAAGATATGAAGTTCGTTGGCGCCGAACTCGTTTTGCAGATTCCCCGTGAACAGCAGGAACAAGGTATCATTCTGGACCAGGCCGTACGCGGCATCGAGTTCGTTGTCACCGTTGTCGTTTCCGATGGTCACGCTGCCGGCGTTGACGCTGGACTTGCCCCACGGCGTGCCGAGCGCCTGAACCGCCAGCGGACACCCGTAGTAGGACTTCCAGGAGCCATCGGTGGTAATGGCCCCCAGCGGAGGCAGCGTAATACCGTCTTCCGCAATGGTCACGGTCTGCGTCACCTCCGCGCTCGAAACCGGCGTGACAATAAACAAGCTGGCCGTCCTGGCGTTGATCGACGTGTTCTCGCCCACCGTGTAGGTGATGGTGTTGGTGGAGCCGGACGCGAACGACGTGATCGTCACCCAATTCGCAATGGTCGACGCCGTATAAGAACATGACGCCACGTTCACATTGGACGACCCGCCAGTACTTGGGAATGACGCGATGAATGGGTATGAACCGCCGTCGTAACTGATGGAGGGCGAACTACAGCCTGGCACCGTAATGGTAAAGTAATGCTTGCCGATGTATGGGACGGTGACAGTGGTGAAATTCACCTCCGAAGAGTCTATGTCCGGACCGTCGATGTTGAAGTCGCAAAAGTAGGCGTTATTAGACGAAATGGGACTCAGGACCTGATTGTACACCTGGTCGCACGGGTTATCCGAAATAAACGCGCAGATCGATACGGAAGATTGTGGACTCCCGATGGCAGTCAGCGGGATGGCCATTTCCACGCCGGTCGTGACGGCCAGTGGATTGTTGGTCGATCCTCCATTCGTTATGACGCATCCGCCGCCTCCGCCGGCCCAGACGCCGTTCGTGTTGCTATTGTTGAGGGCGACTTGAATGCCGCTATTAAGAGTGCTGCTGTCCGTCAGGATGTTGCTCGGTGTGTTCGTCGGCTCAACCGAGCCGAGAGAAAAACCGGGGCAGAAGGGACAGATCTGGAAATAATTCGCGAACATCGTCACAAGGTTCGTAGCACCCGCCAACACTTCGATGTCGTAATTGGCATTGAAGCCCGCGTCGAACGTCAGCCCGGGGGTGAGGGTGCCGGTGTCACTGTCGATGACAAGAGCGTAGCTTCCGCCGGTGCCCATCCGGTTGAGCTGGCCAAAGTCAGCGGAGCTACTGTAATTCGTCCCGAGAGTATTGTCTCCACCCGCTCCATTATCGCCCATGATAAAGACATGCAACTTATCGTAGGCGTTGCCGCCGCTCGAGCCGGTATCAAGGTTCCCCGCAAAGAACAAATACAGCACGCCGTTGTTAATGACTCCATACGCGGCATCAAGTTCCGAGCCGTTGGATTGGTCAACCAGGCCCAGGCTGTCTTTAAACGCGGTCGTCGCCAGCACCTGGGTCGCGAGTGCCGATCCGTAGTAGCCCTGGTTGAGCGTGCCGGAGATGGTGAACCCTTTTACTACGCCGGCAAATAATGTGCACGTCACGCCAATAGAAACCAATACTTTGACTGTCTTCATGGACTGGTCTTTCCGTGTTCCTGCGTTTGTATTAAGAAACCGTAATGGCCCCGCCAAGAAGCTGTAAACGCTTCCTTATGTACCCATAACAGAACGGAATCGACATTTCAAGAGAAATTTTAGAGCGTTTTACACAACAGTGAATGTCTGGGTTCCAGCCCCTCCGGCCAACCCAACCCAGCCACCATCAGGCCATTTGCCTGCAAACACAACTTCTCCTCTGGAAAGCCCGTGTCAGCCAGCCCTACGCCAACGGATAATCCACCTGCCAAACATGTTAGGGAGCTCCGCGGCCCTTATGATCCGGTAGTGTCCTAATTTGAAGTGCGCAGAGGCTATTCGCTAAAATCCATGAGGCGATCGGGCTTGGATTCAGGCGGCGGGGCTGGAACGGGCGGCGCGCCGGAGGCAGGAGCGCGCAGATGGTGCCGGTGCCGAGAACATATCCGTTGCACCCCGGCGATGGAAGCGGGTGTTACCACTTCTCCGTGGTCGGTTCGACAACTTGTGGATATGATTGAAGGGTGAGCCAGCGCATTGACCAGCGACGGGAAGCAGTGGAGACAATGCACCACGGCAAAACCCGTCACGAGCGGTCCGTTCCTGTCACTGAAATGTTCGGCGAGGCGGTAGTGTGGGAGGGTGTGGTCGAATCATTTGCGCTCACCTATCATCCAAAGGCTAAACGCTGTTATGCGTGGAGCTTCCTTGATGGTGGCGAAACCCGGTATGTGACGGTCTTGGAGCGTCCCCCTGTCCGTTCGCCACAAACCGCAGTGCGGGCCGCAATCGTGAGCAAGGTGCAAAAATAGGGCGACTTTGAAGACGTTGCTGAAGTTGAAAGCTCAGACTTGTTTGCTTCTCGCACTCAGCGCTATTTGGTGTGGCAGTTTTATCACCGCTCTCCACGGAATCGACATCGGCAAACATCCTCTGTGGTTTGTTGTCTTCGTGTCGGCAGCGACAATGTATTTGCCATTTGCCTGTCTCGCACTCGGTGTCGCTTTTGCCATTCGTGAGGCTTACCAGCGACCTCAGCACCCGTTCCTCTATTACGGCGGCACCGTTGCCTCATTCTTGCCTATTCTCTCGACTGCCATAGGACTCCATCTGCGTTGGCATTGCTCAAATTAGGGCAATTATATACTACACTCATCATGCGACTCTTCGCATGGGGAGACTAAGGCTTGCCGCCTTTTGACTTCTTCTGTGATTGCTTCTTTCTGATCTCCGCGTCTACCTCGCCCTTCGGAACATGAATCAATCCTCGCATGAGCCGGTCAAATTCGGGAAGGCTTGACGGGTCGGATGGCTTCGGATGCGCTCGCCGTGAGTTCATAACAGTGTGGATGGGGTACGCGCTCGCCTTTTCCTATGCATGTTCCGTGACAGACCGCCGATGTAGGTTTCGTCGCTTTCAACCTCACCGGAGAACTTCGAAAAAGACCCGGTATGCATGGCGTGACGAATGCGGTGAAGCATGTGCCATGCGCTCTTTTGTGTGATACCGATTGCACGAGCAAGCTCGCAAGAACTGATGCCGTTCTTGGCGTTCGAAATACACCAGACCGCCACAAACCACTTGTCCAGACTGAGGGGGCTGTCTTCGAAGATCGTGCCTACCTTGACCGAGAATTGTTTCCGGCATGGTCGGCATTGGAACATCCGACGGGAGGCGATAGTGCCAACGTCATTGCCTCCACAAATCGGGCACTTGACAACTCCGTCAGGCCACTTGATTTTTGTCATGTAGGTATGGCATACGTCCAGATCGGAAAAGAATCTGACGGCCTCTGATAAAGTCTTGGGCTGATATTGGTCTGTCTTCATGGTGCCAATTTAGCAGAAGGGCCTTGATGAGTCAAATATATAATTGCCCAAATTAGGACACTACCGATTATTTGAAGGATTTGTTCACGCGCCTGCCCTTGGCGAAGATTACAGAGAGCAAGCAGTTCACACCCTCGCAGTGGGTGAACGTGCAATCCGCTAGACCGGTACAGGCGGCTTGAATTGTCCCAACGCAGAAAAGGAGGGCGCAGCCGCCATTCACCGAGACGTGAACGAGGCCGGGGTTCTCTGTCCTGCCATTTTGTTGCGACTGCTCCCCTTTATCGGCAGGTGTTCGCATCCTTACGGCAATAGCACGCGCACGCGGTAGTAGCGAGACGGGCCGTTAGCTGCGCCACCGACATCCGTCATGTTGGTGACCGTACCGAGGCCGGTCCCTCCATTAACGCTCAGGCCTACACCGAGGATATTGGTCCGACCGGGGACTTGCGTCCAGGAGCCATTCGTGTAGCTGCCATTGGCGGTGCCGCTGGTGAACTCCAGCACATTGGTGCGCGTCGTCGGGCCGCCCGCATACGTGGTGTCGCCGCTGGCGCCCAGATACGTCACTACCACGTTGGTGCCATTCGTGCGGGCAACACTGATGACGTGCAGGTAGGCCGCCGCATTGGTCGGATTGAAGCCAGCCAGGTACTGGTTGGTATTGCTCATCCCCTTGCCAAAAGGATCGGCATAGGGCTGCGCGTTCGGACAACCCGTGCAATGAAAATACTGTGACTCCCAGTTCTGGAAAGCCGTCAGCGCCGAGATGGAATTCATCTGGGTGCTGGCGTCGACGCCACCCGGACCGGTTACCACCTCGGTGACGGTGTATGTGCCCAGTTGATATACGTGGGTAATGCTGGGCGTCGTGACATTCGTGATGGTGCCGTCGCCAAAATTCCAGAGCCGGTTGGTGACGGTGCCGGAAGACAGGTCGGTGAATGTGACCGTGAGAGGCGCGATCCCGCTGGATGGATTGGCAATGAAGTTCGCGGATGGCGCGGCCATCCCGGCCGTATACCAGAGGGCGATGTTGGATGCTTTCCAGCCGCCTGCCAGGCTGAAATACCCGCCGACGAGCAGGTTTGTCCCATCCATTGCCATGGACTCGACGTATTCGTTCCCATTGGCGTCGTCCTTCGCTTTTCCGATGCCGCTGCCGAGCGCCGACCAACTGGAGCCGTTCCAGATGGCGATGTCGTTAGCCGAGACGGAATCCGCATTGGTGGAGCCTCCACCGACGTACAGGTTGGTGCCGTTGAGTGCCATCGCACCCACATTTCCACCCACACCGCCGCCGAGTGCCGACCAACCGGAGCCGTTCCATACAGCAATGTTATTGGCGGCAACGCCCCCGGCGTTCGTGAAGATTCCGCCTACATACAAGTTGGTGCCACTGATCAACAGTGATTCCACGTTTCCATAGGACAGGTTGGCCTTTTCGTAATAGATCTCCCTCAGGCCGGTCCCGAGTGCCGACCAGGTGGCACCGTTCCACATTGCCAGATTCGTGACGACGATGGACCCGGCATTTGTGAAGGACCCGCCGACATACAGGTTGTTGCCGCTGACCGCCAGCGCCTGTACGGGGGCACCGTCTACGCCGCCACGCACACCGCCGCCGGGCCCGCCCAATGCCGACCAACTGGAGTTGGCAATGTTCCACACAGCGACGTTGTTAGCAGATAGGGTACCGACATTTGTGAACGATCCGCCGACATACAGGTTGTTGCCGCTGACCGCCAGCGCGGTAACGCGGTCGGGGTATCCAATGCCCACGCCGCCGCCGAGCGCCGACCAACTGGTGTCGTTCCATACGGCGATGTTGTTGACGGGCACACCCCCGGCAGACGTGAAGTGTCCCCCCACGTACAGGTTGTTGCCGCTGACCGCCAGTGCGCTGGCGAAGCCGTTCAGGCCGCTGCCGAGCGGCGACCAACTGGAGCCATTCCAGAGTGCGATGCCGTTGACGACGTCGTTGGTCGTTCCTGCCGTGGCGAAGTAGCCACCGACATACAGATTGGCGCCGCTGACCGCCATGGCCAATGCGTCGTCATCCAATCCATCCGCCCCAAACAAGGCCGTTTGCCATCTCGGGTCTTCGGGAAGCATTATGAGGGGAGTCGGGAGGTTGAACCACAATTGTTGAGTCGCATCTGGCAGGATCTCATCGAGAGTCGGATCGGGAAATGAATTGGCCACGAGTCGGGGATGGAAGTCAAGCGGATCGATCTGGATCTGGGGTAACAGGCTGCGGAGATTGACGGGGCCGGTATCGAAGAAGGCCGTGAGGTCCAGAAGCGTCTGATTACCATTTCCCAAGTTGATCCATTCGGGGCCGTAGAGGGCATCCTGGAAATCGAGCATTGCCTGCATCAAGCCCGCGCTGCCGAGAGGCCGGCCTCGCTGGGCGTACATCGCGACTGAGCCATCCTCAAACTCGCTAATTGCGGTATTGAAAGCCGGGGCCGCGGTCGGCAGCGACGTGGTGGCCGCAAATGTTGGAGTCAGAAAGTTCGGATACGCTGCCAGCCAGGTATTGAGGTTGAATGCGCCGGCCTCCAGGTTCGACACGATGGCGCTAATGTTGGCATCGAGATCATAGCTGTTGAGGGTGAGGATCGCGCCCTGGGCGGCTTGCAGGGCAGATTGGTAGAGCACTCCCTCGATGTTGTAATTCACCTCGCGTGGAGTAGTTAGATTTAGTTCTGCCCCGATCACATTGGTGTAGTTGGGAGGCACATGGGTGAGGTTGGTCAGGGCGCCTGCGATCTGCGGCAGTACGGTGTTGGTCAACACGCCCATGACGACCGGCTCACTGGGACAGTTGGTGGGCAGCACGATCTGATTGAACAAGTTCCGTTGAAAATCCGCCGTCCACTTCCAAGGGTCTCGCCCGGTCGTCGGGATGCCGTATTCGGTGAGCAACTGCGCGACCGGCCCAACGGGCGGATTTGTCTGACACGGCAGGACGGCGATCCGCGTGAACGCATAAAAAAAGTTGGCGTCTGGATTGGAGGAGCCGACCGCCACGGCATTGCTGAAATCGGTGTTGGCCGTGACGATGTCGTTGGAGGCCAGGGCTGTCCGGCCCAGGGCGACCCAGTTACTGGCGGTCTGACATGACGCGTCGAGGACGAACCAGGCGGTCGTGCACAGCACGACGCAGGCAATGATACTGCAGTGCTGTTTATTTATTGTCACTAAGCGAACCCGTGAGTCCCGCGCGATATTCATATTCTGCGATCTCCTGTGCGTTCGTAATTGGTTCAAGGTTTGTGTCAAACAACTCGCGCCTGCCCTTCAGAAGCCGTCCTTCTCGCGTCAAGCTGTACGGCCCTTTCACAGCGTAAATGCCCAAGCGCGGCCACCACACGACTTGATCGCTGGTAAGTTGGGTTCGGCTGGCGTCAACTGTCAGCACAACTCCGCCACTGAGGAAAAGCTGTTGCTTGGGCAACGGTGACAATCTCGCGGCTTGAATCGTGGAAACGGCGCCCGTCGCGTCATGAACCGCGACTTTGATGCCCTGGATTTCGAAGCCTTGAACGTCGTTCCACCGCAGGAACTGAGGGATCTCTCGGAACGAGTCAACAAGGTTCGGCAGTTCGTTTTTCATCTGGTCCTGTTCCACGGCCGATCCAGCGTGCGGGCTTTCAACGTCAACCCGCACATCACTCATCTCGACCACCGTGTCCGAACCCACCCCGAACAGCCCCGCGGCTTTCTTGTGGAGTTGACACGTTCCCACGCGGAGCAAGGAGCTCTGCCGTCCGTTGCTGTCATAGCTTGGAATTGACAGCCCCTCGACGGCAGGAGCCAGGGAGGCGCTCTCTCTATGCCGTTGAACCTCCGAAGAGGCTGTGGCTTTCCTCTGCAAGACAAAACTGCGACACACGAGCAACACGCACATGAGAACTCCTGCAATGAGGATGTGGTGCCGCTTGCTCATTCACTAATGTTTCCCAAACGACTTACGCCCCGCGACCATCGCGGGCCATTCAGTTTAATAGCTGCGCTTCTCCTTCGGCTGAATCGTGGGTCGACCGCAGGTAGAGCCGGGTCTGCGAGACCAGACAGGCAAACGCCTGCGTCACCCATGGACACTTGTTCCACCATCTTGGGGGAAATCGAGGTAGGAAGACGGCACGCCCGTTGTGAGTGAAATTTGGGTTGAAGGCTACAGGGGTTACACAAGCGTTCGGTACCGTGCACGCCCGTGCTGACGGAACTATGGTTCGAGTCCATTCTCGCCCAACTCGAACCCAAAACAGGGCAGGCGTGCGTCGTGGCTGCGTCACCCTCGCCAAGGGTGAAAGTTATCCCCAAGTCAATCCTCCTGTCCAGCAAAATAAAGGCTTCCATGGTTGGCTTAATATGGAGGGGTTTCGTAAACCCTGTTCGGGGACGTTACCGTTTCACAAGGGCAGCGGCGGCAACATCGACCTCAACCTGCGTACTCCGTCAGCCGCATACGTTGCGCCTTCCGTGTCCCGGTTCCCAACGCCCGCGCACCGTCATGGCCTTCATTCTGCGGTAGTTGCATCGAAACTGGCCGTTTCCACGCAGAAAAATGTTGGATTATGCAATTTCTGACTTGTATTCCGGCAAGACATCGCTACAGTTGGTATCGAAAGGTACCTTGGCCGCGTTCGCTGAGGAGTGGTCGTAAAGCCTGTCTCGTGGCGGGGAAGAAGTGCGGGAGACAAACCAATCGAAGACGTTCTGTTGGCCAGGTAGTCGCAGCACCACATGAAAAAATGCTTCAGTTGGGGAAGACAGCCCCAAGCGGCAATCGCTTGGCTGATTTTTTTTGCGCTGGTTGGTAAACCGCTTTCCTCTCTCGCCGACCCATCGACCCAAGGCGGCTTTGGATCGATTCCTTACAGTGGCCTCTGGACCAACGGCAGTCAGGCAGGAAGTGGGTTTGGGCCGTGGGAGTTCAGTCAGACAACCAACGGCAATAATGTCTTCTTCTATGTAAACGACTCCAGACAAACCGACAACGGTTCCGCGCCGGGAAATGGCAGCAACGACATCAATACCGCCGGTGTCGCCTGGGGTCTGACGGCAGGCAACGGCGCGCTGGCGTGCGCGACGCGTCCGTTCCCGAGCTCACTGAGCTCCGGCCAGGTCTTCCAAATCGACATGGACAATGGGTATATCAATACCAGCGGCAGCGTCGGTTTCGCCCTGCAGAATATCACCAGCAGCACCTTTAGTCCTTCCGCCAACAGCGTCTTCGAATTCTATTTTAATGGCGGCGCCACCAATTATACGATCAACGCCGCGACCGTGAACGGCACGCCCCCGACACCCTTTGGCAATATCGGCATGCACCTGACATTTACGCTGACATCGACCAACACTTATTCCCTCAGTGTGCTGCAATACCCCCACGGGGGCGCGACGGGGGCGGGAACCACGTACAACTATACCGGCAACCTGCTGAACCCAAGCGCCGGCCAGACAATTAAGAGCGTGAGGCTCTTTAACTACCAAGCCGGATTCGGCTCGAATTACAACGCCTATTTCAACAACGTGAACGTCATCTCCAACGGCGTCGCGGTCGCAGCCGACTCCGCCTCCAACACCACGTACAATACGACCGGCACCACGTTCCGCGTCTGGGCGCCGAATGCAACCATCGTAAACGTCTGGGGGCAGTTTAACTTCTACTCCACCAACGCCACTCCGCTGTTCCCGGAGGGGAACGGCAATTGGTCTGCCGACGTGGCCGGGGCGCTCAACGGACAACAATACAAGTACTACATCGTCAATTCCACCGTCGGCACCAACCTCTTCAGACAGGATCCCCGAAGCCGCAAAGTGGCCAGCTCGACCGGCAATAGCTACATTTATAATACGGCATCCTTCAACTGGGAGGGCGACGATTTCACGGCTCCCGGTCTGAGCAACGCGGTGATCTACGAGTTGAACATCGGGTCGTTTAACGATCCGAATTCGGGGCAGGATATCCCCGGCACCTTTTATAATGCGACCAACACATTGCCGTATCTGGCGTGGCTCGGGATCTCCGCCGTGGAAGTCATGCCTGTCAGTCAATTTGAGGGCGCTTACAGTTGGGGCTACAACCCCGCCAACCCCTTCGCCGTGGACAATGACGCTTATGGCGGTCCGGATGCGTTCAAGACCTTCGTGAGAGCCGCCCATCAAAACGGGCTGGCGGTGCTCGTCGATACAGTTCAGAACCACTATGGCGGCAGCGATTATCCGAACTACGGGGACTTGTCTTATAGCTTGTGGCAGTTTGATGGGTCCTATTCGATGATCCCCGGCACCAACCTGAGGGCGGCGGGATCTACTTCTACCAGGCGTCATACGACGAGGCCTTCGCGTACTGTTGCGGGCCGTGGGGACCGAGGCCCGATTACGACACCGCGCAAGTCTCGCAGTATATTCTCGACAATTTCACGATGTTTCTCAGTGAATGTCACGTGGACGGCTTCCGCTGGGACTCGCCCGGGGAAATCGTGGGAGACTATCCAGGCAATGATACTCTCACTTCCGGTCAAAACCTGGTCCGCAACGCCAGCGGCATGATCCACTCCTACCCGGGCGGTAAGATCAACATCGGGGAGGACCAGAACGAATTTAGCGGAACGGACGGATTCGACGCCACTTGGGACAAAAACATCTTCTACAACAACGTTGAGCCGCAACTGACCGCCGCACTCGATTCCGGGCGCAGCATGGCCGCCATTAGCAATGCGGTCTGGATGAATTTCAACCAGCCCGACGTCGGATCCGGTGCCCCCACTCTGCCCGGCTGGGGCACCGTTTTCTTCCTGGAAGATCACGATATAAGCGGGAACGGGAACGGTCCGGGTGACCAACGTCTGCCGGTGCAAATTGACAGTGCCGATCCGTTGGGCTACTACGCTCGCAAACGTTCCATGCTCGGCTCGGCCATCACGCTGACCACGGCCGGTATCCCCATGCTCCTGCAGGGCGAGGAAATGCTGACCACCAATCAGTTCGGCGCCAACGTCCCCATCGATTGGTCGTACACGAACACCTGGAACGGCGTCGTCAACTATTACAGGGACCTGATCCGCCTTCG
Organism: uncultured Verrucomicrobiae bacterium; assembly: GCA_963842185.1. Classification (GTDB taxonomy): domain Bacteria; phylum Verrucomicrobiota; class Verrucomicrobiia; order Palsa-1439; family Palsa-1439; genus Palsa-1439. Next base: position 230,908 of record CAWJFL010000016.1, read on the forward strand.
CCGGAACCTCGATGGCCGTTCTTCGGGTCTGCTGGGTGAGGCGTCGAGCATCATTTGGACAGATAACCGCACCAACAGCCCGATGATCGCCTACCGTCGGTGGAGCACCGGCAATGCGGGAGACGACGTTGTCGTCATCTGCAACTTCGGCGAGACCAACTGGTCTGCTTACGGTATCGGCCCCTCGGGCGGCGGCCAACTCGGTTTCCCCAAGGACGGTGCCTGGTACGTGCAACTGAATAGCGACTGGTCCAAGTACTGTGCCGACTACGGCAACTACGGGAGCAGCGGCAGCATCACCGTGAGCGGGGGCTCGGGCACGTTTTCCATCGCCCCCTACAGCGTGCTCATCCTGTCGCAGAATATCCCGGCCCCGCCGCCCACACCACAGAATCTCAGGGTCACCAGCGTTTCCACCAACCAGATTACCATCGGTTGGAACGTCTCCAGCTCCGCCACCGGCTACATCGTCACGAGCAACGACACCCCGATCGCCACCACCGACACCAACAGTTATACCGACAGCGGATTGGTCATCGGCGACACCTACTGCTACCAAGTCATCGCCACCAACAACTTTGGCGGTGTTTCCGGCACGTCCTCCGTCGCCTGTGCCACGACACTGCCGGCCACGGGCGACACCAATCTGCTGGCCTACTGGACCTTTGACGAAGGCACCGGCTCGTTCGCCTACGATTACTCCGGAAACAGCAACACCGGCACTGTGTTCCTAGGCGGTGGCAGCTGGTGCACTGGCACCTTCTGCAGCGGCATAGTTAGCAATGCCCTGTACAATGACGGCACGTCTACCCAGGTGACCGTTCCCAACTCCGCTACCCTCAACCCCGTCAACGGCATTACCATCGCCGCCTGGGTCAATGATGCCAGCGGCGGGTGGTATGACAATGAACGCATCTTGGAGAAGGGCGAGACCGACAATCAATACGCTCTCTTCGCCAATTCGTCCCAACAACTTGAGTTCCTGTTGGCCGGCGTCACCAACATCACCGCCACCCCCCCGTCTACGGGGGCGTGGCATCATCTGGCCGGCACCTACGATGGCTCGACATTGAGCCTCTACATCGACGGCCAACTGGCCACCCAACAGGTCGCCAGCGGCGCCGTGCCCGTCACCACCGATCCGCTGGCCATCGGCAACCTACCGGGCAACTCCTCGCCGACCCACGATTTCTTCCAGGGTAACATCGATGACGTCCGCATCTACGGCAGCGCCCTGTCGGCCGCCCAGATCACCCAGCTCTACAACACCGATTCCGTCGGTGACGGCATCCCCAATTGGTGGCGCATGCTGTGGTTCGGCAGCAGTTCCTCCACCAACGCCGCGGTCTGCACCGCCTGTTGCGCCAGCTGCGATGCCGACGGCACCGGCCAGAACAACTTCTTCAAGTACGTCGCCGGGCTCAACCCCACCGACCCGACCCAGGTCTTTACGGTGCAGATCGCGGCCTCCAATCAGGTCGTAAACCTGACCTACGGCCCCGTCAACTCCACAGATATCTACACCGTGCAGTCCAGCCCCGATCTGAATCCGCTCAACTTCAGCAACCTCACCAACTACAACTTCGCGGCTAACGGCAACCTGCAAACCGTCACCGACCTCCAACCCTGGCCCTCCAACGAGTTCTATCACGTCCTGATCTCTGTAGCACCCAGCCAGTAACCACTGGCGATTGAGACTGCCCTGTCGATGGATCGTGTGCACCTGGCGGTCGCGCCGTTCCATCCCCATCGCCCCATCGCGGCTTGACGCGCGGGCGAATTACGGCGACAAATACCGGGTGGCGGTCGCGAAGATCGTATAACATTCTCAATTTCACGGAGGCATTGGCCATGATCAGTTTGGAATCCAGCGTGCAGGCATTCGCCCGCGAAGGGTTTGCCCACCAGTTCGGCAAACCGGCCGTCGCGGTCAAAGACGATCCGGAATGGCGCAAGGTGCGCGACACCGGCACCCGCTTGTGGCTCGACACCGGCGACATCGACGAAGCCGGCAAATTGTGGAACTCTTCGTTCGATGCGTTGACGACCAACAACACCCTCCTCAACAAGGAGATCCAGAAGGGCATCTACGACGATCTCGTCGCCAAAGCCGCCCGCGTCGTCCTTGATGCCGCGCCCAAAATCGGCGAACAGGACCTCGTCCTCGAAATCGCGTTCATCCTCAACGCCCATCACGCCCTGCGCCTCGTCGACCGGTTCGACGCCAATGTCAGCGTCGAATTGCACACCGATCTGGCCGCCGACGTCGAACGCACGGTCGCCTACGGCAAACGCTATTTCGCGATTTGTCCCGAACGGTTCTACGTCAAGGTGCCGCTCACGCCCGCCGGTTATCTGAGCGCCCGTAAACTCGCGGCCGCCGGTGTCCCGCTCAATTTCACGCTCGGTTTTTCCGCGCGTCACAACTATGTCGCCGCCTTGCTAACCAGGCCCGATTACGTGAACGTGTTCCTCGGACGATTGAACTCCATCGTGGCCGACAACAAGCTGGGCGACGGTCGCAACGTGGGTGAGAAAGCCACGCTGGCCACGCAACGCGCCGTGCTCGACTTGCGCAAGTCGGGCCGCACGAAAACAAACCTCATCGCCGCCAGCATTCGCTCCGGCTTGCAAATCGCCGACCTTGCCGGCGTGGATGTGTTCACCATGCCCCCCAAAGCGGCTGCGGAATACCGCGCCCATCCAAAGCCGAAAATTACGTCACAGGTCGCCACCGACCCGGAAGTTCCTCTCGCGCCCGGAGTGACGTTTGCCCAATTCAATGGCGAGACGCTCTGGGCTGTGCCGCCGAGGTTCAAGGATGCCGTTGAAAACCTGTTGCGCAAGGATCTGGACTCGCTCAAACCCGACGATCTCCAAACTCACTTCGAGAAAGCCGGCTTCGGCGATTTCCTGCCGCGGTGGTCCGCCGCCGATATCCAGACCGCGTTGAAAGATGGAAAGATTCCCGTGTACGCAACCTGGAAAGACCGCCTCGCCTCCGGCAAGATCGGCCTCGATGCGTTGATGAACCTCAGCGCGCTCTACTCCTTCGCCACCGACCAAAAAGCCCTCGACGACCGCATCCGCTCCCTGCTCAAGAAGGCGAAAGTTCGGTAGTGTCCCGATTTGCGGATTCCCGGCGGACAACACGATAATCAAAACATGATGGCAGAGGGCGCGAAGAGAAGTTGGCTCCCCGCTTTGGACGCTTTGCGAACCTTGCGCTTTGAACTTCCGAGGGCTGCCAACCATCCGCCTATTTTACGATGAGCGACGGCTCAACCGCAGACCGCCGAAGACTACGCCGATACCCAGGGCAAACATCGCCCAAGTCGAAGGTTCGGGGACGGGTTCAAAGGCCATCATACCGGGGAGAGACACGCCCGAACTGGCGAAGACCGTTCCGACCCCGTTCGTACCGAATTTCTCAATCGTGCCGTTGAGGTAGTTCGCCGCGTAGAGATTGCCGCTACTGTCAAAGGCGAGACCAAATGGGCCGTCCAAGCCCGTGTTGGCGAAGACCGTTCCGACCCCGTTCGTACCGAATTTCTCAATCGTGCCGTTGAGGTAGTTCGCCGCGTAGAGATTGCCGCTACTGTCAAAGGCGAGACCAAATGGGCCGTCCAAGCCCGTGTTGGCGAAGACCGTTCCAACTCCGTTCGTACCGAATTTCTCAATGGTGTTGTTGCCATCATTCGCCACGTACAGATTGCCGCTACCGTCAAAGGCGAGACCAATTGGGCTGTCCAAGCCCGTGTTGGCGAAGACCGTTCCAACTCCGTTCGTACCGAATTTCTCAATGGTACTACCGAACCCGTTCGCCACATAAAGATTCCCGCTGCTGTCAAAAGCAAGACAATACGGGTCGTGCAAGCCCGAACTCGCGAATACCGTTCCGTTGCTGCTCAACACGCCGCCCGATGAACTGAATTCCTCAATGGTGTTGCTGCCAAAGTTCGCCACATAGAGATCGCCGCTGCTGTCAAAAGCAAGACCGACCGGCTGAGAATTCGGACCCGTAACGGTAAAGACCGCTCCGACCCCATTCGTACCGAATTCCTCAATGGTGTTGTTGCCATCATTGGCCACGAATAGGTTCTGGGCTCGGCTGGTTCCCGGTGAGGCCAGCAGTAGAAGGCTCAACGCGAACGAGGCTGTGCCGAAGATTAACTCTGTCTTCATTTGCACGCCGATCTTGATACGTATTAAGGCCTAGACCAAGCTCCTAGCGCTTATTTATACTCGTATAGCGGGGTGTAAGTCAAGCACTCGCTAGGAACTTCCGCAAGCAATCGACGCACACGTTCACCTGCCTTACCGCGACAAATCGAATACTGTCTGCCGCTCATTTCGACGGGGAAAGATTACGAAAATGCGCCGGACCGTGAAGTTCTCTCTATTGGTAAAGTTGGCTCGCCGCGCTATCTGAAAGAAAGAACCTTTCGAGTTGCGTTTGAATTGGGGCGATTCCTTAAGGGAATTGTTAGGCCGGACGCTGGAAACTGAATACCCACTCACAACCCGGCAACGGAACGTGTCACGATCTCTACCACGGCCCGGACCTTTCGTCGAACGAAATGCCGCGATACAGGCGGGGCGGTCGCTTCGGGACATGCGTGCAAATCTTTCCGCTCAAAATGCGAATGGCAACGAACGGAAGGCGGTCAGCCGTCGTCACGGGCGGAAACCACTTCCTGAGTCGCCACGCCAGTCTTTCGTCGCGTCGCAACAAGTCCAAGCCGCATACCAGCGCCGCAAACAAAATTTGCTCGTTGGTGTAGTGCGGATGCTGCAACCGGATATCCTCTAGCCATTCTTCAAGGCGCGGCGTCAACTCCACGCGAAACTGCGGCCCCCATTTCAGCGTCATACGCCTTCCTTCAACGTCGCGCCGTTCGCCGCCGGGGAAATCGGCTGTCTTTCCTCTTGATCGCGTGCTTCAATGAACTCAATCAGGCGCATCTTTTCAGTTGCCGTGCGGACGGCCAATAGCACACAGAGACCGAGACAGAGGCTCAACGAAGCCACGTATAACACCATTGCCCATACCCCCACGAATCGAAGTTGCGGAAAGCCTCGCCAGACGCAAAAACCGCAGACCAGTATGAGTGTTGTGACAAGCCCGGTTCCGTAGAAAGGGAAAAACGATATGTGAGTCCGTCCTGTGAGCGGATGACGATACCGCACTTCGTCGCAGATTCTCGGCACAGTCCTGCTGAAAAACGTGAGGATCTCCGGGTGTATAAGTTCGTTTATTCTCTTCTCGACAACAGCAAGTTGTGCACCGACAAAGACGGATTGCCAAACTTGCGCTACGACGAAGAAGGAAAAAACGACAAGAATAAATGGGGCGACCAAAAATAACTCAGGTGACGACTTCCAAATGCCTGCACCTACAAAGGCAGCGACCGTACCCATACCTATGCTCAGTTTTGTGTCAGTGCCACCGAGGGCGAGTTGGTTTTCTGCCACCAACCCGTCATATTCGTGCAACAATGCGTTGATTGCGTCGGCTCTTTTCGCTTCCGGTATAGAATGACTGTGGCCACTAGATTTGGTGTTCATGCCCTCATCCTCATCATTATACGCTCTCCTTAATCGGCGCGATATTACTTGGTTTGTCCACGGCTGGCGAATTGACTTCCCTCGACACCGGATAAAACTCCATTTCGTCAGCCGGATACTGTTTCAGCAGAGGCAGCAACTTCTCAGGCTCTTGCGTTTTCGCGTCCAACCAAAGCGCCTCAGCATCCGGCGTCAAAATCACCGGCATTCGTTCGTGTACGGATTTCAATAGTGCGTTGGCTTCCGTGGTAACAATGGTGCAACTCAGCACTTCCTCACCCTCTGGCGACTTCCAATGCTCCCACAGGCCCGCGAACCCGAACGGCTCTCGTGACTTCAACACAATTCGCACCGGCTGCTTCACCTTGCCGAGTTTCTGCCACTCGTAAAACCCGTCCGCCGGAATGATGCAGCGGCGTTTCTTCAACGCGGCGCGGAAGGCGGGCTTCTCTGCCAACGTCTCGACGCGGGCATTTATCATCCGGTTGCCGATACCGGGATCTTTTGCCCATGATGGAATCAGTCCCCAAACCATCTGTTTCATGTACCGCTTGCCGTCGTCACCGACCACAATCACCGCTTGCGTTGGGGCGATGTTGTAGCGTGGCGGTACTCGCGTTGCCCATTCATCCAGCGGCATCGGTGCGCCGAATCGGTCAGCAACTTTCTTCATGTCTGCGGTTAGGGTGTATCGGCCACACATACCGCAATGACAATAGCGAGACGTGCGCTCAACCGCAACGCCAAGTCAGGAGTCGGCAATTACAGGGGACTACGCCGATTGTCAATGCCCTGTATGCTCGCCAGTGCGCCGATGGTGAGGACGTGAACACAGGTGTTCCTTCCGAAAACGCCTCTGATAGTCCGTTGCGGATGAAAACAGCTTCGTAAAACTCGATTTGCGCCACGATCTCGACGCGGCGCGATAGGCTGGACGTTGGAAAACTCAGCGCCCGGATATCGTGTCCGCCTTCGGTCAGCGGTGAGAAACACCAAGCGTTGACGCGGTTGACGCGCTTCGATTGCGAATCGCCTTTGCTTCCATGCTGTCCTCTAATTACGGCTTCGCGGAATGATCTTCTACGGATACTTTAGAGGTTGGCCCAAGATTTTGCCCTTGAGCGTGACCAAATTCGTTCCCGTGCCATCAGCGGTGAGTGACAGACTCGTTCCGTGCGCGTCACCCTCGCCGATCAATTTCAGCTTGGATAACTGGCTTCTTGTATTGTAGCTTCCGATTATCTGGTATGTGAGGACACGACCGTTGGACAGAGTTAAAGTGCCGGTGCCCGTCCGCTTGTTGCCATTAGCAGTAACGCTAATATCCAGTTCCCAGTCTCCGTCCATACCCGCAGGCAGCGGCAATGAAACGGCTCCGGTCTGCGTCACGCATTTGCGGCCTACAACGCATTGCCGGTCTGAGTCGCTAAAGAACACTGTCAATGAGGATGGGACAATGGTTGCTATTTCCTTTATGCTGTAGGTTCCCGCGATGTCTACGCCACCCAATACACCCGTTATCACTCCGGTATACTTCACGTTGGCACCGACGACCCCAGCCCTTACGAAAGTGGCTCCCGTTAGTGGCCCGCTTTCTTCGACGTGATCCGCGCCGTCTACATCCGTTACGGTTCGCAGGCCGGTAATCTTCCCGTTGGCTTGCTGTTGAAAATCCCCTATCACCACATCGTTGGAATCGGCGGTGCTGTTCGTGTAAATGCCGCTCACGTCCCACAGCGGCGTGTTCGTGAAGGCGTAACGTGTTGCCAATAGTGTGTTGATTAAATCACTTCCGGTTGGTGTGCCCCAACCCGTGCAGAGATCGTAGCCGGGAACGGCAGAAAACAGGGATGGGCTGTAATACGTTTCGTTGTTGCCGGTGGTGATGTCATGGAAGCAAGCGTTATATGTCACCCCCTTGCCGATTGAGTAGATAGCGGGATTGATGAAGCCGACTGTGGTTTGGCCATTGGCCGCAGCTTGCTGATTGACCAGCGCCGTAAATCCTGCCCACAACGGCGCGGCGCAACTGGTGCCCGCTGCTGAAATCGTTGAGCCGTTATCGTAAATCACGTAGATGCCGTCTGCGACCATCGCGACATCTGGAACATTGCGCATGGACGTCGAACCTTGATTGAGTGTCATGTCGATTCCTTGTTGCCAAGAGGGCACCGTGTAATTGGTGCTGATTCCGCCGCCACTGGCACACTTCGTGTCGCACGGTGCGGTGCCGGTGCATTGGTTCCAAACGGTTTCCGCAAACCAAGTTCCTCCTGGCACAGTTGTTGTCAAGGTTGTACCGCCGACCAGTGTGGCGTATGGGCTGTCCGCTTGTGCTTGGCTTGGACAGAGAGAGGCGTACGCTCCATTGTCCCCAGAAGATTGGAAAAAAGATTGCCCTTGGGCTGCATACTGCTGATAAATCTGCTCTATCGTCGCCTCCATAGCGTAAGTCCATGACGAACTGACTTGCGAGGCCAGATTGTCCACCGCGATTTGGTTCAAAATGTCGTCCGTATTGCTGTCAGCGGGAGCTTCATAAACGAGCACTTCTGATAGCCCCGGTGCCATTGCGATTGCCATCTCAATATCCAAAGGCTCCTCACTATCGCTGTCCGTGGCAGGATTGTCGGTGAAGCCATCGACTATCACATTCGTCAGCTTGACGTTTGGCAGATTCGCCAGATTTTCATATTGCGTGATGTCATTTGTGTAGTAGCCACCAAACTCTACGAGCGCGAGTGCCTGCCCAGCTCCCGTGAGAGACACACCCGGTGCATAGGCAGCCCGGAAATCGTACCCCAAGTAAGAACCAGATGGTCCCGAACCGGTGGCTGGGGCCATATTCGCCGTCGTGTTTTGAGAGCCGACCCTAATAGTCAAAGGGTGCGGCAGTATGTAGTTGTTTAGCCCGGAGATGTGCAAAATCGGAACTATTTTGTCAAGCGATGGTTCGATATCCGGTGCGTAGAACTCGCGGGATTCCGCCGGGTGTTGGTACGTGAGAAGCGTCACACGGAATGTCCGCTCGATTTCCGCTACTGACCCGCGCACGTCTACCAACGTGCGATTAGAGTGCATTCCGGTGACGGTGAACCCGTTCGCCTTTGCGAACCCAATGACAGCTTGGTAGTCTTGTTCCGTCGGCCCAAATTTCGTAGCGAATTCGTCGGGCGTCAACCAGTGATGGTACTGAGGGCTTGCTGGCGCATATTGCTGTTGCAGCAGATTGGCGAGTGCTTCCTGATTACGCAGCGGTAGTCCAATCACCAAATCCAAATTTGTCGAAGTCTCAAGCCTGCCGACAGGCTGCAAGTTTAACTCCGAAACCGCCCTTACGAGGTGGCCGCGTAAGACCTGTCTTTCCGCCGCACGCGCGTTCGCAATCAGCACTAGCAACAACGTCGCCCAAACTCCCGCAAGAATAACTCTGGATGATAGCCGATGAGAAGTTGTCATAAGTGTTCCACCGTTTACCGTGTAGTTTTTACCAGCGGATCGTAGCCCGCACACTCGACTTTTATCGTGTCGCCCGAAGCGCCCGGCCATCCTTGATACCAGCCGATTTCTTTAGAAAGTCCGCCATCAATAACTAAGTGAAATTCCTTTGGTTGGCCGAATGCGGGGTTGGTGAGAATCACGTGGAAGGCCAATGTCGTCCTCGAACGATTCAAGAACGTGTAAACGTATCCGTTATTTTTTAACAGGGCTTCCCGGCACGTAATTACTATAGGCATTGTCCTTGCCCGTTGCACCTCTGGTCGCATTTGGGTGATCTCTTGGTTTGCGGCATCGAGTTGTAAACTTACCTCCGCAAGTTGTGAAGTCGCGCTCGTGAATTGGGAATTTGCCTCTGTGAGTTGCGCGGTCAGATTGCTGTTTGCGGACTGCAAGGCATCCAATTTGGAATTTGTGCCCGTTAGTTGTGTGCTCAGTTTACTGTTTGCAGCCTGCAACTTCTGATTTTGAGTGTAGAGCAGCGCCGCACCCGCGCTTACGATGACAACGACAATGCTGAGGATGATTCTGACGGGGTTTTTCATGGCTTTTGCGCCGGTTCCTTTCCAGCGGAACTCAGCCACGGAAACAAAAGGGGCGCGAACTCAACGCACCCCCAGTAGAGGCACCGCTAAGCGCCCGTCGAGAGAATGCGCCAAGCCGCGCCCGTTGGGGCGCGTGCTCGGTTGGTCTCTCGACATCGAAAATTAGCGGTTTTCTACTGAGACCGTAGCCGTAGCTACGCTAAATCGTTTTTAGATTTCTCTATGCGATATTTTTCTCCTAGTGGCCGTCAGTCTATGACGCTGCCTAGTTAAAGGCAAGGCGCGGTTTCCTGCGATTTAAGCTTCCTAGGTGCTGAGAAAAATTTGCAGTCGCGTCTCGATTTCTGCGATTTCTTTTTTGATCGCTTTTTCCGCCAGAGCCATGCTGCCGTCGCCCGTGAGAAACTCCATTAAGCCTTGTTTGTTTTGAACTTCCGTCAGTTTTGCTTTTAATTCTGCGAGTCGGTTTATCTGAGCGAGTAAATTTGCGACTCCCCCCTGTGCATTAGAAACATCTACTGTCAAGCCGCTGACAGATCGCAATAATTTATCGAGTCGAGCAATTCCACTTTCACGGCGGATGAAAACCTGTACGCCGCACGGATCGCAAATGAAGTAGGGCTTGCGGCGCTTGGATGTCCTTACTTCAAGCCCGTTGCCACACAAGAAACATGGAATCAGTCTCCCGGAATAATTTTTCATGCTGATTTTCTAACGTTACGTTACGTAACGTTGGCGGTTTCGGCGTGACCTCGCCCAAGGTTTTGAAGATGTGGGCTTGGTCTTTTTACGGTCAGAGTGTGGCTCACCCATGATTTGCCCTCTCCTGCTGTGTTTGATCTGTGTCCCCACCTGTCCCCGCGAGCGACCGAGAGAGAACGACCTGCCGGGCGATGAGCCGAGCCAGTAGCCGCAAACCTCCCGATTCTTGCGGCAAGGGCGTGGCAGGGCTGACGGCGACTCGCTCACCTGTCTTGGATGATTGAGAAAACGTCCTCAAACTGTACCCCATTCAGGGCTGAGAGAATCTTTGCCCTTGTCGCGGGCGACACGTTTCGATCCCCGCGAATCAGTTGGGATACGTGACCGCTTTTCAGGCCCGCACCGCGAGCCAAGCCGTTCTGTGACATATTCCGAAGTGCAAGCAATCGCAGGAATGCCTTGCGTTTGATTCTGACTTTAACTGCCATAAATTGTGTTCTCCTGTTAGCATATTGTTTACGGAAGCGTACAGCTAGGGAGCACTCGCAGTCAATGACATTGTGCTTGCAGGAATTAACATATTGTGCCATGATGGAAGGGAGGTGAGACTATGGCTATTGACCTTGAAGAATTCGGGCTGTACCTGCGGCGACTGAGGGAGAGTCGAGGGCTTTCCCTAAGACGAGCAGCCGCAGAGGCGGGGATTTCGTCCGCCTACCTCTCGCAAGTCGAGGGGGGCAAACGCGGGAAGCGTAAGAAGGGCGAGCAGTTTGCGCCGCACCCGCATATCTTAAAGAAGCTCGCTGACCTCTATCACGTCGAGCCGATGGGCATTTTAGAGCGTGCGGAATACGTCCAAACGGAAGCGCACTACGATGGTTTCTCAGAACAACGGGAAATCGACCGCGTGTTTGATTTTGTAATCTGCGATCCCGCGCTAAAGCATGTTTTTACCGCGCTCGACAAAAGAGCCATCGTCAACCGCTACGAAACACTCACCGGGCGCAAGCTGATTACGTGGTCGGGCGATAACGCGCAATCGTCAGCAAAGAAAACGGAATTCGCTGGCCTCGCGTTGTTCGACGGAATCTTGCACGCCGAAACTGTGCACGCCGCGCTCAGCCTGAAAGAAGTAGCGCATGAATTGGCGTGCGACGTGAATGTGGTCGAAACATACGTCGCGAATGGATGGCTGGACGCAACCAAAGATTCCGCAGGGAATCTTTGCGTCGAAAAGCAAGCTCTGCGAGACTTCAAGGATTATGCGGTCCGGGATGGACTGCGATTGCGAGAAGCCTGCAAGCACGCTCACAAACCGCACACACCCGAAGATTTCGTCAACGCCGTGATTGCCTTGCACGCTCCGAAACCGCTTCAAACGGTGACATTGAAAATTATTGAAAGCAGAAAAGCACATAGACGCGCACCTGCCGCAAGCGAAGCACGCACAGAGGAAAACGCCGCCGTTTTGGAAGAAGTGAAAAAGCACCCGGTTTATCGGAAGGAATTGAAAGAGCATCCGATTAGAACCGTCTTTCCCGTTTCCGATGATGCGTTAAAGCAGTCGCAAAAATTGAAACGAACCAAGCGCGAAAGCAGAGGTGAGCGGTGAAAGTTGTCCTCTACGCGAGAGTTTCATCAGAACGCCAAGCCGAAAAGGATATTTCGATTCCCTCGCAACTGAAAGCAATGCGCGAATACGCCGCAAAGCGCAGTTGGGAAGTGCGGGAATCATTCGTTGACGAAGCGGAAAGCGCACGCTCCGCGAATCGTCCGGCGTTTCAAAAAATGATTAGCTTGGCAAAATCCAAGAATCATCCATTTGAAGCAATCTTGGTGTGGAAACTGTCACGGTTTGCGCGAAACCGCGAAGATTCCATCATTTACAAGGCACTCCTGCGAAAACATGGCGTGCAGGTGATTTCCGTAAGCGAACCGCTCGACGATTCGCCAGCGGGCAAGATGCTGGAAGGCATGATTGAAGTGATTGATGAATTCTACTCGGCCAATCTCGCGCAAGAAACGTTGCGCGGAATGACTGAAAACGCTTCACAAGGTTTCTTGAACGGTTCCGTGCCGCCGTTCGGTTATCGGGTCGTGAAAGTGAAAATCGGCGAGCAAGAGAAATCCAAGCTCGCGGTACAGGAAAACGAAGCGGCGATTGCGAAACGCATCTTCAAGATGTCTCTGGACGGCATGGGCACGAAGGAAATTGCCAAAGCCCTGAATGCGGAAGGGCTGCGGACGCGCAAAGGCAAGTTGTGGAGCAAGACCGTTCTGTATTCGATGCTCACGAATGAAACCTACACAGGCTATACGCTGTTTAATCGCTACCGCAATCGTCACGTGAAACGCGCTGCCGCAAATCACTCTCTTGTTCGTGTGAAAAACACGCACCCGGCCATCATTGACGAAACCCCGTTTCAACGGGTGCAAGAAATTCTGCGGGAGCGTGGCCCGAAGATTCGACACCCGCGCACAATCAGCAGCGATTATTTGCTGAGCGGTCTTGGATTCTGCAAAAACTGCGGTGCCAAGCTTATAGGCGCTACCGCCAAGAGCGGAAGATTCTTCTACTACGGCTGCCAGAATTATCTGAAAAAGGGAAAACAAGCGTGCGATTCCGGGTTGGTGAATCGCGAGAAGTTGGAGCAGTCGGTAGTCGCCCGTATCAAAGAGAGGATTCTGACAGACAAGAATCTCACCGACCTTGTGAAAATGGTGAACGAAGAGCTTGCGCGACTGAAAACCGATTCGTCAGAAATTCTCGCGCAAATCGACGGGCAACTTGACGAATGCACCAAGCGTTTACAGCGATTGTTCGCTGCCGTGGAAACCGGCAAGATGGAACTGGATGATTTAGCGCCGCGCATCCGCGAACTGAAACAGCAAATCGAACAACTTCAAAGCAAACGGCGCGGAATCGAAACTGAAAACGTGCGTGCCATCCAAGTCACGCAATCGGAAATCCAGCATTACGTCGAAGATTTGCGGTCGCTGCTTATGACCGGCACCCTCATTGAGCGAAAATCATTCCTTCGCAGTTGGATTCGCCGCGTCGAGTTTAGCAAGTCCGCTGGCGGGGAAATCGAATACTGTCTGCCGCTCATTTCGACGGGGAAAGATTACGAAAATGCGCCGGACCGTGAAGTTCTCTCTATTGGTAAAGTTGGCTCCGCAGGTAGGACTCGAACCCGTACGCCTACCGTACGCCTTTTGGATTTGACTCACCGGCCTGATGCGATACTCTCCTTGCGCCCCGTTGCAACGTGGAGACCCCAAGCTAGTTCGGGGTGAATTCAAAAATGATGTCGAAACTTTCTATTACCGATTTGAAGGACTTCCGCAACCAGCGCGTGCTGGTGCGCGTGGATTACAACGTCCCGCTCGACGAGGCCGGCGCGATCACCGACGACAAACGCATCAAAGCGACCGTGCCGACCCTTGATTATCTGGTCAAAGGCGGCGCCAAGGTCATCCTGTGCTCCCATCTGGGCCGCCCGAAGGGCAAACGCGACCCGAAACAGAGCCTGCGTCCCGTCGCCCAACGCCTCGCGGAGATACTCGGCCGACCCGTCGCTTTCGTGGATGACTGCATCGGCGACAAGGTGGACAAGACCATCAGCATCATGCAGCCCGGTGACGTTGTGTTGCTCGAAAATCTCCGCTTCTATGCCGAGGAAGAGAAGAACGATCCCGCATTCGCGGAGAAACTCGCCAAGAACGCCGATTTGTACGTAAATGACGCCTTTGGTTCGGCCCATCGCGCGCACGCGTCGACTGAGGGCGCCGCCCAGATCATCAAGAAGCGCGGTGGCAAATGCGTTGCCGGTCTCCTGATGGAAAAAGAATTGAAGTATCTGGGTGGGGCACTCAGTTCCCCCGCTCGACCATTTGTCTGCATCCTCGGCGGAGCCAAGGTTTCCGATAAGATCGCCGTCATCGAAAATCTTCTCACCCAGGCCGATGCCATTCTCATCGGCGGCGCGATGGCGTACACATTTCTGAAGACCCAGGGATTCGGCGTGGGCAAATCCCTCGTGGAGAACGACAAGCTCGATCTGGCCAAGTCGTTGCTGGAAAAGGCCAAAGGAAAGAAATTTCTATTGCCGAGCGATCATCTGCAGGCAACCAAACCTGAGGCGGGCGCAACGACCCGTATCACCGATGGTCCCAGTATCGAAGACGGTTGGTGTGGCGTGGATATCGGGCCGCAAACGATCGCGCGGTACAACAAAGAGATTGCATCGGCAAAGACCATCGTGTGGAACGGGCCGATGGGCATCTTCGAGGTCCCGGAATACTCGAAAGGCACGTTCGAGGTCGCCAAAGCCGTCGCCGCCAATAAAACCGCAGTCTCAATCATTGGCGGTGGCGATAGCGCCAAAGCCGTCAAAAAAGCCGGGGTCGATAAGCAGGTCACGTTCGTCAGCACCGGCGGCGGTGCGTCGCTCGAGTTCCTGGAAGGAAGGGAGTTGCCGGGCGTCGCGGCGCTCAGCGACAAGTAACCATGAATCCGAATCGCAAACCAATCATCGCGGGAAACTGGAAGATGTACAAAACGGCAGCCGACGCACTGGCGTTAGTTTCCGAGCTGAAGAAGGAACTCATTGGCGTGAAAGACACCGACGTCGAAGTCGTTGTCTGTCCGCCATTTACGGCTCTGTATGTTGTGGCTACCATGCTTCAAGGTGAAAACATCAAGCTCGGCGCGCAGAACGTCCACTGGGAAAAGGAGGGCGCATTTACAGGCGAAATTGCGGCCCCGATGTTGAAGGAATCGGGCGTCCAATACGCCATTGTCGGCCACAGCGAGCGCCGTCAGTACTTCGGCGAAACGAACGAGGGCGTCAGTAAGCGCGCCAAAGCCGCCCTCGCCAATGGCATCCGCCCTATTGTCTGCGTCGGCGAAACCCTTGCCCAACGCGAAGCCGGGCATACGGAAATCGTTGTGCGCGACCATGTAGCAGGCGCGCTTGCAGGTTTCACCAAAGATGCTATGCTCGACACGGTCATCGCCTATGAGCCCGTGTGGGCCATCGGGACCGGTAAGACGGCCACGCCCGCACAGGCGCAAGAAGTGCACGCGTTTATCCGCGAGTTGCTCGCGGCGATGTTTGATTCGACGGTTGCCGACAAGGTCCGCCTTCAATACGGGGGCAGCGTGAAACCGGCAAACGCGAAGGAGTTGCTGGGCCAGCCCGACATCGATGGCGCGCTGGTCGGCGGGGCGAGCTTGGAAGCCAAAGGCTTCGCGGGCATTGTGAAGGCGGCGTTGTAACGAAGCAATCGCACGGAAAGAATTGAGGTAATTGAGATGAGCATTCTGATCGGACTTTTGACAGCGGTCCACATACTGGTCGCGCTGTTTGTGATTTTACTGGTGCTGATGCAAAAATCTTCGGAGCAGGGCGTCGGCGCGGCGTTCGGCGGCGGCATGACCGAAACGGTATTCGGTGCGGGCACAACCACCGCGTTGGTGCGTATGACGATTTGGTGCGCCGGCCTGCTTCTGGCCACCACGCTCATCCTGGCGGTGCTGCATTCGCATCGCACCAGGACGGGTGGTTCCTTAATGCGCCGCACGCTGGCAACAATGCCGGCCGCGCCTGCCGCCCCAGCGGGCCAGGCGCCTGCATTCCCGTTCACGTCTCAGTCGACTGCACCCGCGGCCCCCAATTCAGGGCCAACAACGCCCTCAACCGCCACCCCGGTCACCCCGGTCACCCCGGCCCCGGCGGCCCCGGCCGAACCGGCCCCCACAACACCGCAGTCGAGCCCAGCGCCCACGTCCCCATAGCTTTTCCCCAAACGGCACGATGCATCCGTCGCGATTGCACGTCCTCCTCAGCACGGGAGCGATTATCGCGACAGCGGTTTCCTGCGGCCCGATCTTCACGTCCGACTCGTCGGACAAGGTGAACACGTTGTGCGGCGTCGGCGGCGATTTCAGGGGATTCGACCCGGTGGACGCCGGTGATGTCGAATCGGCCAGGGAGGTATCTTATGTCTATGAGGGGCTGTTGGAATACGCCTACTTGGAACGACCTTACCGCCCCATCCCGCGTCTTGCCGAAGCGATGACGGACATTTCGGCGGATGGACTTACCTACACCTTCAAAATCAAGCCCGGCGTTCATTTTATCGACGATCCGTGCTTCCCCGGTGGCAACGGACGCGAAGTGGTCGCCGCCGACTTCGTATATTCTTTCAAACGCGTCCTGGATCCGCACCTCGAATCGCAAGGTGATTGGATCTTTGCCGGCCACGTTTTGGGAGCCGATGACTGGGTGAAAAAAATCGGGCGCGACCACCGGCTCGGTCGATTACTCCACGCCCTTGCCGGGCTTTCAGGCAACGGACAAATACAGCCTGCAAATCCGGCTGGCCAAGCCGTACCCACAACTGCTCTACGTGTTGACAATGTGTTATGCGTTCGTGGTGCCGCACGAGGCCGTCGAGTTCTACGGTGACCAGTTTCGCCGGCATCCCGTCGGCACCGGGCCATTTCGGTTGAAGAGTTGGCGGCCAAATTATCGCATCGAGTTTGAACGCAATCCCACGTTCAGTGGCCAGACCTACCCTGACAAGGGTGAGGCGGGCGACCGCGCCGCGGGATTGCTCGACGACGCCGATAAACCATTGCCGCTCGTCGACCGGATCGTTGAATACGATATCCGCGAGTTTTACACGTCCTGGCAGATGTTTCTCGGGGGGCGTATTAGCGATTCGGGCATCAACAAGGACTATTTTGAAAAGGCGATCTCTCCTGATCTTTCGCTGTCACCGGAATTGGCGAAACGAGGAATCCGTCTCTATAAGACGCCTAGTCTGGGTACGGACTACATCGGGTTCAACATGTTGGACTCCGTCGTCGGCGTATCGACCGACCCGGTCATCAATGAACGTCACCGGAAGCTGCGGCAGGCCTTTGCATCAGCCATCAACGTGCAAACATACGTGGAGGTCATTTTCAACAATCGCTACATGCCGGCCAACTCGTTTATCCCACCAGGCGTGGCGGGTCACACGGACAAACCGTACACTTACGAATACAATCTCGAACGCGCCAAACAATTGATGGCCGAGGCAGGTTACCCGGACGGCCACGACGAACGTGGGAACGCGTTGCGGCTGACGATGATTCTTCCCGGTTCCGGCAGCACGGACGCGCGCCAGGAAGCCGACTTTTTCGAGGAGACCTGCGCGCCATCGGCGTCGACCTGAATGTCCAGCAACTGAGTTTCGCGGAATACATACGGCGCGAGCACGACGGCGAGACACAGGTGTTCTGGGGGGGCTGGGTGATTGACTATCCCGATGCACAGAATTTCCTTCAACTGTTTTATGGCCCGAACAAGTGTCCGGGCATCAACTCATGCAATTATCACAACCCACAGTTTGACCGGTCCTATGAGCGAATCCTCACCATGGCAGATTCGCCGGAGCGCACAGCTTTGTACGAGCAGATGGCCGACATGACCACGACGGACTGCGTCTGGGCGCTGCTGGACTATCGACTGAATTACGGCCTGTTCCAACCCTGGTTCCAAAACTACAAACCGCACGGGTTTCCCTACCCCAACGCCAAATTCTACAAAGTGCTGCCGCATTGATGCGATGACCGCCTACATCATACGCCGCCTGCTCTCCGTCATCCCGATCACCATCGGTGTGATGTTGATCACGTTCTTTGTCTTTCGCGTCGTTGGCGGGAATCCCGCGTACCGCATCGCGGGCAAGAACGCCACACCCGCGCGTATCGCCCAGATCAGCCATGAACGCGGCTATGACAAACCTCTCTTTGTGAATCTCCACGGGTTTCCCCGGCATGTGTTCGACGCGCAGTTTCCGCAATTGGCCTGGAACCTCGTCCGCCTCGATTTCGGTCAGTCGATCGTCACGAAAGAGCGAGTGAGCACCATGCTGCGCGAAGGCGTGGGGCCATCGCTCTGCGTAACGACGCCGTTGTTTGTGATCGAGTTGTTCCTCGGTGTCGGCTTGGCTCTGCTGGCCGCCTATTATCGCAACACGTGGATTGACCGCGGTCTGGTGCTGCTGTCCGTGATGGGCATGAGCATCAGCTCGCTCGTCTACATCATGCTCGCGCAATACTGGCTGGCCAGCGTGTGGCGGTTGTTCCCGGTCTGGGGTTTCGAGAACCCGCGCTACCTGATCTTGCCGGTGATGATCGGCGTCATCGCCGGCGTCGGCGGTGAACTGCGGTTCTATCGCACCGTCATGCTCGATGAAATGTACCAGGAATACGTCCGCACCGCCCGCGCCAAGGGTGTGTCATCCCGCACGATCCTGTTCCGCCATGTCCTGCGCAACGCGCTCATCCCGATCCTCACCAATGTCATCATCGCGATCCCCTTCCTCTACACGGGCGCATTGCTGCTGGAAAACTTCTTCGGCATCCCCGGCCTCGGTCGCCTGACCGTCATGGCTCTGTTCAACTTCGACGACGACGTTGTCTTCGCGACGACGTTCATCGGTTCCCTCCTGTTTGTCCTCTTCAACGCAATCACTGACATTGGTTACACCTGGGCCGATCCGAGGATCCGACTCAAATGAGCACCACCCTGGCGCAACCCAATATCGTTTCGGCCTCCCCTTCACCGGAAGGTTTGTGGACCATCGCGTGGCGCCAGTTGCGCCGCAATCGGGTGGCCATGATCTGTCTGGCCATCCTCTGTGTCTATACCGCCACCTGGGTGTACGCCGAGGGCGTGTACTGGTCCGCCAAGATTCGCGGGACGGTCCCCGACTACAAAATCTCACACTATGAAAACCGCAACCGGCCGCCCAGCCTGCCGCATCCGCTGGGCACCAACTTCGCCGGCCGCGACAACCTCAAGCAGTTGATTCAAGGAACGCGCATCGCTTTTGAGATTGGCCTGCTTACTTCATTCATCGTGGTCCCGCTCGGTTTCGCGTTGGGGGCGTTGGCCGGGTATTTTGGCGGCAAGCTGGATGGCGCCATCGTGTATTTGTTTTCCGTCGTCGCGTCTGTGCCGGACATTCTCTTGATCATGTCCATCACCTACGTCACGCGTGCGGCCGTCGAACGCAGCGCCGCCATGCAGTCGGTCACCCGTTACATCGATTCCGGTCTGCTGGCGATCTGCGTCGGCATGGGGTTCACCGGCTGGGTCGGCCTATGCCGGATCATCCGCGGCGAATATCTCAAGCACCGCGAACGCCAATACGTTCTCGCCGCCCGCGCGCTCGGCGCCAGCAACGCCTCGATCATGTTCCGCCACATCATGCCGAACGTCTCACACTTGGTGATTATCAACTTCTCGCTGCGATTCCCGGGGTTGATTCTCGCCGAGGTCGTCCTCAGTTACCTCGGTATCGGCATCGCCAATGAACCCAGTTGGGGCACGATCATCAATGATGCCAAACAGCGTCTCTGGCTCGGCAACTGGTGGGAACTCGCCGGCGCCAGCATCGCGATGTTCTTTCTCGTGCTGGCCCTGAACCTCTTCGGTGACGCCCTGCGAGATGCTCTTGATCCGAAGCTCCGAATTGCGGAGGGTAAGACGGCGTGAGTGCCAAAGTGGATAAGTGCCTGAGTGCATAAGATGAAAGTGGAGCGATTTGAAGATCTGATCTGCTGGCAAAAGGCCCGCTCGCTGACCAATGCGGTGTACGATCTCACGCGGCTACCATCGTTCGGAAAGGATTTCGAGCTGATCCGCCAAATGCGGGCCGCGGCTGTTTCCTGCATGTCCAACGTCGCGGAAGGATTTGATCGTTGGAGCCGGAAGGAACTTGTTCGCTTTCTCGACATCGCCAAAGGCTCTGCCGGCGAAGTTCGCAGCCAGTTGTACGTCGCCTTGGATCAGCGATACATCACGCCAGCTCAATTCGAATTAACAAAAGCGTTGTCCTTGGAAACCTCGAAAACAATTGGCGGGTTGATCGGCCATCTGCAAAGGAGCTCTCCAGATTATGTGATCCGCGAATCCACCGTTGCTGCCGACTCTGCTCTCGACCTTCCACCTGAATTCTGCGACTTAGGCACATAGGCACCTATGCACTCAGGCACTCTTTTGGATGTACGCGATCTTCGCGTGAGCTTCTTCACCGACGAAGGTGAAGTGCACGCGGTCGATGGCGTGAGCTTTACGATCCAGCGCGGGGAGACACTCGCGCTGGTCGGCGAAAGTGGCTGCGGGAAAAGCGTCACGGCGCTTTCGCTCGCAAAGCTGGTTGCCACCCCGCCGGGCGTTTACAAGGGCGGCGAGATCCTTCTCGAAGGCGAAGACGTGCTGAAGATGGACAAGGAACGGCTGCGCTCAATTCGCGGCGCGAAAATCTCCTACATCTTTCAGGAACCGGCAACGTCGCTGAATCCCGTGTTTCGTATCGGTTATCAAATCAAAGAGGCGCTGCAACTGCACCGCCCGAAGGACGCCACGGATGCCGAAGTCGCGCGCCTGCTCAAGCTCGTGAACATCTCCGATCCCGATCGTCGGATGCGCGATTACCCGCACCAGCTCAGCGGCGGGATGCAGCAGCGCGTGATGATTGCGATGGCGCTGGCCTGTAATCCCGCGCTGCTCGTCGCGGATGAACCGACCACGGCCCTTGATGTGACGATCCAGGCGCAGATCCTGGATTTGTTGAAGGACCTCAAGAAAAAGATCGGGATGAGCATCCTGTTGATCACGCACAACCTCGGTATCGTCGGTGACCTCGCGGACAACGTCGCCGTCATGTACGCGGGCCGCATCGTCGAATACGCCCCGGCCGCCGCGCTCCTGAAACGACCGTTGCATCCGTACACAGCCGCATTGATGCACTCGATTCCCATGCTCGGCGCGCACACCGAACGACTCCAGGCGATCCCCGGCTCCGTGCCAAACCCCGCCCGCTTGCCGGCCGGCTGCAAGTTTGCCGCGCGTTGCGACCGCGCCCAAAACGATTGCGCGCTCGATCCCGAACCGCCGCTGGCCGATGCGGGCGACAATACGCGCCACGTCCGCTGCCCGTACTGGGACAAACCTGATTTGAAAAGAGCCATCCCGTGAGCCTTCTCGAAATCAAAGACCTCAAAACGCACTTCCCGATCCGCGCGGGCGTGCTGCAACGCCCCGTGGGCTGGGTTCGCGCGGTCGATGGCGTGAGTTTCGCGATTAACGAAGGCGAAACGGTCGGCCTCGTCGGCGAGAGCGGCTGCGGCAAGACCACGCTCGGGCGAACCATCTTGCGCTTAATCGAACCAACTGCCGGAGAGATTCGGTTTGACGGTCAAGACATCACCAAGCTCGACGGCGCGGGCACAAAACCCTTTCGCCGTAAAGCCCAGATGATTTTCCAGGACCCCTACGGTTCGCTGAACCCACGGATGACTGTCGGCAACATCATTACCGAGCCGTTGCGCATCCACAAACTCTGCGCCACCAGAAGCGAAGAACGCGACCGCGTCGCCGAATTGCTAACCGCAGTCGGTCTCGCGCCGGAACATGGACGGCGTTACCCGCACGAGTTCAGCGGCGGCCAACGCCAACGCATCGGCATTGCGCGCGCGCTGGCCGTGCAACCGCGGTTCATCGTGTGCGACGAACCGGTCAGCGCGCTCGATGTGAGCGTGCAAGCCCAGATCATCAACCTCCTGCAGGACCTTCAGGAGAAACTGAACCTCACGTACCTGTTCATCGCCCACGATCTTGCGGTGGTCGAGCATATCAGCGATCATGTCCTGGTGATGTACTTCGGCAAGATCGTCGAGGAAGCCAGCGCCGCCGACATCTACAGTGATCCGATTCATCCCTATACGAAGGCTCTGTTGTCCGCCGTCCCGACCATTGACCCGTCCCGAAGGCCGCCACGGGTAATTTGGCCTCCCGAGGGCACCACTCCCGAACAGGCTCGCGCCGCTCTGCAGGAAAAGAAGCTGGCCCGTCGCGAAGCGCGTCCGAACCACTGGGTGCTCGAAGAAGTTGGCTAGAGCGGTTTAAATAAAACTGTAGCCACACGAGGCAAACCAATTCCTGGCATCTTGGCGTGTCACGCCCTCCAAAGCGACCGCCATCGCTTGAACCAGCGTTGGCTGCGTTCGTGCTTCGGCTGTCCGCAGGCTGGCTTTGACTTTGCTCCACAGTTTCTCGATCGGGTTGAGGTCCGGCGAGTAGGCCGGCAGAAAACGAATCGCGGCGCCCGCCGCTTCGATCAAAGAGAGGGTCGGCTGGCTCTTGTGCGGGGCGAGGTTGTCCAAGATCACCACGTCGCCCGGGTGCAGCGTGGGGCACAGGACGTGGCGGACATAGGCCCGAAACACCTCCGTATCGGCGGTTCCCTCGATTGCCATGCAGGCGGTTGAGCCATCCAGTCGCAACGCCCCGATCAGGGTGGTGGTTTGCCAATGACCTTGGGGAGCGCTGGCGTGGACGCGCAGACCCCGCGGCGCACGGCCGCACAAGCGGGTCAGGTTGGTCGTGGCACCCGACTCGTCAAGGAAGATCAACTTGGCGGGATCGAAGCCCGTTTGGTAGCGCCGCCACGTGCGGCGCGCGCGGGCGATATCCAGGCGGTCTTGCTCGCTGGCGCGGAGCGTCTTTTTTATATGTCAGCCCCATCTTCGCCAAGGCGTAGTGGATGGCCGGCAGTGAGCACTTCAGGGCCACGGCCTGGCGCAGCTCGCGCAAGGTCAGGTCCGGCTTGTGGCTCAGCAGCGCTCGCAACTGGCGATGATGGATGTCCAGAATCATCGGCTTGCGTCCCGAGAAATGGTGGCGCGGGCCGATCTGGCCGGTGCGCCGACGCTGCTGCAAGAGTTTCTTGACCATCCCGAGCGAAACCTGGTAGCGAGCCGCAACCTTGTCGCGGGTGCCCTCGCCGTGGTCGTAAGACGCCAAGATCCGTTCCCGCAGATCCAGTGATAGGGTTCGCATGAACGCACCCTACCAGGGACCAAGCGTTGTGGCTACAGTTTTATTTAAACCGCTCTAGGTCAGAATCCTGGCAGCCAACTGGCGTGCCGAGGACGCCAGAAGTCCCTCCGCCGACGCCATCGCTTCGGGCAATTCCATTCCGGGAGACATCGTAGACAGTGCCACTTCGATTCCTTCGCGACGCCAGACGCTTTCAGGAACCTGCACGCTGCCCGCAATCACACCCACTTTCACCGCGTGTTTTCCTGCAAGCCGGATGATACCGGAGACAACTTTTCCCCGCAGTGATTGTTCGTCAAAACGCCCTTCGCCCGTGATGACCCAATCCACATCGGCAAGTTCGGCGTCCAACCCGATTACGTTCATCACCGTCTCGACGCCGGGCACGAGCCGCGCACCCAAAAATGCCACGGCTCCGGCAGCCAGGCCGCCCGCCGCGCCCCCACTGGGAACACCGGCGATGTCCTTGCCAAGTTGTTCCTTCACCAACCTCGCCAAATGCCGCAAGCCGGCGTCGAGTTGTTCGATCGCTTCCGGTGTCGCACCTTTTTGCGGTCCGAAGACGCGCGCCGCGCCGCGCGCGCCGCACAGTGGATTATCCACGTCGCTGAGCACTTCGATGACGGGCCATCGGCGATCTGACGGCGGCACGATTTGCTCGATCTTCTCCAGTTCTCCGCCGCCGAAACCGACCGACCGGCCTTGCGCATCCAGAAACCGCCAGCCGAGCGGCATCGCGGCGCCCACGCCGCCATCGACCGTCGCGCTGCCGCCGACCCCGAGTAGAATCCGACGCGCCCCGCGCGCCACCGAATCGCCAATCAATTCACCGGTCCCAAACGTCGTGGTCCTCAATGGATCGCGCTGCTCAGCCTTCAAGAGTGCCAATCCGCTCGCACTCGCCATCTCCACCACGGCCATGCGTTCGCGCTCCAACCAGAGATATGAGGCGTTGACCCGGGTCCCCGGAATCGGGCCACTCACCTCGCTCGCGAGCCGTTGACCCCCGAGCGCGGCGTGGAGAACTTCGGCGGTGCCGTCGCCGCCGTCGGCCATGGGTTTCATGACGATGGTCACGCCGGGTTGGACGGACTGGATTGCGTCGCGAACGATCTCACAGGCGCGCGGCGCGGTGAGGCTGCCTTTGAATTTGTCGAGGGCGACGACGACCTTCACGCCGGCACTATACGCTGGGGATGTCCGCGGCGCACGCGAAGAGACCGCTGATCAGTGCGCGCGGCAACTGCATCGGCAGAGTCTTCGGTCTCTCCACAGTCCGTAGGCCATCATCAACGGCCCGGCAATGATCAACGTCTGCGCGAGAAACGGACCGAGATGGACGGAAGCAAATCGTCCCGTGGCATTCAACGTCAGGCCTGTGAGCACAAGAATGAGCGGCACCGTGTCCCGATGATGACGCAGGCTGAGAATGCACCCGCCCAATCCAAATACCGCCGCCACGCTGAGCGCAATCACGTCCATCATCCGGCTCCAGTGGATCCAGGTCATCACCGGAAAGAAAATCAACACGATGGGCATCACCATGCAATGCACAGCACAGATGCTTGACGACCAAAACGCGAGCTGATCCAGCTTTACGTGGGTGTGATGCCCCACATGCTCGTGCCCGAGAGGCCGGAGCGGCGCTCGTATGGTTTCCGCCGGTGGAGCGATTTCGATTTTCGTGTCCGCGGTCATTGCCCGTCGATCTTGTCCACCGTGAGCACGTAGAGACTCACCGTATAACCATCCTGTTTGGTCTCGCCGACGCTGAATTTTCCGCGCACGCGGATGACATCATTGAAGAACTTCGTCGTTTGCCCGGGCGGCATCCTCACTACGACGACGTGGTTGACCGCCGGCGGCTGGCCGTAACAGCACCCCCAGAGCGACGGTACGAGGATGAACTCCGTGATGTTTTTCACTTCGCTCAACGGCATCATGAACCCGACCATCTCGATGTTCTGTCCATTGAGCTTCTGGATGAAGTCGGGAATCGGCGTCTTGCCCTCGATGTACGTCCAGCTTTTCAGCGTGTCGAATTGCAGCCGCGTATACTTGGAATCCAATGGGTCAGCCGCGACGGCCGCCGTCGGGGTGCTGGCCATCGCGTTTTGCACCATGTTCAACTTCGCCATCTTCCGCTGCATCAGTTGTTGCTGGATGAAACTCGCCAGGCCCGGCAGCAACACCAAGCCGAGCACGATCGCGCCCGTGCTGAACGTTTTCACCTGTTGTTTGGTTATCGCGATGCCCATAAACCGATGTTCCTAACTGGTCGGAGCCAGGTTCTTGGCCACGTCCGTGCGATACGCACCAAATGCCGGCCCGAGTCCTGCCAGTGCTCCCAATATAACAGCTACTCCCAGAATATACCATTCCAGAGGCTGAATGTGAAACGCCGGAATGACGAACCCGGACGCCTTGTACAGGGCCCCATTGGCCAGGCCGACGACCACATGCCCGCCCACAAGACCCGCCGCCGCGCCGAAGAGGCAGATAATCACGGCTTCCAACAGGACGATGGAGAAGATCGTCGCCCGTCTTGCTCCCAGCGCGCGCAAGATGGCGATTTCCCGCCGTCCGTTCGCTCATCGAATTGTAGATCGACACGGCGATGGCAACGCCCGCCACGATCAAGATGAGGATCGCTTGGGCCAGCAGCAGGCGGTCGATATTGCCGACGATATCGAACAGCTTGCGGATTTCCGCCGCCGGGAATGCCGCCATCGCGTCCTCCCGGTCGTTGAGCTCGCGATACAACCCAAACGCGGTAATCGGACTGCGCAGCTTCAACACGATGGAGGAGACCTGTCCGGGGTCCGGGTCATTGTCCTTTTCTTCCGGTTTTTCCGGCGCGGTTGGCCCCCGCAGTTCGTGTCCCTCAATGTGATAAAAACTGTCGAGGTTGATATAGATCGCGCGGTCAACGGCTGTGTGCGTCGGCTGGAGAATGCCGACCACCGTCCACGGGTTTTCGGTGTGCTCCTTGGCCTCGGCCGACGGCTGGACGCCGTGCGCCGCGATAAACTTCTGGCCGACCGCAAGGCTCGTTTGCTCCGCGACTGTCGAACCAACCACTGCTTCGAACGGGTGTTCCACGGGCGCGGGCTCCGGGGCCGGTTTGACCTCTTCGCCGCGTTCCTTCGCTTCGCGCTCGCGCGCCCGTTCCGCGGCTTCCTGAAACGCACCCTTCAACGCATCCTCGGAAAAGTTGAAGATACGCCCGACCGCCAGTTCGGGTTTCCGGCCCGGTTCGAACTCGAAGTCCTTGAAGAACGAGTCGGTCGTACCGACGATGCGAAAGCCGTGATAATTGTCGCCGACCGAGAACGGCACGGCGAGCTTCACGCGCTTGTCGTCGCGCAGTTTCTCGAACAACTTCCAGGAAATGTTTCCGGGTGAAATGTCGAGGTTGTAGACCACATTCAACACCAACTGCAGCGGGCTGCCCTTGGCGCCGACGACCATCTCGTACCCGAGCGTGCCCTGTTCGAAGCGTTGTTGCACGCCCAGTTTGATCAGCAGGATCGCCACCGCCAGAGCCACTCCCAGCATTACCGAGGCGCCCGTCAACCACGTGGCCAGCGCGCGCTGCCGCATGTTCTTGATCACAATTTTCACCAGGTTCATTGCAGGTCCTCCAGGCGCACCACCTTCTCGAACTTGTCCATCACATGCGGGTCGTGCGTGACCAGCAGGAGCGTGTGTTTGCCGTCCGTGCAAACCCGGCGGAGCAACTCCAGCACGGCCATCCCGTTTTTCGAGTCGAGACTGCCAGTGGGTTCGTCGGCCAATACCAGCGGCGGCGCGTTCACCAACGCGCGGGCAATGGCGACGCGTTGCTGCTCGCCGACCGACAGAGCCCGCGGTTTGTGGTGGAGACGATGTTCCAGACCGACGCTCTTCAACAATTGGACCGCCCGGTCCGCGCCTCCATTGCTGCCGCCAAACATCTGTCCCAGCAACACGTTTTCCAAAGCGGTGAACCCCTGGAGCAGGTTGAAGGATTGGAACACGTACCCGATGTTGGCCGCGCGGAAGCGGTCGCGCGCCGCCTCGCTGAGCTGCGTGGGATTGGTGCCGTTGACGAGGATCTCTCCTTCATCCGGCAACAGGATACCCGCGATCAGATTCAGCAGCGTGCTTTTGCCCGAGCCGCTCTCGCCAACCAGCGCGGTTTGTTCGCCCGCACCCAGCGCAAACTGTTTCACGCGGATGACTTCAATCAGATTGCCATCGGCTTCGCGAAAGCTTTTGTGCAGGCCGCGAAGCTCCAGAAGGGCGCTCACTTCTTCTCCTCTGGCAGGGGCCCGATGCCCGTTGTTTGCCTGTGACACCGCAAAGACATTTGTTTCATGTGAATTATTCCCAAAGTACAACTTTTCCCGGCCGATACGACGGTCCGGATTTTCCACTCAATCGAACGAAACCAATCAAGCTATGCCAGGGCGGCAGGAGGGGCGCGACTCGGGGAATAAGAAAAGGTGGGACTGGAATGCGAAATCGCCTGAAACACCTGCAGCGGGTTTTCCAAGACACAACCGAAGATGAATGGCGCCACATTGGGGACATCGCTAACGGCATAGAGTTGCCACGCGCAGGCCGCGCAATTGTCCTGCCGGTGAGTGGGATCCCATATCCGTTGGTGCTGGTGGATGACGCCAAAAGCCATCACCACCATGACGTAGAACTGGCAGACCACTACGGTGATTATCCGCGATTTCATCAGACAAACCGAATCTGACCGCAAAACCACGCAAAGTCAAGGTGTTGCACGCGCGCGCATTGTCACGGGAACAGGCCGCGCACCTGTTTTGCCAGGGCGATCCGGCTGATGCCGAGCGCCAGTGCCGCGTCGCGCATGTACAGCTTGTTCTTCCGGGCCATCTGCAAGACCTGCTGGTACGCGGCTTCGAGTTGACGATACAACTTGTCGTTCACTTCCGCCTCGGTCCAGAAGAAGCTCTGCAAATCCTGGACCCACTCGAAATAACTGACGATCACGCCGCCCGCGTTGCAGAGCACGTCGGGAATGAGGAAGATATCGTCGCGCTGCCGCAGGACTTTGTCGGCTTCGACGGTCGTCGGCCCGTTCGCGGCTTCGGCCAGGACACGGCAGCGAATCTTGCCGATGTTCTTATCCGTAATTTGGCGCTCGAGCGCGGCCGGGACGAGCACATCGCATTCGAGTTGCAGCAATTCCTCATTCGTGATGCGGCTGCCTTCTCCAAAACCTTCCAGGCTGCCGTGCCGTGCCGTGTGGTCGATGAGTTTGTTGACATCGAGGCCATTCGGATTGTGGATGCCGCCGGAGAAATCGCTGACCCCGATGATCTTCGCGCCAAACCGATACAGTTGTTGGGCCGCGATGGAACCGACGTTGCCGAAACCCTGAACCACGACGCGCGTGCCTTCCGATTTCATGCTCAGATTGTCCAGCGCGCGATTTACGAGGTAGGCGACACCGCGGCCGGTGGCTTCCTTGCGCCCGGCGGAACCGCCGAGGGATAGAGGTTTGCCGGTCACGATCTGGGGCACCGGGTTCCCCTCATGCATCGAGTACGTGTCCATCATCCACGCCATGACCTGCTCGTTGGTCCCGAGATCGGGCGCCATCACATCGACGTGCGGCCCGATGAATGGGATCATTTCCTGGGTGAATCGACGGGTCATGCGCTCGAGTTCTCCGCGGCTCATCTTGCGCGGGTCGCAGGTGACGCCGCCCTTGGCGCCACCGTAGGGCAATCCACACAGCGAACATTTCCAACTCATCCACATCGCCAGCGCGGCGACTTCGCCGAGCGTCACGTCGGGGTGATAGCGCAGTCCGCCCTTGGTCGGGCCGACCGAGAGATGATGCTGGACGCGGTAGCCGGTGAACAACTCCGTGTGCCCGTCATCCATGCGCGTGGGGACCGACACGATGAAGGCGCGTTTGGGCATTTTGGTGCGGATCCGCTCGCTCTGGCCGATGTCGAGGAAGTCAGCGACGCGATCGTATTGCTGGCAGGCCATGACATACGCGGGGGATTGCAGGAACTCATCAAGCATGATTCTCTCCTCTATTCGATTTCGGCACGACCACTCGCAACGCGCGCGGCACCACCGAGAATGTCACCGGCGCGTCGCCCGCATCCTCTCCGTCCAACTCGAACGGGGTCGGACCGGTCGCGCGGCACACGAGGCTCTCCGTTTGAAAATATTTCACGTCGCCAAGGTCGATGTGCGCGCCACGCAGGATGCCCTGCCCGTAGCGCAACACGTCCCAATAACCCACTTTCTCAAACACGCAAATATCGAGCAGCCCGTCGTCCATGCGCGCCTTGGGGAAAAGCGTGAATCGCCCGCCGTAAAAGCGCCCGTTCCCGACAAGCACGGCCACCCCGCTGCCGAGTGGGTCGCTTCCGTTCACTGAAACTTCGACTGCCGGATGGGACTTCGAAAGCGCCTTAATACCTGCCCAGACGTAACTGAGCGGGCCGATTGTTTTCTTCAGTTCCCAACTGGCGGTGCGGACCGCGTGGGCGTCGAAACCCACGCCCGCGAGCTGGACGAAATAGCGGGTCGAGTTGTTGGCCTGGGCACGCGCCAAATCGATCGTGCGCGTGTGTCCGCCAAGGATAACGGCCCACGCAGCGTCAAGCTTGCGGGGGATACGAAGCTCGTGCGCGAAAACATTGACCGTGCCGAACGGCAACACGCCGAGCGCCACGCCGGAGGTGCCGATGCCGTTGATGACCTCGTTGATCGTGCCATCGCCGCCCGCGGCGACGATGATCTTGTATCCCTCCATGACGGCGCGGGCCGCCAGCGATTGCGCTTCGCCAGCGCGTTGTGTCGGCGTCAGGGTAACCGACGGACTTGCCTTCGCTTCCAGAAATCGTTGAATTCGCCGCGATTTCTCGCCGCGCGCCGCCGGATTGAAAATAACGAAGAGATTGTCCATGGTTGAAAAGCGCATCCATTGTAGGCGAGAATCCCGGGCAAGCCAAACACGAACTCGTGGAGACAGATGGTGAAAGCGATCAAAGTGATTCTGATTATCGTCGCCGTGGTGATGGCGCTGGCCATCATCCTGGTCGGCGCGGGAATCTATTTTACCAGTCGCTACCTGCAAACGCCGGCGTTCAAGGAGCAGGCGTTGCGGGCGGCGCACCAAGAATTGGGCGCCGACGTGTGGATCGACAATTTGAAGGTGTCGCTCTTTAGCGGCGTGGAGTTGCGCGGGGTGACCATTGGGAACCCGCCCGGCTTTCCCGGCAATCTGGTCACGGCGAACGCCTTTGTGCTGCGGTACCGGCTCCTGCCGCTGTTGAGCCGTCGCGTGGAGATCGAAGAACTGTCGCTCGACAAGCCCGTGATCACTCTCTCGCAAAATGACAAGGGCGGGTGGAATTACGAAGAGATCGGCGCCCCGGTGGACGAAACCAAAACAAATGCTGCGGTATCGACGCCGCCAGCACCTGCGACGACGAAAGCGGAAAGGCCCGTCCCCCTCGACATTGTGCTCTCCAAGCTCGCCATTACGCAAGGTGCCCTGTCCATGGTGAGCGACAGCAACCAGCCCCTCGTGAAGCTGGACGGGATCGATTTTTCCAGTTCCGTGAGTTTGATCGGCAACAAACTTACCGGCAGCGGCAAGGCGGGCATCGACAAGATCGATTTGTCCGAGAAGCTGTTCGTGGAGAAGGCCGCCACATTGGTGCAACTGGGATCAGACCGCGTGGCGCTATCGTCCTTACACGGCGAGTTGGCGGGCGGCAAGATTTCGGGGGACGTATCGGTCAACTTCGGTACCGGGCTTGAATACACCGTGAGTGTGCAGTTGACGAACAGTGATGTAGCCCGGTTGTTGCAGGACGCGGGCGCAAAACAAGCCATCAGCGGAAAGCTCAACGTCACGACGTCGCTGGCGGGTACGGGTGGGGTGCCGACAATCATCGGCAACGGTCGCGTCGAAATCGACGACGGCAAGTTGATGGAGGTTCCGCTCTTGAACTTGTTGGCCGGCCTGCTGCAAATAGACGCGTTGCGCAATGTGAGCTTCGACCAGTGTTTGTTGGAGTATTCGGTCAGCAACAACGTGATGCAGACGCCGGTAGTGCGACTCACATCACCGCAAATGCAGATTACCGGGAAGGGCTTCGTGTCGCTCGACAAATACACCTTGCACCACAATATGAGGCTCACCTTTGCCAAGGGGGCGCTCGACGGTGCGCTGCCGGGAATCCGCGATCTGTTCACCGAACAGCTAGACGGCTCGCTGACGCTGGATTTCAAGGTCACGGGACCCTACAACTCGCCGAAGACCGATCTGGCGAAACGCATCGGCCAACAATTGCTGCAGAAGGGTCTGCAGCAGCTTCTTTAAGTAGCCATGCGCATCATTGCTGGTCTCGCCAAGGGAATGACGCTGGTTGTGCCGAGCGCGGGTGTGCGGCCCACGGCGGATCGCATCCGCGAAGCAGTGTTTTCCAGTTTGGGTGCACGCGTGGTCGGCGCGCGGGTGTTGGACTTGTTCGCGGGGACCGGTGCGCTGGGTTTGGAAGCAGCGAGTCGCGGAGCAAAGTCAGTGACATTTGTCGAGCAGGCGCGCGACGCGCTGGAGTCTCTGCAGAAAAACATTCAGGCATTCCAGAAGAATTCTGAAGTGGACTGTTCGTTCGCGGTGGCGCGCACGGCGGTTGCCGAGCAGCTTCGGAAGCTTGTGGCGGATGGGGAAATCTTCCAAGTCATATTAGCCGATCCACCGTATGGCGAAGCGGCGCAGGAGTTGTTACGTGAGGCAGGCTTGCCGCGGTTGCTGGCGAGCGATGGACTTCTCGTGCTGGAGTCGGCGAAACGCGACGCGTTGGCTGTCGGCGAGCCGTGGGAGCAGGTGCGCGGGTCGATTTACGGAGACACGCGGGTGGACTTCCTGCGGGTCAACACTGCATCAACCGACCGCGGCCGCCACGGCTGAGAACTTCTCAGCCAACTCTTCGCTAAGCATACTGGCGACGAGCGGGAGACACTTTTCCACCTTCTTGACGGCGTCGTGCGCTTCCTTCGCCTTGCCCATCTCGGCGTAGGCGAGACAGAGCCAGACCCACGGCGTGGCATCGCCGGAGTTGATCGAGATCGCTTTCTGGTAGGCCTGCACAGCGCGATCGTACTGCGCCTGGAGGTGGTGGACGTTGCCGAGGTTGTTCCAAGCGACGACGAAGTTTGGTTTCAGGGCAATGGCCTTCTCATACGCGCCGATGGCGTCATCGTACTTGCAGCGGGCCGCATAAGCATCGGCCAGATTGCACCAGGTCTGGGCATCGCCGGGCCGGGCGGTGAGGAGTTCGAAGCACGTGGAAATCAACTCGGTGTATTTGCCCTGTCTTTTGTAGGCCACAGACAGGCGCACCAGCGCGCTGGAATTACCCGGGTGCTGTTTGATGATATCCTGACAGAAATCAATCAGGTCGAAATCGTCCTCCTGTTTTTCATGCGCGGCGTCGAGCCGCGACCATGCGCGCTCGTCGTCGGGATGAAGGCGGACAATTTCCTTTGAGAGGGTCAGCAAATCAACGGCCGACGTTTCCTCTTTACTGGCGAGCTGGAGAAAGGTCCACGCGTGCCGGTTGCCGGGGTGGACCCGGATGATGTCCTCGCAGAATTGCAGAAACTCCGTCGATTTGTTCTCCTGGGTGCAAATCGTATAAAGTTTTGACCACGCTTTTGGGTGGTCTGGTTTGCGCAGGACGGCTTGTTGTTGGCGTTGTATCAACCACTTAGCGAGATGATGCTGCATAAATCTTGAACCTTGCGAGGTTCTTAGTAGCAGCCGGTGGGCCACCCTGTTCCCCACCGCTTGAACCCAGTGATATCCCCGAGACTGCGCTCGGTTATCGTGGATTACTCGACAAGGCGCATCTGGATGGCGTTGATGAGCTTATCGCGCGCGCGAATGTCGGAGATGATGACCACCTGGTCACCTTTGGCGAGAAGTCTCTTCTCCGGCAGGGATTGTTCAGCCCGTAGAATGGTGATCTCGGGGTCGGCACTGGATTCGATGCCCTGGGAGCGGGATGGGAAAATCCCTGGTGCGAATCGCAGGACCCTGTGTATCCATCATGATGGCGCAGGGGATGCCCACCTTTTTCCAACTGGCACGGCCGCGCCGGAAAAGAAAAGATTGCAAAATGATGACTTGAAAACTATCGTCATCGCCAAGGGCACGGAGGTTCAAATTGAAGATTGCAGTCTATCCCGGCAGTTTCGATCCCATCACCAATGGTCATCTCGACATTGTTCGTCGTGCTGGCCAGATGTTTGACCGCGTGATTGTTGCGGTGGCAGTCAACACGGAAAAACAACCTCTGTTTAGCGTGGACGAACGCCGGCGGTTGGCCGCCGATGCCGTCAAGGGACTGCGAAACGTGTCGGTGGATGAATTTGAGGGATTGCTCATCCAATATGCCCGGCGCAAACGGGCGACCGCGGTGGTTCGCGGGTTGCGGGCGGTTTCGGACTTCGAGTTCGAGTTCCAACTGGCGCTGATGAACCGGAAACTGGATCCCAGCATCGAAACCATCTTTCTGATGACGAAGGACGAATACACGTTTATCAGTTCCCGTCTGGTCAAGGAGATCGGCGAACTGGGCGGGAATGTGAGCGATTTTGTGCCGCGCGGTGTCGAACGTGCGATGAAACGCAAGTTTGGCTCCCGGTAATCGGACCAGGGATCCGGTCGCCGGGGCGAAAGGGGTATCATGAAAATCAACGTAAAGCGCATTCCACCGGATGGGGAAACGTTGTCCGGTAGCTGACCCTTCCTCGATCATGGATCTGGAGGAACCCGATACCCGATTCGAACACGATGTGGAGTATGAATTGGTGGCGCAACTCCAAGGGAATGCGCTGCTTGTCACGGGTCGGTTGCGCACCCCGGCGACCCTGCGATGCAGCCGCTGCCTGCGCGTATTCGATTTGCCCGTGCGCGTGGACCAGTTTGTGTTTCACCAGGAACTTCATGGCGAGGACTTCGTGGACTTGACGGCCAATATGCGTGAAGATATTATCCTTGAGCTTCCACAACGGGCGCTGTGTGCCGAGGGTTGCAAGGGATTATGCCCGCATTGTGGCAAGGATTTGAATAAGGGTTTGTGCCGATGCAAGCCGTCGGAGGGCGATTTGCGGTGGCACGCGTTGGATAACTTGAAACTGAAATTGAAGTAACGGAGAACATTTTCATGGGCGTCCCAAAACGTAGAATGTCAAAGATGCGCCTGCGCACCCGCAAGGCGGCGAATCGTCCGAAGTCGCCACCGCAGTTGTCGGTGTGTTCCCAGTGCGGTGCGCGGGTGCGGCCCCACCGCGTGTGTCCGTCCTGCGGCTATTACAAGGGTCGCCAGGTCGTATCGGTAACCACTGGTTAGTTTTCCCGCATGAAACTCGCCATCGATGCGATGGGTGGGGATTTTGCCCCCCAGAACATCGTGGCTGGGGCGGTCGAAGCCCTCCACGACAACAGCCACATTGACCGCCTGTACCTGGTTGGCGATCAGGCGCGCGTCGAAACCGAATTGCGCAAGCTGGGTGTTTCCGACAACCGCATCGAGATTGTCCACGCCAGCGAGGTCATCGAAATGGATGATCCGCCCGTGCAAGCCGTGCGGCGCAAGAAGGACAGTTCGATGAATCGCGCCATCGACCTCGTCAAACGCGGAGATGCGGACGCCATCGTTTCCGCCGGCAATACCGGGGCGCTCCTCACGGCATCGCAAGTCAAACTGCGGACGCTCGATGGCGTCGATCGCGCCGGGCTGGCGGTGCTTCTTCCCGCACCCCAGAACGTGTTCGTGCTGATGGATGCGGGCGCCAACCTCGAACCCGCGCCTTCAAATCTCGTCCAGTACGCCATCATGGGCAGCATGTTTTCAAAACAAATTCTCGGCTATGAACGGCCGCGGGTGGCGGTTCTGTCCATCGGCACCGAGGACATCAAGGGAAACGAGCTGACGCTGGAAGCGCATCGCCTGCTGAAGCAGACCAACCTGAATTTCGTCGGCAACATCGACGGCCACGACTTGTTTTCCAATCATGCCGACGTGATCGTGACCGACGCGTTCGTCGGCAACGCGGTGTTGAAAGCCTGCGAGAGCACGGCGCGATTGGTCGCCCGCTGGCTGAAGGACGAAATCAGCAAGAATCCAGTCCGCGATGTTGGGCGGCCTGCTCGCCTCGGGCGCGTTCCGAGCACTCAAACGCAAGGCGGACCCCGATGAATATGGCGGAGCCGTGTTGTTGGGCATCAACGGCATCTGCATCAAGGCGCACGGGGCCAGTTCGCCGAAGGCGGTCAAGAATGCCATTCGTGTGGCCACCGAGTTTGTCGAGTCCAAGTTCAACGAGCACATGGTCGAGGAAATCAGGAAATTCCATGACAAAGTCCAGCAAAACTCATTTGCACAATCCCAGGTCGAAGCAGCATCTTAGGCCCGTGCACATCGTCGGCACGGGTTCCTACGTGCCGGATCGCGTGCTCACGAATGCCGACCTGGAAAAGCTGGTCGATACCACCGACGAGTGGATCACGTCGCGCTCGGGCATCAAGGAGCGGCGGATCGCGCCCGATTGGATGTGCACGTCCGACATGGCCGTCGAGGCCGCCCGCCGCGCGATGGAACAGGCCAACGTGCGCGAGGACGAAATCGATCTGATCATTTGCGCGACGATCACGCCCGACATGCCCTTTCCCGCGACGGCGTGTCTCATTCAGCAAAAGCTCGGCGCGAAACGTGCCGCCGCCTTCGACATGGAGGCGGCCTGCTCCGGATTCCTGTACGGGCTCGAGATCGGCCAACAGTTCGTCACGTCGGGGACGTACAACACGGTGCTGATCATCGGCGCGGAAAAACTGTCGACGATTATCGACTGGCAGGATCGCAGCACGTGCGTCCTGTTTGGCGACGGCGCGGGCGCGGCGATTTTGCGCAGCCGCGGCGAGGAACATGGACACGGGATATTAACAACGTGCATGGGCGCAGACGGTGCCCAGGCGGATATTCTGATGATGCCAGCGGGTGGGGCGCGCTATCCGGCTTCGAAGGAGTCGGTGAGCGCGGGAATGCATCATTTGAAGATGGCCGGCAAAGAGGTGTTCAAGAACGCCGTCATCGCCATGCAGACGGCCGCGGAAGAGGCGCTCCGTCGCTGTAACCTGACCATCAACGACATCAAGTGCGTGATTCCGCATCAGGCCAATATCCGCATTTTGGAAGCGCTCGCCGAGCGTCTTGGCGCGCCCATGGACAAGGTGTACGTGAATCTCCATCGCTACGGCAATATATCCGCCGCATCCGTCGCCATTGCGCTCGATGAGGCGGCCCGTGAAGGCCGGTTCCAGCACGGCGACCTGATTCTGTTGGTCGTGTTCGGCAGCGGCCTGACCTGGGCTTCCTGTGTCATCCAGTGGTGACCCGGGCGGTCCCTTCGTTGACAGGGCGGTACGGTGGTGCTAGATTGCTGGACGACCTTGGTGAGAAACGATGGGTGCGACCAGGAGAGATATTTCCGGTGTGTTTGATGCGGAGCTGAAAGGTAAACGCTCGCGCAAGGCCGCCGTTCTCGACAAGGTGTTTGATCTGAGTCCCAAGGGCATCACGTTTTTGACCGACACGTTCATGCCCGAGTGGATGGAAGTTGGCGTGGAGATGCGCTTGCCCCAGTCGGGAGCGCGCAGGGATCAGCGGTTGGATATTGGGTGTCGCGGCGTGGTCGTGCAATGCGCGCGACGCGGCCAGGGCAAGGGCTTCGAAGTGGTGCTCATGTTCCTTGACCTGCCCAAGCGGGCGCAAGCCCAGCTCAGTGTCGCTCCCTCCGCCGTCGCTCCCTCCAGCATCTCGATCTCACGCTAACTTTTATGGAATACCTTCACAGCCTTCTCAAATTTGCCGTCAATATGGGCGCCTCGGACGTCCACGTGAAGCCCGATCACCACGCGACCATCCGCATTTCGGGCGAGTTGTTTCCCGTGCAGGTCGATCCGCCGACGAAGGAACAAGTCGCGGAAATCGTCAAGTTCATGCTTCCGAAACACCTCGAGTCCCGCTTGGAGCGGGAGAAGGAAGCGGATTTTTCGTACATCGACCCGACGCTGGGCCGGTTCCGCGTCAACGTCTTTTACCAGCGCGAACTGCTGAGCTTTGCGATGCGCTACGTGAAGACGAAGGTGCCGTCCTTCAAAGAACTGAATCTTCCCGAGCAATTGGGGACGATCGCGAAAGCCGAGCGCGGGATCATCCTCGTCACGGGCCCGACAGGCTGCGGCAAATCCAGCACACTGGCCTCGATGGTGCAGTACATCAATGAGAATGAGAAGTGCCACATCATCACGCTGGAAGACCCGATCGAATACATTTTCCAGGACAAACAATCGGTCATCGAACAGCGCGAAGTCGGGTTGGACACGCTGAGTTTCGAGAGGGCGCTGGTCCACGTCATGCGCCAGGACCCCGATGTCATCATGGTTGGCGAGATGCGCGACAGCCAATCGTTCATGGCCGCGCTGGCGGCGGCGGACACCGGCCACCTCGTCATTACCACGCTCCATACGACGACGGCGTACTCGGCGATCGGCCGCACGCTCGATTTCTTCCCCGCGCACGAACGCGACCAGATCCGCCGCCAGATCGCCGCCAACCTGCGCGCGGTCATCTGTCAGCGGCTTGTCCCGTCCATTGCGGGCAGCGTCGTCCCCGCGGTCGAGATCATGCTCAATTCGCCGACCGTCCGAAAGTTCATCGAGCAGAACCTGCTCGACAAACTCGCCGCGGCGATCGAGACCGGCACGGACGAAGGCATGCAGACTTTCAATCAGGCCCTCTTCAAATTGGTCAAGGCCAAGATGATCACGGAAGAGGAAGCCCTCCTCAAAGCCACCAATCCCGAAGCCCTCAAGATGAACTTCCGCGGCATCTTCCTCGACGAATCCCGCCGCATCCTCGCCAACGCCTGACGGCTCCCGCGTCTGTTGACCAGCGCCGGGACTGCGCCCATTGACTGCGCTCGCACTCTGCGTCGCTTCGTGCTGGGAAACGGAGAGCCATGGTAGCGTCGACAGTCCTTGCATGTGTTGTCAGGAGTTCATCATGGCCGTCCGGCCGAGCATCAAGGACTTTCTGTGGATGGTCTTCGGGGCCATCTTGCTGCTCGCGGGGTCTAATTTCCCGGCCGCGCTGCTGTTGCTCGCCTCGATTCACGTCTTGCTCCACAAACGCGATTCGCGCGCCACGACGCTTTGGCTCGCAACCATCTGGTTTCTTCCCTTGCTTGGCCCGATTCTTTATGTGGCCCTCGGCATCAACCGCATCCGCCGCCGCGCCATTTCGCCCGCAACGCCGGGTGACAACCTGGAGTTTACTCGGCCGGCTTCTTCAGTCCCCACTTGCTCATGCGAGACAACAAGGTGGTGGGCTTCACGCCGAGTAGTTCGGCTGCGCCGTCTGGGCCTTTGATTTTCCAGTTGGCCTTTTGGAGCACGAGCAAAAGATTGTCGCGCTCGCGGCGTTGCAGTTCGGCTTCGGTGAGAAATTCTGGCGCGGGAGCGTCACTGGCCCGGGCCGCTGATGGAGCTGGTAGGGGCTGGTTGGCGATCGGCAACTCAAAATCCAGTGCCCCGCCACGAGCCAGAATGACGGCGCGCTCAATCACGTTGCGCAATTCGCGAACGTTTCCTGGCCAATCGTAACTCTGGAGTTTCGCGACCGCTGCCCGGGTCAGGCGCGGTTTGGCGCATTTCAGGTCGCGTGTGGAGAGTTCAACGAAATGTTTCGCCAGCGATGCAATGTCGTCCAACCGTTCTCGTAGCGGCGTGACCTGGATTGGGAAAACGTTCAGCCGGTAATAGAGGTCCTCGCGGAACCGGCCGGCGCTGACCCCTTTCTTCAGATCACGATTGGTGGCCGCAATGATTCGCACATCGGCGAGGCGCGTGCGGTCGTCGCCCACGCGTTCGTAACGTTTTTCTTGAAGCACACGCAGGAGCTTGTTTTGAATGTCCATCGGGATTTCGCCAACTTCATCCAGAAAGATCGTCCCACCCTCGGCGGTTTCGAAGCGGCCGGCCCGGTCTTTCACGGCGCCGGTGAACGAACCTCGCATGTGGCCGAAAAACTCGCTCTCGAAAAGTTCGCGCGGAATGGACGCGCAATTGACACGAACCAATGGCCCGTCTTTGCGCCGGCTACGGCGATGGATCTCGTGGGCGACCAATTCCTTGCCAGTGCCGGTCTCGCCCAGAATGAGCACCGAAGCCTCGGTGGGCGCGACCAGGTCAATCTGGGTGACAATGTGCCGCAGCGCGGCGCTCTGGCCGACGAGATCGCCGAACGCTTTGGCTTCGATGACCGCTTCCTGCAGATACGAGTTCTGAAGTTCCAGTTGCGCTTTGAGATTCTTAATCTCATCGAACGCTCGCGCGTGGGCGATGGACGCGCCCAACTGGTTGGCAAAGATTCGTCCCCACGGGCCGAGCTCCTCGGGCCGTTCTCCGCGCGTGAAGGCAACGGTTGTGCCCAGCGGTTCTCCCTTATACCTAAACGGCACGACCCGGTATCCGCGGATCGCTTCGTCGCGCAGCCAGTCCAGACCAGGATGATTTTCGGTATCCAAGAAAACGTTCTCCTGACCGGCCACGACAGATTTCCCAATCGGGCCGACGCCCAGCGGGATGCGTGCGTCGAGATTTTCAAAACCCGGCCGCTTCTTGCCGGAGTCCGAGAGCGAGCGCCCTTTGGCCGCGACCAAGTGCAGACAGCGGGATTGGTCAGGACAAACCGGACGGCACGGACACGTGGCGCAGAGATCACCTTTCTCAATCAGCCAGGCTTGGACGCACACGATATTCGGACGTTCCCCGCCGTCGGCGACGATTCTCTGGAATAGCTCGTTCAGTGACTGAGCTTCGCCGACCTCAACAAGCATTCGTACGGCGAGGTTTGGATCAACGCGGCTGTCGCTGAGCGATTCCATGCCCGTAATCTGACAGACTCAGCACGTAACGTCCATCTCAATTCGGACGACTTTTCAGACGTCCAATTTATCGAACTGGATGCTCGGCGGGCAGTTGTTTTGTAAGCCGCTGTGTCTAAACAGCTTCCAAGTTATGCCGTACGCTGGCACGACCGCTGCCCATAGGAGTGGCGAGAGTTAATGACAGACGAGAATATGAACAGAACCGAAAACAACTCAAAGCCCATTCCGGTTGACGCCGCGAATTTCGATTCGGAGGTGCTCAACTCCAAGCAGCCGGTCTTGGTCGCGTTCCTGACCTCTTGGAGTCGCCCTTGCGCAATCCTTTCGCCGGTACTGGACGAAATCGCACTGCAGCTTTCCGGCAAGTTGAAGGTTGTGCGAATCGATGCGGACACAAGTCTCGATCTGAGTTTGTGGTATGACGTGCGATCAATTCCGACCCTTCTCTATTTTGTCGCCGGCAACGTCCGCGCCAAAGTCATCGGCACGGCCACAAGAGAAGCGATTCTCTCCAAATTGGAGTCAACCCGAAAGGCATCATGAAGCGCCGAACCCAAAAGCTACCGGACAAGCCGAAGTCACAGTCGCCCACGCCGGAACAAATCCAGCAGCGCGCCTACGAAATCTTCTTGGCGTGCGGCGGCACACCCGGCCATGAAATCGATGGCTGGCTTCTGGCCGAACTCGAATTCAAAAGCCGCGAATATCAGAACGGATAGGCAAAAAAACAGTGCGCATTGGACCAACGGTCTGGCACGCACCAACAAAAAGGAGAGCAGCCGTGGATAACAAGATGATCGTCGTAATATTCGATAACGAGAAGCAGGCCTATGAGGGCTCCAAGGCCCTCAAGGATTTGGATGCGGAGGGCAGCATCACGCTCTACGCGAGCGCCGTGATTGCGAAGGACGCCGGCGGGAAAGTAACCGTCAACCAGGAGGCTGACGAGGGCCCGCTCGGGACGGGTGTCGGCTTGGTCACCGGGAGTTTGATTGGCCTGCTCGGTGGGCCCGTGGGTGTCGCAATCGGTGCCACTGCCGGGACGTTCGGGGGTGTGCTGTACGACTTCGCGAAAGTCGGAGTCGGCGGGGATTTTCTGGACGAGGTCGGGCACCACTTGCAACCGGGCAAGGTGGCGGTGGTCGCCGAAGTCTATGAGGAGTGGGTGATGCCGGTCGATACCCGCATGGAGGCCGCGGGCGGCGTGGTCTTCCGCCGGGCGCGCTCGGAAGTGCTGGACTCCCAGATCGAGAGAGACGCCGCAGCACTCAAGGCAGAGCTTGCCGATCTCAAAGCCGAGCACGCTCAAGCGGACAAGCAGGCAAAGGCGAAGCTTCAAGCGAAGATCAACTCGGCCAGGGCCAAGCTGGAAGCCACGCGGGACCGGGCCAAGGCGGCGGCGGAAGCGACGAAGCGGGAGATGGACGCCAAGATCAAGTCCCTGAAAAAGCAGGTGGCGAAAGCGCAGGGTGACGCGAAGGCCAAGTTGGAGGCGCATATCGCCGAGGTCCAGTCCGAGTACAAGCGGCGCAGTGGCAAGCTGCACCAAGCTTGGGAACTCACCAAGGAAGCGCTGGCATTGTAAAGCTCTGCATTTGGACTGCGGTTACTAAACATGAACGAAAGGAGACATTGCAATGAGTCAGATTAATGTTCTGTTGGTTGGAATTCCGCCGGAGATGATTCAAAACTGGGGGTGGTTCCTGGCACTCGGCATCGGATTGGTGCTATTGGGGATCGCCGCCGTTACTCGGTCCGTGAAAGCCACGGTAGTTTCGATGTCGTTCTTCGGATGGTTGCTGGTGATGGCGGCCGGTATCGAGACTCTGCAGGCTTTCCTCGTCGGTCACTGGGCAGGCTTCTTCCAGCACTTGCTGGGGGCGGTTCTCTTCGGCGTAACCGGCGCACTGCTTGTGAGGAGGCCGGTGATCAGCGCCGAGGTTGTGACCCTTTTCATGGCCCTGTTCTTCCTGATGTCCGGGCTGTTTGAACTGGTCAGCTCGCTGGTGATTCACTTGCCGGGCTGGGGTTGGCACGCGATGAACGGGATCATCACCTGTGTGCTGGGGGTTCTCGTCCTGGCGCAATGGCCGGTCTCAGGCCTGTGGACGATCGGCCTATTCGTCGGAATCGATCTGGTGTTTTACGGCTGGGCCTGGGTCGCGCTGGCGCTTGACCTGCACAAGATGTGAGAGGCTGGGAAAGGCTGGTCGTTTCAGTTTTCCACGTAGGAATGAAACAAACAACGTAGGTCCTCGACGGACCTGAGGAGGTAATAATGAGTGCGACAATAGCTTCAAACCCTGCTGCAATCGTGAAGAAAGCGGCGGGATGGTCGGTCATGCTGAGTGTGCTAATGATCGTGGCCGGTATTCTGGCGATCATCGTGCCGCCAGCCTCCGGTATCGCTGTAACAATATTGGTTGGTTGGCTAATGGTATTTAGTGGTGCCGCCCATCTGGTGTACGGCTGGGACACACGCAGTAGCGGCGGACTCTTGTGGGGAATGCTTCTGGGTATCCTCTACATCGTCACAGGCGGCTACGTATTGCTGAATCCCGTCGCGGGTCTCGCGTCCTTGACGCTCGTGCTGGCTGCGTACCTGTTGGTGGAATCGATCCTGGAGTTCATTCTGTCATACCGTCTCCGCCCGTTGCCCGGTTCGGGGTGGCTATTGGTGGATGGGATTGTCACCCTCATTCTCGCAATCATGATATGGCGGACATGGCCATCGAGTAGTCTATGGGCTATCGGCACGCTGGTGGGCATCAGTATGCTCTTCAGCGGGTTTGCCCGATTGACGATTTCCCTGGCCGCGCGCCGCGTGGCAAGCGCCTGGTGGCGAGACCCCCATCAATCGGAGCAAGATCGCTGAACGCATCGTAGAAACC
Source organism: uncultured Verrucomicrobiae bacterium (assembly GCA_963842185.1). GTDB lineage: Bacteria > Verrucomicrobiota > Verrucomicrobiia > Palsa-1439 > Palsa-1439 > Palsa-1439. The sequence continues at coordinate 274,027 of CAWJFL010000016.1, forward strand.
ACAAACGGAACAACAGCCATGGCACCAACATCGAAAACAGCCCGATCCACAGAGACCATCCTGGTCATCGACGACGATCCGGCAATGCTTGATTTCCTCACGCAGCGCCTGGCTCCCGAGGGTTTCTCTGTCTCCACAGCTGCGTCCGGCCAGGACGGTATCAACCGGGCCCTCATCCACCGGCCTGATTTGATCCTGCTCGATCTTCGCATGCCTGTTCGGGACGGTGTTAGCGTTTGCAAAGTGCTCCGAGCCAACCCAAAGACGCAGCACATCCCCATCATCGTGGTTACAGGGGTTCTCTTGCCTTCGCAGCTTGAGGAGGCGAGAACCTCCGGCGTAGATGACTTTGCGTTCAAGCCCATCGATCTGACCGACTTGCTCATCCGTATCCGGGCCATGCTTGAGTGCCGGACAATTGAGGATCCCGTGGAGCGTTTCACGCGTTACACAAAGATCACCCGTGAGGCCGCCAGCAGGTCTGCGCATCTCCATCTGCCCGCCACCGAAGAATGACTCGTCGGGCCTGGCAAACCGGCGTTGACAGCGCTACGCACGATTGCCAATAACGCCGGCGCGAGTGTGTCGGCAACCTCTCTCCCGAACAGGAACCCGGCTACCCAATATCCAAACTCGGACACGACCAAATATCGTGTGCCCGTTGAAATTCGCCATGCGCCTGCTATACTCCACGCTATTCGCGGGTTTACCCCGAACGCTTTCGGGGCGAGGACGAGTTCATGGACGACACAATCGCAGCCATTTCCACTCCGATTGGCGAGGGGGGCATCGCCATCATTCGTGTCTCCGGTCCGCGCGCGCTTTGATGTCGCCGATCGGATTTTTCGTTCCCGTCGAGGCAAGCCATCCGTATTCCCGACGCACACATTGCATTTCGGAACGGTCGGCAATAACGGCGAAATCATCGACCAGGTGATGCTGGCGGTGATGCGCGCGCCGCGCACCTACACGAAGGAAGATACCGTCGAGATCAATTGCCACGGCGGAGTGTTGACTGCCCGAAAGATCCTCGCACTTTGCCTGGAAAGCGGCGCGCGGCTGGCCGAGCCGGGCGAATTCACCAAACGCGCTTTCCTCAATGGCCGCCTCGACCTCACCCAGGCCGAAGCCGTGATGGATTTGATCCGGGCCAGATCTGACCGCGCTCATACGGCTGCGATTCACGAACTCGAAGGGCACCTCTCGGCCAAAATCAATGCGGCCCGGGATAAACTATTGACAATTCTAGCCCATATTGAGGCACACATTGATTTCCCAGATGACGATATCGGCCCGGAAGTGCGTGAAGATCTGATCCGGGGCACGGAGGAGGTCATCAGCTTCGTCCAATCCCTCCTAGCGACCGCCCGCGAAGGCAAGATTTTGCGGGATGGCATCTCCGTGGCGATTGTCGGCAGACCCAACGTCGGTAAATCGAGCCTCCTTAACGCGCTCGTCGGCAGAGATCGTTCCATTGTCACACCGGTTCCTGGAACCACTCGCGACACTATCGATGAGACGGTTAGCATCAGTGGCATTCCGTTTCGCTTCACGGACACGGCTGGGATTCGGCACACGCGCGGTACCGCCGAGCAAATCGGTGTAAAACGTAGCCGTAATACGTTGGCATCAAGCGAGATAGTACTTCATGTGTGTGATCTGTCTAGACCGTTTGTTGCTGCCGACGCGGACCTTGTATCCTCGTGCCGCACAAGGCGCAGCATCCTCGTATTGAACAAAGCCGATCTGAAGGAGAGATTTCGTCTCCCACCGTCCCTCCGAAACGAGCTGGACTGCGTTCGCGTGTCAGCCACACGGGGCGACGGCCTCGACATCCTGCGCAGCCGGCTTGTTGAAATGGCTTACTCTGGCAAGGTCGGCAGTACCCACGTGGACGTGGCTATTAACGAGCGCCACAAGGCTTCCCTGGCGTCAGCCACTAAATACTTGACAGAATCATTACTTGTATTTCGTGCGTCGGAGCCATTAGAGATCGTCTCCCAGCAATTGCGCAGGAGCTTAGACTGCCTTGGTGAGGTCATCGGCAAGACCAGCACGGACGATATTCTCGAACGGATCTTCGCCACGTTTTGTATCGGCAAATGAGCAACACATTCACATATCCAAAGCGATACGATGTCATCGTGATCGGAGCCGGTCACGCGGGTACTGAGGCAGCACTAGCGAGCGCGCGAATCGGTTGCCATACGCTTTTGCTGACTACGAATCTAGATACCATCGGTCAGATGTCGTGCAATCCAGCCATAGGCGGACTAGCTAAGGGCCATCTTGGCCAGGGAGATCGATGCGCTGGGCGGAGAGATGGGGATCAATACGGACCACACGGGTATTCAGTTCCGAATGCTCAACATGAAAAAGGGCCCGTCTGTCTGGGCTCCCAGAGCCCAGTGCGATAAGAAGGCATACCAGTTTCGTCTGAAATGGGTCGTCGAGCAGCAGCCAAATCTCGATGTGAAGCAGGCGATGATCGACGACTTGGGGGTTGAAGGCGACAGGGTCTCTGGAGTCGTCACCAAGATGGGGGTCCGATACGACTGTGGTGCCGTCATTGTGACGACAGGGACATTCCTGCGAGGCCTGATACACATTGGGGAATCGAAGATGGAGGCCGGACGCGCAGGTGAGCCAGCCGCATATTCGCTATCTGACAGCCTGAAAAGGCTCGGATTCGAACTTGGGCGCCTGAAGACAGGTACGCCTCCACGATTAAACCGACGATCAATCGATTTCTCCAAGATGGATATTCAACCCGGCGACGACCCGGTTCCATTCTTCTCGTACCGCACACCGCGAACGTTCCACGTGGAACAATTGCCGTGCTACCTGACATACACGACTGACAAAACCCGTGAAGTGATCCAAGCGAACCTACATCGCTCGCCGATGTATTCCGGCCAGATCCGTGGCGTCGGCCCTCGCTACTGCCCATCTATCGAGGATAAGATCGTGAAATTCGCCGAAAAGCCGCGCCATCAAATCTTCTTGGAACCCGAGGGCCGCGCCACTGATGAGTTCTATGTGAACGGCGCGTCCACGAGCCTGCCCGAAGACGTTCAACTTCAAATGATCCACACAATCACCGGCCTCGAGAACGCCGAAATCATGCGCCCGGCGTACGCCGTCGAATACGATTACAGTCTCCCACATCAGCTCCACCCAACGATGGAAACCAAGCGGATTGAGAATCTCTACTTCGCCGGCCAAATCAACGGCACATCCGGCTATGAGGAAGCTGGGGCACAGGGCCTCATCGCTGGAATAAATGCCGCCTTGAAAGCAAAGGGCTTACCACCACTAATCCTCACGCGTGCAGATAGTTACATCGGCGTTTTAATCGACGATCTCATTACAAAAAGCACGGACGAACCGTATCGCATGTTCACGTCCCGCGCTGAATACCGTCTTCTGCTTCGCCAAGACAATGCTGACGCGCGCCTCACACCCATTGGTCGCCAAGTTGGTCTGGTTAACGATAATCATTGGCAGCTGTTTCAGAAGAAGCAGCTATCAATCACTACCGAGATGGGCCGACTTCGCACAACACGCAACGGGTCCAGCACATATGCAGAAATACTCCGCCGACCAGAAATCACGTATGCGTCATTGCCCATTGCCGATCAAAGCCTTCCCGACGAAGTCACCCAAGAAGTTGAAATCCAGATCAAATATGAAGGCTATATCGCCCGTGATATCGAACAGATCGACCGCTTCAGAAAGCTTGAAGACAAACGGCTTCCAACTTGCATAGACTACGAGAAGATTTCAGCGCTGCGATTTGAGTCCCGCCAAAAGTTGACTCGCTTCCGCCCTGACTCCATTGGCCAAGCCTCGCGTCTTCCTGGAGTGACCCCTGCAGATATCGCCATCCTGCTTGTTTGGCTCAAACGATCTGGCACCTCATAGCCCCTTAGACGATGTAGCCATGACTTTTGTCAATGATTATATTGCGCAAGCCATCAGACAGACTATCTGTATCATGCTTCTCCGGAGAAGCTTCCGATTGATATTTAACGCCAATGATGGCGTCGCGGTTCTCCAATCGCCTGGTCGCTCAAGTCGACCTTCGCGATTTGCACACCTCCTTCAGAACCTCGCCCTTAACGAGGTCGGTGTGCGTCCATGCTGTCGATGGATCAAACCGACCTTCGACGCTCGGGTGCTCACGACACAAAAAACCGTTTGCCTCAATGAGGCAAACGGCCACGTGAAATTGATTTGTCGTTTTATTTCTGCTTCTTGTTAACCTCTCAGCGCCAACTTAAACGTGCACCGACCGCCTTTACCTGACTACGAGGTTGATTGCTTTCTGGACTTGCGCCAGTTCGACCGGTGTTTCACGATCCAATCCAGCAGCGCGCGCTCGAACCCGATGTCGTACCCCGCTTTCTCGCTCTCCAGCCATTTGTGACGCAGGATCTCTTCGCGCTCGGCCAAAAACTCCCGGTACAGCGCCGAGTTCATCACGATCTCTCTCGAGTCGCCGGTCATATCGCGTGTATCACTCACGGCCAAACTCTCTTGCCACAGTCTCATACGGAAGCATAGCTCATACCATTGCGGTACTCTACTAGTTGTATATCACACGACGTCCTCAAAAGCAACGGTTCAGTTCCCTTGGCGTTCAACCACTTGCGCGTCCACCTCGCGCTGAAACTCAATCATCAACCGCAAAATTTCATCCAGCGATTTCGTCGGTCGCCACCCCATCAATTGGTACAACTTGTCAGTGCTCGGCACCCGCCGACGCATGTCTTCAAAGCCTTTCGCGTACGCCTGCTCGTATGGAATGAACCGCAACTCCGACCGACTTTCTGTCAGCCGCTTGACACGTTGTGCCAGCTCCAGAATCGATACTTCCTCGGTGCTGCCGACGTTGTAAACCTGCCCAACGGCCCGCATTTGATTGGGCAGCGCGGCCAGCGCCCGCACCACGTCCGTCACGTGACAAAAACAACGCGTCTGCTTGCCGTCCCCGTGAATCAGGATGGGCTCGTCGTGCAGCGCGGCCTGCACAAACCGCGGCACCACCATCCCGTATCGCCCCGTTTGCCTCGGCCCGACGGTATTGAACAATCGGACCACGAAAATGGGCATCATCTTCTCGCGCCGGTAAGCCAGCGCCAGGAATTCATCCAGCAACTTGGAACACGCATAACTCCAGCGCGCAAAAGCCGGCGGACCAATCAACAGATCGTCGTCTTCCCGAAAGCGATCGTGCACGCTTTTGCCGTACACCTCTGATGTCGAGGTCAAGAGCAAACCGATGCTGCGTTTCGCCGCTGCCGCCAGCACGCTTTCCGTGCCACGGACGTTGTTCTCGATGGTGAACACGGGGCTGCGCACCACCAGTTCCACGCCGACCGCCGCCGCCAGATGATAGATGAAATCAACCTGATCGACCAACGGCTCGAGGATGTCGCTGCTGAGGATGGATCCCTTCGTAAAATGGAAATTGGGATTGTCCTGCAGGTGGGCGATGTTCGTGACCGAACCCGTGCTCAGGTCGTCGATGACGAAGACCTCCTTGCCCTCCGTCACCAATACCTCTGCCAGGTGCGATCCGATAAATCCTGCCCCGCCGGTGATCAATACCCGTTGCACAGCATGATACGCTACCCCCTCGGCAATGGAAAAGCCACCCAAACATGTTAGCATTATCCAGCATCACCCTTACCGACTTTGCCTCCAGAAACATGCTATTTTCAGGGGAACCAAGTTCCCTCGCTGGGGTTCCATTGGGATGGCAACCCCTCAATGGCTCCGCCATCAAACTCAATTCCCACACCCATCTGCCAAACCTCTGAAAAATCGGCGCGACGTTTTTTCAACGATGGGCTAACGTGCTTCAGTGAAAGTTTTGATTACAGGCGCCGCTGGAAATTTGGGTTCATTCCTTGCTCGTGAAATGCTTTCTGGTCCGCATCAATTGCGCCTGCTTATTCACAAACGCGACCTGCCGTTCTCGATCGCTGATTTCCCAAATGCATCGGTTTGCCGTGGAGACCTGGGCAATCCAGCAACGCTGCCGGATGCCTGCCGTGATATCGATTGTACCGTTCATTTCGCCGGGGTTCTGTTCGCGCCGAACCCCGAGGTGTTTCTTCCGCGAACCAACTTGGGTTATGTGAAAAATCTCGTCCTTGCCGCTCGGAACGCGCGCACACGCAAAATCATCCTGATCAGTTTCCCGCACGTGGAGGGCGAGACATTTCCCAACCGGCCAGCGATGGAACGACTCGATGGTCAGCCAAATTCCGTTCACGCTCAGACACGCTTGGCCGCCGAACGATATTTATTCGAAACCTGCCGGGAGGGCGGGACTGTTCCTGTGTCACTACGTGCCGGCATGATTTACGGTCGAGGGGTGCTGATGATCGAGGCTGCGCGATGGCTGTTACGGCACCGATTGCTGGCGACATGGCGCGAGCCAACCTGGGAGCACCTGCTGGCATTGCCTGACTTCCTGAAAGCTGTCACCGCAGCCATTGAAGGTGCGCACGTTTCGGGCATTTACAATGTCGCCGACGACCACCCGGTGACCTTACAGGAATTTCTCGATACCCTGGCCGTTCACTGGGGCTATCCGAAACCGTGGCGCTGTCCGGCCTGGATGTTTCCCCTGGCCGCTGCAAGCTGTGAAAACTTCGCGTCCATTTTCGGCACCAAGTCGCCATTGACGCGTGACTTCATCAAAATCGGCATGGTTTCCAGCGTCGCCGACACCTCGCGGATGAAGCGTGAGTTGCTTCCAAAGCTCGCTTATCCCTCGCTCAAGGAAGGTCTGGCACTATTGTGACGTGGCTCATCGACTGACGTATCAGGTTCTCCTAAAGCGATCCACGTACATGTCTGGATGTTCCGAGAAATACTCCTTGAGAGCCTCGAATTCTGGATCGGTCAAATGGTAATGAAACAGCTTCTCCATCCCAAGGAGATCTTCCAAAGTAAACCAACGCGGCATGTCAGCGCGCGCGTCGGGATGCTGCGGAATGTGCTCATAAAACGAAACGGCAACACACGTGGTCAAATCATCCGCTGCCGTCGTTCCCTGTGGCTGGTCAATGCACCAGTCAGCGAACTCGTAAATCCTCTTGATGAGCGACTCATCTGGGGGTGGCCCGTACGCACCGTTGAAGATGTCCAGCAGATCACCCCAAAGAGAATAGGGATCCTCGGCGTCCCTAACGATTGATGCAAACTCTGGAAACACCTGCGTCGCTTTCTCTCTCCATGGAGGCATGGGGACCTTTTACTTTACCTTCGGCACTTCTCGCCCGAGCTTCTCCAAGACTGCCTTCATGTCTTCCCACACCTCTTTCTTCGCCGGGGGATTGCGGAGCAGGTAGGCGGGATGGAAGGTCGGCATGATGGGGATATCGCGGAACGTGTACCAGTGACCGCGCATTTTGGTGATCCCAAGTTGCACATCGAGCAACGCGCGCACCGCCGTCGCGCCGAGGGCCACGATGAGCTTGGGTTTGATCAGCTCAATCTGGGACAGCAGGTACGGCAGGCAATTCGTCACTTCGTCGGGCAACGGCGTGCGGTTCTCCGGTGGACGACATTTCAGCACGTTGGCGATGTACACGTCTTCGCGCTTGAACCCCATCGCCGCGATGATCTTGGTGAGCAACTCGCCGGCGCGTCCGACGAACGGTTCGCCCTGCATGTCCTCGTCGCGTCCCGGCGCTTCACCGACGAACATGATTTCCGCGCGCGGGTTGCCGACGCCGAACACGACGCTGTGCCGGCACCGCGACAATTCGCCGCATTTCACGCATACCTTCGCCCGTGCCTCGACCGCCGCCAGTTCGGTGGCAACACCCGACGGTGCGGCGACTGCCGCCTCGGCGACCCGTCCAACCTTGCCGCTGGGGACAGACGACACGACAGCGGGTTTTCCCAACTCCTCCAGCGTCTCGCGCGAAACCGCCACGTGCGTCACACCGGAACGTTTCATGTCTTCGAGCGCTTGAATTGTTTCGTCGATGATGTTGTTCAGGTCTGACACAATTTCACCATATCCTCCGGCACCGGCGCGGTAAACTCGACAAACTGCTGCGTCCGCGGGTGCGCGAAACCAAGTTTATAAGCGTGCAACATCACGCGGGCAACGGAAACCACCGGGCGTGCGCGTCCATACGTCGCGTCACCCACCACAGGATGGCCAATGTGCGCCATGTGAACGCGTATCTGGTGCGTCCGTCCCGTGTGAATATGCAACTCCACCAGCGCGAAGTCCGGAAATTGTTTCAGCACGCGGTAATCCGTCACAGCTTGCCGACCCCGCGTCACGCGCGCGGACATCTTCTTGCGGTCGCGCTCGCTGCGGCCAATCACCGTCTCGATGCGACCGCTCGGCCGCTCCAATCTACCCCAGCACATCGCGCGATAAATCTTCTTCACCCCGCGCGATTTGAACTGCGCGACCAACGCCTGGTGCGCAAAATCCGTCTTCGCCACGACGATGCACCCGCTCGTGCCCTTGTCGAGCCGATGGACGATGCCCGGCCGTTCCACGCCGCCAATGCCCGCCAGCCCGCCTCGGCAATGGTGCAACAACGCGTTCACCAATGTGTGTTCCTGATTTCCCGCCGCCGGATGCACCACCAATCCCGCCGGCTTGTTCACCACGATCAGGTCGCTGTCTTCAAACAAAACATCGAGCGGGATTTCCTCCGGTCGCGCTGCGAGTGGACGCGGCGGCGGAATTTCAATGCCGATCTCATCACCCGCGCGCACCGTATGACTCGGCTTGCTCGGCTTCCCATTGACCCGAACATCGCCCTGCTCGATCAACTTTTGTAGAAATGCCCGTGAATGCTCGGGCAATTCCCGCCGCAGAAATTGGTCGAGGCGCAATCCCGCGGCTTCATCTGAAACAACGTGCGACGGCATCGTATCACCAATCTTAACCTGTCATGCGGTGCGTAGTTCAACGCGCCGGTGCAACAGCGTCAGCGCAATCGCGGCGACCGCGATCATCACCATCGCGACGAGATGTCCCAGGGTCAGAACACCGAAGTAATGTGTGTCGTAGTCGCCACGAAAGAATTCCACGGCGAATCGCAAGACTCCGTAGCTCAATATGTACATCCACCAAATCTGGCCATCCGCACGTTTGTGGCGATAGATCGCGCTGAGTCCGGCGAAAATGGCGAGATTCCCCAGCGCCTCGTAAATCTCCGTGGGATGCACGGGGATGCCGGCCATGACGTGCGGCGGCGGAAATGTCACCGCCCACGGCAGCGAACACGGTTTGCCGTAACAACACCCGTTGAAGAAACACCCCATGCGTCCAAAGGCGTGCCCCAGCGCGATCGACGGCGCAAAGATATCGGCCACGCGAAAGAATGGTAGCTTCTTTACGGTCGTGTACGCCACCGCCGTGACCGATGCCACAATGAACCCACCGTAAAAGACAAATCCCTCCCGCAGCGAGCGCACACCTTGCTCATGCCAGGCCGAGATGAAGTCGTTCCAAAAAAAGATGATGTGAAAAAGTTTGCCCCCCAACATCCCCGCAATGATCAGCCACGCGCCCAAATCGGTGATTCGCTCCGGGTCGACGCCTTCGTGGCGGGCGCGCCGGGTCGCCACCGCCAGCCCGAGGATGAATCCGATGGCCACGAACACGCCGTAGGTGTGGATGTCGAGCGGTCCGAGGCGGATAAACTCGGGATGCACGGCCGTTTCCTAATACTTCTCGTCGAGCAGGATGTTGTTCTTCGCCAGAATGGTGCCCTCCGCCAGGTCCAATGCCACGAGTGACTCGTGGTAATCGGCTTCGGCGCGGATCTGGGCCGAGCGCTGCGTCGCCAGTTGTGTTTGCGCCTGCAACACGAGAAACGTCGTGGACGTGCCCGCCTGAAGTTTCTTCTTTTCCGCGTCGAGCGATTCCTGGGCGAGACGCGTGGCGGCGCGGCCGGCTTCGACGCTCTTCAAATTGGTTTCCACGTGGCCGACCGCATCATCCACCGCCACAACAATGTTTTGTTCGAGGGACTTGAGGCTGAGCAACAACTGATCGGCGTCCAACTTGGCCATGTGATAGTTCGCGCGTGCCTGGCGGTTGCCCAGCGGCACCGACAAGACAACGCCCACATTCCAATACGGACTCCGGCCGCTGGTCAGGTTGTCGGAGAAGCCGTCAAAGTGCTGCCCGATCCCATTGAACCCGTAGGTGCCTGCCAAATCAATCTCCGGCCAGAGCTGGTTGCGATTGAACTGAACGGTGATCTTCTGTGATTCCAGCGCGTGGTAGGCGCTCTGGTAATCGGGGCGCGTCTCCAGTGCCCGGCGGGTGCTTTCCGCCACGTCCAGCGCGATCATCTCCACCGGCGGGTAATCCACCGGCACCAGCGACGCGGTGCCAAATTCCGAGACCTGCTGGCAAATGAGCCGTTTCAGGGTGTTCTCGTTGTCCTTGATCGCGCGCGCGGTGGTGATGACGCTTTGCTCGCTCTCGGCCACGCCCGCCTCGGCTTGAATCACATCCAGTGGCGACATCGTGCCGACCCGTTCCTGGATGCGGTTCTGATCGAGTAATTCCCGCGCCAACTCGCGGTTCTCCACCTGGGCCTTGTAATTCTCGATGGCGTACACCAGCTCATAATAAGCGGTGGCGACGTTGCTGACGGTGTTCATCACAAATTGAACAAAGTTTTGGATGGCGATCGTCCGGCTCTCTCGGGCAATCCGGATGGTTGCCGCATTGACCCCGAACCCGAAATTCTTCAGCAATGGTTGTGTGAGTGTGATGCCGGTGTTGCCACTGGTCTGATCGATGTTTGTGATCGGCACAACGGCGGACGTTAGGAAAATATTACCATAGTCGTGCGTGGCATTCGCGGAGAAATCGTACGTCGCGCCTGTAGGTAGTTTCCCGCTAAGACCGACGTTTCCGTTCCACTGTTTTGTCCGGTCCTCGGAATCTGTTCCCAGTGACGGCGTGGCGGTCCCCAGATTGTATAGGCTGCCCGAGAGGTTCGGGTCGTACACGCCCTGCGCGCCCATGACGCCCCACGTCTGGATGGTCGGCGTGATGCGCTGGAACCTGATCTCCAAATTGTTTTCCAGTGCGCGCTCGACGCACTCCTGCAACGTCAGTGACTTTGCCTGGTTGGTGACCTGCCCCCGGGCCGCGCACGCCATCAACAACAGTGCGACCCCAACCAGAGGCGGTTTCAAAAATTTCGAGCGAAAATGGGAACTCATGGATTCATTCATAGCGTAGAGCGTCAATCGGGTCGAGACGAGAAGCTTTCTGTGCCGGGTAGTACCCAAAAAACACGCCAACGGCGGCGCTGAACAGAAACGCCAGCACCACCGAGCTCACCGAGACCAGCGTGGGCCACCCCGCGATGGCGGACAACAACTTCGCCGAACCGATTCCCATGGCAATCCCGATCACTCCGCCCAGCGAACTGAGCGTGATCGCCTCGATGAGGAATTGCAACAGGATGTCGCGACCATGGGCGCCAACCGCCATGCGGATGCCAATCTCGCGCGTGCGTTCGGTGACACTGACGAGCATGATGTTCATAATGCCGATACCGCCGACGATCAGCGATACGCTGGCAATGGCCCCGAGCAGCACGGTCATAATGCGGGTGGTCGCCGTCGCGGCGTCCGCGATCTCCTGCTGGCCACGAATGGTGAAATCATCGTCCCGGTTCGCCCCGAGGCGGTGACGCTGCCGGAGCAGTTCCGCAATGCTCTTTTGCACGCTGTCGGAGAAATCGGGTGAGGCGGATTGCACATTGATCGAACCCAGGTTGGTGCGTTTGGAGACGCGCTTCATTTCGCTGGTGTAGGGGATGACCACGACATCATCCTGATCGGTGCCCATGACCGAAAGCCCCTTGGGAGACAGGACGCCAAGCACCTTGAAGGGGATGTCGCGGATGCGCAACGTCTTGCCGACCGGATTCTCGTTGGGGAAGAGCTGGGTGACAATGGTCTTGCCAATGACGCAGACCTTGGTGGTTCCGCGCACGTCCTGGTCGATAAACATCGCGCCGTCCTGCAACGGCCACTGGCGGATATCCAGATAGTCAGGTCCCTCCCCGAGGATTGTCGTGAACCAGTTCTGCCCTTCGGCGAGAATCTGCTGATGGTCGCGCACCTCCGGGCTGACGCTGATCACTCCCGGCACTTCGCGGGCAATCGCCAGCGCATCGTCGACGGTCATCGTGCCGGCGCCGCCCCAGCCGCTGCGCACCCCGCTGCTGGACCAATTCCCCGCAAACACGAGGACGACGTTCTGCCCCAGGCTGGCGATTTGCGATTCGACCTGAGACTTCGCGCCATTGCCGATCCCGACCATGGCAATGACCGCGCCGACACCGATGATGATGCCCAGCGCGGTCAGCGTCGAGCGCATCTTGTTGCGCCGCAGCGCGCGCAGGGCCATTCGCAGTGTGGCGGCGATTCTCATGCGGAAAGTTTCACGGCTTGCTGCGCCTGCTCCAGATTGCGGAGCGCCTCTTCGGCAACCGACCGTCGCTCGACCCGCGTGTCGTTGACCACCAGGCCGTCGCGCATGATGACGTTCCGCTTGGTATACGCCGCGATATCGAGTTCGTGCGTCACCATGACAATTGTGATGCCCGCCTCGTTGAGTTTTTGGAACACCCCCATGACTTCCACGCTCGTGCGCGTATCCAGATTACCCGTCGGTTCGTCGGCCAGCAATACCGACGGATGGTTGACCAGCCCCCGGGCAATCGCGACCCGTTGCTGCTGGCCGCCGGAGAGTTGATTGGGATGATGATCCGCGCGGTCGGCCAGACCGACGATTTGCAGCGCGTGGATCGCGTGCTCGCGCTGCACCGCGGAGCTGAGGCGCTCGTGCGTGTACAGCATGGGGAGTTCGACGTTTTCCAGCGCCGACGTGCGCGCCAACAGGTTGAACCCCTGGAAGACAAAACCCAGTTTTTTGTTGCGGATGGCGGCCAGTTCGTCGCGATCCAAATGAGAGACGTCGACGCCATCCAAAAAATACGATCCCTCCGTGGGCCGGTCGAGACAGCCAATGATGTTCATCATCGTGGATTTGCCCGAACCGCTGGCGCCCATGATGGCCACGAATTCGCCCGGTTCGATCTCCAGGGTGACCCCACGCACGGCCAGCACCTCCACCTCGCCCGTGTGATAGGTCTTATGCACATTCTCCAGCTTGATGACGGCTGACACGCGCCCTGCCTCCTCAGAATCTCCTCATCCCGAATGGACTGTTCGCCTGCGGCGAAGTGCTGCCCTGTTTGAATGAGGCGAACGTGACCACTTTGTTGCTTTCGCTCAGGCCGTCCGTAATCTCGGTATAAATCCCATCGGTGATGCCTATCTTGACTTGGAGAGGCTCCGGCTTCCCGTTCTTTAAAACGTAAACTGGCCGCGTCGAGCGATGTTCGCCCTTCGGATGCTGGCTGGAGGGAGCGTTGCCCGCGGGTGGGCCACCGCCGGCGGTCGCCCCTGCTGGCGGCGCGTTCGTTATCGATTCCGGCGGACGGAAGCGCAGCGCCGCGTTGGGGATCCGGAGCACATTACTGCGCTCGGCCACGATAATCGAGACGTTGGCCGTCATACCGGGCTTGAGTTTCAAATCAGCGTTATTGACCCCGATGACGGTGTCATAGCTGACGACATTCTGGACGTTGGTCGGCGAGTTCCGAACTTGCACGACGATGCCGTGGAACGTTCGATTCGCAAACGCATCCACCGTAAAATCCACCTTCTGCTTTTCCTCCACACCACCGATATCCGACTCACCAACATTGGTATCGATCTGCATTTTGGTGAGATCGTTCGCGACAACGAACAGCGTGGGCGCGTTAAAGCTCGCTGCCACGGTCTGCCCGACATCGACGTTGCGGGAAATCACCATGCCGTCCACTGGCGAATAAATCGTGCAATACTGCAGATTCGCCTTCGCCAGTTCCACGGCCGCGCGTTTGATCTGCACGGTTGCCTCCGCCTGGTGAAGGGTGGCCACGGCCTGGTCGTCGTCCGATTGGGGAATGAGCCGGTTGGCCAACAATTCCTTCGAGCGACGCGCGTTCACACTTGCCAGTTCCAGGGCCGCTTCCGCGTTGGCGAGATCACCCTCGGCCGAATGAAGGTTGGCCTGATAGATACGCGGATCGATCTGCGCGACGAGCTGCCCATTCGTCACCGGCGAATTGAAATCCACATACAGTGTTGCGATCGTTCCCGAAATCTGACAGCCAACTTGAACGTTGGTGACCGGGTTGAGCTGGCCGGCCGCCGTGACCAGTTGCGTCACATCGCCGCGCGTGACCGGGGCCGTCAGGTATTGCGGGCCGCTGTCTTTGCGGAACTTGATGTACCAAAGCGCAAGCCCGATCAACAGGACAATCCCCGCTATCAATCCCCATCGCTTCCAAGGACGTCGTTTAGTCGTATTCGCCATCGTTGATTCCACCGTTCGTGATTTCCCATCGAAGCGTATTCCAGTATTAGACGTGGACGCCAGCCCAAAGGTTACTACAACCGCCTCCAGGCGTCCCATCCCCAAAACGTAGCCCTATGGAGCAAGCGCATTCCCGGTCCCCGATGTCACGAACCGCACCGACTCCACACCGCCGGCGCGGAGCAGTTTCCGGACAGTGTTCTCGGCGTTGTCCTGCGCATTGCTGAGAATCCCCATCTGCAATGCGGCGGCCTGGATCGCTTCCAACGCGGCCAGCCGGGCCTTTTGCTCCAGCTCGGGATCGTAGGGCTCCCACGGCGTCCACCATGTCTTGGAGCGATCCCAGACCCGGGTCTGCTTCTCGTCAACATACACATGCATGACCTTCGGTTGCGGAAGCCGGGCGGTGACCACGCCATCGGCAGTCACCTGGACATCGTTCGTGGACAACAACGACAGATCCACGCCGCCGAGGACATCCCCTTGCACCATCAGCAGGATTTTCTCGGACCCGAACGGCACTTTTTCCTCTTCCAAGCCGACAACTTTCTGGATGCTGTATCTCACCGTGACCAATTCGCTCAGTTCCTGAATTTCCCGGACAACCGCCGGCGCGTCCACGACACGACGGATTACTGTCTGTCGGCCGCCGAAGTAGTACAAGTAGAGGCAGGCGCCGCCCAGCGCGAGGATGATCGCGCTGACCGTGTAGAACTTGATTTTTTCCCACATGAGCGTTTGCCGCCTCGATGTCTACCAGTGGCGTCGCTGGAACGAGCGGAACTCTCCGTTGCGCAGTCGCGCCTCGAACGGTTCTTCGTCCTTCACCAAAACCATATATTCCCGGCCCACCAACAGCGCCACAGCCCCAACAAACGCGTCGTCTGGAACCGTGAAACTGAGCATCTCTCGATCTAAGACACCCTTGGCGGGTAGTTTGATCAATTCGGTCTGCGTGCCCGTGGTCGAGGGCAGATAGTAATCCTTGGCATGGTCCGCGAGAACAAACCAGCGGCGGCTCAAGGTCACGTCGTACGGATTCGGGTTTTCCAACCGCAGGTACACGATCAACACGCAACCGGTCTCGGTCTTGCCCACGACGACTTCCGTCAACTGCACGATATAGTTCGTCCCGCCGTAGGTCTGCACGGGATAAGGACGGCGGAACTCCTTCGCCTCCTGAACCCGTAGCAACGCCAGCAGGCCGAAGCTCACCCCGATGACCACGAGGGCAACCACGGCCATCAGCTTTTGAATGCGTCGATTCACCGGCCTGGCACCATCCGATTCAGGGTCTCAACGGCACCTTGCACAGCCCTCCTTGTGTTTGCCGAATTCAAATCGTGACTCATCTCGCCGCGTCCGCGCAATCCCTTATTCGGACGACCGTGCATTACGGCGACGCCGGGCTTGTCTCCGCCCAACGCGCTTGCAGCTCGGCCTTCGCCTGGTCGATATAGGCGCGCAGATTGTCGTCAGTGAAGGACGATCGAAGGCTTTCCAACATTCGCATCCGCGCTGCGTAATCCGGTTTGAAATGCGGTGGCGCGGGAACCGGCGCGGCGCGTCCGAAACTTACCCGAAAGACGGGGTTCGCGATACCGTCAACCGCCGCATAAAGCAGGCTCGAATCAGTATGGGGATCGCCGGCCAGTGCGTGCAGCAGTTGCTCCGCCTCGGGGTTGACCTCCATCGTGGCGGCGAGGTAGCGCGTCGCATCCACCTGGTTGGGTAGCGTCAGCTCGCCCGATTGCCATACCCGGGTGAGCGTGGCCGACTGGTCGCGGTCCGCCAGCAGCGCGATCGCTTCTAGGGCGCGGTGGTTGTTGCGGAGGGCCGCTTTCTCCAATTCCGGCAACGCGCCCGCGTCGGCCGCGGCCACAACTTGTTCCATCCAATTGCTGGAGGCACCCGGCGGGGGAGGTGGAATCTCCGCCTCCGGGGACGGAATCCGGAATGGAATCCGGCGGCGGGTTTCCAACGCCGATCTTTCCTCCAGATTGCTTTTCAGCGCCGCCGCTGTCTCCTTGAGACGTTGCACTTCCGCATTCAGCCGGGCGTTGTCCTGTTCCAGAAGTTGGACCTGTTCGCTGGCGGCGACGAGATTGGAATCCGTCACCGACGCCGCGCCGCCATGCGCCCGCCCGAATTGCTGGATGGTAAACAGGCCGACGGCTGCGATGACCGCTGCCCCCGTCCATAACCCGATCGAGAATGCCGCTGCCGGTTTCATTTTCCGTGGATGCGCGCCGGGCCATTATAGCCGCGCCGCGCCCCTCGTGAAAGCGAAATCCCAACGGATCCTCAAGACATCGGTCTGTCTCAATCCGTGGCCTGGTCCGTTTCCCTAGCGTGCCGCCGGTGCGGGTCCCGAACGGCTGGAACTCGGTGCTGGATTCGTGGCGCCCGGGGCCGCTGGAGGGGCATTGGTCAAACCGGGTATGGTAAACGGATTGCTTTCGAGTTCGGTGGCGGCGTTCTTCTGGTTTGCCCAGCGGGCACGGTCGGCCAGAAGAACCTGCTCGTTGTCCGGTGGCAATGGACTGTAGGCCTTGAGGGGGAAACTCACCGGTATCTGGCCACGCAGGAACACTTCCCATCCCTTGTACTCGCCCTTGGCGACCTCCGTTTGCGGTCGCGAATCGATGATATACGGAGTGAGAAATAAGTATTGGAAGCCCTTGGGCGCAACGAAATCATGGATCTCGTAGAAATCGGTCAAGTTCAGCGGGATCCACACGGCTCGCCGTTCCCCGTCCCAAGCCACGGCCCACGGCAGATCAGTGCAAGCGAGCGAGTCGGGTTCGAATTGAGCGGCGACGGCGCGCGCGACGGGTGCGATGTAAGGCGGATAGGGAAACATTCCCTGACGGGGCGGCAACAACGTGAAGATCATCGGCGACACGTTCAATAACACGAAACCGCCAATCGCCATGCCCTGGGTCAGTTTGATGCGAAAGGGTACCCGATCGAGAAGCAAATAGAAGAAGGCGGTCCCGTAAATCGCGATGATCGGCAACAACAAAACCAGCAGGTTCCCTCCGCCCACATCCGGGCCGCTGCGTTCCGGGTCGGACCCGATCAGCGACATGGCCATGATGGCCATAACGATCACCCCCAGCACCAACCCTCGCAACCGCGACACATCACGACGACGAAAGCCGTACAACACCCCGGCCCCAAAAAACAACACCAGAAAATCGGTGCCGACCAGACGTAGATTGTTCAGCAACACAACGCGCGCGTTGGTCAGAAATTTTGTCGAGAGCACCCCCACCGAGTAGGCGCCATGAAAGTCGGGCTTGTAAGAGCGTGGCAACGCTTCTCCGCGAAATGTCCCGGATCGATCAACCAACTCGTACCGCGCGATGCCCAACGCACTGCCCGAGATGTGATGATTACGGATCAACCACGGCGTAATGACCGCGGCAAACACCGCCACATAGACAGCCGCCCACATCGCCGCCACCCACCCCCGAAAGATGCGCATCACGTAAATCACCATGGGCAACAAAAAGAACGCCGCCAGATACCGGGTCAAAAAGCACAGTCCCAGCAATACCGCGCTGGCGAGTACCCAGGGCACCGCCCGGCCTGTCGCGGGCGCCGGTGCGGGACCAACTGGCGCGCCCTCAGATCGCTCGGCGGGATTGAGTTTGCCGTCGGCGAGAAACAAACAGTAAATCGCCAGCAGGAACAGCAGCATCAGGAAGTTTATCGGCAATCCGGACACGCCATACGACCACAGGGTGTCGGAAAAGAACATCAACCAGGTCGCCATGATGGCCACGCGCTGGTCAAAGAGTCGCCTCGCCCACACATAGGTGAGAAGCACACACGCCAAGAGGCACAGCTGGTCGAACGGCAGGATGACCCAACGTTCGGGGTAGTAGATGTGTTCCGCCGCGTCGTAAGTCAACATCCTTGCGGGAAGCATCTTGAACAGTCCCGCCAATACCATCGGGTACAGCGGCGGATTGCAGATGTCGGGATGCTGCATGATCAGCCGCTTGCATGTGTTCGTGTCCTGAATGTTCCAACCATGCTGCTCGAGTTGCCAGAGGCTGAGCGGACGGATGAAATACGTGGTGAAGCCCTGTCCGTGCGCAATGTTGCGCGCCAGTTGGGCCATATCCATCGATTCCCGCTTGTTGAGCCCGCGAAATTGTCCCGCCGTATAAACGAGACTCAACGCCGCAGCCAGCAGGATCAACAACAGCCGCTGCATGATTTTCCTGCCCCGCCCAATCTCAATTTGAAAAACCGCCGTTTGGATCGTCGTTTCCGGTGCTACGGATCGCGCCATGTTGTCTGCTCCTGTTCTCCGATTCTCGCTTCGCCCTGCAAATTCTCGAGCCCGTACTTCTTCAGTTTCCGATGCAGCGTCCGCCGGCTGATGCCGATCTTCTGGGCCGCTTTCGTGCGGTTCCCATCCGCCTCTCTCAACGCCTGTGCGATCAACTGCCGTTCGGCGTCTCCGACGGTCATTCCGGCGTGGACCACATTGATTTTGCTCAGGTCCGCGCCCGCACGGATGGCCGCCGGCACGTCGCGTACGGTCAACCGTTCCGCTCGCGCCAGGACCACCATCTGCTCGATGGCGTTGCGCAATTCCCGCACGTTGCCCGGCCAGTCATACGCCCGGAGCAAGTTCAGCGCGTCCGTCGTCAGCTCGCGGACCGGCTTGTTGTTCTCCCGACCGAACTCATCCAGAAACGCTTTCACCAACAGCGGGATATCGTCCCGACGGTCCCGTAGCGGTGGCAGGTCAACCGTCACGACGCTGAGCCGATAAAACAAATCATCGCGGAACTTGCCCTCACTGACCAGCTTTTTTAAGTCGCGGTTGGTGGCGGCGACCAACCGGACATCCACTTGTAACGTTTTTGACCCCCCGACGCGCTCGAACGCTCGTTCTTCCAGCACCCGCAACAATTTGACCTGCATCGCCGGCTCCAACTCGCCGATCTCGTCGAGGAACAGGGTCCCCCCATCCGCCAGCTCGAACCGCCCGACCCGTCGTTCCACGGCCCCCGTAAACGCGCCCTTCTCGTGGCCAAACAATTCGCTTTCCAGCAGGGAACTCGGGAGCGCCGCGGCGTGCACCGCGACAAACGCTCCGTTCTTGCGCGGGCTGAGATTGTGAATGGCCTTGGCAATGAGCTCTTTGCCGGTCCCCGTCTCCCCCGCGATCAGAACCGTCACCCGGCTCGGCGCCACCTGCTGCACCGTCTCGAACACCTGGCGCATGGCGGGTGACTCACCAATGATATTTTCCAGCCCAAACTTGCGCTCGATCTGCTCGTGCAGATTGACGTTCTCGGACTCGATGCGGCGGCTGTTGAGCGCCCGCTGGATGACCAATTCCAACTCATCGAGGTTCACCGGCTTGGTCACGTAGTGATACGCGCCCGCCTGCATCGCCTGCACGGCGTTTTCGATCGAGCCGTACGCCGTCATCATAATGCACACGGGCGGACTGGTCAGGGACATGGCGCGGCGCAACAGGCCCATACCATCAACCCCGGGCATGCGCAAATCGGTGAGCATCACATCGATCGTGGTGGATTCGAGTGTTTGCATCGCTTTCTGCGAGTCTTCGGCCAGCAGGACGTCGTAGCGGTCCTGGAGCGCGCGCTGCAGTCCCTCGCGGGTGTTGCGCTCGTCGTCCACGATCAAAATGGTCGGTGGTTCCGTTGTCATCTCGCAAGGCTCTCGTCTCGCGACGCTTCCAGCAGCCGCGTTCGCTTTTCGTGGATGGGCAGTTTGATGCGGAACGTCGTGCCGCGGTCCCTGTCGCTTTCCACCTCGATGGTGCCGCCGTGTTCCCGCACGATCCGCTGTACGATCATCAGCCCGAGACCCGTGCCGTTCTGCTTCGTGGTAAAGTACGGCTCGAACAACTGCCCGATCTGTTCGGGGGCGATGCCGTGCCCGCTGTCGACAAACGAAATGGTGACATGCGCGTCGTCGGCTTCCGTGCGAATGCGCAGGATGCCGCCCGACCGCATTGCCTGGAGCGCGTTCTTGATGACGTTGTAGAACGCCTGCTTGAGTTGGGCGCGATCCAGCAAAATGCGCGGCAACCCTTCCGCCAACTCCCGCTCCACCAGGATGTCGCGGTCGCCAACCTCCCGCTCCATCAACGTGAGGGTCTCGGCCACCACCTCGTTCACGCTGGTCGGCTGCAACTCCGGCTGCGTGGGTCGAATCGCGTGCAAAAATTGATTGATGATCTGGTCGAGGCGCGCGATCTCGTCGCGGGCCACGCGCAAATCTTCGCGGAACCGCTCCCCCTGCGCCGCGGGCAACTTCTTCAACTCGCGTTCCATGAGTTGGAGATGGATGTTCAACGAATTCAACGGGTTGCCAATTTCATGGGCGACGCTCGCCGCCAGCAATGTGATCGCCGAGAGCTTTTCGGATTCCAAAGCGGTAGCCGCCCGCTGGCGCGTCTCGGTGACGTCGCGCAAAATAATCGCCATGCCCGTCACCACCGAGTTTTGCTCGTCAGCCACCGGCACGATATAAAACCCAAGGAAACGCTGTTGCGGGTAGAATACTTCCAGTTCGTGCGTGAACACCTTCCGCCACTCATCCTTGTCCGCCGACCAGATTTTCTGCCAGTCGATGTCGCGGAGATAGTGCGACAATGGCTCCCCCACCGCTCGCTCGGGATCGATACCGAGGAGTTGGCCCGCAGCGGCGTTCAGATAGGTAATGCGCCCATCCGCGTCGGTCACAATCACGCCCTCTTGGATCGTATTGAAGAGCGTCTCCAGAAATCCCCTCTCCCGCGCCAACTTGAGTACCACGCTCTGCAGGCTTTGGGGGTCAATCCGCTCAATCCGACCAATTAACTTGTCGAGGAAGGAAGTTTTCACTCGGTTTTTCAGTTGCGTCATTGTGCAACTATGTCACAATTGCATAGGTTTTCGCCTTTGACAGAACCCATGCTGGTGTGCCAACGTGACGCTAAACACAGTCGTTTTCAAGCCCAAAACAGAGAGATTTTTCATGAATGCAGATCAGGTTTACCATCAGTTATTGGTTCCGAATGATTCCAAGCTTGCCCTTGTCGTCTTGGATGGCCTGGGTGACATCGCCACTGAGTCAACCGGCTTCCGCACGCCGTTGGAAGCCGCCCGCACCCCGAACCTCGACATGCTGGCCAAACGCTCAGCCTTGGGCCGCATGATTCCCGTCGCGCCCGGGATCACGCCCGGCAGCGGCCCCGGTCACCTCGGGTTGTTCGGCTACGATCCGCTCGAATTTGAAGTGGGACGTGGCGTCATTGAGGCGCTCGGACTGGGCATCAACCTCAAGCATGGCGACGTGGCCGCGCGCGCCAATTTTTGTTCACTCGACGCGAAAGGCATTGTGACCGATCGCCGTGCTGGCCGCATCGACACGAAAGTTTGCGAGGCGCAATGCGCGCTGCTTGCCGCCAGGATCAAGAAGATCGGCGATGTCGAAGTCATCATCAGGGCCGGCAAAGGTCATCGATTTGTCGTCGTATTTCGTGGCAAGGGGCTCGAAGGTCCGCTCGGCGACAGCGACCCGCATCGCGAAGGCCTGCCCATCGCCACCGTCAAGCCCCTCACCAAATCCACCAAGGCCGCGAAGACGGCCAAAGTCATTGCGACATTCTACAAGCAGGCGCTGCCGTTACTGAAGAACTGCAAACCAGCCAACGGTTTCCTGCTTCGCGGCATCGCGCACCAGCCGAAGATTCCGCTCTTCGAAGAGCGCTACGGACTCAAGGCCGCCGCCATCGCCATCTATCCGATGTACAAGGGTCTCGCCCAACTCGTCGGCATGAAAAAAGTGGAAGGCCCCAACACGGTGCGCGAGGAATTCGAGGCCGCCGTTGATGCCCTCAAGGCCTACGATTTCGTCTTTGTCCATGTGAAAGGGACCGATATGGCCGGCGAAGACGGGAATTTCGACGCGAAGGTGAAGGCCATCGAGGAAGCCGATGCCGCGCTCAGTCAACTGCTGCCTCATGTCGATGTCTTGGCGGTGACCGGTGACCATTCCACCCCCGTACCGGTCAAAGGCCACAGTTGGCACCCACAACCCGTGATGATTTGCGGTGAGATCGCCGGTTGGGATGGTCAGGACCGCTTCACGGAGCGCACCGCCAACCTCGGTTCCCTGGGCCGATTCGAGGCGAAATACCTCATCCGCCACATGCAGGCCAACGCCAAACGGCTCGATAAATTCGGGGCGTAAGTGGTGTTTACTCCCCGCTGAATTGCCGGTCGCCAGCGTCGCCCATGCCGGGGACAATATAGCCCCGCTGGTTGAGGTGGGAATCAATGGTCCCGAGGTAGATTTCGACTTCGGGATGCGCATTCGACAGTTTCTCGATCCCTTCAGGAGCGGCAAACAGACCGAGGTACTTGATTCTCTTTACTCCCCACGATTTGAGTCGCGCGACGGCGACGCATGCGGAGCCGCCGGTGGCCAGCATCGGGTCGAGGACGAACGCGATGTCCACGGGCTTGTGCTCGGAGAATTTGCTGTAGTATTCGACCGGCTCCAGCGTTTTCTCATCGCGGAACAATCCGAGGTGATACACGCGCGCTTCCGGTAGAAATTCGAGAATCCCGTCTACCATCCCGAGCCCCGCTCGCAGAATCGGCACCAGACCGACACTCGCACCGACATGCGCGCCTCGGGTTTGCGCCAGCGGCGGCGTCACCGTCATGGTTTCTTGCGGCAGGTCACGCGTCGCCTCATAAAACAGCAACACCGAGAGCCCGCGGACGCGGCTGCGGACAACTGCACGGTCAGATTCCTTGTCGCGGATGTCGGTCAGGAAGCTCTGGGCAAGTGGATGGTTCAGGACGTGGACGGTTTCGCGCATGGCCACAACCAGTGTAAATACCGGGCTCGATTGATTCAAGCCCGGACGCTGGTCAATCCACCGCCCATCAGTCGCTTCCGAAAAGTCGAATCGCTCTTACCGAGTGCCCGCTAGGAATTGTCGTTGCCTCGGCGACTTCCACAAGGCAATCCGCGTTGGCGAACGACGAAATTGCGTGGGAACCCTGATTCAGCATTGGTTTTACCAGCCACTTCTCGCCATGCCGTTGCAGACTCGCCCTCATATAATGGGGGCGATCTCCGCTGTTCACAAAATCCTCCGCCGCTTCCGCGGACACAGTCGGCAAATCGATCTCGGCCAGTCCTCGCATTTTTTGCAGGGCCGGCCGCACCAACATCAGGAACGTCACCGCGGCGCTCACGGGGTTCCCCGGCAGTCCGAACACCAGTTTCGCTTCGCGTGTGGCGAA
The DNA here is from genome assembly GCA_963842185.1 of uncultured Verrucomicrobiae bacterium. Taxonomy (GTDB): domain Bacteria; phylum Verrucomicrobiota; class Verrucomicrobiia; order Palsa-1439; family Palsa-1439; genus Palsa-1439. The sequence continues at coordinate 297,784 of CAWJFL010000016.1, forward strand.
CACGAACGGTTTGCCTGGCCGCATCGCGATTTTCCAGAACTTCTGCTCGCAGCCAAGTTCCGCCAGCACGTCCTTGACCAGATCGTATTCGCCCACCGATACGCCGCCGACCGTGATCACGGCGTCGCATTCGCTCAACCCGTAATCGATCTTCTCGTGCAAGTCCTCGCGCGTGTCATCGGCGATGCCCAGCTCCACCGGCTCGCATCCCGCCTGTTGCACGAATGCGCACACGGCATAACTGTTCGCGTCATAGATCTGGCCGTCGCGCAAGGGGCGCCCCGGCTCGACAATTTCCCCACCCGTCACCAGCACGCCCACGCGCGGGCGGGGATGGACCACCAGTTGCGCCATTCCCAGCGCCGCCGCCAGTCCCAATTGCGGGGGTCCCAGCCGCGCGCCCGCGCGCAACACAACCGCGTCCTTCGTCACATCATCGCCGGCGCGCCGGATGTTCTCCCCCGGCTCGACGGATTCGGTCACCGCGATGTAGCCTTCGTGATGGGGATGCGTGTCCTCTTGCATGACGACCGCGTCCGCGCCTTCCGGGAATCGGCGCTCCCGTAAAAATCCGTCCGCAAGTCTGGGGTTCGATGGTGATCTTCGCCGCCGTCCCAGCGGGAACCTCCGTCACCACATGCAGGTGAATCGGGTTGTTCTCATTGGCATCCGACACATCCAATGCGCGCACGGTATAGCCGTCCACCGAACTGTTGTTCCACAGGGGCAGATTGACCGGGGACGCCACATCCCGCGCCAGCACGCAATTCAGCGTTTCCGCCAGGGGCGTGGTGATCTCGGGGAGCGGCCGCACTGCCGCCAGGATGATGTCTTTCGCTTCAGCGACTGTCAGCACTTTGGCCTCCGGCTAACGGGCTTCATCGCCCACGCGCACTTCGCCGTCTACGATATCCGCGGTCGCCAGCGGCGCGTGCACGGGCTCGGTGATCCGCACCGTGCCGACGCGTTTGTCACCGCGGTAGACATTGACCCGCGTTCCCACGGGCGGCATCGTCTGCGCCGCGAAATCGATCACCGCAAAGCCGAGTTCTGTATTCACCGAGGCGACCCTGGCCACTCCCGTTTCCGTCGCCGCCGGTTCGAGGCGGGCGCCCGCGGGCGTTCCGGCGGGAGCGGTCGCGCCGCTTCCCAAACAACCCGACAGGAGCGTCGTGGCCAAGCCCATCACCATCGCGCACTTGACTGCTGGCGAAAAACAGCGTCGATCTTTCCGAATGTTCATGTTCTTGCTCCGAAACTGGCGCGCCTGGCGTGATTCGAACACGCGACCGCCGGATTAGAAATCCAAGTTTAGCACTTTTTCAGTGCGTTCAATTTCTTAGGAAACTACGCTTTTGCAAGGGATTGTGTCAACTGCTACCCGGCAACAGCGTGCAACAGAATGCAGGAAAACTGCGCTGCTACGCCACGGCAACGCCACGGGGAAAGTGGATTTGATTACTTTGGCAATCGCAGCCGATATGCATCGTCTTTTCGTCTTTAACTGTGGCGAGGATTCGCTATGGTGAGTATGTATGGCAAAAACTCCGACATTCATCAGTTTCGCCATTGAAGATGAGCGTTTACGCGATCTTTTTGTCGGTCAAGGGCGTCACCCAGACACGCCTTGGGAAATCATTGACTGGTCAGTGTACCAGCCGTTTGACGAACAATGGAAATCTCAAATGCGCTCGCGAATAAAGAGGTGCCGGGTGCTAATTCTGCTCGTTGGGAAAACGACGTATGCCGCCGAGGGTGCAATATGGGAAGTAAATTGCGGATTGCAAGAAAGTGTCCCCGCCTTTGGAGTCTGGATCAGCAAATCAGACCGAGGACCGGTCCCGCAGTGCTTCAGAGCTGAAAACATCATCGAATGGACATGGGAAGGCGTGGGTGAAATGGTGGCGAAAGCGGAGCAGATGCACAAATCTTCAGTATGACTTCTGTGAGCACGACTCGGGAACATATTTTCAACGACGATCTTCTGATGAACAACAAGAAGGATCGCGGAAAAACAGACCGTGAATGGGCCAAAGAGCAGTTTCCTGAGATTTTCCACTTGCTCGACTACGAGAGGCTACAAAAAACATTTTCAGAATATGACGCGGAGGCAAATCATGCTCGGGACTGGGTGCGTCGGTTGGGATTTGCCGCAGTGGTTTCAGCCACGCTCGCACTTTTGGCCCTCGTAACAGAGCCTATTTGGCCTCAAACCGGTTGGACAACTTGGGTTGCATTGGTCGTCGAACTCGGCGGCATGCTCGGAGCCCTCATCGCGGTCGGAGGGCTTTGGATCTGGCCATGGAAGACGCGTTGGTTGCACGCCCGCTTGATGACCGAACGAATCCGTCAATGGCATTTCCAATTGATGGTGCGACGCGGAGCGGAAGTTGAGGCATCGTGTCAACCTGGGGAACAGGCAAACTTTGAGAAGCAACGCGATATTTGGTTTGACAGTTTTCTCAAATCTTATGAGGGCAAACAGGACACCAAATTGAATGCTTTGACTCGCCAGAACAGCCAAGGAGAAACATGGCTTCACGATGGTGCCAGTTCATATAGCCGGAACAGCATTCCTTTTTTTTACGTATGTAAGGCGTTCATAGCACTCCGCTTTAATCACCAACTCGGCTATGCCGAATACAAGCTGAGGACAGAAAGAGAGGAGCCATTTATTTTCTTTTTAAAATGGCCTGCCGTTCATCAAATGAAATTACTTTCGGGTTCCGCTGGTTTTTGCTTTGTCTGTGCATTGATCTGCTCCGTAATTCTAATCTACAGTTACGCGGCTGAGATATTAGGCAAGGGCCAGAATGCGTGGATTTCTCAGATTATTCAACATCATGTGAGAATCGCAGCCATTGCCATCGCATTGATCGGCGCGGCGCTGCGCACCTTGCAAGAAGGGCTCGCGCCAGACAAAGAAATCGAGCGCTACGAAGATTATCGTAGCAGAACCACCCAACTTCGTGATCGTTTTGCCAGTGCGACGGGGTTCAAGGAGCGTTTTCATCTGGTGGAGGAAAAGGAGTGTTTTCATTTGATGGAGGAATTGGAACTGGCAACCGTTGACGAAATGAAAGGATTTCTTCGGACGCACCGTAATGCTACCTTCGTACTGGCGTGACATGCCGCACTGTGCCTTCATCCCCTAACACTCGTCAGATTCGTGTATTCGTCTCCTCGACGTTTGGGGACATGAAGGTGGAGCGGAATCATCTGGCGACGGTGATTTTTCCGCAGTTAAGGAAGCTGTGCGAGTCTCGGGGGGTTGATTGGGGGGAGGTAGACTTCCGGTGGGGTGTCACCGACCAAGAGAAGGCCGAGGGCAAGGTTCTGCCTATTGTTTTGGCTGAGGTCGATCGCTGCCAGCCATATTTCATCGGCCTGCTGGGTGAGCGCTACGGACAGCTGTATCGGTACGAAATCCCCGTCGAGTTAGTGGAACGGTTACCGTGGCTGGCCGAGCATCGGGACAAGTCACTGACCGAACTGGAGATGCTCCACGGGCCGCTTAACAGCCAGGAGGACTCCGACCACGCTTTCTTCTATTTTCGTGATCCGGCGTATGCGAGGGGAGGGGCGGCAGCCGGGCAAGCGGACTTTATCTCAGCGGATTCGGCTGACCGGGAGAAGCTGGCAAGGTTGAAGGAACGCATTCGGCAGTGCTACCGGGACAAACGGCTCAAGTATCCTCCGAGGGAGAACTACGCCAATCCCGAGGCCTTGGGCCAACTGGTGCTGGTAGACTTCACCAACGTCATAAACGAGCTGTTCCCCGAAGGCTCGCAACCCGCCCCGCTCGACCGCGAGGCGATGGATCACGAAGCCTACGCCCAAAGCCGCGAGCGTGTTTACATCGGACGGCAGGAATCCTTTGACCGGCTCAACACGCATGCCGCCGCCAACGACACCCAGCCTTTGGTTGTTCTGGGCGAATCGGGTTCAGGCAAATCCGCGCTGCTGGCCAACTGGGTTGCCCGGTATCGGCAGGAACATCCTGATGTTTTGGTGTTGCAGCACTACATCGGGGCGACGCCTTACAGCGCGGACTGGGCGGCGATGTTGCGGCGGCTGATGGGCGAGTTGAAGCGGCGGCTCGGCATCCAGCAGGACATTCCTGAGCAACCTGATGCATTGCGCAGTGCCTTCCCCAACTGGCTTTACATGGCTGCTGCCAAGGGCCGGGTAGCGTTGGTGCTCGACGCTTTGAACCAGTTGGAAGACCGTGATGGCGCGCCCGACCTCTTGTGGCTGCCGGCCGTTTTGCCGGAGAACGTGCGGCTCATCGTCTCCACGCTGCCGGGCCGGCCACTGGAGGAAATCAACAAACGCCACTGGCCCACGCTCACAGTCGAATTGCTTTCCGACGCCGAACGACGAAGGCTCATTGCCGAATATCTGGCGCAACACGCCAAGAGCCTGAGTGCAACGCGTGTGGAACGCATCACCGCCGCACCGTCAGCAGGCAACCCGCTTTACCTGCGCGTGCTGCTGGATGAACTGCGAATGGTTCACGCGCACGAGGAATTGGAGGAACGCATCGGCTACTACTTGAAGGCGGAATCACCCTACGCACTTTACGAGAAAGTTATTGCCCGATGGGAACAGGACTACGAAGGCGATTCGGATTTGGTGGGCGCCACTCTCTCGTTGCTCTGGGCCGCGCGCCACGGACTAACCGAAACCGAACTGCTCGGAGCGATGCGCGAAGACGGCGCGCCTTTGCCCCGTGCAAAATGGTCGCCGCTGTTTCTCGCCATGTCCGACGCACTCATCAGTCGAGGTGGATTACTGAATTTCGCCCACGACTTCCTGCGAACGGCAGTACAGAACGCTTACTTGCCGACCGAGCACAGCCAAAGGCAGGCGCACTTAGATGTCTTAAGAGTCCTGGGTAAGACGTTTTCATTCGAACGCGCCTTAGACGAAATGCTTTGGCAAATGGCTGAAGCGGAAGCATGGGATCAGCTGTATAATCTACTGTCTAACCAACTCTTGTTCAAAAGAGCTTGGAAACGCAGTGCATCCGATGTGAAAACATATTGGGTGCGGATAGAGAAGGTCACTCCCTTACGCATGGTAGAAGCCTATCAATCACAGATCGACCACCCAGAACTGGAATCCGACAAACAGTTTTTGTATTGTCTGACCAGTCTTTTTGTTGAAACCGGATATCCCAAGGAAGCGTTACTTCTTAGCACTTTTCTTTTGAAGCATTGTAAAACGAGTGGAGACCTAATTGCTTTATCAACAGCACTGAGAAATCAGGCGAGGATATTACATGCACATGGGAGTTTAAACGACGCGATGGTGCTTCTCAAGGAGGGAGAGAAGATTTGCAGGCAATTGAACGATTTGGCGGGCTTGAAGACGAACTTGGGCAACCAAGCAACGATCCTACATACTCAGGGCAACTTGGTCGAGGCGATGCAATTGCTCGACGAAAGCGAAAGGATTTGTCGTCAGTTGGGCACGCTGGATGAATTGCAAGAGACCTTCGGTAATCAAGCGTTGATTTTCCGTGAGCGTGGCGACTTAAGCCGTGCGATGGAGCTGCATAAGGAAGAGGAACGAATATACAGACGACTTGGCGATTTGGATGGACTGCAATCATCCCTCGGCAATCAAGGAGTAATCTTTCGAGATCGTGGGAACTTGGATAGGTCGATGGAACTCTATAAGGGACAGGAGCGAATTTGCCGACAGTTGGGCAATATGCGAGGGTTGTTAACAACCCTCGGCAACCAAGCCCTGATTCTCCGAGATCGTAGGGACTTGAGTGGAGCTATGGTTGTGTTCGAGGAGGTTGAGCGAATGTGCCGTCAGCTAGATGATTTGAATAACCTGGCTAACACACTCATCAATAAAGGTGCGCTCTTTCTGGAGTGTGGGAACTTGGATAAAGCAATTGCATCGGCCGAAGAGGCACACCAATTAGCCGCCAGCCGGGGCTACGTACCGCTGATAAACCGGAGTGAACGGGTCCTGAAGGCCGTAGGTCAAGCTATCGAAACTAAATGTTCTAATGACCGCATCGTCCAAACCTCATCTTCACGTTTTCATGAACCTACAATTCCCGAACTACGAGACTCGGCGGCGAACGCCTTGAAACGGGGACTCTGGGAAGCGGCCGAGACCCATCTTGAAAAACTCCTGCGGCAGGGCGAGTCAATGGAAACCGTTGCACCTGATCTCATCACCGCACTGCTCAACGCGCACGAGACGCTCTCCCCCACCTCTGTCACCCGCATCGAAACTCTCCTCGCCCAATTGGAGTCCGCTGGTCACACCACTCTTGGTACATCTCTTCGTGAAAAACTCACCGCCAAAGTCGCGGCCTCCCAGCCCAAGAAGCCATGGTGGAAATTCGGAGCGTAAGCTTGCGATGGGGAAACCCCAGAGGATTTCACTTGATTGATCCTGTTCCTCTTCGCAACACCGCCCTGAGCGCTTCGGCGTCCGCTTGGTGCCCTGAGTCTCGGACTTACCCAGCAAACCCCTCTTCCCGCCCGGTCCTGACGTTCCGTTCCCGCCTTCGAATCCCCCTTGACTGTGTGGAGAATCCACGCTGTGTGTGTGGCAAAACCAAACAGGAGAACGCCATGACCAAGGCCAAAACCAAACGCCCAGGCAAGCCCGCACGGGATGCGAAGCCGAAGCCGCAGCGTAAACCCACGAATGCCGCCGCCCCAAATCCAGATTGCCCGTATCGAGTCGGCACTTTGTACGCCAGTTTGTTCATTGAGGGCAATCGGGACTACGTCTCGAAGGACGAGCTGATTAAGCTTGTTGCCGAGAAAACCTGTAAACCCATATTTCCCGGATTCGTTTCACAAGTCAATGTTAGTGACATATACTGGAGCCGCATAAACAAAGGATCTGGTCGATGTTGAAGCGACAAAAAGCGGGGGATTTAATGGGTGCAACTAACAAATCGGCTCTGCTGTTGACTTTCGATAATCGTTTGAGGTTGGAGTTTCATGGTTCCAAGGTTACCTCCGATGCGGGCCTGCTCGCGTACCGGGAACTGGATGAGGCGCTGGAATTGACCGCAAGGAGTGGTGGCCTGTTGGATGATTGGCGCACGGGGAAGAACACGCAACACTCGCTGGTGGCACTGCTACGCCAGTTGATCTTTAGTCGGCTGGCGGGATACGAAGACACCAATGACGCCGAACGGCTCGCGGTTGATCCCACCATGCGACAGGTCGTGGGCGGGCGAGCCACGGAGCGCACGGCGGCCTCCACCAGCCAAATGGGTCGCTTCGAGACGGAAGTGTTGACGCAGCCGCGGAATCTGGCGGAGTTGACGAGATTGTCGGGGTTATGGGTTGAGCAGTTGCGGGATCGCCAACCCATGCGGGAACTCATCCTCGACTTGGATAGTTCGGTCAGCGAAACCTATGGGGAGCAGGAAGGCACGGCGTACAACGGGCATTTCGGCTGCACCTGCTACCACCCGCTGTTTTGTTTCAATCAGTTTGGCGATGTGGAGCGTACCCTGTTGCGTGATGGCAACGTCCATAGCGCCGACGATTGGCTGGCCGTGTTGGAACCGGTGGTGGCCCGCTATCGCGGCCAGAAGTTGCCGCGCTACTTCCGAGCGGATGCGGCCTTTGCCAACCCGGAGGTGTATGAGTTCTTGGAAACCGAAGGCTACGGGTACGCCATCCGCCTGCCAGCGAACGAGGTGTTGCAGCGGGAAATCGAGCCGCTGCTGACTCGTCCGGTGGGCCGTCCCTCGAACGCACCGGTGGTCTGGTATGATGACTTTTTGTATCAGGCGCAGAGTTGGGAGCGCGCCCGCCGCGTGGTGGCCAAGGTGGAGTGGCACAAGGGCGAATTGTTCCCCCGCGTCGGGTTCATCGTGACCAATCTGGGTCGGCCAGCCAAACGAGTCGTGCGCTTCTACAACCAGCGGGGCACGGCGGAGCAGTGGATCAAGGAAGGCAAGAACGCCGTCAAGTGGACACGCTTGTCCTGTCACGACTTTGTGGACAACCAAGTGCGGTTGCAGCTATTTGTGCTGGCGTACAATCTGGGCAACTTTCTGCGACAGGCCGTGTTGCCCCGAGAGGTGCGGCACTGGACGCTGACGACGCTGCGGGAGAAACTGATCAAAATCGGAGCGAAGGTCGTGCGCCATGCCCGGCAGGTGATCTTCCAGATGGCGGAGGTGGCGGTCTCGCGGGAACTGTTCCGAGCCATCTTGGAAAGGATTGGGTGGCTGCGACTGCCGACATCGCAGGCGGGTTGACCGCCGCCGGTTGAAGGTTTTGGAATGGGCGTGTGCTGGAAGATGGATTGTGTTGATGCTCGGTTACGATTCGCTGCGACACCCGGTTGCGGGCAGAAACTAGGTCGCCCGAGTCAGAAATCGGGTCTTGGCATGGCAGAATTAAGCTTGCAGACACCGTCAGCGGTAATAAAATGGCACTCAATGAAGTTCAACATCCCGCGAGGGTCGCGGGAACAGGTCATATGGGAAATGTCGGGTCAGTGGCGAACCATTCGCGGATTTCGTTCAACGCGAGATAGCGGCACCTTTAGGTCTATCAAGCTTGGCATGGTTTTGGACGCCTCAACTCGAAAGTCGCGCACCGATTCCCTACGATTGGTCTCAGAAGAAGGTGGGTTATCGACAATTGGCCTGCCAAGCCGTTGGCAGCGAGATTTGCACTGTCCCAGACTTTGCTCGCTTTGTGGCAGCCGCGCTGCCGGGGCCCCGAGGCGAGCCTCCGGGGCGGGGCGTTCTGAAGCAGGAGACGGTGGCCGAGATGCTTGAGATCCAACCAAACGCCAAAGACCATGGCCTCGGCTATGGAGTAAGTTTCTTTGATGGTGAAAAGTTCCTTGAACATTCCGGCTTTAATCCGGGCTGGAGGGCCGCTTTTGCCGTATCCGTCAACAGGCATGATGGATTTGTGATTGCCGATAATTCCTCTTGCGGCGAATCGCTCAACAAGGCGGTTGGAGCGCTGTGGGGAAAATCGAGGTGACGACCTGAGAACTGGCGGGAGGGAGGCGGGCGGGGTTGCGCTCATTGGCATCAAGGCGGTAGTTCCAAAATCAGTCAGGAATTGTAATCGACCAGTCGGCCCCAATATGAGAATTGTCGAACAATTGGAAGTTGGTTCGTGAGGCGGACGGGTATTGCAATTAGCAACCGTATTGATGGGAGCAAGACGGATAAATGCGTAAACGCACTTACATTGCAGCCGTTTTGGAACGCACCATCATTGTAGCGGTTTTGTGCGGGGCGCTCTATTTACTTTTCACGCATGGGCTCACGGTTGATGATCTTGGAAAAGTAGAGATATTTCTAGGTTTGGGGTTTCTCGGATTTGGCATCGGAGGACTTATCACCGGGAAAGCCTACTGCGGCTCTAAATATAAAGTCTGGATATGGAACCGTGAAAAAGAACCGATTGGCTTTTGGCTGACGATAGTCTTTGATATACTTGTGGGACTTGTGTTTGTAGTTATCGGGTTAAAACGATGAATAATGCGGCTAACGAGTCGCCGGAGCCAACCGTCGCCCGCGCTTGGGATTATTCGAGAAGTCGCCCATTGACAGACATCGCACATCGGCGGTCGCTCAGCTTGGTTCGTTAGGCTGACTCCGCGCACATGAACACGACAGCTCAATTTTCGTTGCTTGGCGTCCTTTTTGTTTTGTTGGCTTGGGTTGTGTTCTCCGTGACCAAAAGGGCTGGACGCAAGAAGCGTTCACCCTTGGGCATACCGGATGGAGCACGGGCACTCCGTTTTATTGTTTGTAGTTTGTTCACCACAGTCGCCTGTAGTTTTTTTTATGATATTGCAGACGGAGTTTTGACCGGCAAGATTTTGGAGGGGCATTACACGAGGTTTGTCAGCAGCCATGTGTTTACCGTTTATCGCGCAGTTGAGCCAGACAGATTTTGGACGGTGGTTTGTTGGGATTGTTTTTACGGACTGATGCTCCTTTACCTCGCGTTCGCGGAGGTTTTTATTGCCGCCAAGCGGAGCAGGCATCTTAAGCCGAAGGCGTCAGCCTAACACCGCGCTGGAGCCAACGCCGACTGCCCATTGACTCTTGGCTTGAGCCAAACCGAGCGCCCTGCCCGTTCAGGGACTGGAACTCGTATCAAAATGCGTCCCCTGATTTGTCCGCCGAGCGAGGCGCTCCCATAATCCTTCGACGGCATCCAGCCGGAACCCTACCCTGATTCAGTAACCCGTCGCCAGCGACCGAAAGAACATACGTCGCCATGAGGACTCTCCATAATAGCGATTTTGGGGCGGCCCCCATGGTCATGGCCGCGGCGCGGCGGCACTCAATCATCTTCGTTTCAAGGCGTCGCCAAGCGGCCCGGTCGCATGACAAAGGCTGTTTTACCTGATACTGACATTATTGCCGCTCATTGCGGCATCCCAGAGCAATCTAAACGCCCCCGCCTTGAACTCATAATTCTCGGGCGTGCAGTTTTCGGCGGCAGCGGTTAACGATCAACACGGACACAACACCTTGACGCCCGCAAAGTTTAGCCAAGCCACGATCTGAGAGTCCAAACTCCTCACAGAGTTTTAAGATCGGCGTAGACCACACGCGCTCGTACAGATCCTGTCTCGCGATTTCCATGAGCCGATTGTGCACGAGGACACCAGAACCCAGAATGCGGAGAATAACCGCCATATTCGACGCAAGTTTTGCGGCGAATAGGGCTTGCCATGCGGCGATTATGGGCTATAATCTCCGTAGAATTTGCGGAGATTATTCATGTACATCCATGAGCGAAGCGAATGGCCAAAGTTCACATGGGATCAGGCAAAACTGGCCGGTCTGTTGGCTGAGGTGCGTCATCGGCAAGGACGGCTGCTCGGGCGTATGGAGGGGCTGGGCTTCCGTCTACGCGGGGAAGCGACACTGACGACGCTAACCCAAGACGTGATAAAGACCAGTGAGATCGAGGGGGAGAAGCTGGATCCCGCACAGGTACGATCATCGATTGCAAGGCGTCTGGGCATGGACGTCGGGGGGGCGCTGCGAGTTGGGCGCAATGTGGAGGGCATCGTCGAGGTCATGCTAGATGCCACGCGCAATTATGATGCGCCTCTCTCGAAGAAACGCTTGTTCGATTGGCATGCGGCATTGTTTCCCACTGGTCGGAGCGGGATACAAACGATTGTTGTCGGCGCTTGGCGCACAACCGGTGGCGACCCCATGCAGGTCGTGTCCGGCCCGGTGGGCCGGGAAAAGGTGCATTATGAAGCACCCAGCGCTGATCGGCTCAACAAGGAGACGACGGCATTTATCAATTGGTTCAACAGGCCCCCCGCAACTGATTTAGTGGTGAAATCGGCACTGGCGCATTTCTGGTTCGTAACCATTCACCCGTTCGAGGATGGCAACGGCCGAATTGCTCGGGCCCTTGGGGATCTTCTGTTGGCGCGAGCGGAGAAAAGCGCTCAGCGCTTCTACAGTTTGTCCGCCCAGATTCAGAAGGAACGGAACGAGTACTACGACATACTGGAAAAAGCTCAGAAGGGGTCGCTTGATCTCACGCCATGGATCGAGTGGTACCTGAACTGTTTGCAGCGTGCCATCGCCGCTTCAGAACAAACATTGGAAGTGGTGTTGACCAAAGCCCGGTTTTGGGAAGCACACACAGGTCAGTCATTCAATGATCGCCAGCGAGAGGTGATCAATCGGTTGCTGGACAGCTTCGAAGGCAAACTCACTTCCTCCAAATGGGCGAAGCTGACGAAATGCTCTCAAGACACGGCACTCCGTGACATCAGCGATCTGCTGGATCGTCAGATTCTAGCCAAGGAGGAGGCGGGCGGTCGAAGTACCAGTTATCAACTGCGATTGCCGGAATAATCAGTGGCGAACTCCGGAATGGGGGGGAGCCATAATCCTGAGTAAATTGTACGTACCCAACACAGGATTACCGTCCAAGGCCACATGATCATCCAAGTCCGGCACGCCAAACCAGATGAAGCGTACCGATCGCCACACGATGAAAATCACTGCTATTGACCACATTGCTGTCCAGACATCTAATCTCGACGCTGCTCTGGACTTTTACTTGCGCATCCTCGGTGCCGACATGATCAATCGGCGTACGTTCAAGCGCCGCGAGATGGCTTGGCTCCGGGTCGGGGTCATTAAGATCGAACTTTTCAGCAAGCGGGAGGGCGAGTCGTTGCAGCAATGGAATGATTTCGCTTCCGGCCCTGTTCATATGGCCTTTCTCGTTCCCAATCTCGACACGTTTCTAAGTGAGGCTCTCGCGAAGGGGGCCCGCTTCCATCCTTCCCATCCCGCGCCGTTCTTCCCGCCAGTGGAGGGTGCATCGAAGATCGCCTACCTCTTGGGGCCTGATGGAGAAGAAGTGGAACTCCGCGATTCAAACGACTTGGTTTAGGTCGCCCCCCGACTATCTGGAGCAACGTCCCTGCCGTCTTCTCCGTCGACGTTGCCAACCATTTCAGCAACCGCTACCATCCCGCCATGCCCAAGCTGCTTTTCCTCTGCACCGCCAACTACTACCGCAGTCGATTTGCGGAGATGTTGTTCAACCATCTGGCGGCTCAGCATCACCTCAACTGGACAGCCGATTCACGCGGTATTGCCACCAACTTGGGGGCTGACAATACCGATGTCATTTCCGAGCACACTGTCAACGGGCTGCGGAACCGGGGTGTCGCCATTGGAAACAATCATCGCGCTCCCATTCAACTAGAGGCCCAAGACTTGGAGCAAGCCGATCTAGTGATCGCCCTCGACGAAGAAGAACACCGCCCGTACATGGAAAGGTGGTTTCCTGACTGGGCGGATCGGATCGAGTACTGGCATGTCGGCGACCTGCATATCATGACCGCAGACGAAGCGTTGCCAGTGGCCGATGTTGAGGTGCGAGCATTGGTTCAACGGTTAGCCATCCTGCCGACCATGACCCCGAAAATATAACGACAGGTCTTCATGTTCGCTTTTTGTAGATGACTTTCTGCGACAATCCGGGACAATCTGGGAACAAAACTTGTGAGCCCAGTTGTGAACATGACCGAAAAACCATTCAAATTCCTTAATGAAATCGCAAAAGGTTGCGGGTTCGAGCCCCGTCACTCCCGCCAACTCCCCATCGTGCAAGCTATTGTCAGGTTGCGTCAAATCGTGACCATCGTGCTGATTTACAACCCCTTCCACAATATTGACTGACTCAGCGGTTGTGACAGACAAAGACAGGTTTTGACCGTTAGAGACTAATTTTTGTGAGGCCAGTTGTGAGGCTTCGTCTGCGTAGCTAGGCAGGGCTTCAATGGCTGATGAAGTCTCGACGTCATCGCCATGAATGCGGACACTGCTTGATTCAGACTTACTGACGCTCTTGGCTTTTGCGTTCCGATCTGAGTGGCTGTGTTTCTGTTTCATTTTCATTCCCTCGGAGCGGGAGTGCGCTCTCTGGTCAAGAATACCATCTGCGTTGACAAATACATCACCAGTTTTCGAGTTCGAAAACTTGCGATGGCAGAGGTTTTCAATCTTGAAAGCTGGGGATGCAAGGGTAACGCGGATTCTAGATTATGCCCGCAAACAAGAAACAGGAGATACGCATGAACAAAACAGAATCATTCAGCCGTGCGCGGGAGGACAATTAAATGAATAACCACCAACAGACTGGAGCCCAAATGACCGTCGGATCACTCCGTAGCGGATTGAAACGACTGAGGGGGGACGCCCAACTGTTCGCGGTGGACATGGCTGGCCGGGCTTTGCCTGTGCGGCACGTCTTCTTCGATAAGGACTGGAATGTGATCTTTGACGTCCGTGACCTCTCCGAATTTATTCACGATGACTGCGCAGAATGCCGGCGAACACGACGGCAAGAGGGCAGGTAGGGGTACTTCCGGCCATGACCGGTTCTATCGTGAAACTCAACAACGGGCTGGGCGCCCAAAGGGCGGCCTCGCCGCCAGGAGATTCAAATGTACACACAAGATAAGACAATGGTTACGGCGCGGATGCGCCGGACGAAACACCTCCACTACTTCATCGCGCACGTCGATGGCGGTGCAGCCGATGGGTTGACGTTACTGCTCAGGTCGGTGTCGAGGTCTGCCGAACACCTCCGATGGGTCAACGCCGCCAAGACCAATGCCAGGGTCGAGATACCGGTAGACGCGGCTGACCTCGAAGCGCGCCTCAACAAAGCAGAGGCATCATATGAATGAGCTTAACGGCTGCCTAACCGTGGGTGGATTGATTGACGGGCCAATCCACGAGCCAGCCGATACGCCAGTCGTGATCGAAAATCGAGTCCGACAACACCGACGACACGGCCCCCATACCACTGAAAACACCATGAAAATCATCGAGCAGCATGACTTCTATGAGGGTCGACTCATCGGGGCCGAAATTACATCGAACTTGATCAGTGAGTGCGAATTTGTCCGGTTCGCCACGGGCACGACTGTGCAGAAGATGCAGGACGACCTCAATGATCCGAACTCAAAACTGTGGAACCGCCTAGCCGAGGATTTCGACGACGCGGGCTGGGATGCGGACGGATACGAGGTGCTGCTGACGTTCAGCGGTGGGGGTTGTTTCGTGCCGTTGCGAGATGTCGAAGAAGAGGCCACCCAGCTCTACTTTAATCACCGGTATTTCGCCCGCTACACCAAGTTTGAGGATGGAACAATGGAATGGGACCTCCGCTTGTCGATGAACGGCACCCTAGTACAAGTCTACCATGATGTCGTGGCAACTGCTGACGAATCGGTTGAAGTTCGAAGGGCTTATGCCGCCCTGTGAGACCGCGACACCCGTGACCGACGGAGACATATCCCAAACGAGATTCGGCTTCTGATTTTAAGGGAACTTGGTCTAGACGAATACGGAAGGGTCGCACGAACTCGTAACCCCCAACAGGAGGAACAATGAACCCAGTCTTGGTCTGCACGAATTCGCAATGCCGTCATCGTTGGTCCCCCCAGCGCAACCGAAAGGGGCGGTTGCCCCAGAAATGGCGGCAGTGCCCGGCCTGCCCCACGTGGCTCAGCCTCAAGGAGGCGAACCGGCAGATGAAGGGGATCTATCCGCCCGTGCCCCGAGATTTCGTGCCGGGGGCGACGACAGCTTACGACCCCAGGATGCATTGCGGGGAGGACTGAGGACGACGAAATCGCCCTCGATGAACCCGAGCGAAAGGACACAAAAAGTGAAGTCCGTACTTAATCTTGTTGGCCATGGAATCATCGGTCACTGCCGTGGGCAACCATGGCTTACGTCATCGCTTCGTCTCGTCTCCGCAAGTGAAACTGTACGCGAGCAGGTGATCAACGGCTGCGTCACGCCCGTGCGCGTCGCAATTGGTGATCGAATCCTGAATCCGATTTTGGCCACAGTCCGCGCGGAGTTCGGGCGAGACCGTAGTAGGCCGTCCGCATCGCAGTCGAAGCTGGAGCTGCTACAGCGTCGGCAAGCACAGGGGCTGAAACAAGAGCTTGAATTGGTGGACGGGTCACGGGACACCCGAGCTATATGTCAGCCATATTTGACCACAACCGAAGCCGCCCGCTACTTGCGCCGCTCAACCTCTTGGTTGTTGCGGGCAGAACTCCCCTTCGTGCCAGGTCGCCCGAATTTGTATTCCATCCGGGATCTCGACAACTGGTTCGAACTGCATAAGTGGGTGCCAAAGGATTAACGCCATGACTGTCAGACCGGCGAGAATACATACATCCTGAGACGCGCAAGCCGGCGTGGGGGTATGATTTTGCCTTCGACCGGAAACGATACCGCAAAGCCGGGTACAGGACTCAAGTGGAGGCCGAACGTGCCGAACAACGGGCCCGTGAACAGCTCGGAGCTGGCAAACGCCTCAGGCCGGTCAGGCGAATGAAATTTACGGAACTATTGGACCTCTACTTCACAGATTACGCGAAGGCAAAGCCCGCCAAAAGTTGTAGGCGCGAGCTATATCGGAGCAAGGCATTGCGAGACAGGTTCGGAAACCAATTCGTTGACCAGGTCAAAGCCGACCAAATTACACGTCACATGGACCAGCGGGCCAAGGATGGTCTCCAACCGAGGGGAATTAATCTTGAGCTTGTGCTCCTCCGGAACGTTTACCGATTTGCCATAAGACAGGGCTATGCGGTCGACAACCCAGCAAAGCAAGTGCCATACAAGCCGTGCAAACGAAAGGAACGGTCGATACCAACACCGGAAGAATTCGCGCGGTTTGTTGATGAAGCTGGAAGAACCCGCACTGGAAGGCAGCTGATTGTTTGGCTTTCGCTCTTGGCCCTGTCGGGTGAAAGACCCAGTGAGGCCCTGTTCACCGAGTGGTCTACAGATATCGATTTTCAGCGAGAGAGGATCGTCGTTCGAGAAAAGCCGGAGCATGGCAACCCGCTGAAAAAGGGTGCTGCGCGTGAGATCGAAATGCATCCGCATCTCAAGGAATTACTTTTGGCTTGGCGGCGTGAGTGGGAGAAGTTGTTCGATGGCGAGGCCCCACCTCACCAATGGGTCTTCGTAAATCCCGCAAACCCCAAAAAACGAGCAGAGGGTTTTCGGACCGCCTTTCGACATGCCCGCGAGAAGGCCGGACTGCCGAACCTTCGTCCCTATGATCTGCGTCATCTGTTCTGTTCGTTTGCCTTGATGAACCACGTAGATAAAGATGTCCTTCGACAATGGATGGGGCATAAGAGTTATCAAATGATCGACTACATATATGCCCATTTCCAAACTGAGTACCGCCGCCAACAGATGGCCAAGATGCAGATCGCCCTGCCGTCCGTGAACGACGGACCCGTTCCGCCCGCCCCTGCCCAACCGGCCTCGTAGACCTGATCCAACGGCGCCCCTCTGCGCCGCTTTTGCGCCGCTACGCCACGGGGACGCCACGTGTGCGTTTTGGTCGTTATTTAGCGGTGGGATTGCGTCTTTGCAACCGCTTGACCTTCAGAGAGATAAATTGGCGCGCCTGGCGTGATTCGAACACGCGACCGCCGGATTAGAAATCCGATGCTCTATCCAACTGAGCTACAGGCGCACACCTTTATTTTACAGCCTTGTAAGATAGTTGTGCTTGCGATATTTTTATGTTGCAATGTTTTGTTGCAATGGTTAGGATGTTTTCACCATGAAAGCCACCCCAGACGACCCGCAAGCATCAAAAACTCGTTCATGTTGGCGACTGCCTCTATCGTTCAAGCCGCACCGACGTTTACTATGCGATTTTCCAACGCGACGGTAAGCAAGTCAAGCGCAGCCTCAAAACCACCGACCCCGAACTTGCCAAGCGTCGGCGGGAGATACATCGCCAAAAGGTTGAGCGACTGAACAGCGACAGCGCCAAAAACCTGCCGTTTGCCGAATACGACGCCAAGACCAAGGAATTGATTGGCGGGCTGGCAAAGCGATGGATTGAGATTGCCGGCGGCACGATGGAAGCAAGCAGCCGCGACCGAATGCTTGGGGTAATCAAGAACCTCAACCAACACCTCAGCGGATTGACCGTCCGCAACGTCACCTTGCGCACGTTGGAGCAATGGGCAACGGCCCGCCGGGATACCTGCTCTGCCCGCACGTTCAACTACGAACTCGAAACCCTGCGGCGCATCCTGGACTACGGGGCTGAACATGGCATCCTCATGGAGAACCCCGCCCGCAAGATCAAACGGTGCAAACCGCATAAGAAGCCGATCACCATTCCAACCAAAGACCAATTCCGCAAGATACTCGAAGCGATGCGCGTCAATGGCGGGAAGGATTCGGCGGACTTGGCCGAACTGCTTGCGTACTCCGGTTGCCGCAAGGGGGAGATCGTCGGCGATGCTAAATACTCCAAGCCGCCGATGTTCTGGCGAGATGTGGACTTTGAATTGAAGGTATTCACCGTCACCCGGTCCAAGAACCACGAGCCGCGCACCGTGCCGCTTTTTCCAGCGATGGAGAATTTCTTGCGGGAGCTACAGGCACGCCAGCCGGTGCCGCCGAAACCGGACGAGCGGATTATCCCGATAGACTCCGCCAAGAAAGCCATCGAGAGCGCCTGCAAGAAGCTCGGGCTGCCGCAATACGGACACCACACCTGCCGACACTTCTTTTGTTCCAATGCCATTGAGGCAGGGATTGACTTCAAGGTCATCGCGAGTTGGCTGGGCCACAAAGACGGCGGTGTCTTGGTCGCCCGCACGTATGGCCATCTACGCAACGAACACAGCGCCGCCATGGCCAAGCGCATGAATTGGGGCGTATCCACGGCCGACCCTGAAAATGTGGTGCCTATGGCAGCCCGGAAATAGGCGGGAGAGTCCAACGAGCTGCTCGGCCAGAGGGCTGTCATTCAACGCTCGTTTCCTTTAGAAATCGCTCGATCTCGGGGATCGGAAAGAGCGGTCGCCGCAATGCGCGGCAAGGTCGCAGTAGTCCGCGGGCAACAAGGCGGTCAACCGTAATAGGTGTCACCCCCAGGGCTTTTGCTGTTTCATGCCGCGTAAGCGCGAGTCGAAACTCCTTATTCTTCGTTTGCATGGCGAGTTCTTGTTTTGCGTTACAATCATTCATGTCTCAGAAACCTTTCGGCAGTGATTGCTCCAGCGTGAAGCCATAGAGGCAGGGCCGACCGGCGGAGCGAGCGCAGTCACGGTGGAGGCGTCAGGGCGACAGGGACGCACAACCTTGACGGCGCACAGCGAGCCGTACAATCGAAACGGCACGTCACGCAATGACCGATAAGTCGCAATCATTCGACCACCGATAGCACAGGGGAGTCCCCTGATTGTGTAGCAAGTACACAAGATGTTTGAGGGACTGCCCGGCGACGGCCACAGACGGCGAGTGGAATAGTCGGAGCTTGTAAGCGGATGTTGTATGGACAAGGTGTGTCCTCGACCATGGACGGTGCTTGAATGGGGTGACCGGCAAGTGAATGTCATATCCCGGCTGTCGGTGGCGAGCACCGCGCTGCCACGGACAGCGTCGCACGATCGATGCGCCCTAGCAGCGAGGCGGACGCGGCGAGCGGGACGCGATGTGAGCGACCGTCGCGCCGGGTCCGTAAGCATTCTGCCGGCGAATGACCGGCAAAAATTCCACGTGGATGCGTTCACCGTGTCCTCGCCCGTTGCCCGGTCTGAGACTCGTTGCCCCGTTCAGAGTGGCCCGCCGCAATCGTAGGCTGGCTGTTTGCCTCGATGCGTTTGGATCGGCGGGGCGAGCGCGATCTCGCGCCTCGATCTCCGCCAGCGGCCCAGTAGTTCAAACACTCGCGCAACCGTGCGGGACTCACCATCACGCCGGCAGTTTTCAACTCGTCGGCCAGTTCCCTCGCCTTCCATCCTCTGCCCTGAAGGTCGAGCAACCGTTCGCGCAATGGTTCCAACACGTCGGCGACAGTTTTGCGTTTCCTTGGCGGATCACGCTGCGCCAATTGCTCCAGTTTCTTTTCCAACGCCGCGTAGTCCAACGTCGCGGCCAGGTTCGTGTAATCAGTCGCCGTCCTCATAGTCATTTCCTTCGTTTGGTTTGTGGCTGACATTCCAATGCCAGGACATTCGCCGACTGATGCGGCCACGCGGCGTCATGTCGTTATCCGCCCGGCATCCGAGCGATATCCGCTCGTCAATCCGCGATGCGGTCATGCGCCGTCCACCCAGCGACCAGACCGGCATCCGCGGAGCAATTTCGTCACCGCATCCAGGCGGGGTAAGTGTCCTGCTCATTTTTCCCTATTCTATGCCACACTTGGCCTGCTCAGTTTGATCGCGCTAGCGTACATTCTATCGGCCATTTCTGGTTACATGAGTCGCATGAAACTCGCTGACATCGGTGGCGTTATACCCCGGCCGACCTCGTTATCGTGTGTAGCAGATACACAACACCCCCCGGCTTTCGTGCCAGACTCCAACTCGATGACAAACGGTCCTTTCATCACCGCCTATATCACCACACGGACCCTTGGAATGTCGTTCCCATTTGGGGAATGGCGGTTAGATAAGGCCCAAAACTTTTTTGCCCAAGCGTTTGCGTCGAGGGGGATTGGGCAGAGTGCCGAAGATGACCGATCGGCTGAGGATCTGCATCCGCTGGAGGATTTGCTGTGCTTCTCGCCAGTTTTCAATGGCTTGTTTCAGGGCTTGGTATTGTTGGGGCGACAGCGCCACCGAGACGGTCTTGGCCCGCACTTTGCGAGTCCACTGGTAACAGGGGCCGCCCGCTCCCGGGCCCCGGTTTTGGACGTATCCGTGGCTGATCCAGCCGAGCCGGGCCAGTCGGGCGCACAACCGGGTGTACTCGATTTCGACGGGAGTGCGGGGGGCCTTCATCCAAGGAAAAGTGTATCATGCCTGTCAAATAAAGCGGTATATATACCGCTCTATGAACACACCGTACTTTCCCGCCTTCCGCTGCCGATTCGCCGCCCAAACGCGCCGCGCCCTTCATCACCTGCGCCATGCTTCGTTGTCGCAACTGGAGCAGTGCTTGGAAACCTATCTGCCCGCCCACTGGCTGGCCGCCGAGCCGTACGGACCCAACAGTCGGGAACGCGTTTACAGCTTGCGGCTGACCTTCCAGTGTTTTCTCTGGCAACTGCTCACGCCCCAGACCGCCTGTCGGGAGGTCGTCCGTCAGGTGCAAGCGTTGTTCCGGTTGAAAGGCCTCGGTCCGGTCCACGAGGGCACCAGTGCCTATTGCCAAGCCCGATTGCGCCTGCCTCGCGAGCGCTTGGAGACGGCCTTGGTTCACCTGGCAAAGTGTGCCGAGCGACGCGCGGGAGAAGGCGGGCGACTGGCCGACCGACCGGTCAAAGTGGTGGACAGTACGACGGTGCGCTTGCCGGATACCCGCGCCAACCAGAAACGCTATCCGCAGTCCGTCTACCAAAAGCCCAGATGCGGGTTTCCGTTGCTGAAGTTGCTGGCGTTGTTCTCGCTGTCCAGCGGCGCGATCGAGGCCGTGACCATGGATGACCATTTCCACCACGATCTGCGATTGTCCCGCCGCTTGTGGGACAAGCTGCGCCCGGGCGACATCCTGTTGGGCGACCGGCTGTTTGGCGAGTACCCGACGCAGGCCTCGTTGCCGCGGCGAGGCATTGACGTGCTCGCCCGTCTGAGTTACCGCCGCAACATCGACTTTCGCAAGGCCAAGCGCCTGAGCCGCCATGATGCCTTGTTCGTCTGGACTAAGGCCAAGCCGTGCCCGCCGTATCTGACCGCCGCTCAATGGGCGGAGACGCCGGCGGCGATCACGGTGCGGGTGCTGCGGTTTCGCGTGACCAGTCCCGGCTGTCGCAGCCGCTGGATCAGGCTGGTCACCACCCTGCTGGATCACCAGCAGTATCCACCCGAAGAATTGGCCGCGTTGTACGCACGTCGCTGGCAGTTGGAACTGTGCTTCCGCGATCTCAAAACCCAAATGGGCATGGCTGAGTTGCGCTGTCTGACACCGGCGATGGCGGAGAAGGAGGCGCTGGCCTATCTGGTGTCTCACAATCTCGTGCGCTGTGTGATGGCCGAGGCCGTCGCTCACTACCAAGTCGAGTTGGAGCGCGTCAGCTTTCAGGGCACGGTCGATGCCCTGCGCCAATACACCCAAGCCATCGGGCAAGCCCGCAATCGGAAAACGCGGCAACAATTGTGGGAGGATCTCTTGTGGAATCTGGCCCGTGACTTGGTGCCGTTGCGTCCCGGCCGACGTGAACCCCGGGCGCTGAAACAGCGGCCCAAGCACTTTCCGTCGTTGACCAGTCCGCGGCACCGGTTCAAAGACTTCATTCCGTCCTACAAATGGCGACGCAGACTCAAGCGAGGTCTTAATTAAGCGCCATTCCCCATTTGGGAACAACTTTTCACCACGGTTTCGGTAAGCTACCCAGCCATGTTCAGCGCCATCCCACAAAAGAATCGAGCCGCCGCCACGACGTATTTCGACGAGCACCTGTCGCACAACGATTACTACACGCAGGGCGAAGTGTTGGCGCACGATCAAGGTGGTCATTGGATTGGCATCGGCGCGGAACGGTTGGGTTTGCAGTCAGGTGAGGCTGTCACCCGCGAAGTGTTCCTGCGCCTCTGCGACAACCGGCACCCGACGACCGATGAACAACTGACGCCGCAGCAGTTCCGGGACCGACGGCTCTACTTCGACTTCGTCTGCTCGCCGCCCAAGTCGGTCTCGATTCTGGCGGTCACGATGAATGACCATCGTATCATCGAAGCACACCGGGAGGCCTCCACGATGGCCTTGCGCGAGCTTGAGCAGTTTGCCGCCACACGCATTCGCAAGGCCGGTATTGAGGATCAGGATCGCACCACCGGCAACCTGGTTGGCGCAGCGTTCCTGCACACATCCTCACGCGCGCTGGACCCGCAACTGCACACGCATTTCGTCCTGTTCAACTGCACCTGGGACAACGCCGAGAGGCGGTGGAAGGCGCTGCAAACCGGCGATATGTTCGGCGCGCTCAACTACGGCACAGCCGTCTATCGCAACGAACTGGCCAAGCGGCTCCACCAGCTCGGCTACGGCACCCGGAAAGCCGCCAATGGGTTCGAGATCGAGGGCGTCGCGCCTGAGTTGATTGACCGGTTCTCGAAACGGTCGCAGCAACGGGACCTGGCCGTGAAACGTCAGGAGGCCAAGCTCGGTCGCAAACTGACCAAGCAGGAGATCGCGCATGTCGTCCATCAGTCCCGCCCCAAGAAGCTCAAGGGCGCGTCGGACGATCAGGTCCGCCGCCAGCAGCTTGGCGAGATCGGTTTCTTTGAGAAACGGGCGCTGCGCAAAGTGGTCCAAGCGGCCAATGGTCAGTCGGGGGATTTCGCCCACTCGGTCACGATGCGCGCGGCTGTTGACTACGGAATCGCGCACGTTTTCGAGCGCGTCTCGGTTGCACCGCAACACAAGATTCTGGAGGCCACCTTGGTCAACGGCTGCGGCCAACTGGACCTGCCGCTGCTCAAGAATGCGCTGGCGGAACGCTCCGAGCTGGTGCGCGTCGGTGCGGAGTTCTCGACCCGCGACATCCTCACCAAGGAGCTTTCATTGATTCGCACGGTCAACGCCACTATCGACACCATTGCTCCGATTACCAACTACTATGAACCGTCCTCCCATCTGGGCGCAGACCAGCGCAAAGCCTTGACGCATGTGCTCACCAGTGCCGACCAGTTCACTGGCTTCCGTGGCTTGGCAGGCACCGGTAAAAGCACGGTCCTCGTCGAACTGAACCGGATACTCGACAATGAAGGTTTCGAGGCCCTGTTCTGCGCTCCGACTGCTGCCGCTGCCGATACGCTACGCAAAGACAAGCTGGAAGCGGTCACACTCCCTAGGCTGCTGACGGATTGGGCCATGCAGCGAACACTTTCCGCCCGCAGCGTGATTGTCTTGGATGAAGCCGGCTCGGTTAGCCTCGATGACATGGTGAAGCTG
Organism: uncultured Verrucomicrobiae bacterium; assembly: GCA_963842185.1. Classification (GTDB taxonomy): domain Bacteria; phylum Verrucomicrobiota; class Verrucomicrobiia; order Palsa-1439; family Palsa-1439; genus Palsa-1439. The sequence continues at coordinate 321,227 of CAWJFL010000016.1, forward strand.
TTCAATCTGGCCGTTGGTAACTGCGCTCGTGTGGTACTCTCCGGCGACACCGGCCAGCACAGTTCCGTCGCTCGTGGGGAAGCGCTGCGCATCCTCGAAGAATACTCGTCATACCGCTTCAGCGAATTGACCACCATTCGCCGCCAGAAACACGCCGCCTTCCGTCAGGTCGTCGAGATGGCTGCTGCTAAACAGACTGACAAGGCGTTTGCCAAGCTCGTGGAACTTGGCGCGGTCACGGAGGCAGCGACGGATGATGGGCAACTCTACCAACGGGCGGCTGAGGCGTACCTGTCGGCGACCAAACAAGGCAGGTCCGCATTGCTGGTCTCGCCCACTTGGGCCGAGATTGAGGCGGTCACGGAGAAGGTGCGCGAGGTTCTGAAAGTTGAGGGTGTCGTCAGCCAGGATGAGCAGACAGTGTGCGTTTTCGATTCGCTCTCGTGGACGCAAGCGCAAAGGAAGCTTACTAATCAGTACGAACCAGGGCAGCGCCTGCGCTTCGTCAGAAAGACCCGCAACTTTGATCGGGGCGAGACGGTGGAAATCCGAGCCGTTCTCGAAAATGGACTGCGCGTTCGCCGTACCGATGGAATGGAAGTGGATTTTATCCCGGCCAGTGCTACCGCCTCGTTCGACGTGGGTGTGTCCCGCGAGTTGAAAGTCGCCGCTGGTGATTGGCTGTTGCTGCAGGCGAACCACGGGAAAGAGTTCATCAACGGCGAGCGCGTTCAGGTTCGGGAGATCAGGGGCGGCCGCATCACGCTCACCGATAGTCGAGTCCTGCCTGGCATCTTCAACACCTTCACGCACGGCTACGCCATCACCTCGCACTCGTCACAAAGCAAAACCGTCGATGACGTGCTCTTGGTCGCTTCGTCGCGCTCCTTCGGGGCGGTGAACCGGGAACAGTTCTACGTTTCCATTTCTCGCGGGCGTAGACACGTTCAGGTCTTCACCGATGATGTCGAGCTGCTCGCGCGTCGCGTGACCAATTCGCGCGAACGCAAGGCTGCCGTCGAACTCCAAGGGCTGCGCGATGACCTGGCGAAACTCGGCTTCCTGCGACAGCCGCAGCAAGAGCAAAATATCAGCGCACCGGTGTCCACGGTGCACCAAGATTTCCGCACGGCGCGCCCGATGCGTCAGTCGCCTCGAGTGTTCCGCGCTACGCGTTTGTCTCCGGTGCAACGGCTCGCCCAAGTGGCCGAAGATGTGCAGCGATGGCTTCGCGAACGGATCGTCGTTGAGCAAAGGGAAGTTGTCGCGGAGAAGCTCCCGCAAACCGAGTCCATCAAACAAGCTGAGTCCATAAAACAAACACAGGCTGAGTCTGTCAAACGAACCAGCGGTCTCAAACGATCTCGCACGGTCAAGGAAGCTCTGCAACAAGAGCAATCCGCCCGCCCCAAGCTACGTCGGGGCATCACCCCGCCTGGAAGCATTGGCCACTCTCGCGGCATTGGTGTCTGAACTCTCAACCTCGACCATCACCGAAGGATCACCCCATGCACCCCATCAAAGACGACTGCTATACCACCTCCGTCAAGTATTGCGCCTGCATCGAGTTCCATCTCGACGAGGAGCGCCGGCGTGGCTTCCACACCAGCCAGTTGATTGATTACACCCTGGAACCCAACCCGGACGCCGGCGAAGACAAGAACGCCCCGCCGCAGAGACTCGCGCTCGCTTTCTCCACCGCCGACGTGGTGATTCTGGGCTGGCGGCTCGGCCGGCTGGCCGATTTGCTCCGCGAAAGCAACCTCGCCACTGTCCACGTCCTGTCCAAACGCTATGCCGACCTTGCCCCCGTCAGACCCTTCGTCGCTTCCATCACCATCATCTCCTTTCAGTGCGCGCCGCGCTGATTCTCACCAATACACGCGGGTTTTCGCGGAGAAATCGCACCAGGTCTTCGACCCGTTCGACGCTTGGCGGGCTGAGATGATGCTTGATCCCCTCCAAATCGCGCTGGGCCACCGCACCATCGACACCCAGCAATGTGAAGAATTCCTCAAGTACCTGATGCCGACGACGCACGGCGCGCGCCACGCGCCTGCCTTTCGAGGTTAACCCCAAGCCGCGGTACTTCTCGTAGCGCACGAACCCGGTTTCGCCCAGCTTCTGGATCATGTGTGTCACCGAAGCCTGACGGATACGCAAGGCGCGCGCGATGTCGATCATCCGCGCGTATCCTTTGTCCTCAATCAGTTCGTAGATGCGCTCCAGGTAATCCTCGGCGCTCTCGGAGGTTTTCAGCATAACTGCCCTTCTACCAATGTTCACTTGCAGAACGAACAAGATCCCTACGCTGGTTCGACCAAAAGCTTCGTTGCGGCGGAGAGTCCAAGGTTGACCGGTGCCCTGTTGCCAGCGCGCACGGTCAGTGATTCAGCGAATTTGTCGCGGGCTTCCACAACTACCTGGACACCAGGTGTCAATCCCAAGCGCTGCATGGTCTGCAGAAATTGAGTGCCTTGGGCGCGGACGCGAGCAATGCGCAACGGCTTGTGCAGATCGCATTCAGCCAGTGTTCGCAAGGATTGCGGTGAGAGGCCGCCTTTAGCGCGGGGGATTGGATCGCCATGCGGGTCGAACTGCGGGTGTCCGAGCAACCCGTCAATTTTATCCAGGACTTTTTCCGAGATTGCATGTTCGAGTTCCTCAGCCTCCTCGTGAACCTCCGACCAATCCAATCCGAGCGTTTGCACCAAGAACAATTCCACGAGACGGTGACGGCGGATGACGTTCAGCGCCAAGCGCTCCCCGCCAGGCGTCAACCGCACGCCGCTGCGCGCCTCGTATTTCACAAGATCATGATCCGCCAGCGCTTTGACCATGGTGGTCGCCGTTCCCGGTGTCACGCTGAGGGCTTGGGCGAGCTTGCCCATGGGGAGTAGTTCGCCGTCGATGTCGTGTAGCTCAGTGTAGAGATGCTTGAGGTAGTTTTCCACCGTGGGCGAGAGCGCAACGGTGCTTGCATGTGTGCGTCGAGAGGCCATGACGGCAATCGTAAAGGTGTTGTTGACAAAACGCAATCATCCGATTAAAAACTTTGATGAATCAAAGTCATGTCTTCTACTATTAAAATGCTGAAGCTATATGGCAATGCAGTTGCGATTCACTCAACCGGCGTCGGACCTTGTTCACGTTAGGAGCGTGCGGAGGAAAATGGGTAATCACCAGCCAGACAATCGCGGGCCCGACCAACCTTCCAAGGGGGTGACGGAGGATGTGGCGTCGACCAATGCCCGACAGGCGGGGCCGCGTCTCGCCATCGAGGACCACAAACGCGCCAAGGACCGCCGGCGGGTCATTGCCCAGCGGGCCGGCGGTGGGCGGCGCCGATCATGGATGCTCCTCTGGTTGCTGATTGGCCCCGGGATCCTGGTCATGCTGGGCGAGAATGATGGGCCCAGCATGATCTCCTACGCCCAAACGGGCGCAATCTATGGAATTGGTTTTTTCCTGCCCTTCATTGCCCTAACCTTTGGCATGGCCTTTATCGTCCAGGAAATGACCGTGCGGCTCGGTGCCGCCACCAAACGCGGTCATGCCGAGCTAATCTATACGCGCTTCGGCCGCTTCTGGGGCTTTTTCGCCATGGCCGATTTGGTATTCGGCAACCTGCTGACGCTGGTTACGGAGTTCATCGCCGTGCGCGCGGGTCTAGGCTTCTTCGGCGTGCCGCCCGCCCTCGCCGTGTTGGGCGGCTTTCTGGTGGTAGCGGCGGTGGTGCTCACCCGGCGTTATTGGACCTGGGAACGCATCACGATGGCTTTCGCCGTCTTCAATCTCATCTTTGTACCTGTCGCCTTCATGGCGCACCCTGTAAGCAGCCAGGTAGTCCACGCATTCCTTACTTGGAAGCCGCTTCCGGGCGGGGTTAACGCGCAGTTTATCTTGCTCGTCATGGCTGATATCGGCGCCACCGTCACGCCCTGGATGCTGTTCTTCCAGCAAAGCGCGGTCGTCGATAAGGGCTTGACGACCGCCGATATTCGCCATGGCCGGATCGATACCGCTCTGGGAGCGGGTCTTGCCGCCATTGCCGCCATTGCCACCGTCCTGGCGGTGACACCGCTGTTCACCCACCAAGTCGCGGCCTCCAGCTTTCAGGGGGCTGAGTTTGCCCAGGCTCTGGTGCCCTTTGTCGGGAAGGTTGGCGCAACGCTGTTCGCCATCGGCATCTTTGAAGCCGGCTTAGTGGCGGCGATCACGATTTCCGCGTCGTCAGCCTATGCTTTTGGTGAGGTCATGGGTAGCCCGCACAGCTTGAACAATTCGCTGCGCGAAGGCTGGCCGTTTTATGCCGTGTTGGTTGCCGCCGCCGGCATTGCCGCAGTTTTGGTCCTCATCCCCCATGCGCCGCTGGTCTTCATTGTGCTTATCGTGAACGTCATCGCCACTCTGGCGATGCCCCCGGCGATCCTCTTCCTCCTCTTGCTGGTCAATGACCGCGAGATCATGGGCGAGCACGCCAACACGCGCCTAGCCAATTTCCTCGGCATCGGTGTGACCGTTCTGCTTGTCCTGGCCGGCCTGGTTTACGGGATCACCACCGTCTTTCCTCACATCCTTCCGCCTTAGTAGAACGTGGAAAATCGCATGCGCGTGAAACGCAAACGGAGAACTGAAACGAGTCAAATGATTGATGCCAAAGGAATTCGCGAACCATTACGCACACACCCGGAGCTTGCCGAAGCATGAGTCCATGAGGTGTTGGAGGCGGGTCAACTCAGCAGAGCCAAACCCCGGTTTGGGCGTGCTGGCGGGTGAGCGATGCACAGCAGAGGAGAGCCATGTATAACAAGATCCTGGTGACGCTGGACGCCACGCCCACTGATGGGGCGATCATTGAACACATCAAGGCCCTGGCCAAGACCATGCAAAGTCGCGTCGTGCTGTTGCATGTGGCCGACGGGTGGGCGGCTCGGACCTATGGTGCTGACGCGGGCAGTCTGGAAATCGCGCAAGACAAAGCCTATCTGGAGAAGGTTCGTGCTGAATTCCAATCGGCTGGGATCCTGACCGATGCGGAACTGGCCTACGGCGAACCAGCCAAGGAAATCATCAAATGGGTTGAGGAAAAGGGCTGCGATCTGGTGGCGATGAGTACGCACGGACATCGATTCATCGCCGACCTGTTTTTGGGATCCACGTCCCGCCTCGTCCGGCATAGCGTCAGTGTGCCAGTGCTTCTGCTACGCATAAAGCCGGAGCTTGCCGAAGCATGGGTCCATGAGGTGCTGGAGCCGGGTCAACTCAGCACAGCCAAACACGGCTTTGGGCGCGCCAAACTGACTCGTGGAACCGTTCTGCTCCTCTGGGGGCTGCGGATCTACGTGCTCCTGATGATCTTCCTGATCGGCGTGCAAATCTGGCAGGCTCTGCGCGCCGGCGGGTGAGCGACGCGCGGCAGAGGCGAGCCCTGTATAACAAGATCCTGGTGACGCTGGACGCCACGCCCACGGATGGGGCGATCATTGAACACATCAAGGCCCTGGCCACGACCATGCACAGTCGGGTCGCGCTGTTGCATGTGTGCGTCGAGAGGCCATGACGGCAAGTGTAAATGAGGAGTTGACAAATTTCAATCACCCGATTAAAAACTTTGATTACTCAAAGTTATGTCTTCTACTATTGAAATTAAGAAACTGTATGGCAGTGCAACTGCGATTCACTCAGCCGGCGGCGGACCAGGAAAAGGGTTGCGGCCTCGTTGCCATGAGTACTCACGGCCACCGCTTCGTGGCCGATCTTTTTCTTGGAACGACGGCGAGACGGGTGCGGCACACTATCAACGTGCCGGTGCTCCTCCTCCGGGCCAAATGAAACTTCCGCCATCCCCTATCTAGCAGAGTGAAATCCAAGCAGCCCACGGAACCTACAACCATGGTCATGACCCTACGATCACGCAAAAATCTCATCAGATACCGTTCAGTTTCCCGGTTGCCTCGCAGCCTGCTCTTTGCCTCGCTGGCAGTTTGTTCGGTGCTCGACGCCCAAGCTGCTGACCAAGCAACCAATGTGCCGCCGATTGTGCCCGCCATTCCCACGGCTCAAGTGACGACCAATCCAGACGCCTCAGACAACGGGACAAATTCCCCTGTGCCACCGATTGTGCCGGTCGCTCCTGCGGCTCAAGTGACGACCAATCAGAACGCCTCGGGCAATGCGACAAATTCCCCTGTGCCACCGATTGTGCCGGTCGCTCCTACGGCTCAAGTGACGACCAATCAGAACGCCTCAGGCAACGCGACGAATTCGCCCGTGAAGCTTGGTACCGTGGTCGTCACAGGTCATTTGGACGCTGCGCGCGAACAGATTGCGCCGAGCCTTGGTGCGGTCACATATAACATTGGCATCGCCCAGATTCAGTCAACGGGTCAGGGTGAAAATGCTCCTTTTCAGCAGGTGCTGCTACAGGCGCCGGGCGTGGTGCAGGAGGAATTCGGGGGGATCCATGTCCGTGGCGATCACGGTGACGTGCAATACCGCATCAATGGGGTTTTGCTCCCCGAGAGCCTTAATGGTTTTGGGCAGGAAATTGACACCCACCTGATCCAATCGGTCACGCTGATCACCGGAACCATGCCAGCACAGTTTGGCGACCGCACAGCCGGGATTATTGACATCACAACCAAGACGGGTTCCGAACTCAATGGCGGTGAACTCTCGATGTACGGCGGCAGCTACGACACGATCAATCCGTCCGTGTCATTGGGCGGCACCACGAGCAATCTGGATTATTTCATCAGCGCCTCCTATTTGCACAACGATGTCGGCATTGATAACACCACGGCCAGCAGCAATCCGCTGCATGATGATACCGATCAGGAAAAACTCTTCGGTTATTTCTCCCATCCCATCGGCGACGCCAGTCGACTCACCTTGCTGCTCAGCGGGTCGTACGCCGATTTCCAGCTTCGCGATACGGCGGGACGGGAGCCGATCTATCAGTTGACGAACAGCCCGCCGCCGGATTCATCCACCATCAATGATAACCAGAACGAACAAAATTATTACGCCGTGCTCTCCTATCAGGTATCGGCGGGCAACCTTGCGGCGCAGGTTTCCGCCTTGACCCGCTACACGGCCATCCGGTTTTCCCCCGACGTGGCGCAAGACCTTATGTTCGGTGGCAACGGCCCGCTGATAAAGAACAGTGATCTCGCCAACGGGCTTCAGATGGACGCGTCGTACATCCTGGGCGACCGCCACACCATCCGCGCGGGGATGCTGGCCACGTATGACATCGAACGACTCGATACTGACTCCGCTGTCTTTCCCTCCGATTCACAATTCACAGCCAGCCCAACCACTCCCACCCTGCCCCTGCCCGGCGGCCCGGTGCCCCTGCCCGGTAACCCGCCGCAATCGTCAACCACTCCCTTCACGATAACCGCCAACGGTGGCAACCAAGGGTTGACCTCCGGCATATACTTGCAAGACGAGTGGTTGCTGACCGAAGGACTCACCTTGAACTACGGTGTTCGTTATGACCGCTTCGATGTTTCCTTCGATCACGAAGACCAGGTCAGCCCGCGCGTCAATCTGGTCTGGAAGATTGACCCTGCCACGGTCGCCCACATTGGTTATGCGCGGTATTTCATGCCGCCGACGTTGCAGTACGTTCCATTGTCAACCGTCAAGAAATTCGAATATACCACCAACGCTCCTTTCAATGAGGGGGACGATCCCCCCAAAGTCGAACGCGATCATTATTTTGATGCGGGCCTATCCCGCACGATCACCCCCCCCTGGCAAGTCACCGTGGACTCGTTCTGGAAGCTGGCCAGTAATCTTCTCGATGATGGGCAGTTCGGCAGTGCCATCATTCTCAATAATTTCAATTATACATCCGGCTCGGTTTATGGCGCGGAGTTGAGTAGCACGTACAAGGAAGGGCCCGTTTCTGCGTATGGAAACTTTTCGTACGTCCAAACCTGGGCGCGCAACATTGACTCGGTTCAAAATGAATTCCCGAACAACGAGCTGGCGTACCTGTCCGCGAATTCCATCCAATTGGATCATCAGGGCCGGTACACCGGTTCGGGCGGCATCTCTTATATTTTTCTCAAAGACAACCGGCTCTATACGGATTTCCTTTATGGCAACGGCCTGCGGGCCGGGTTTGCGAATCTCGAAAAACTTCCCGCCTATACGACAGTGAATGTGGGCGTAGAACACGTGTTCCCTGTGCATTCCAGCGGCATCAAAGAAATAAAACTGCGCTTTGACTGCCTCAACCTTTTCGACGAGGTGTATGAAATTCGCAATGGCACGGGCATCGGCATCGCCGCTCCGGCCTTCGGAGCGCGCCGCGCCTTTTACGGTGGGCTCTCGGTGGACTTTTGAGAACGAAAGTAGTGCATTTGAAACGGCTATGCATCCGGGAATGGACGTGGGTTGCGCCGTGACGGTCAAGGGAACAATCCAGTTGATCCAGCCGCCGGTAACAGCGCGCCCGATGCACCCCATTGCCCACATCGGTCTTGAGCCGAACGATCCGACACCGCTCGTTCCCGTATTGACCTTTGTGGGTTGGGCTGTTTGTCTGGCGGTCGGACTGCTCGGATTCCTACTGCCGTACTCGCGTCCACATCAATCCGTCAACGTGCCTCAATCTGTCAAAGTCGAAAGGCTTGTTGTGGAATTGAGCAAAGAGCCCGTGGCTCCCAGTGAAACCGAACGCCTGCCGGGACCCCGGTCTTCCGTGCCCTTGCCGGCGGACGCCATGGCTCCGCCGCCGATCGCAGTCGCGGAACCATCTGCGGCCATCGCGTTCGCGGTACCTGTGGAAGGCCCGACGCGCGTTGTCCCGTTCGATCAGGCCACGTATGCCAAGCCATCCCAGAGGGCGCCGGCGGTGCAACGGCTCATATTTGGTGAGGGGGAAGGCCAACAACTCTCACCGGAGTATCCCACGCAAGCCATTCAGCAACATCAGGAGGGCACCGTGGTCGTTCGTCTGGTTGTCGGCGAGAGCGGCGAGGTCAATTCCGCCGAAGCCGTCCAACCTTGTCTCTGGCCATTATTGAATGAATCCGCGCTGCGGACAGTCCGGTATAAGTGGCGGTTTTCGGCCGGCGCTGTGCGGATTTACGATGTCGCCATTCGTTTTCAAATCACAACCGAGTGAAGGACCCAGTTTTATGACACACATCATGCTTGCCAATGTCGTGGTGGACTTCTTTATCAAGGGTGGGCCGGTCATGTGGCCGATTCTCCTCGCTTTTCTCGGGGCGCTGGTCGTCATCGTGGAGCGGGCGATGTGGTGGACCGATCTGCGGCGTCGCGCCAATGCCAAGGCCTTGAGCGATGCGTTCGACGCCATTGCTACCGGTGATTTTGACGGCGCCGTGCGGCTGACGGACGCCACCGATGATCCGTTCCTGAAAGTGGTTCACGAAGGCCTGCTGCACGCCCATACGTCGATGCTCGGCGCGATGCAGTTGCGCGCCAACGATGAAATCGAGAAGGCCGAAAAATACGTCTGGGTATTGGGCACGTTGATTACGCTTGCGCCGCTGCTGGGATTGCTCGGGACGGTCACGGGCATCATGCGTTCGTTCAGCTTTGTCGGCCAGGAGGAATTGGCGGCGGTGAAAGTCAGTGGCGGCATCGCCGAAGCGCTGATTGCGACGGCCTGCGGTTTGAGCACGGCGATTCTCTGCCTGTTGCCCTTCAATTTTTACAATCGCCGGCTGGCGCGGTACCGGTTCCGGCTCGAACAGACCATCAATCACGTCGAATTGCTGGTCGAATCCGCGAAACATCACGGGCATGATTTGGAAGCCTTTGCCGGCCAACGTGCCCGAAACCTTCAGAACCGGGTGGAATCCGTGGCCAGCCCCAAACCATAACCGAGACCTGCGTCATGCCTGTTAAACTTGGTCCCAAGTATTCGTCGGAGTCGGATGCGCGGATTGAGATCATCCCGTTGATCGACATCATGTTCTTTCTCCTCGCCAGTTTCATGCTGGTGAGCCTGAGCATGGTCAACTTGAAAAGCGTCAAGGTGAACCTGCCAACCGCCACCAGGGCGACACTCGATACAAAGAATGATTTTGCGAGCATCTCCGTGGATAAAGACGGCGCGCTGTACCTCGACAAGCAACCCCTCGGCCCGAACGAGTTGGTGTTGCGGTTGAACGCCTGGCATCACACCAATGAAAACCTCCGCGTGTTCATCAGTGGCGATCAGGATGTCCGCTACGGCGCGGTCATCCACGTGCTCGATCTGGTGCGGTCGACGGGCATCCAGAAAGTTGCCTTTGAAATCCGCGAGCCGACTCCCGCGCAGCCATGAACGGCCAGCTCAAATACCTGAATCTGTTCGGCGTCGTGGCGTTGGCGTGCCTGTGCGTCACTCAATGGCTGCATGACCGGCGGCTGAATCTCGAAATCAAGCGTCTCGACCAGGTGCGTTTGGAACAGTCCGCAAAACTCGACGAGCAAGCCAACCAGTTGAAGGGATTGAACGAGGATCTCGATCAACTCAAAACGTCGCTCGCCAGCGAGCGGGACCTCCGGACTCAAGTCGAACAGAAACTGGAGACTGGCGAGTCCGCCAACAAACAACTGACTCTGGAACGGGACCAACTCAAGGGCGCGATCACGAATTGGGCGAACGCCGTGGCGCTACGCGATGAACGCATGAAAGAAGCCAATGCCCGAATCGAACAACTGGCCGCGGACTTGAATGCCAGCATCCGCAAGTACAACGATCTGGTCACCAATTATAACGCCGTCGTGAAAGCCTCCTGGGGGACGCGCGGCAAGCCATGAACATCTGAATGTCTTCGGCGTCAGTACTGTGATCTTCTGAGATGTTGCGCAGGGAGATTGGAGTCAGAGCATTTGACTTGGCATTGTCGGTACCGGACGATATTACCTCGTCGTGAGCGCATGGACGTCACTTTGTCGCCGACGAGTTTCTTGGCCCAACGGCCCGCGTCTGGTGTTGCTGTTCTCCCAGCAGGATCGGTCCTCCTGATTATTTCTTGGTGAGTTCCACGCGGTTCCACCATCCGCCGCCAAGAGCCTGGAAGAGAGCCACGGTATCGACATAGCGGTTGGCTTGGGCCTGAACGAGAGCGATCACCGCCTGCTGATAGGCCTGCTCTGCGTTTAGTAGCGCCAGATAATTGGCGTAGCCGGACTGCCATTGTTTCCCTGCCAAGTCCAGGGTGACGCCGGCAGCGTCTTTGGCCGAAGCGGCGGCCTTCAAACCGTCGGCATCCTGTTCAAGCGCATTCAAAGTATCGGCTACATTCTGAAAGGCGGTGATAACGGCGCTGCGATATTGTTCCGCGGCCTGAAGATACGCCGCCCGCGCGGCTCGCTCCCGATGCATCAAGGTGCCACCTTCGAAGATGGGTTGCGTCACGGATCCGGCCAGGGTCCAAAAGCCCGCGCCTCCCGCGAACATCTCGCCGACTTGCAGCGCCATTGAGCCGAGATTCGCCGTGAGGGTAATATTCGGTAGCCGGTTCGCGGCGGCGATCCCCACCTGGGCGCTGGCGGCGTGCCAGTTTTCCTCGGCTTGGCGCACATCCGGGCGCTGCGCCACGAGCTGCGACGGAAGGCTCAAGGGCAGTTCCTGTGGCAGTTGCAGACTCGAAAGCTCAAACTTCTCGGCTGGGCCCTGGCTGGGGAAGTCACCGCAGAGGGCCGCCAAGAGGTGGCGTTGTTGAGCCAGTTGTTTGAGCAGCGGTGGCAGTGTGGCAGAGATTTGCGCGAGCTGTGATTCCTGCGCGGCGACATCCAGCCGGCTGGCATAACCCTTCGCAAACTGGATGCGTAGGATTTGAAGCATGTTGGTATTGATGGCAATGAGTTGATGCGTTGCGTCGATCTGCTCCCGCAAGGAGGCTTCTTGAATGGCTGCGGCAACGACATTCGCGCTCAGCGTGATATGCGTCGCCACAAGGGCGAACCGCACTTGTTCCGCCTGTGCCCCCAGGGACTCCACAGTTCGCCGGCTGAGGCCAAACACATCCGGCATGTACGACACGCTGACCTGGGGGGTAAACAGATCGAATTGAAATGTGTTGGAGTTGGGAAAGGGCGCGATTTTGTTCGATGTCCTCTGGCGGGCTGCGGAGAAGCTTCCCGCAACGCTGGGATAATAGGCGCCTTTCTGGGCCAGCACATTTTCTCGGGCCATGGTCAACGCCGCTTGTCCCGCCTTCAAGTCTGGATTGGCCTTGAGCGAGCGCTCAATCAAAGCGTTGAGCGCTTTCGAGTGAAACAGGATCCACCACTCTCCCGGAATGTCCTGACCAGCGACAAAGTGTTGGGCTTCTCCACCGACAACGTTCGTCGAGCTGCTCGTAGTCGAAAGCGGACTCGGTGTATAGCCACTGACTGCTGGCGCCGCAGGCTTTTTGAAGTCAGGTCCAACCGCGCAGCCGGCCAGAAACGTCGAAATGGCCAGCGCCAACAAATATATTGCGTGCGACTTGCAGGAGAGAGTCATATTGTCAATAGGGCCTGTGCTTGATGGTGGTGCCGTTAATCCCTGCGGTCGAATTTCTGGCGCTTGAGGCCGCCAATCCACCGATGACCGCTGCAGTGGTGCTTCGGCTACGAACAACGCCCGGCGCGGGCGTGGTGGTTCCACCGATCACCGGCAACTTGATAAGCGGTTCACGACGGTTTTCGATCTTGTTCATCATTAATCCAGCGTCCGTGGCGGTGGCAGCCCGTTTCAATCCGGGTTGCTGGAGGTCGTTTGCTGATGCGCGTTTGGTTTGAGTATTGTCGCCTCGTTTCCCACCTGAGCCCTCGTAACTCTTCGCGACCTGTTTGGGGCGGTCTCGGATATGGCCTTGTGTTGGTTTCGCCTCTCCCGTTGGACCAACCTGCTTGCCGCGCGCGTGGTCGGCAGGACGGTCACTGGTTGCGTGATTCTCGTAGGTCGCTTGTCCAGTTGGTTGCGTGGACGACTCGCCAGCATAGCTTAGCCCAAGCGTCAATGCGCCAGAGCCAACAATTGTGAAAAGGAAACGTGCTGTCTTCATATCGATTCTACGTGGTTTGAGCTTCCGGTTGGGGTTTGTCCTCGCCACGGCTCAGAAAGATCATTCTCAGCGCCGGCACAACGACCAGCAGCATGATGGGGCCGACCAGCATGCCGCCCACGATTACGGTGGCCAGCGGACGCTGCACCTGGCTGCCGATGCCGGTGGAGATCGCCGCGGGAAGCAGACCGATGCACGCCGAGAGCGCGGTCATTAGCAGGGGGCGCATGCGGGTCGTGGCGGAGCGGAACATCGCGTCCATTGGCACGAGGCCGCGAAGCCTTTCTTGGTTGTAATAGGTAATCATCAGGATGCCGTCCATGACGGATACGCCAAAGAGCGAGACGAAGCCGATAGCGGCGGAGATGCTAAGATCGAGGCCGGAGACATAGAGCGCCAGCACGCCGCCGGCGATCGCGAAGGGAATCCCGGCAAGCGTCAGCAGGCAGTCGCGCAAGTTATTGAACAGGCAATAGATCAATCCGATGATGAGCGCGAGGCTGAACGGCACAATGAACTCCAGGCGCTCTTTGGCAAGCTGCAGGTCTTCAAACTCGCCGGCCCAGATGATTCGATAGCCGCTCGGCAATTTTACATTTTTCGCGATCCGCGCCTGCGCCTCGGCCACGGTGCTCCCAAGGTCGCGCCCGCGCACGCTGAACTTCACCGGGATGAAACGCACGGTGGTTTCGTGGTAAATCCACGCCGCCCCGGTGTCCAAAGTGATCGTCGCCAATTCGCTCAACGGGATATACGCGTTGGCGCCACCGCTGGTTTGATAGCCCACCTTGATGTTGCGGATCTTTTCGACGCTGTCACGGTATTCGGGCGCGAAACGGACGGCCACGCCGAACTGGCGGTCTCCCTCCAGGACCGTGGTGGCCGCCGCCCCGCCCATCGCCGCTTGAATGACCGAGTTCACGTCCCCGGCATTCAGGCCGTAGCGCGCCGCCTTGGCCCGATCCACCTTGATATTGAGGTTCGGCTGCCCCAGAACCGGGAAGATTCCGAGATCGGCAATTCCAGGAACCTGGCTCATCTGGTCTCTGACCTGGGCGGCCAGCTTCTCCAACATGGCGAGATTGGGACCGAGAATCTTGACCGAATTGGCGCCTTTGACCCCCGAAATCGCCTCCTCAATGTTGTCCTGGATGTATTGGGAAAAGTTGAACGTGACTCCGGGCAGCTCGCCCTCGAACTCCGCCTGAATCTCCTCCGTCAGTTTCTCTTTGGTCAAACCTTTCGGCCATTCGTCCATCGGCTTGAGAGGCACGAAGAGTTCCACATTCGAGAACGGCGAAGCGTCGGTCCCGTTATCGGGCCGGCCATGCTGAGAACATACGGTAATGACTTCCGGATATTTCAGCAAAATCAGGCGCATTTTTCTCGTTGCCGATTCGCCGTCTTCCAGCGAGAGCGTGGCCGGCATCGAGGCACGAATCCAAAAATTGCCCTCCTCCAGTTGCGGCATAAACTCGCTTCCCAGCCGCAGAGACAGGAATGCGGTCGCGACGAGAAAGGCGATTCCGATGCCGACCATGAGAGCCCGGTGGGCCAACGCAAAACGCAGCGCGGGATTGTAAAGGCGATGCAAGAGGCGCACGACAATCGTCTCGGCTTCCTTCAAATGCTGGGGAAGCAAGAACGAGGCAAGCACGGGCGTGACCGTGAAGGTGGCAATCAAGGCCCCCGCCAGCGCGTAACCGTACGTGCGCGCCATGGGTCCAAAAATCTGGCCCTCGACTCCCTGCATGGTGAACAGCGGCACGAAACCAGCCACGGTGATCAGCGCCGAAAACAGGATCGCCTTGTCTACCTGTAGCCCGCTGATCAGAATCAGCCGCAGGCGGTCGGTCCACCCCTGACCGGGGGACGAAGGCGAGGTCATGGTCGGGTTCTGCCCCCATGCGCCGGCTGTCAAACGCGTCAACAGGACTTTCCTTTCTTCCTCGGGGCGTTGGAAATTCCGAAAGATATTTTCCATCAGGATCACCGCCGAATCCACAATAATGCCGAAATCCACCGCGCCGACGGACAGGAGGTTGGCGCTTTCCCCCTGGATTACCAGCAGCATAATGGCAAAAAACAGCGCAAACGGGATATTCACTCCGACGATGATCGCGCTGCGGAGGTCCCCCAGGAAAATCCACTGGATCAGGAACACCAGCAGGCATCCAAAAATGAGATTGTGCAGGACGGTGTGGGTCGTGAGCGCGATCAGCCAGCCGCGATCGTAAAAGGGAACCACCTTGACTCCCGGCGGCAGGCTTCCGTCGCCGTTCATTTTGGCGACTTCGGCTTTGACTTTCGGCAGCATGCGGGCGGTTTGCTCCGTGCGGGTCATGACCACAATGGCCGCCACCACATCGTCGTCCAGGTCCTTGCCGAAAATGCCGAGCCTCGGCACGTAGCCCACCTTCACTTTTGCAACGTCTTTCACCAATACGGGAACGCCGTTCAATTGAGACAAGACGACGTTCTCGATGTCATCCACCTTGTAACCTTGGGTCAAATCATCCTCGCCGCCGTCATCGATCAAGCCAACGCCCCTGATATTGATGGACTGCTGGCCGATGCGAATTTCGCGCCCGCCGACGTTGATGTTCGCGTTGCCCAGGGCGGTCACGATTTGCGGTACCGTGACGTTGTAGGCTTCGAGTTTCTGCGGGTCCACCTCGACATCGAATTCCTTGGTGGTCCCGCCCCAACTGTTGATATTACAGATGCCGGGAATGGTCGAGAGCCGACGCAACACGATCCAATCCTGAACGGTGCGGAGATTGGTCAGTCCAAAATGCTTTGGACCGACCACCCGGTATCGATAGATCTCGCCGGACCCGCTATTCTGATTGATTTGAGGTATCTGACCGCCCGGCAGAGTAACATTCTGTTGGATCGCTATGTCCGCCTGCGCGTAGGCGAAGTGATAATCAACCCCATACTTGAACACGACACGGATAAAGGACAAGCCATAGAACGAAGTGGAGCGGATGACTTCGATGCCGGGCGCCGTGTACAAACCAATCTCTATGGGAGTCGTGTAGTAACGCTCCATCTCCTCGGCGGAGAGGCCCGGCGCCTGTGCCGTGATTTCCAGGATGACCGGTGTTGGGTTTGGATACGCCTCGATGTTGAGCTTCTTAAAGGCGAGAAACCCCGCCCCGGCAAATGCCAGCAAGGCGAACAAAACAATCGCGCGGCGGCTGAGGCAAGCGGCAATGATGGACTTGAACATGATTGGCCTTTGGGGAGTCGCTTAATCGCTCGGCGGGCCGTAGAGGATGTTGCTGAGAAATACGGCCCCATCGGTTACGGCCAGTTCGCCGCGCTGCAGTCCTTCGAGCACCTGATATTGGCCGTCTCGCTGCAGGCCAATTTTGATGATTCGTTGTGAAAAGCGGTGGCGATCGGTGGTCACCCAGGCTGCCATGGTGCCATCGCCATTTCGAACCACGCCATTTGCCGGAATTGCGGTAGCTTCCATCGGATCCTGGACTCGAATGGCAAAATTCGCCAGCATTCCCGGTCGCAATTCATTTTGAGGATCCGCAATCGCACAGCGCATCAGCACTCGATGGATGTTCGGATCGACTGTCGCGTAGATTGTGGAAACCGTGCCGGTAAACACGCGGCCGGGGTAAACCATCACTTTGACCTCGACCGGCTGTCCGACATGATACAGAGGGCTGTCGCTTTCGAGGACGTTTGCCCCCGCCCACTTGCGCATGACCGGCGCTGATTCAATCTTGCCGGCGGCAATCATCTGATCAATTTCGGCATCCGTCTCGCCGAGGGCGCGGACAGCATCCCGTGCGGCCTTGAGCGCCGCTTGAGCGGTTTGTTGATCGG
The DNA here is from genome assembly GCA_963842185.1 of uncultured Verrucomicrobiae bacterium. Lineage (GTDB taxonomy): Bacteria > Verrucomicrobiota > Verrucomicrobiia > Palsa-1439 > Palsa-1439 > Palsa-1439. The sequence continues at coordinate 338,107 of CAWJFL010000016.1, forward strand.
AAATCGCCTGTTCCATCTCCCGTTGGGAGACTCCGTTTGTTCCAACGTATAGATCTTTGGCGCGCGCCAATTCTTTGTCCGTCAGATCGAAGGTTGCCGCTGCGCCAATCAGAGTGGATTCTGCCTGGACGGTTGACGGCTCTTCATCGAAGCTAACGCTGCCGACCGCCTCCTTCTCAACCGGAAACAGGTAGGTTCCCACCGGTTCGATTTTGATCGCACTCAGTTGGCTCGGCGCCAGCTCCACGGTGGCTTCGGCCTGGGTGGCGGTGGAAGCTGTGGCGGGTGCCTGCGGCGGGTTTGTGCTTGCACTCTGGCCGCACCCGGATATTAGAACCACCGTTGTCAGGACGATCGCCGTGCCTATGACAACCGCAACGGTTGCTCTCGTGCCAAGCTCTAATTGATTTATCATGGTGGGTTAGGGTGATTACGGGCTCGGGCAGCCCGTCGCTAGGAACGGAAATATCACAGTCGGGGTTTTCGCCACACTCGACCATAGGAGTGCCCTCGGGTGCTTGTCTGTAGTACTCGTTCCAGAAGTCTTGTAGGAACCAATCCTACAGGCGCTGGCGCTGTTCTTCCCAGCGAACAGCTTCGCGAAGCAATTCGGTGGCTTTGGTGAGGCGGAGTTTCTCTTTAATGCGGGCGCAGTAGGTGTGGACGGTCTTGAAGTTGACCCGGAGTTCTTCCGCGATCTGTTTGGTGTCGCGGCCCTGACCAAGGAGTTGAAACACTTCCAGCTCGCGGTCGCTGAGAAGGTTTACCGGCGATTGACTGGCTGGCGGCATCCCGCCCACAAATTTCTCTGCGAGTCGCGCTTGAAAGCGTTCACTGATGTACAGCTTGCCGGCCAACACCTGGTGGATGGCGGCGACGATCTTGTCGGTCGCTTCCCGTTTCATGACGTAGCCGCGGGCACCGGCGCGGAGAGCCCGCTCCGCGTGCGTCATTTCGTCGTGCATGGACAACACAATCACTCCCGTATTCGGCTGCAACCGTTTCAAATCTTTAATCAAGTCGATGCCTGACCGTCCCGACATGGAAATATCCAGAATCACCACATCGGGTTGCAGGGCCAGGATTCCCTGGAGCGCGCTGGGTGAGTTTTCGGCCTCTCCGCAGACCGCCAAGTCGCCCTGTTGATGCAGGTGAGTCGTCAGCCACTCCCTCACCAGCGGGTGATCGTCCACAAGAAAAACGCGTTTCGGGTTCATGGCATCGTGCAGGCGACAACCGTGCCGCCCGCCGCCCCGCGTCGCACGGTGAAAGTCCCGCCAATCATGGTGGCGCGATGAGCCATGATTCGCAACCCCATCCCGCGTTGCGCGGGCAACGGGTCTGGGAGCCCCACGCCGTCGTCAATTATTTCCAGCATTGTGCCGGCTTCGGTCCTGGCCAGTTGCACGATGATGCGTTTGGCCTGGCCGTGCTTGATGGCATTATGGATCGCCTCTTGGGCAATGCGGTAAAGATGCGTCGCCATCGCCGCCTCGGGAACCAACACAGGCGCGTCACAGTCGAACCGGCACTCGACCCCGAACCGCTCGGAAGCGCTGTCCGATAATTCTTCAAAGGCTTGCATCAGTCCATCCGCCGTCAACTCCACGGGGGTCAGCCCGCGCGCGAGGGTGCGCGTGAGCGCGATGCCGTCCTCGACAAGCGTCACGACTCGACGGGCCGCCGCCGCCGGAACTGGCTGGCCGGCCAATTGTTCCGACAATACCTTGCCGGCAAATGCCGCCGCGGTGAGATGCTGACCCAAGCTGTCGTGCAGGTCGTGTCCGATTCGCTGTTGTTCGCGTTCCACGACGTTGAGGATCTCTTTCTCCAAACGTTCGCGCTCCACCATCTCCTGGGCCAGGGCCAGTGTTCGCTGTTGAACTCGATTCTCTAATTCCTTGTGGAGTGATCGCAGCCTGTCTAGAAGCCAGACTACGACGAAGTAAAAAGCGGTGAATACTGCCGCATTCCAGATGGGAATGAATGGACTGGAATAATGTGCGCCCGCCGCAAGATCGCCCATAATCCAAACGGCCACACTCAAGATGGACAGCAACAAACCAAACCCCCTACTGACAAACCACACGGCCAAGCCGATTCCTAGCAGATAGAAGACCGAGAAGAAAATCTCAAAACCAGTCAGGTAATCAATCGCTCCAACCAGCCCCAGAACACCCAAACACACCAGCACAAAAAAACGTCGCGATCGCCTCTCAAGAACTTGAACCAGCCTCATAATCGCAAATTCAATTCAAGGGGAGCACCACAGAGGCACCCTCCTGACCGCCGGCCTAATTGTTCTTCGCCCACACAACTCTTGTGACGAACGGCTTGCCAATAAACGGCGATTGGTAGTAAACGGTTGCGTGCGTGCCTTCTTTCAGTTCCGCGGCTGATACAAACTTCCTGTCGCGCAGAAACCTTGCGTCGGCGTTCCAAATCATTTTTCGCGTGCCGGCGCCCTGATCATAGATCAGCGTCAGAGTCTGCGTCTGGCTGTCAACAGATTGAATGACAGCATGTACTTCGCGTGCGTGAGGTGTATGCGCTGAGGCGTTGGTGGCCGCGAAACAGCAAACGCCCAACAAAAACATGACCATCATCTCGCGCATTAAACAGCGTCTAATAATTGCGTTCACTCTTCCCTCGTCTTCAATGTTTCCGGCGAAGCGGCCGAAAGTTGGGCACTTCACCTCTGGCCGGAGCGACCGATGAATAATAGGCCAAATGAGCAATTCGAGCAAGGTTGAACCAATCAGCCCGCCGATGACGGTGGCGGGGCGTCTACCAGCTCACCAGATTCACATGTTGGCCGCTCTCGAAAACGGCCACCTGACGGAATGGGGTTCTCTGATGGTCGTTGTCGAAAATCCGCATTTTGTTGGCGTGCGGTTGTCACCTTTGGGGCGTCCTTCTAGAGGCCCCATGCCGTGTTGCAATGTTTTGTTGCAATGTCGCGGCTGAATTTGAGTGGTTTCAGGCAAACGCCAGCAAACATCGAGAATGCTGCAAGCCCAGGTGATTATTGGGCTAGAGGACTCCAGCAAATATAAGCGAACGCAGGCTAAAAGTGTCGCCGGGAATTAGAAATCCGATGCTCTATCCAACTGAGCTACAGGCGCAGACCGTTATGTGGTTGGGTTATACGGAAATTGTCCGCGCAAAGCGATTCTCTTGTATGGTTTATACCGTTGTAGTCGTGAATGCAGCACGAGTGACCCGTACGCATCCAAACCTCATTCCTGTTGGTGACTGCCTCCGCTGTTCAAGCCCTACCGACGTTTACCCTGTGATTTTCCAATGCGGTGAATGGCAAGTCAAGCGCCGCGTCAATGGCCAGTGCGGGACGCGCGTCACGATTTCACCGCGCCCACAAGGTGGGATTGAGCCAAGGCCGCCGCTTTGAAGCGGGCCTTCTGACCTCGCTCGCCCGTGGGCGCGGACAACGAAATCCCCATCGTTGCCTTCAGCTTCTTCAAGAACGGCAACATCCATCGGGTCGTCCACGCGAGTTATCGGCACCCTGCCCGTTGACTCAATGAAAAAAGACACCGGACGAAGTTGAGCAGCGAGCCCCGCCCCCCACCGGCGGGGGCTCGCTGGGTTGATGCTTCTACGCGGCATCGCGGCGCCCCTCCCGAAGCTGTCGGCGGATCTGTTGGAGCTGGCGGTTGACCGCCTCGGTGAGTGTGATCGGGTCGAGTGTCGCTTGGAGTTGCCGCAGCCGCTCCCGCTGTTCGGCCGAGAGTCCTGGCCAAGCCAACAGCCGCTGGGCCGGCGTCTGCGGGTGATCGTAGGTCTTGTGGACGCGACTGCCGTGGCGCTGCTTGTTGTGGAGCTTCATGATCGGCTGGAAGAGATTCTGCAACAGCCGCCACTCGTGGCGGTACAACCGCTGGACCCGGTCGACCAATTCCGGCTGGTCGTAGCGCGCATAGCCCAACAGCAGTCGCACCTTGGTCCAATTCTTCTGCTCCACATGGGCGTTGTCGTTCTTGTGGTAGGCGCGGCTGCGGGTGAACGGCACGGGTCGACTCCGCCGCTGAAAGTACCGCCACAAGGCATAGTTGAGGAATTCCCCGCCATTGTCGGCATCGAAGCCCAGCAGCGGGAACGGCAGGGCGCGTTCGATCTGGCGGGTTTGGGCCAGTACCGCCGCGGCGCTCTTGTTCCAGATGGCGACCTGCTCGGTCCACCCGCTGTAAATATCGGTGTAGGTGATGCTGCGCATGAAGTCGCCGGCCGTGGTCTCGCCGCCGTGATCGACCGTGTCGGCCTCCAGGTAGCCAGGCCGATCAATGTCCGAGCTTTCGCAGCGCACGGGAATCTGGCAGCGCAACAGCCGACCGGGCTTGGTCCCGCCCAGTCGTTTGACCAGGTGCAGCCGCCGCGGGGCCAGCAAGCGGTCCAGCGTCGGCGCACTGACCTGGTGGAGGTTGCGCCGCACGGGGGCCGGCAGCACTCCGTGGCGTTGCTCGTAGGCCGGCAGCCACAACGGCAGCATCGCGACCAATCGTTTGCCGCAGGGGTAATCCCCGAGCTTCCAGATCGCCGCGATCACTTCGGCCTCCGCCGGTCCGTAGCGCGGTCGGCTACCGCCGCGGCGCCGCCCGCGCGGCCCCGGCCGTTTCCCGTTAAGGACTTTGATGGCGTACTTGCCTTCATAACCGCCGACCGAACACAGTTCATTGATCAGGTTGCGTCGATAGCCCGGCCCGGCCCCCGGTACTTGCGCCGCAGCCTCTCGACGACCTCTTGACGACTGCCCATGCTCATCTTCTGCATCCCTCTGGCCTGGGTGTCTCTTTGACTGAGTCAACGATATTCTCTCCCCACCAACACCGCACCCGCCCGGGTGTCTTTTCATTTGAGTCAATTCGCCCTGGTCACCGGATGGTTTTTCCGGTTGCTTAATCGTTGTTGCGGCTCTAAGTTGCCGCAGTAGGTTGTCTCGACGCAGCTTGTCCATTCTGGTCCTCGACGACCGCGCAGAAGATGTAGTACTTGCCGCGAACGAAGGATTGAAGATGCCAAAGGACGCAACCGGCAGCGGACTGCGCTCGACAGGAGTCAGCGTCGTAGGCGACATGCCTTGGGGAACGCATTTCTGTCACTTCTACGAGACGAAACAGGATCTGCTCGACATCCTGGTTCCCTACTTCAAACCCGGGTTGGAAAACAAGGAGTTTTGTCTGTGGGTGACTTCCGATCCGCTCACGGTGGCGGAAGCCACACACGCGTTGCGACAAGCCGTTCCTGACCTCGATCGCCATCTTGCAGAACAGGCGATCGAGATTCTTCCCTACGAGGACTGGGATCTCGATGGGGGCGCGTTTCATCCACAGCGAGTCATCGATGGCTGGCATCAGAAGCTCCAGCAGGCGCTGGCGAGAGGCTGCATCGGAATGCGAGTCAATGGCAATGAAGCCTGGCTGAAGCGAGAGATCTGGAAAGAATTCGTCGACTACGAACAGGAAGTCAACAAGTCCATCGCCGGTCAATCTCCAGAATGTGGCTGCCCGCGCCCTTGATGGGAATGTTAACCAGGCAACCGAGGGTGTTTTGAGGGCAAGGCAGGAGCCGTAATTTGTGGGGGGGTGCGATCTTCCCGGGGAATTCGATGGGAAATATGGTCGTGTTCACAACTGCGTTCACAAGAGAATGTCTCAGTTTTTCCCGGATTGTCGTCGGTTGGCACGGATGTTGGGCTCCAAAACGCGAAGCTCACGCTAACTTGGAGCACGTGAGCCTGTACAAAGCATCTCCTTCCATGGCCGCGAAAGCTGCGGGGAAACACGCCTGCAACGGCCAGGGTCTGAGGCATCAATCGTGACGAAAGACGGCACGAGGGTCAGCGGAGTTGGATGTCGGTGAAAGTCGCTTTGCTGAGGAGCATCGCTTCGTGGCTCAGAACGAAAAGCCCGATATTGCCTTTTGCGGCGGCGAGGTCGGGCAGGTCGGCAGTTTGCGTGGCCAGCGGTCTGCCATCACCATCAAGAGCGGTAGCCTCAAACCGAGCGCCATTACGGACGAGTCGAACGGCGCGCGTTTGTCCAGCGGGCGCCAGCCGGTTCTCGGTAATTCGGGCTCCCGGTTTCTTCCGATATGCAAAGGTACAAGTCCCGTCCGGATTCAAGCTCACCATGACGATCGGCGCGTCCGCGTTGAGACCTGTGCGATACATCAGCCCCGCCTTGGCATATTGGTGGCTGTCAACCGGCGGGGTGAGGCTCGCGGTCAGTTCAAAATGATCCTCTGCTTTCCGCGAAATGAAGTGGCATTCATCGTTGCCCTCGAAAACATCGCGCCCCGCCCCGAAGACCTCCAGGCGATCCGCGGCCAGAACGCGCTGTCCGCCTTTGACAAGCGGTTGGCCGATGTCGATGCTCTCCCATTTATCCGACAAGCGATCCTGCGGAGCAGGCCCGGAGACGACCGGGTACTCGTGCAGAGTCAGGGCGGGAGGCTGGCGGCTTGTCAATGCGATGCGCAACCCGTCGTCCTGGGCGTACTCCATGGTTCCCACGGTTCGGAAGAAGCTTTCAATCTCCTCCTTCGAATCCGTGCGGAAGTGGGGAATCTTCAAATCGTCGCGGTTCGTCACCATATACCAGTTGTCCGGCTGACGTCCGCCCTGATGCTTGACGAGCTTGTACGACCACATCGTGGCCGCCCATCCGTGCGCCGCAAAGATGTCGTAATAGCGCCGCATCATGGCCGCGCCGCCGGCCTTATCCAACACCACATTGAACTCGCCGGCCAGGAACGGCACGTTCCATTGCTTGAGCAACTCCGCCTTCCCCCGCAGGTCAAGACTGATAAACCGCGCGTGCGTTTCCAATGACGGCACGTCGCCGAACAGGCCGGGATAGAAGTGTTCCGTATAGCCGACGTTGTTCCACCCGTGGGAAGCGGGGGCCCCATACATCGCCATTCCCTGGAGGGATCCCGCGCACCAGATCAAATGCTTTTGATCCACTTCGCGAACGGCATGGACCAAGTCGTCCATGGTCGTGACGATGGTCGAGTCGGGCGGCTCGCCGTGGAAGTCGCCGTAGGGTTCGTTGAGCAAATCGTAGGCGGCAGCGGTCGGGTTATCGCGATAACGCTCCGCGATCTTTTTCCAGAGGAATGCCGTCCGTTTTCTGTTCTCCGGCAGCCAGAGCTTGTTCTGGTCGCCATGTCCCGTGCATTGATTGCTGCTCTGGCCTCCGGGCGCGCCATGCATGTCCACGATCACATAGATACCCGCCTGTGCGGCCATCGCGATGGCGCGATCCAGCCACTGGAAGGCGTCGGGGCGAAGCTGACCCGGCGTGGCGTCGTCTTCGAGCAGGCCGTAGTAGAACGGCAGTCGGACCACGTTGAACCCCCAGGACTTGATGATGTCGAAATCCCGCGGCTTGATCCAATTCTCCCGATAGAGTTCGAGCAGGCGTTTCGTTTCCTCCGCGCCGAAGCGCTGTTGCAGCAACTCCTCCATTTGCCACTGGTCCTTCGGATCGTCCGGACGCCACATCTCCATCATCCACAGTTCATTGAGCAGCCAGTTGCCCAAGTTGCACCCGCGCAGCACCACCGGCTGCCCCCTGTCATCAACGATGGCCGTGCCGTTGGCGTGGAGTGGTGGAAGTGCTGTCGGTTTTGGTGAGGTCTGGGCGTTGGCACACCACGCGGAGAGCCATAACGTCAAGGTCACTGCCGCAATAATCGCACCTCGCTGTGAGAAGGAAATCATTCGCATTCGACCCTGAGAATACATTGTGTCCGTCATTTACCTCCTCGCACCGATTCACGCAAGAAAGCGATGACCTTCTGTTGGATTTCGGGCGTCTCGAACATCGGCCCATCGTGTCCTGCGCCCTGAACGGTAATAAATTCATTGCGCACTCCAGCCTGGTCAAGCCGTGAATGCAGTCGCCGGCTTTGCCTGTAGGGCACAAGATCATCCTTGTCCCCATGCAAGACCAAAACCGGCGGATTCTTCGAATTGACGTAGGTGAGAGGACTTGCCAGCCGAGCGAGATCCAGGTGGTCGATCAACGGGCCACCCAACAGGCGTCGCAGAGCATCTGCCTGCACCTCGTACCCGTGTCCCCAACCGTTTTCATCGAGGATGCGGGTGAGATCCGTCGGCCCAAAGAAATCGAGGATTGCGAACGGTCTGACAGATGGGTCGGCATGAAACGCTCTTTCATTTCTGGCAAGCCCCAAGAGCAGGGCAAGGTGACCGCCTGCGGACGCGCCACCCACGGCGAAATGTTTGGGATCAATCCCGTACGTCGCGGCATTGGTCAGGAGGAAATTCAGTGCGGTGTTGCAATCCTCTATCTGGGCGGGAAATACGGCATCTCCACTCAAGCGGTAATCCACGCTGGCGAGCGCATAGCCATGTCTGACGAGGTATTTGACATTGTTCCAGTCCTTGTTGCTCAGCATCCATGCCCCGCCGTGAATCCAGACGATCAACGTTGCGGGTCCCGGCACATTGTCCTGGGGCAAATAGAGGTCGAGGGTCTGACGCGGATGCGGGGAAGCGACATACGGGATGTCCTTCTTTACGATCGCGTTTCCGAAGGGGGTTGAGCCGCCCGGATCCGTCGAGCCGCTTGGGGCGCAGCCCGGTGGCGAGACTTGGGCGGAAGCTGAAACGATAGTCAACAACGTCGTTGTGATCATGGCGTGGAGCGTAAGCCGAATCCTCATCCAGTTCTTTGTTCGGCTCAATTGGTGAATCCATTCAATCGGACGGCTTCCACCTGTGGCGCAGAGAGCACACGGCGGTTCTACGGAACGAGGCCCCGGCCACGGTAAAACTGCTGGGTGGCACTGGGCGGCACCGAACTGGTGATAGACACCATCCCCCCCGTCCCCAGTATGTTGCTGGCCACGGTTGACCAAGCTCCGGGCACGAGATTGCTCGTGCTCTCCACGGCGTAGGAAGCCCCGTTTGTCGTAACGAAACTGATGACCACATTACTCCCGTTGAGCACTTGGAAGGAACTGATATTGAAGGGACCCGCGGGGACCGACGATACGCAGCCCGTGATGCTCATGCTGTTAAAATACAGATCGTAATTTGCACCTTGTCCGGCAAACTGGTTGTACAGCGCGACGCTATTGATGGCGGATCCTGGCGTGCCCCCCAGTGTACCCGTGACCGTGTTGGAAACGGCCGGGTTGTTCCCCACGATCGCCAATGAAAACGTATCCGGGCTGGTCAGAGTGAAGCTCAACGTGAATCCATTGTCCGTATACCCAAGGCCGGTATTGATCGGCGGCGCGGCAGGATTCGTAAAGATTTGATACGAGCCGATCCCGCCGCCGAGATATGAAAACTCAAAGCGCTCGCCATCGTTCTTGTTGGCGGTGTCGTTGCCGGTGCGCAGGATCCAGCCCACGGCGCCGCCCCCGGAATTGACATACCCGTTATCCATCGAGATGTTAAATGACTGGCCGACGCCCAACGAGCCTTCCGCGAAGCTCCGACAGGCCACGGCTGTGCCCTGGGACCCGTTGGTATTGGCATACAATCCCCACGATTTGCCGTTGACATCGATTCCCAGGGAGGGGATGACGCCGTTGCTGATGGATGAGCCGATGAAGAAACCTGCATTGGAGGAATTACTCGTCGGATTCATGGTCCACGCACCAAAACCATATCCCCCATTCAATCCGCTGGACCAAGCCAACGGGTACGCGTTGGTATAGTCCGGGTCGTTCGCAGTATCCGAAGCAAGAATCCCGCAGGTTATGGATCCGGAACCAACCACTTGAATCGATACATCCGCGATATTCACCGAATCAGCGTACCCGTCGTAAACGCTGTAGCGGAACGTATCGGTGCCGGTGAAGCCGATCGCCGGGGTGTAGGAGAATGAGCCGTCTGCGTTCAACGTTAGCTGACCGTTCGTCGGGCCGCTCACCAACACGGCCGAAAGTTGGATCCCGGGCTGGCCCAGGTTAATGTCCAAATCGTTGGCCAGCACTCCCGCACTGCTGCTGACTGTCAGGGTCACTCCCGACGTGGCGGTGTACGAGTCCGCGACGGCCAGCGGTCCCCCCAGGTATTGTTGGAGCATCGGATTGATCCCAAAAGCCGCCTTCGTGCTCCAAGCTGACCAGTCATTGGAAATGGTGGTGGTCAAACTGGTCTGAATATTCGGAGTGGACGGCCACGTGCCGACGGGGTCGTAGAGGCCCCACCCGTCCGGGGGAGAGCCGTGAATGGCTTTATACGACCACACGGACCAACTCATATTGTTCGTGTCGAACTGCTGAACAAAGTACGGCCAGGCGTTGGTTGTACCATAACAATTGAACTCACCGATGAGGCAGGGAACATTCCATGACTGATGGTTTTGGAAGTCGCTCACCTGCTTGTTGGCTTCCGCTTCCTCGCCCGACAGGCTGTTGGTCCCCGGGTAGGAGTGCATCTCGTAGACAACATTGCTCCAATTGTACGTCGACGGAGGAGGCAGAACGTCCCACTGCCAGTTCAACGACTCGCCGTTGGTGCCCGTGCCGGTCCAGGTTCCCTCCATCATAATTAAGTGATTGGTGTCCACCGCTCGAACCGTCTGGTACAGGCTGTTGTACGCGGACCAGATCGCGGTTTGCGTCGGCGCGCCGCTCGGCTCGTTGATGAGGTCGTACCCGGCCACGGCGGGATTACCCGCGAAGTGGGCCGCGACATTGGACCAGATGACAGTCGTTTGGTTCTGATCACTGCTACTCGTCCAGTACTGGTCCTGGTTCTGTTGCCCGGTGGATTCGCTGCTGTTCTGTCCACCGGGCGCGCCGTGCAAGTCGATGATGGTGTACAGTCCGCGCTGCCAGGCATTGCTCACGACCCAATCCATCCGATCGAAGGCGTCGCTGCGCCACGCGCCACTTAGCGTTTGGACATCCCCCCACCAGAACGGCATCCGGATGTAGTTCATGCCCATCGCCCGAATGTTGTCGAGGTCGTTGGTCGTAATCCACGTAGATTGGTAGGTCCGGATCAAGCTTTGCTCGGTACTGACACCGAACCGGTTGTCGAGAGTTTGAAGAACCGAGTAATTGTCAGGAAGCCCGGAGGAATCCATCGGGCACATCCAACCTTCCATAATGAGCCAGGTGCCCAGGTTCACGCCGCGCAACTGGACCACGTCCCCCGTTCCGTGGCCATTACGAATGTTGATGCCATTGGCGACCAGAAAGGGATCCGGATCGGCCGCCCGTCCTGCCGAAAGAAGCAGAATGCCCCACAGGCACGCGGCGGCAACTGCCACCGATGAGAACGTTCGTCGTGAAACGTTCATGATATCATTGTTGTCCCAACGTGATTGAGTTGGTCGGTTCAAGAAACGCGTCGTCAAACCGGAGGGCTCCACCGCGAGTTCCATCCATGGGCGATGGGGTCACAATCACCAGCACTCGCAGTGTACCACTGTTCGCGGAACCGGACACGGTCAGCTTCTGCCAGTCGTTCGGTGGAAGATCAGACACCTTGTACAGCTTGGAGGCGACGGTTTGCTGGCTCCCGTCCACGGTCGATTCCAAACGCAACTCGATGCTTACCGCGTCCTTGCTGGGATTCTTGGCTTTGTCCACGCTGACGTAAATGCCAAACGTGTACGAGGCGCCTTTGACAACACCGTCCACGTCCTGAAAGACCCCGGAATCCCTGGCGCTGGGAATTTCCCAATGATGGTAGCCGAGGATGCAATGCCCGCTGCGCACCGGCGTCCAGCCTTCCTCGCGGTTGAACCAGTCCCCCCAACGGCTCCAGCCTGCGGCGCGGTCCGGCGCATCGCCCGGATCCTCAAATGACGGATTTGCGAGTTTCGGAGCCGTTGGCTCCTCCGCAATCGACACCTTCGCCAGCACGCTTTCCGCGGAGATCAAAAGACAACCTGCGGCGGCCAGCCATTTTCCGACACGATTCATTTCGTTGTGCGCTTCTTTCTCGCCATAGAGTATTCCACCAACCTAATGCCAGCCAATAGTCCAGAACGGTGACCACAGGTTGCTCCCGGTAATGTTTGCAAAATATGTCCCGCTCGACACCCATTCTGCATGGCCGTCAACGTACCCGCAGTTGATCCCAGCGTGCGGGAAAAAGCCCGGTTGCCAGTTCGGAAACACCATGTCAGCCAGCAGGGTTGCGGTGGAGGGATTGGCAACAACGCTGAGCCGGCGACCTGGCGGCGTCCCACTGGAGGGCGAATTGAACTCGTCGGGATCATGACACGACTCGTAACTGTTGTACTGATAATCGCACGCGTTCGGTTGCAGCAGAAAATCTCCGCCGTATACAGCCGGCAAGATCTGCGCATTCGGGCACTTGAAGACCTGGGTGATATGATTCGGCATGTTGGCGATCTGGGGGCCAATGACATCCTGAATATAGTTGGTTACCAGCCCTCCTGAGGGCTCATGGACGTACTGGGGTGATTCATAAGACAAGACTATGCCAATCGGCAGTTGTTCGTCGTTGTCATTCGCATACATGATACAGGCCATCGTGATCTGCTTCACATTGTTCAGGCACGCGGCGCGTTTCGCCATCTGGCGCGCTTTCGCCAGCGCGGGCAACAGTATCCCCGCCAGGATCCCGATGATCGCAATGACCACCAGCAATTCGATCAGCGTGAACCCTTCCCGACGATGCGAACTCGGCGGCCGGAATACCAATCGTGATGAGCCACTCATGTTGCGACCCGCTCTGCGTGCGACCTTCATTGCCACACCTAGATCACGCAATTCTCCTCGATGACCTTCGCGTACCAATCGGCACTGAGTTTCGGGATTCTCTGAAGCGTCCGGTAATCGACGTGGACCATGCCAAACCGTTTCGCGTAACCCTCCGCCCATTCGTAGTTGTCCAGCAACGACCATAGGAAATACCCGCGAACATCAAACCCCTCACGGATGGCACGATGCAGCGAGATTAGGTGATTTCTCAGATACTCGCGCCGCCCCAAGTCGTGGATTTCGCCACCTGGCAATACCCGGTCGATGTACGGCGCGCCATTCTCGGTGATGTAGACTGTCTCCACGCCATATACTTCGCGGGCGTGACGAATCCCCCAATACATGGCCTGCGGCACGATGCTCAGCCACGAAATGTCCGCCTTGGGATACTGCGAAGGCAGTGCGATCCGTTCCGCCTCGCCGTTGGATCCCCGTCGCACAAATTCACCGAAGTACACGTTCAAACCAAGAAAGTCCGTCTTCTGTGAAATCAATTCGAGATCACCCGGCTCGACCTTCGGCGCATCGGCACCCGCACGTTTGAGGAACGAGGCTGTATAGTATCCTCCATACAGCGGCCCCATCAGTTGTTCGGTTTCCCTCAGATATTCCGCTCGCGCCGCGGCGATATCGGTTGCTGTTTCCGTCACCGGCACGGGCACCGGTGGATTGTGAACGAGCCCAACGCGCGACCGTTTGCCACCCAGTTCGCGAACCGCTTCCACGGCATAACCGTGAGCCAGCAATGCGTGGTGATAAATCTGGTTGACGACCGCGGCGGATTCCTTTGCTCCGGGCGCATCGCAACCGTACCGGTAGCCGCAGGGCACAAACCGCATAACCTCGTTCATCGACATCCAGTTCTTGACCCGATCGCCGAGCCGCTGCACAACCAGCTGTGCGTACCGCCCAAACGCCTGCGGCGTGGCGCGGACTCGCCACCCCCCGCGGTCTTCGAGCGCCTGCGGCAGGTCCCAATGATACAAGGTTATCCAGGGCGTGACACCGTTTTCCAACAGCGCGTCGATCAGTCGGTCATAGAAGTCCAGACCCTTGGGATTCGGGGCGCCATCCCCCTCGGGGAAGATTCGCGGCCACGCCACCGATAACCGGTAGTTCGGGATGCCCAAGCGCCCGAGCAATGCCACGTCATCGCGATACCGATGATAATGATCGCAAGCCACAGTCGGCGTGTCGATCTTCCGCACCCGGGCAAACCGATCCCAAATCGATTCGCCCTTGCCGTCCTCGAACGCGGCCCCTTCGATTTGCGCCGCCGCCGTCGCCACTCCCCACGCAAACGCTCGCGGGAAACAGTAGCTCCGGCGACGCGGGGCGCGACCGAGCTTGGACGCGCCGGGGGACGCGTTGGATCGCTTGACGGGGACAACGACTGTTGGCGTCGTCAACTCCGGTTGCGGCAGGGCCGTCGAGCCGGACTGCGGCGAGACAACTGTGTCGGCTGGGCCTGACGCCTGGCTCATCACCTGGCCCCCAACCGCGCCCACGCGATCGATGCCAAGCCACAGGCCACTGGAGGCGCAGCCACGCAGCGGTTCGCCAAGTCATGAACGAGGTTTGGTTGTTCTTTGCTTGTCTTCTCACCCATCGTGGCTGCGCTCCAGTATCCTTGGTGACTTCGACCGGTTTCCAACTGTCTTGGTATCGATATCACATCCCGGCCCAATCTGTCAAGCGCAATTGAAGTCTCCCGACTGGCCGTCGAAGAGAACCATTGGTCGCCCGTGCCGGAGACGGCCCGCTGCACACCCTGCAATACATGGCCAAAGCAATGGGTTCCCAACCATCCGCCAAATGGGGTAATCATGCCCGGCAAAACCGTGCGATTGCTGATGAACTGAGGCGCCGCCATTCTGGTAATCGAGCTTCCGGGCCACCACCAAGATCAGCTTGCGGCTGTGCGTCGACACATGCCCCTTGTTCGACCCCGCTATTTTTGGGTCGCTGGCGCTCATGTGGTGTTGTCGATAATATATCTTGTAGCACGTTGTCAATGACTGACTTGCAGCATATCGCCACCCCTCCCCGAGGTGATCGGGAAAAAGCGCGCAGAATTCCTTTGACAAATCGCGCGATTTTGTGGTATCGATACCAACGCGACGAGGATTTATGCTGGCTGGTAAAATACTTTTCAACCCACAGGAGAAGCGCACATGAAGAGAGCATGTCTGGTCATCACCGCCATCATTATGCTGGCCACTGCGGCGCGTGCCGCCAATGTCGCCTTCGACAGCGCCGCGGATCCAGCCTACTCCGGTGGATGGTCGGGTACCAACGGCGGCTATGGGTTCACCGCGTGGACACTCGTCCCGCTGCCCTGCCCCAGTAACGGGTATTTCTACGTCAACGATGCCGTCAATGGCTGTAACCATACCGCCCCCGGCATCGACACCTCCGGCGTGGCGTGGGGCATGTCGTCCGACACCAACAGTCTGTTTTGCAGCACGAATGACGTGCCACAAGTCGGCGCGGTCGCCTATCGCGGCTTCACCGGCGGCCGATTGAGCGTCGGTCAGACTTTCGAAATTTATGTCCAACACGGCAGCGTCGATGGCGGGCTCGGCATCGAGTTTCGCACCAGCACCGATATGTCGTCCCATAGCGCTGGCGAACGCCTCAACCTGTACCGCAGCCCCAACACAGACTGGTTGATCTGGGACCAAGCTGCGGCGATGACCAATGGCGCCGTCGACACCGGTATGCCGTGGGACACCGCCGGCTACAAAGTCGACTTTACTCTGACCGGCGTGGATACGTACTCTCTCACGATTTCCAACCTGGATCCGTCGACCAGCGTGGCTTCGGTCACCACGACCGGCACGTTGAACGGCGCGTCTGGTGCGGGACTCGATAGCATAGCGCTGTTCACTGAGAGTCCCTTCAGCTACTGCTATCAAAACTTGTACTGGAACAGCATGAGCGTGACCGGACCCGCTCAACCGAACATCGCCAACGAAGCTTCTGATAGCGCCGCCGACGTCGCCTACACGAACTCCTACCCCAACACCTGGGCCACCGGCCTAAACGGCGGCTACGGGTTAAGCCCGTGGACCATGTATATGCTCGCGGGCGACGGGTACTTCTACGCGAATGATTGCACCCAGGGCTGCTGTGGGGTTAGCAACCCTCGCACCTTGCCGGGGATCGACACCACGGGGCCAAATGGGCCCCAGGCCTGGGGAATCTCGGCGGACACGAATACCGTCGCCGCGCCGTCTCAAGCCCAAGTGTTCGCATCGCGCGGATTCAACGGCGGGTCATTGGCCGTGGGTCAGCTCTTTGAGATGCAGGTCCAGAATTCATACGTCGATGGCGGCGCGGTCGGAATCGACTTCCGCACCGGCAACAGCCAGTCGGCCTACAACAGCGGGGAACGTCTGAGCCTGTACTTCAACGGCAGCCCGCACATCTACGATGCTCATGCGAACCCGTCGTTGTTGGGTTACGACACCGGCGGCTTCCAGGTTGACTTCAATCTAATCAGCGTCGATACGTACTCGCTCACCTTGTCGAACCTGAGCAGCGGCGCCTCGACCAACGTCACGGGAACCCTCTCCGGCACGGCTGGCTCGGGGATCGACAGCATCGCGGTGTATAACCTTCAAAACCTGTCTGACGCATGGCACAACTTTTACGCCAACCGTCTGCGCGTGACGAGCACCGTCGCTCCCGTCATCAAGTCGGCCAGGTTGTTCCAGGCCACCAATGCGGTGATCTCCTTCCAGTCCATCTCCAATGCCGTGTATTTCCTACAGCGAGCCCCCGATATGTCCGGCACCAACTGGTCCACCGTGCTCACCAACGTGACCGGCAATGGCGGGATGCTCGACCTCACCAATTCGCTGCCCGGGCCTACCCAGAAACAGTTCTATCGCGTCGGTAAGCCCTACTGAGAACTGTATAATACAATCACATTTTCACCACCGAAAGCGGGTTGGCTCCTAGTTCAACCGAGAAGGCTTTGGCTGTTTGGACATGGCCGCTATCGATGGGGGTTCCCGGCCCGGCGGAGCCGTTGACGAACGCGTCACCAATCGGGCCGGCAACCGCTTGTGCAAAACCCCGGGAGGCTCGGTCGCGTTCAGAACCTCCAGCAGATAGCGGGCAGCGACCCGTCCGAGATCCATCATCGGTTGCGCGACGGTTGTCAGAGCCGGCACAAACTCCGCGGAGGCTTCGAGATCATCGAAGCCCCCGACCGAAAGATCCTCGGGAACTTTGAGTCCCAGAACCCGGGCGGCGTCAATGACCCCGTAAGCCATTTGATCGTTCGCGGCGAAGATTGCCGTCGGACGTCGGCTCTTGGCCAGCAAACCCATGGACAGTTGGAAAGCCTTCCTGGTTTCGTATTCCCCCTGGACGATCCATTCATCCACGACCTTGAGACGATGCTTGGCCAGGGTATTCCGAAAGCCCAATTCGCGTTGGGATGCGTCCCGCAGGTCATTCCGGCCCCCGATGAACCCGATTCTCGTATGACCAAGCTGTACATGTGTTGCGTCATCGCACACGCGCCGCCGTAGTTGTCGACATCGACATAACTAATACCGTGTTGGCCAAGAGAACTGCCCACAACGATAATCGGCATCTGCAGATTGGCAAACGTCTCGGGAAATCGATCGCTCAACTCAGGGGCCACGACGATCAACCCGCCGACGCGTCGCTCATGGCAAAGGTTGACACATTTTCTGACGTCGTTAAAGTCCTCCGAAAGGCTGTCAAACAGAGCAATATGGTAGTCGGTCCCTGTCAACACTTGCTGGATCCCCTGCAAAATGTGTCCGAGATAAACCGTGCCGATTAATCCTTGAAATGGGGCCACAACGCCCAACTGGAATGTGTGCTGGGCGCGGAGCTGGCGCGCAATGATGTCCACATGGTAGTTCAACCGCTTGGCCGTCGCCAGCACCCGCTTCCGCTTTGCCTCCGAGACGGAGCCGCGGTTGCTGAGCACCCGGGAAACAGTCATCGGCGAAAGGCCGGTCTCGCGCGCAATGTCGCCCATGGTCACCTTGCCCGAGTCTCTCATTAGAGTGTCAGTAGCACTCGACATATCCCATGTCAACGCTTCTTCAACACCGGAGCGGTTTGTGGTCTTAAGGCTCATCATCATTGCGATTGGCGCAACGCCCCACCCGTCGCCGGCCTGATGTGGTCCGTTGCTCGAATCGCCCGTTGAGATCGGTGGAACAACTCCAATTACATTGCCGGTGAGTAAAGCCGGGGAGGAGGTTGATGGCGACAGCGAAGATAGCTTCCGCCGCGTTACCACCGTGCTTGGCAGCAAAGGCCGGCGGCTTCAGATCGTCCTGAGTCTATCCTCATCCCTTAATGCCCGTCATCGAGATGCCTTCGATGAAGGTTTTTTGGGTGAAGAAGAACAGGATGATGATGGGCAGCGCGACGAGCGTGCTGGCAGCCATCAGGTAATGCCATTCGGTGCCGCCGTGTTGGCTCTGGAACAGTTGCAGACCGAGCGCGAGCGTGTAGTCGTCCTGCTTGGTCAGGTAGATCAATGGCCCGAGGAAATCGTTCCACGTGTACATGAATTGAAACAGCGCGACCACCATCAGCGCGGGCCGGCACAGCGGCAGGATGATCTGCCAGAAGATGCGGAACTCGCTGCAACCGTCGATGCGGGCGGCCTCGGAGAGGTCTTTCGGGATCGTCATGAAAAACTGCCGCAACAGGAACACGTTGAACGCGCCGGCAAAGAACGAGCCGACCCAGAGTGGCTTGAGCGTGCCGATCCAGCCCAGCCAGCGGAACAGGCAATAGATGGGCACCATCACCACCGGGAACGGCACCATCATCGTCGCCAGACACAGCAGGAACAGTTTGTCGCGTCCGTGCCAATCGATCCGCGCGAAGCCGTACGCCGCGAGGGAACTCGACGCCACGGTGCCGATGACCGTGAGCACACACAGGATCAATGTGTTCTTGAGATACGTCCAAAATATCTTCATCGCGTGGATGGCGTTTGCGAAATTCTCCCAGCGTGGCGCGAACTTCTTTACAATCTTGTCGGCCGGGTACTTGTCCATGTCGGCCTGGTGGATTTCCATGAGCGCGCCGTCTGTCTCCACATATAACCGATACGGGAGCCAGGTCGGCGGCGAGGACATGGTTTGTTCGATTGGCTTCAGACCCGTGGAGATCATCCATGCCAGAGGAATCAGGCAGGTGACGGCCCCGAGCGCGAGCAGGATGTAGAGGAGCAGGCGTTGCAGGAGCCGCATGAGTTACTCTCCCCCGTAATAGATGAGCCGGCGCGTCGAGCGCGTGGCCAGCCATGTCAGCGCCAGAATGATCAGAAACAGGATCCCGGCCATCGCGCACGCGTAGCCCATTTGCTGGTAGTCAAACGCGTTCTGGTACAGATACACTGTGTAAAACAGCGCCGAGCGGTTTGGTCCGCCGCCGCCGAGCATGATGTACGCCTGGGCAAACACCTGCAGTGAACCGATGATGCCCATGATGAGGTTGAAATAGATGACCGGCGAGATCATCGGCACCGTGATATGGCGGAATTTCACCCAGGCATTGCCGCCGTCGATTTCGGCGGACTCGTACAACGAGCGGGGCACGTCCTGCAGCGCGGCGAGGTAGATGACCATCGTGTTCCCGCAACCCCAGATCGCCATCAGGATTAGGGATGGCTTGGTCCATTTTTCATCGGCCAGCCATTGCGGGCCTTTGAGGCCCAGCGCGTGCAACCCGTGATTGAGCAGGCCGAAGTTGCCATTGAGGATCCACAGCCAGACCATCGAACTGGCCACCACGGGCACCAGCGACGGCAGGAAATAGATCGTGCGGAAAATGGACCGGCCCTTTACGTCCTGGTTGAGCATCACCGCGATCAACAGCGCGATCACCAGACAGAACGGCAGCGACAGGAACGCGTAGTACAACGTGTTGTACAGCGATTTCCAGAACACGGTGTCGGTGACCATGTCGCGGTAGTTCAGCGAGCCGACCCAGACCGGTTTCGTGAGCACGTCGTAATCGCAGAAGGAGTAATAGATGGATGCGCACACGGGAAACACGGTGAACGCCAGAAAGCCGATGATCCACGGGCTGATGAACGCCAGCCCGATCCACAAATTGCGCTTCTCACCGCGCGTCATAGTTGCTCCACTCTTTGAGGCGCCCGTCCTTGACCATGTCCCAGCGGGTCAGCATTCGATCCAGTTTCCACTGCGCCCGCGACTGCACCGTCTCCAGCGCCTGTTCCGGAGTAGCCTCCAGCGCCATGATGCGGTCGATCGCGACGTTCATTTCGTCATTGTACGCGCCCCAGACCGACAATCGCGGGGCGTACTGCGCGTGCGGGCTTTTCGCCAGATCCATAAACGTCTTGATGTACGGGTTCGGATGCTGCCTGTAAAACTCATCGCTGACCTTGATCAGCGGGCTGAACTTGCGCTGGCCGAGGCAGAGCTTTTCCATCGGGCCCTGCTGATTGACGTAGCGGATGAATTCGAACGCCTCCCGCGGATGGCGCGCGCCTTTCGGGATGGCCAGCACGTCGGCATCCACAAGCGTGACCAGCGGGTACTTCGCGGGGTCCTTCGCCGGAAACGGCGCGGCGCCCCACTCCATTTGCGGCGCGTATTTGTTGATGAAATTGTACATCCACACGCCCTGCAGCGTCATGGCGATCTGGTCGGAGAAAAACGGGTTCTGCGGTGATTGGAAATTCCCGAACGACGCGCCGAAACTGCGACGATTATCGACACCGTACTTCTCGGACTGCGATTGAAGCCACTGAAACGTCTGGATCATCTCGGGGCTGTTGGCGGTGATCTGCCGCTGGCCGTCCCACAGTTTCCCGCCAAACCAAAACACCCACATCGGCATCCACCACCCCGGCTGCTGTGGATCATGGCCGACCTGCACCAGTTTGAAATCCTTGGCCTTCTTCTCCGCGACCGTGAGATCCGGATAGCGCACGCGCACCATCTGGCCATCGCGTTTGATTTCGACAATCGTGAGCCGCTCGGACATGCTTTCGAGTTCATCCAGGCTGCGCGGCGGCCGGTCGGGATCGAGTCCCGCCTCGCGAAAGAGTTTCTTGTTCCAGTGCAACGCCAGCGAGGTCGGCGTACTGGGCAACGCCCACATGAATCCGTGATGTGAACACAAATCCCAGTACACGGGGATGTAATCCTCGCGCTTGATACCCGCTTCCTGGATCATCCTGTCGAGCGGCGTCAGCGCTCCCTTTTCGGAAAAGCCGGGAATGGTGGCCGGCCATACGCCCGCGACGTCCGGCGGATCGCCGCCGGCCGTGGCCAGCATCAACTTGCGCTCGATTTCCCCAATCCCCGTGAGTTTCCGGACGAAAATGCGGTTCTGGGAATTGTTGAAGTCATCGACGACGGCCTGCATCGCGTCGTCTTCAAATCCGGTCCACTTCTCCCAGTAGGAGATTTCGACGCGACCATTCGTGGGAGTGGGTGTCCCACAGCCGGTAAACACCAGCGTCGTGCAAACGACTGCCATCCCGGCGCCGCTGGTGCTCAATCGGTTCCAGAATTCCATGAGGTCTCGGTCTGTGCGCAGGTAAATGCCGCCGCAAGGGTCAAAGAATTGGCCGCCAAAGTCAACCGGTTATTGTTACCTGACATTTCCCCTGTGACCCGCGCCTCGCCGGCCTGGTGGCAGAAAAACCGTCTCCAAATGCCAGCACATACGGACATCCCTAGGGCGAACCCGCCAAACCAACGCGTTTCAGAAGCCGAGTAACGCAAGGGTTCGGGGCGCGTGGCAACTCCGACTGCACCGTTCGGGCGTCAGTCATCGTTCTGGCCCCTAACTACAATTCATGTTGCTGTCAATCGACGCCCCCGTCAATGGCCGCCGCACCATTTGCCGCGTCGAAACCGATAACCCAGCAAACTCACCAGGCTGCCGGCAACGAGGGCCAGCGTGCTGGGCTCTGGAACCATCTCCAAGTCGGCGTTGTCGAACCAAACCGTTCCGGTTCCGTTTGGTTCCGCGAGTTCAACTTTCACCAAGGCCGTATCGATGGGAGCGACCGCGGTCACCGTAAAATTGGACCACGGATGCGGTATGTCATAATTCTGCCCATACACCGCTGGGTCAACGGTCGCCAGGAAGCTCTCCGCCAATTGATTGCTGCTGGCATCGAGAAAGAACAATCTCATTTCACCGTAGGGCAACCACCAAGCTTGGGCGCCACTGTCAACGGTAAGCGTGTACGTGTCTCCCGCGATCCCGGGAACGATCTGATACTCTCCGGCACCAGCGCCGGAACCGCCACCATCGGCCATGTAGTACGAGCCGTCCACCCCATCGAGAGGTCCGCTGGTGTTGTTTTGGTGGTTGGCCCACCCACCGCCAAACGTCCACAATGTCCAAGCCGTTGGCGGCGCCGTAGAACTGGGATCGTTAAAGTCTCCGTTGATTAGAAGGTTGGATTGGCCGTGGGCGAGGCTGGCCGCCAGGCCGATCGTCGCCAAAAACACCGCAAATGTCTTTTTCATGCGTGCTTCTCCCGTTAAGACCAGATTCGTTACCCGTGCGTGCTGCATTACTAACACCCGCAACTGGTATCGATACCAAAATGCCCCGCCCTTGTCAATCACTATCTTCGCCGGTTGTCACAATTGTGTCGGGCGTCCCGGTCGCGCCACACCTTTAGCGCACAAGCTGAATCCGGTAGTAGCGGGGTGGCCCGCATCGCGTTGGGATTGACGGCTGGAAGCGCGTTGGAAACCGCTGAGGAAGTAACGCTGGCCCGGGCGCCTGAGGGTCGGCGGAAAGTTCAGCCGCGATTCTTCGCATTCTTCGCGCGGCGGCTGGCGCCATAGGCCGTGCCAAGGCCGCACAGCCACAGGAGCACGACGCTGGGTTCAGGCACTGAGGAGACCTGCTGCAACTCCAATTGATGGATCTGGCCGTTGCCCAGCAAGGTAATGTCCGCTGATGAGAAATTGTTCGAGTTGACGAAGTACAGCACCGTGTTGTTGCTGATGATCAGGTCCGAGGAACCGAACAACGAAAGATCGTTCACGAACAGCGCGTTCGTGTCGCCGCTGGCGCCACCGATATCGGCGGACGCGCTGAGTTCGAGAATGCTGTTGGTGCCCGCATTGCCGATTTCCAAGTTGTCCAGGGCGAAGTTGTTATCGAACCCGGTGACGGCGGGGAAGCTGGAAACGAGCTGCACGCCGCTGGCCGTCGGGCTTGGGGTGCCGACGAAGCCGCCGGTGAGCTTGAGTCCCGCGGTGAAGAATTGTTGCGTGAGCGTGGTGCCGGGAGCGGAGGCGTTGTCGAAGATGAACTTGGTGCCACTGGCGCCGCTGCCGCCGGGGGTGGTATTCAGCGTGTTGTAGGAGGTGTTCTGGGTGCTCTGGTTGACGAAATTGCTCCTGAAGAGGTACACGTCGCCGGCCGAAGCGCTGATGTAGCCGCTGGACGCTACGGTGAAGGTGTTGTTGAACACGTTGGTCGTCGGGTCGGTAATCCATGCGCCGGAGTTGACCACCGCGCCGTTGAACGTGCCGACGCTGCTCACGGAAGCGAACGTGCCGCCGTTGGCGACGTTGAAGGCGCCGTTGATGATGATGTTCGCGGTGTTGGCGGTGACGACGCCGCCCGAGTTGTTGTTAAGTTGCGCGGCGCTAAGAACCAGCGGCGTCTGGCTATTGGCAAAGATCGTGCCGTTGTTATTGAGCAGCGACCAACTGCCGTCGATCGTGCCGCTGCCCTGGATGAGGCCGCCGCTGGCATTGGCCAGTTTCGTCGACGGCGTGCCGCCATCGACAGAAACGGCGCTGACATCGCCGCCGTTCATTTGCACGCTGCCAAAGTTTGTCACGGCGCCGCTGTTGTTCCAGGCGTTCTGGGTGCGGGCAACCGCGAGGGTGCCGTTGTTGGCCAGCATAATCGTGCCGTCCACGGCGTTTTGCACGCCGCCCAGATTGGCTGCATCATAGGAATTCAGCACGAGCGTGCCGTTGGTGGCCGTAATGTTGCCGTGATTGATGATGGCATGGTTGACATTTCCGAAGCCAAAACCAGTCTGCAGAGTGCCGTTGCCCGTGATGGCGCCGGTCGCGCTGTTGGTGAATTCACCGGTCGCGTCATGAGAAGTATCATTGGGCATCAACACCGTGCCGCCCAGCAGGAGGAACGTGCCTTGATTGTCCTGATAGGCTCCGCCACCGACAACGGTTGAGGAAAGCGTCATGTTGGCGCCGGAATCAATCTGGACCGTCCCTTGGATCGCGCTGCCGGGCATGTACGCAACGCCAAGGTCGACGCTATTGCCCGAAGAGATTTCCAGAGTACCACCGGCGTTAACGATCCACGCCCCGCCAAAGCCGACGCCGGGGGCGACGTTGCCGTTGATGCGCATCGTGCCGCCGCTCACGGTCTTGAACGTGCCATACGACAACGTGCTGCCGTTCGACGTGAACGTTTGCTGATTGCCGGCGATGGTTTGAAACAGATTCAGCACTCCGTTGCTGGCGATCACGCTGCCGGCATCGCCTTGTCGGACGCGCATGGAGATCGTGCCGTCACCCTGAATGACGCCGTAGTTGTCCATGCCGCGGTCGGTGGCCTGATTGCCGTTGTAATAGACCGTGATGCTGCCGCCATTGAGCATCACCGTACCATTGATTTGGGGATTGTTGCTATCCAGGGCGCCCCACGCCGCGTCGTTTCGGTCCAGCGCGAAGGCGGCGCCGGAGTTAATCGTCAACGTGGCGCCGCTGTTAAGCTGAAAGCCATTCGCGGAGGTGTTGCCACCGGTTTCCACCCAGAGCAATCCTGACTGGACCTGGATTTGGCCGCCGTTGGTCACCACGAGGGCGTTGGCAGCATTGAATATATTGCAATTCAACGTGCCGCCATTGCGGGAGATTACCGTCCCGCCGACAACCACGTTGCCAATGTCGGTGTTCTGAATATTGATGCTGCCGTTATCCAAAACGAGTTGGCCGCCAGCATCCAGGTGGAATTGTTGGTACGCGGTCAACGAGCCGCCTCCCGTGATATCCAGCTTGCCATTGTTCTGGACCCACATGTAGTCGCCATCCACGAAATAAGCGTTCCCGTCCGAACCGATGATCACCGTGTTCGTGCCCGTGTTGACGGGATCGTTATTGTTGATGGTGAATCCGGAGCCGCTGTAGAACGTCCACCGGCTGTTGAGATAGTAAATGTTCTCCGTGCCGGTCGCGACCGAGATGGTGCCCTGGCCGTAATTACCATCGCCGGCCGGATTGTTGTTCCAATTGGCACTGCTGGTCCAGTCATTGGAGCCGGAGCTTATGATCCACGAGGTATCGCCGAATGCTGACGTTATGGATGCGGCAATAGCCAGCGTGACAATTATGGAAGCAAAAAATCTCGCCCTCATAAAAATAGCGCTCTCCTCGCCTGATACGAAAGCCAACCTTCTCATGCCATGTGTTCTCCCTTCAAAAACCCCAGCCGTTTGACTGGTATCGTTACCAGAACTGGCCCGGATTGTCAATCGCATTCTTCACCAGCTTTGGGAAGCTACAGGGGGACAGCGCCATGCAAAAGGTGCCTTGGCGGCGCCCTACCTCGACCGCGCCGCCAGTTCTATCGCCTGATTCCGCCCAGCCGTTGCTCTCACTACCCCCGGGGAAACAGTTGAAGTGCACCCACCGCCCTGCTACTTTACTGGCAATTGGCGAGAAGCAGTTAAACGTTCAACACTTCGGGAGGATCCATGCCGACGATCAGCACCGTCGTTCAGCAGTTGGAAACACAACGTGCGCTTACCCGGCGCGAACTCGAAAAGCTCGATCTCGCGATCCGGGCGCTTACGTCACTCCATGGAAACCCAGTAGGCGCAGGAGCCAGACGCAAACCCAAAATCTCGGCCGCAGGCATCGCCCGGATCCGGGCGGCACAAAAGGCGCGGTGGGCAAAGATTCGGGCGGCGCAGAACAAGTAGTGTACCCGGAGCGCCAGAGTTGACTTGCTGCGTGTGAGGACTAGGATTCACTTACCATGACCATCATTGATGGCTTGGTGGCCGAGCACCGCGTATTCCTGATGCTTTTCGACCAGGTTGAACGCGCGTTGCCCGGCGTCAAGACCGTGGACGAAGTCGGGTTGATCTGCCGCCTCCTGGAGGCTCCGCTTCACGACCACGGCGGGACGGAAACGGACCTGGCCTATATCGCTCTGGATCATATCCTGCATCAACAGAACCGACTGACCCGTCTGCACCATGATCATCAGGAGATTGATGGGCTCCTGAAACGAGTGGAGGAGATTAGGGACCTTCCAAAGGCCTGCGCCCAACTGAAGGCGGCCTTGAACGCCTGTCGCGCTCACTTCAGCGAGGAGGAGCAGACTGTGTTTCCCCTGATCGAGAAGGCGCTCCAACACGAAACGCTGCAGATACTGGGGAAGGTGTGGAAATCCCAATCGCATTTGTCGCAGCGGTCATCGATAGACAAGAAATGATCGTCGAAAACCACAAAACCAACCAACAGGAGGTCGTCATGGGACTCAAAGTAAGTAATGTGGATGTGTGGGCGGCAAGCATTGAGGATCAGGTGGGTGGTCTGGTGGGCAAACTGGCGCCGCTGTCCGCGGCCGGGGCCAACTTGGAATTCGTCATCGCTCGCCGAGCACCCGAGCAGCCCGGCAAGGGCGTCGTGTTCGTCACCCCCTTGAACGGCGCGAAACAGGTGGCGGCCGCCGAGGTCGCGGGCTTTCTGAGGACCGGCAGCCTGCACTCCGTGCGGATCGAGGGCGCCGACAAGCCGGGCTTGGGCGGGAAGATCGCCGGGGCGTTGGCCGAGGCCGGCATCAATCTGCGCGGCCTTTCGGCGGCAGCGATCGGGACGAAGTTCGTCTGCTATCTGGCGCTCGACACGGCCGAGGACGCCAAGAAGGCGACAGACACTTTGAAGAGCGTGTCCTGACCCGTCGCTCCGCGACGCCATTGGTGCGAACACGCCATGCCCACCCGTCTGTGCGACCGCTGCGGCCAGTTGATCGAGGAAGGCGCGTTGCGGTACATCGCCAAGATCCAGGTCTTTGCCGCCTACGACCCGTTGAACGTCGACTTCGAGGACACGACGCGCGACCACACGAATGAGATCAAGGAAATCCTGAAGCGCTGCGAGGACCTCACCGAGGAGGAGTTGATGCAGGACGTGTATGTCGATTTCGAGTTCGACCTCTGCCGAGCCTGCCAGCGCTCCTATATCAAAGAGCCGCTGCCAGCGAATGGAAATTGAGGCGCGCGAACGGTTGCTGAAGTTCCTACGCGAACACCAGGTGCTGACGCTGGCGGTCACGGAAGCGGACGGCAGCCCCTACGCGGCGGCGCTGTTCTATGCCGTTGACGATGAGTTGCGGTTTTACGTATTGACGGATCCGGCGACACGCCATGGAAAGGCGATGCTGGCAAATCCACCCGTCGCGGGGACGATCCAGTCCGACCGACAACATTGGCACGAGATCCAGGGCATCCAGTTTCGCGGCGTCTGTCGCCAACTCGGAAGCGCGGACCGGACGCGGGCGTGGGAGATCTACAGCGCCCGGTTCCCCTTTCTGCAACAGCCCAACGCAATCCTGACGCGAGAGTTGGCGACAGACGCCGCGATGTGGCGAATCGACCCCACATGGATCCGGTTGGTCGACAATCGAATCGGCCTCGGCCACAAGGAGGAGTGGACGCCACCTGCGGCGCACGGCCAGTAGCCGACGGTCGGTTTGAACCTGTGGTTGTCGTCGTACCGAATCCACAATGTCCCGCCGCGGCGCGCTTTCTGCGTTGCTCGCGGCGGGGGATGTGATAGGTTGAGACAGCCATGAAACGCCGGGGGGCAATTTTAGCCGCCTGCATTGTTCTTCTCGCGGCAATCCCAACCGTTTGCGGGACCGGTCAGGGGACCGGGCACGCCGAGACCGTGTGCTTTATCAAAGTCGACGGCGTGATCGGACCGGCCACAGCCGGCTATATTTCCCGCGCCGTCGATGAAGCGGCGTCGCAAGGCGCGCAATGTTTGCTCATCCAACTCGACACCCCGGGCGGGCTGCTCGATTCGACCAAGGAGATCGTACAGAAATTCCTGGCCTCGACCGTGCCGACGGTCGTCTACGTCGCGCCACAAGGGGCCCAGGCCGGCGAGTGCCGGCTGTTTCATTACGCTGGCGGCTGACGTGGCGGCGATGGCGCCGGCGACCGCCATCGGTGCGGCGCACCCCGTCGAGATGGGCGGCGAAGAGATCGACAAGACGATGAAGGAGAAGCTGGAGAATTTTTACAGCAGTTACATCGAGAGCATCGCCGTCAAACGAAAGCGTAACGCGGAGTGGGCTAAGTCGTCGGTGCGCGAGAGCGCAGCGACCAGCGCGGAAAAGGCGCTGCAGATGAAGATCATCGATTTCATCGCGAAGGACCGCGAGGACCTGTTGAAGCAGCTCGACGGGCGCGAGGTGAATGGCCGGAAACTGAAGACGGCTTCGGCAACGGTGGTGGAGATTCCGCCGTCCCTGCGCGAAAAGGTTTTCCAGGCCATCGCGCATCCGCAGATGATGCTGGTGCTGACGTTGATCGTGATGTACGGGATCATCGGGGAGTTGACCAGCCCCGGGGCGATTCTGCCCGGTGTGGCGGGCGTGATCGCGTTGGTATTATTGCTGTATCTGGCAACGGCGCTGCCGATGAACGTGGCCGGACTGGTGTTGTTCGGCGTGGCGATCGCGCTGTTTCTCATCGATGCGTTTGCCCCGACGCACGGGGTGTTGACGGCCGGCGGGATCGTGGCCTTTTTCCTCGGCGCGCTCATGCTGTTTGACCGTTCCGATCCGTACTTGAGGTTGTCGCTGGCGTGGGTGGTACCGGCCACGGTGGTGACGGCGTTGTTTTTCATCTTCGTGGTCGGCAGC
The DNA here is from genome assembly GCA_963842185.1 of uncultured Verrucomicrobiae bacterium. GTDB lineage: Bacteria > Verrucomicrobiota > Verrucomicrobiia > Palsa-1439 > Palsa-1439 > Palsa-1439. The sequence goes on from CAWJFL010000016.1 coordinate 366,790, forward strand.
GGCCTGCGCGCGCAACGGATGCCCGTCAAGGCCGGCGCGGAGACGATGCGCGGCAGGGTGGTGACGGCGTTGACGGACATTGACGGGCGGGGCGGCAAAGTGTTTGTCGAAGGAGAATACTGGCAGGCGGTCAGTGATGTGCCCGTGGCGCAAGGCCAGCGCGTTGAGATTATCGAGATGCGGGGACTGACGTTGAAAGTGAAACCCAAACTCACCTGAAGGAGTGCCTATCATGGATGCCGCGGAAAAATCGTTTGGTCTGATCCCCTGGATTGTGGTGGTGTTGGTGCTGGGCGCGGTCGTGCTGCCGCAGATGATCCGCATCCTGCGCGAGTATGAGCGCGGGGTGATTTTTCGATTGGGCAAACTGCTCGGCGCAAAAGGGCCCGGGCTGATCCTGCTCATCCCGGTTGTGGACCGCATGGTGAAGATGGACCTGCGCGTCATCACCATCGACGTCCCCAAGCAGGAAGTCATGACGCGCGACAATGTGCCGGCGACGGTGGACGCGGTCGTTTACTTTCGCGTCGTTGATCCCCAGGCGGCGGTGGTCAAGGTGGAGAACTTCCTCAAAGCCAGTTCGCTGATCGCCCAGACGACACTCCGCAGCGTGCTCGGCCAGTCGCAGCTCGACGAGTTGCTGGCCCAGCGCGACAAGATCAACCAGCAGCTTCAGGAAATCATCGACCGCCACACCGAGCCGTGGGGTGTCAAAGTCACCTCCGTCGAGGTTCGCGACGTGGTCCTGCCGGACTCGATGAAGCGCGCCATGGCCAAACAGGCGGAAAGCGAACGGGAGCGCCGCGCGAAGATTATCAATGCGGAAGGCGAGTTTCAGGCGGCCGAAAAACTCGTACAGGCGGCGGGCATGATTTCGGCGCAGCCCATCGCGCTGCAGTTGCGCTACCTGCAAACGATGTCGGAGATCGCCAGCGAGCACAACACGACGACGTTCATCCCGATCCCGATGGATCTGTTCACGCCGTTCCTGAAGAAGGCCGGCGACGAGACCGCGAAACGCTAGACGCTGGCTTCGCACAGGATGGTGCTGGGCGGGTTTGGCGCCGGCCGACACGAGGAATCGATGTTGAAGCTTCTCGTCGCGGAAGTTAGAGTCCATCCTCGTGAGACTCACTTCGTGGCGTGACGGCGTCACGCGCTACCAATGGCTGGTGCTGTTTGTGGCGTGGCTTGGGTGGGTGTTCGACTCGATGGACGCGACGATCTACGCGCTGGTGATGCACCCGGCACTTCACGATCTGTTGCGAACGCCCGGAGCCGGGCCCGTCAGTGCCGACGTGATCGGCTGGTACGGCGGGATCATCTTTTCGGTTTTCTTGATTGGTTGGGCCATCGGGGGCGTTCTCTTCGGCGTCGTTGCGGACAATTTCGGACGGACCAAGGTACTGGTCTTTACGATCCTGATTTATGCGGTGTTCACGGGCATGGCGGCGCTGTCACGGACCTGGTGGGAACTGGCGCTGTTTCGGTTCCTGACGGCGCTGGGCATCGGTGGCGAGTGGGCCGCGGGTGCGTCGCTCGTGGCGGAAGTATTTCCCGAAGAAAAGCGGGCCCAAGCCGCGGGTCTTTTGCAGTCGGCCTGGGCGGCGGGATTTCTGGTGGCGGCAATTATCGCCCTGCTCCTGCGCGACCATGGGTGGCGGCCGGTGTTTGTGGTTGGCATTGCGCCGGCGGTCGTGGCACTTCTCGTGCGCCTGTGGGTCAAGGAGCCGGAACGATGGATCAAGGCCCGCGCCGAGGAACGACAGTCGGGCGGTCGCGGCCGGCAACGGCTGGCGGAATTGTTCGCGCCGGGGCTGGTGCGTTCCACCATGGTCGGGTCCGGATTGGCGTTTGTGGCCGTGTTTGGCCTGTGGGGAGCGACGAATTGGACGCCGACGCTCATCCGCGCGTTGCCCGATCTCCGGGATTTGAGCCCCTCGGAACTCACGGGCCGGGTCAGCTACGCTACGATGGTGCTTAACGTTGGAGCGGTATTCGGCTATCTGAGTTTCGGTCCGCTGGCCGACCGCCTGGGTAGACGCCCGGTATTCGCGACGATGTGCGTGGGCAGCCTGGTGATGCTGCCGATCACGTTTCTGACCCCGCGATCCTACGTCCACGTGCTACTGTTGTTGCCGTTGCTGGGTTTTTTCAACAACGGGATCTTCAGCGGCTTTCCGATTTACCTGCCGGAATTGTATCCGACGCGGATTCGCGCGACCGGCGCGGGCTTTTGTTTCAACGTCGGGCGGGCGCTGGCGTCGACCGGCCCCTTTTTGACCGGCTGTCTCGTCACAGCGCTGGGTAGCTTTGGCCGCGCCGCCAGCGCGGTGGCGGTGGTCTATCTCATTGGGCTTCTGATCGTGCCGTTTGCTCCCGAGACCAGGGGCAAACCGCTGCCGCCCTGATTTTAACTAGATTTCCGACTTGACCGGGGCCGGGCACGGGGCGAAAATTACTAGTAAGTCGGTGGGCGCGTGCGGTCGGCGCAAACGCCTTCGGGTCGCGAGGGAGTTGATCGGAAATGAAAATGCCGCGCGGCCGTGAGCAGTACACTTTGCCTGGGTCTTTCTGTCGTGCCATCCGCTTTCTGGCCTCGGTCCTGACGATCGTCGCGGTCGTGTCCCCGGCGCAAGCGGTCGACCAGAGCGCTAGCCCGGTCGCGACCAACATTCAACGTTCTGCGCAATCCGGTAGTGGCACGACCGGATCGCTTGAGAGACTCGCGCCAGCGGTGGTTGTGAGAGAACCGGCTGTCGCCGGGTTGTTCTATCCGCGGGATCCGGCACAACTGTCGCAGACGCTCGACGCGCTTCTGGCGGGGGCGAAACCGCGGGTGATGGAAGGCGAGTTGCGCGCCATCTTGTGTCCGCACGCCGGTTACGAGTTTTCCGGCCCGGTCGCGGCCGAAGCCTACCGGCTGCTGGCCGGGCGCGCGTACGAAACCGTCGTCATCCTGGCGCCGAGTCACTATGCGCTGTTTCGGGGCGCGTCAGTGATCGCCGCGGACGAGTATCGCACACCGCTTGGGCTTGTGCCCGTGTCGCCGAAGGCCCGGCAATGGGCGGGAGCCGCGCCGTTCGTGCTCGAACCAAAGTGTCTGGTGCAACGTCCTCCGTGGTCGAAGCAGGCCTCGCATCCGGAGCCGGAGTTCGGTGAGGATACTCCGGAGACGTGGGAGCACTCGGCGGAAGTGGAGGTGCCATTCCTGCAGAAGACGCTGACGAATTTCTCGGTCGTCTCGATCATTACCGGCGAGGTTGACACCGAGAGACTGGCGCAGGCGTTGGCGGACCGTCTCGACAACAAAACGCTGTTGGTCGTCAGCACGGACCTGAGCCACTACTACCCGTATGACATCGCGCGCGAGAAGGATGCGCGTTGCGTGTCCGCCATTTGTGACCTTGATGTTGACCGGATGAAGCCCGAGGAAGCCTGCGGCAAGACCGGCGTGCTGGCGTTGCTTTCACTGGCACGGTCAAAAGGCTGGAAAGCCACATTGCTCGACGCTCGCAACAGCGGCGACACTTCGGGGCGGAAAGACAGAGTTGTCGGCTACGCCGCCATTGCCTTCTGCTCGCCATCGTCGCGGGCGTTCAGCCGCGAAGACCGGCAACAACTGCTGCGGCTGGCCCGACAGAGTCTCACGGAGGTCGTCACCAACAATAAACTGCCGGAAGTGAAGACCGACGGTTTTCCGCCGAAGTTCGCGGAAGTGAAAGGGTGCTTCGTCACGCTCACCGAACATGGCCGCCTGCGCGGGTGCATCGGCCACATCCAGCCCCAGGAGCCGCTTTACAAGGCGGTGATGGACAACTCCCTGAACGCCGCAAAACGCGACCCCCGATTCCAACCCGTCCGACCGGACGAACTGGACCAGGTGGAGATCGAAATCAGCGTGCTCACGGTGCCGGAGCCGCTGGCCTTCAGCTCGCCCGAAGATTTGTTGGCCAAACTGCAGCCCAATCGCGACGGGGTCGTTTTGCGGATGGGCGGCCTCAGCGCGACGTACCTGCCGCAGGTTTGGGAGCAGATACCAGACAAGACGCAGTTTCTGGACACACTCGCGGAGAAGGCGGGCGCAGCCGCGGGCGACTGGCGCGCGCCGGGTACGCAGGTGTTCACCTATCGCGTAGAAGCCTTCAAGGAATCAGAGAAGTGAACCGCCGCGTGGCGCTCGCAGTCGGCGCGCTGGGCGTCATGGCGACGATGACGCAACTGGCGCTCATGCGCGAGATGCTGTGCGTGTTCAGCGGCAATGAACTGGCCCTTGGCGTGATCCTCGGCAACTGGTTGTTGTTGACGGGGCTTGGCTCCTGGCTCGGACGGACGGCCGGTCGCGTGCGCCGCCCGCAACGGACACTGGCGCTCCTGCTCCTGTTGGTTGCCCTCCTGCCGTTGGCAGAAGTGTTCACGCTGCGCGAACTGCGCAACGTGGTGTTTGTCCGAGGCGCAACCATTGGACTTTCCGAAACCGTGATGGCGAGCTTTCTGTGGCTGGCGCCGTTCTGCATTGTGTCCGGCTATCTGCTGACGCTGGCCTGCGGCGCGCTCGCGACGCCCCAAGGCTCGGGCGCCATCGGCACCGTGTACGTTACGGACAGCATCGGCAGCGTTCTCGGCGGAGCGTTGTTTACCTATGTTTTGGTGCGGCGGCTCGACCACTTCGCGCTCCTGAGCCTACCGGCGCTTGTCTGTCTGCTGGTTGCCGGATGGCTCGCCTGGCGTGAACGGCAACACTGGGTGGCGGGAGCGGCGGGTATCATCGCCGCGGGATTGGTGGCGGCGCTGGTCGCGATGGATATGGACGGCGTCTCGACCGCGCGGCTGTTTCCCGGCCAGCGCGTGGTGTTTCGCGGCAACTCGCCCTACGGCAAACTGGTCGTGACCGAATCGGCCGGCCAGTTGAACTTCATCGAGAACGGCGTGCCGGTGATTGCGACGCACAACATCGAGGAGGTTGAGGAAACCGTGCATTACGCGATGTCCCAACGACCCCGCGCCCAGCGCGTCCTGCTGATTGGCGGCGGTGTGTCCGGGACAGCGCGTGAGATTCTCAAGTACGGCGTCGCGGAGGTGACGTATGTGGAACTCGATCCCCTGATCATCACGGTCGGCCGCCGGTTCCTACCGGAAAGCCTCGCCGACCCGCGGATCCGGGTATTGAATACCGACGGCCGGTTGTTCGTGAAACGCACGGGCGAGACATTTGACGTGGTGATTGTGGATGTGCCGCCGCCGTCCACGTCGCAGATCAACCGGTTTTTCACTTCCGAGTTTTTTGACGAGGTGACGCGGGTGCTCGCGCCGGGGGGCGTGCTCGCCTTCCCGCTGGGGCACTACGAAAACTTCGTCAGTCCCGAACTGGCGCGCGTACTGGCCTCGGCATCCACGACGTTGCGGCGGACGTTTCGCAACCAACTCGTGATTCCCGGCGGGCGGATATTTTTCCTGGCCTCGGACGGCGAACTCTACACAGACATCTCCGCGCGCATCGAGCAGTCGGGCGTATCAACTCACCTGGTGAACCGGCATTATCTCGGCGCGATGCTGACGCCCGACCGGCTGGCGGACATGCAACGGGCCACGGCGGCGACGGCGACGGTGAACGCCGATTTCAACCCGGTGTTATACTACTATCACCTGATGCATTGGATGAGCCAGTTCCGTGAGCGCTACGGCCTGTGGGCGATCGTGCTGGTCTCGGGGTTCGCGGCGTACCTTGCGCGGACACGGGCCGTGCCGTTTGCGATTTTTGCTTCCGGCTTTGCGGCTTCGGCGCTGGAGGTTGTGCTGCTCCTCGGCTTCCAAATCCTGTGCGGCTCCGTGTATCGTCAGGTTGGCGTGATCATCACGGTGTTCATGGCCGGCTTGGCGGTGGGGGCATTCGCGGCAACGCGGTATCGACCCATCGGCAACCGTATTCCGTTGGCGGGACTGGCCCTGGGGATCGCGCTTCTCGCGGCGATACTCCCGGCAGGATTGAAATCGCTCGAGCAAGCTCCCATGCCGATCGTCCAGGCGGCGATCGCCCTGCTCACGCTGGTGTTGGCGTCCATGGTCGGCATGGAGTTTCCCCTGGCGACGCGGACGATCTTCCGCGACGTGGCCGGCACGGCATCGCGGTTGTACACCGCGGACTTCACCGGCGCGTGCCTCGGCGCGCTGCTGGCCAGCACGCTATTGATCCCGCTTCTGGGGGTGACGGCGACATGTCTGTTGGCGGGCGGCTTGAATGCCGTGAGCGCGGTCTGGCTGTTGGCGGGGGATTTTCGATGAACAAGGGCCGTCGGCGAATTCGGGTGGGCTACATTGTTATCAGGACGCTGCGCTTTACGAGTTGGTTTCTGCTGGCATTCGTGCTAACTTATCTGACAACGGGGTATATGATGAGCGGCCAGCTCACGCTCGGCGGTTGGGCCGACCCGAAGACGGCGCTCACGATTCACCGCTTGCTGCACGTGCCGCTGCTGGTGATGTTTGGGCTGCACGCGCTGGGCGGCATTTACCTCGCGATGCGAAGGAAGCGATGGATCCGGTGGTGAAACCGACGGGACCGGAGAGAGACGACGGACTCGACGCGGCATTCTTGGACGCGCCGCAGCGACCCATGACGCGTCGGGAAGCGATCCGTTTCGGCGCAACCGGGCTGGCGTGTGTCGCTGGTGTCAGCGGGCTGGCGTGGTATCTGTTCCGGCAGGCGCGCGAAGAGATCGCGCTGACCGGCGTGTTCCGGGGCGGCGGACCGAGTGACGAGGTTTGGAAGCTGTGGCAGCAGCGCGGGTGGGTGAAGGAAGCGGCGCACTATCTCCAGCTCGGCACCAACGTGCAGTGCAAGTTGTGCCCCAACAATTGCATTCTCGCGCCCGGCGACCGGAGCCATTGCCGAAACAAGGTCAATCGGGGCGGGACGCTGTACACGATGGCCTACGCCAACCCGTGCACCTTTCACGTCGATCCCGTCGAGAAAAAGCCGCTGTTCCATTTTCATCCGGGCACGACGACGTTCTCGCTGGCGACATCCGGCTGCGGTTTCCGCTGCCTGAACTGCCAGAACTGGGAGATCTCGCAGAAACAACCGGAAGAGACCAAGGACCCGACCGGTCCCGCGCTGCGACTGCGCCCGCCGTTGCCCGCATCACTCAGCCTGGATGACGTGCAGCGGCTGACGATGTTGCCGGAAGACGTCGTGGCCACGGCGGAAGCCATGCAGTGTCCATCGATTGCCTACACCTATTCCGAGCCGACGGACTACTACGAGTACATGTCCGATACGGCGCACATCGCTCATGCACACAATCTCAAGAACATCTTCGTCACCTGCGGCTTCATCAACGAGGCTCCGCTCCGCGACCTTGCCGCGCACCTCGACGCCGCGCATGTCGACCTGAAGGGGTTCGATGACGAGGTCTACAAGCGGCTCGACTCCGGCCACCTGCAGCCGATTCTCGATACGCTGGTCACGTTAAAGCAAATGGGCGTGTGGTTCGAGGTCATCAACCTCGTGGTGCCGACGTACACGGACGATTTGGATACGATCAAACGGATGTGCGATTGGCTGGTCAGCAACATCGGGCCGGATCACCCGCTGCATTTCTCGCGGTTTCACCCGGCGCATAAACTCGAGCATTTGCCGCCGACGCCGGTGGACACGCTGGTGGACGCCCGCGACATCGCGCGGCGGGCGGGTCTGCGTTATGCCTATGTGGGGAACGTCCGCGGGTTGGCGGATGCCGAGACGACGTTTTGCCCGAATTGCCATCGGGCGATTGTCGAGCGCGACATCTTCGCCGTCACCCGACTGGACATCGCGGACGGGAAGTGCAAGTTCTGCCAGACGAGGATTGCCGGCGTGTGGGTGTGACGCTGTTGGGGATAGGGTCGAAATAGCGTGTTTTTGTGACCTGTCAGGGGTTGCGAGGTGATCCGCTGGACGCGGCATTGACTGTGGCGGGTCCGATTTCGAGGATGCGCCACTCGGCCCAGTCGAGCGGGTCGTCGCCGAGGTAGGTATGGACGCAGGTGAGGACGCGTTGGGGATCGCCCAGCGCTTTCAAGGGGATGCGGAGGTTCAATTCCCGTTCGTGACGGTGGAATTGGACGGTGTTTTCGGGCAACTTGCGCGCCTGATCGAGGACATCGTGCTTGAGCTCGCCGATGTTGACGCGGAGTTTGGGCATCTGGTCGAAGGGCCAGTTGTCGCGATAGCCGAAGGCAAAGATGGAGGCGGAGACGGCTTCCGCCAAGGGTTTGGACAGGCGGACGGTGACGACGAGATCGCCTGCTTCGCGCCAGGTGCGGACCTGTTCGATGCCCACAAAGCTGGCTTTCTCCTCCTCGGTCAATTGCTTCTCCCGGAGTTCTGGGGAACGCTGGAGTCGGCCTGCGAGAAACTGGTTCTCGACGGGAACGGTGGGGACGACGATGGGGGGGAAATCGCCAAAGAGTTCGTTGGCCCGGACAAAGGAGAGCAGGTACTTGCCGCTGGACTCGACCTGACTGCGATGGGCGCGCAGGGCGCATTCCTTCACCTTGATTTGTTCCTGGGACAATGGCACGACGTTCCAACTGACCGACGTGGCCAGTTGCGCGGGAGGCAGGAGGGACCGGGCCGTCTGCAAGCCGCGCGGCGCGGGCCAGTGCGCGAAATGGACGAGGTACGGATAGACCTCGGGATGGATCCGGCTTTCGAGGTCCCACAGCGCCACGCGGGTGAAGACGTACAAGGCTTGGTGGTCGACATTGTGGTCGGAGGGATGCGAGACGAAGACCTTGGTTGGTTTGAACTCTTGCAGGTTCGCCTCGATGTCGTGGAGGATGTCCTCGCCCTTGTAGGGCGCGCCGGGGCGATAGGCGTCGGCGTAGGGCACCTTGGTGACCTTGGTGAGCATGCCCTCGAAGGGCGGACGGTCGGCCCAGTGGCGGTACCAGATGGTCAGGGTGCCGAAATCCGGGTAGCCGAGGAAGACGAGTTGATGGGAGTCCACGCCGAGGATTTGGGCGGCGGCCACGGCCTCCTGGTGACGGACTTCGCCCATCAGTCGAACGGCTTCCGGCATCACGACGATATGCTTGCGATACAGGAAGAACGACCATTCGTTGTTATCGCCGTAGGTGAGCCAGACGATCCGCACGGGGAGCTTCAGGGCCAGCGCTTGCTGGATGATGCCGCCGCAGCCGATTGATTCGTCGTCCGGGTGCGGCGCGAAGATGATGATGCGATCGTCCGGGGTGAGCGTGGGGCAGGATGGCAACGACATGGTGACCGACGACTGGTCCTGGGTCGTTGCGCCAGTTCCAGCGGCGGCGCAGCACAGCGCAATGAGAGCTATTTGTAAGACATTGCACCGGAACAGCAAGCGGGGGCGTTTCAATTGGCCCCAGCCTTCAGTGCCACGGGGAAGCTCCTATTCACACCCTCCCTTTGTCGCACAGCAGATGATGTGTCAATACCATTCCGATACCTGTGCTACGCGACGGGCCGGTTGTCAGCCGTTACAGTCCCAAGCGGATGTGCAGTACCGTGAGCGTGAATTCGTTGCTCCGCTGGCGTCCAGATAACGGTTGTCGTGTTCCCGCTGCCCGTTGGGATTGATCGGACACCCGGCTTGCAAACCGGCCGGTGTAGGATAGATTGTGAATTGAAGTTGGCGAGGGCACATGGCTGGAGAACGTGTTCGCTTCCAGAAGCCGGATTTTGTCCAAGAATCGGCACTAACGCCGAGGGTCGCTTATGTTGGTTGCTCATCCCGTCGCAGCAACGCGTGTCGCCTTTTGAGTTTGAGATGAAAACCGGAAACACCAAGGAATCGCCTGACAACGTGCGCAAGCACCGGGTGTTGTTGGTGGACGATCATCCGATTCTCTGCGAAGGACTGTCGCAACGCATCAATGGAGAATCCGACCTGGAAGTCTGCGGCCAGGCCCGCGACGCCCATGCTGCCCTGGAAGCCATGGAAAAGTTGCAGCCGCATGTGGCCATCGTCGACATTGCGTTGGGCGAGGGAAGCGGTGTCGAGTTGATCAAAGACATGAAGGTCCGTTTCCCGCACCTGCCGGCGCTGGTGTTGTCCATGCACGATGAGGCGCTGTACGCTGAACGCAGTCTGCACGCGGGCGCCCGGGGCTACGTCATGAAGCAGGAAGACCCCGAGGTTCTCCTACGCGCCATCCGTCAGATCTTGCGCGGTCAGGTTTATCTCAGTGAAAGGATCCGAGATGGGATTGTGAATCGTCTCGGCGGTGCCGTTCCCAAGGGCGAGACCTCCTCGCTGATCAGCCAGCTCAGCGACCGGGAATTGCAGGTTTTCCAGTTGATCGGTGACGGCTATGCCACCCACGAGATTGCCGACCAACTCCATCTCAGCATGAAAACTGTTGCGTCCCATCGCGAGAACATCAAGAGGAAGCTTCATTTGACCACGGGGGAACAGTTGGTGCGGTTCGCGATTCATTGGCAACGATACCGCGACACCAGCGAAGCGCTGGCGGCCGCCGCCATGCCGCAAGAGAAGCCCCACCGCCCGAAAATCGGGCGACCCAAACCGACGTCGCGATAGTCCATCCCATTCCCGGAGATTCACGCCCGCGCGCGTTCACCCGCCGGAGATGGAGTTGTCGGCATATCCGCCCATCCGGTGGGAAAAGAACATGTCATGATCGTGCCGCCGGTGGGACCACGGCGAAGATCGAATTGGGCGCCGATCATCCGGGCGCGATAATCCATGATTCGCAGTCCCATCCCCTTGGCTTCATTGACACTCGACGGGAGGCCGACGCCATCGTCTTGGACGATCAGCGCTGTCCGTCCGTCGGTCGTCGCAAGCTGGATGGTGATCTGCTTCGCCTTGGCGTGCTTGATGGCGTTGTACACAGCCTCCTGCGCGATGCGAAACAGTTGAATGGCCGGCGGCCCTTTGGGCTCGGTGCCGTCGGATTCATCCACCTTCAGGGTGCAACGTACGCCAAAGGTTTGCTCGGTGGTGTGGGCGATTTCTCCCAGGGCGAAGAATAGCCCGCGTCGTTCCAGCTCGACGGGATAGAATCCCTTGGCCAGGTTGCGCACCTGCTCGACGCTTTGCAGGAGGAGTTTCTCGATTTTGTGCACTTCCCGCGCGTTGGGTTCCGAAGCGCGATTCAACTTCACTTTCAAGGCCCCCATCATATAGCACATGCCCGCCAGTTGCTGGCCGAGCCCGTCGTGCAATTCCTGGCCGAGCCGGAGTTGTTCGCTCTCGATGGCGCGGGCGATTTCCGTTTCGAGCCGTTTGCGTTCTTCGATCTGCGCCTGGAGTTGTTTGTGGGCCACCGCCAACTCGACCGTCCGCTGCTCGACCCGCAATTCCAGCTCGTGCCGCCATGCTTCCAATTCGGCTTCGATTCTCTTGCGCTCGGTAATGTCGCGCGCAATCTTGGAAGAGCCGATGATGGTGCCGTCAGCATTTCGGATGGGAGAAATGGTGAGCGCCACGTCAATGCGGCGCCCATCCTTCGCGATGCGCACGGTTTCGTAGCGCTCGGTGGTTTCTCCCCGGCGGAGCGCGGCCAGGATTCTTCGTTCCGCATCGCCCTGGTCCGGGGGGAACAGCAGGGTGGCGGGCTTGCCGATGACCTCGTTGGCGGAATACCCGTAGAGCCGTTCGGCTCCCGCGTTCCAGCTGGTGATAATTCCATCCAGATCTCTTCCAATGATGGCATCGTCCGAGGACTGCACAATGGCCGCCATCTCGCGAATGGCGGCCTCGGCCCTCCTTTTCTCGGTGATGTCGCGCAAGATCACCGTGAACAGCTTTTTGTCGCCGACGTTCATGTGCGAAATCGAGGCTTCGATCGGAAACTCGCTGCCGTCGGCCCGCAATCCACTCAACGTCCCCAGCGCTCCCATGCGGCGGCTGGTGACGCCATGGGCGCCAAAACTCCTGATGTGTTCGCGGTGCGCCTCACGAAAACGCGTGGGAAGGAACTGATCGATTGGCCTGCCCAGTGCCTCCTGGGCGGCGCAGCCGAACACCTGCTCGGCGGCGGGATTGAACAACACAACGCGTTGGGCCTCATCCACAGCAATGATTGCGTCCATCGCTGATTCGATCAATCCCGCCAATCGTGCTTCGCTCGCGCGCAACGCCGTGACGGCGCGACTTCGCTCGATGAGGTCGGCCGCCTGGCGGACGAGGAGATCGAGCATTTGTGATTCGCGCGGTTCGAGCCGGTGCGGCGCGCTATAGTGCGTGTTCAACATGCCGACCAAAACGCCCGATCGGCTGTAGAGAGGCGTTGACTGCACGGCCCGCACTCCGGCATCAAGCAGAACCTCCATCGATGGTGTTCCCACAAAGATCTCGCTCTTGGTGACATCCTCGACCATTACGCGCTCACCGCGTTGCATGGCTGCGCCACACGCGCTGCTGGCATCGCGAACCTCCTCGAAAAAATCCAGGAACGGCTGCGCAAAGCCCCGCTGGGCGACAATTTTCAGCGCGCCAGTGGTCGGATCCAGCAGTTGGAACGTGCCGCGCTCAACGTTGGTGATGGCAATCGAAGCGTCCAGGAAGGCATCCAACAGAGCCTGAATGTTCTCGTGTTGAACGAACCGACGGCTCACCTCTTGTAACCGCAATGTGTCTTCCAGATCGCGCCGGGTCCGCTCCTCATTTTCTCGCAAGGCTGACTCGTATTGGTGGCTCTCGAAGACAACGGCCCCCAGCACCAGACTCGTCAGGGTGAGAGTACTCAAGTAGGCTTGCAGCAGGACCAGGGATTCGTTTCGGTTGGTGGACGCGAACGGACCGAACCCGTGTTGGGTCCCCAAAATCGCGACGATGGAGACGATAAAAGCGGCCCCGATCGCCCCGCGTTGCTCGAAGCGATACGCCGCCAACAGCACGGCGGGATATAACAAAAAGCGCGGATACCGATTGAACAGTTCACCATACGGCCCGCTGAACCCAAGAATGCAAACCCCCAACACGACCGCCAAGATCAATATCGCCTCGGAAATCTGCCGACGGTCCCATCGGGGAAGCGGATTGGCGCACCAGATCAGAAGAAGCGGCGTGATGATCAAGGCGCTGACCGCGTCGCCGAGCCACCATGTCCCCCAAATGGGGCCATACTGGAACCACGGCGCAAAGCCCCCGAGCGCCAGGCTGGTGACACCAAACGTCGCGCTCACCGCCGCGCCCAGAATCGGTGCCGTCAGCACGTACCGAAAAATGTCCGTTGCCCGATCAAAGGCGCGGCGTCCATTGGCAAACGTCTCGACCAGCCACGCGCCGAACACGGCTTCCAGCGAGTTTCCTGCCGCAATGCCGATTGACGTGAGGACCGATCCTGCGGTGGTGATGTTGACAAGAAAGGCGCCGATCCATACACCCGGCCAGAGGCGATAACCGAACACGAGCAGGGCTGCCAATGCGATTCCGGTGGGAGGCCAGACGGGCGATGCGCTGCGATGGAGAAACGCCAACTTGAGGCCGAGCTTGCCGGCGGCAAAATAGACGGCGGCCAGCGCGAGGATCTTCCACACGTCCGCGAGAACGTACTTCTCACTTCCAGCAGATGGTCGTGTGGTTGTTACGCGACTCGTTTCCACATGCATGATCATGCTCCGTGCCGCATGGTTGCCAGCCAGACCGAAGCCTTATTCCCAGCAAACCCGATGACACACAATGACACCGGAACTGCTTCCTGTAAACCGTCATGACGGTTCGCCCAGCGGGTTCTGGAACACGCTCACCAACTCGGGCAGAATGCCGTCCAATGCGGCCTCGATTCGTCGCCACTCGGGAATCATCGGGGACCCCGACGGGTGTTCCTGAAATTCCTGAAAGGCATGTTCCAGGACCCCCGCGAAGGATTCGATCGACTTCAACTCCTCGTGAGAATCCAGTCGTTCGACCTTGTTCATTTCCGCCACGGCTTCATAGACGCGAACATACGCGCGAGCATCGGTCATATAGGTGTGTTTGAGCGTCACCAGGAAATCGCGGCTCAACACCGAGCCGCACGAAGCGAGCTTCGTGTAGAACGCGCGGGCGATGTCGGCCACCATGCGCAGCAAGCCTCCTTGCATATCGGTGCCCACCGGCTGATGTTTATGATCGTAGCGCGGGGTGATTTCCACCTGGCAAACCCGATGCGTTCGCACGATGCGGTACATCTCGGAGAGGATGCCCACTTCGATGCCCCAATCGGACGGGAACCGCATTTCGTTGGCAATCGAGGCAAACGTCGCGAACTCGCCCGACAGCGGATAACGAAAGTCCGCCATGTAATCCAAAAAATCGTTTCGTCCCAGCACTTCGCGTAGGGCCTTGACGAACGGAAAATAAAACAGTCGCGCCACGCGTCCGTTGAGCCGCTCCGAAAAGCGCGCGTAATACGCCTTGGCAAACTGGTAGCGAAGATGGACGACCGGGTACAGCAGCCGTACCATCATCGCCCGATCGTAGGTGACAATGTCGGCATCATGAAAGGCCAGCACCGCCACCTCCGCCTTTCCCAGCGCATAGCCCAACGCCGTCCAAACCGCCTGACCCTTGCCCCGCTGCCCGACGGGCGTCACCGAATTGATCCGCTGAATAACCCGCTGCACCGCCGGCGCGTCGTTCCACAGCAGGGCCGCCCGGTCACCCAATGGGGCGACGATCTCGTGGGCGGTGCGATACTGCTCGACCGTGGCGCGATCCAGGCTGATGTATACCCGCCGCAGGAACGCCATATTCGTCAATTGATTCACGATTTCCCGCATGGCGGGCGAGGCGAGATCGTCGTACAGCGCGGGGATGATCACGCCGATCGGCGAACGCACGGAGGCGCGGACGATCTGTCGCTCCATTCGCTCCAAATCCTCTGATTCCAAACGGGGGAACGTCGGCACGACGTTTTGATGAAAATCAGCCATCGCTGTTGTTCTCCATCGCCATCAGGTTGCAATTTGCCACGGATCACTCGCAATGGCAAACAGCCTGCCGACTACCGACGTGGCGCCATGAACGTTTTCAAGCCGCGCGCTTTGCCATGCAGGTTCCGTCGGGTTCCCTTTCCGACGATGGATGCCACCTCTGGGCGGCCGCGAGATGGTGGATTAATGCGTCCACTTCCAGGAGATAGATGGCGCGGTCGTCATCGGATGTCTGGAACACGACATAGGAGCGGTGATTGTCCGAGCGGAAGGCATAGCTGTGGAGGACATCGATGCCAACGGCTTCCAGCCTCTCCGCCAGCATCGCCGGCAATCCCGGCTTGTCCGGAGTCTCGACCAGGACAACGAAATGCGATTCACACGCGAACCCCGCCGCCGCGAGGGCTCGTCCGGTACGCACGGCGTCCTCGGTCACGAGGTTCACGACCGTGCCCGATCCGTCCCAATGAGAGGACGCGGCCAGCACTTCGGCGCCGCAGGATGTCGTGATGGCCATCAGCCTGGCGAGAAGCGCCGGTTGATTGCTGGCGCGAACGGTTATCTGAATTTGTCGAGTGGCTCCCGTCATAACGCCTCCTTCTCTTTGGTTGTGCGATTGTCCGATCGCTTGTTGAACTGAACCCAGTCTACGACGATGCGTGACGGGTGGGCAATTGGGCGGGTGGCGGATAAAGGGGTAGGAAAACCACGTCTTTCTCCCTAGGAGATTTTCCGATGGGCGGCTGGCGCCTTCATGGAAGCCGTGATCGATGATAGGAATTCATCCTAGGTGAGATTCGGGCAGCTACCCAATAGCGGCGCGCCGATCACTCGGGTATGATTTTCCCATCACGAGACAGTTACAGAAACCAGTGCGAACAATTTCAAGAGAAAGGGGAACCCCACGAAATGACGACCAAACTCTATGTCGGAAATCTTCCTTTTCGAACCAGGGAAGAAGAGGTGTTGCACCTGTTTGAAGCGGCGGGCGCCGTCGTCAGTTGCAACCTGATTGTGGACCGGGTCACGTCCCTGTCCAAAGGGTTTGCCTTTGTGGAGATGGGCTCGGAGGAGGAAGCCGCCCGGGCCGTTTCTTTGATTGACGGCCGGGAACTCGGCGGTCGCACGCTCAGTGTCAACGAGGCTCGCCCCCGCAAAAGTCCGCTACGCGATGATTTTGCGGATGCCGTCTCCGACGGCGACTGGCGGGCTGACCTGCGTCGGCGATATTAAATCGGGCTGGGCGGCGTTGTGACATGCCGAATTGCGGGCCGAAGAGCCCGTGGCAACAGACACGGTCCGGCGAGAAAGGGCAGTGATGAATCAAGAATCGGGAACCAAGGGTCACGGGAAGCACCGGGTGCTGATTGTCGACGATCACTCAGTGCTGCGCGAGGGACTGGCGATGGTAATCAACCAGGAGCCCGATCTTCTCGTGTGCGGAGAGGCCGCCGATGCGCCGGAGGCCATCCGGGCCGTTGCGGCATTGCAACCGGACGCGATGATCGTCGATCTTTCGCTGACAAGCGGTAGCGGCCTTGAACTGATCAAGGACATCAAGGCGCAACATCCGGACCTGCCGATGTTAGTGTTGTCGCTGCACGATGAGGCGCTGTACGCGGAGCGGGTGTTGCGCGCCGGCGCCCGCGGCTACATCATGAAACGCGCGTCGACGGCGGAGTTGCTGGTGGCGCTGCGAAAGGTCCTGGGCGGTGAGGTTTATCTCAGTGAACGGATGGCCTCGCTCATCGTCACCCAGTCGGTTGGCAAACATGAACCGCCGGCCAACGAGGGGCCGTTGGGAGTGCTGAGCGACCGCGAGTTGGAGGTGTTCCAACTCCTCGGGGAGGGCCGCGGGACGCGCAAGATCGCCCGGGAATTGGGACTGAGCATGAAGACCGTTTCCTGTTACCGGCAGAACATCAAGAGCAAGCTCCACTTGAAGGACGCTACGGAATTATTGCATCACGCCGTTCAATGGGCCACGGACCTGCATCACCATGACCCGGTGGGGAACTGAATGAGGGCAGAATCGTGGTTAGGAGTTTGCCCTATTCCAGAATCGGCGAGTAACCCAATTGCGTCGAAGGGGCGTCTACGGGAGAATGTCGGAGTCAGGATCGAGGTGGCGAGAAGGTCATGGCAAGCACGTGCGACAACGTTTCGTCTGTTGCGGGTCATTCGCGGCGAAGGTATTCAACCAGTCTGGCGCGACAGGGATTGCGCCACAGTTTGTGGGGTGGGGAGTTGTATCCCATGGGCGACACCACGACCGCGTGGAAGCAGGATGGCGGCAACGCCTCCAACTTCTCGCGCCAGACTGTTCCCTTTCGATATTCTCCGGTGGCGTCGGCAGCAGTCTTCGACCCACGTGACCGTGGCAATGGGTCCTGAACCTGTCCGGGGACCTCACCCCCGGCTTCTCCACATAAGCCATTGCCCGGTCCGTCAGGATTGCCAGCCGACGCCACTGCCTCTCTGCGTGGATAGAAAGTAGAAAGCGGCGAGCGGAAAGCAGGAAGGGCGGATACGTCAGGCGAACGATCCGGTATGCGTTTGATGGATCATTTGCCAGATAACGTCGCGCTCGCCGCTCACGATCAACTCCCACGGCTCACGATTACCGAAGCCCGGATTGCGTGTATGCAGCCATTGCCCAAGTTCGTCGGGTGGAATGATCTCCTGTAGCGCGTGAACCAGTCGCACGGCTTCTGTCACTTGAGGCCGGATTGGCGCTGGAAGCGTCGATTTTGTTTCGTACGTCGCCAGGGTTCGCTCGGAAAAATTCACCAGCCGGGCGAACGTCGCGCGGTTGATTCCGAGTAAACGCCGCCATTTGTAAAGAGCCGTGCCGCTCTTCCGGGCGCGCCTCCACGTCACGGTCTTTGTTTTGGCAGCGGTGCTCATGCTGAAGCACCATACACGCGGCGGCGGCGAATGCAAGAGAAATCCTGCAATTTTGCAGGTTCGCTATTTGGGCCATTTCACCGGAGTCTTCAAGCGGAAGTAGCTGCCCGCCAGAAGGTTGTCAGGGTAGACCAGCACGTTCGTCCCATTTGGGTGGGCCGCACTGGGCACGATAACCGCCTCGAATCCCGCCTGGGCAAACGTGAGCCCCCACGCTTGGGTGATCGCCTCCACGCCGCCTTGGTTATCGCGCCGCCAGTCGCCGCGACGGATCGTGCGCTGCGACAGCTTCAGGGCTTTCTGCACCGCGCCTGTGCGCAAGTCGAGCACCCGGCTGGCTTTCAGATCCAGCGCCACCAGCACCCCCGGCAGTGCCTTGCTCTTCGGCAGGTTATAGTAACGAACATGTGCCAGCGCCTCTGCCAAATTCTTTCATGGGCTTTTCGTACCGCTGCCATTCGTGGCTTAGCGAGAGGATACGCAGAATGAGTTCAACATCCTTTTGGTGCCGGTCGAGAGTCTTCTTTCCAAGTATTCTTCTCCAAAGGTAACGACGGGGCCGCACTCACCGAGCGCGGCTACAGTACGACGGCGCGCGGCCCGCGTCTTGATGGCCGGAATCGCTGAACGATTTTTTATTTGACTGTGGTATCTGGGTGTGATATCGGTTCTACGATAGGAAGTAATTGTTGTTTGACATAGGGGGATAGGGAAAGATGGTCAATGGGGAATGGCTGATGGGCATAACAACCCCTCACCTTATTCCTCTCCCCCAAGGGGCGAGGAGACGGCAGCCGAGCCGGACGGCCGGTCCGCGGTCAGCGCCCGCGGCTACAAGGGGAAAGGGGTGGCGGAAAAAGGGTAAAACTGCGAAACGAACCCAATTCTGTGCAGGCCGGCGTGGAAAATTCCAAAAAACAAAGCCAATTGCCGGATAGGACAGGGGAAGGTGCCCGCCAAATGTTAAATCGGGTAAAACAAAGCCGATTTTTTCAAGTGCTGGCAGTCGTGGATCGGCTTGAGGGACAAGATGTTAGAAGTCAAAGTGTGTCATTTTGTCGCTTGGCTTTATTTTGTCGGAAATGGCTTTGTTTAGAGGTACGGCGTGGATTGAAGGCCGGTTCGACCCTCAAAATGCGTCAGGATGGGGTGTTTGCTACGGGGTTAACCCTCCGTAGGCGGGCGAGTCTCGTAGCCGAGTTTTTGGAAGTGCTGGAGCTTGTAGAGGAGGGCGCGACGGCTGATGCCGAGGGCTTTGGCGGTTTCGGTGCGATTGAAGTTGTATTTCCGAAGCGCCTGGAGGATGGCCTCGCGTTCGACTTCTTCGAGTTGCTCGGCGTTGGCTGACAATGAGGTGCCCGGACGGCCGGCAGCCTCGCGGACGCGCTCGGGAAGGTGTTCCGGCAGGATGAGTTCGCTGCGGGAAAGCAGGACGGCCCGCTCCATGGCGTTGCGCAGTTCGCGGACGTTGCCCGGCCAGGAATAGCCCTCGAGGCAGGCCGTGACCGTCTCCGAAAATCGGGCGCGACCTTTGGCGAACTCCGCAATGAACAAGCCCGCCAACGGGAGGATATCCTCGCGGCGCTCGCGCAGGGGCGGAACGTTCAGCTCGACCACGTTGAGCCGATAGAACAGGTCTTCGCGGAACCGGTTGTTCTTGACCTCCTCCTCGAGGTTGTGATTGCTGGCGGCGAGGATGCGGGCGTTGGTCCGAATCTCGCGGTTGGAACCGACGCGCTGAAACCGCCCGTCCTGGGTCACGCGAAGGAGTTTCGCCTGGAGCTGTTGGGTCATCTCGGCGATTTCGTCGAGAAAGATTGTGCCGTTGTTCGCTTCCTCGAAACGGCCAATCCGCTGGGCGTGCGCGCCGGTGAACGAGCCGCGTTCGTGACCGAAGAGCTCGCTTTCGAGCAGGGATTCGGGGATCGCGGCGCAATTGACCTTCACCAGCGGCCCGGCCGATCGGGTGCTCCAAGCATGAATGACATCGGCCAGCACTTCCTTGCCGACACCGCTTTCGCCGGTAATCAGCACGCGCGTGTCCGACGGCGCGACCAGCGAAACGTCGCGAAAGACGGCCTGCATCAACGGGCTTTTGGCGACGACGTGCGCGGGCAATCGGCGGTCTTCATCGTAGCGGAGCGGAGTGGACCTCGAAATGCCGGTGGCCTGTTGGACGGACGCGAGCAATTCATCCAGATCGATGGGCTTGGCGAGATAATTCACCGCGCCATCGCGCATGGCGCCGACGGCTTCGCGAATGTCAGCGTAGGCCGTGACGAGCAGGACCGGCAGGGTGGCGTTGATCTGGCGCGCGCGGCGCAGCGTTTCCAGCCCGGTGAGGCCCGGCATACGCATGTCGGACACCATCATGGCGATGTGGCCCTCGCGCAGTGTTTCCAGGGCGCGCTCGCCGGATTCCACAACCGCGGTTTGAAACCCCTGGCTCCGCAAAAATGTATCGAGCAGGCTGCGCTGGCCTGCATCATCGTCCACAATCAGAATCCGTACCGTTGATTCGGTGCCCGATGCCGGTGTTTTCAATTCTTTCCCGCGAGTTTTACGTGTGCCACACGGAAGATAGCACCTTTCGGCTCGTTGGGAAGGCATTCAATTTCCCACCCGTGGGCGTGCACGATCTGCTGGACGACCGTCAGTCCCAGCCCGGTTCCCTTGGGCTGGGTGGTAAAATACGGCTTGAAGATTTCCTTGCGGCGGTCGGCTGGCACGCCCGGGCCGTTGTCGCGAATCTCCAACACGGCTTCCGAGGCGTTCGGGCGCCCGGTGACGATTTGAATGACGCCGCCGGGGTCGACGGCTTGAATGGCGTTGAGGAGCAGATTGAACAGCGCCTGGCGCAGCAATTGTTCGTCCGCCTCAATCGAAAGCGGCTCGCCCTTGATTTCGACCTGAACCCGTTTCTCCTCGATATCGTACCCCAACGCGCGGACCACTTCACTCACCGCCGACGACAGCGCCAGCACGGAGCGCCGCACTTCGCGGGGCCGGGAATAATTGATGAACTCATTGAGCTGCACCGTGACTTTGTCGGCTTCGTCCACGATGGCGCGCGATTTCTCGCGGATTTCCGCCGGCGCGTCGGCTTGTTTGGAGATCATCTGCGCCAGTCCGCGGATGATGTTGAGCGGGTTGCGCGTTTCATGAGCGAGGCCGGCCGCCGCGAGATTCATTTCCTTGAGATGAGTGGTCAATTCACTGGCACGCACCAGCCGGAGCTGGAGATCGGAAGACGTGGTGAGGTTGCGCCAGGCCAATCCCGAGCCGACAACCGAGACGGTGGCGAGCAACCCAATGATGCACCGCAGCCAGAGATCTTGACGGCTCGCGGCCAGCACGGGTTGGGTGGACATGACAATGACAAAGCTGCGCACACCCTGTTTTTGAAGCATCGCATTGTAGACTTCTTCGCTCATCCAAGGCGGGCGACCAAGCCGTGGTCGGCCCGGACCGCCGCGGAACCACGGTCGATTCGTGGAAGAAATTGATGGCGACGATTCTGCAGCCTCGTTCGTCACCGTGGCGGCACGGTCTGACTCCTCTTCCGTCGGCGGAGGTCCCGGCGGGGGCTCCGGTGGCGGACCGCCAGCGGCCCGGTTGGTATCGGATGGCCGGAAAAACTCTTCCCGCGTCAAAACAATCGGCGGCCGGTTACTCTCAATGTCCCGGGTCACGTTGGTACCCAGGTCCACGAGGTTCATCAAGGTGACCGTTTGTTCGTCCCAGCGCTCGGCCGGGCCCTCGACACCCTTGGCTTGGAAATCTCCGAGTGTGCCCGCCGAGGCCACGACGTCTCCGGCGGCATTGAGGAGGGCGATCCCGTTTAGTTCGCCGGGCCTGACCAGATCGTGGAGCGCGGATTCCAATCGTTCCTTGGAAAGGACACCGAAACGACGCTGCGACCGAAGCACGATGCCGAGCGTGGTGGAGATGTCCTGGGCCCGGTAGATCAACTGCGCCCGCGCGGCGCGGCGCACGCGGAAATGCTCGGCCGTCTGCCAGGCCAATACCAAGACCCACGCGGCCAGCAGTAATCCATAGATCAACGTGCTGCGGCGGCTTATGTCCATGCGCGGCGTTCCATGTTGCCTGGTTATTGAACCGTGGCGGAGGAGCCCGGCTTTCCGCCTTTCGATTGCTTTGTCGGCATCTTGTCGAGAAATCTATCCAATTCCTGCTCGGAATACGACTTGGGAATCAAAGAGCGCGCCCTTTCCGTGTTGGCGAGCGCCGCCAATTGCGTCGGAGCCTGGACCACGTACGGCGTCAAGAAGATCAAGAGTTCCTGACGGGAGTTGCTGGCGGTTCTCCGCTTGAAAACGTTCCCGAGAAACGGAATGTCACCGAGGATGGGAATTTTCTGCTCGGCAGAAGTTTTGTCACGTTGCATCAAGCCGCCGATGACAACGGTTTGTCCGGTGGGCGTGATGGCCACGGTGTTGGCGGAAACCGTGTCAATGACCGGAGCGTTGACCCCCTGGGCGATGGGAACCGTCAAGGTCGGGTCAATGGATGAGTCCTGCGGTGCGATGATCATTTGAACCAGGCCATCGCTGGTAATATACGGCGTCACTGTCAGGATAATTCCCACGGACGTGTAGGTGACGGAGTTGATCGGTGCGCCAGAGATCGTGTTGTAGCTGACGCTGGTGATCAAGGGAACCTCCTGCCCCACCACGACGCTGGCCGGCTGATCGTTGCGCGCGAGAATGGAAGGTCGAGAAAGCACCTCGGCTTTTCCCATCGCGGCGATGGCCCGCAGGGTGGCTTGGAAATCGCTGCCAAGGACTTGATACATTCCAGCGCCCGGGCCGGACGCGAATGGGGCGATTTGCGAAAAGCTCGACACCGGCAGCCCGAACGCATTCAACGTAGGAGCGTTTGACCCCGTGCCGGAAGCGAGCGATGACAGCCCGAATGAATTGGCCACTTGTCCAGTCCTCCCTCCTCCAATTCCGTTCATCCACCCACCCTCAACACCGATGTCCGTTGCGTCGCTGTGCGTCACCTGCAAAAATACGACTTTGATCAGGACCTGGGGTTGCGGGCGATCCAGATTGGAAATGACAGAGCTGATATTTCGCGTGGTGTCATCATCGGCGAGGATGGTGATGTTGTGCGTATCCGGGTCGTAGGAAATCGTGGCGTTACCCACGGTGCCGTTGGCGTTGTATTGCTGGCTGCCGGTGGTCGTGCCGCTCCGATTGGCGCTCCCCCCACCGCCACCAAAACCACCGAAACCACCGCCCGCACCGGCGGGGCGCTGCGCCTGCTGCTGGGCGTGGATTTCGCTTGTCGCGCACAAGCAAAGGCCAAGAAGGAGCGCGAGCCAGCATTTCGATTTCAAGAATTTGGTATTCATAGGTTCCTTGCGATTACACGTTCGTCAGAACGAAGTTCCTCCGAGTCCGGTGCGCCCTGTTCCCAAGCCCGAGCTTCCCAGTCCCGTGCTGGTGGTCGTGGTGCCGGCATTCTGCTGAATTCGCAGCTGCAGCGGACTCTGCTGTGTCTGGCTGCTCCGCGTTGAGGTTTGACTCTGGAACATGTCCTGTAACACCTGCTGCACTTGCTGTGGGTCGGCATTTTCCAGATGAACAACGGTCACATGGGGAACCCGCGGTGAATCCTGGTCGAGTTGCTCAACCATGCTCGCGATTTGCTCCATCATGTCCTTCGACGCGGTGACCGCCACGGACGACGTGCGTGGATCGGCGACGGCGACGACCTCTTGCCGTTTCTTGATCCGCGCCGCCTGACCGTTGGCAGGGTTATTGGCCGCCGCCTGAGCCGCCGCTGCGCGTGCGGCAAACCCACCTCCGCCAAATCCACCGAACCCACCTCCGCCAAAACCGCCGGGGCCGCCAAACCGTATCGGGGTCTGGCTGCCGCCCGTATTGCTCTGTCCGGAGAACAATCCCGTCAACAGGTTGGCAATCTCGGTCGGGTCGTGGTGTTTCAAGTGAAACACGCGCAATTCGGTCTCGTCTTCGGCGCTCGAATCGATCGCCTTGATGATCTCCACCAGATGCCGAATATTGGCCTGGGTATCGGTCACGGCGATGGAATTACCGGCTTCATTGGCAACGATCGTCGCGTGCGAAGACACCATCGGCGACAGGTCCTTCACGAGTTGCTCCGCTTCCACGAAACGGATGGGAATGATTTGCGTGACGATTTCGTCGTTCTTCGGAATGGCGTCCGGGTTGTTGCCGGTCTTGACCGGAATGTCGCCATGGATTGCGTCGTCCTTGCTCACGATGGTCAGCGTACGTCCGTTCCGAATGGCGGCGTACCCATTCTTATTCAGCATGGAGTTCAACAAATCAACCGCCTCATCCTTCGTAACGGGATGGGTGCTCCACACATCCACTTTACCCTTTACGGGAGTATCCACTTCGATAATGAAGCCTGCTGCGTCGCTTAGATAACTCAACACCAGATCGATTGGCGCGTTGTGAAAATTCAAGTACAACCCCTTCCCAACGCCCGTGTCTTCAGATGTGGACGCGGACGGAGACACAGCCTGCTCTCCGGCTGCATTGGGTTCCGTGGTGGCGGATGAACTCCCCATCGCGGTCTCAGGTTGGGCGGGTGCCGGGGTGGTCGCCATGCCCTGGTCCGCCTCAGAGGCCTCTGTTCCCTCTGGTTGCGGCGCGGCCACTGAGGGTTCCGTTTGTGTGGGCACGTTGTTGCTCACAGTATCGACCGGCTGTGATTCGGGAGCCGGGGACTGCCCGGTTTGCGCGTGCGTCGTTAGCACAAACCCCAAGGCACAACTGGTGGCCAGAATTCGAAAAATAACGGTTCTCATTGTAACTCCTGTTCTCTCTGTTTCATCAGCCGTTTGAGGACATCGTTGCCCCCGCTGTCGGAATCGCTGGCGGACGGCTCGATTGATGTCGCATCCACATTCTCCGTCGTCTCGACTGGCAATTCGCTCGTGGCTGCCAACTGCCAGGATCCTTTTTCTTCGCGCCGCATTTGTGTCCCGACCTTCATCACCAACTGCTTGTCGCCATTCGCCAGTTTCACGGCGGATGGCGTGATGTCTGTCACCTTGTAACCGGCGATCGTGCCGGCGTTTTGCACGACCCTCCGGTAGTCGGAACTCGTGCCGTCAAAAAACGCGAATGTGCCCTTGGCGTAGCTCATCGTGCCGACGAGTGAAAACGCATCCGCCACCGGTTGCGGCCGATTCCCGCGCTTATGTCGCGCGGTGCGGTTCGGGTTGAAAATATTCCTCTCGCTGATGACCTGGAAATTGGAGAAGTCCACTTGGCTCGTGCGGTTCGTCTGCTGGGCCCGGGCGGTGAAGCCTCCGGCCATCACCAGCGCCGTGATCGCCAGAATCTGCCACGGGCGGAACGTCTTTCCGATAATTGTTGGTTTCCGGTTCATTGGGTTTGTGGTGTCAGGATGAGGCCACTGACTTCCAGTGCCAGGCTCAACTGCTGGCCGATGGTGTCGTGCGAACTCAGCTCTGCCGATACCACCTTCAAGGCCATCGGTCCCTTCTCGACCGCATACAAAAATTGCGCCAACGTCGTCATGTCGCCCGTGGCGTCCACCCGACACTCCAGCGTCATGTAGTCATCCGCGTCGTGTTTCCATTGAGGCGTGATTGACGTAACGCTCACCCGGCTCTGTTGCGACCAGGTATCAACTGCTTTGAGCATCTGCTGCTCGGCCAGCGAGGCATTGTTCGTCAGCGTGTTCGTTCGCATTTCATCCCAGCGACGGCGAATGAGTTGTTCCCGCTGCAGTAACGACGATCCCTGGGCGATCTCCTGGCGGAGTTCGGCGATTTTCTTGGAGCGTGCCTGCCAGAGATGCGTCAGCGGCGTGAACACAAACCAGTCGGAAATCAGGAGCCCAAGACCGGAAATGGCGAGGATCGCCAAGAGTCGTTGGCGCTGGTTAATTCGCACTGCCGCCTCCTTCGCCCCACTGGAAATCAAACGTGAATTGCATCGGGGATTTGCCGCGAATCTGGTCCACTTTCAGGCCGCTCACCCCGCTCGTGCCGCGCAACTGGGTCAGCGTCCTCAATAATACGGCGTTGTCCCGCGCCGTACCCGAACAGGTCACCGTGTTGGCGTCGCGGATTTCCACGGTCTTGGCCGAGACGACCCCGTCCTCGGGAAACGCCAGTGTCAACTCGCGCAGCACACTCAAACTGGGGAATGACCGGTCAAACCACGGGCGATACTGCCGGATTTGTTGTTGCAAGCCGTCGAGTTCCTCCACTTTCTGCGACATTGCTCCCCAGCGGGAGCGCAACCGGATGAGTTGCCATTGTTGGATCAAAAACAGTCCGATCACCAGGAGCGCCACCGCGCCTGCGGTAGCTCCCGCCATGCGAAGCCGGCTGGAAGAATAGCGCGCCGCCAGTTGCTGCCACGGCGCAATTTTGGGCGGCAGGAATTCAAATGGCGCAGCCTGACGCGCCAGATAACGCGCCCCAAAACTGAATGCCCGGGAAACCGTTGCCCCTGCGGGAAGCTCGAGGCCGAATTCTCCCGGCGCATACGCGGTGACCAATTCCACGGTCAATCCCATCGCGGCCAGTGGCGCCTCGATTTCGTTGGCTAGCTCCCCGGCAAGGTCGGCTGAACCAAAGATACATACGCCGCGTACGGTTTCGCGGAATTCCGACGGCAGTTGCCCGAGGGTGATGCGCACTTCGCGCGCGACGACGTCGGAATGGAGAAGCTTGCGAGTGCCTTCGATTTCCAGCGCGCCTTCCAACGCCCGCAATGCGCCCACTCCGCCGCCGCAAGTGACTTGCAAATCAATGTTGTCTTCGCCAATGGCCAGTGCCAATGCGCCGTCGGCAGACCCGACGTGGGGTGGTCGGAGGGCGGTAATACCCAGAGAGAAACTGACTGCTTTTAATCGGGCTCCCAGAAGGACCCGCTCCAGCAAGGCGAGGTGGTTCTCGGGAATCCCGATCAGCGTTGCGTACTGCTTTCCGGACGGCGCCTGCCACCGCGACGTGGCCAACCGCAATGTGGCGACATCGCAAGGGAATCCGCGCTCGGCTTCGATTTGCAGGAAGCTGGCCACGTCCGCCTCGGGCAACTCGGGCAATTCGACATGCACGACCAGCGCCCATTTCAGCGGCACACAGACAATGCAATGCCGCTCGTACACACCGGCAGCATCCAGATGATTCCGAATCTCCCGTCCCACGAGTTCGGGGTCTGCCGTCAATGGATCAAGCGACAATGTTTCGGAGAACGACTGGAGCGCCTGGAGCGAGCCGTTGGTACGACGCAACACAACCCCTTCCAACCGCCCGCCATCCAGAGACAATGCCAAGACAGAGGAGCGCCCTTGACGTTTCCATGACTTCCAATCACGCCAATCCATCACGACGCCTCCTTGCCCAACATTGTCTGGCGGACATCCTCGCCGAGGGCCCAGCCGAGACGGGTGAGGTCCTGTCGATAGAGGATCCTTGCCGTGCCGTCACTGATGTCGAAAATGAATTTGACCCGACGATAACCACGTCCATACGGGCCCACCGCCGCGATGTCTGCCGCAAACTGAAAACTTCGCGTGGTGATGTAATCGCCACTTTCCAGACCCTGGACCGCCGCGCTGCCTCTTCCCAGCGCATCCACAATCCAGGCGATCGTCCCAAGATTATGGGGATTGGACTGCCGGTAGCTAACGGCTTGCTGCGCGCTACCCGGATCCATACCAGGAAGGCAGGACAACACGGTCACGTTGGCGGTGTTGATGTTCACGCGTCCCGGCGTGTAGGGAGTCGTGCCAACAGCAAGATCGGGATAAATTTCCGCAAACTCGGTTTCACTCAACCCGCTACGCAGGTAAAATTGCAACAGTCCATTCAGCGTGGCGGCGGTCTCTCTCGCGGGGGCGTTCGTCCTCGTACCCGTTCCTCCAACAGTCGGGAACAGTCGGCTGAGAATTTGCGTGGCGCGCCCGCCCCCAAAATTACTCTGCAACAGTGTTCGGAGTTGCGCCGGGTTGTTGATGTTGGTGAGCGCGGTGCCGTCGCTGTGGGCGTTCGGCTCGCGGCTATACACCGTGAGATATTCGATAATCCCCGGGTCAACCTGTCCGTTGCCGTCTTCATCGGGTTCGCTCGGGTCCAGAACCCCGTTGCGATTCAGGTCGTCGCCAACAAGAATGTCCATCGTCGTTCCATACACCAGCCGCACTTCGTCAACGGTCTCAAACGGGGCGCCTTTGCGTTGATAGGGTGGTTGCGCCATCGCGTAGTAGAGTTCCGTCCCGCCGTTGCTGTTGGGGTTCCGCCAGTCGAGGATCCCGTTGACCACGTCCGCTGTCACCCGCGGCAGCATCCCGAGAGTGTTGGTTGGGGCCGTGTTGAGGTTCAGCTTCGATGACTCGTCCACCAAGCCGAATGTCACCTGATTGGGGTGCGCCGGGGGATAGCTGTTGTCCCGTCCGATGATCCAGAAGTGCGCGCCTCCGACCGGCACATCTTCCGCCTGATACTCGGTGAGGTCGGGCATCACCCCATTCGTGGCATAGTTGGTGAGGACATACTCGACATAGCGCGCCGCGCCTTCGATGGCCTGGTCGGCGGCGACAGCGCTCGCGCGATTGTCCGACGCCCGCAACTCCATGGCCATCGAGTGCGCGAAATACAGCGCGATGCTGACCAATCCAAGCGTGACCCAGAGGACAATGACCAACACCGAGCCTCCGCGAGAGCAGGCGGCTTGCGTTTGACCAGCGTGTTGTAGGCAGCGACGTTTCATGTCGTTCAGCTTCCGGCGGTTGGCACCTGGTTGGTACGCGATTGGGAATCAATCGGCACCGTCAGAACGATCGGTTCCCGGGCGCGCGGGTCGCCGGGGCCTTCTCCCGCCAATTGAATGGTGACGCGGACGGCGATTGGCAAATTGGTGTCGGACGCGGTCGTGTCCCAGGAATTACGCCATTGCGTGCCGTCGTAACAATCGAACGTCAGGCTTTGCACTCGGCCCAACATCCATTGGTCTTCCGGCACCGGAGTGATCGTCGCGAGGAGATTCCGGGTGACGCTGCGGACCAAATCCTGGCCCTGGTTTCCGGCGCCGCCGACAGCTGGACGAAGTTCATAGGTAACACACTGGACATCCCCCCACGGCTCGTTTTCATGGAGCGCGCCGGTGGTGGTGTACAACTCAATGGACACATTCTGATTCATGGCGGCGCTGGTGATGTCCCCCACCCGAAAATCGCCCGTCATCACGCCGTTGGTTGTCGGCGACATCGCCGACTGCAAATCATTGCGCATCGTGGCCAATGCCAGTTGCGCGGGCTCGGATTCATCCACCGCCCGAATCGTGGCTTCGCGCAGACGCAATGCGCCAAAGAACACGCCGTTGATCGCGGCCAACACGATGGCGCAAACTCCCATGGCCAACATCAACTCCACCAGGGTAAATCCCCCTTTGTGGACAAGTCGGCGGCAATTTGATTGTGCCGGACGGTTCATTTTCATAGCTGCGGCAAGTTCACCAATGTGCTCACTCGCGTCGAATATGCCCGGTCCCGCGAGGTAAAGGTCACTTCCATGGTCAGGAGTTGCATCGAATCCTGTGGCCAAAGCTCGCTGTGCAACCTCCACTGGTAGTCGTGTCCACCCTCTTGAACGATCCCGTTCTGAGCGGTGACCCCCCCCGTGGTCGTCGCCACGGCGATCTCGTTCAGTTCACGTTCGGCCACTCGCGCGGCTTCGGCCTTGTGCACGGCGAGTTCGCCCGCCGCGCTGGCGATGCGCAAGCCATCGACAGCCACCGGAATCACGATGGCCATGAACGCCAGCGCCGCCAACACCTCGGCAAGCGTGAAGCCGGCTTCCGCGCACCGCTGGGATGGCTTCCTAGTGATTGATGTTTTGAATGGCATAGGTCATGTGATTGGTTTGTTCGACCAACCAGAGAATTGCTCCGTCCGCCCCCGCGAGACGCAGTGTCGATGGACTGGATTCGTCAATTGTCCCGTCGGGCAAAAACCGGACCGCGGGCAATTTCCGTCCCCCAACCGAAATCGGCGCGGCGTTGACCGCGTCCACCTGCAAGCCGTCCGCAACGGAAAAATCTTCTGCTCGGGGATCGCCCGTGCGCGACGCATTTTCCGATTCCAACCCGTACTCGTGCTGTGACGCATCGATCCATAACAGCGCGGGGGTTCCCTCGGAAACCGCCCGGCTTTGCCCCGCGCGCGTCAGGGACAACAACCGTCGCGCCTCCGAATCCAGCGTGCGTCCATGGAAAAAACGGGACAGCACCGGCGCCGTCACGGAAATCGCGACGACCAGCAGCGCCATGACAAGAACCAGTTCAATCAAGGTGAACCCGCCGCGGCGGGTACATGCCGGTTGAAGGTTTTGTGCGTCACGTTGTTTGATCCACAGACTCATCTTCGGAGCGTCCAATTGCAGATGTCGTCATCGGTTCCGAATTTTCCGTCCGGTCCCGCTGACGATATATCGTAGGAACTGGGATTATGTTTGCCGGGGCACTCATACAAGTAGTCGTTGAGCCACGGGTCTTTCGGAATCGAGTCGCTTTGGAGATAGGGCCCGTGCCAGTTGGCGGCGTCACGTGGTGGCTGGATCAGGTCCACCAGCCCGTTCCGGCCTTTCGGGTAATACCCCATGTCCACTTCGAATGCGTCGAGGGCGGTCTTGAACACGGAAATCTGCGTGGCGGCGGCTGTCACCTTGCCGCGCTGGGACACGCCGGAGAATTTCGGGAGAACGATGGCCGCCAGCGTGCCGAGAATGACCAGCACCAGCAGCAATTCGACCAGGGTAAACGCGCGTTGCTCCCGGCGAACGTGAGTGAATGTACGAGAGATGTTCTTCATAATAGTAGGGGGGGTTATTTGATGTATTGTTGCATGGTGAAGATCGGCAGCAGCATCCCGATGAAGATGGTGCCGATGAATCCCGCGATGAGAAACAGCATCAGCGGTTCCGCGAAGGCAACCGCGGTTTTCAACTGCCGGTCCAAGTCTCCCTCGGTCACATTCGCAACCCGGACCAATTCCGTGTCCAACCGTCCGCTTTCCTCGGCGACGGAGATCATTTCCAGCACGGAACTGGGAAATAATCCACGACACTTTGCCAGGCTTTGCCCGAGGCGCTCGCCTTCCTGGACCTTCTCGATGGACGTGGATACCGCGTCGACAAGAATCTGGTTGCCAATGGATTTCCGCGCGACGTTCAGCCCCTGCACGAGGGGCACGCCGGCGCCGAGCAACGTGCCGAGCATCCGGCAAAAGCGCGCCATGGCAAATTCCGCGACCAGTGGTCCCACCAACGGCAGGCGCAGGATCGTTCCCTCCCAGGCGCGCCGTCCTTTTTCCGAAGCAAACCAGTTGCGGACCATGAACACGCCCGTGGCGAGGCCGGCGAGGACGAACAATCCATACGAGCGCACGATGTGACTGGCGTCAACGACCATCTGCGTCAGCAGTGGGAGCGAACCGCCGAATTCTCCGAACAGCTTCTGGAGGCTGGGGACGAAGAACACGAGCAGAAACGTCAACACCCCGAGCGCGAGCACGAGGAGAATGGTTGGATACAACATCGCGCTTGTCACTTTCGAGCGCAGTTCCTTTTCGCGTGATTGAAAATCGGCGATTTGCGCCAGCACCACGTCCAGAAAACCACCCGTCTCGCCGGCTTGCACCATGGCCACGTACACGCGCGGGAAAACGTCTGGCGACTTGGCCATCGCTTCCGCCAGCGGCATGCCGTCAATTACCAGATCGTGAATCTCCCTCCATTTCGCCGCTGCGGCCGGCGTGGAGGCTTCCGAGTACAGGATGACGAGAGCCCGGCTCAACGATACACCGGCGGCCAGCAAACTGGAAAGCAGGCGCGTGAAGTTCTCCAATGCCTTTGCGGAAACGCGCTGCGACTGAAGCTTAAACGAACAATCCCCGAGGTTGCCGAGGCTGGGACCGTCCTTTTTCTCGGTCGCTGCGCCTTCTAAAAGACTGACCGGGCGCAACCCGAGACCTTCCATCTGGCGAAACGCGTCGGGCCGCCCGGAGGCCTCCAACTGACCTTCGGCGACAGCGCCATCGGTCTGCAATGCCTTGTAGCGAAACGTGGGCATAGTTGGGAATTATCCTGCGGCCTGGCTCGCCGACGCAGCCGGGTTTGGTGATTCTTGTTTGGTTGTGCGGGCCACTTCCTTGGCGGTGGTCACGCTCAACACTTCCTCGACGGTCGTGATCCCCCGCGCCACCAGACGCCAGCCGTCTTCGGCCAGCGTACGCATTCCGGCGCGGCGGGCGGTATCGCGTATCTGGTCCGTGGACGCGCTCTTGAGGATCAATTGCCGGATGTCTTCGTCGGTATCCATCCATTCAAAAATTCCGTGGCGACCGTAGAAGCCGGTGTTACGGCATTCGCGGCAACCAACCGAGCGATAAATCGCCACGTTGGCCGGAATCCCCAGGCTTGCCTTGAAAGCCTGAGCGGTCGGCGAACGGTCTTCCTGTTTGCAGTGGGTACACAGGACGCGCACCAGACGCTGGGCGAGCACCGCTTCCAGCGACGAGGCGACGAGGTACGGCTCGACTCCCATATCCACGAGGCGGGTCAATGCCCCGGGCGCATCGTTGGTGTGCAACGTCGAGAACACCAAGTGACCGGTCAACGACGCTTGCACGGCGATTTGGGCCGTCTCCTGGTCGCGGATTTCGCCGATGAGAATGACATCGGGATCGTGACGGAGAATCGAACGCAGGCCGCGGGCAAAGGTCAACCCCGCCTTTTCGGAAACCTGGATTTGGTTGACGCCTTTGAGCTGATACTCGATCGGGTCTTCGATGGTGATGATTTTGCGCAGGGCATCATTGATTTCATTCAGTGCGGTGTACAGCGTCGAGGTCTTGCCGCTACCCGTTGGGCCCGTGACCAGAATGATTCCATGCGGCAACTGGAGGATTCGCCGAAAACTCTTTAGTTCGCGTTCTTCCATATCCAGTTCGCTCATTCCGCGCAGGGTCGCGTTTTGGCGGAGCAACCGCATGACGACCGCTTCGCCATGCAGCATCGGGATGACGGAGACACGGATGTCGACTTCGCTTTCATCGATGCGGATCTTGATGCGGCCGTCCTGGGGCAGCCGTTTTTCCGCGATGTTGAGATGACTCAGGATTTTGACACGCGAGACGATGGCGGGCTGGAAACGTTTGAGCTGCGCGGGGACGGGGATTTCCTGCAACACGCCGTCGATGCGGTAGCGGATGCGGAATTCGTCTTCGAATGGTTCGAGATGGATGTCCGAGGCCCGCAAATCGATGGCGTCCCGCAACACCTGATTGACAAAGTGAATGATGGAGGCTTCGTCTTCGGCGGCGGCATCGAGGTTGGTGTCGTCAATGTTGTCATCGACGACCTGAAACGATTTCTCTTCGTGCAACGTGTCGATGGTGTCGGCCCCAACGCCGAGATGCTTCTTGATTTCGCGCTGGATCGCTTCCATCGATGCGAGAACGGGTTTCAGACTCAGGCCGGTCAGGGTTTTGAGGGAGTCGAGTCCCTGGGTGGCGAACAGCCGGCTGGTGGCGACCTCAGCGGAGCCATTTAAGCGCCGCAACGGGAGCAGTTGCTCCTTGAGCAGGATACGGGCGGGAAACAGTGAGAGAAGCTGGCGATCCGGTTCGATGTTTTCCAGGGTGGTATACGAGAGGCCATATTCCTTGGCCAACCACTGCAAAACATCTTCCTCGCTCTGCACGGCGTGCTTTGCGCGAACCAGAGCGTCCGCGTCCGTAGCGGACAGTTGCTTTTCGGATACCATCCGCTCCAGCAACGGCTTCGAGGGCGAGTCTTGGGTGAAAGCTTCGCTCATGGCACAAATCGCCAGTTTCTCTCCAGATCGATCGTTTAGTTCAGTAATCCCAACAAGGCAGCCTGCGCCTCCTGGCGGGCGGTCAGCACCTTGCGAAGGTTTTCCTGCGCCTGCGCGAGTTTGGCTTCTTTGTCTTTGCGCGCTACGCGGTATTTCTCGAGCATGGCCTTCACTTGTGCGGCTGGTGCGTTGTCGTTGATGGCCTTCTGCAACGCCTCGGCTTCCGGACTGGGCGCAGCGAAGAACCCGCCGCGGCGACCACCCTGGGCATTGTCTCCACCGCCGCCACCCCGTCGCATCATATTCACGCCGGGAAAGCCCACGTCGCGACGGGCATCGAATACCTTTTGGATGAGGGGCTGGACTGCCGCCCAGTCGGTGTCGTTGGTGAACGCGAGCCGATCCCGGACGTTATCCATCATGCGCTGTTGGAATTGCGCGGGGTCGAAATTGCCGCCGCCGCCACGACGCCCCTGGCCTCCGCCACCGTTTGCATTTGAATTGCTGTTGCTCTGCGCCAGGAGCGTGCCCGCGCTCAAACAAAGAGCCGCGGTGATCCCGCAGACTCCCAAGATTTTTCCGAGCTTCATTCCACGAATCTCCTTCTGCAGCCATTACTGTGTTGTTTTTGGTTCACGTCGAATCGATTGCGGGACGGCCTCCACGATGCTGCCCACAAGCTGCCGCCTACGCTATTGCACAGAATGTGCCATTACAAAAAAGCCAATAAAACCAAGGAGGAACGATTGGGGCGCTGCGCAAACTCTGCACAAACGCAACAGAGACGCGCAGATTCTGCGCAGGCCGGTCCCATAAATCCGCGAACGCCAACGTCCACGGTGATGGACGCGCCGGCCCTGCAATTTATCATGATGATTGTCGCCAATCATTCCAACGCCCGATCCTGAAATGGCAAACGGTCGGCGTGCGAAAGCACTTTTCTAATGGAAACGATTGTAGTAGCATCATCGTTCATGATGTCTATAGCTATTGTTGTGTGCCTATGACTGCTATTCCGAAGGCATTACATCTGCCGCCACCGGGGCGTCCTCGATGGGTTTGTCCAGAGAGCGCGCAACTGGATCTGCTCTATCTGGCGTGGGGGCATCGCCTCTATGGCCAGCATCCAATTCCGGTCTCCCGCCATCCTGGATGGCACTATGTGTTGGTGAAGCGAGGCAGGCCGATCTTGGTATTCGAGCACCACCGGAAAGTTCTGAATTCGGGCGATTTCCTGGTGATCGACCCGGACTGTGCGAGTGGTTGGCTGGATCGACAGGACGGCGTTTCGGATCTCCTGGTTTGGATCTGGCGCACCGGGCCGCGTTGCTGGGATCTGACCGTGGGTCCCGGAAAGTATCGACAGTGGACGATTGGCGCGCGCCTCTGGCGAGAGTTGGAGAATTTTCATGCGCAATGTCGGCAGGAAGTCGAACGACCGGACGAGTTGACGAATCTCGCGATCAAGCAGTTGCACCTCGCGATCGACGTCGGCGTGGCGCGGCTCGTCCGACGCAAGACTCAGCCCCCCGAACCATCCGTGAGAATGGAACTGGCCCTCCGCTGGATGGCACAGAACCTCACAGAGCACGGCCTGACCAACGCCCTCTGCGAGTACCTCCAGATATCTCCGTCAACCCTCACCCGCATGTTTCAGAGACAACACGGGGAATCGCCCTCCGTTCATCATCAGCGTCTGAAGGTGGAGAAGGCGCGCGAGCTGTTGAAGACCGATCGATTGTCGGTCGGCGAGGTTGCTTCCGCGCTGGGTTACAAGGACCCAACCGACTTTAGCCGCGCATTCAGGCGATTCGTTGGCAAGAACCCGAGAACTGTCAGCAGACTTATCAGTCACCGAAGTTGAGGCGGTTCGTAACCATCCGACGCCAGCACACAAAGACGGACACCGTCGAGAAGTCCCCAACCCATCCGATGGCGTCCCCGCCGCCAAACTCATAATCGCAGTACCGTGCGGATAACGCGCGTCGCTCGGCGCGCGCGTGAGCTGGGGGGAACGGATGGCCGATCTGGTCTGCGAATAGCATGCACGAAAAATGGACGCCGGCGACCCTGTCGAGTGAATGGTAGCCCCATGTCCGCGCATCCACGTCCAGAAGCCTAACCGATGGACGGATGCGCGGGGTGCTCGGATGTTTCTTTCGGCACCGCCCAACACCTCAGGCGTATAGACGTGCGCGGCGTTGCGTATCGCATTTGACGTAGAAACGCAAGCGCAAGCGGCGGCCGTTTCTTCATCCGACAGGCCGGATTAATGCCATCGCCGCCGATGGGTGTCGCCTTCCAGCCCACAAAAAACAAGCGCTTGGCGCAATTTGTGCTTTTGACTTATTTCGGCCATTTCAGCAACGGTCGGGGCGGTCGCCACCGTCAGGAAATGGTAACCAATCACCACTTGCTAACGAGCAGGTTTAAGCCTACAAACGCGGGGACAGATGACAAAGCAGTACGAAGTTTTTGATGTGCAGGGGTCAAGATTGAGGTCGTTTCTACAGGGTTCTCTGAGGGTATCGATTCTCATTATTGGCGCACTCGTTTTCGCAATCCGGTGCAGCGCTGCGAGCTATTACGTGGACTATTCGAGCGGTGCCGACGGCAACTCCGGCACGAGCACGTCGTCACCCTGGCAGCATTGTCCCGGCGATCCGGCCGCGACCGGCACGGCAGGCAGCACTCCGCTGAATCCCGGCGACACCGTGTTCTTCAAGGGCGGCGTGCAATACGTGCTGACGGGCAATGGAAACCCCGTTTACCAGACCGGCATCGGGTTGAATTGGAGCGGGGCGGCCGGGCAGCCGATCACCTACGACGGCAACAGCGCCGGGACCTGGGGAACCGGACGAGCCATCCTGACGGACAACTACAGCACCAACTACATCGCGGCGTTCTACAACGACGGCAGCGTAAACAACCTGGCATTCAACAATCTGGAGATTGGTCCGATCGGGGGTTCGGCGTCACCGCCGCCCGATCCCGGCACGGGCGTGCCGAGTAATCAGGGCTACGGCATATCTTCGCCTATGGCACGATGAACAATGTGACGATCCAGAACTGCTACTTCCATGATCTGGGCTACTGGTTCAATCAGCAGCCGATGGATGGCAATTCGTTGGGTGGGTCGGACAACCGAATTAGCGGCGGCGGAGTCATCTTCTTTGGGGCGTCTTCGGTGGTGATCACCAATTGCGAATTCACCAGGCAGCACACCGCCATCGAATTCCCGTACTCCGTCAACAGTTCCAATCTCACCATCGCCTCCTGCTTGTTCCATGATTACATTGTCTGGGGCATCGATCTGGCGGGCATCTCGGGGAACCTGGATTACGCCTACATCCATGACAACACCTTCCAGGACATGGGCTGGGCGTACTCGCCGGCGTACTGGACGGGCTACAACTACGTCCCGGAGAGCTGTACCAGTTGCTTTGCGGGTCCTCCCCATCAAGACCCGATCTTCCATCGAACCGGCAACGCCAATGTTACCAATGGCAGCCACATCAACATTTACAACAACACCTTCGACGAGACTCACCTCTACGAGATGTACACCGCCTGCATCTTCCTGGAATATGCCCCCAGCGCCAATGTCTACAACAATCTGTTCAACATCCCCAACGCCGGCATCCCCAACGGGGCGGTGCCCTCCGATACGGGCGGCGGCGGGGCGCCACCGATCACCATTTCCTACGAGTTGAACCAGCCCTCCACGCTGCGGATCCTGAACAATACCTTCATCATCAACACGACCGCCAACGCGCAGAACGCGGCCATCAGCTGGGGAGCCTGTGGTTGTTTGACGCCTTCCTCGATTTGGCCCGCCAATGGCACCCTTCAGATCGAGAACAACCTGGGCTACAGCTTCTACGGGGGGGCGATGACGCCACCCTCCTGCTGCTTGGGGTAGTCCTCAACAAGTATCCCGTGGCCCAATGGACGGTCGATTACAATGACTGGCACTCGCAGAGCACCGCCGACACCTGGTTCTGGTGGAACAACCAGCCCGGGTTCAACATCCACGGCGGCCTGGCGGCTGCCCAAAGCGTCGGCTTCGAAGCCTACGGCCTCACCAACGACCCGCAGTTTGTGAGCCTGGCCTTCAGTTCCAGCACCAACTCCGTCAACAACGATTACCATCTGCAGCCCGGCTCGCCGGCCATCGCCGCGGGGGTCAACCTCAGTAGTCTGAACTTGCCGGGGCTGGACACCGACAAGGATGGCAATCTTCGTCCGTCGGGCATGTGGGACCTTGGCGCGTATGAGTACAACACGAACTACGTGGCGCCGCCGCCGGGGCAGCCGCAACCGCTGCCGCCCCCGCAGGGACAACCCGGTCCAGCTTCTGTTTCACTGGTGTTTTCGAATGTCGTGCAGACCTGCACGACCAAGACGAAGATCGACCACGCGACGATGACGACCAACTCTGTTACCACGTGCAAGGTCAAATTTTCCCTGGTTGCCAGCAATCCCGGGGCGACGACGTCCTCGGCGTTCCCGATCCTGTTTTGGCCGGGCCAAAACAGCGTCTTTAATCCCAGCGTCAACCCGTGGCCTGCGATGAAGAGAGTGAAAGCCCTCGCGGAGAACAAATCGGCGTCGATCAAGTTCACTGGAAAATTCACCGGGAATCAGGCGGGCACCTACATTTACGCCACGGATACGAATAACAACGTTCTCGCCTCCTCTGTGATTCCAGCTCCCGAGTAAGCCACCAGAACACGCGAATCCACGCGTGTGTAGACAGCGGACAGGTTCTTACGGTTCCTCGCTCTACAAAGCGCGTGTGTTCGACTGGAGAAGTGTATAAAATGTCGTAAGGCAGATGATGTTTTTGCGACAGCGCGACACGGGGCTTGTCGGTGTGGCACGATGAAAAACGCATGGATTTCACTGGCCGTAGCGTGCGCATTGGTCATCGGGGTGTACGCGTATGTGGTCCAACCGGGCATGTTCGAACGGGGGCATCCGAATGCGGCTGACGATTACTACAATTTGTTGGTGCAGGGTTTTCGTGCGGGTCAGCTCAGCCTGAAAAAAGAGGTGCCGCCCGGGCTTGCGCAGCTTCCCGACCCCTACGATCCGAGCGCGCATGCTTCCTATCCCGAAGTGGGGGACACGAGTTATTACAAAGGGAAGTTATACCTCTATTTCGGGGTGACACCGGCCTTGGTGCTGTTCTGGCCTTATGTGGCGCTGACCGGTCGCTATCTGCCTCAAAATGACGCGGTAGTAATTTTTTGCGTTGTCGGCCTTCTGGTCAGCGTGGGGCTGCTGTGCGCGCTCTGGCGGCGCTACTTCTCCGAAGTGAGCGCCTGGATGGTGGTCGCCGGCGCGCTGGCGCTCGGCTTGGCGACAGGCGTGCCGGTGATGTTGCCGCGGTCCTCGGTTTACGAAGTGGCGATCAGTTGCGGGTACATGCTGACGATGCTGGCCCTGGGGGCAATCTGGTGCGCCCTGCACGAGCCGGAGCGGCGGTGTTGGTGGCTGGCGGCAGCAAGCGTGGCGTACGGGCTGGCGGTGGGGGCGCGACCGACCTTGCTGTTCGGCGCGGTCATCCTATTGGTGCCGGTACTTCAGGCGTCGCGCGCGGGGCGGCGTGTTTGGACGCTGTTGGTCGCGGCCATCGGCCCCATCACGTTCATCGGTTTGGGACTGATGCTCTACAATGCCTTGCGATTCGGTAGCCCGCTCGAATTCGGCATACGCTACCAGTTGGCCGGGGAGCGGCAGGTGACGCGGCAATTCTTCAACCTGCAGTATTTGTGGTTCAATTTCCGGGTCTATTTTTTGGAGCCGGTGCGCTGGAGCAGGCGGTTTCCCTTTGTGGGTGAAATCGCGTTGCCACCCGTGCCAGTGGGCAATGGGGGCGTTGAGACTCCCTTCGGTGTCCTGACCAACATTCCGCTGGTATGGTTGGCGCTGGCCGCGCCGCTGGCGTGGCGGGGCTGGTCGCAACCGGCAGCCTCAGCCTTGCGCTGGTTTGTGACAGCGGTGGCCTTGCTGTTTGGGACTTGCGTGTTGCCCGCTTTGTTCTTCATCAGCACGACCATCCGCTACGAGGTGGAGTTCCTGCCCGCATTGGTGCTGCTGGCGGTGGTCGGCATCTTGAGTTTGGAGCGCGCCTTGGGTGGCCAGTCACTCCGCCTGTGCGCGATGCGCTGGGGCTGGGGCCTCCTGCTGGCCTTCTCGGTGGCGTTCAACCTGTTAGCGAGCGCCAAGCGGTGTGCCGAGGCGCACAACAATTGGGGGATAACACTACAGGGGCTGGGCCAGATGCAGGAGGCGACGGAGCAATACGAGCAGGCGTTGCGAATTAGTCCCGACTACGCCTCGGCACACAATAACCTGGGAGCCACCCTGATGAGACAGGGCAAGGTGCAGGAGGC
Organism: uncultured Verrucomicrobiae bacterium; assembly: GCA_963842185.1. Lineage (GTDB taxonomy): Bacteria > Verrucomicrobiota > Verrucomicrobiia > Palsa-1439 > Palsa-1439 > Palsa-1439. Next base: position 406,881 of record CAWJFL010000016.1, read on the forward strand.
CATCAGCCACTACGAGCAGGCGTTGCGTCTCAAACCCGATGACGCCGAGGCACACAATAACCTGGGAGCGGCCTTGAGGAGACGGGGCCAGGTGCAGGAGGCGATCGGCCACTACGAGCAGGCAGTGCGTCTCAAGCCCGATTTTGCCGAGGCGCAGTTCAACTGGGGGGTCGCGTTGGAGCAACTGGGGCGCACCCCTGAGGCCATTCAGCATTACGAGCAGGCGTTACGGATCAAGCCCGACCTCACCCAGGCGCAGAACGCGTTGGCGCGCCTGCAAGCTCGCCAGTAAGCCGAGTCCGACGGAGCCGAGTCAAACGAGACGCGCCGAAGATTTGCCGATGGCGCAGCGGCTGCCCTCGGAGGGTCAACCCGCAGGGTTCGCAAATCGTCCAAACCGGGGAGACAGATCGGAACGGTAAGGCCAGGGTCAGACCGGCTGTTCTATTCTTGGGTTGTTACATGCTATTATCCGCTCGATGAGAAGGCGGAAGCCCATGGATGACGTTCCGCATCAACAGACGGTGGCGGTGGCGTCCCCTGCAACGGAAACCTACTTCGCGCACCGCCCCTGGCTTCTGGCTTTGGTCTTGGCAGTCGTCACATTCGCAGCTTACCAGCCAACATGGCACGCCGGGTTCATCTGGGACGACGACTCTCACGTGACGAAGAACCTGAATCTGCGCTCTCTGCATGGCCTCCATCAAATCTGGTTCGAGCCGTTGGCCGACCAGCAGTACTACCCGCTTCAACTCACCAGCTTTTGGATTGAGTATCATCTATGGGGACTGCGGCCGTTCGGCTACCATGTTGTCAATGTCCTGCTGCATGTACTGAACGCCCTGCTGCTTTGGATGGTGCTCCAGCAATTGGAGATCCCGGGCGCCTGGCTTGCGGCCGCGATCTTCGCCGTCCACCCGGTGCAAGTGGAGTCGGTGGCCTGGGTCTCCGAAATCAAAAACCTGCTCTCCACGACGTTTTATCTGGGGGCGTTGCTGGCGTTTTTCCGGTTCCGACCGCTGTCGGGCGAGGCCCGGCCGGGTTCGCCTGCCTGGCGATTCTACTGGCTGGCCATCGCGCTGTTCGTCTGCGCCCTGTTGAGCAAGACGGTGGCCTGTTCGCTGCCGGCCGTACTGGTGCTTCTCCTCTGGTGGAAACGGGGGCGGGTGGAACGGCAGGATATCGGGGTGCTGAGTCCGATGTTCCTGTTGGGAATCACACTCGGGCTGATGACGGCATGGTTGGAGAAACATCATGTCGGCGCGAGTGGGCCGGAGTGGTCACTCTCATTTCTCCAGCGCTGTCTGCTGGCGGGGCACGCGTTGTGGTTTTACGCCGGCAAGCTGGTTTGGCCGCACCCCCTCACCTTCATCTATCCCCGGTGGGAAATTGATGCCCGTGTGGCGTGGCAGTACTTGTTCCCGGTGGCCGCCCTGGTTGTTCTGATCGTGTTGTGGTTGCTGCGATCGCGGGTCGGAAGGGGGCCGCTGGTGGCTGTCTTGTGCTTCGGGGGTGCCCTGGTGCCCGCCTTGGGGTTTTTTGATGTCTTTCCATTCCGCTTCTCCTACGTTGCCGACCACTTTCAATACCTGGCCTGCATTGGGTTGATCTCTCTTGCCGTGAGCACCGGCACCGCGATCTTCCGTCGAGCCGGTCGATGGGGCCGCAATTGGGGAACGGTTGCCGCCGCAGTCGTGTTGTTGGTACTGGGCGTGTCCACATGGAGGCAGACCTGCATCTATCAAGACGTGGAAACTCTTTGGCGGGACACGCTCGCCAAAAACCCTCAGTGTTGGATGGCGCATACCAATCTGGGAGATGTTTTCTTGCGGGAGGGCAGGGTCAGCGATGCAATCGGACAGTATGAACAAGTGCTGCGGATCAATCCCGATTACGCCGAGGCGCACTTCAATCTGGGGATCGCTTTGGCGCAAACGGGGAAGATCGAGGACGCCATCGCACACTACGAGCAGGCCCTGCGGATCAACCCCGATTATGCCGAAGCGCATAACAATCTTGGGACTGCTTTGATTCGTGTGAGCAAGGTCTCGGAAGCGATCGCGCAGTACGAGCAGGCCCTGCGGATCAACCCCGATTACGCCAATGTGCACAACAATCTGGGGGTCGTTTTGGCGCAAACGGGTAAGGTCGAGGATGCCATCGCACACTACGGGCAGGCCCTGCGGATCAACCCCGATTACGCCGAGGCGCACTACAATCTGGGAAACGCTCTGGCGCAGGTGGGCCGGGTGCCGGAGGCGATTGTACAGTACGAACAGGCGTTACGGATCAAGGCCGATTTCACCCAGGCGCAGAACGCGTTGGCGCGCCTGCAAGCTTGCCAGTAAGCCGCAGCGCAGCAACAGCGGAGCGAGACGCGCCGAAGATTTGCCGATGGCGCAGCGGCTGCCCTCGGAAGTTCAAGTCGCAGGCTTCGCAAATCGTCCAAAGCGGGGAGTCAATCGGCTTTAGGAATTCCTCGAATTGCGCCTGGCAACAGCTTGCTGCGAGAATTCTCATTCAAATCGGGCCGCGACGGGCTTGCCATTGCGATTGGCGGGAATTATGGTTCTCACCCGAAAGGGGTCGCCAGTATGAGAATACTTCGGATTTCTTTGCTGTGCTGTATTTTCGCTGCCGCGATGGTGCGCGGCGATGACACCAACCCCACCATCACCATTGACGGTGTGACGTACGAGAACTTCCACTGGGGGACCATCACACCGACGACGATTACAGTTTTCCATAAGACGGGTGTGGCGACAATTCCTCTGGAGAAGCTTCCACCGGACCTTCGGGAACGATTCGGCTACAGCCCGAAGAAGGCGGCGGAACTTGGGGCACCGCAACCGAAAGCAGTCGCCGCCAATCAGAACGGTCGAAAACATCCTGCGGAGATCGCGGGAATCTGCTCCAGTTCGCCCACGCCGGTTGCCGCACGGATTGTGTTTCTGAACGAAAGCAAGGAACTGCGGAAGATCTATTGGCTGGATTTCAAGGGAGGACGGGAACGGTACGGCGAGTTGAAACCGGGGGAGAGGGATGAACAGGAAACTTTTCTTGGGCATGCCTGGCTTGTGACAGACTCTCAGGATAACGCACTGGGCTTGTATTACCCAGACGGCCAAAAGCGAGTCGTGGTTCTGGAGTAGCCTGGGACGGTAAAATTGGGAACCCCTGTTGAGGTGGGACTGGAACCCGTAGCGTTTCGCGATTTTCTTCAGGAATTCGTCGGTGGATTTAACATCACCGCAATCGTCACGGATTCCATCAGGGCTTGGGCAATGTGGTTCCGTTGGGGTTGAGTCTCTGGACCTTGTTGCCTCATAAAGAAATGACACCGAGCGAAGCGACGGTGTCATGGTCGTTGCCTCAAAAGGAAATGACACCGGGGTGACGGTAGATTGTGCGGGAAGTGGGGGGTTCATTCCAGTCTGTTTTTAGATGTTGTTGTTGCGCCCGCCCGCTCCGTGGGGGGAGACGGGGCGGGCGGTGCGGTCGAGTCAGGTCGCGAGGCGCAGGATCGGGTTGAGTTGTTGCTCCAGGTGCTGCGCCAGCACAAACGGATCCAAGGACTCGTAGTACTCGTGCAACCGTTGTCGCTGGCGAGGACTGATTTGGCCGCTGGCCAGCAATCGTTGATAGGCGGTCTGGGCGGGGTCATGGCGACGCACCCAACGGCTGCCCTCCCGCCACTTGTCGCGCAGTTTCATCGAGGGTAAGAAGAAGTTGTGCAGCGGCCCCCAGACTTGTTTGTACAGCGTGTTGATCGGGGTGACGACGCGCTCTTGGCCCAACCGTCCGTAGCCCAGCAGGTGGCGGGGCCACATCCAGTTCTTCTGTTCGACGTGGGCGTTGTCGTCTTTGTGGTAGGGCCGTGATCGGCTGATCTGTACGGGCTGGCGGCGGGCTTGGAGGTGACGAATCAGATGCCAATTCAGCCACTCGCTGCCGTTGTCAAAGTCGAAACCCAACAGGGCAAACGGCAGGCAGGCTTCGACGTCCTGGGTCTGGGCCAGCACGCCGGCCGCGCCCTTGTTCCACACCGCCCGTCCTTCGGTCCACGTGCTGGCGAGGTCGGTGTAGGTCAAACTCCAGACGAAGTTGCCGGCCAGACTGTCGCCACAGTGCGCCACGCTGTCGGCTTCCAGAAACCCGACGCGGCGTTCATCCCAGACGGCACCCTGCAGCGGAATCTGAGTACGCAACAAACTGCCGGGTTTGGTGCCGGCCAATCCCCGGCGCGCACCGGCCCGACGCGCCAGCAGCAACCGATCCAGCGTCGCGGCGCTGACATCGCCCAGCAGCTTGCGTTGAGCGGGCAACAGGCTGCCGAAGTGTTTGGCATAGTGCGGCAGCCACAGCGGCAGCGCCGCGACCAGGCGTTTCCCGCATGGTTGTTCGGCGGCCCGCCAGATCTGCGCGACGACCTCTCGAATCGGATCGTAACGGGCCGGAGCGCCGCTGGGCAATTGGCCCGTCGGCTTGGGCAAGCCGTCCCCAAGCAGTTTGATGGCGTGCTTGCGGCTGTACTCGTGCTGCTCGCAGAGCTCGTCGAGCAGTCGGGCTTTGCCTTCCTTGTGGCGGCGCGCATAGCGTTCGCGCCAGCGCTGGAGTTGTTGGTCACGGCTCAGAGCGATCATTTTCATGCCTCCATTCTCGGTGTCATTTCTTTATGAGGCAACGACTCGCTTTCCTCACCCTAAAACCCACCCCTTCGGTGTCATTTGATTTGAGGCAACTCGGGTCGCTTCACCCTACCACCTCGGGTGTGGACAAACGCGGGACATTGGTGCACGATGAGCGGGACCCTTGTATTCACACTTTTATCATGGCACGAAGAGAGCCGCCCGGTCACAGGCACGCGGTATCAGGGATTTTGTCTCGTGATAACTACATCGAAATCGAAGTCAACCACAGCCGGCTCGTTGGCGCTGGGGCAACACAGGAAATGGACTGTGAACGATCCAACGTTCGCGACCGCGCACGAGCTGGCAGCGGCTATTCGTGAACGCCGCACCTCGGCTGTCGAGGTGTTGGACGCACACCTGGCACGCATCGCCCGGTACAACCCGGCCCTAAACGCAATCGTCACGCTCAATGAGGAGAATGCGCGTGCGAGAGCCCGGGAAGCAGACGCAGCCCTTGCGCGGAGCGAAGTTTGGGGGCCCATGCACGGCGTGCCGGTGACCATCAAGGACTCTTTCGCCACAGACGGCCTGCGGACAACCAGCGGTTTTCCACCACTGGCAAACCATATTCCTGACTCCGACGCTACCGCGGTTGCGCGTCTTCGAGCAGCCGGTGCAATCGTGCTGGGGAAAACCAATCTTCCCCTGCTGGTGCATGGCTTCCAGACCGATAATCCTGTGTTTGGTCGGACGAACAACCCATGGGACCATGCGCGCACACCGGGTGGTTCAACCGGGGGTGGCGCCGCAGCAATCGCGGCTGGTTTGTCTCCGCTCGAACTGGGAAGCGACTACGGCGGCTCGGTGCGCATCCCGGCGCATTTTTGTGGCATTTATTCGTTGAAACCAACGAATAATCGGATTCCTCTCACAGGCCACATTCCCGAACTTCCCGGGCGACGAAGTGTACGCTACGTGGCCACGCCGGGGCCCCTGGCGCGTTGTGTGCAAGACCTGATGCTGGCGTTGCAAGTGATGGCTGGCCCGGATCCCTATCATCCGGATGTTCCACCGGTGCCACTGATGCCGGTTCCGGAACCCGCGTGGAAAGATCTACGCGTCGCATGGGTCGAGGAATTTGGCGGAATACCGGTGACCCGAGACACACGGGCGGCACTGAAGAAATTGGCTGTAGCGCTGCAGGAACGGGGCTGTACTGTTGCCCGGCGCATGCCAGACAACATCGATTTTCCGGGAATTTGGGAAACGTACGGCGAGTTGCGCCAGTGTGAAGTCGGCGGCGCGATGCCGCCCGAACTCGAAAAGGAGTGTGCGGCGAAATTCGACGTGCGCGCGCAGTCTGACGATCCCGAGATCCGCGGCATGGCCCGGAGATTGAATGCGACGTTGCGGCAGTACACCGCCACGTTGGCGAAACGCGACACCTACATTGCGGCGATGGAACAATTCTTCGAATCCTGGGATGTTCTGCTGTGCCCGGTCACCGTTGGCCCTGCGTTTGTACATTGCGCGCCCGGCACGCCGATACCGGTGGACGACAGCCACGTGCCGTACCGGCTCGGAGGAACGGCCTATACCAGTCCATTCAACCTGACGGGCAACCCGGTCGTTGTGCTTCCACTGACTCGATCCAGCGAAGGATTGCCGATCGGCGTTCAAGTGGTTGGTCAACGCTGGGGTGAGATGAAGCTGCTGGCCGCCGCCGAGCGAATCGCCGGGTTGACGGTTCCATTTCAGCGTCCCCCGGGATACTGAGTCGATTCACCGGTGGCGGAGCGGCGACCGAAGCGAAGATGTCGTTTAACCGTAAGATCATTGGTCCGGAGGAACACACAGTGCAAACATCCATGTTCGCGATTGTCGCATTCTTACTGGGGGCGATACTTTCCGTCTACTTGCCGATGAACAGTTCGGTGTCGCGATACCTGGCATCCTCCATGGCCGCGTCAGCCGTTTTCTTCGTGGTGGCTACCATAACCTCCATTTTGATCCTCATTGTCGGAGGCGAATATCATACGCTGGCCAAACTTCGGAACGTGCCCGTTTATCTGCACCTCGCCGGGATCATCAGCGCCTTCTTTATTGTCGGCACGACCTTTCTCATTCCCAAAGTGGGAGCAAGAACGTTTTTTATTCTACTGGTCTCAGGTCAAATTCTGATGGCTATGGTCATCAGCCACTTGGGTGTGCTGGAATCTCCGCAGGATCCGATAACGCTCAAGAAGACACTCGGAGCAATTCTGGTGATTGCCGGAGCTTGCTTGTCGGCGCGCTAGCCGACGTTGAGTTCTACTTCTTTGCCGGAGCTTTCGTGTGGAACGTGTACGCGTCCGGATGCCCGGCAAAACACAGGCCCATGGTCGATCCCCTCACGTCATCATAGGGGATGCCGAGTAACTCCAGCGCCACTTTCTCGGCCGTTAGCGGCATGGTCTTCATTCGACGGCCAAGCGCGTCTTCCACCGCATTGGCCACCATGGCCGCGCATGGGATCATCGTGTGTTCCGCGGTCCCGCGGGCGCCGAACGGGCCATCGGGTTGCGGCACCTCCACAATAATCGGAACGATTTCGTCCGGCACGTCCATCGAGGTCGGTATCTTGTAATCCGTAAAGTTGGCATTGACCAATTTGCCCTTCTGGTCGAACCGGATGTCTTCGTACAATACCGTTGCCAAGCCTTGGACAATGCCGCCGACAATCTGGCCTTTCACAAGAACAGGGTTGATGGCCTTACCCGCGTCCACCGCCAGCACGGCTTTGAGCACATGCGCCTTGCCGGTCTTCTTGTCAATCTCGAGGGTGACAGCCGCGGCGCCCACCGTGTAGTGCACGTTCGGATGACCACCCTGACTCGTCTCGGGGTCGCTCAATGCGGAGGTGAACTCGGGCATGAACATGCCACTGCCGAGAATTGGTCCGCCGATGAAATTCCCATGCTTCAGTTGAATGCCGTTGATGACGAAATCTCGCAACGGCAACTCGAAATCCGCGCGTTCCCGGCTTTTCACGCGCTCATTTTCAAGATAGAGCGAGTCGCGGGACAGACCATGTGCCCGCTCGACAACTTCAAAGATCTTGCCGCGCATCTCGAGGGCCGCAGCTTTCACCGCATTGCCGCAACCCCACGTCACGTGAGAACCGACCGTCTGCCACTCGTACGGATTGCGATCCGTGTCCGGTAACTCGACGCGAATCTTTTTGACCGGCACGGTCAGGACCTCGGCGGCGATTTGGGCCATCACGGTCATGAGGCCTTGTCCGATTTCCATGCCGGAGACCGTGACGTTCAAACTGGCGTCCTCATTAAACTTGATAAACGCGCACGACGCGGCGTTAGGCGGCATGGCCGGCGCCTTCCAGAAGCAGGCGAACCCTTTGCCGATGGTCTTGTCAGGGTCTTTCGAGAGTTCTTTCCTCCCCCAACCAATCTCCGCCGCAACGCGGTCGATGGCCTCCTGCATGCCGCATGGATTCATCTTCGCGCCATACGCCAGCGTGTCCCCTTCGCGGATGGCGTTCTTCTTCCGAAACTCGACCGGATCCATGCCGAGCTTGTTCGCCATGCGGTTGATGTGGGACTCCAACCCAAAGTGGAATTCCGAGTACCCGAACCCGCGATAGGGGCCACTCGGCGGAAGATTTGTGTACACGCAGACGGAATCAATTTTTACATTCGGGATGCGGTACGGTCCGGTGGCCGATAGCCCGACGGCATTCACCACATTGGCGCCGTATTCGACGTAACCGCCGGCATCCCAGTGCAACGAATGCTCGATCGCCGTAATCGTGCCGTCTTTCTTCGCACCCAGTTTGATGCGCGCGATGACGCCCTGTCGTTGGTAGGTATTGTAAAACTCCTGGGCCCGCGTCCAGCGGACCTTGACTGGTTGGCCTTTCACCATGACGGCCAACGCGGCACAGATGATCTCCATCGACACTCCAGCCTTGCCGCCGAAGCCGCCGCCGACGTACGGGGTGACGACGCGAATATCCTTGTGGGACAACCCCAAGGGCGCGAAAGCCTGCGCCATTACATTTCGCTGCGTGTACGGCGATTGGGAAGCTGACCAGAGCGTCAGCCGTCCGGACAAATCGTAGAGGCCAACGATCACGTGCGGTTCGATCGCACAATGGGAATAACGCGGGACCGTATAGGTGTCTTCCAGTATGACGTCGGCTTCCTTGAACCCTTGCTCGATGTCGCCTTTCCTCGTTTTGCGCCAGTGGGCGATATTCGTACCCGCTTGTGGGAAGAACCACGGACAACGAGTGTAGTTGCCAAGGTCTGGGTGAACCAACACCGCGTCGTCCCGCAAGGCCTTGGTGAGATCGAGCACGGGTTCCAGTTCCTGATAAACCACTTTCACGAGTTTGGCTGCCCGCTTCGCGATTTTCGCGTCTCGCGCGACCACGGCGGCGACCTGTTCGCCCACAAATCGGACGCGGTCGGTCGGGAAAATGAACCGGTCCTGCATGTATAGTCCGAAGCGGTACGGGAAATCTTTGCCGGTGATCACGCGGACGACGCCGGGAACCTTTTCCGCGGCCGACGTATCAATACTCTTGATCAACGCGTGCGCGTACGGGGTTTCGACAATCTCCGCATGAAGCAGCTTCGCGCCGAAATCGATGTCGTCCACGTAAATGGCGGCTCCCGTGACTTTCTCCAGCCCGTCGATGCGTTCGGGCGATTCGCCAACAACTTTGAGCGAGCTCATACGCGGTTCCCCGCTTTCTTGCCGACTGCCACGATGGCGTCAATGACCGGTTCGTAACCAGTACAACGACATAAGTTGCCCGAGATGGCCTCTTTGACTTCGTCTTTGGACGGGCTCGGGTTTTTGCCCAGTAGTTCCGTCGCCGAGAGCACCATGCCGGGCGCGCAGAATCCACACTGGAAGGAGTTGTGCTTGAGCAGCGACTGCTGCACGGGCGTCAACCCCGACTGACACAGGCCTTCAAGCGTCGTGATCTCATGACCGTCCGCCTCGATAGCCAGAATCAGGCAAGTACGCACGGTTTTGCCATCCAGGAGAACCGTGCAGGCGCCACAGTCGCCGCGTTCGCAGCCAATCTTCGGGCTCTTTACGCCCAGCGTTTCCCGCAGGACATCGAGGAGGACGTCGTTGGGCTCGACAGCAAAGCTGCGGGGCTCCTTGTTGAGCGTTACAGTGATCCATTTTGTCATGGTCGCTCCTATATCACGCTGGTGCCATACGCGGGACCCGCGCCGTTGACTCGCGCAACCGCCGCCCGCAGTCCCCGTTCCAGCATCACACCCACCATGTGCATCCGATATTCCTTGGTCGCGCGGATGTCGGTGATCGGGGCGATTTCTTCCGGCACAAGTCGCACCGCTTTCTGAATCAGATCGTCCGACAACGCTCGGCCTTCCAGTAACGCTTCGATTTTCTCTCCACGAATCGGGCGTGGCGCGACCGAGCCGAAAGAGATTCGGTACGTATTGTCCGCGTATGCGAGAACCGTCACGCTGGCTTGCGCGAGATCTTCGCCTTCGTACCGGCGCAGTTTGCCGAAACAGGCGCCATGTTTCTTCCTGGGCAGCGCGACCGTTACTCCGGTGGCGATCTCGCCGCGCTTCAATACGGTCCTGCGCGGACCGAGAAACCAGTCGCGTAGCGGCACTTTTCGCCTGCCCGATGGGCCGACCACCTGTACGGCGGCATCATAGACCAACAGAATCGGACCGCTGTCACAGCAGGGGACCGCCGAGCAGATATTGCCAACCATCGTGGCCCGGTTTCGAATGCCCACCGAGGCCACCCAGCCGGTCATCTCGTGAATTACAGGAAATTTCTTCGCAACGACCGGGGAATCTCGCAGGTCGCTGAACGTGACCAGCGCACCGATCGTGAGGACACCATTCTTGAATTCGATCTTGTCCAGTCCGGGAACGCCTTTGATGTCCACCACGGCGTCGGGCGCCACCATGTTCTCGGCGATCAGCGTGACCAGGTCCGTCCCGCCGGCGAGAACGCGGGCGCGCGTTCCGTAGCGCGCAAGTGTTTTGACCGCTTCGCGCAACGTGCCGGGCTTCACGTAATCAAACTCGTGCGCGATTGCCATAATGATCTCCCTATTTGGGCGGCAGCAGGGCCACGATACGGCACATGGCGGACTCCATTTCGATGCCGCGTAGCGGGAAGCAGCCAATCCAAACCCGCTGATTGCTGACCTTGTCGATTTCGCCGCCGAGATTCTCGGCGTGCACCAGCTTCTTGGGGAATAACTTCAGATGCATGACCTGATAGTACTCGTCCGGCGGGAACAGCGCATCCCAATTCTTGTTGTACTTGGCCTTCAATTTCTTCTCGGCTTCGGCGAACCGCGCCGGGTGCCAGTTGCGGATGATGGTGTTCATCGGGTGGTCCGCGCTGCCGCAATCGACGCCGATCCATTTGAGCTTCATGTCCAACGCCCATTGGTGGAAGCCGGGGCCGGGACCCGGGTGCTTCACAAAATACCGCAACTCATCGGATTGCCTTTGGTCCCAGGCATAGCGGTGATAGCCGGTATTGATGATCAGGATATCGCCCTTCTTGACCTCGACGTTCTTCGTGATCGTTTCTGGAGAGTACAGATCGTAGTCACCCACGTCCTTGGAAATGTCGGCCACGACGCCGGGGCCAATCCACTCGTCAATCGGGACGTGACCGATCGATCGGCCGCTGGCGTGAAAATGAATCTCCCCGTCCATGTGCGTGCCGACGTGATTGCTGGTCGTGATGATCTGGCCGTTGGCGCCCTGTCCCATGTGCGCACCGGCGATACGCTTGAAGTATTGGATCCCCAGCGGCATGTAGCTGGGCCACGGCGGCGTGTGAATGCTCAATGGCTGCGTCAGGTCGTACACACGGACCTTGTCCATGAACTGTAGGAATTGTTTGGTTTTCATCGGCTGTCCCTCATTTCTTGGTTAAACTTCTGGCCAATCCCGCGAAAGCTTTCTGGAACGGCTCGGCGGGCGCGCTCAACACCCCCGCGCCAATCTGGCCAACGCCCGGTTCCTTGTGGGCCACGCCGGTGTCGATGAACGGCAGGATGTTTTTCTCGACGACCTTGATCGCGTCGATTCCCGTCGGCGTGCCGCGGAAATTCAGATAGGGAATCTGGTAGATGTTGTTCTCGCCAGCGGTGATCTCGTACATCTGTCGCGTGTACCGAATCGCATCGTCACTGTTGCCGCCAACGAACTGGACAATGGCTGGCGCCGCCGCGATGGCGAATCCGCCCAATCCGTTCGTCTCCGTGATCGCGCTATCGCCAATGTCAGGGTTTGCATCCGCCCGCGTGTAACCCGGGAAAAACAACGCGTCGGGCACATCGGCCGGACCGGTGAACCATTCGTCGCCGGTGCCCGAGAGTTGGATGCCGAAGTCGGTGCCATTGCGGGCCATGACGACCAGTACGCTGCTATTGGTGACGCCTCGCGCCGCGTCCAAGGTGACTTTGGAGGCGGGCATGGAAAGGTTCAGGAAAAAGTGATCGTTGTGATTGATGAACTCGAGGACTTCCGCGGCGACCGTTGGATCATCACAGGTCGTGACAATCGCCGGCGCAATCGTCCGATAGAAAATAGACGTGGCGGCGCGGTTGCGATTATGAACCTCGTCTCCCATGTGGAGCGCTTGGGCGATGATGTTCTTGAGGTCGATCTTCCCGAGTTTGGCCACGGCTTTTTTCAGGGCCGGGTAGAGAGTGCCTTCCATCCAGCGCAGCTTCTCAATCACCGGCACACCATACGCGCCGTAACGCAGCACCTTGCCGAGCCCTTCGTTCAACGTGCAATATGCAAAATTGCCGTGCGCCTCGTTTTTCAACACGAACACAGGCATCGACGGCGAGATGATGCCGGCCATCGGGCCGACAGAAGCATGTTCGTGACAGGGGGAGAACTTGATTGCGCCGGATGTCGCAAGCCGCTGTGCCTCCTCGGCGGTTTCAGCCTTCCGCTCGTACAATAACGCGCCAATCATGGCTCCGCGCATTGGCCCGCACATCCGATCCCACGTAATCGGCGGTCCCGCGTGCAGCAGCATGTCCGACTGCATCCCCGGAATCACATCAATGGCCCGCTCCAAACCGATGAGATGCGGCATGCCGCTTAGGATGATCTTCACAACCTCGGCGTTGGCTTTTTCAATCGCCGGGCGAAACATCTTCACGCGGTTCGCCAATTTGACATCGACCTCGATCGGCGGCTTCCAGTCGACCTGCACGGATGTCGTGTGGGTATTATCCAGCGCCTGTTTAAAGGCTGACAAGCCGATGTTGACGACCTTCAGATCGCTGCCGAACAGTTGATTGATCGACGTCATTTTCTTCCCAGGCATTGGATAATCTGGGCTGCCAATTTACAGGCAGCCGCGTTGGATGGCATCACAATCGCGCCGGCCCGTCGCAGGGCGGTCTCAACACGGCCCCGGTTTTGCGGGTCTTGATTCGTTCCCGTGATCGAACAGACAACGGAAACTTTGCGTGACGCCTGGCGAACCACGCTCGAAAGTTCGGCGGCCGGGTCCGGATGGGCGCCATAGCCGAGCACGACATCCAGCAGAATGACCGCGGTTTCCGGGTCGTCCGCTTCAACGAGGATCCGGCGATTCCGCAGCGAGTAATCGATCATGGGATGCGGTCGGCCGACGGTGAATTCGTCCTCCCCCAGATCAATCACGGAGTGTTTCTGGCTGACGAGTGAATCACGGAGTTGCTTCGTGTTTCCCACTGGAGCATTTGAGTACACGCCCGTCAGCAGGGCTTTGAAAAGGATTTGAGCCTCGGCGCAGAACGTGCCGCCACTGAAGAGTCCGCGCACAAATTTCTGACTCTTCTTCCGTTTGCTGGCTTCGCGTTTGGCGATCCGGCGGATCTCTTCGTCCCGCGTAGCGAGTCGGCTGAAGACTTCATCGCGTGGTTGTCCCTGCGACAAGGAAACGGCAATTAGGGCGGCTTCTTCGAGTGTGGAGGGTCCACCGTCTTGTATGGACGCGCCGACAAACGAGGTTACGATGGGCTTGCGGATTGTCTTCGCCAGCTTGTCGATCCGGCGCAACACATCTTTGTGGGGTGGTTTGGAAACAAGGAGAATGACGCGCGTTTGTTCGTCCCTGGCCAGGGCTTTCAGCCCCTCCAGAAACATGATCCCACCGACTTCTTGTTTCACATCGCGGCCCCCGGTGCCGATGGCCTGCGAGATCCCCGCGCCGGCGTTGGAGATAATGCAGCTTACTTCCTGTAACCCCGTGCCCGCGGCGGCAACGATCCCGATGTTTCCCCGATTCACGACGTTTGCAAAGGCGAGGGGAACACCATTGATGATGGCCGTGCCGCAATCCGGCCCCATGACAAGCAAGCCGCGCTTTTGGGCAAACTTCTTCAGTGCGATTTCTTTCTCCAACGGGACATTATCCGAGAAAAGCATCACGTGCAGGCCGTTTTCGAGAGCGCACATGGCCTCATCGCCAGCGTATCGGCCGGCAATCGAAATCAGCGCGAGATTGGCGCCGGGAATTATGTTCAGCGCACCAGCCAAACTTGTGGGACGTGATTCGCTCTCATTAGCGGTTGTGCTAACCGTCTTCTTCAGGAGCCCGTCGACAGCGGTGAGGGCCGATTGCGTTGCGGCTTCGGTTTTGCCCTTTACCGCGACCAGAAGATCGGTGTCGTTTGCATTGTCAAACTTGGCGCTCAGGAGGCCACTGGCATTCAGGATCGCTTTGTTGGATCTCGTCCCCATCACCACAGCGGCGTCGATCACGCCCGGCAGGACGGTGATTTCCTTGCCCACACGCATCAACGTGACGGAATCGAAGTAGGCGCCTTTGCGGATCTGGCCGGCAACGATCATGAAACCCCCATTTCGCCGCGAACCGTGAGCAAGAATCCCGTTCCCAAATCGGCACCGGAACTCCCGCCGATGGCCATCAGTCTCGCCGCCGACTTCCTCACCATCTCCTCGCTCTCGTGCATCAGCGCGAGGACCAGGTCTTTCATGCGTCCGAAGAGCAGCCCACGGCGGGCGAGATCCAGAAACGAATTGGAGAATACGTTGCCGGCTCTCGCTATTCGAAATACTTCATCCGCAATCCGCTGGTAATCCTGCCCTCGCAATTGCTGCAGAAGGTTCAGGCCAATGAGCAACCCGGCGATGAAATCATCGCCGCTGGGGGTCAATCCAAACCCGCATCCTCTCAGGGTTCGAACTCCATCCAGCAGGTGGCCGTTCCTCATCTGGTAAACGCCGCGCCGGATCTGCTCCGTCAACGCCCGTTCAAACCCCGGTTGAAAATTCATGATCCGGCGTTCATCCAGAAGAAATGCCAGGCTTTTCGGAGAGGATACAGTCCGCAATTCTTCCTCGAAGACGGACAGATTGTGCTCGAAACGCTGTGGATCCCATTCATCAAAGGTGACGTCCGAATGATAGTAGTCGGCGGCGGTAAATTCGAAGCGAAGTCTCCCCAGTGCCACCGAATTCGCGCCAATGATCAGCGGCGCCGGCTCGATGCACATCGATTCGCCATTGAAGTTGCGAACGACGATGTTGAGTGGTCCGTCGCCGATTTCTTCGTCGACGACGCAGACGAGTCTGTTATTGCATCGAAAATTGGCCGCACGCTGGAACCGGGAGTGGAACGGGTACGTTCCTTCCTTTACCTGATCCCCAATACTCACCAGCGTCATGCCGGGTAAAACACCATCCCAAAGTTCTTGCTGTATTCGGCCTCGCGGACGATCTCAACCTTCCCACTGACCGCCATCCCGATCTTCGGGCTCGGAGCTTTCAGCTGCCCCGTGATCCGCGTCCCGTTTTCCAGCTCAACGATTCCCAGGGTCAGCTTGGCGACGTTGAAGTCGGGAGGGAGATTGTGGACGGTGGTGAACGTCAGCAGTTTGCCCTTCTTCGGAAGAGGAACCGTGTCGAACTCGAACGGTTCCATGTTTCCGCACTTCTTGCATACCATGCGGAACGGATAATGAAGTTGCCCGCACTTTTTGCATTGATACGCGTAAATCTCCAGGACCATGGTCAGTTCTCCCTCTTGAAGACAAGGCAAACAACGTTGTTGCCGAAGCCACCGAAGTTGCAGGTGAACCCGATGCGCGCATCCTTCACCTGTCGTTTGTGGGCTTCACCGCGAAGCTGCAGGACGATTTCGTGAGCCTGCCCGACGCCGGTCGCCCCGACGGGATGTCCTTTGGCTTTCAAGCCGCCCGACGTGTTGATCGGGAGCCTCCCGCCCAGACGGGTTTCGCCCCGTTCGAGCGCGAGATGTCCCTCGCCCTTCTTGAAGAAACCGACCTCCTCGCTCTCGACAATCTCCAGAATCGTGAAGGCATCGTGAAGCTCGGCCACATTGACGTCGGACGGACTGACGCCGGCCATGTGGAATGCCTTGGCCGCAGCGCCGCGGACGGCCAGCAGGTCCGTCGGTTCCGCACGTTCATGGACGCAATGGGAGTCTGTCGCCTGCCCGACGCCGGCTAGGCGAATCATTGGCTTCTTCATTTGCTTCGCGACTTCCGCCGATGCCAGAATCACGGCCGCGCCGCCATCGGAAACCGGACAGCAATCGAAGAATCGCAGTGGTTCGGCAACATACGGATTGTTGGTCATCGCCTCGGGGGAATCGAGGATCCCTTCGATGGTGATTTTTTCATGCAAGTGCGCGAAGAAGTTCAGCAATGCGTTGTCATGGTTCTTCACCGCCACCATGGCCAGATGCCGCTCGGTTACGCCGTATTTCTGCATGTAGAGGCGAGTGAACATCGCAGCCAACGACGGCAGCGTCACGCCATAGATGTATTCGGCCAGCGGATGAGACAGTGATGCCACGATGTCTGTTGCTTCCAGGTTGTTGACCTCACGCAGACGTTCCGCCGATGTGACCAGGACGGTATCGTGAAGTCCGGAAGCCACGGCCATGAACCCTTGTTTGATGGCGGAAGCACCGGACGCGGGGCCGTTTTCAATTACCTCCGCGCCTGCGGGAGTCAGGCTCAGGGTGTCGACGACAGCGCTGGCCAGCCCGGTCTGGTGATTAGCCCGGGCGCTGCCCATATTGGCCACATACACGTGATCAACCTTGGAAAGACCGGCGTCCTTCAGCGCGATCATCGCGGGATACGCGGCGATTTCACTTAACGGATACTCGAGACGAGTAAAACTCGTGATCCCGATACCGACGACATAGACCTCGCGCACGATCAAGCCTTCCCTTCCTGTTTCCAGCGCTGGGACATCAGCGCCGTGCCCGTTGAGTCGTAGAGAGAGCGAGTGGCCGCAAGAAGATCCGCCGGCGCTTTCGGCGGATCGGTCGGCGGGAGAATGGCGGCCTGCGCTTTTTCGAGGAGGTGCTGCGGCACGGGGCGTCTACCGACGACGAGAGTTGCGCGGGCGCGATTGAATAGTTCCTTTGTCAGGGCCCACGAGGGTACCCCGCCGAGTTCATGGGCGATGTGGAATCGTTTCTCCAGTTCATACTCGATCATCCACCGGCGGAAGCCGATCGGCGACTCGGCCACGATCAGGACTTCCTTTTGACCGATGATGTCGAGGTGGTACTCCATCTTCGTGGCGAAGGCGTGCGCTCCCACGCGCAAGCCGCGCCGCAGGGCGACGGTGTGGTACGACATGCCGACGTCCTTGCTCAACAGGCGACCGTTCACGACCGCGACGAGCTCACCATCGATTTGCGCCACCAGGACGTACTCGTCCTGGACGCGATAGCGATAATAGGCCAGAAGCTCACTGTAGAGGCGCGCGGCGACGACGTCGTAGTAGTCGCGCTCGACGTGAATCAGGGGCTCGACATGTTGCAGGATGTCGGGGATTTCCTCCCGAGTCACCTGACGGATGACCATCTCTTCCCCGCCCGCGAGCATCATATACTTGGGTGGAAACGGCGGAATGGGGTTATCGACCGGACGCAGGATCTTCTCGAGGTCAACAGCCATGATACCTAACTCTCCTCTCTCTTCGGTAAAAAAATTTCGTTTTCTCTGGAACAGCGAGCCGTCGAGCGCACTTCTGCTCGACATCTGTCGGACAGCAAAGGACTTGATATCGCATCGGTTGTGCCATTCGGTGTGCCCAGAGAATTGCTGCTTACATATGTAGTTGCCACGCAACATGTTGCGCAACAGAACTCGCATCTGAGAGAGCGTCTTCTGGCGGGCCGGCATTGCCAGAGTGTCGCTATCTGCCTTGGGAGGCTGACATCGTGTCAGAGCTCGTTATTGGCCGTCAAGCAACGCTGGTGGCGCGGGTTGACCAGACACATTCTTGCGCTCCAGTAGTCGTCGAACCACAGGGGGCGTTCTCGATTGCGTGCGGTCGGGACGTGTGATTGGATTCGTTTGGATGACTGTCAGCCGGACAAAGTTGGTTGGAATCGCTCTGGTGATTTTTGCGGTCACCTTCTGGTTGTATTGGCCGAGCACGCACGGCGGGTTCCTGAAAGTCGATGATCAGGAGTATTTGCGGCAGTCGATGCGGTGGAACGGCTTGACAGGCAACGGCGTGAAATGGGCGTTGACGTCCACGGACATGTTCTATCATCCGCTGCCTCGCTTGTATATTCTTCTGGGCTACCAGATCTGGGGAACAAATGCGGCGGGTCACCACGCCACGAGTGTGTTCTTGCACGCGCTCAATGCCGCGCTCGTGTTCGGCTTCCTCTGGACGCTCTTGGGCGCGACTTCCCTGACCACGGGTGAGCGGCTGTCGGTGGCCTTGTGGGCGGCGGTGGTATTCGCGATTCATCCGTTGCAAGTGGAGTCGGTGGCGTGGATGGCGGTGCGGACGCAGCTCCTGTGCACGACGTTTTGCATCGGCAGCCTGTGGGCCTACGCCGCCGGCGGGCGTCGGTGGACGGTATGGGGGTTGTATGTGGCGGCACTGTTGTGCAAACCGATGGCGGTATCGCTGCCCTTCGTCATGCTGGCAATGGATTACTTCCCGCTGCGGCGCCACGAGCAACTTGGCTGGGGCCGGTTGCTGCGGGAGAAGGCGCTGATGATTGTCTGCGCGGGGATAGTGGGGGTGGCCACGGTGGTCACCGAGCGCGGGATCCGGTCCGATCGCTCCGTTGTTCGAGGTCCCGCTGTCGGTACGCGTGTTCCGCGTGTTCGAGAGTCTGACGTTTTATTTGGTGAGACTGGTTTGGCCGGCGCATTTGTCGCCCAACTACGTTTCGGACGTACCGCTCGGTCCGTGGACGGTGTTGGCGTCGGTGCTCGCCGTTCTCATCATCACGGCGGTGGTTATCTGTCAAAGACGGCGTATGCCAATGCTGGCGGCGGCGTGGGCGGCCTACGTGATGCTGGTTCTTCCCATGTTCGCCGTCCTGCCGAGGGGCCGGCAAGTGGTGGCCGCGCGCTATGCCTACGTGGTGATGCTGCCGGTGCTGCTGGTCGCCGGCGCGGCTGGGGTATGGGTGTGGCGGCGTTCGACGCCGGCCGTTCGGGGCCTGCTGGTCGGTCTGCTGGCGTGTCAATTATGTTCCTTCGCCGCCGGCACTCGTCGTCTGATACCGGACTGGCATAACGACGAAACCATGCGGCGCGCCACCGTGGCGGAGTTCCCGGACTCCGAAGAGGCCAATCGGGCGCTGGCTACGGAGTTGTTCGATCAAGACAGGGCCAGCGAGGCGCTCGCCTACGCGCAACGCGGCGTCGAACTTGCCCCGCACCTGTGCGAGGCGCACGTGATGTTGGGGGCTGTGCTCTGTCACTTGGGCCGGCTTCCGGAGGCCATCCGGCAGGATGAGCTCGCCGTGCAAATCAATCCCCGTTCCGCCAGGGCGATTTTCGGTTTTGGAGCTGCGCTGGATCAGATGGGCAGACCGGAGGAAGCCATCCGGCATTACCAGGAGGCACTGCGACTCGATCCCGGCTTTGCCGAAGCGCACATGAACCTTGGAAACACTTTATTGGCACAGGGGAAAATACAGGATGCGATCGCGCACTACAAGGAAGCGATCCGGATCAAGCCCGATACCCCTGTGGCTCACCACAACCTCGGGTGCGCTTTGTACCAGATGGGCGCGGTGCAGGAAGCGATCCAGGAATTTGAAGCGGCAATGCGGATCGGGCTGGATTACGCCGAGGCACACAACAGCCTGGGGATTGCCCTGGTGCGCCGTGGCAACGTGCAGGACGCGATTGCGCAATACGAGGAAGCCCTGCGGATCAATCCCGGTTACGCTGAGGCACACAACAATCTCGCCCTCGCCCTGGTTCAGGTTGGCAGGGTACAGGAAGCCATCGGGCACTACGAGCAAGCCTTGCGGCTCACGCCCGGTCACCCCGAGGCGCATGTCAATCTGGGGCTGGCGCTTTGGCAGACGGGGCGACTGCGAGAAGCGATTGGCCAGTACGAGGAGGCACTACAGATTCGCCCTGATTTTACGGAGGCACATGTCGACCTTGGGATCGCCTTGTCGCAAGTCGGCAGTAATCAGGATGCCCTGGTACAGTTCATGGAGGCGCTGCGACTGCGTCCCGATTCCTCGGAAGAGCACGACAACCTGGGACAGGCGTTGTTCCAAATGGGCCAGGTCCAGGATGCGATCGACCACTACGAGCAAGCCCTGCGAATCAAACCTGATTATGTCGAGGCGCACTTCCATCTGGGGCTTGCCTTGGAGAAACTGGACCGCACGCCGGCGGCCATCGAGCAATTCCAGCAGGCGATCAAGCTTCGGCCGGATTTTACCCCGGCGAGAACCGCCTTGGCGCGACTGCAAGGTCGTCAATAAGCACGCGGCCACGAGAATTGGCTGCCTCGCAAGGACTCGAACCTTGACAAACTGATCCAGAGTCAGTTGTGCTACCATTACACCACGAGGCAAAACAGCCTGTAAACATTGGTGTTTTTGAGCGTTCTGGCGACCGTCATTTTTGTGTTGCAATGATTTGTTGCAAAGGTTAGGCTGTTTCCACCATGAAAACCACCCCAACGATCCGCAAGCAGCAAAAACTCATTCATGTTGGCGATTGCCTTTATCGTTCAAGCGTCACCGATGTTTACTACGCCATTTTTACCCGCGACGACAGGCAAGTCAAGCGCAGCCTCAAGACCAAAGACCCCGAACTCGCCAAACGCCGCCGCGAAGAACACCGACGCAAGGTTGAACGCCTCAATGCCGATGATGCCAAGACCCTGCGCTTTGCCGAGTACAAGCGCAATGATGAAACCGGCGAAATGACCGATGAATTGATCGGCGGTGTGGCAAAGCGGTGGTTTGATTCCGTGTCCGTGTCGATCAAACCCAAAACCGTCCTCATGTACTTGAACTCGATCAAAATGTTATCACAGCATTTCGGCAGTCTAACCGTCCGTAGCCTCACCTTGCGCGAAGTTGAGCGGTGGGCCACAAAGCGCAGCGGCGTGGTGTCGGCGCGCACTTACAACGTTGATCTGGACGTGTTGCGGCGCATCCTCGACTATGCCTGCAAACACGGCCTGATTTTGGAGAACCCGGCTGACTGGGATTAACCGCCGCAAGCTCAGCAGGGAGAAATTGGTGATTCCCACCAAGCAGCAGTTTTGCCAACTGTTACAGACGATGCGAACGAATGAAGGGGATGATTCCGCTGACCTTGTGGAGTTTCTAGGCTACAGCGGTTGTCGTGTGGCGGAAGCGGTAGGCGACAGCCACGAAGGTAAACCGCCGATGCTCTGGGGCGACGTGGATTTTGCACTCAAGACATTTACCGTGGCCGGTAAAGGCACCGGCGAGCTTGGCAAGAGCCGCACCGTGCCGCTATTCCCCCCGTTGGAGCGATTCCTTCTCGGTCTCAAAGGGAACCTGCCGAAGGCACCGAAACCCACGGACAGGATTTTTCAGGTCGCGTCCGCACGCAAGGCTCTCACGACCGCCTGCCGCCAATTAGGATTTTCGCACTTCACCCATCACACTTTCCGCCATTTCTTCTGCTCCAACTGTATCGAGGCTGGGGTTGACTTCAAAGTGATCGCTGGCTGGCTGGGGCACATTGATGGCGGGATACTGGTTGCCAAGACTTACGGACATCTCCGTGACGTTCACAGCCGGGAAATGGCCAAGCGCATCACGTTTGACGCCGCTGCCGAGACACCAGCGAACGTAGTGCCGATGCAAGCGGCGACCGGTTAGAACACAATCGCGCATGAGGCGGCAGATCACCGCCGAAGGGCGCGGCCGGCCTATCCCGACCGCGCCCCCTGCGCCAACTGATAGGAGTTGGCATGATGATACCGAAGCGAGCGCGGCCAGCAGCCGCAAAGAAAGCGATACCCGCTCCACACCCGAAAGCGGGCGAAAGCCACCCTGAAGAAAAGCAGAGTGCACCAAAGCCAGCCGCGTCCCCCACTGGATGGGTTCGCCCAACTGTTGAGGGCGTGCTGCAATCCATGACGCCAGAAGAGCGAAAAGCAATTGAGGATTGGAGGCAAGCGGTGATGTGTCCGGATGACGAGACGACCAAACTCACACTCGAACAGAAGGCACAGCGCGACCGGTATCGTGCCGAGAAGTGGCCGGAGTACTACGCGAAAAAGGCCGTGCTTCAGAAAACGCATGAAATAAACGTCATCGGAGGTATAGGCGCAATCCACGCCCGTGCTGACGAAGACAGGTGGTTTGCGGAGAATACGCCCCTCCAATTCAAGGAAGATTACCATCCCGCGATAGTCCACTTCGCGGGCTTGTCCTGCCGTTATCTACAGGAATTCGCGCGGCGCGGAAACAACTACGCGATTCGGGAGCTTGCCCTCCTTGCCGTGGCGCTGACAGAGGCTGTCGAAGATATGTTGGATTTCCCGAATGCCGACACTCTGAGCAATATGAGATCGGTTGCCGCTAAACTACCATCCTGGCCGATGCTGGTTCATCGCCATGGATTGCCTAGACAACGCCTCAAAGACATCACGGACTTACTGCGGCTGGGTGATGATTGTCCGCTGAACGTGTCGAAGTCCGCGAAGTATTCTCTACGCAAACCAATCAATAATTTCGTTGGCCGAATGGTGATGCACTTCCACAGTGTTCACCAAAGCATCGAATGGGGCAAGCGTCGCAACGAAACGATTGAGAGAACACTAAGCACCTACATCTGGAGAAACGAGACACCGATTTACAAGCGCAGTTTCAAGTTGAAGCCGCTGACGAAGGCCAACGCCCAACAGTGGGCAGACAATGCCATCATGCCGCTACTTCGAGCGCGTTATCCAGACTTCGACGCGCTGCCGGTGCTCAAGCGCATTCTGGAAAAGTCCAACCCGAAACCGAAGGGCGACACAGCCAAAGACAACGCCATTCGCAAGGCCGTGATTCAGTCGTTGAAGTCTGTCTCTCGCCCGGCAAAGCTGGGTAAAATCGGTGTCAGTTAGCCAAGCCGACAGCGTGACATGCCAGCCGCCTGAGTTATCGTCAGCGGTGTGAAGATACATTCAGCGAACACAAGCGCACCGACGGCAATGGTCGAGGCCGCCGCGCAGATTCTCGACTTACTCCGCCAGCAATTCCCCGGACGCATTGCCCTGACTCGCACCGAGACAGCGCAGGCGTGCGGCTGGAAAAACCCGATAACCGTAGATCGCCTTCGACAGCGTGGACTACTTAGGCCTTCAATCGCCACACGCAAACCTGCGTATCCACTGACCGAAATTGCCCGGTTCTTGGCGGAGACAACGGGGGACGCATGAATCAGAACCGGCTTGCCCGCTACCGCGAGGAACTGCAACGCATCCCGCCATCGGGCGGCGGCGGTTGCCATCCGTCGCTACTGCGCGTCGCCAATTTCGGCCGGCTGGCCGGTGTTGATCGTGACCGGGTGGCGCAAGACCTGGCGGCGCACGTCAGCGGCACCCGCAAAGTCACTGGGGCCGAGATCGGAGCGGCGGTCAACAAGGCATTCAACTCGTCGTCCACGATCACGCCGCACGCCAGCATAAGGCCAGCAACACCCCGCCCGGAGGTGGACGGCAAGAAGCTGCTAGCCGGCATTGTGGAGCGCGGCGTGGACTTCACCGAGGCCAAACTGTGGGAGGCGTCGCCGGTGCGGATTGACTGGCCTCCTGAGCAGGACGCCCCCGAGGTCTTGCGACGGCTCTATGATGCCACCGACAGGCTATTCATCGGCACCCGATACGATGCTTGCGCCGAGTACGTCCTGCCGGTCTCGGCATGGCTGACCCGGTTCGAGAGCGGCGTCGCCATCCCTGAGCATGTCATCCCCAACCCGTTGACGGGCGAACTGGGCCGGACCAAAACCGGGGAGAACAGTTACCGGGCTGACAGTTGCGTGGCCCGGTTCCGGTTCGCGGTCATCGAGTTCGACACGATGCCGCGCGACCAGCAAATCCGATTTTGGGCCGGTGTGAAACTGCCGGTTGTGGCGCTGCTCGACAGTGGCGGAAAATCCGTTCATGGCTGGATACGGATTGACGCCGCCGATGCCGGTGACTGGACGCGGCGCGTTGAGGGCCGGCTGTTCGACATCTTGACCGTGGTGGGGGCGGACAAGGCTTGCAAAAACGAATCTCGGCTGTCCCGGATGCCCGGCCACTTCCGCACCGAAAAAAGCCGCTGGCAGCGCGTCTTGTATCTCAACCCGATTGGAGGGCCGGTCATCCCGTGAACGCGATCGTCACTGAGGCCGAGAACATGTTGAATGAGCAGGCCGTCGAGGTTGGGGCAGCCGGCATCAATAACGGGGTCATCCTGCCCGGTTCCGGTGTCACGATCACAGCCACCGCGACTGAGTTGTTCAAGCGAATTGCACCGACCAAGACCATGTTCATCCGTGGCGGTGTGGTCGTTGGCATCGTCGAAATCAACGGAGCGCTAAAACTCGAAATCATCACGCCCACCGCGGCCCGTTCACTGTTCGAGTCCTATGCGACATTCCTTGTGTGGCGTGCTGGCAACGAGGGCCAGCCGGTATTGAAGCCGTCTATCATCGCGCAGGAGTTGGCCGCAGCGCTGCTCGCATCCGAGGAAGCACGGACGTTGCTGCCCACGATCACCGGCCTTGTCAATTGTGCCGTCATTGTAGCCACGGATACCGGCGTTGAGATCGTCGGGCGAGGCTACCACAGCGACACTGGCCTGTTCATCACCGGCGGAAAGCCCCCGCCGCAAGTCGAGTTGTCGGACGCGGCGGCGGCGCTGAAAGACCTGATTGCGGAATTCGACTTCCAGACACCCGGCGACCGCTCTCGCGCCCTGGCATCGTTCATCACGCCGGCGTTGAAACTTGGGGGACACATCACCGGCAATGTGCCGGCGGACACGGCGGAGGCGGACCGGTCACAATCGGGTAAAACCTATCGCCAGAAGATCGTCGCGGCGATCTACAATGAGAAGCCGGTACTGGTGACGTTGCGTGTCGGCGGTGTCGGCAGTGTGGACGAGAGCTTGAATCAGCAGCTTATCAGCGGCAGGCCGTTCATTCAGTTGGACAATTTCCGGGGACGGTTCGACTCGCCCCACATCGAGGCGCTGTTGACGGCGGAACGATCGTTCCCGGTCCGCGTGCCGCACTGCCGAGAGATCACGATTGACCCCAGCCGGTTTTTCCTGCTGCTGACTTCCAACGGCATCGAGACGACTCGCGATTTCGCCAATCGCGCCAGCATCGTCAGAATCCGTCGGCGCGATGGTTACACGTTCCGGACGTACCCTGACGGCGACCTGTTGCAACACGTCCGCGCCCGACAACCGTTCTATCTCGGTGCGGTGTTCGCCATCATCCGCGAGTGGATTGCACAAGGCTGCCAGCGCACCACCGAGACCCGGCATGATTTCCGGGAATGGTGCCAGACGCTCGACTGGATCGTGCGGAACATTCTCGGTGAAGCACCGCTGATGGACGGCCACGAAGCCGCTCAGGAGCGCGTCTCGAATCCCGCGTTGACGTTCCTGCGGAAGCTGGCGCTGGCCGTGGCGGAACAAGGCCGACTGAGCGAATCGTTGATCGCCTCTGCCCTGTACGAGATTGCCGAAGCCGCTGAAGTGGACATCCCCGGACTGCGGGATCCGGATGAGGAACAAGGGAAGCGGCACATCGGCATCATCATGTCGCGGCTATTCAAGACCACCGATACAGTCGAGTTGGATGGCTTCAGCGTGACCCGCTATGAGGCCAAACACCAGCGGGATGGCGGCGGCACTTACACCGCCAAGACCTACGTTTTTGGGAGAATCGGCCAATGAGAATTCCGCACAGCGCACAGGACGCACAGGAGGTAGGAAGAATAAGAAAACCCCGGTGTTTTCAGGAATTTACTGTGTCCTGTGCGCTCTGTGCTGGCGCGGCTTTTCCCATAGTCGGCCATCGGAGATCGTCGCCGTGACGCCCGACCCGGCCAACATCCTCTGCGACAGCCGCGAGCCGTGGCCGCACCCTTACCCTTGGAGGCGCGCTGGGACTGGCGCCCGCGCCCGCACGGAAGGGAACGAAACCACGTCCGCGCCGGTACTTGGGCTGGCCGGCGGACGGAAGGAGCATGACCAACAGCCGATGATTTTGGAAAAACCGCCGGGGCTGGAAACACGGGCCGCACGCATCTGGACGGTCACTGTTGACCCGGCGAAAGGATAGAACGACATGAATAACATGGAAACGAAGGAACGCTTCATCGAACTGCGGGCCGAAGGCCGGTCTTACGCCGACATCGCCACTGAACTGAACGTCACCAAGCCGACGCTGATCGCATGGGGCAAGGAATTGCAGAAGGAGGTCGCAAACGCCCGGACGCTTCGGTTGGATGCGCTCTTCGAGAAGTATGCGGTCGCCAAGGGCAAGCGGGTTGAAGCCTTCGGGAAACGGCTGGATTGCATCCTGGCCGAACTAGACACGCGCAATCTGGCAAACGTGCCGACAGCCACGCTGCTGAAGCTGGCGCTGGACTACGGAGACCGCCTGAAGGCTGAAGCCGAACCGCTGACCATGCAAGGGGAGGACCGGCCCTTTGACATGGACGCCGTCCTGTCAACCACACGGGAAACCTGGCCTGCCTAATAACAGGGGGATCATGGGTGGATACGGAAGCGGACGGACGCGGGGGGAAAAGGCGATGGTCGAAGACTGCCTGGTCTTATCGGTCGGGATGCTGCAACGGGATAAGCTGCTTCAACAAGGGCTTCACGCTTCCGGGGGGTTGATTTGGACCAACAGCGTCACGGGGGAAAAACTGTCTTCGGTCGGGTACGAAGTGGACACCCTGGATGCCGCCGCTTTCGATCCGCCTGCACTACACCATAACGCGAATCGGGGAAGCCGTGGACTATCGCGTCCGCCTGACCACAACGCCGCTGCCCTGGGGCGGGGTCCGCTGGGCCTTCCTGTGTCCTAACCTGAGCTGCGGCCGGGCCTGTCGCAAGCTGTATCTGCCGCGTGGGGGCCGGCATTTTGCCTGCCGCATGTGCTACCGCCTGACCTACCAGTCCGCCCAGGAAGCGCACAAATTTGACGATCTATACTGTCGTCTGGGCACCACGCCAGGAAAATGGAAGCGCCTGCTGGAAAAAGAACGGAAGCGCGGACTAGCCTGACCGTTTCTTGTCCATTTCTTTACTATCCGCGCTGCCTCTCCTGGCGACATGCAGTGAAAAGCCGTGACATCCGTTGAAATGCTTGCCCCGGTGGACGCGAGTGATAGACTGCGCGGCAATGAGGAGAATTTTACAGAACTGATCGAAACAAAGAACTGAAAACAATTTAGCGTAGCTACGGCTACGGGCTGTCCCGAAAACCGACAATTTTCCAAGCCCGTCACAGAAACCGACCGAGCACGCGCCCGCAAAGGGCGCGGCTTGGCGCACTTTCTGTGACAGGCGCTTGTCGGTGCCTCGGGACAGGGTGCGTTGAGTTCGCGCCCCTTCTTTTTTACCTCATCGCACCAATCCGTCGCTGGGCTGCGCGAAAGCGCAACCATGCCTGCAAGAAAATCGAAATCGTCGAAGTCGTTTGACCCGGCTGTGGTGGACTACCGGCGCGGGACGAAACGGGAAGACATTCCACCGGCGGGGCTGGCCGCACACGGCGAAGAATCGTCCAAATTCCAATTCGCTGAATTGCCCGATGCACTGGGGCACTGAGAAGGCACATGCCCGAGCCAATCCTCATTGCGCCGAAGAAGTTTCTCACCAATCAGGGGGACAACACGCTGAGCAAGCGGCTGGAAACAATCCTGCCGCTCACGCACGGCTTCGATTGCCTCGTCGGATATTTTTTCGTTAGCGGATTCTTCCGACTCTATCCCGCCCTCGAATCGGTCAAAAAGATTCGCATCCTGATCGGCTTGAAAAACGAGCAGGTCGTTCACGGCCTGATCCAAATTGCCAATAACGAGCCGGGAGAGAACGCACCTTCCACGGCGGAGATCAAGAAAATCTTCGGCGGGATGATGCGGAGCGAACTGATCCAAGCTCAGGATTCACTCGCCATCGAAACGGGCATCCGAAAGTTCATTGAATGGATTCGGTCGGGCAAACTGGAGGTGAAGCTGTATCGGGAACAGAACATTCACGCGAAGGTTTATATCATGACCCCGGAACATCCGGTGCCGGACGTGAACCACGGCTACGTCATCACCGGATCGAGCAACTTTTCGCACAGCGGCTTGGAAGGCAATCTGGAGTTCAACGTCTTGCTCGCGGAGCCTGAGGAGCACGACTACGCGCTGCATCGCTTCAATGAACTGTGGCCGCAGGCTGTGGACGTGAAGGATGTTCACGAGACGATCATCGCCACGGTGGAAAAGGAATCCCCATTTGCCTTTTTCACCCCGTATGAACTCTACCTCAAGTTTCTCGCCGAATACTTTCGTGATTACTTGGGCGACCGGTCGAAATTGAGCCCGGAAAACCTGCCACAGATCTTCAAGAAGCTGCAATACCAAGAGGACGCCGTCTTCACCGCGCAGCAGATGCTCAAGACCTACGACGGCGCGTTCCTCGCCGATGTGGTCGGCTTGGGCAAGACCTACATGTCCGCTTTGCTGGCCCTGCAACTCGATGGCCGCTGCCTCGTCATCGCGCCGCCCAGCCTCCTTGATGAGAACAGTCCCGGTTCATGGCCTCGTGTGTTCCGCGACTTCTGCATCCCCGGCCACAAGTGTGTCTCCATCGGCAAACTTGAAGAAGTCTTGGCGCAGGGCGTTGACTTCTACAAATACGTCTTCATTGACGAGTCCCACCGGTTCAAAGGCGATTCAACGCAGCGGTACGAACTGCTCACGCGCATCTCCTCCTCATCCACGACGAGCGACAACCAGAGGCGGAGCTTGGCAATTTCGACCGCGCCAGGGTCAATGTCCACACCGTAAAGGCAATTTTGAATGGCGTGCCGCTTGAAATGGTAGGATGTGCGTCCCGATTTCTCATCGGGATTGAAGTACGGCGTGAGCGCGCAACGCGCGCGGACAATCTCGGTCATCATTCCAACGGGATACGCACCCGAACCGACGGCCGGATCGCAGACAGTGATGGTGGCGAGTTTTTCGTCAATGAGCCGAGCGTATTTTTCGATGGTGACCGGCATCTTGATGGCATACTTCGTTTCGACGGCTTCGTAGTGGGAGATTTGCTCACCGAGGTGAATGAAGGTTTCGATGTCGGTACGGGGGACGATTTCCTTTTCGTTATTGAGTGCGGTGTCGAGATAGTTGATGAGGCACTGCTGACACTTGTAATGGACAATTTCGCGCGGAGTGTAGAACGCGCCGAGACCTTTGCGCCGGTTGTCCTCGATCAGATTCTCGAAAACTTTGCCGAGCATTTCGGGGTCAATGGCAACTTCTTTTTCGAGCGGCTCGGCTTCGTTGACGGTGAAGTTGTAGCGGTCGAACACGTCGAGAATGCCCGTGCCGATGTCGCCGGCATCGTTCTGCTCGTTGTTGGTGAACAGTTTATTCGGGAGAACGATGTCCGTCTTTTCCCAGTCATAATCGCCGAGTGGCTCGAACAGGCCGCCGTTGAGGAACGGGATGCGGCACTTGAAACGGTTGCACCACGCCTCGTTGCCCCGGTAGTACGCGAGCGTCTTGTAAAAGAGCGGTTCGAGGATGTCGTTGAAGATGTTCACAGAGGGGGACAGGCTGGAAGCATGCCCTACGAGCTTACGCAGAAAATTATGCGGGCCGGTGCCCCAGTCCTTCCCTTTGGCGACGCCGAGCCAACCTTTTTTCTGGACGAAGTAGAGGAACACGATCTGGCCCATGAGTTTCTTGGCGAAGTCCACGGTCTTGACGCCCTTCTTCTGGAACTCATCGCGGAGCGCCTTGTCCTTGGTGACGAGTTTTTCCAGCGCGGCGTTGATGTCGCCGAACAACTCGGCGTACTTGGTGAAGAACTCCTTGGTAACAGACTCAACGCTGAAGGCGTCCTCGATCTGGGCGAACGTGGGGCGGTCGGAGGTGTTTTGGAGCAGGGCGAGAAAACGGGTCTGGGCGGTGTGGCACTCCTCGTCCGTGCCGACGAGGTAGGAAAAACGACGGGCCGGTGTGAGGCGCTCCTCGGGCTTGATCTTGCCGGTCTTGGGATCGCGGCGAGTCGCGTATTCCATACGGACATACGAGAAGCGCCAGGACTGCGCATCGGGCGCAACGAAGGCGACGAGGCCGGCCTCCTTGTAACTTTCGTCGCGTTTTAGCTTGTGCGCAACGAAATCGCGCAGGGCGGTGCGGGTGCGCTCCAATTTGTAGGATTCCGTCAGTCTGACAATCAGTACGTCGGCCAGTTCGCCGTCGGCGGCTGTGAAGGTGCCAAGGCGCTGGCAGGACTTGACGTGGGAGGTGAAGGCGTCGGGGACCAGGCAGATCAAACCATTGCCAAACCTCGACTACAAAATCGTTACCGGTAATTCACTGCTGGGCGTGGAGAAAACGCTGTTCAACGAACAAACCTTTCGACGGCTTGAGGAACTTAAACCGCTCTACTTCGACGAGACGGATCGCGCCAAGAAAAACAACCTCAAAGTCGAAATCAACCAGTTGATCCACCAGCTTACGAACGGGAAGGAGATTTTTGATTTCGAGATCTATTTTTCGGAAGTGTTCCACTACAAGTCTGGATTTGATGTGGTGATTGCAAATCCTCCATACGTCGGACACAAGGGCGGGCAGAAATCCCTGTTTAGCGAGATCAAACGTCACTCCCTCGGAATCCGATTTAACAACGAGCGCATGGACTTGTTCTATTACTTTTTCCACATCTCCCTCGATCGGGCGCGGGAAAGTGGGATCGTTGCGTTCATCACAACCAACTACTACGTCACTGCGGACAGCGCCATTAAACTTCCGGAAAGATTTTCGCGACCGGACCTCGATCCTTACGTTGGTCAGTTTCAATGAACTCAAGATTTTTGAGTCAGCGCTTGGCCAGCACAACATGATCACCGTTTTGAGAAAGGATCAGGCTCGAAGCATTGCTTGCCGCGTGGCCGTGACCAAACGGGTAGGATTCGCCTCGCCCGAATTGCTGAGAAGCATACTGCATGGCGGCGACAGCGAGACGTTCTACCGAGACATACCACAGAAAGACCTCTATGAAGGCAACCAGCTTTATATTTCGAGCGTCAATGTCGGTGCAAAAAATGCGGGCTCAATCGATTTGGTGCTGGCAAAACTCGCCGCCCAGCAGACTCGAATTGGGCATGTTTGTAACGTTGGCCAGGGAATTGTGACCGGCTTGGACAGAATCTCCCAGAAACACCTTAAACGGCTGCCGACCGCTCATCTCGAACTAGGTTCAGGCTGCTTCGTGCTTACCGAATCAGAACGCAGGAAGTTGTCCGATAGCCGAGATTCGACAATCAAGCCGTGGTACAAGAATTCTGACATTCAGAGGTATTCCACTTCTTGCTCGAACTCGGAATGGCTCATCCACGCTACAGTTGATCTGGACATGAAGCAGCACAAAGGGATTTATGGACATCTTGTTGCTCTCAAAAGAGCGATTGAATCCCGCAATTACGATAGTGGTGAACTGTCGAAGGCATCGAATCTCGGGGCGTGGTGGGCATTATCGTCAGCACGAAAGGATTTTGATTTCTCAACTCCCAAGATTGTCTCTCCACAACGAAGTTACGCAAACACGTTTGGCTATAATGAAGTTCCTTGGTACGCGAGCGCAGATGTTTATTACATCACACCGAAAGACCCCTACGTTTCGCTCAAATATGTTTTAGCACTTCTCAATTCCCGACTCTATTTTCTTTGGCTGTATTTCAAAGGAAAACGTAAGGGTGAAATGCTGGAGCTTTATCAAAAACCGCTCTCTGACATTCCGATAAAGCGCATTGCTCCCGATGAGCAGAAACCTTTCATCAAACTGGTTGACCGCATCCTCGTGGCGAAGCGGCAGAATCCCGGTGCGGACACGACGGCGCTGGAGCAGGAGATTGATGATCTCGTGTACCGGCTTTACGGATTAACGGAGGCCGAGAAGAAAATCGTGGAGGAAAACACACGATGACGGTGAATGTCCGCCCGACGGTCGAGCACCGGGACTCCGTTGGCTGGCCGACTCCACGCGACGCAAAACGCAGGAGCTACCCTTCCGGGCGGAATGTTGAGTACTCAGAAATGTGGAGTTGGAGCCGCCAGGGCTGATTTCATCGGCTGCGCCATCGCCGCAACTCAACATTTCTGAGATGTGTTTTTTCGTTCTACAGCGACTCCAGCCATTGAATGAGGTTTTCGCTCACCCGGCGACGTGGCGCTCTGTCGGCCCGGGTGACAACGGGACCGGCGGCGGCCAGCGCTTCACGCTTGGCTTCCAGATCCATGGCCAAGTATTTGTGGGTGGTGTTGATGCTCGCGTGTCCGAGCCAGTGGGCAATCGTGCTCAAATCCACTCCGGCTTTGAGCAGGTGCACCGCTGTGCTATGGCGCAACACGTGGGGATGAATGCGTTTCTTGGCCAACGCTGCACACGAGTTGGCGGCCTGCCGGGCGTGACGTTGCACAATGAGCCGCGCACCGAAACGGGTAAGCCGGCCGCCCTGACGGTTGCAAAACAGAGGTTGAGGTTCATCCAGCGTCAACCCTGTTTCGTGGCAGAACTGACGGATCAGTTTGGCCGTTTCCGGCCACAGGGGGCAGATGCGCTCTTTTCTTCCTTTGGCGAGGAACTTGATGGACGGGGGCGGGATCAACCGCAGGTCGGTGGTGTTGAGGGAAACAATCTCTTGCACGCGCGCGCCGGTGTTGAACAGGACGGTCAACAGCAAATAATCGCGTCGGCCCAGCGGGGTGGACCGATCCACCGCTTCCAAGACCTGGCGCAGTTCATCGGTGTCGAGGTAATCCACGGTGCGTTGGGTGGTCCGCTTGAAGGGCACGCTCAAGACCCGTTGGGCCTGCAACAAATGCTCGGGATATTCCCGCCCCAGATACTCAAAGAAGCTGTGGATGGCGGTCAAGCGGACGTTGCGTGTGGCGGCCTGGTTGCCGCGCTGGCTCTCCAGGTGGTCCAAGAATGCCCTGACGATCTGCGGACTGAGATCCGCCACGGTGAGTCCGGTCAAGTGGCGTTTGGTTCCGGTGGCAAAGTGCAGGAGCAACTTCAAGCTGTCTCGGTAGCTGAGGATCGTATGCGGGCTGCAAGCGCGCTGCTGCGGCAGGTAATCGCATAAAAAGCCCTTCACGGCTGCCGCCAAAATCTCGGTCTCGGTTCGTTTCATCGAACACCTTCCTTTCGCGCGGCGGCTCGGTCAATCGGGGCGAGCAGTGAGTCCGCAATGTGTCGCCGGAAACGGTCGCTGGCGACGCACTGCAACTGTTCGGTGAACTTGAGGTAGTAATGAGTGCCGGAGGGTGTGACGTGTCCCATGTAACGCGACAATCGGGGCAGGGCGGCCTGTGGATCGGCGCGCGGCCCGGTAGCTGCGCCGCAAGACTTCCACGGCAAAGCTATGGCGCAGGTCGTGAAAACGCGGGGGCTTGCGATGCCCGTTCAATACCCCCGCCGCGTGGCAGACCCGCCCCCAGGTTCTCCCCAATGGCCGGGGGGAAAGCGAACGACTGTTTCCCGCCTGCGAACTACAGACCAAAGGCGATTGGGGATCGAGGGGGATTCCTTGGCGGCGGCGTTGCTGGAGATAGTGCTGCAAAACGTCGGCCAAGGATGGCGAGAGCGGCACCAGTCGCGATTTGTTGAACTTGGTGTGGTTGATCCGTAACAGTCGGCGCTCGACATCGATCTCCCCGATGCGCAACCGGAATAGTTCACCCGAGCGCAGCCCGCAGCAATACAGCAACAGAACCGCCAACCGCATGGTTTCGCGGCGGAGTGGGTTCTGCGGCGTGGGCCGCGCGATTCGCGTCGCTTCCACGAGGCGGGCGACATCGAACGGAGAGAGCAGGCAGGGTGCTTGGGGAGCCGCGGGCCTGGGAAAAGTGTGCTCATCGGGAATGAAGGTTCTCGGCTGAATCCGGGCCAAATACAGACAGAACTTTCTGACGCACAGCAACCGCGCCCGCGCTTTGGCACCGGACACGCGCAGAATCTCCCCGCTCCACGCGGCAAACATTCGTTCGGTAAGAATGCGGCCTTCTGGAAACTGGCGCGCCAGGACGAAATCGAGACTGCGCAAGACCGACTCGACCCTTTGGAACTTTCGCCCCAACGTGCGATGCAGTGAGACGTAGGCTTCGATTTCTTTCCTCAGAAAACTGTGGCAGCCACCCCGCGAATCCGTCACGGTGCCAGCGGGTCGCCGGTTGGACGCCGGCCTCGGCGGCAATGGGACCAACACAGGTTTCGAGGGGAGTGGCCGGTGCCGGCGATTGGCTGTCGGCACCGGCAGTGCCACCTGTCTGAGATCCTCCACGTCCAACCGTAGGTAGTGCACACTGGAGTTGAGATCCTGATGTCCCAGCACATCACTGATGGCCTTCAGCGACGCGCCGCCGCGCAACAAACGCAGGGCGCGCGCGTAGCGGAGACTATGAAAGCGTCGGGTGGGCAGCGCAATCCCCGTGGTCCGGCTTGCTCTTCCCAGGACATGGTAGACCCCAAACGGACTGAGTGGCCGCAAGGGCGCGGACTGACAGAGGAACACATGGCGCAACGAGCTTGTGGGACGCCCGCGCTTCAGGTAGCGAATCAAGGCGCTCTCCACTTCGTTGGTGAGCGGCAGCCATAAGGTTTGCCGCGCCTTGGGTTGCGCGATCCGCAGCCGGCGTTTGCGCCAGTCAATATCATCCAAAGTCAACCCGGCCACTTCCGATCGGCGCAGTCCATAGGTGGCCGCCAACAGCAAGATGGCAAAATCTCGGAGTCCTTGGGCGGTGGTCTGGTCGAGCTTACGCAACAGTTGTTGGAGTGTCGGCCAGGGAATGACCGGTGGTGTGTGTTGATCGCGATACACCCGGATTGTATCGAGTTGGAGATGCAAGGGACAAGAAAGCGCCCCTCGCTCAAACTCCCATCGCAGAAACTTCCGAATGGTTGCAACCACCTGCCTGAGACTTTCCGGGCCGTGGCGGCGGGCCATCAGAGTCAGGAACCGGCGCACTCGTTCCAGTGTGATCTTCCCAATGGCGGCGGGGCTGTGCTCGAAGCCGATGAACCGCAGAAACAACCGCAAATGTCGGTGGTGTCTCTGCGAGGTGCTTTCGGCCAGACCACAATCGTGGCGCAGATGTTCGACCATGTGCCGGATGAGCCGGTCGGAAGGTCGTAACAACGGTGCTGGTGCCGACTTTAACCCCTGGCGGTCTTTGAGAAACCGGCCAAAGGCGCCAATCCCCTTAGCCAAGTAGTGCTTGTGGATTCTGAAGCGGCGTGCGGTTGCCTGCACATCGTCGGCGGTTAAATCCCGCGATGATTGAATGCCTCGGCGATGCAACCCAGACGCGAGCCGCCGCAACGCATACAGGTAAAGCCGAATCGTTTGATGCTTGTAACCTTTGCCCAGCGACCAGCGCACGAAGTCATCGAGGCCGTGACCAAAGATCGGCAGCCGCAAATAGCGTTCATGAGATCGGGGACAAGTTCGAACGAGGAATGATGATGTGTTCATAGGAGCCAGAGAATGCCCCCTGGCCCCCATCTTCAGAAATGTTGAGTTGAGCAGTTGGCGCAGCCCGTGAAATCAGCCCCGGCTGTCCCAACTCCACATTTCTGCATTCTCAACATTCCGCCAATTATGTGGAACTTCACATAATTGGCGCAGCGAGCACAGTCAAGCTGGACGGCATCGCGCCAAATTGAGGCGCACGGTTGACAGAAGTTGACAAACAGTTTGACTTCGGGCAGAATGGCGGTGTGGATAAATCCCTCAATCTCCGCACTCTCCGGGATGCTCTCATCAAGGCCGGCCTAAACCAATCGGACTTGGCGACAGAACTGAAAGTGTCTCGCGAAGCCGTGTCGAAATGGTTCGCCGGCGAATCGCTACCCAAGCCGGACAAGTTGCTGCGGATGGGAATGCTGTTGGGGTTGTCGTTCGAGGAGCTGGTCACTCTCCCGCCCGCCACGGCTGTGCCGGTTGTCTCATTTCGCAAGAAAGCCAACCGGAAGACCACAGATGAGCACCTCGACAACGCCCGTGAGACCGGGGAACTCCTAAAGCGATTGGTAAAGTACCTGCCGAAACAGGATTTGACGCAGCCGCCGACACTCAAAGATCCAACGAATGATTACGCCTATGTGCAACGGGTGGCTGTTGCGATGCGGAAGGAGATGAAGCTGGACCGCAAAGCGGTCATCGAATTTGAAGACCTGATCGGGAAGTTCAACGAGCTTCATGCCGTCATTGTCCCGGTGCTGTGGGGCGCAAAAGAACACCACGGCAATGCGCTGAACATCCACTTGCCAGATTCAAAGACCTCATGGGTGTTTCTGAATCTCGACAGCAACGCGGTGGACTTCAAGTTCTGGATGGCGCACGAGTTGGGGCATTCATTGGCTCCGGAGCTTGCCAACGATGCCGGCGAGGATTTTGCCGACAGTTTCGCGCAGGCGTTGCTATTCCCCGAACCGCATGCCGCCAAGCTGCGCGGGGAACTCCAGGAGCGGACGGGCATCGGCACAAAGGTTGACCGTATCCGCCGCGTAGCCGCTGAGCATGTGATTTCGCCTTACACGATTCGGCGGGCGTTGGAGGGATACGAACAAGCCCACAATCTGCCGAGAACTGACTTGGGAAACATCGGCTCGTTCATGGGCGCGGTGACGAATTTTGTGAAGCAGCATCCGACCATTGCGGAGATGGTGTTCAAGAACCCGCCACCGAAGCCGGCGGCTTACATCGCGGCGGCGCGCATTGATTTCGGCAGCCCGTTCTTTGAGGCTTTGGCTGAGTTTTGTTCGCACGAAGAGGGGGCGGAGCACTACATTCACCGCGTTCTCGGGGTGACCCTGGCAGACGCGAAAGCCCTGTCGGGGGAACTCCGCAAATGAGCGACCAGCCGCAACCGGTACTACTCGATAGCAACGCCTATTTTCGGTTGGCCCGGTCCATTCAGCCGCTTCTGCATGGATCGTTTGGGACTGCTCCCAGATACACCCTTAATGTGCTTGTCGACCTCGATGACGAATACCGCATCAGTTCCCGGCTGAAGAACAAATTCGAGTGGGTCAGGGACACCGAATTTGTGAAGGACAGGCAGGGCAAGCGTTACGAAGTCCACCGCAAGAAGCGGCAGGATGTGGATGCGGCTTTCGGCTACTTGGCTGCTTATGCGGATGAGCAGAATTTGAGCGTGTCCCGTGTCGATCTGAAGGCGCTCGCGGTGGGGTTCGTGATGAAAATCCCCGTGGTGACTGACGATGTCAACATGCAGCGGGTCGCCGAGGCAAATTCGATTGAATGTTGGAACACGATCAAGCTGCTGAAACTCATGGTGACTGCCAGCCACATCGACATGGAGAAAGTCACCGAGATTCTGGAATACTTGGACGACCAAAACGACCTGCCGATGCCGAAGGACAGACTTCGCAGGGAGTTCAGAGAATATTTCGGGGTAAACTGCCCCATCTGATGGCGGGTGGGAATTGCGTTTCTGACCGCGCACGTCTCCGCAGCGTGAATCATCACAGCGCATTCGCCTTCCACCGGAATGCGTTTTACAAAAGACGCACTACCTCTAGCTCCCGCTAGATTTTCACGATGCTGCGACCGCAGAGATTGGAAGCTATGAAAAAGCGTTCCGTGGCGCAGATCAAATTCGCCAGCGCCGTCAGAAACTACGTGCCAAAAGTGGCAGGCAAGCTTCCGCTGCTTATGCCGTTCAAAGAAGGTATCGCGGAGCTGAGGCGCAAGCACGCATCTTACGAAGCCACTGCTAGTATTCCGCAGGCGTACCGCAGCAGTATCGCGATGGTAGTGTAACAGGTGAATTGAGCAAGGACGGCAGGGCGTGTAACGCAGTCCGCGTGTGGAACACGGCAGGCCGACACGCTGCCGACCGGGAAGGTCCATTGGTCTGCACTCTAGCGCGAATGTCGCGGTGAAAAGCCCGTCTTCCGCCTCGTCAAAGGGGTGAATTGAGGCGGGCTGTGTGCGGCCGAAGAATCCAAAATGCACCAGGACACTTACCCCTCCTCTGGGCGATGAGGAAACTGCTCGCTGCCGATCCACCGGGCTGCTTGGACAAGCATGACCGCCGGCGCGCTGTACGCTGTCGGAGTCGCGTGACGGACGAAACGCGAATCCATCGCTGACGGAGTGACGAACGCATCCGCGTTGCATTCTTGTCCGCTCACTCGCCGGTCGAATGCTGGCAGACCCGTCGCGTCAGACGCTCGTTTCGCGCCCCCTCGCCGCGTCTGCGGCGCTGCCAGGCGTACCGATGGCATGTCACTGTCCGTGGCTCCGCGTTGCTCGCCACCGACAGCCAGGAATCGCAGGCAGTTGCCGGTAACTCGGTCGCCGCATTGACGGAACGATGTTGGTGGTGCGACGTGGCCGGAGCCGCCGCCTTGGGCTGTCAAGGCGTTCCTCGCGGCGCTGCGGTCTGCCGTTGACAGCGGCGGCGTTCCGGCCCGGTTGGCTCGTAGGGTTTGGCTTTGGAGAAACCAAAGCCGCGCTTTGTTTCTGACCGAGGGGCACACGGCGCTCTGACGATTCATCGCATCGGCAACCGCCGGAATCCCAGACGCATCGACTGCCGGATGGTTCTGATGATCGTGTGTTGGATCAAGCGCGCGCGACCGCGACAGTAGTGAGCCGTCAACGCGCAAACACCGGATGCAACGCATGGCGCCTGAGCCAGCCACACTGTAGCCAGCCCCCCACGGCCCGCGCATTGGTGCCAACACCGGCACGATCATCCGAGCCGCTACGCTGCCCCGCGATGCTTTACAGTTGGCACTGGAGCCACAATCACGCCGCAGCCGTGGTTGTGTGTGCCCTCTGCCACCGCGACCGCCACCAGCCAGTTGCGGCAGGATCACGAGAGCCGCTACGACAGCCACGCATTGCTTCACAGTAGGCCGCCAGAAGCACGATCACGCCGCATCCCCCCCACCCACACACACCGCTGCCCCGAAAACGAGCGCACTGGATTCTGAGCCGGACGTGTTGCAATGTTTTTTTGCAATGTTGTGACTGAATTTGAGCGGCTTCAGGCAAACGAGAGTAAACGTCCAACATGCAGAAAAAGCCGACGGCTATTGGGTTTTGTGCACTCCAGCAAAGACGAGTAAACACAGGCTAAAAGAGTCGGAGATAATCCAGAGTCAGTTGTGCTACCATTACACCACGAGGCAGTCGTGCAGACGGGTAAAGAGTAGAGCGCGGCAAAAAGGGTGTCAAGCGTCAGCCGCCCCAAGGAATTCCAAGCCGGCCGATCCAAGCGCAGGCGGGTCGGAGGGCGGAGGGGCAACCGTCAGAGCACCGCCCGTAGTATCCTTGACACCGTAGGCGAGACGGTATAATCGGAAAGCCGCGACGAGACGGGGGTGGGCAGCGAAGGAAAGGGGGGGCGTTGGAGTTGGTTGCTAGGGTTGCCTCTGCTGAGGGTGTGCGCTGTCGAGGCCCACAATTCTAGTGGGGTGGGGCGTCTTTTTGTGCTTTCCTAGCTGTTCCTTCAGAGGTGTAATGGCGCTCGTATATTATGGGCACCCCTCGGAAGTTCAAACCGCAAGGTTCGCAAAACCCAAGCGCACATATGAACACTGTTGGAATCACTATGAGGAAACTCCTTCATCTCTCGATCTTGTTTGGTCTTGTCGCGGCGTGCATCGCTGCCGACAAACCGGAAACTGACAAATTGATCATTATGGGAATTACTTACGGTGGCGTCTCGCAACATATTTACGAACTCGAAGTGTCCGACCTACCCAGAATACCGCGATGGAATCCGGACGCAGACGAACCGCTGCCTTTGCCTATAGAACGGATCACGTCAGCCGCTAGAGAATGGTCTAAGTCGAAATATCCTCAGGTTCATACGATGAAGATCATCGACTTTGGGATCCACAAAATGGTCGATCGGAGATGTTCCGACTGCTGGTATTATGAGGTTGAGTTTTTGCAAGCGGATCACCTAGACGACACATTGGTGTGGCGTGTTGTTGTTCTCCTTGATGGGCGAGTCATCGAACCACGTATTGTAAGGGAACCCTCCCGCGCTAACCCCCAGCCAACCGAGACCCGCTGACGCTGCTGGGTAGGGTAACCGACCAAAGCGGGGTGGGTCGTTGACGCGGTTGCGAGAGCACGAGAGCGCCAGCGTCTCGTAAAGCCGATGAGCCTGTTTGCCTGTTTGCTTGTTTGTCTCGTAACGCGAGAGAGCCTGTTTGAGTAGAGCGGCCCTAAAAGGGTGTCAAGCGTCAGCCGCCCCAAAGAATTCCAAGCCGGCCGATCCATCCACTAGCTCAACCGCATGGGCATCAACACGTACAGGAACGGGGCATTGACCTTGATGACGCCGGGGCTCAATTCGTCGGTCAATTCGATAAACACTTCGTCGGCATCCAGATTCCGCAGCGGATCCATCATGTATTGCGGATTGAACGCGATGGTGATTTCCTTGCCTTTATAGTTGATCGACAGCGTTTCTTTGGCCTCGCCGACCTCGGGAGTGGTCGCCGTGATCGTGAGCGTGTTCTTGGCAAAATTCAGCTTCACCGATTGCGATTTCTCGCTGGCCAGGATGGAGGCCCGATGCAAGGCGGAGAGCAGTACTTCGCGTTCCAGCGGAATCCGTTCCTTCGTCTCCGTCGGGATCACCTGGCGGAAATTCGGGTAGGTTCCCTCGATCAGCTTGGAGGCCAACGTGGTACCGTCCAACTCGAACACAATCTGGTTTTCGCCGATGGAAAGCTTCACGTCCCCTTTGTCAGCCAGCAGGCGCTCCAACTCGTTCACGGCTTTCGTTGGCAGGATCAGTTCCGCTTCCGCTCCCTTGGGGATCTCCATGTCGTGTTCCATGAGAGCCAACCGACGGCCATCCGTGGCCACAACCGTGATTTTATCGCCCTTCAGCCCCATAAACACGCCGTTCAGCACGTACCGCGTCTCGTCGTTCGACACGGCGTACGCGGTTTTCTTCAACATGTCACGAAGGACGGATTGCTCGATTTTCAAGGCTTTACCGGTACCGGACTCAGGGAAGCGGGGAAACTCCTCTTCCGGAAGGCCCATAATCTTGTAGAACGACGATCCGCAACGAATGGACGCCGCATTGCGGTCATCCACTTCGATTTCAATTTCAGCCGCGGGCACTTCCTTCAGGATCGAGAAGAGTTTGCGGGCCGGCAATGTCGTCGAACCCGTCTTGGAAACCTCGGCTTCCACGCGACAACGAACTCCGACGTCCAAGTCCGTGGTTGTCAGGTTCAGACCTCCGTTGGACGCTTGGATCAAGACATTTGACAAAATCGGCAGCGTGGTTCGTGTGCTTACGACATTCTGCACACGTTGCAGTCCATCGAGAATCGCTTCCTTGGTGACTTTGAGTTTAACTGGCATAAAGCACAGATGTATTACTACTACATGTTATATAAAACAATTAGTCGTTACCGTTCGGGCTGTGAATATATCAAACAACTTTCCTTGTCAAGGACACAGCAAGCAGTTACGCATGGCGTCAACAGGGTGTAAACGAGAGAAGTTTGAACCACATTGATTGGACTGCGATGCGACGCACGAGTCATCAGCTCATTCTCACAACCGATTGACAACTTGTTGGAATGTTATTGTCGTTGCAGCGACTGTTCGAGATAGGAAACGGTCTGGCGCAATTGTTGGTCCTTCGACGAGCGCGATTCGATCAGCCGGCACGCGTGCAGAACCGTGCCGTGATCGCGACCGCCGAACGATTCTCCAATGTCCGCGAGTGATCGGCTGGTCAATGTCCGGCTCAGGTACATGGCGACCTGCCGGGGAAACGCCACGTTTTGCGGCCGACGTCGGCTGGTCATGTCCGCGATCCGGATATCGAAGTGTTCGGCGACCTTCTTCTGGATGGATTCGATGGTGATGGTCCGCCGGGCCTCTTCGTGAAGCGCGTCACGAAGCAAATTCTCCAATTGATCACGGGAAACCTCTTTGCCCGTGAGAGATGTGTACGAAGCGACACGAACCAGGGCGCCCTCCAGACGGCGAATGTTGGTGCGGATTTTCTCCGCGATGAATTCCACCACCGAGTCGGAAAGCTTCACATCGATCAACGCGGCTTTCTTCTTCAGAATCGCGATCCGCGTCTCCAGCGCGGGCGGCTGGAGTTCCGTGACCAGACCCCATTCAAAGCGGGAAACGAGCCGATTCTCCAAATTGGCGATCTCGGCCGCTGGCCGGTCACTGGACAGCACGATTTGCTTGTGCGCGTCGAACAGGGTGTTGAACGTATGGAAAAACTCGTCCTGCATCCGTTCTTTCCCCGCGAGGAACTGGATATCGTCGATGAGCAGCACATCAACCTGACGGTACTTCTTGCGGAACTTCGTCATCGAGCTGTTTTGAATGGCCTGAATGAAGTCGTTGGTGAACTGCTCGCAGGTAATGTAGGAGACTTTGCGGTTTTTGGCGCCGGTGGAGGATGCGTGACCAATGGCCTGCATCAGGTGCGTCTTGCCCAACCCGACGCCGCCATAGATGAACAGCGGGTTATACGCCTTGGCGGGTGATTGGGCGACCGCCAGCGCCGCCGCATGGGCGAAGTTGCTGTTGGGCCCGACCACGAACGAATCAAACGTGTAACGCGGGTTCAGTTTCACATCGAGGTCGGTCCTGACCGACGACCGCTTCTCGTGCCGAGATGTCGCTGGCTGAGGCAGTTCGGGCGGCACTTTCAATCCCTGGCTGACGGCCAGCCGGACCTGAAGGGGTTGGCGGGAGACCTGATTGACGGCTTCGCGGATCAACGGCAAAAAGTTATCTTGAAGCCAGATTTGGTAAAATTCGTTGGCGACACCCAAGACGAGTCCGTCCTGGTTGAGTTCGACCGGTCGGATGGGCGCAAACCACCGGTTGAACAGCTCCGGATTGAGCATCCCTTGCAGGATTTTGCTCGCGTCGCGCCATAGTTGATCGTGCCCCACTGTCATGTTTCCTCCGTCGTTACGAGCCTCGACTTATTCACAGGCTGTTGACACCGCTGCTGCATCCTGCCACTACAGGCAGTTTGCAGCCGGGGCGAACGGAAGGAGCGACCCGCACACGAATTCAAGGAGACAAAACCGTGAAAACCCCCTTGCTTTGATCACCACGCCCATGCAACCGCGAAAAAAACGTCTCAAACGGCTCTTACACCGCTGTGCGGCTGCGTTTCCCCTCACACCATTCGTGTCGGACTCAGGAGAGAGGTGAACCACAAAATCCACATTCCTTGGGCGATGCATGCAGCCGACCAGCAAAACGTGGCTGAACGCCCAAGCTGTTCACAACTTATTCACAACCCTCTCTGCTATCCTCGCCTTCGCCTTTGCGCGTCGCAGCATAGTGACCGGGGTTGCGCGGTTCAAGAAAAAAATGATGCGCGCCAAAGAAAGTTTTGGTGCGCCGCGCAACACAGAAAAAAACAGGGCCGAAAGCTCGTGCGAACTTTCGGCCCCGCGCGTGACGCCATTCTTTTACGCGTCGTAGTACATGTGGAATTCCCACGGATGCGGACGCAACCGCACCTGATCCTGTTCTTTGCGCTTCATTTCGATCCAGGTGTCGATCACGTCCTGCGTGAACACATCACCCTTCAGCAGGAACTCGTGGTCATCTTCCAATTCGTCGCAGGCCTCGGTGAGACTGCCCGGCATCGACGGCACTTTCTTGAGTTCGGACGGCGGCAACTCGTAGATGTTCTTGTCGAGCGGCTCGCCAGGGTCGATCCGGTTCTCAATGCCATCCAGACCCGCCATCAACAGCGCGGCAAACGCAATGTACGGGTTCGCCGTCGGATCGGGCGGACGATACTCAATGCGTTTGGCCTTGGGACTCGGTGAATACGTTGGGATGCGGACCGCGGCCGAGCGATTGCGGCTCGAATACGCGAGGTTGACCGGCGCTTCGAAGCCTGGCGTCAGGCGCTTGTAGCTGTTGACGGTCGGGTTTGTGAGCGCCGCCACGGCGCGCGCGTGTTTCAGGATGCCGCCGATATAATGCAGCGCCAGATCGCTGAGGCCGGCGTATTCTTTGCCCGCGAACAGCGGTTTGCCCTTTTTCCACAGGCTCTGGTGCGTGTGCATCCCGCTGCCGTTGTCGCCGAACAGCGGTTTCGGCATGAACGTGGCCGTCTTGTTGTGGCGCTTGGCGACATTCTTGACGATGTACTTGTACAGCATCATGTCGTCGGCCATGGAAACCAACGCGTTAAAGCGCAGGTCGATCTCGGCTTGCCCGGCGGTGGCTACTTCGTGGTGCTCGCGCTCCACCCTCAGGCCGCAATCCTTCATGACCATGATCATTTCGTTGCGGATATCGACCTGTGTGTCCTGCGGGGCGACCGGGAAATAGCCTTCCTTGTGGCGGATCTTGTTGCCCAGGTTGGGGAACTCTTCGCGGCCGCTGTTCCAAATCCCCTCGTTGCTGTCGATGTAGTAGTAGCCGCTATTGGAAGTTTGGCCAAAGCGAATGTCGTCGAAAATGAAGAATTCGGCTTCCGGCCCAAAGTACGCCGTGTCCGCGAT
Source organism: uncultured Verrucomicrobiae bacterium (assembly GCA_963842185.1). Classification (GTDB taxonomy): domain Bacteria; phylum Verrucomicrobiota; class Verrucomicrobiia; order Palsa-1439; family Palsa-1439; genus Palsa-1439. The sequence goes on from CAWJFL010000016.1 coordinate 451,625, forward strand.
GCCCGTTTGCTTCAAATACGCCTCGGCCTTGCGGGCGAGGTTACGCGGGTCGCGCGTATAGGGCTCACGGGTGATCGTGTCGATCGCGTCCGCCACGATGCTGAGCGTGGTGACCTGTGGGAACGGGTCGATGATCGCCGTGGCCGGGTCCAAAATCAGCAGCATGTCGCTCGATTCGATGGATCTCCATCCACGAATAGACGAACCATCGAAGCCCAGGCCCGCCTCGAAAACCTCTTCTTCCAGCTCGGCAACCGGCGCACAGAAATGCTGCCAGGTTCCCAGAAAATCGCAGAATTTGACATCTACCAGTTGTACGTTCTTGCTTTTGCACAACGCCAGCACTTCTTTTGGTGTCATAGCTGTCCTCCTGGCCAGTCGGCGGATGGTTCACCGAACCGGTCTCTTTTGGTGTCATAGCTGTCCTCCTGGCCAGTCGGCGGATGGTTCACCGAACCGGCTGCAATTTTGGTTGCTCGTTGATCCAGTTTTGGGCGGCGTTACACGGCTTGGTCGCCGCGCTCCTCGGTGCGGATGCGCACGGCCTCGTCAATGGGCAGGACGAAAATCTTGCCATCGCCGATCTTGCCCGTCTTGGCTGTCTTCAGAATCGCGCTGACCGCGGCCTCGACGGCGCTGTCGGGCAGCACAATCTCCAACTTCAGCTTGGGCAAGAAATCCACGGTGTACTCACTCCCTCGGTAGATTTCGGTGTGACCCTTCTGTCGTCCAAAACCCTTGACTTCTGTGACCGTCATACCTTCGACGCCCACGCCAGCCAGGGCTTCCTTGACGTCTTCGAGCTTGAACGGCTTGATAATGGCCTCGATCTTCTTCATCAATCTCCTCCCCAAGTGCGGGTGCGAATACTAGAGAAGCGGCTCTGGCATGTAAACAGAAAAAACACCTCATTAGGTCCTCGCGATTATCACGTCGGGGAATACGTACACCCGTGTGCGCATGGACTTAGCAGCCAATATGCCACCACTTTCTTCTTCCACCCAAATTCCGTCCGCAAATAATTGTAAAACAAATTGTTACGTATTGCCAGAATCTAATGGCATGCGCGGAAGACGCCCTTTGGACTGCGGCGATTTACTCAGCGTGGTCAAAACAAAACGGGTCGCCGATTTGCTGTTGCTGCCGCTTTCCGACGCGTGCTACCGTTGGCGCGTGATGGACGCACCAGGCAATGTGCCGGACTCGATCAATTGCCATTCGTGCGGGGCGATTGTCGACCTCACCGGACAGACCGGTTTCACCCACGTCGAATGCCAGCACTGCGGGGCTCCCTCCGTCGTCCCTCTGAAATTTGGTGATTTCCTGTTGCTCAACGTGATCGGCACCGGTGGCACCGGCACGGTCTACAAAGCCATCGACGTCCCGCTCAACCGCTACCTGGCCCTCAAGATCCTGCGCTCGAACCTCGCCTCCGATCCGGAATTCGTTGCCCGGTTCTCCGGCGAGGCTCGTGCGACCGCCACCGTCAATCACCCGAATGTCGCCCAGGTCTATTCGTTTGGCGAGATTGACCACTGGTACTACACGACCATGGAACTTTGCGACCACGGAAGTCTCGACAGCCGCATTACCCAGCTCGGACGTCTCTCCGAGGCCGAGGTGCTATCCATTGGCCTCCAGACGGCCTCCGCCCTGCGGGCCGCGTGGCAGCATGGCGTACTCCATCGCGATGTGAAACCCGGCAATATCCTGTTCAATGAGGATGGCGTTCCCAAACTCGTCGATTTCAGCCTGGCCACCGCCCCGGGGAACAACCCGGAAGGCATCGCGACGCCGGAGGCCGACCAAATCTGGGGCACGCCCTACTATGTGGCGCCAGAGAAACTTCGCGGCAAACCCGACGACGAGCGTAGCGACATCTATTCACTCGGCGCGACGCTGTTCCATGCACTGACGGGCCGGCCGCCGGCCGACTCCCCGTCCACCACCGACGCGGCCGCCAAACATGCCGTGGACCCGGCCGCCTCGCTCGCGATGGACGCCCCCGCGACCCAACCGAGCACCATCCGGATCATCACCCACATGCTGGCGCAAGACCCCGCCGATCGATATGGGTCATACGACGAACTCATCGAGGATCTCAGGGAAGCCCAGGATTCCCTGAAGAAGACGACGGTTGAGCCGCCGGCCGCAGCCTCCGGACATAAGCGGTTCGCAGTGTTGTACCTGCTAGCCACGCTTCTTTTCTGCGCCGGGGTTGTTTGGTTCGTGTGGAAATACGGCGTGGCGGACTTTCAAACCACTCGACCGCCCGCCCCTGCTCACACCGCGCCGTGAGAAACGGAGCTGGGACCGAAGCGTCCCTGTATCGGGCTGGGCGTGTTTACAATGATCTGGTTCACCACGGATTTGACGCCTTTGACGGAGCGCGCCACGCCTTCCGCGCGCCACGCTGCGGCCTGATTGGGCGCCGTGCCACGCAAGGTGACATTGCCATCTTCCACCTCGACGATTATGCCGGCGCCCGTCGTGGGGTCGGTATTCAGCAACCGTCGAATTTGGAAGCCGATTGTTTCGTCGGTGGGCTCGTCGGTGGTTCCGGCTTTCGATGGGGATGGCGGCGGAGCAGGCGGAGAAGAGGGTGGCGGCGCAACGGGTTGCCCCACCGCGCGCATGGCGGGTTGCGGCTCGATCGTGCCGGACGGCTTTATGGGAGTGCAACCAACCAGAAATGACAACACAACCGCGATGATTACTGACGAAAACAGAAACCGCGCTCGCATAGGGCCTCCAGCCTTTCTTTCCCTACCTTAGCACAGCCAGTCCTGCTGGTGTAGGGGTTTCTTACAGGAAAACCACCACCGGATGCTGCGGGAGCCAGTCAAAGATTGGTGCGCGGGACAGGACTTGAACCTGCACGGCTTTCGCCATACGCCCCTCAAACGTACGTGTCTGCCAATTCCACCACCCGCGCACAAGCGGGTCAGGACGCTGATAAATTATATGGAAAGACGGCCACCGGCAAGCTAAGATTTCTCCGCCATGTCAGGTCATTCCAAATGGTCGAAGATCAAGCACACCAAGGGGGTGGTTGACTCCAAACGCGGGAAGGTCTTCGCCAAGCTCGGCAAGGAAATGACCGTGGCCGCGAAGCATGGCGGCGGCGATCCGGGATTCAATCCCCGGCTCCGCACCATCCTGATGAAAGCCCGCGCCGTCAACATGCCCGCTGACAACATCGACCGCGCCATCAAGAAGGGCACGGGCGAACTCCCCGGCGTCTCGTATGAAGAAATCACCTATGAAGGCTACGCGCACGGCGGCGTTGCCCTGCTGGTGGAGTTGCTCACCGATAGCAAGAACCGCACGGCTTCCGAGATTCGGATGATCTTCACCAAACACGGCGGCAACATGGCCGGTGTGGGAGCTGTCAAGCACCTGTTTCATCGCAAGGGCCAGATCGTGGTTCCGAAAGAGCAGATTTCGGAGGACGATCTCATGAGTCTCGCCCTCGACGCGGGCGCCGACGACATGATCGCGCATCCCGACACGTATGAAATCCTGACCGATCCGCATCAGTTCGAGGCCGTCCACAAGGCGCTCGAAGCGAAAAACATCAAACCCCAGTTGGCCGAGATCGCACAATTGCCGCTCACGCCGGTGCTCGTCACCGACGAAAAGACCGCCCGCTCCGTGCTGGCGCTGATCGATGCGCTGGAAGACAACGACGACGTCCAGAACGTCTATTCCAATTACGACATTCCCGACGACATCATGGAGCGGATAACCGCCGCCGCCGCATAACTGTAGCGGCGGTCTACAGACCGCCGCGCGTACAATGATCATCCTCGGCATTGACCCCAGCCTCCGCAGCACCGGCTTCGGCGTCGTCGAGGTTCGCGGCAACCAGATGTCCGCGCTTTGTCATGGGCAGATCGAGAACCCGCCGCGCGTTCTGCCGTCCCGTTGTCTGGTGCGGATTGGCGACGAGGTCAGGAAACTCATCGACAAACACAAGCCCGACGCGGTGGCGATCGAAGGGTTGGTCTACGTCCAGAACACGCGCATCGCGTTCACGCTCGGCCAGGTCCGTGGCGTCGTCATCGCCGCGGCCGCCGCGAACGATCTCCCGGTCTACGAGTACGCCCCGCGCAAAGTGAAACAGGCCGTCACCGGGCTCGGTGGCGCCGGCAAGAGTCAGGTCGGTAACATGGTCAAAGCGATGCTCGGACTCGCGGAGATTCCCCAGGCCGATGCCGGCGACGCCCTCGCCCTCGCCATCTGCCACGCCCACAATTGCCGCGGCGTGCAAATCAAACCGCCCAAGCAGATTTAGACCACGTTCAATTCGCGTTGATTCGCCTGCATTCGCGGGTACACTGGCCGCAATGATTGCGTACCTCCACGGCAAGCTCGCGGATTCCACACCGACCCATGTGGTTGTGGACTGCCAGGGCGTGGGCTATTCCGTATTCATCCCGCTGTCGAGCTACGACAAGCTGCCGCCCCGGGGCGCGGACGTGAAACTGCTCACGTATCACCACGTCGTTTCGCAGGATGGCGCGCAGCAGCTATTCGGGTTCGTCACGCCCGACGAGCGGGCGATGTTTCTGTTGCTGATCAGCATCAGCGGGATCGGCCCGAAACTCGCCATCAACATTCTCAGCAGCACCTCGATCTCCGCGTTGCGCGGCGCGATCGCCAGCGGCGACACCAAAACGCTTTCCACCCTGCGCGGCATTGGCAAGAAGACCGCCGAGCGTCTCGTGGTCGAGTTGAAGGACAAGATCGGCGGGGCGGCGGCATTCGAGACGAAAGGTCGCGCCGCCACGCCCGAAGAACAAAAGCTCATCGATGCCGTCCTCGCCCTCGTGTCGCTCGGCTACAAGCAGGTCGATGCCCACAAGGCCATCCTTACCGCGGCCCAGACGGCCGGCCCGAAAGCGACCGTTGAAGAAATTGTCCGAACCGCGCTGCGAACCACGTAACAGGGTCAAAGACGGCTTGCCTTTGATTGTGGCCGCACCCTTTAGGGTGCGTGTAAATCAGATTATCGGCGCAGGCTAAAGCCTGCGGCTACCGGTTTTGTTCGGGGTCACTGGTCGATTCCCAACTGCGTCAGGATGAACGCGTATTCGAACGCGGTATCGCGCAGGGCATCGTAGCGGCCGCTCTTGCCGTTGTGGCCGGCGGGCTGCAAATTCATCTTGAGCAGGAGCGGATGGGAATCGGTCTTGGTGGCGCGAAGTTTGGCGACGTACTTCGCCGGTTCCCAGTACATCACCTGGCTGTCGTTGAGCGATGACTCCACCAGCATCGCCGGGTAGGCTTGCGGCTTGATGTTGTCGTACGGGCTGTACGTTTTCATGTACGCGTACTGATCGGCGATCTTCGGGTTGCCCCATTCCTCGAATTCCCCGACCGTCAAGCGGCAACGATTCGTCGAGCATCGTGTTGATCACATCGACGAACGGCACTTCGAGCAGTGCCGCCTTGAACAGGCGCGGCCGCATATTCAATACGGCGCCGACCAGCATACCGCCCGCGCTGCCGCCTTCGATGGCCAGATGTTGCGGGTCGGTGTAATGCCGCGCCACGAGCGTCTCGGCGCAGGCGATGAAATCGGTGAACGTGTTGCGCTTGGTCAGCATCCGCCCTTGATCGTGCCACCGCTTGCCGTATTCGCCGCCGCCACGGACATGCGCAATCGTCACGATCAGGCCCCGGTCGAGCAGGCTCAACCGGCCCGACGAGAACCAGACATCGGTGGGCAACCCATACGCCCCATACCCGTACAGCCACAACGGATTGCCCGATGGCCACTTGAGATCTTTCCGATAGACGAGTGAGATGGGAATCCGTGTCCCGTCGACGGCCGTGGCGAAGATCCGCTCGGTCTGGTACCGGTTGGGATCGTATCCGCCTTTCACGATCTGTCGCTTCAGCAACGTCCGCTCATGCGTGTCCACGTCGTAGTCGTAAACGGAACGCGGCGTTGTCAGGGATTCGTAGGTAACCCGCAGCACATTCGTGTCGAACACGGCATTGTCACCCGCTTCCACCGCATAGGCCGATTCGGGCCACTCGATCGTATGCGACGAACCCGTGCCGATGTCATACACGCGGATTTGCGGCAAACCGTTCGCCCGTTCGATCAGCGCGACGTGATGCGAAAACACCCCGAAATCGTCGAGCGATACGTCGTCGCGGACTGGCACGATCTCCTTCCAGTTTTCATGCCGCGGATCGGCGATGGGCGCGGTCACAAGCCGGAAGTTCCGGCCCTTGTCGTTCGTGCGTATGTAGAAGAGATCGCCGCCGTCATCCGCGCTGTATTCATGGTCCTGCTCCCGCGGGGTCAATATCTTCAATGGTTCTTCGGGGCGGTCCGCCGGCAGATAACGGACCTCGTCTGTCGTCTTGCTGCCAATGGCGACGTACACGAAGCGTTTGCTGTGCGACCGGTCGACCTCCACCGTGAACAACGCGTCCTTCTCCTCGTACACCAGCGTGTCCGTATTCTCGCCAAGTCTGTGTCGCCAGACGCGGGAGGACCGTTTCGCGTCGTCTTCCGTGACGTAGACAAACGTCTGGTTGTCCGTTGCCCACGCGACGCTGTCGACCCGCGGGATCTTCTCGCTCAACAACGCGCCCGTCCGCAGGTCCTTTACGTAGAGAGTGTATTCGCGAAACCCGGTCTCGTCCGTGGTGAACGCCAGCAAGTTGCCATCATCGCTCACTTCGGTCAGGCCGACGTCGAGAAAGTCCTTACCGACGGCCATGGCGTTCATGTCGAGCAAGATTTCTTCCGGCGCGTTTGTGGACGCTTGTTTGCGCAGGTACGTGGGATATTGTTTCCCCGGCTCGGTGCGGCGGTAATACAACCAATCACCATCGCGGTACGGCACGGTGTCGTCCGGCTCCTGGACCCGCGCGAGCATCTCATTGTAAATCTTGTCCTGCAGCGGCTTGGTCGGCTTCATCACCGCGTCCGTGTAAGCGTCTTCGGCGCGCAGGTAAGCGAGAACGTCGGGATTGTCCTTTTCGCGCAGCCAGTAGTAATCATCCACCAAACGTTCGCCGTGAAGATTGGTCACGTGCGCGATCCGTCGCGCGACGGGCGGCTGCGCGGCAACCGTTTTGTCCGGCGACGTGGTGGTTCGGCAGGCCGAGACACCGAGGGTCAGAAGGAGGGCTATGGATAGCTTGCGCGAAGTCATTTCAGGAGTTCGTCATACTGGCTGAAGTACGAATTGTACATGTTGAGGATTGTGTATGCTACGTACAGCACGACCAACACGTAGGCGATTCGTGGCAGCCAGGTCGCGGTCTGGTCGAGACTGCGGCGCCAGCGGTCCTCGTAATACGCTTCCAACCGATTGAGCATCTCGTCCATGCGACCGCTCTGTTCGCCCGTGGCCCAAAACTGGAGCAGGTACTCGGGAAACACGTCCGTCGTCGCGAGCGCCTGGCTGACCTGGAGTTCACTGCCGATCAGCGGCGCGGCCTTCTGGTAGCCATGCATAATCAGCGGACTGTCCGCCATGCGGCTGGCGTACTCCAGCGCGGGCACGACGCCAATCCCGGCGCGCAACATCAGGCGGATCGACGACACCCACCGGATCAGCGCGTAATCAAACCGCAGCCGACCCAGCACCGGCACGGCCCGCAGCACGCGGTCAACGGCCACGTTCAACCCCGGCGTTCGTAGCGCCCATCGCAGCAGCCACGTAGCGACGGCGCCGACCAGGACTAGCATCCCAAGCACCCCGAAAGTGTCCCGCAAATAATCGAGTATGGTGTACGGTTTCCCGCCAATGGCACCGAGGAAAACCGCCGGGAAATGGGACCCGAACACCGCCACGATCAACAACACCGCCGGGTAGATGGAACCGGCGACGAGCTTGTTGCGCGCCGCCGCGCGGCTCTCGTAATACTTGCTCAACGACAACAACCCGATGTCCAACGCGCCACTGCGACCGCTCATATCGAGGGTGTGTTTGTCGAGCGGCGCGAACCGCTGGCCGCAGCGTTCCATCGCTTCGTGCACGGGCACGCCTTCGTTGACGCGAGCGGACAACTCCGCCACGGTGGACCGCATCGCCCGCGGCGCGGTTTTTTGCGTCGACAGCAGCGCGCTCCGGATCGGCACGCCGGCCTGCACCAGCGTGCCCAACTGATAGTAGAACGCCGCCAGATTTTTGGACGAAAAACTCACGTCGGCGGTAACGTAGCATCAACTGCCGCCTCCGTCACAACGAAACGGGCGCCCCATGCACGTTAACGTCGCCAGTGTTGTAGCGTCGCCTGTCCTCAGCCAAAGGCGCTAAAACACCAGCGTGTGCTGGAATTGCGCAAAGCCAAGCGCGCTGAACGCAAGAAGCCCGTAATCCCATTGTCCGTTGCCAAGCGCAAGCTCAGCATTGGCTGAACCGTCTCGACTATTTCACGCCTGGCGCTGCTTCGCCTCGCTTCGCGGCATGCCACAAACATCAGTCTGGCGCGGCCTTTTCGTCTTGCGTCTTTGGGCGGCGTTTCGCATCTTGCCCGCATGGCCGAGCGGTTCGTCACGGAGACCATTCACGACAAGACACTGGACGTGTCGTTGCGTCCCGGTCTGTTCGCCGATTTCCAGGGACAGGGCAAGGTGAAGGAGCGGCTGGAACTGGCCGTCGAAGCCGCGCGGCAACGCAAGGAATCACTCGACCACATTCTGCTGAGCGGCCCGCCGGGTTTGGGCAAGACCACACTCGCGCATATCCTCGCCAAGGCGATGGGCGTCAATATCGTGGTCACCAGTGGCCCCGCGCTCGAAAAAGCCGCCAACCTCGCCGGCTTGCTGACCAAGCTCGACAAGGGCGACGTGTTGTTCATCGACGAGATCCATCGACTTCAAAAGGTCGTCGAAGAATACCTGTATCCCGCGATGGAGGATTTTCGGTTGGATATCGTGATCGACCAGGGGCCGAACGCGCACAGCGTACGTCTGAATTTGCCACGGTTCACACTTATCGGCGCGACGACGCGGAGCGGACTGCTGACCGCGCCGTTGCGGTCGCGGTTCCCCATTACGGAACGACTCGATTATTACAGTGCCGGCGAATTGACCTCCATCATCCACCGTTCCTCGCGCATCCTGAATGTGGACATTGACGACGGCGGCGCGACGGAGATCGCCGGTCGGTCGCGCGGGACGCCGCGCATTGCCAACAATTTACTGAAGCGGGTCCGCGATTACGCGCAGGTGAAGGCCAAGTCGAAGCAGATTACCAAGGACATCGCCGACAAGGCGCTGGCCATGCTCGACATCGACGAACACGGCCTCGACGAGATGGACAAACGCATCCTCGAAACACTGGTGCACAAATTCGGCGGCAAACCGGTCGGCATCGGTTCGCTGGCGGTGGCGGTCGGCGAGGAACCCGACACGCTCGAAGAAGTCTACGAACCGTTTTTGATCCAGGAAGGCTATTTGAAACGCACCCCGCAAGGCCGCGTGCCGACGGAATTGGCGTACAAGAAACTCAACGTGAAGGCTGGCGCGAAGGAAAATGAGTTGTTCTAAACGGGCGGGCTGGTCTGTGGCCGTGTTCTAAAGCTTTAACGACAGACATATGAATCTGGAACAGCTGAGAAAAGACTTCCAAGTAGAATACTACCGATGGAGTTTGGAGGAGTTTCGGCAGGAGTTAGCGGGCGGCTTCCCGTTGCTCAGGGCGGTTAAGAACAGTACAACTCGCGGCCTCTTGGCCGTTATGCGGAGTTTGTCGCAACAGGATCAAATTCGGTTTTCGACTGCGCTCGTGAGGCGATTCCATCGGCAGGCAGTGCAGACTCTTGGAGAGAACGCAGCGCAGGATGGCCAGGAATTCGTCGGGAAATTTTTGGCTTCGTTCGCGTCGCCGTCTCCGGAGGAGCGAGAGATTTATAAATTGAAAGAGATTGGGGAGTGGATTCCGGTACGGCGACGCAAGCTTGCTCGCCTTCTCAGGTCCGCATTAGACCCTGTGTGCGGCAGCCAGGTTGGGCCTTCTGGCAGTTGGGGGTGGCAATATCGTCTGCATCACGGCGAGCTTCTCGTCTATACAGTAGTCGATCTTACCGGCCGTTCACACCAATTGAGGTACTCCCATGACATTAGAACGCGGGACTGGCTCAAGGTAGAGGAGGCGCTCTGGCGAATGGTGCCAAACGGTGATCCGAAACAGGGCGCGGAGGGCTCGCTCTCCCACTTGATGTCTCTTGAGCTCGCCAATCCAACAGTTAAAGAGGGCATCTCATATTTATCCGCTCTGGGTATCACTAGCCAAACCGAGTGGGAAGATGTGACCGAGGATGATGCTCCAGAGGTCGCAACGACGGTGGCAAAACTCTGCGGCAAATTCCTCAATGCTCTGCCAGTGTTGTTGCCGCTCCATCCGCAGTGAGGTTCACGTCCTGCTTCTCACCCGGACGTAATAAACCCACGGCGCAACAGGTCCATCAGGCAGGTGTAGGCCTCGAAATCCGTTCCGGGAAAATTGTCGACGGCGGTTTCAATCGTGTTGTGGTGCAGCACCAGTTGGAATAACTGGATTTCTTCGGTCGCCAGGTCGCGGAGGTTGCCGGGCAACGGTTCCGCCACATGCAATCGCGCCCCGGGTCGCGGCAGTTTCGGTTCGAGGATGCGAATTTCGTCCAACTGACGGACACCCTCGAGGATCAATGACGTGGTGGATTCCGTGATTTCCTCCGTCACGCGATGATCGGCGGCGGGCCGCAGGTCAAACGCGCCATCGATCCAGGCGAACATGCGATAAAACGCCTTGCGTGACTTCACAATCGGGTTGCTTTCGATCTCGGCGTGATAGACCTGACCTTCGCGGAGGTAGAGTTTGCCGATGCCACGGTCGGACCGGATGGTCATGACGCCGCTCTTGCGCGAGTTGGCGAACAGTTGCAACAGATCGGGCAGCGGCATCTCGCGAATGGAACCCGAGATGAGGGCCGAGCCGGCGGTCGCCTGGCCTTCCGGGATTGGCGCACCGGCGGGCGCGGCCGATGGTGTCGCCCGCACTTTCAGATCGGTAACGGACACCAGTTTGATGGTCGACGAACCGATGATGATCTGGTCGCCCTCTTTGAGTTCGGTGTTGCGGATGCGGGCGCCGTTGACGAACGTGCCGTTGCGCGACGCGAGGTCCTCGATCATGATTTTGCCGCCGTGGGTCGAGATCTTCGCGTGTTTGCGGGACACCTTTTCGTCGAGCAGGAGCACATCGACGTCGCTGACGCGACCGATCACGATGTACAGGTCCTGGGGCAAGGGAAATTCCCTGCCCTGGTCCTTGCCGGCGACGAAACGGAGTACGTATTGCAGCATTCGTTCCTCAGATGTCCTGTGTCGCGGTTGTCCGCGGCGAAACTGTACCGACGCGCGGGAAGCCGGTCAAGCTACACTGCCCGACCGCGGTTTTTGGCGTCCCAGGTGCAGCGTCGCCAGGGTCAGAACCGCGGCAGCAATCGAGCCAAACCCGAGCCACAACATGATCTGCGGCGCGGGGGTGCGCTGAAACAGTTTGGTGCCGAATTGCAGCCAGAACGCCACGATCATGGTCGCCGAGGTGAGCATCCCGCGCGCGGCAAACACCGCGCCGCGCCGCTTGTCGTCGACCTCTTCCTGCAGCTTGGCGTCGATCGGGATCAGGATCGTCGCCGCAATGGCGCCCAGCACGAACAAGAGCAGGACCGTGATCCAGACGCGCGCCGTCAGGCCCATCAGGATGAGCACCGCGCCGACGAGCAACAATTGGACGAATGGCAACCAGTCGCTTTCGTCCAGGCTTTGCCGCGTCCCACCATGCCGATGCCGAGAGCCGCGCCCGCGCCTGCGGCGACCAACAGATAGCCAAACCCGCCGGTCCGCAACCCGAGAGTTTCCATCGTGTAGCCAACGATTTCGACGGCGAACACGCCCGCCAGAAAGGCGAACACGGCGGACAACAGGGCGAGGGACAACGCGCTGTGGTGTTGCCAGATATAGACCAGCCCGGTTTTCAGGTCGCCCCAACCACCGGGTTCTTTCGAATCAGGGCCGCCGGTCGTGGCATGCGGGTCCATCTGGATGCGCCAGACCAGGACGGTGGCGACGACGTACGCGACGGCGTTGGAGAGGATCGCCCATTCCACGCCGATTCTCTCGGCGACGAACCCGCCGATGGCGCGGCCGCCGACGCCGGCGATGGCGAGGCTGGTGGTGAACAGCGTGTTGGCCTGAATCAGGCGCTCGTTGCCGACGAGGTTGGGGATCAGCGCGTACCGGGCCGGATAGTAAAAGGTCGTGATCGAGCCGATCACGAGGATCAATGCATACACGGCAAACAGGTTGCGGAACGGGACTCGACCCATCAGGACCGGCAGGAGCCACGCGGCGATCAGGCCGACAATCACCGCCCGCGACGCGTCGCTGACAATCAGGACGTGTCGCCGTTGCCAGCGGTCCACATAGGCGATGGCCAGCGGCCCCAACAGCAGGCCCGGCAGGGCGACCGCGAAGAACATTTTCGCCGTCTCGGTACGCTCGCTATATCCGTGCGCGCGGAAGTACTCCAGCAACCCCATCTGCATCACGGCGTCGCCCAGCGCCAGCGCGATCTGCGAGATCCACAGTCGGCGGAATCCCTTGTTGTCGAGCAGAGACAGCACTTACGCGTGCTCCTCGATGAAGGTTTGCATGTCGTCGGGCAATTGAGCAGCGAAGGTGGCGCGTTCGCGGGTGCGCGGATGAAGAAAGGAAACGCGCTCGGCGTGCAGGGCGTGGCGCGGCATGAGCAGCTTGTCCAGCATCGCGTTCGTCACGCCGTCCTTGATGAACTGCAAATAGAGCGTTTCGTCGGGACCGTAGACTTTGTCGCCGACAATCGGATGACCGAGCCACGCGAGGTGCACGCGCAATTGATGCGCCCGCCCCGTGCGCGGTGTCAGCCGGACCACGGTAAACCCGCGCAGCCGTCTTTCGACGGCGAACTCCGTGCGGCTCGGTTTACCGGCGGCGCTGTCCACCACGCGTTTGGTGTAGACGACCGAAGTCTGGCTGACGGCGATGGGTTGATCGATCACGCCCTGATCCTGCTTGAATTCGCCCCAGCAAATTGCTCGATACTCTTTTTCGATCTCGCGGCGCAAGACGGCTTTGCCGAGTGTTTTGGCGGCGGACTCGTTTTTCGCGACGACGATCAGGCCGCTCGTTTCGCGGTCGAGACGGTTGATCATGCGCGGTGTGGGCACGCCGTGGTCGCGCAACCAGTCCGCGAGCGAGCCGTACTCGGGTCGCTGCGCCGAATGGCAGACCATGCCGCCCGGTTTGTCCACCACGAGAATGTCGTCGTCTTCGAAGACAACCTGGGGCGGGGCGTTCGTCACCATGTGCACGACGCATGTTAGCGGTTGCGCGAAGCCGCTGGCAATGAAAAGCGCCGTCAGAAGGTTTCGCCGTTCCAGCCCCAGAGGCTGGGCGGGATGTCGGCGAAGTTGATGTAGACCCGGTCCTGCGGGATGCCGGCTTGGGATTCGACGCAGGCCGCAGAGCAGTTGGGACAGCTTGCCGGTTTTCGATTCCGGCAGACCGATGCCGCGCAATTCGAGGAAGGCGCAGGGCGCGTCGGTCCCCGCGAACAGCATGGAGACCGGGGTTTCCGCCGAGACCATCATGTATTGCTCGGGCTTGCCCAGTTCCGCGGCAACCATTTTGGAGGCGGCCTTCAACAGATGGTGTTTCCGTTCGGCGCCGATGGGCTGGCTGGTCGTGATTTTCAAATATGGCATGGTGCGCTCCTATTCTCCGCCCGCTGGCTGGGCCGATCCTGTGGCGGAGCCGGTTCGGGCCGGGTCTTGCCTATAATACAGTTTGAGCTCCTCGTAAAGTTCCGGATGTCGTTGCTGAAGCTGCTGGGGCTGCTCGAAGAAGTATTCGGTCACCACGGCGAAGAACTCGGCGGGATTGGTCGCGCCGTACTTGTCGAGGAGGGTCGGGCGGTCGGCATCGGCGGCCTCGGCGAGCGCCTGGTATTCACGGCCGAGAATGCGGGCCCACGCCCGATACATGGATGTCCTCGGCAACACGGGGGCGCCGTCCACGAACCCGTTTTCCCCGTCGAGCTGGTGGGCGAACTCGTGGAGGGCGACGTTTCGTCCGCCGCTTGGATCGGAGGGACGATGGAGGACGTGGTTCCACGAGATGACGACGGCGCCGGTCCGCCAGGATTCGCCCAGGCGCATTTCGTGGGTTTCGATGATCTCGTTGCCCGGACCCCAGCGGGTGACGGGGACGGGGTACGCATCGGGGTAGACCAGAATTGATTGGAGGCGGGGATAGTAGTCGTGGTGCTCGACATGCAGCAGGAGAATGCAGGCGTAGGCGGCAATGGTGACCTTGATTTCGTCGGTCATTTCCAAACCGCCGCAGCCCTCGAAGTTTTTTTCGGCGATGAAGACCTGGATGGTCGCCTGCAACTCGTGTTGCTCGGCCGGGGTCAGACGCGCGTAGTGCGGGACATTTCGCTGGATGACGGCCAGCCAGGGTGCCGGGAATGGCTGCGAACGGAGTCGCTGGCGGCGTTTGGTCTTGAATCCGAACATGGTCAGTCGATTGGAACAAACATACCACGATTTCGCACGGGACGATGGCGCGATTAGGTCATGAGGATGGCAACTTTGCGGTTGCTTCTGAGGTCGGATGTGCAAGATTTGGCCCGGCAACGATCATGACGGAACTGATTTTGATGGCGCATGTTTTGTTTGGGGTGGCGTGCATTGTCACGGCTGTGTGGATTTTCGTCGATGCGTTGCACGCCTCCGAGACGAACCAGGCGCGGATCAGGAGGATGAGTCGGGCGGCGGCGGTATTCATGTGGCTGGCGTTCTGCATTGGCGGCTACTGGTACGTCGTTTTCTACAAGGTGGATAAGGCGATCATTCTGAAGGGACCGTGGCCGTTGGCCCACAGTTTCTTCATGGAGACGAAGGAACATCTGGTCATCATGCTGCTGGTGCTGGTCACCTATCTGCCGATCGCCGCGGCCAACAACCTGGTGGTGAATAAGGACGCGCGCCGGGTGGTGCTGTGGGTGGCGGGCATGATTGCCCTGATTGCGTTGATGATGGAGGGCGACGGAGCAATCATTGCGATGGGAGTGAAGGTGGCGTTACTGGCGAAGTGAGGACAAAGAATGACACCGAACACGGAAACCGCCAGCGTCTCGAAATACACGATCTCCTTCGGGTTGTCCGCGGCACTCGCCAGCGTGGTCAATGCGCTGCTGGTGATCGCGAAAGAAAAGAGTCAGGCTGTCCAGGCGGGTATGCAAAAACTCACCGGTCATCATTGGGTGACCCACAGCATCATCGTTCTCATGGTGTTTGGGTTCTTTGGCTGGCTGTTCGCGCGGGCCAACGGCGGTCGGGGAATACAGATGAGCGTCAACCGATTGATCGGGATGCTCGTGGCGGGAGTGGTGGCGGGCGGACTCGTCATTGTGGGGTTCTATTTGATCGGCGATTGACGACATGCGAACCACACGACGCTTAGCCGTTGTCGCACGACTGGCAATCCTCAGCGTCGCCCTCGTCGGGAACACGTACGGTGGCCCGCCGTTCGTCACCGACGACCCCGAGCCGGTGGATTATCAGCATTGGGAATTTTATGTCGCCTCGCAGGACACCAAGGTGCCGGGTGACTGGTCGGGCACCGGGCCGCATTTCGAACTGAACTACGGCGTCATTTCCAACGTGCAACTGCATGTGATTGCGCCGCTGGCGTACGACGCGCCGTCGGTCGGCGCCGCCCATTACGGTTATGGCGACACGGAACTGGGCGTGAAATTCCGCTTCATTCAGGAGACGAACTGGCTGCCGCAAGTGGGTGTGTTCCCGTTGCTGGAGGTTCCCACCGGCAGCGGCCGGGAGAATCTCGGCACGGGCCATCTACAGGGGTTTGTGCCGGTGTGGCTGCAAAAGAGTTGGGGTGACTGGACGGCGTATGGGGGAGGCGGCTACGGCATCAATTCCTTTTCGGGCCACGGGAATTGGGAGTTTGTCGGCGGGGTGCTGCAGAAGCAGGTGTTGACCAATGTTCTCATCGGCGCGGAGGTGTATCATCAAACGCAGCTGCAAGTGGACTTTCCCAACGTCGGCACCGCGTTCAATATCGGCACGGTGATTGATTTCAGTGACCAGCATCACTTGCTGTTGTCCGCCGGGCGGTCGATTGACGGCCCGACGATATTCCAGTGCTACGTTGCCTACCAATTCACGTTCGATAACAGTTGGCTTCAGTTCGGGAGCAAGCCGACGGGGGAGACGGGCAAGTGATCCTGCGGCGAGTTTGGCATTTGGGCTGACACGCGGCGGGCGTGATGCGGGAGGTCGGGCGGATGGCGCGGATGCTGGAGTTCCGGCCTCGCGCAGTGTTTGTGTTGGGGCAGTAATGTTATAGCCTGGGGGGGGATGCGTCACCCGTTTCTTCCAAACTGCCTTGACAACCCCAAGAACCGGGCCAAATACTCTTGAGATGTGAGCTCCTTAGCCAGAGCAAATCCGCCTTGCTCGCGGAACGACAAACGCAAATTCCCACCAACAACCAATTGGAGCTTCCCATGATGAAGAGATTTCTTTTCCTCGTTCTTCCTGTCCTGGTTGCGATGCCAGGCCAGGCCCAGTGGAACTATCCCCCGACAAAAACGGTCGATGCCGCGGACACGTACTTCGGGAGGACGTACAACGATCCTTACCGCTGGCTGGAGAACATGAAGGATACGGATGTCGAAGCCTGGTTCAAGGCCCAGGCGGAATTGACGGATGGCCTGCTCGCGAAGATTCCGGGACGGGATGCGCTGGCGCAGGAATGGCTGGCGTTGGACAAGCTCAAACCTGCGGATTACTCGGCCATCACGTATGAACACGGACGAGTCTTTTACAAGAAGACGCTGGGTGGCGAAAACGTGGGCAAACTCTATTTTCGTCAAGGTTGGAACGGGGCGGAGAAACTGCTCTTCGATCCCGCCACGTATAAAGCCGGTGTGACCACGACCATCGAACGCATTCGCCCTTCGTGGGACGGGAAATACGTCGCCATGGGGCTTTCTTCGGGCGGCGCGGAATGGTCGGAGATCCGGGTATTGGACGTGGAACGGGGAACCCTGCTGCCCGAGAGTATCTACCCCTCCCGGGGGCTCTACGGGTGGATGAAGGACAACAAGTCTTTATTCTACGACGCCGGCAAGGTTGCTGACATCAAGAGTCCCGAAATCGAACTGAACCGCAAAACCAAAGTGCACAAGCTCGGCACCGAGGTTTCCACTGACATCGATATTTTCAGCAACGAGAGTAACCCGGAACTGGGGATCACCGCCAAGGAGTGGCCGGGCGCTTCCGTTCGATGAATCATACCCGGACTACATCGTCGGTCCCGTGGAAACCGTACAAAGCGAGATGCGGATTTTCTATGCTCCCATCTCGGAGTTGAAGCACAAGAAAATCAAATGGGATGTCCTGTGTAAACGCTCGGACAACCTGGTCCGATCGTTCGCGTTCCACCGGGATTACGTCTACGCCGTCACCCATGCCGGTGCGCCAAAGTACAAGGTTGTCCGGACGAACGTGAAGCATCCTGACTGGGAACACGCCGAGACGGTGGTCCCCGAGGGGGCTGACCCCATCCGGTACATCGACGAAGAGCAAGCACTACCTCCTCGTCGTGTACTCAAATGGCGTGGTCGGCCGGCTCGTGAAATACGACCTAACCACCGGCAAGGCCGCCGAGGTAAAACTTCCGGCATCCGGGACCGTGAACGTCAGTTGTCCGGATTGGAGATCGGATCGTTGCCTGGTGTATATCACCTCCTGGACCTCACCCCTGACGATCTATGATTTCGATGCGCAGAAGGACACCTTCGCGAAGAGCATTTTCAACACGGACGTGTCGTATCCAGGTTTCGAGAACCTGGTCTCCGAAGAAGTCGAAGTGCCCGGGCACGACGGCACAATGATCCCGCTCTCCATCATACACAAGAAGGGTATTCCGCTGGACGGGTCAAACTGCTGCATCCTCACTGGCTATGGCGCATATGGGAGCAGTGGCACGCCGCGCTTCAGTATTCTCAATTCGGTGGCACTCCGAGGTGTGGTGCTTGCCATTGCGCACCCCCGGGGCGGTGGCGAAAAGGGCGAGGCATGGTACCGGGCCGGTTACAAGACGACCAAGCCCAACACGTGGAAGGACTTCATTTCCTGCGCGGAGTACCTCGTAAAGAAGGGATATACCAGTCCCCAGAAGCTCGGAGGAACCGGCACCAGCGCGGGCGGAATCCTGATCAGCCGCGCCATCACGGAACGCCCGGATTTATTTGCGGCGGCAGTTTGCAATGTCGGGTGCGCGAACGCGATGCGACTGGAGTTCTCGGCCAATGGCCCGATTAACACGCCGGAATTTGGCACAGTGAAAGACCCCATTGAGTGCCAGGCTCTGTTCGAGATGGATGGGCTCCAGCACGTCCAGAAAGGTGTGAAGTACCCAGCGGTTATGGGTGTGGGCGGCTGGAACGATCCCCGAGTCACCGCTTGGGAACCTGGCAAGTTCGTGGCGGCCTTGCAGGCGGCAACGGCCTCGGGCAATCCCATTCTGATGAAGGTGAACTACGACAACGGCCACTTCACGGAGGAGAAGATCGTCACCTTCAAAAACTTTGCGGGCCAGTTCGCATTTCTCCTTTGGCAGACGGGGCACAAAGACTTTCAGCCTGTGAACTAGACAAGTAGAGCCCTAGATTCACGCGTTTGCACGCGGGCCGGTCGATTGACGGCCCGACGGTATTCCAATGCTACGTGGCCTGCCAATTCACGTTCGATAACGGCTGGTTCCGGTTCGGGAGCGAGCCGGCGGGGGATGCGGGCAGATGTCAGTGCGACGAGATCGGCGTTTTGGGCTGGCGCCCGGCGGGCATCCGATAAACCGTTCCATCCCTCAGCGATATTCGTGCTGGACGCGGTCGGGCGTTGGTGGTAGGATCGGGACGGATTGAGGAAATGGTCGATGGCAAATGGCTGATGGGGAAGGAGGGATTGGTGCCGAAGTGCATGAGTACCCAAGTGCCCACGAGTTTGCCGACTAAGCTTACGACGAAGCGGCGACAAGTCGCCGCACTCCAAACGCCAAGACACGACGTTTCGCCTGGGACAGGCGACGCTACAGGAGGAAGGGGCGCAGAAAAGGCAGTTTTTGCGAAACGAACCCAATTTTGTGCAAGCCGGCGTGGAAATTTGTCCCCGGGAAAGCCAAAAACGAAGCCAATTTGACGGCTCAATGAGGGTCCACGAAGCCGAATAGTAAGAATTACAAAACGAACCTGAAGTCAGGACGAATCGGGTTGGTGTCAGGGTGGTTACAGCACTCCGGCGCGTTCGAGGATGGATTGGAGGACTTTGGGGGCGGAGAGTTTGTCCTCGGCGAGTTTGCGGGCGGCGGCGCAGTGGGCCGGGTAATCGGCATTGATCGATTCGATGCCGCGGAGGGCTTCGTCGATGGTGGAGAAGGTGACGAGGCCTTGGCCCGTGGTCAGATGTTTGCTCATGCCGGTTTCCTGGACGAGCGCGGGCCGGCCCGACGCGAGGTAACAGACGGTGCGGTCGCTGAGCCAGCCGCTGCGGGTTTTGACGTAGCCATGTTTGGCGACGCTGAACTCGGCGCGGGATTTCTGGATGTAGGCGCGGAACCCGTCGCGTCCGCCGGCGACCTCGTGGGGGTTCACCAACTGCCAGCCGTTCTTTCGCAGGGCCGGGAGATCGTCGACCTCCAATTCACTGATGAGCAGAGCGAGTTCGATCGGCTGCGATGTTTTTCCTGGGAGTTCGACGACTTTCAAGAACTCGTCGCTTTTCGGGCCGTACATCTCGTTGTTCCAGACGGCGTACTGTCCGCGCCACTGGCCGATGGTGGTGAAGTTCGGCGCGGTGAGGTCGGTTTGCGCGGGCCAATACTCGAGCGCGACGGGCGGGGTGAAGGTCTGCCAGTCAATGCCGCGGAGGGGGATGGGGAAGTCGGGCTGGCCGACGTTGAGGCCGACGGTGAAGAACAGGTTGTGCTGGCTCAGGCCCATGTCCCATTCGTGGGCCCAGATTTGCGTGAAGCCGGGATCGAGATCGAAGTAGGCGCGGCGTTTGGCGCGGCGCAGAAGGTCGTCGTTCTTGAGCGCGCCGCAGAGATTGATGAGCAGGGCGCAGTCGCTGCAGAGGGTGCGGACGTGACGTTCTTTGAGACCGAAAATTTTCCTGTTGTCGTCATAGAGGACGGCCCAGTTTTCGCCGAGGCCGAATTGTTCGCACTGCGCCTGGAAGGCGTCGACCATGGCCGCGGGGGTACGGGTCGCTTTTTTCCCGGGCGGGCCGAGGACATCGAGCCAGAAGACCTCGAAGCCCAGCGCGCGGAGGCCGGCGAGGTAATGGAGATTGAGCCATTGCAGGCCGCCGCCATCGGCATAGCCCGCGCCCCACGTGCTGGTGACGATGATCTTATCCATGGGAAACCATCAGGCCGGGCCAGTGAATTGGAGTTCGCAGACGCGGGCGTAATGGCCGCCGCGCGCGAGCAGGTCGGCGTGGCGTCCGCGCTCGACGATTTGGCCGTCGTGCATGACAAGCAGCAGGTCGGCCTGACGGACGGTTGATAGACGATGAGCGACGACAAATACCGTGCGCCCTTTGCGCAAGCGGTCGAGGGACCGCAGCACCGCGGCTTCCGTTTCCGCGTCGAGCGCGGTGGTCGGTTCGTCGAGGATGAGGATCGGCGAATTTTTCAGGAAGGCGCGCGCGAGAGCGAGTCGTTGGCGTTGACCGCCCGAGAGCGTCACGCCGCGTTCGCCGATGGGAGAGTCGTAGCCTTGCGGCATCGCGCGGATGAAATCGTCGGCCTCGGCTTCGCGGGCGGCCTCGACGATCTCGTTCAGCGAGGCGTCGGGCCGGCCATAGGCGATGTTGTCGCGGACGGTGGTCGAGAACAGCACGGGCTCCTGCGGCACGACGGCGATCTGGCGGCGGACGGTGCGATATTGGAATTCGCGGATGTCGTAGCCGTCGAGGAGCACGCGTCCCTTCTGCGGATCGTAGAAGCGGAGCAGCAGACTCAGGAGCGTGGATTTCCCCACGCCGCTCGGACCGACCAGCGCGACCATCTGGCCGGGTTGGCCCTCGAAGTCGATGCCTTTGAGGACGGGGCGGTTTGGATCGTAACCGAACCAGACGTTCTCGAAGCGCACGACGCCGTTGGATCGCGGCAGCGCGCGGGCGGCGGGCGCGTCGTGGATCGTGGGATTCGTTTCGAGAATCTCGATGACGCGGCGGAACGGGGTGAGCGCCCCCTGGATCGCGGTGGCGATGCCGCTGATGGTGCTCATCGGCCCGTACAACATGCCGACATAGGTGATGAAGACGAGAAGTTCGCCGATGCTGAGCCGGCCTTCCAGGACGCGCCGGCCGCCGATCCAAATCATCGCCACCGTGCCGACGGACGTGATCAGGCCGACGACGAACGAGGACACGACCTGGACTTTCGTCATGTGCACGTTCGCGTCGACGCTTTGGGCCGCGCCTTCACCGAAGCGGCGAACTTCGTCTTCCTCGCGCGCGAACGCCTGGATGGTGCGGATCGACGAGAGCGCTTCCTGGATCATCGCGCTGACCTTGCT
This sequence comes from uncultured Verrucomicrobiae bacterium, assembly GCA_963842185.1. GTDB lineage: Bacteria > Verrucomicrobiota > Verrucomicrobiia > Palsa-1439 > Palsa-1439 > Palsa-1439. The sequence goes on from CAWJFL010000016.1 coordinate 473,299, forward strand.
CTCGCGGGTGTGGTACTGCGTCGATACATCCGCGATGAGGCGGTTGTAGTGCTTGATGGTCAACCCCAGCGCGGGTGCGACCGCCAGCGCGAGGAGGGTCAGCACGACGTCGAAGCGCAGCATGATGATCACCATGCCGAGCAGCGTTGCCGCCGAAGACACGAGCGGGATCAGGCCGCCATTGAAGATTGTTTGAATCGAGTAGGTGTCCCACGTCACGCGATAAATCGAATCGCCCACGGCGCGGCTGTCGTGAAACACGAGACTCAATTTTTGCAAATGCTCGTACACGCGGTAGCGCAATTCCTGCGTCATGCGCAGGCCGGCGCGCACCAGATACGTCGTGCCCCAGGCGCTCAGGCCACCGCGGACCAGGTGAATTACCAAGAGCGCGAGGCACACGACCAGAAGCGCGGCGGCCTTGTCGTTGGCGAACGAGCCGAGCCACGGCGGCATCGGCACGACGCCGAGGATGCTATCCACGATGATCTTCAACGGCCACGGCTGCAACAGGCTCGCCGCGATGCCGAGGACGGTCAACGCGAGGCCGGCCAGCGCGGGGCGTTGCTGTCCCCGGATCAGCGACCATGCCAGCGGCCAAAGCTTGGGCGTCTCGTTCATGCTGTTCCTACCGCGTCGGCCATGCTGCCAAATCCGTTGCGCGCAAGCAACCGCAGGAGTCCGCGATTGATGTTACTCGCGATGGATGGTTGTACGAAGATCATGCCCGTCCAGACTTCGGCGAGGCACGCGCCAACGCCTTGTAGAACATATCGCTACCATGACAAAATGCAGGGGCGCTTGCTATATTATTATAACGATGCCATAGTAATGCAGGAGTTCGAGCCATGAAGCCCGAAGTTCAGAAACACGTCGAGTACGCGTCAGGTTACCTGGATCTGAAGATGTATGACGAGGCGGTTCAGGAGGCCGACCTGGCACTGGCGCTGTCCCCAAACCTTCCGCAGGCCATCGCCATCAAATCCGCCGCGCTCTGGCAGGCCAACCGGTTGAGCGAAGCCGAACCATTTATCGCCAAGCTCGCCGAATTGAACCCGCGAGATGCCGGCATTTGGATCAATCTGGCCTACATCCGGCGGCGCACGCAATCGCTCGACGCGGCCGTGGACACGTTGCAACGGGCCTTCGACGCCAATCCGCGGGATGCCCTGGCGCATTACAACATGGCCTGCTACCGCGCCGTGCAGCAGCGCCCGCAAGAAGCCATCGAAATGCTGCGAAACGCCCTGCATCTGGATCCGAAATTGAAGGTGCTCGCGAAGGCCGAGCCCGATTTCTCCGAGTTGCGCCTGTCCCCCGCGTTTCAGCAACTGCTGAAAGGTCGCTGACCGTCGCCGTCGCGTCTCCTCGTATCTTTTTGGCGGCGCGCGGTATTTCGCCTTGTCAGCGGTGCCGATTTTTGCGACTGTGATGCTAGCGAGTTTGGGCAGCGGGCATGGCGTCCCGCCCAATGGAGGAAACTTGGAGGATAAACTTATGGACAACAACGCAGCTCCGCAGTCAGTCATTTCCAGCGAAGTCGAAATCACCGGCACCATCAAAGGGTCCGGCTCCCTCCGCATCGATGGGAAGCTCGAGGGCGAATTACATTGCACTGGCGACGCCGTCATCGGCAAGTCCGCGCAAATCAAGGGCAACATTGTGGTCAGCTCCGCCTGCATCGAAGGCGCGGTCCATGGCAACATCACCGCCAAAGACCGCATCGAGATGAAATCGACGGCGCGCGTGACGGGCGACATCCGCGCGAAACGCCTGAGCGTCGAGGACGGCGTGACGTTCGTTGGCCGGTCCGAGGTCAATCCCTCGGGTTCGCCGATCGCCGGCGTGGCGCCGGTCGTCAGCGCGGCGGCTGAGGCAACCGACGACGAGCAGGCGGAAGCCGCGACGGTCCGATCGTTTGCGCGGCGCTAACGTGCGCCGCGCCGTTCGCGGCGCGCACCAAGACGGGAGCGAGCGGTGACCAAGAACCGCAAGGTCAACACACTCGATAGCTACGCGACCATTCGCGCCGTCGCGCGAACCAAGCCGTCGCCCGCACCACAACCGCCCACCCCGGACGACCACGCCGCATCCGACGAGGCGGCGCACGACCCGCAGAAACTGGGCGCGCGGATGGCGCGCACCGCCGTTCCCGTTAAACACCAGATCGACTGCTACGAATGCGGGTACAGGTTTCAGGTGCACGGACGCGTGAAGACCACGCATTGCCCCAAATGCCGCGCGTTGCTCGACCTCGGCGATCACGTCATCGATAACGAGTGGGTCGAGACGATCAAGACCGCGGGGACGATCCGCCTCACTTCGACCGGCGTCCTGAAAAACGGCGATCTCATCGGCGCCGACGTCATCCTGGAAGGAATCATCGAGGGCGGACGGGCCCGCGCGATACGGACGCTCGAACTCGGCGCGGGCGCGATCTTTTCGGAAAAGGCCGTGTCGGGTCCCGATCTTCGCATCGGGCCGGGGGCGGATTTCAAGTTCAAGCAGGAAGCGAAATACCGCAACGTCGAGGTCCTCGGCACGCTCCACGCCCGACTCGAAGCCACCGGCATCATTACCGTGAAACCGGGCGGCCTGCTCGAAGGCGAAGTTCATACGGAACACCTCATTGTCGAGGACGGCGGCGGACTGAAAGCGCAATTGCGCATCGGCTCGAAGGCGGCGCTGGCTCCGGAGAGCGAAGAAGCCGCCTAATCATGGCGCATCTCCGCGTGGTATCCCTGCAGTGAGCGAATGCTGAGACCCCTGTCCCGCATCGCCGTGATCCCGAGCAACGCCGCGTTCGCGCCCGCGGCGGACGCTCAGAACCGGCTTGCCGGCATTGTCAAAAATGATACGATGACGGCGCCTCCGACTGAATGATTGGCGATCAGTCGCAGGGCCAAAGTCAGATGGCAAATCTCGATTTGAACGGAGCATCAGGAGGTTAATTGTGGCGAATATCCCCAAGCGCAAACGAAACTCGTCCAACCACGGCGCCCACAGGACGACAATCCGTTCACCGCGTCCTGCCGACACCTCGGCTGACGGGCAATTGACCCCCCAATTGCTGACCGATCTGCGCCGCGCGTTCCAAGCCAAGCCGTCCTACAAACTGGCGATGAATGCGGTCACGCAGACGCCCGTCGACGACGTGGCGTTGAACCGCGACGTCGTCACGAATACCGATTTCACCTTCTCGCACTGGCTCGATGACTGGGCCGTGACCCACCAAAAACAATCCGGCCGCTGCTGGATGTTCGCGGGATTGAACCTGCTCCGCGTCGGTGCGATGAAGAAGATGAAGCTCAAGGAGTTCGAGTTCAGCCAGAACTACACGCTGTTCTGGGACAAGATCGAGCGCGCGAATTATTTCCTCGAAACCATCATCGAGACCGCCGCCCGGCCCGTGGACGACCGCGTGGTGGCCTTTCTGCTTTCACACCCGCTCGACGACGGCGGCCAGTGGAACATGTTCGTCAACATCGTCCGCAAACATGGGCTTGTGCCGAAGGCCCTGATGCCGGAAACCGAAAGCTCGTCCAGCACCTGGCGCATGAACAGCATTCTCCTGAATAAATTGCGCGAAGGAGCCAAAACCCTGCGCGAGCTTCGGGCCCGCGGGGCTTCGCTCAAAGAGACTCGCGCCGCCAAGCGCGAGATCCTCGCCGTCGTCCACCGCATCCTCTGCATCCACCTCGGAACTCCGCCGACGAAGTTTCCCTGGCAATGGAACGACAAGAGCCGGAAATTTCATCGCGCCGGCGAAATGACGCCGCAACAGTTTGCGAGGCAATATCTCACGCTCCCCATCGACGACTACGTCTGCCTGGTACACGACCCGCGACCGACCTGTCCCTTCAACCGCACGTTCACCGCGCAGCATCTCGGCAATGTCGTCGGGGGCGGCATCGTACTCTATCTCAACGTCGACATCGGCGTGATGAAGGACCTTACCATGCGCAGCATCGTCAAGGGCGAACCGGTCTGGATGGGGTGCGATGTCGGCAAAATGATGCGCCCCGACCTGGGGTTGTGGGACAAACATATGTTCGATTACGAGGCGGTGTACGACACGGCCTTCCGCTTGGACAAGGCCGACCGCCTCGTCTATCACCAGACTGCCATGACTCACGCGATGTTGTTCACGGGCGTGGACGTGGTCAATCGTCGTCCGCGTCGCTGGCGCGTCGAGAACAGTTGGGGCGAGGAAAAAACGGCCGCAAAGGGTTCTTCGTGATGAACGATTCGTGGTTCGACGAATACATGTTCGAGATAGCCACCCGCAAGAGCGCGCTGCCCAAGCCCATGCGAAAAGCACTCCAGTTGCCGCCCATCGTCCTGCCGCCTTGGGACCCGATGGGTTCGCTGGCGCGCTGACGGCAATTGGAGGGCATAAGCGACCCCACAGCGCAGTTTTCACAACGGAGAAGATCGATCATGGACTACATAAATTTAGGGAAGAGCGGGTTGAAGGTGTCGCGGTTGTGTCTGGGATGCATGAGCTATGGGGTGCCGGAACGAGGCAATCATCGCCGGCTTCTCGTAAGCGCCCAACGAAACCGGTAGCCGCAGGCTTTAGCCTGCGCTGGTGATCTGATTTTACGCACCCTGAAGGGTGCGGCTACGATCAAAGACGGGCTTTGTCACCGTTTGGCGGTGAGTTGCGTGGCGGCGGGCGGCGCCGGCTCGATGCCGGCGCGGATGTCGTACATCTGATAGCCGATGTCGCGGGCAGCGTTGACGGTCTCGGTGTACGGCGTGTCGGCGACATCGACGAACCCATTCTGGTAATTCTCCCCGTCCAGCGTCCGGCCCGTGGTCGGCTCGTCGCGGTACGAAAACCAGTGGCAGCCGACGAAATTGGGATGGCGGAGCGCGTCGCTCACGAAACTCTCGTAGGCGGCGGCGCGCTCCGCTTGATCCTTGACCCTCACCAGCCCTGGGCTAAATTGTCCGCGGTCGGTCGCTCCAAAATGAAATTCGCCGATGATCACCGGCGCGTCGACACCGGCGGGCAGGCGGAAATCAGCCACCGACCGCCGATAAATGTTGTAGCTGAGCACGTCGCAGTGGTGCGCCGCGATCTCGACAACATCGGGGTTCACGCCTGCGAACCGGCAGCCGAGATAGAGATGGTTGGGCGCCGTCTCGCGCTCCGCCTGACGGCACAGTTTGAAGTACTCCCGAACCGTGTGTTGATAGAACGCCACCAGATCATCATGCGCGCGCGTTTTGTCGGGCATGTCGCGGCTTTCGATGAGGTCGCCCCATGAGTTGTAGTGCATGCCCCACGCGGCGTTGAGTTTGTCGATCGAGCCGGTACTTCGCCATCAAGTCCGACACGAATACCTGTTTGGCGGCCTGATACGCCGGCGAATCGAGTGTCGCCAGCGCCAGCGAAACATCCGTCCCCCAGATGAGTTCGTTGTCGATGAAATAACCGATGCACCACGGGTCGTCCGCGCTCGCGGCGGCCTGGTCGGCCATGCTGGCCCGCAGTCGCGTGCCGAAATTCGGATCGAACACATCACGAAAACGTCCCCAGTAGCCCTTGGTGCCTTCGATCGGTTTGCTGGCAAAATGCACCGCCGCAACGTAGGGCGTCCGATCTTCCTTGCACAATCGCGGGTCGGACCAGTTGCCAATGGTGTTCAGGCCCCAACTCCGCAACCGCTGTTGCGTGGTGTCGTAAAAATTGTTCCGCCAGTCCGAGCCGTATTTGCGTTTCAGGTTGACGCCCGCAAAATCAAACGTGGCCGGTCTCGCGTCGAGGTAATGACCCCATTGCGGCTGGCTGCCCGGCGACAGGAATTGCCGGAAATCTTCCTGGTTACCCGGAAAATCCTGGAACCACGCCGCCCGCCCGTCGACGGGCGTCGATTCGCCGGGCCAGATGCAGTCGATCCCGTTCGAGAAGAACAATCGTCCGTCCGGATCGACCAGCCACCATTTCCCATCATACTTGGCGGTGCGAAAGAAGCCCGTTCCCAACAGCAGCGGCCCGCGTTTCCAGCCGCCGTACTTGTCCCACGACCGCGCGCCGCGCTCGGATTCCAGTTCGGTCGTCTCGGCAAAGCGTTTCGCGGTCAATTCCTCGGTCGAGTGGACCTTGTTCGGCCAATCGGCGTGGATGTACTGGCCAAATGTATCAATGAACGGGAACAGCGAGCGCAAGTCCTCGTTTGGACGCGTGACAGTCGCGCTCAACTCGCTCAGCCGCACGTCGCCGATCTCAAAACTGAATTTGCCCCTCGGTTTCGGTACAAGAATGGCCACCCGCGCAATCACGGATGGATCAATCGTGTTCTCGCCGGCATCCGGCGGCGGGAACGAGCGCATCCCGAACATGGGCAGCGACGCCAAACTGAAGGTCGACCGCCTGAACCGCACTTCCAACGTCCCGCGCGCGCCCGGGGCCAGCGTCACTTGGCCCTTGTTGCAATGTAGCGGAGGATCAGCGTCGGCGTTTTCGACGCGGCATTCAAGGGTGAGCTCGGCGTCGCCGACGTTGCGGACGTCAAGGAGCAGCCCGTCGTGCTCGGAAAGGTTCCAGCGTCCATGCGGAGCTTTCAATACAATGCCCGCCCACTGCGGGTCATCTGCGCCATCCACGCGCAACGCCATGCCTGAATCTCCTTGCGCGGGAGATACTTCCACGGCACGCAGTTCGACGGCGTCGTTGGGTTTCCCGCGTGTGAAGGCGAACAGGACGGATTGGGCATTAACTCGGACAGTGCTGGCTAGCCCCGCCAGCAACCACATCCCGGCGACCGCCATAAGTCTCGCAGTCGCGGGCCGAACTGCGCTTCGTCCCGCCATGCTAATTAAACCTACGCGAAAATCGTGCCGCGTCAATGCAAGCGGTCTATATTTTTGAAGATTTTTCGGCTGGGCAGGGGACAACTGGTAACCAACGGGAGATTTCCGTCCGGGGGCGAACCTCCCGGACGCAAGTATGAGAACGCCCTCGGATGCGCTCAGATTTTGCAGCCGGGATGCGCCTCACCCGGATTACTTGCGGAACGGCGAGTGCAGGTTGAAATAAACGCCGCACAACGGGCGCGCGTCGTCGTTCTGGCTGAGCATGATGGTCACATGACGGTCCAGCGCGATGCCGTGACGCAGGCCCGGCGCGCGATTTTCAAACGCATTGATCGCCTTTCCCATCAACGATTGCAGGCTCTTCAGGAATTCGTCGGGCGTTTTCTCGACGCACACGACAAACTTGTCGTAGCTCTTTACCGCCGCCGCAATCTCATGCTGAAAATCTTCGATGCTCAGTCCCATGGCGGCTTGATTATTAGCACAGCCGTGCGGCTCTGCAAGAACCAGTGTGCCATCCGCCGCGAGGATGCGGCTTTTTGCGGCGAACAGGGATTTTGAATTGACTCGCGCCACGGGACACGGCATTGTAGCGGCCAACGGTTTCACCAAGGAGGGACCGTGATCGAGTCGTGATCAAGTTTCGTTGCCTGAATTGTGGCCAGAAGCTTGCCGTCGTGGAAGATGGCATTGGCGCCGTTGTCTCCTGCACGAATTGCGCGGAACGAATCGTCGTGCCCCCGTATTCCATCACGGAGTTTTTCTCAGCGGAACCGACCCGGCGCGCCAGCGTGCCTGTTGCCGGCGGGCTGGAATTGATGCGTCCCGCTCCCTCCGCGGAACGGGCCGGAAACGGATCCACAGCCTTGCGGATGGCGTTAATTCCGCATCTGGCGCGAATGATGATGAACCGGCTCGTGCAGGCGCTGTTCGCGCAACGGGAAACGCTCATCGACACGCAGGCCGAGGCCACCAAACGCATGGCCGACCTCGAAGAACGGATCGCCAAAGCGCAGATGACCGTCCAGGACCGGTTCGCCGCGTACGAAAACCGCATCGCCGAGTTGGAGAAGCAGTTGCAGGCCGTCGAGGAAGAGAAACGCGAGTTGATGCGGCAGAATTTCCAACTCGCCCGGAAAGCGCTCGAAGCCGAGAACGCCTCGTCCCAACCCAGCCGCGTGAACCTACGCGATGCTGGGTTTCTGCTGCGCGCGTAGCGCCTGTTCGTAGCACTGCAGCGCTTCGCCGTAGCGCTCGAGCCGATTGAACACCCCGCCCTTGCTCAGGTAGGCCATCGTCATCGAGTTGTCCAGCGCGATGGCGCGGTCGTAGCAGTCGATGGCGTCGTCGAGCGTCCCGAGGCGCTCCAGCGCCATTCCCTTTTTGACGAACGCTTCGGCATTCGTCGGGTCGAGCGCGATCACTTCATCAAAGCACGTGAGCGCCGTGTCGGCCTGCTGCAAATTGAGATGCGCCTGGCCTTTGCCGAGCAACAACGCGATGCGGGCGTCGCGCTCGGTTTTCTCGGTCTTGGCGCGCGTCGTGGCCGAATCTGCTTCCGTCGGTTCCACCCGGGCTTCGGCACTGTCCGTCGGCGACTCGACGGGCTTCTTCGGCGCGCCGTCCTCAAGACCGTGAGTTGGCTCCGCCGCGCCTTCGAGTTCGTTGATGCGTTGCTCCAGTCGCTCGATGGTGTTGAGAAACCGCGTGGTGGATTGTTCGACGCGATTGAACGGAACGACTTGTGTTTCACCCGTGCCGAGCGCAGCGGGGGTAAAGCCGGAGCCGAGAGCGTGTGCGGTGAATTGCGCGATCATGGTTTCGGTGCGGCGATTCATAATACGCAATAGGAATACCGCGAAGAACAACATACCGAAGAAGCCGGCACCGGCGAAGATGCCGACCATGATGAGCGTGAACCGATGCGAGCTTTGCATTACCTCGATTTCGCGCTCGCGCTCCGCGGTGACGGATTGCTCGATGCGGTTGAGGCGCGATTCGACCTCTTCACTGCTGCGTTTCGCGGCGGCTTCGGCGTCCTCGCGGGCCTGTTCCACGGCCCGGGCGTTGGCGGCGGAGTCCTGCCGCTCTTGCTCGAGCTCTCGCATCATGGATTGCTGCTGGTCTTGAATTTGTTGATACGACTGGACAACGTGTTGCGCCCACGCGGCATCGCCTTGGGAAGGCTGGTCCTTGGCGGCCGGTGTGGAGTTGGTTTCCGTGGCCCCGAGCGCGGTCGGGACAGTGGCGCAAAGGCACAGCGCCACGAAAAAAGCGGCGGTCGCCGAGACGAGTCTCGGACTTCTACAATTTCCTCCCATAATTCAGGGTCCCCCAAGGCGAAACCTAGAAGAACCACGCCCGGAATTCAATGCAAAAATCAGCTAAACAGCCGCGTCGCTGCATCTTGATACTACCGCTATCCGAGATAGGAAAGATGTCGCCGCAGCACCCTATCGCCGAACATTTTGGGTTGCTCGGTCGGGTCGAGAGGAGTACTACAAAGGCTGTCGAAAACAATCCGAACCGGAGCCGATGATGAAACGACTGAGCCTCTTTCTTGCCGCAGTGTTCTCAATCTCATTTCTGTGCGTATTGGGCTGCACCGGTCAAGTGACGAACACGCTGCCAAACGGAGCGAAATACATCGGTGAGTGGAAGAATGGAAAACCGGAGGGTCGAGGGACGCTAATATCGCCATATGGCGTGCAGAACTACGCAGGAGAGTTCAAAGACGGCAAGGAAAATGGCCAAGGGAAGCTCACGCTGTCAGACGGAGGTAAGTATGAGGGCGAGTTTAAGAATGACATGCCGGAAGGACATGGGTCGCTCTCGTTTGCAGATGGGTCGAGGTACGTCGGAGGGTTTCACGACGGCCAGCCGAATGGTCAGGGGACGCTTAGCGTGCCGGGTGGTACAATCCAACAGGGTGAATGGAGAGACGGGAAGAACTACAGGACAACTGGAACTCTGATAGGCCCTGACAGAACGAAGGAAGTAGGGACTTGGAATTTTGATGGAACGAAGTGTGGCGGGACGATTGCATGGACAGACGGCCGGGGATATAGCGGAGACTGGAAGGTCTTCAAGGATTCAGGCGAGTTGCCGGATGGCGCCGGCACAATGACATGGCCCGACGGTCGGAAGTACGTAGGGCAGTTCCATGATGGCAAAATGGACGGGGCTGGCAAGATGACGTACCCAGGTCGGAAAGTTGAAGAGGGGCTGTGGAAGCAGGGTGTCTTCGTGGGAGCCCTACCCTAGTCCGAACCGGAGCCGAACATGAAACGATCGCCTCTATTTCTTGCCGCAACAGCTTTGATCTCGTTCCTGCCTGTATTCCTTTCCAATGCCCAAGAGTCGATCACGCTGCCCGATGGAGCCAAGTACGTCGGTGAAATGAAGGATGGGAAACCCAACGGGCAGGGGACAATTACTTTCCCGGATGGCTCGTTTTACGTTGGACAGGTTCAAGATGGGCAGCCGAATGGTTTTGGGACGAAAACGATGCGAGGTGTGCATCAGACGGGGATTTGGAAGGATGGCAAATGGAACGCCAAACAAACATTTCTTCAGGGGTTGCCTTTTCTTGTTGTCGGGATACTGCTACTGCTTTTTCGTCGTCAGATTGCTTACTGGGTTGGGCGTGTAAAAGAGTTGGTCGTGAAGGTCATAACATTCGGTCGTGTAGAATTGAACCCGCTTCATGCCCAGATGGCAACTGCATCCATTCTTCTGTTCATTGGCATCGCTTTCGTCTGCGGTTCTATATTTTTCCTCCTTTTTACGTTTGGGATTATCTAGTTTGCATGGAGGGGAACCACCTGCTTGATAGATCCATTATCCAGCCGTGCGGCGCGTGGTGATTAGTGCAAATGTGGTAATAGTGCGAAGATGCACCAGCGGTTGGTCGCCCGCAGCGCTGCCGTTGACAGTTGGCGGGCGTAAACCTATAGTCGGCGCGTTGTATTTCCCGACAAGGAGACGACCGACCAGTGCCCGAGATCGCCTACGTCAACGGAGAGTTTCTGCCTCTCGAACGCGCCACCGTTCGTGTGGAGGACCGCGGATTTCAGTTCGCGGACGGCGTGTATGAGGTGGTGCGCACGTACGGCGGCAAACCGTTTGCGACCGACGAGCATCTCGCGCGACTTTCCCGCAGCCTCGAAGCGATCGAGTTGAAGAATCCGCTCCGTGTCGAGCAGTGGAAATCCATCATCGACGAGGGCATCCGTCGCTCCGGTTTCGCGGAGGCGATCGTGTACCTCCAAATCACGCGCGGTTGCGCCCCGCGCCACCGCGGAATACCGAAAGACGCGGCACCCACGATCGTGGTGACCGTGCGCCAGTTGGGTCCGCCGTCGACAAGGGTTCGCGAGACCGGCATTGCAGTCATCACGGTACCGGAGTTTCGCTGGGCACGCTGCGACATCAAAAGCATCGCGTTGTTGCCGAGCGTGCTCGCGTATCAAGCGGCGAAGAAAGCGGGCGCGAACGACGCGATTTTTGTCGGCGACGACGACACGGTAAACGAGTCGACCGCCGGTAACGTGTTTGTGGTCACGCACGGGCGGTTGCGTACACCGCCGAAGAGCACACACATTTTACCAGGTGTCACACGGGACAAACTTTTGGAGGCAGCCCGCGCCGCTGGGGTGGTGACCGTGGAAGAACAGATCACCAGGGCAGATCTGTATGCGGCAGATGAAATGTTCCTCACCAGCACAACGGCTGAGGTGGTGCCGGTCGTGACAGTGGACGGGAAACGGATTGGCGCGGGGAAAACGTGGCCGGTGTCAACGCGGGTGTTCGAGCAATTCGCGCGGATGTTTATCCGCAAGTAGCGGTTATTCGACCGGGTCCGGCAGCTTGTCGAGCAGGTAGTTCTTCGCCGGGACCGTCGTGGTCTTGATCTCGCCGTTCTTGTCGGGAGCGGTCGGCGCGATGAAGACAAAATCCATCAGCGTCTTCGCCGCGTGGCCGGTGTCGATATGCACCGGGACGTCCGCAACGGCCAGGGCGCGCTCGTCATCGCGGCGGGTATGGTCGTAGGTCAGGTTGAGGTTCCCGATCTGGTGGTAAAGCTTCTCCACCCGCAGGTCGCGCTCCTCCTTTGCCAACTCGGCGACGTAGCGGCGCGTTTTGAGGTCGCTCAACGCGTTGGCGGCCTTGATGCGGGCTTCGTAGTCATTTTGGATGATTCGCCCCTGGATCTGGCGAAATGCCTCAATCAAGAGAGAAAAAGCCGAGTCCTGATTTCGCAGTTCTGCGATTGGATCGACAGGTTTGGTTTGGGCCGCCGATTGGGTGGCAGCCTGATCCGTGGATTCCACGGAGAAAGACGACGTACCGACCAGCATTGACAGCGTTAGCCCCAGCGCCAAACCCTTGATTTTCATAGCTAACAGGGTAAATAGCGCATTGTGTGCCAGCGCGGTCCGGCGGGGTGAGGCGGACGCTCGTCAGCATCGGTTGGAAGCACGGGTTTTCTCGTGGCTCAAAGCTGCGGTTCACGTGGTCATCGACCACGTCGTAGCGCCTTCCATCCGTGGATGAACAGCCTTGAAGTCCTTCGCAGCCAGCGGTTTTCCTCGATGGTTGACAATCGAGTGATGCCTGCTATGATGCGCCTTCCCTAAAAACGGGACAGACACATGAAACGGACATACCAGCCGTCCAAAATTCGGCGGCAACGAAGATTCGGGTTTTTGAAACGGACGCGCACGAAGAGTGGCCGCGCGATTTTGAGTCGGCGTCGGCGCAAGGGACGCAAGCGCCTTTCCGTGTAGCATGCGGGCCGTTACAGCGTCTTGGCGGAGGCGGGGTTGCCTGGCAGCAACACATTACCGAAAAGCGAGCGACTCAAGCGTGGTTCGCAGTTTCGGCATGCGTATGAACACGGGCGCAAGTTTATCGGCAAACTATTCGTGCTCTACGTGGTCGATGATCCGCCAGACAGACCCGGAGCAACAGGGCAGGCGTCGCGTGCCGTGGGGGTGGTGACGAGCCGCAAAATCGGCGGCGCGGTCACCCGCAATCGCGCGCGGCGGCTCTTGCGCGAGGCGTATCGGCTGAACAAGCGGAAGCTCAACGATAATTTACAGATGGTGATGGTTGCCCGGAGCGCGATCAGCGGCAAGCGGCTGCAAGAGGTGGAGGCGGAATTGCTGCGATTGTTCCGCGCGGCGGGCATCCTCAACGAGACGTGATCAAACGCTTACTCTTATTCCTGCTGCGACAGTATCGCTGGTTGTCGCCGCTGAAGATGCTGTTGCCCGCCCCGCCGCTGACGGGCGGCTGCTGCCGATTTTACCCGACCTGTTCGTGCTATGCCCGCGAGGCGGTCGAGAAACACGGTTCCGTGCGCGGCTTGTGGCTGGCGATCAAGCGGCTGGGCCGCTGCCATCCATTCAACGACGGCGGATTTGACCCGGTGCCCGACCGATGATGGACCGAAAAACAATTCTGGTTGCGGTCGTTTGCGTCATCGCCCTCATCGCGTCGCAGGCGGTGATCAACAAGATGTATCCGCCGAAGCCGAAATCACTTCATCCATTGGCGGCGGCTGCAACGAACGCGACGAACGCTGTTCCGCCCCAGGCGCAAGCGCCTGCTCCCACTCCCGCGCCTGGCGGACAAGCCGTCGAATCGGCGCCGCCTGCGCCGGCCCCATCCGAACAGCCGCGGGTGCCCGAACAGATTGTCTCGTTGAGCAACGGGTTCGTTCGCGTGGATTTTACCAGTTGGGGTGGCGGCGTTCGCTCCGTCGAGTTGCTTCAACATAAGGGCAACAGCAACGAAGTCGAAATCCTGAACGGTCCGGGATTGGCGCCCGCATTATCGTTGGTCGGTGTGCCGGACGCGGGAAGCAACAGCGTATTTGCGGTCCAGGCTGTGGACGCGAACACCGTCCAGTTGCGCAGTGGCAATGGCATCGTCAAGACCGTTACCCTCAGCAACGACTACCTGATGGCGGTCAACATTCAAATGCCCGCGACGCTGGCGCCTTCCGGCGCGGTCGACGTGGTGATCGGCACGGCAACGCCCACGCAGTCCCGTGAGATCCCCAGCTATTTGGTAGTGGATTGGGAAGGTGAGTCGAAGTTTCGCAATCGCACCCTGTCGCGCGTGGCAGATCGGGTGAAAGCCGGCAAACCGCACGAGGACATCTCCGCCGGATGGATCGCGGTCAAGAGCCAGTATTTTACGATGGTGTTGTCGCCCACGAGCAACGTGACCGGCGTGATATATGGGACGGTGGATCTGTCGCCGACGGGCCAGACGCCGGTCGTCCGTGGGTTGACGGCCGCAGCCGACGTGCCTGTAATACGGGGGGCCGATGGCGGCGCCTCGTGCGCGTTCACCTGGTACGCCGGGCCGAAAGACTACAACCGCCTGGCAACGTTGGGCAAACACCAGGAAGAGTTGATGGATTTCGGGACGCCGATGGATTTCTACTCGGGTCTGTTTGGGGTCATGCTGCTGCACAGCCTGAATTTCTTCTACGGACTTATCCCCAATTACGGGGTCGCCATTATCCTTGTGACCATCGCCTTGAAGATCATTTTCTGGCCGATCCAGGCGAAGAGCATCCAGTCGATGAAGGCGATGCAGAAATTCCAGCCGCTGATGACCAAGTTGCGGGAGAAATACAAGGACGACCCGCAGAAGCTCAACACGGAGATGATGAAGCTGTACAAGGAGCACAAAATCAACCCGTTTTCCGGCTGTCTGCCCATGCTGGTGCAATTGCCCGTGCTCATCGCGTTTTACCGCGTGTTGCTCAACGCCATCGCCCTGCGCGGCGCATCGTTCCTGTGGATCCACGATTTGTCGCAGCCGGACACCGTCGCCGTGATCGCGGGTCTGCCGATTAACCCACTGCCGCTGGCCATGACCGCCGGGACGTTTTTCCAGCAGAAATTGACGCCGACGGGCGGCGACCCGCAACAACAGAAGATGATGATGTTCATGCCGGTGATGATGTTGTTTTTCTTTTACAAATTGGCGGCGGGTTTGACGCTGTATTACACGTTGCAGCAAGCGCTCTCCGTCCTGCAGCAATGGCGCGGTATGAAGCAACGGAAGGCTGACGCCGCCGCCGCGACCGCAATTCCGGCTGGTAAAGCCCGGTGATTCTTGGTACAATGACGCATAACTTGGCATTCAACGGCGTCGTAGCTTTACCCAGGTGAGGAAGGCCGAACGCCCACAACACAGGAGCATAGTTATGGAAACTGAAGCAACCACCCCTCTCGCTTCCCCTGTTCCCGTTGGTCCCGCGCTGGATCCCCGCGACACATTGCAGAAAATGCTGGATGGCCTCGGCCTGCAGACCAAGGTCGAGGTGTTCAGCATGGATGGATCGACGCTGTTGCACATCGCGACCGTCGAACCCGGCCGCCTCATCGGCAAACACGGCCAGACCCTCAGCCAGTTGCAGTTTCTGCTCAACCGCATTCTGCAACGGGGCAATCCCGACACCCCGCGCGTGATCGTCGATTGCGAACGCTACCGCGAACGCCAGCGCGACGACATCCTCAAGAAAGTCCTCGATGCTGCCGACAAGGTGCGCCGCTGGGGTGAGGCCGTGACGATCGGGCCGTTCAACGCGTTCGACCGCCGCGTGATTCACCAGCACATGGAGAGAGACCGCGAACTCGAAGCCGTCAGTGAAGGCGAAGGCGACGAAGCCGGTATGAAGAGGATGATCATCCGCGTCCGCCAAAGCCCGAGCACGCCCCAGGCGGCGTGAGCCGCTTGCGATTACTTATACCTCAGCAACCGCATCGCATTCAGAATCACGATCACGCTGCTGAACTGGTGGGCGATGGCACCGCCGATCATGTGGAGATGACCGCTGGACGCGAGGGTGACCATCGTAACGTTGTACACGAGCGCGAAGATCAGCCCCTGTTTGATGATCCACAACGTGTGACGGCTCAAGCCGACCGCGAACGCGATTTTCGAAAGATCGTCGGCCATGAGCGCGATGTCAGCGGCTTCGTGCGCCACGTCGGTGCCGCTCACGCCCATGGCGATGCCGACATCGGCCACGGCGAGCGCCGGCGCGTCGTTGATGCCGTCGCCGACCATGGCGACACCGGTGCGGCCCGGCCGCTTCAACGATTCGATGTGCTCCGCTTTCTGTTCGGGAAGCACTTCGGCTTTTACTTCGTCGAGACCCAATTTGCCGGCAATCTGCATCGCGACGCGCTGGTTGTCGCCGGTGAGCATGACGACTTTTTCCACGCCAAGACCGCGCAGGTCGCGAATCGCCTCGTCGGCTTTGGCGCGGACGGTGTCGGACACGCAAATCGTGCCGCAGACCTTCCCGTCGTGCGCGACGACAACGGTCGTGTGACCTTCGTCGTGATGTTCGTCCATGTGCGCTTGCAGCGCATCGCTCACGGCAACGGATTGATCGTCCATCAATCCCGTCTGGCCGACGACGAGCTTCTGGCCATCGCGCTCGGCGACGACGCCGCGACCGTGATGCGCGTGAAACTGGGACGGATCGGCCGTCGACAGGCCCAACGCGGCGGCCTTGCGCAGGATGGCGCGAGCGACGGGATGCGCGCTCATTTTCTCGGCGACAGCGGCAATGGCAACGAGTTCCCGTTCGCTATGTTCGTCAAACCGGCTGACGTGTGTGACCTCGGGCTCGCCATGGGTGAGCGTGCCGGTTTTGTCGAACACGATCGTGTGCAAGCGCGCCGTCGCTTCGAGGTATTGTCCGCCTTTGATCAGCACGCCGGCTCGCGCGGCGCGAGCAATGGCGGCCATCATGGCGGTCGGTGTGGCCAGGATCAAGGCGCACGGGCAGGCAACAATCAACACCGTAATCGCCCGCGCCATGTCGTGCGTGAACACAAAAACCAATACGGACAGTGCCAGCATCACGGGCACGAGCCAGCCCGCCAGGCGGTCGAGCGTGCGTTGAATGGGCGCTTCGCGTTGCTGCGCTTGCTCAACCAGTTGCGCGATGCGCGCCAGGGTCGTGTCTTCGCCCACCCGTTGCGCTTCGACGATCAGCGCGCCCGTTTCCGCCAGCGTGCCGACGAACACCTCGTCGCCCTCGCTCTTGTCCACGGGCATGCTCTCGCCGGTCACGGGTGCCTGGTTTATCGACGCCATCCCGCTTTGCACCACGCCGTCCACGGGGACGCGTTCGCCGGCGCGAACAACCACGACGTCGCCAACATGCAATTCGGACGCGGCGACAAGTTCTTCCTTCCCGTCGCGGCGCACGCGGGCGTTGGGCGGCACCAGCGACAACAAACTCCCTAGTGAACGTCGGGCGCGGCGCACGGTGTATTCTTCGAGTTGCGCCCCGAGCAGCATAATGAAGGCGACCTCGCCTGCGGCCACGAATTCGCCCACGGACGACGCGGCGATGACAGCGATGGCCACGAGCACGTCGGCGTCGAGCCGTTTCGCGAACAGCGCCTTGATGGCGCGGAGACAAATCGGGTACGCGCCAAGAACCAACGCGACGATCACCATCGCGGTCGAAATGGATGCCGGCACGAGATTCGTCGCGCCCAGGAGCCAGCCGATGAATAGCAATGCGCCGGTGCCGATGACTTTGATGAGTGCGAGGCGCGCCGCGCGGTTTTCTTCGGCGTCCCGGTCCTTCACGGGCAGGCGCGCGCTGTAGCCTGCGCGCTTGACGGCATCGATCAGTAAGCGCTCGGCGGTTTGGGCGTCTGACAGGTCAACCGAAGCGGTCTTGGAAACGAAATTGACGGACGCTTTTTCCACGCCGGGCACAGCGCCGAGCGCTTTCTCCACAGCCTTGGCGCAACTCGCGCACGACATCCCGTCGATTTGGAGTTTTGCGGTTTTCACGTTGTTTTGATGCGGTAAGCATAGTCCTCATTGCGGAGAAAGTCGAGGTGGGCACCGGATGGAATTGGTTGCGCACCTTACGTGGAGCGGTGCGGCGAGTGTCTGCTCGGCAGCGCCGCGAGCGAACGGGACACCGGAGAAGATGGCCTCCCGAGCGGCGCGGAAATTGGCCCAGGAATCCCGGAGAAACTCGGTGGCCGAACCACCCAGCGCGCGGAAGGCGTGACGGTGGTCCCAGGCCACGACCGCAGTGGCGGCCCCGAACATGGCCGACAACATCAGCCACCACAGGGTGCGAACCGGCCCCGCTTGCCGCGCGATCGTTTCATGGAAGCGCTCGCAGTGAAATCGCACATGGAACTTTTCGTCGGCGAGGATTTGCTCGCAGACGATCTCGAGCACCGGCGCGCGGCATCCCTCGCGAATTGTGCCGTAGTATTTCAGGGCGATGATCTCGGCCATCAGGAGGACGGAAATCTCCTCATAAAATCCCAGCAGATGACGGCATCGACGGAAGAGAGAGTCGGTCCAATGGTGGCGCAGGAGCGGGGCATTCAATTGTTGGAGGACATTGGCCAGGAGGCGGGAATGTTCCTGTTCTTCGGCAATGAACAATTCGATGGCGTCCGCGAACGCGTGGTCGCCCGTCTTTTGGGCGAGCTGGCGGGCACGGGCTTTCAGGCGCGAGCCGTCGGAGGTTTCGCCCAACTGAAATCGGGCGAGGGAACGGGCCAGCGGGGCGCGCAGACGCAGGTCGAGCGAAATTCCTTCATGCCAGGCGATGCCGCGCCGGTCGAGTTGGTTTTGGCGGAAATAGGCGAGCCAATCGGACGAATTCATAGAGTGTTTCCCTTGTGCTTTGTACAGCAAAGTAGATACGCAAAAAAGTGTCCTCCCGTTAGTGGTGGCGATTCACGATGTGTGCGAGCCCTTCCAGGTACCGCGTGAAAGCAGCGCGGCCTGCAAGAGACAACGATACCAGGGTGGTGGGTTTGTTGGGGTTGCCGGTTTTGCGCAGGCGGATCAGGCCGGCATCGCCCAGCGCCCGCAGGTGCGCCGCCAGATTGCCGTCAGTGAGCCGCAGACTGTCGCGCAGTTCGATGAACGACAACGATTCGTTGGCGGCCAGCAGTGACACGATGGCCAGACGCGCCTTGGTGTGGATCGCCGGCTCCAGCTTTTCAAACGCCTCGCGGTCGGCTGCCAGCTTTATCGGGTTGAGTTTGGTGGATTTGTCAGTCATTGACGTGTCACGTTACAGCGCCTCATTCGGTTGATTGCGAAACGGCCAGGTGTTCGATCTGCGCCCAGAACGCGCGGGCGCGCGATTCGCGCCGCTCGGCAATGAGCACGGCGACTCCGAAGCCGATGTGGGTCGCTCCGAAACCGATGGCCATGGTCAAAATTGGGTGGGTGTGGGGAGCCAGCAGACCAACGGCACCGAGCGCGAAGCAGGTTCCACCCAGCCAGGCAATCGATCGCGGGGCAAAAAAGCTGGTGGCCAGCACACCACAGCCATACAACGTGAGCCAGAGCGCCGGGCAGTAAATCCGGGCGGCCGAAGCGCCAGATCAAAACGGTGATCATCAGCGCGGCGCCGAAAGCCGGGAACACGGCCAGCAAGACCGTGCGTGCCTGGCGCGACCAGACGGGTTCGCCCCGTTGACGGGCGCGTCCGAACGTGAGCAGCAGGTGGCCGGCAAAGGCGACGGCAAACACAGTGCTCCACACGACAGCGAAATTGGCGGGGAATGCGAGAGGGAGAAGATTCAGACGCAGGACGACGCATCCGAGGATGGTCACGGCGCCGGCGACCAGACCCGAGTAACCCGAAATGTGCTCGTAGCGTTGACTGCGTTCCATCAACGTGCGGATGGTTTCCAGCGTATGCTCGGCGTGTTCCAGTTGCATGACGGACTATCCTTCGTGCTTTGTGACACAAAGAACAAGGAGATTGTTCAAAATTCTGCTGCAGGGCGGTCAGAAATATAAAGGATTGAGAAGAACCCCGAAGAAATGTAAGAAGAGGCGGTAGTGCCTTATGGAAAACGCTTGGAGGAACATAGGGACATGAGAAAACTGTGGGGTACTTTGGCGTTGATGTTCGTAGTGGGATGCGCCGCGCCGGGGGCCAACAGAACCGTTCCCCTGAAGCCATCCGACGTAGTTGGAAGTTGGATTGGGTATAGTGAAAATTACCTCGATTTTTATCGAATCACCTTGGACCCTGATGGCACGGGCCTGTGTGTTGGGCTATACCTCATGGAGCTGTCGAGTGTTTACCGCATCAAGAAGTGGACACTGCAGAGCGATGGATCAGTTCCCTTGGAATTGGTTCCAAACGGAGGCGGGGCCGAGCCCATCCGGGTTGATGCGGCACTCAGGTGGGACTATTTGCGCCTTGCAGTAATGGGCAGGAGCGGCTGGACGAATCAAGCCGTACTTTACCGCGAAAAGCGTTTTCTTGATCGGGTGAATTTGTCAGCAGAAATTGCGCGAGACCCGACGAGATGGAACGTCAATCAGCAGATAGCGCTACCAGCGTCACCGCGACAGTGGCAACTTTTCGTCTGGGTTGCCAAATCAGGGACCATTTTTTGGGTGAAGTTGGATGAGACCGGCGCGGGGAGCTATTGGGCGAGTGACAGGAACTGCGAGACGTCAGAAGGGAAGATAAAGTCCACGGAGGTCGTATCCAGGCAGCTCTACGATTCAATTCTCAGTTGCTCTAAGAATTGTCGTCCCAAAGACGTTCCGACGGCTTCGGAGGAGCAAGAGGAAAAGACACCGTGTGAAGACCCCTCCTACCTGGTTACTCTTGATGTGCTCGTAGGAGAACAGCAACGTTCTTCTCACATCCCGCCTTTGAAGTCTCTCGACGAATGTGCTGGTCTGCGGCCAATAGTGGAGGAGTGTGCTGGTATGCTGCCAGAGGATACACGCAAGGGAATCGAGCGGTAACCGGGAGCTGCACCTGCCAAACCTGCAAGTGCTCACTGCCGAAGCGGCGGTCAATAACTAAAAGGATTGAGAAAACCTTCGTAAATCCTCAGAAATCCGCTATTTCAGGGGGCGAGATTTGGCGGCGAGACGGCGGGCGGAAATAGCTTGGCTATATACGGCATAATCTTAGAATGGCGGACAAGATGAACTTTGACGGTTTGGTCTCTCTCATAAGGGCAAAAAAGGGCCTTGGTGAAGCAGAGGTTCCCGGCTTCGACCTTGAGAATGGCAACGAACATGCGAAATACTTGTTCTTGTTGGAGGCACCGGGGCCAATGGCTAAGCACAGCGGCAGGATCTCTTTTGAAAACGACGATCCCACTGCGAACAACCTTAAAAAGCAACTTAAGGCAGCCGGTATTGACCGTCGGGATATTGCCCTATGGAATGTCGTGCCGTGGTTCATAGGGAAGAAAGACGGCGAATCCATTCGACCTGCGACCGGTCAGGATGTGAAAGACGGGTGTAAATATCTGAAACCACTTGTCGATGCGATGCCGAACCTAAAATGTATCTTTCTCGTTGGGGGAGCCGCACGGAGGGCACACCTTGCCCTTTCAAGCATGACAACGGCGCGTATCGTATGCTGCCATCATACTTCAGGGAGGGCGATGAACCTGAATCGGGCAGCCAGGGAAGAAAACGTGAAAATCTTCCAGTTTGTCAAAAAGACAACGTAGCAAAGAAGCGATCATAAGTGAAATCTCCGAGGTAGAAATCCACCAAACATGCATGGACGCACTGGTGAGGCGGCGGCATCACAGGGTCCGGCGGAACAGGAGCGTCGCGGCAGCCATCGTGAGGACGGCAAACCCCAGCAGATACGCGATGTCGGAGCTGACCGCCAGCAGCCCGGTGTTTTTCAGGATGAGTTCCTTGAAACCGTGGACGGCGTAGGTCATCGGATCAATCGTCGTAATCACTTTCATCCAGGCGGGGAACGACTGGGTCGGGTAGACCGCGCCGCTGGGGAAAAACAGGACGGTGTTCAGCACGCCGAAGATGGCCCGCGGCACCAGCGGATCGTTCACGCGCACCATCAGCAGAAACATCATGCTGATCAACGCCAGGGCGGTCGCCATCACGACCACCAACATCCGCGCCAGCCGCGCGACGTTGAAGGGGTCGGGAATTCCGGCGATGAGTGAGCCGCAGGTCACGAGGACCAGCCCGGCGATGACGGCCTTGATCGCGCCCGAGAGATTGAACCCCATGATCAGTTCGAGCTTCCGAATGGGTGTGACCAAGATAGCCTTCGTGCAGCCCGCGCGCCTTGTCGTCGATGTAGATGATGCCGCCGCCGATCATGGCGGACACGAAAATCGCCAGCACGATCGTGCCCGGCAACAGGTACTGAATGTACGGCACGTACGGATAGATCTCGACGATGGACAGTGTCGCGTCCGGGGTCAGGCGAGGCGGAATCGACTTCGAGTTGTACGGGACGAGCAATTGGTCGAGCGTTCCTTCCAGGGCCGACGCCGCAAACTGATCGGTGTTGTCCTCGACGAGCGCGATGCGCGGGGAAGCCCCCGCGAGCGCGTCACGCGAGAAATTCGGCGGAATGTTCAACACGCCGTTGATCCGGCCGTTGCGCAAATCTCGCAGGGCGGTCGCCTGGTCGGTATAGGGAACCGTGTCGAACGTGCGCGCGTTGGCGGCGACCGCCTGAAACATCTCCTTCAGTTTGATGGCGGGGACGCCGTGATCCTGGTCCACGACGCCGACCTTGAGGTTCTTGATCTTGCCGCCGAACGCGTAGCCCAGCACGACCAATTGCACCAGCGGCATGATCATCGAAACAATGATCAGCGTCGGGCTGCGCCGGAAGCGGCGCAGATCGCGTTCGATGATGGCCCAGATTCGGTTCATGGTTACCTGCGCGGGATCATGAACGGGCTGTTGCTGGCGGTCGGCGTCTGCAGCGCGTCGCGCAACTGATGCCCGGTGTAGTGGACGAACACGTCGTCCAGCGTGGTGCTCTGCACGGAAAGCGAGGTCACGGCGACGCCCGGCCTTTCGCGCGGCTTCCATCAATTCGATCGTCGTGCGCGGGCCGTTGTTGGACGAGATGCGGAAGACATGATCATCGCTTTTCACTTCCGCCACTTCCGGCAACTGTTTCAGGGTGTTCTCCCAGCCCGACGGAACGTCGGAAAAACTGACTTCCAGGATGTTTTTGCCCGGGAATCGAAGCCTTCAGTTTCAGCGGCGAATCGAGCGCGACCAGTTTCCCGTGGTCCACGATGGCGATGCGGTCGCACAGCTTGTCGGCTTCATCCATGTAATGGGTCGTGACGAGAATGGTCAGGTCGCGCTCGCTGCTTCAATCGGGCGAGCATTTCCCAGACGGCGACGCGCGAGACCGGGTCGAGGCCGGTGGTCGGCTCGTCGAGGAAGAAAATCTTCGGCTCGTGCACGAGGCCGCGGGCGATTTCCAGCCGTCGCCGCATTCCGCCGGAGAACATTTTCACCGGTTTGTCGGCCCATTGTTCGAGGTCGACGGCTTTCAGCAGTTCCCGGATGGTGCGCCGGCGTTTGTCGCGCGGGAATGCTGTAGAGCTTGGCGAAGATGCTCATGTTTTCTTCCGCGCTCAAATCGAGGTCCGATGGTCATCGCCTGCGGGAATGACGCCGATGGACTGGCGCACGCTGTTCGCGTCGCGGACGATGTCGAAACCGAAGATGCGCGCCGTGCCCGACGTGGGCGGCACGAGCGTCGTCAACATGCGGATGAGGGTGGACTTGCCCGCGCCGTTCGGGCCGAGCAGGCCGAAGATTTCGCCGTGCTCGACATTGAACGTGAGCGCGTCCACGGCGCAAAAATCGCCGAAACGCTTGGTCAAATTTTCCACTTCGACATCGAACATGGTTACGGTTTCCCCAGCGGCAGCAGGACGTAGGCGGTCATGCCCACGGCCAGGCTGCGGTCGGCGTTGTCGCAGCGGAGACGAATTTCAAACGTCTTGATGTCGCGCTTGGTGCGGCTCACGTCCCGCTGCGTCGCGTAATCGGCGTCCACGCTGCGGTAAAACACCGTCCCTTGCGCGCGTCGCGCCGGAGGGCAATCGCACCGTCATTTTGTCATCGAGACGAATTCGGTCGATGTACGTCTCCTCCACGTCGGCGCGCACCCAGAGGTTGTCGGGATTGATCAGCGTGACGATGCCCTGGCCGGGATTGACGACTTCGCCCTGCAACGCCGCGCGCGTGTCCACGATGCCGCTGATCGGCGCGTGGATTTCGGTGTAGCCCAATTGCACCCCGGCTTTATCCTGCTGGGCGCGGGCCGCCTGGATTTGCCGGTCGAGCGCGTCCACGCGCGCCCTGGCGGCGTCGTAGGCCGTCCGCGCCGCGTCATACTCCTGCGCGGAGTCGGCTCCCGTCGCGTACAATTTCTGTTCGCGTTCGTAATTGAGCTGGGCGTTTTCCAAATCGGCCCTGGCCTGGGCCAGCAGCGCGACGGCCTGCTTTTCACTGCTCGCGTAAAACGCCACATCGGCCTGCCGTTCCTGGGGCTGGATCACCGCCAGCAATTCGCCATTGGTGACCGAGTCGCCCTCCTGAACGAACAGATGCTGCAATCGCCCCTGGATTTCGGAGCTGACGATCACCTCATCCGTCGTCACGATGCCGGTCAGAACGATGTCGCGAGGATGGTGAGCCGTGGTGTAGTAGAGGCCGGCGCCAATGGCGGCCAGAATCAGAATGAGGATGGGAATTTTGCGTTTCATATCAGTGATTGGGATGGGTGAACAGGCCGTAGCGGATGAAATCGAGCACTTCCTGTTTGCGCCGTTTCAAACTGGCATCGCTGTAGGCGTCGGCATGGCCGAGCAGTTGCAGGACCTGCGCCGCGGAGAAATAGAAGACGATGAGGGCCGCGATGGAAACGGACGTGTGGAAGGGATCGACCCGGCGGAAATCGCCCTCGCGCATTCCGCGGATGAGCAACCGGTGCAATGCCCGGGTCCGGGGCGGAAAGTACTTGCGCACCAGTCGCTGCATGGGTTGGCCGCCGGTGGTCATTAGTTGATGGAACAGCCGGGCCTGGCGATAGCGCGCGCTGACGAAGTCGAAATGCAGGTTCACGTAGTGCAACAGGATGGCGCGCGGCGAGCCCGGGGCCGTGAGCACGTCCAACACGGCGCGATTGAATTCCTGGAGGTGATTTTCCACGACGGCTGCGTACAGCCGCTCTTTGCTTTGAAAGTAATAATAGAGCAGGGCCTTGTTGACGCCGGCGGCGGCGGCGATGGCGTCCGTGCGCGCCCCGGCCAGGCCGGCTTCCGCAAAACCACGTTCGGCAGCCGCCAGGATCGCCGCCCGCGTTTTATCGCTGCGCGCCTGCGGATGTCTTGGTGAATGAGCGCGGATCTTCATGATTAACTAACTGGATAGTTAATTATAGCCGCAACGTCCGGCGGGGTCAATCTCGACCTGCGGGATGGAACCCCCGCATTTCTTTTCTCGCCACGGGAACCTGAATCTGGTACTGTCTGAACAGGTTCAGGCTGATGTCAGAGGTTGTACCGGAGGGCGATCGATCGACATCTACTTCTTCTGCGGATCGTGCGGACAGCACTTGGTGGTCGATGAAGCCGGTGCTGGGCTGGTCATTCCGTGTCCGAACTGTGCCAAGGACGTGACGGTTCCCGGTCAACCCGAGCCGAAGCCGGCGGCTCCTCCACCACCCGCCACGCGGCCTCATACGGAGAAGGAGCACACGGTTGTTCTCAAGTGGGCCCCCCCTGCTCCCGGTCCGAACAAAGAGGGGAAGAGCTGACCTTGCCGCGCCTTGCGGCTTTGGAAGGAAATTCGGGGCTATGCGCTCGAAGCCACAGAAACGGAAGCAGCGTTAATAGTCGGTTTCCTTGTAGGCAATCGCGCAAATGTCTGGCGCGTAATACGCCCTTCCGGTCACTCCCTCAAGGGGGGCCAATATGCCAGCAGCAACCAGTCCTCGCACATCCGCCAATGCTGTCGGATATGTAACGCCCAAGTCCTTACTCAAATTTGCCACGCGCACAATTGGAAGGCTGAATAGCCCGTCCACAATTCTTTCTGAACGCTTGCTGCAATTGCGTCGAACATCCTTGATCATTTTCTTTTGAAGCTCACGGAGTGCCTCGCATCGTCTGACTGCATCGTTGGCTTGGGCAATCGTGCCGGTAAGACAAAAATCAATCCACGGTGTCCAAGCTCCTTTCGCGCTGACCTCAAACATTTTCTTCACATATTCATCCCTAAAGCGTTCAAAAAAACTACTCATGTAAAGCCACGGCAAAGACATTTTGCGCCAGTTGCTAATCATGAGAGAAAGAAGCACGCGTCCGATACGTCCATTTCCATCCGCGAACGGGTGAATCGCCTCCAATTGGTAGTGGACGATGTATGCGCGGACTAATGGGTCATATTGCCGGTGATCCTCGTTGATGTACTTCTCAAGCAAGCTCAGGCAGTGTTCTACCTCTGACGGCGGCGGCGGCACGTACCGACGGTCGGAACCAATTGCGACTTGGTGTTGTCTCCACTCTCCAGCCGTAGCGTGAGCACCCCGGACATCACGCATGAGGCTTCTGTGCAAAATCTTGAAAAGCCGTAAGCAAAAAGGCATTTCCTCCAATAGCGTCATACCTTCAGCCAGGGCATTGACGTAATTGTGAACCTCTTGCCATGCGTGTACCTGATCGTTCTTTGACTTTGGTTCACGAGGACTGATTTCAAATAGCATGAGTTCTTGAGCCGTCGCGTATGTTCCCTCCAGTCG
This sequence comes from uncultured Verrucomicrobiae bacterium, assembly GCA_963842185.1. Classification (GTDB taxonomy): domain Bacteria; phylum Verrucomicrobiota; class Verrucomicrobiia; order Palsa-1439; family Palsa-1439; genus Palsa-1439. Next base: position 499,748 of record CAWJFL010000016.1, read on the forward strand.
AGAAGATGTAATGGCCTCCTGTCGTTTCAGTGGGCTTAACAGTAAATTTGGGTCCGGCAGCGTTCTCCCAATACCATCCAGTTTCGCTAGCGCCTCTTTTGCTTCAGCCAGTTTCGGCCACAACTCATTTGGAAAATCCCACTGTGGCGGAAGAGGGTTGGGAATAAAGGCATAATCACTGCCCGTCGGGATAGTGATCGGCACCAGCTTTCCCACGCTCCGTTCTGAAAACCGCTCTTTCTTCATAAAATCCTATCGCTCAGGCTTTAAACGGGGTTGTGCGCTTAAAATAACCCACCCACTTTTATAGTCAATAGCAATATCTTAAAATTTATGGCCTTAAATTTTAAGTTTTGTCTTGCGCTTATAGTGCGCTGCCTTTACATTCGGGGGTGTGAACAAGCTGGATAGTCAGAAGCGCGCACAGGTGATTGCCGATCGCGTTTGGAGCCTGGATGAAGTGGTGGCCCTGATCGAACTAAAAACAGCAGCCGTCTAATGCGGCTTACAAAAAGAAAGGAGGCCAATAATGAGTGGAAGAACCGGCGAAGTATGTACAGTCTCTGGAATCTACAGTTCGTCTGGAACCTGCGGTCATTCCGTGGAACGTTCAATCCCGGAAGGCCATGTGTTTCCACCATGTGCCCATTGTCATAGAGCGGTCACATGGACACTAGTAAGAGCGGCTCATACCAGATAGTCGCCAACATAGATTTCGGCCCATCCTTGATGCGCGGTGGGCCGATCTTCTACAAAGTGTTTATGGCGCTCTGCCATCCGGCTGAGCCGGGAGGCATTCTCTGGTAGGCAGAGCGTCGTAAACGGCTTCCCCGTCTTTAGCTGCTGACGAAACTGTTCCCACTCGACGCCAAGGGCAAACGCATATTCTGGCGTAAGACCCTTGAGCGACCCGTCATCGATCTCGAACGGTTCAACTAGATTGTGTTCAATTTCGTTCGTTTCAGCCATATGTCCTCATTTAAGCACCGCGCAGGCCAATTGGTTTCAAGCTGACCCACCACCCGATCCAAAGGCTGGCTTGACGTTTGGCGGAACCGGGAAGAAAATGACAGAGGGCAAGCCAAGGCAGAACGTGCCTGCGAAGGAATCGGGGATGGCGTCGAAGTACAACGTCAAAGTCCAATATGCCGCCTGGATGGCCGCGATGACGCTGGCGACGGTCGTGGTGATGACGGCCGTACATTTATGGCGGGAAGCGGACGCGCAGGACAAGGTGGCGCGGCGGCGCGCGGAGATTGCCGCGCAGACACTGGCCAGGGCCATTGCCCCCGCGGTGGTAAGCAGCAACATCCCCGGCATGGCGCAGGCCGTGGAACTGATCAATCCCGACAAGGAGATTCTTTTCTGCCGCATCCTGGACGATAGCGATCGCGAAATCTTCCCCAAGTTTCGCCAGGCAAAGCCGGAGTCATTGATCACCGTGCGCGCGCCCATCCGGGACGGGTCGAACGCCGTGGGCGTGGTGGAACTGGGCATGGGAGAGGCGTCGGTGAGCGAGGCGGTGATGCACGCGGTTTTCCTGGATCTGGCGGTGGGGGCGTTGGTGGTGTTGGCGGCGATCGCGGCATCGTTGGTGGCCTCGGGGCCGGTGCGGGGCTCCTTGAAGGATTTGCTGGCGTTTGTGAAACGCGTGGACGCGGGTGAGTCCCGCGGCGAGCGGCTCGAAAGCGACGTGGCCGAGGTGGACGACGTGGGCAAGTTGCTGAACGATCTCGTGCGCCGCGTGGAAGAGGCGCAGAGCACGCTGGCGCGATCCCAGAAACAACTCAAGGCGACGCAAAAGGAGATGGACGAGTATACCTATGTGATCAGCCACGATCTGAAGGAGCCGTTGCGGGGGATTGAGGCATTCAGCAAGTTCCTGGTGGACGACTATCGCGACAAGCTCGATGAGGAAGGCCGTCACCGCGTGGATGTGATTCGGAACTCGGCGTTGCGGATGCAACGGTTGATCAACGACCTCCTGAAATTCTCGCGGTTGGGCCAGCCGAGGAGCCCGTTCGCGCCCGTCGGTCTCAACACGATGCTGATGCATGTGCGCGTGAACCTGCAATACGCGTTGGACGCGAAGAAGGCGGATCTGCGCGTGGACAAATTGCCGACGGTGATGTGCGACGCGACGGCCATGACCGAAGTGTTTCACAACCTGATTTCCAACGCGATCAAGTACAACGACAAACCCCACCCGGTGGTCGAGGTTGGCGGCACGGAAAAGACGAACCCCCAGACGGGACAGCCCGAGCATGTCATTCACGTGCGCGACGACGGCATGGGGATCAAGGCGGAGTATTTCGAGAAGATCTTCCAGATTTTTCAACGGTTGCAGCGCGACGACGAGGGGACGGGGATTGGATTGACCATCGTCAAGCGCGTGGTAGAGTGGCACGGAGGACGCATTTGGGTCGAGAGTGAGTTTGGCAGCGGGACGACATTTTACTTCACGCTGCCGAAGCGCGAGTTGAAAGAAACGGCGGACACGGCCAGGACGACAGCCAAAGGGCAAACAGAACTTGCATCAACCGTTTGACATTCTGCTGGTTGAGGACAATCCCGCCGACGTCGAGATCACCATCGAAGCGTTCCGTCGCAGCCACAAGGGCAACCGCGTCTTTGTCTGTCGCGACGGCGAGGAGGCGCTGGATTTTCTGTTTCACCGCGGCAAATTTGCCAGGGCCGGGTCGGCGCCACGCCCCGATTTGATCCTGCTCGACTTGAACCTGCCGAAGAAGAACGGCACCGAGGTGCTTGAGCAGGTCAAGACGAACCTGGGGATGAAGGACATCCCGGTCGTGGTTCTCACGACGTCCGACCGCGACGAGGATGTCTCCCGGTGCTACAAGGTCGGCGCGAACAGTTATCTCACCAAGCCCGTGCAATTCGACGATTGTTTGAAACTGGTCGAGGACATTCAGCAATACTGGCTGCACCTCTCGAAGCTTCCCCCCAAGGGCACATCGCCCCCGCCGCCATGAGCGCTGAACCCGCCCCGTTGCTCGTGGTCGAAGACAATCCGGTCTACGCGGAGATTCTGCAACGGTTGCTGCCCGCGCTGGGCGCGGAGATGCGGTTTGTCCCGAAATGTGTCGACACGGCGGAAAAGGCGATCGAGGAGATTGCGCATACCAACTACGCGTTGGTGATCCTCGATTACAAACTGCCCGGCGCCGATGGGATGAGCGTACTGGCGCACATTCGCAGCCTGCCGATATTGCGGCAGCCGGCGGTCATCATGCTGACGGGCATGGGGAACGAGTCCGTGGCCGTCGAAGCCATGAAAGGCGGAGCCAAGGATTACCTGCCGAAGGACAGTTTGGATGTCCCGTCGCTCCTGCGGGCGATCAGCAGCGCGCTGGAACGAAAGCAACTGGAGCTGCAAGTCGCCCGGTTCACGGAAGAATTGCGCGAAAAGAACGCCCAGGTGGAAGCCGACCTGAACATGGCGCGCGAAATTCAGGAGGCATTTTTGCCGGAACGGTATCCGACCTTTCCGAAAAACGCCCTGGCGAAAGAAAGCGCGCTGCATTTTTATCATCGGTACCTTCCCACCGGGGCGGTGGGGGGCGATTTTTTTGATGTGTTGCGGATTTCCGACACGCAGGCCGGCGTGTTCATCTGCGACGTGATGGGGCATGGCGTGCGGGCCGCGCTGGTGACCGCGATGGTGCGCGGGTTGGCCGAGGAGCTGGTTTCGGCGGCGGCGGAACCGGACAAATTCCTGATGGAGATCAACCGCCGGCTGCTGGGGATTTTGACGCAGACGCGGATGCCGATGTTTGCGTCGGCATTTTACGTGGTGGTGGATCTGGCGCGCGGAGAATTGCGGTACTCGAGCGCGGGTCATCCGAGCCCGTTGCTGGTGCGGCGAAATATGGGGACGGTCGAGGCGCTGCGATTTGCCGGGAGCGGCCCGGCCCGGCGCTGGGCGTGTTCGAAGAGTCCGTGTACCCGATTGGCCGGTGTCCGGTGGCGGCGCAGGATCTGGCCGTGCTGTTTACGGACGGCTTGTACGAGGTGGAGGGCGCGGAAGGCGACGAATACGGTCAGGAACGGTTACTGGCCGCGGTGAGCCAGCGGAGCCAGTTGCCGGCGGGGCCGTTGTTCGATGAATTGCTGGCGGACGTTCAGAAGCACGCCGGCAACCGCGGGTTCGTGGACGACGTCTGCCTCGTGGGCGTGGAAGTGGCCCGGGTGGGGTTGATCGGGGGGGATCGCGCCGGGGCGTGACGCGCTTTCTCATGAGCCGGTGACCAATCCCTGGATACTCGTTGACGGGTACAGCGTGTTGCACGCGTGGCCGCGGTTTACGACGCGCAAGTCGCGGCAGTTATCGCTGCAGCAGCAGCGCGAGGCGTTGGTGGTGTTGGTGCGGCAGTACGCGGACCACAGCCGCCGCCGGGTGACGGTGGTGTTCGATGGGTACGCGGCGAAACACAAGCCGGAGGTGGCGGAGCCGACGCACGGGGTCGAGGTGCTGTTTTCGGACAAGGGCAGGACGGCGGATGATTTGATCGAGAGACTGGTTGGGCAGTCGGAGAGTCGGGCTGCCATCCTCGTGGTGACGTCGGATAATATGGAGCGGCGGACGGTGGAGTCGTTGGGGGCGCAGAGCATGTCGGCGGAGGTTTTTGAGGGGGAAGTGGACGCGGCGTTGCGGGAATTGGCGAGGGAGGTGCGCTCGCACAGTCGGCGTCGGAATATCGGGCATCGGCGGGACGATTGGGGGGCGTAACCGGGGTGGCTGAAGGCAGGGTTGACACGGGTGCGGATATTTGGCTAGGATGCGGGCAGACTTTCCGGAGAATCTCTGGACAGAGGAAGCCACGCTATGAATAAACTTGGTAAAATTGCCCCAATCGTCGTCGTCCTGGCCTGCCTTGGATCATTATTTCTCGCCTTCGTGGTGGCCAAGAAGAAGGCGCAGCACATCGCCCAGATCGCATCTCTTAATAGCACGCTGAACACGACCAAGGCCGAACTCACCAAGACCAAGGGGACATTGAAGCAGGCCCAGACGGACTTGACGAAAACCAAGGGGGATTTGGACCAGGCGAATGCGACCCTCGTGACGACCAAGGCGGCGCTCGACCAGAAGACGCAGGAGGCCAGTTCACTGCAGACGCAATTGACGGATGCGACTAATCAGTTGGCGCAGACCAAGGGGGAATTGGCGAAAGTGCAGGCGACGATCAAGAACATCGAGGACGGGTTGGCTCCGTTGGGAATTACGGACATCAGCAGCATCGACAAGCTCAAAGACAAGATCCTGTCGATGGGAGAGGAGAACGGGGTACTCGGCAAGCAGCTCACGGTGTTGCATACGGAGAACGAGCAACTGAAGGCGAGGGTCGAGGAATTGAGCACCACACCCGTCGGATTACGCGGCCATGTTTCCATCGTACAGGGCAAATGGGGTTTTATTGTGATGGATCTTGGCCATTCGCAGCGCGTCCAGCCCAACACGGAATTTCTGGTGTACCGTGACTCCAAATTCGTCGGTAAAGTGCAGGTTGTCTCCGTCGCCGTGAACAACTGTATCGCCCAGATTCTGCCGGAGTATTTGAAGCACCCCCCCCAGCCGGGTGACCTTGTGGTACATTAGCCCCGGCAGGTAGTCAAATTGATGAAGGCGTTTCGTACCATTCTGCTTCTTGCCGCAATGGCGACAGGCCTAGTGCTGGTCAGTGGATGCGCCACGACCAACGACGACAATGTTAGCTCGATCCCGTGGGATCGGCCCCAGCAATGGGAAGGCAGCGGTGCGTTGGGCGGGTTCCAAGGCCCCGGCGGCCTGGGCCATTGAAGCACGGAGTCGCGATCCGTCGCGGCTAGACCAACAACTCGGCGATCTGCACCGCATTCAACGCGGCGCCCTTCAACAATTGGTCCCCGCTGACGAACAGATCGATTCCGCGCCCGTCATCCCGCGATACATCCTGCCGAATCCGGCCCACGAGACAATCATACATTCCCGACGCGTCAATCGGCATCGGGTACTTTTTGTTGGCGGGGTCGTCCACGACCTGGACGCCGGGCGCCTTGGATAGAATCGCACGCGCCTCGGCGGCGGTGATGGGGCGTTCAAACTCGATGTTCACCGCCTCGCTATGAGCGCGGTACACGGGCACGCGAACGCAGGTGGCGCTGATCTTCAGCGTCGGATGGTGCATGATCTTGCGGGATTCGTTGAGGAATTTCATCTCTTCCTTGGTATAGCCGTTGTCGAGGAAGACATCCACGTGCGGGAAAAGATTAAACGCAATACGTTGCGGGAGCGCCTCCGCTTTCACATCGCTCTTGCCGTGCAGCAACAGATGAGTTTGTTCCTCGAGTTCCGCCATCGCTTTGGCGCCCGCGCCGCTGGCGGCCTGGTAGGTGGAAACGATGATGCGTTTCACAGGATTCGCCTTGTGCAATGGGTAGACGGCGACCAGCATGATCGCGGTCGAACAGTTCGGATTGGCAATGATCCCGTTGTGCTTCTTCGCGTCCTCGGGGTTCACTTCCGGGACGACGAGCGGCACATCGGGTTCCATGCGGAACGCCGACGAGTTGTCGATCACCACTGCGCCCTGTTTGGCGGCGCCATGAGCAAATTCCTTCGACCGCGATGCGCCCGCGCTGAACAGGGCAAAATCGGTGCCCTGGAACACGCCAGCTTTGAGCAGCTCGACACCCACGTCCGCACCCTTGAACTGGAGCTTCTTGCCCACGCTCCGCTCGGACGCGAACAAACGCAGATTCTTCACGGGAAACCCGCGTTTTTCCAAAGTTTGAATCATCTCGACGCCGACCGCGCCGGTCGCGCCGACAACTGCTACGCTATATCCTTGTGCCATGATGTGTTCCTCTATCCCATTCGGGGCGGTGAAGTATACTCATGTTGAGCCCAAGCGCAAGCCTGCCATGGAGGGTGAAACTCAGCAAGAAACGGGTCGCCGGCTGGCGAGTGTCGGGGTAGTGTCTTGTCAGTTGTGGAAGCGATACTGCCAGAAACAACCACCCGGAGCGAAACCGAGCCGCTTTCGCAAGCGGCGATGGACTACGCAAGGATCGAACACGCCCTGCGTTTCCTCAATACGCAGTATCTCCGCCGGCCGACCCTCGACGAGATCGCGGCGCACATTCACCTCAGCCCGTTTCATTTCGAGCGACTGTTTCAGCGATGGGCCGGAACCAGCCCGAAACGGTTTCTTCAGTATCTCGCTAAGGAACACGCCAAGGCGATTCTGCAAGAATCGAGAAGTCTTCTGGATGCCGCGTTCGAATCGGGTCTTTCCAGCACCGGACGGTTGCACGATCTATTCGTTTCCTGCGAGGCGGTGACGCCTGGTGAGTACAAACGTCGTGGAGAGGGTGTGACAATCGAGTATGGATTTCATCCGACCCCGTTTGGCGAATGCCTGTTGGCCACGACCGAGCGCGGCATCTGCGCCCTTCGGTTCCTGTCCACACCGTCAAAACAGGCGGCGTTTCGTGGATTACGCGCCGAATGGCCCGCTGCCGAACTTGTAGAGAACGATTGCGAAACCGGAGAGGTTTGCAGGCGGATTTTCAGTGGCGTAGCGAAGGATGTCAGCACGCCATTTCATCTGCATCTGCGCGGGACCAATTTCCAGTTGAAGGTATGGCAGGCGCTGTTGACGATTCCCTGCGGCAGACTGGCGAATTACGGCGATCTGGCCGTGAAAATCGGGGCCCCCAAAGCGAGTCGAGCCGTTGGTTCCGCTGTGGGCCGCAATCCCGTTGCCTATCTGATTCCCTGCCACCGCGTCATCCGCAGCCTCGGCATCATCGGAGACTACCGTTGGGGCCGGGAACGCAAACAGGCCATCATCGGATGGGAAACGGCGCGGACTTCGCTTACGGGGCACAAGCGTGTCTAGTGAAACCGGTCTCTGACCTTTGCGAAGAAGGTTGGTGAAAGCAGACGGTTCATGTGCCTTGACCAGATATCCTCCGCCTTGAACTTTCTTTCGAGCTGGCGCTCTTCCTCACGCATCAACTCCAGCACACGGTCATCCTCCCCCTTCTCCAGCCAGAAACCGTGCTCTGAGCAACAATCCATCTTGAGATCGTAGAATCGGTAGTCGAACTGTCTCAGCGCAACGGAGCAAACAGGACACTTAAGTTGCGTCTCCTTGCTAACGAGATAGAGCGACCCTTTGTTCGGCTCATCAAAAGCTTCGTTCTCCAGTTGATCGAGTTCGCCCGGCGTAAGCCACATGCCCTGACAATTTGGACACGCCTCCACGTCGACGCCGCGATCCGTTTGGGCCTGAAGATCAACATTGCACTTGGGGCATTTCATTGGGATGCAACCATACTCGAACCGCTTAACGGTTACAATACTGACGCCACCAAATCGCCGACTTCCTTCGTGCCGCAGCCCATCTTGATGGCGACGTTCACTTCGGCGGAGTCTCGCGCACGAATGACCAAGAGACCTCGGCGGCTTCGCCGGTGTCGTATGTCACTTTGAAGTAACTGCCCAACTCTTCATCCACTTCCACGCGAACGGGAATGGCCTTTGTAGAGATCCGATTGGCTTTGCGGACGACCGCCTGTGGCTCAAGAAAACAGAGGCCGTCTTCAAACTCCACATCGAACGCGTCTTCCCAGCCGAGAAAGCGCGCATGCTTGATGCGGGAGAACGACGATTTGCCATATGGCTTTTTCAGATGTGCTGCTTGTTTCATAGACGGCCTTCGCGCTTCAGCGACTCAATAATCTTAACCAACTTTCGGTCGGGTTTCCAGTTCTCAATTCCTTTCATTCGATTCGTGTCCAAGCGCCCGATGAAACGTCCGTCACTGCCGTAAATGTGTACATGGCGCGGCACGTGGTCTCCAATAAACCACTCAATGATGTAGCCTCCTCGCCTGATTCGGCCCATGCGCTACCCGAGTTTAGACGGCCGCCGCGACCAAATCGCCGACTTCCTTCGTGCCGCAGCCCATCTTGCCGGCGGCGAGGGACTTGAGTTTTTCGCGGACGGTCTTGATGACGGCGGTTTCGATAGCGGCAGCGGCCTTGGTTTCTCCGAGGAAGTCGAGCATCAGGCCGCCGGCGCAGATCGCGGCGAGCGGGTTGATGACGTTCTTGCCGGTATATTTCGGCGCGCTGCCGCCGATGGGCTCGAACATGCTGGTGCCCTGGGGATTGATGTTGCCGCCGGCGGCGATGCCCATGCCGCCCTGAATCATCGCGCCGAGGTCCGTGATGATGTCGCCGAACATATTGTCGGTCACGATGACATCGAACCACTCGGGATTTTTCACAAACCACATGGTCGTGGCATCGACGTGGGCATAATCGCGCTTGATATCGGGATACTCCTTCTGGCCGATTTCGTGGAACGCGCGTTCCCAGAGGTCGAATGCGTAGGTGAGCACGTTGGTCTTGCCGCACAAGGTGAGTTGGGCCTTCTTGCCGGCCTTGACATCTTCGGGTTTGAGGCCCTTCCACGGCTTGCCACCGCGGCGTTTACGGGCGAGCTCGAACGCGTAACGCAAGCAACGTTCCACGCCATAACGGGTGTTGATGCTTTCCTGCACGGCAATCTCGTGCGGCGTGCCCTTGAAGACAAAGCCGCCGCTGCCCGTGTACAGACCTTCGTTGTTTTCGCGAATGACGACGAAATCAATGTCGTTCGGTCCCTTGTCCTTCAGCGGACAGAATCGCTCATCGTACAATTTGACCGGGCGGAGGTTGATGTATTGCTCCATCTCGAAACGCAGCCGCAGCAAGATCCCTTTCTCGAGGATGCCGGGCTTCACATCGGGATGACCGATGGCGCCGAGGAGGACGACGGGGAACTTGCGCAATTCGCCGACCGCGCTGTCCGGCAGCACTTCCTTGGTGCGCAGGTAGCGGTCGCCACCAAAATCGTAGTCTGTATAGTTGAGTTTGATGCCGAATTTCTTCGACGCGACGTCGAGGACCTTGATTGCTTCGCGAACGACCTCGGGACCCGTGCCGTCGCCGCCGATAACTGCCACGTTGTAAGATTTCATCGGAATACCTTTCGCCAAAAACCCGGCCTTTGTGGGCGGGAGTGGTGATTCTAAGCCCTGCGGAGTGGGTTGCAACCGAATTTTCTCTTCGCCACGCGGGCCGCGCGCCAGTACGATTCGGGAAGAGTTCCAGATGCGTCACTTTGCGATGAAATCGGAAGAATCCAAATTTGGGACATGTTGGCTGGGGGCGTTGCTGTTTGTGGCGACTCTGGTTGTTTACGGCAACAACTGGCACGCCGCTTTCATCCTCGATGACGTTCCCTGGGTTCTCAAGAACCAGAACATCCACTCGCTCTGGCCACTCTGGATGCCGCTCCTGAACACGTCGCGCCCGGTCGTGCAATGGAGCCTGGCCCTCAATTATGCGATGGGCGGTCTGAATGTGGTTGGCTATCACCTCGTCAACAACCTGATCCACGCATTGACCGCGCTTGTTTTATTTGGCGTTGTGCGACGGACGTTGCGGACGGAAAAACTCGGCCGGACTTTCGGTGATGCAGCGGACGGGGTGGGGTTCGCCGTGGCGTTGCTTTGGGCGTTGCATCCGCTCGATACGGAAAGCGTGACCTACGTGATCCAGCGCTCGGAAAGCATGGCGGGACTGTTCGCTGTGTTTACGCTGTATTGTGTCGTCCGTGGGGCGACGGCGGAACGGGCAATCGCGTGGAATCTTCTGGCCGTACTTGCCTGCGCGCTGGCCGTGGGGTCGAAACCAGCGGCGATGGTGGTTCCCGCGTTGGTGCTGGCGTACGATTGGACGTTCCTCGTGGCGACGTGGTCGAAGCTGTGGCACAGACGCTGGCGGCTGTACGTCGGGCTGATGGCCAGTTGGTTGCTGGCCGCCGTCTTCCTCTCCGCCGGCAAACGAGAATGGATGGGGAGCGCGGGCGTGCTATCCGGTAGCCGCGCGATCACGTGGCTCGATTATGCGAGGCTGCAGCCCGGAGTCATTCTCCATTATTTGCGACTGAGCCTGTGGCCCGATCGCTTGTGTCTGCTGTACGGACGACCGCAGCCACCGACAGATTTGTTGTTGTGGGCCCAGTGCGGGGTGATGGCCGTTTTGCTGATCGTCACAGCGTGGTTGCTGGCTCGAAAGAGCGCGGCGGGGTTTCTTGGCGCATGGTTTTTTGTCGCGTTGGCGCCGACATCGTCCGTGATTCCGCTGCTGCACCTCGTGTTCGAGCACCGAATGTATCTCCCGCTCATGGCGGTAGTGGCGGTGGTCGTGTGCGCGACGTACGCGACTGCCCGTAGACTTCCCGCGGCGGGTAAAGTGAGGAAGTGGCTTGGCATGGGAACGCTGGTGCTGGCCGCGTTCGCGTTGGGGGCGACCACCATGCGACGCAACAGGGATTATGGAACCGAGGTTTCCATTTGGCGAGACACGGCGCAAAAGGCGCCAACGAATCCCGACGCGCAATACGGTTTGGGGTTGGCGTTGGCAACTGCGGGACAAATCGACGAGGCGGGCGGAGCGTTTTCCGAGGCATTGCGGTTGAAGCCGGATTTTGCGCAGGCGCAATATGACTGGGGCCTGACGTTGATGAAGGCAGGGAGGGAGACGGAAGCCCTGACGCATTTCACCGCGGCCATCGAGATCAATCCACGATTTGCGCAGGCAGCGGACGGGATCGGCGTCGTTCTCTATCACCAGGGCAAGCTGGAGGAAGCCATTCAGCGCTTTTTCGAAGCCACGCGACTCAACCCGGATGACGCCGAGGCCCAACACAATCTGGCCATGGCATTGCACGAGCAACAACAGCGATCAGGGAACCAGAACTGATCGTGGTTGGGGCCGGCTTCTGCGCACATGGAGCGCGGTCGCAACGATGAAGCCGGCCAGAGACAGGATGGATATCCACGTTCCCATCCGAAACCCGATCGGTGCATATTCGATTTGGATATGATGGTGGCCTTGTGATAGCGGAATGGCCTGTAAAACGTAATTCGCGGGCAACACATCGTAGGCGTGCTGCGCGCTGCCGGCCAGCGGCCGGGCCCGCCATCCGTCGCTGTACGCGTCCGTGATCAACAGAATCGCTGGATGCGGCAGATCGGCTTCGACGGTCAGTTGGTTCGCGGAGGAATCGGTGAGTGTGACCGTCCCGTTCTCGGCGGAGGGTTGAGGCGCGGGATCGGGCTCGGTTTCGAGGATGACTTGTTGCCGCGGATCGAACGAGGGGGAGTCCATCGCCTGCAGGATTTCGTCGCGACCCGACATCACGCGGTATTGCTGCAGCAGTTGAAGGTGCGGCATGACCACGTTCCCTGTCACAACCTGGTCCCCATCCTTGTTGGCGAGAAAGGCGTAGCGCCAGCGCAACATCGCGTACAACGGATGGAATCGCGAGAACTCAACGTATTGGTTGTCCCGTTCCGCAGGTTGCCCTTGCGTGAACGCTATGAATTCCGTGTAGCGTTTGAGCGTGAGGGGCGCGTACCCCCAGACGTCTTCTTTCCCGAGCCACATGGCGACGTTGGGGATTTGTTGGTAGAAGATGCGATAATCTCCCGGACGTCGATCGAGAAAGGCCTTCAGTTTTGGCGCTTCCGTGTACGCCAGATCAAACGTGGCCAATGATGTTCTGCCGAAGACGAAGACCTCGGCAATTGCCACGAGCGCCGTCGCGTACACAACCCATCGGGAAGCTCCGGCACACAGCATCAGTCCGCTCAGAACCAACAATTCCACTGCCGCAACAAACAGACATCGTGAGGCGCCCTCCCCGGCCTGCCTTACGAACGTCGGGTCGGCATAGCTCGCGGCCGGCAGGAACGATTCTTGTGCGGGGTGAGCGGTCTGCATTGCTCGCGTCCACCAGTTGGCCGGCTCCGGGGCGAGCGCCGCCGACCGAAGTTCCAACGCCCCGCACACAACAATGATGCCGGCGACGAACAAGCCCAGAGCCAACCATTTGTTTCCCCGTGGATCGCCAAGCAATCGATCCAGGCCGGCGCCCGCCAACATAACCATGAAGAGCGAGGCCTCAATGATAAATTTGGCATTGGCCCGGAACCGATCAAAGCCCGGCACCCCGTAGTAGAGGAACTCGAACAGCGGAGTATTCGCGCCGAGGGCCAACACCAACATGATTGCCAGTAGTGGAATCAGCCCGCGCCGAAGTTCCCGCCGACCACAGACGGAACCGTACACCGCCAGCGCCAGCCCGCTCACGCCGACGAACAAGCACGTTTCCCAGCGAGTCCAGCGACCCCAGTACGGCGCGTCGATCCCATTGCCGAAGAGTCCCGGGCCCAGCGCGGTGAGCAGGTTCTCCGGCGGAAAAGAAAATGTCCTAGCAAACTGATAAGTGATTCCGCCGCTACGGATGCTTTCGGAGACGGCTTGAAGGCTGGTCAGAAATTGGACGGCGCCCAACGCGGCGGCCCCGGCATACATCCCGAAGAACCCGAGGAGAACCGCTGTCCGGTGCCGGGAACCGATCAATCCAAACAGCATCAGCAACCCCGCCGCCACTGCCGTGTAGAAACACGCCTGAAAGTCGCCAGCGAATATCTGCATGGTGATGGCGGCCATGCCTGATAACACCCAACCCAGCGTCCGCGTTCGAATCCATTCATCGACCGAAACGAACACGAGAGGAGTCCACGCGATGGCATACAACAACGACAGGTGCCCGGCGTAGACGTGAAGAAAATACGAACCGGAAAACATAAACAAAGCGCCCGCCATGACCGCGGCAACGGGATGCAGTCCGCGGCGCAATCCCCACAGGTAGGTAAACAATCCGGCGAGAAAAACGTGGAGCGCGATCCCGAGATTGATGGAACGGGGGAGCGGCAACACCAGATCGAGCCAGTTGGTCGGATACAAGACGGCGGTTTGGGCCCAGCCCAGATACGGCATGCCGCAGTAGACGTGGGGATTCCAGAGAGGCAGATGTCCGTGGCGGAGTTGGTCGGCGGTAAACGCCCGCCAGTAGATGAATTGTGAGGCGAGATCGGTTCCGCTGTCGGACAGCACGACAGGCCGGCTCGTGAACAAGACGTCGCCGAACATGCCGAGGGTCAACCCCAGCAGGATTGCGGCTCCGATCCAGTGGGAACGGATCGAGCGGCTTGGTTCTTCTGTCGTAGTTGGACGCAAACCGAGGAACAGGATACCCCGCGACGGTGTGTGGGGGAAGTCCCGGATGGTGGGGACAAAACCGGTTCTTGCGGTTCTTGAACGGGGGCCGTAAACAGGACGTAATGACACCTACGCCAGAACCGGCAGCAGCACCGCGCGGACGGCTGGTTGATTTTCTCGGTTTACGGCGGAGCATTGTCGGATTGCTGGGCATGGTCGTGTTGGTGGGCATGGGCGAGCACATGGCCGAGCAATTTCTCCCGCTCTACCTGCTGGCGCTCGGGGGCGGTTTCATCTCGATCGGCTTCCTCAACGCCATGGACAACCTGCTGGGCGCGCTCTACTCGTTTCCCGGCGGCTATCTCTCCGACCGGCTCGGGACGAAACGCGCGCTGCTGGTCTTCAACGTCGCGTCGATGGTTGGTTTTCTGATCGTAGTACTGGTCCCGACGTGGCAGGCGTTTTTGGCCGGCGCGGCGCTGTTTCTATCGTGGACCGCGATCTCGCTGCCCGCGACGATGGGGCTGGTGGCGAAGGTGCTACCCAAGAACAAACGGGCAATGGGCGTTTCCCTGCATTCGCTCGTGCGGCGGGTGCCGATGGCGCTGGGGCCGGTGGTGGGCGGCGCGTTCATCAAGGCGTGGGGAGTCGAACGCGGCGTGCGGCTAGCGTTTATCGTGGCGTTGGTGATGGCCGTGATCGCGGCGATCTTGCAACAGTTCCTGATTGAAGACGACGCGCCGCACGAGAAAACGGAGGCGGAACACAACCCCTTCCGCATGTGGCGGTATGTGAACGCCGATCTGAAACAGTTGCTGGTCGCGGACATCCTGGTGCGGTTCTGCGAGCAGATTCCGTATGCGTTCGTCGTGGTGTGGGCCGTGGGGACGGCCAGCGCGCCGGGGCCGGTGAGCGCGCTGCAATTCGGCGTGCTACGCACGGTTGAAATGGCGACGGCCATTCTCATTTATATTCCGGTGGCGTATCTGGCCGATCGCAGTCACAAGAAACCGTTTGTCGTGATGACGTTCATCTTCTTCACATTTTTTCCGCTGCTACTGCTGTACTCACGGTCCTTCGGGATGTTGATCGTCGCATTTGTGCTCCGCGGACTGAAAGAATTCGGCGAACCGACCCGCAAGGCGCTGATTATGGATCTCGCCCCCGAGGACCGAAAGGCGGGCGTGTTCGGTCTCTACTACCTGATTCGCGACGTGATCGTGTCGATTGCGGCGTTCGGCGGGGCATTTTTGTGGCAAGCCAATCCGCGATGGAATCTGCTCTCGGCATTTGCGTTTGGCGCGCTCGGCACGATTTGGTTTGCGTTGCGCGGGCGCGATCTCGGGCGTTCCGGGGAGTGATGCGTCGAGGCCCGTGGTTCAAATTCCTGTCGGTGGGGTGTTGAATCTTGACTGATATACCCAAGTAATCCGGAAACGCAGCCCGGATTTCCCTTAAGGCCGGTCGTGATCGGTGGGATATTCGCATTAGCAACGGCGGTCGCGTCATACGCACGGGCGTGATCCGCGTCGGGCTTTTCTTGGGGATTACACAATGCAAGAATCATCGGATTTGAATCGGCACGTCGAAGTGGCGGCGGGTCACGGCGCGGATTTCCGGCTGGGGTTGATTTCGGTGCTGGCCGGCGGCATTGGCATTGGTGGCGGGCTGATCGCGTATCTGTTGCTGAAGTTGATCGGCTTGTTTACCAACCTGTTCTTCTTTGGCCGGTTCTCCGCGGCGTTCACAAGCCCGGCCGGGAACCATCTCGGCCTGTGGGTAATTTTGTTACCGGCGGCGGGTGGGATTGTTGTCGGGCTGATGGCCAAGTATGGGACGTCGAAGATCAAGGGACACGGCATTCCCGAGGCGATGGAAGCGGTGTTGACGAGCCGCAGCCGGATTCACCCGAAGGTCGCCGTTCTCAAGCCGCTTTCGGTGGCGGTGGCCATCGGCACGGGTGGGCCGTTCGGCGCGGAAGGGCCGATCATTCAGACGGGAGGAGCGGTCGGCTCGCTGGTCGGTCAATTGTTCAAGATGACGGCCGTCGAGCGCAAGGTATTGCTGGCTTGTGGCGCCGGGGCGGGAATGTCGGCGACATTCAACACACCGATCGCGGGAGTCATACTGGCGATTGAACTGCTGCTGTTCGAATTTCGACCGCGCTCCTTCATTCCGCTCGTGGTCGCGAGCACGCTGGCGACGGCCACGCGGTTTGTGGTGATGGGGCGGAAAGCGATGTTCGAGATGGGCAGCGTGGACTTCGGCATTCCGTCGAGTCTCCTCTATTACATTTTGCTCGGCGTGGTGTGCGGTTTTGCTGCGGTGGGATTCAGTCGGGCGTTGTATTGGGTCGAAGACCAGTTCGAGCATTTGCCGGTCGATGAACTGTGGTGGCCTGCGATTGGCGGATTGGGGCTGGGGGTTATCGGATTCTTCATGCCGCGCGTGCTGGGAGTTGGCTACGACACGATCTCGGATATTTTGAACGAACGGCTCGCGCTGAATTTGCTGCTGGGCATCATGGTATTCAAATCGCTGGCGTTGCTGATCTCGCTCGGCTCCGGAACTTCGGGTGGATTGCTGGCGCCGATGTTCATGAGCAGCGCGGCCATGGGCGCCGCGTTCGCGGTGGGAATGAATCATCTGATTCCGGGCGCGCACCTGCCGCCGGGGGCGTTTGCGCTGGTGGCGATGGGGGCGGTGTTTGGCGCGGCAGCCAACGCGACGTTCACGTTCATCATTTTCGCCTTCGAGATCACGCGCGACTACAACGCGGTGCTGCCGTTGATGTTGGTTTGTGTGATTGCCAGCGGCATTGCGCGGCGGTTTATGCGGGCATCGATCATGACCGAAAAGCTGGCGCGACGCGGTCTGCATGTCCATCAAGAATACGAGGCGGACGTGTTTCAGCAGGTGACGGTTGGCGATATCATGGACCGGCACCCGCCGACGGTGTCCGCGATGATGAAGGTGGCCGAGTTGGCGGACCACATTGTGCAGAACAAATCACCGTCACATCGGCGGCAGGCGGCGCTGGTTCTCGACGACACAAATCGGCTGGTCGGAATTATCACGCGAGGGGATGTGCTTCGACTGCTGAAGGATAATCCAGCGGGGGATGTGAGCGTGGGAGAGGTGTGCACGACGACCCTGATCGTGACGTATCCCGACGAGACCGTGGGTGCGGCGATGACGAAACTGCTGGCCAACGACGTCGGTCGATTGCCGGTTGTTCGCCGTGAAGCACCGCACGCGGCGGTTGGTTATCTGGGCCGGGCCGAAGTGATGGCGGCGCGGACGCGTCGGCACGAGGAAGAACACGTGCGCGAGCCGGGCTGGCTCAGCCGCACCGCATAAGAGCGTGGCAAGGCGCGGCGGTTACTTCCGGGATTTCTCGGAGTTGTAGACGACGCCGATGGCGGCGCGCCAGCGGTCGAGGGCTTTCATGTTGCCGAGGGAATCGTCCCAATTCATGGCGGGCGACTGGCGGTTCTCGATGTGCGCGGCGACGTGGTCGGCTTCGATGGCGTAGATGGGCTGGGGCGAGTCGATGACAATTTCCTGTGGTGATTTTCCCTTGCGCTCCAGGATTATCGTGGCTTTGCCGCCCTCGCGGGCCGGTCCCCACGGCTGCGAGACGAAAATGTTTCCTTCGGACCCGAAAATGCGCAGGGCACTGTCCTGTTGGACCTGGATGCTGGTGGCGAGCGCGGCGAGGATATGACCGGGGAATTTCATCGAGGCGACGGCCCAGAGATCAATCCCCGTGGTGGCGAGGCGACCGCAACCATTGACCTCGGTCGGTTCGGCGAATTGTTGACCGGTGGCAACGCCGGCGATGAGGCGCGACATGGAAACGGGGTAACAGCCGACGTCGAGGATGCCGCCGCCGCCCAGTTCGTTGCTGAAGAGGCGCTGGTTGGGATCGAACTCGCGATGAAAGCCGAACGACGCCTGGATGAGGCGCACTTCGCCGATGGATTTTGCCCGGAGGAGTTCGACGAGTTTACCTGTCTGCGGGTGCCAGCGGTACATGAACGCTTCGAGGAGGAAGACCTTGCGGCGGCGGGCGGCGTCGATGACGGTGAGGGCCTCGGCGTGATTGAGGGTGAGCGGTTTTTCGCAGAGGATGTGTTTGCCGGCTTTGGCGGCCTTGATGCACCACTCGGCGTGCATGGGGTGCGGCGTGGCGATGTAAACGGCTTGGACGGTCGGGTCGGCGAGCAAGGCGTCGTAGGAGCCATGGCATCGCGGCACGGCGAACTCGGCGCCGAATCGGTCGGCGTTGAGTTGGGTGCGGCTGCCGACGGCGGCGAGTTTGCCGGTGTTGGATTGGGGGAGATTTTTCGCGAACAGGCCCGCGATTCGGCCGGTGCCGAGGATGCCCCAGGAAAGTGAGTTCATGTCGGGAGAGTCGTAGGGTGGATTGTGGCGAGCGGCAAGGAAAAAGAGAGGTGGGGGACAGGAGTCAGGAGACAGAATCCAGAATTCAGGAGTCAAAAGACGGGACTTGTTCACCACGAAGGGCACGAAGAGCACGAAGAGGAAACGGATTTTTGCGACCTCAAATACTACGTGGTCGCGTCTCGTCCGACTCGGCTCCACGCAGCCCCGACTGGGAATCGGGGTGAAAGCTCGCAGAGGGCGCAGAGGTTGAGATCTCGGTGCCGCATCGTTGAGGGGGACGATGCGACACGAGGCGTCCGCTACGAAGTCCTGGGGTGATGCGGCAGAGCGTCTACGAAGTCGGATCTGTAAATTGTAAAGCGTTGAGCCCGTCGATATTGTCTGGACCGCTTAACTCATCCACGAGGGCTACATCGCCAATTTGGACCACAGCGGTTCGTTTAGATGGATCAAGCACCATTGAGAGATAGTCACCCGGTTCGCCGCCGCGCCTGGTGTAAAACGGGCCGAGGCCCCAACCGCGGGTATCCCTTACAATGAGCGCCCCTACGACGGAATCGTCACCGGTCAGAAGTGTGAATCTTCCTTGTAGGAAGGTCTTTAGTGCAGTCGGAATGCTTACGGTACCATTTGAAAGCATACCTTGAGAAAGCTTGTACACTATTTGGATGTTGCGATCTTTGTTCCACCCATAATCGAGAAGCAATTTGGATTTGGCTGTACGTTTGGGCATAAGACTGTCGACCAGCCCGGTAGGCACTTCCGCGCCCCTCAACCCGTAAACTCCCGGCGCGTATCTAGTGATGATCGGGCAGTAGCTCAGGAAAATCCAGAACGAGTGACGATTCAGTCCCGCATTCAGACAAAACTCTTCGAATTTTGATCTTTGTATGACTGGACCATGATCTTTCAAAACTTGGAGAATCGTCCGCTCAGAATCGCTTAGGATTTCGTTAGGATTGAGCGCTTGTGTAGTAGTTATTTTCTCGTCAGCCACTTGGCACCACGGCAGCTGACGACATAGCTCGAGTAACACGCGACGTGGGGGCGCGAATCCTTTCCTGCGATGATGGCGGCCAATGCCCGTGCGCAGTTCGCCAGCATCTATGGAGGGCGAAGCAGCGAGTATCTTGCGAATTTGCGTGAGTAACGCATTTCGGGGTGTGTTCAAAATCCAAAACCAACCGGACGGTTCGTCGAGCCACCTGAAACCGGGCAGGGCTGTTACAGCTTTCCGTGCGATAACCATGATTCGACGATCGCGCTCGCTGCCGAGTCCATCTGTCAGGCTGTACAACTCGGCTTCGAGCGGCATGCGGGCTGCCGCCCGCACGGTTCGGTGAAGCTCAATGAGTAGTCGAATCAACAGCTGCGGATTAACAGGATCAGTTTTGCGAGCTACGAGAGTGTCTGCCGCTTCGCGGAGACTGGTAACGTCAAGACCCAATTCCCGAATTAGATGTCCAAACCGAGGATCATCACGAAGCACGGCTGTTGCGCTTCTCAGACGCTGAAGCTTTCGTGCTGCTCGTGTGATACGTCGACTCAATTCGCCTGCGGTGCGTTCCTCAGCTGGCCATATCACAAATCCTCTCGAACGAAACACAGACAGCTTTAGGTGTACTTCACGAAGACTTTTCATCCCAAAATTCTGAATGTCTAATAGTTCCCGATCCGAAATTCTGGCAAGCTGGCCGACTGTAGAAATATTCAAACTTTCCAACGCATTCGTAGCGCGAACAGAAAGTCGAAGATACGTAATGGGCGTATTCTCTTGCGAAGGACATAGAGCCAACATATCCGGCGTCTGGGGGATCGTCGCACTAGATGGCCTATACCGTCTAACAACATCCATAATCTCTGCGGCCGTCTTCTTTCCGCAATTACGGCACTCTGAGAGGGTTTCCTCATCTAATGCACAGAAAGCCGCCATTGACTTCAACTTCATCCGAAAAAGAACATTCGTTGCGCGCACGCCAATTCCCAAACTGGATGGGAAATCGATCGGCAATGCCTGCACTGGATGAAGCTCTAACGGCAAAACCTGCTGCGGCAATTGGTCAGGGCGCAACTCTTGGCCGGGTCGTGGATAGCGGGAACTTGTCATGCATCATTGGTCTAGAGCAGCGCCTGCTCTGAGTACATAGATGCTGCTTTACGTGCGACTCTGTTGAGGGTTTGGCGGATATCAAAAATCGGATCAGATGGATCATTATAATGTCCACGTCCATCCAATTCGTACGCTAAAGCTATCGCATATTCGGAGAAGGCCACCTCGTATGCCAACCGACGGAACACTGGATCTTCGATGCTGCCCAGCCCTTGCGCTGCGAGCAGTTGCGGGTGATCTAGATTGACATATATGGTGCGGTCGTCGCGTTCGTAAATTGCCCTGGCGAACTCTCCGCCCATATTCTTGAATTGGACGCGGAATCCACCTTGTGGCCTCCGTCCGCCGGGTCCGCCTGCCGCACGACCAAGCTTCTCAGCGGTCGGGCCAGCTGGTGCTACAACAGGGGGACGCGGCGCGCCGGGTTCCGGCCCGACCGGTTTGTCGCCGCGGACAGGCGGCGCAACCACCTCAGCAGGGAGTTCGTTGCCAAAGAGTATGTCGTTGTCTTCTCCGCCGCCATTACCTCCCAACCGGTATGCATCGATACCGCCAGATGTCTTGGCACGTACCTTTGCTACTTGCTGACGGAAGGCATCGAAGTCCTCATTGATGACACGTGCAATCTCGGCCGCTTGCTGTGCGAGCCGCTTCATTTCCTCTTCTGACCTTCGCTTCTTGTCCTCTTCGGCAAGGGTGCGCCTGACCTCTTCCACCCTTTGCCCGATGAACGCATACAAACTACGCACCAGCTCGTTCTCAGGATTCAATCTCATCGAGCGACTCACATCGAACGGGACGATTGGCGACTTGTCGTCGTCCAGTTTGGAGACTTCAATTTCACCAAAGATGTAATGCGCCATTTCCTTGTTCTCGCTGCCCGCAAGCGTCGTTTCGTGCCACACGCCGTTGGCAAAAATCGAAATCCCGCGCAGGTCTTGCTCCAGCGGTGCTTTCGAGACCTTGATCACCAATTCGACATCGCCAAGCATATCCTTGGTTGTCCCTTCTGCTCTGAAGCGCTTTTCCTCCTTTACCGGCGGTTCTTCAAACTCGCACCAGTGGTTGTTCACGGTCACGGTGGCGTTCTTCGGCCACTTCGCCAGATGGCGCTCAATATAATGGATGATGCCCGCCTGATCCAATGCGCGAAGGTGGACGCCTTCGATTTCGACAATTGTCCCGTTAGGCTGACCGGTTGCGACTTCCTTCTCAACCTTTCGTACCGGAATTGGATCTTCCGAAGTCATCGTTTCGATGTCTGCACGGTTCAACTCGACGATTGACCTCTTCCCGTTGCGAACGCTTGTTATACGCAAGATTGCCGCGATCCCGAACGCGGCAGACTTACCTGTTCCGAATCGTCCGCGACCGGGTCTTCCCTCTTTACGGTCAACGTTCTCGCCGTGCATCACGAAAAAGTTCGCAAGGTCCGCCCAATTCATCCCACGACCGTTGTCGGTTACGACGATTTTCTTTTTCTTACTGTCGAGCGTCACGCGAACGACGGGATTCGTACCGGGATTGAGGTACTGAAGCCCATTCGACACGTATTCCCACACTACGAGCTTGTCCGTTTTGAAAAGTCCCGCACTTTGAAGAAGATCTCGAGCGACGTGACTCTTGACATAGATTTGATCGGGTGTTGTGCTCATTGTTTTCCTCCTGCTCGAATCTTCCCAGCTAGCGTTTTAACGGCTTCACCCAATTCCTGGTCATCTCCAAACGTAGTCAGGGCGCGCATAATTTTCTGCTCTCGTGCTTGCCCGGTCACATACGCGTCGATCCGGAAAAACTCTTCGGCCTCCTGAAAGTTCACGGTGTCAGCCTGCCCGGTTCGGACTTTCGCGTAAGCCTCGCTCGACAACATCCTGATGCGCTCGCTACGCAACCACTGCTTCTCTTTTAGCCCTAAGCGCTCTTTTGAAAGGTCGGCGGAGTCCATGGAGGCGATGTTCTTGGTCGCGAAGTTAAGGCCGGCGGTTGTCAGCATCCATCCCTTCTTCTCCGAGCCGGCCAAGTACGCGCCCTTCTCCGGCGTTGCTGCGTCCCACAACCGCTTCCGAACGGTGTCAATGTTGATTTGATCACGGTACTTCCGCCATGTAAAGCGACCGGGAGCAAGCTCATTGGCTTTCACGGCAGCGTCCTCTGTATCGACGTATTGAGCATCTCCTCCCAAAAGGTACACGGCCAGAGTTACAATTTCGTGATTAGAGAATCCCTTCTCCGTCTTTGCGGTCGCCTTGTTCATTTTAGCCAGCCGATTTTGATTTCGGTTTCGACCTGCTTGAATTCCGGGTCGCCGGTGACAAGCTCGGCGTTGCGGAGTTTGGCGAGGGCGGCGGCGAAGGCATCGGCGAGGCTGAGCTTGAAGCGGGTTTTGAGGTCCGCCGCGATGTCGGCGAGGGCGCGATCGGCGGGATGAAATTCGATGGGCATGGCGAGGAGTTCACCGGCAACGGTGCGCCACGCGGCGTCGCCATCCTTGCGTCGGACGATGTACTGGACTTCGGCGTAGTTGACTTCGGTCATGTGGACGGGCTGTTCGCGGGCGCTGGCTTTTTCGAGGATGGCCGCGACTTTGTCGCTGCCGGGTTCGTCGCGGAGAAAGGTGAGCAGGGCAAAGCTATCGAGAACCGGTGACGCGGGCATACTTGGCGTCCTCCAGCGCTTTTTCGTCGGCCTTGTGCTTCGACCATTCCTGGGTGAATGAGATTTCGCCGGGCTTGCGTTTGAGGATGCCGCGGAGGCGTCGGATGCTGGCGGCGGTGACGGGTTTCAGGAGGATGCCCTCGGGCGTAGCTTGAACCACGGCGCGGGTGCCGGCTTCGATGTCGAATTCTTTTCGCAGCCAGCGGGGGATCACCACCTGGCCCTTCACGGTGAAGTGGATGGTATCGGTTCTGTGGTTTGCCTTCATGATGGGAATCCTACTGCATGTCATAAAGTAAGTCAACAGCTAAATTGGTAGGAATAGTCTATGTATGGTACACCGTGCGCGAGCCGGGCGGATGTCGGGGTGAATACGGGGCAGTTGTGACAATTGTGGAGCGTATTCAGGGCAGGCGGCGGGCGGACGGTTTCCGTTCGGCTTGGGTGAGGGCGTCCGCCTTCGCGCAGACCGCTACGGCGCGGCAAGAGGCTACGGCGCGACACGGGGGGGCGGAAGCGAAAAGGGATGAGAGATGAGGGATGAGGGATGAGACGTGGAGATACCCCTCACCTTAATCCTCTCCCTCAAGGGGCGAGGCGATGGGTGGAGGTGTGGGGGGAGAATCGATGGCAGGGTTGGGGGGTGGGCGGATGCGGGTTGAACTAGGGTTAAGGGGAGGGTTCGGCTGGGGTGAGTTAGGGTTAACCAGGGTTGCATGGGTTACTTGGGGTTGGCTGGGTTGGCTGGGGGTTGGTTGGGTTGAGTGAGGGTTGCGGGTGAGGGATCCTCCTTCACGTAAAGCTTCGGCGGACACGCGGGGCGAAAACGAAGAGAGAAGAGGGATGAGGGATGAGTGGCGGGGCGAGTTTACGGCGGGTTAGATGGGGGCCGGGGCGCGTCGGATGGCGGTGGGTTAGGTCGTGGCCGGGGCGGATCGGGTGGCGGTGGTGTCGAGGGGGGTGGGTCGGTTCGGGATGTTGTCGGGGGACAGGGCGGTGGCGAGGCGCGGTTTTGCTGGGGTGTGGGGGCGTGGGGCGGTGGCGGCGGATGGGCGAAGGGCGCGGTCGATGGTGGCGACGATCTCGGGGATGTTGAAGGGTTTGCCGATGTAGGCGAATGCGCCGAGGCGGAGTGCTTCCTCGGGTGTGCAGCGTTCGGAATAGCCTGTCATGACGATGACGGGGATGTCGGGGAAGACTTGTTTGGCGGCGGTCATGAACTGGACGCCGTCGATGCCCGGCATGGCGAGATCGGTGATGATGAGGTCGAAGCGTTTGCGGGAGCTGGCGACGTAATCCATTGCGGCCTGGGAGTTTGAGGCGCCCGCGACGATGTAGCCGAAGAGATTGAGGAGCTTCGATAGGGCGGTGAGGACCACGATATCGTCATCGACGACCAAGATGGTGGAGTTTGCCATCGGTGCTTTGGGTATGACGTTGGAGGTGATTCGTAGCACCGGGCGTGCCGGAAGTATGAATTGTCGCTTCAAGTGGTTGGAGGTGGGGAGGATAAGCGTTCTACCGCTGGGAAATGGGGGGTGGGGAATCGGGAGGGCTTTGAGGGTCCGCGGGGTGTTCGCTGTCTTGCTAGAATGGGGGGCAGATGGCGGAACAAAATTGCGACATTTGGGGCGCTGTGTAGCAAGAATGGGAGTGCTGGGGGCGGCTGGAGGCAGCTCAGCGCTCGACAATGAACACGGCGTTTCGGAGCCCGTCGCCATCGTCGGCGCTGGTGGTGTTCTGGCAGACGCTGTGGACGACATAGCCGGTGGCGAGCCGGGTGAAGCGCAGGGGGCGACCGTTGAACGGGTCGGCTGGAACGGTCCCGATGCCCGAGGATTCGAGGTCGCCAAGTGTCCGGGGCAATTGGTTGTGGGCGAGGCGATAGCGTTCGACGGCGATCGCGAGTCGGGCCTCGCGGAGTCTGGCAGCCAAGGCGGCGTCTTTCAGGATGACACGCGGGCCGTTCATTCCGCGGAGCCAGGCGCGGGAGAGCGCGTGCAACTGGGTTTCCTGTTCGAGCGTTTGGCGGAGAGCTTGGGTGGCGTCGATCCGTTCGGGAAAGGCCGTCTGGGCCGTCTGGATGCAGCGATCCATGAAGTGCAGGTAGTTGAGCTCGTCCCACCGGAGCAATCCACACAGGTTGTAGAGATAGCCGGGCGAACTGAAGAAGACGCCGAGATTGATCAGGAATCTCTGGCCCAGCGGATACGAGCGTCCCACGGGCAGCGCCGTCAAGTCCATGACTTTTTGCATCATGTCGAAACCGTAGATGCCAATGCACCGTTGGCCGATGAACGCCCGCGCCAGGCCGCGTTGATCCTCGGCTTTGTCGAGGGCACCGCCGAGCGCGTCGAGCTGTTTGTCCGTCAAGCTGGGGCCGTTGAGCAGGTTTTGCAGGCTGTTGACGGCGATCTGTTGGCACTCGAGACGCGCGAGATGAGATCGCACGAGGGGTTCGTTGGCGAGCGAGTGAGACAGGGCGAACAAGGATTGGACGGAGGCGACGGCGGGTTGGGGGTCGGCGCAGACGGTATGGTTGGCGGCGTCGGTTTCCAGCAAATGAGCGCTGCGAATGAGGTTGCCCAAATGCGCGTAGGGCATGATGGAGAGAGTGCCGAGGTCGATGGGAAAGCGGCACCGGGGCGAGTTCGACGCCTGTTGGAGCAGGGTCAGAACGTCGTCATTCTGCTCGAGGGAATCCGCCGTGCTTTGCACTGGCGGGGCCGGGGACGAGCCGGGCCGCGAAGACGCAAGCACGGGTTGGGTTTGGGGATTGTCGGCCCGACCCGATGGGCGGGGGAAAGTGGCAAACGCCTTGTCGAACAAGACGGCGCCGTTGTCGATGGGAGCGACGCGGGGATACCATCGATTCAACTCAGCAAGCGTCACCGGATAACTTTTGTCACGGATGTCGGCAATCTGGCTGGCGACGAATCCGTTGAGGGCCAGTCGCCACAGGCCGAGGAATGCGGCCAGACCCAATATAGCCAGCGTGACTCGCCGGGCCCACCGATTCCAGCGCGAAACTGGTTGCTGCACGCCAACGCTCACAGGTTGATTCTAGCACCACTTAGCGCCAAACGAAAGCGTCATCGGAAACGGACGGGGTTGCTGGCGCCTCTGGAGCGTACTTCGAAGTGTCCGGCCCCGGTGCCGTCTCGGGCGGCTTCGTGGCCCGGCTTCCGTCATCGTGGGGTTGTGTGGCCGCAACCATCGGCGGTTCTGGATTGCGAGCCGGCGGCCGCAAACGCGTGGTATCGGCGCCCAGAACGAGCACAGCCTCCGTGCCGTTGAAATGGAGCTGTCCCGCCAAAATACCCAGCAACCGTCGGGTCGGTCCGCTGGGATTGCGGCGTTGGTGCTCCAGATATTTGACCTGTTTGATGGTTACACCAAGCCACTGGGCAAATTGGGCCTGAGTCATGCCGGCATGCTTGCGCAAAGCCAGAATACGGCTGGATCCCCATTCCATCGTTCCTTATGAGGGAACTGCGTTCCCCCACCTCCTTGTCACAAAGGGGTAACAAAGTTCAAGACGGGATGCAACTCCGAAATTCAGAAAACCGAAGATTTTTTAGGCGGCGATTCCCGCCATCAGCCTGACAAGTGTTTCCTGCGTGGCTTGTGCTCGTGGCACATCACTGACAATTCGGCCTTCGCGCAAGACCAAGATTCGCGTGGAGAGGTTGATGACCTCGGGAAGCTCGCTGGAAATCAGCAACACGCCATTGCCTTTGTGGGCCAGTTCGTCAATGAGGCTATGGATCTCGGCTTTCGCGCCCACATCGACGCCCCGGGTCGGTTCATCGACGATCAACACCCGGCAGTCCGCCGCCAGCCATTTGCCCAGGACGACCTTCTGCTGGTTGCCGCCCGACAATCCCGCGACGACCGTCTCGGTACTGGGCGCTTTGATGCGAAGCCGGTCGAAATACGTCTGGGCGTTCCGTCGCTCCGCCGCCGGGCGAACCCATCCCCGGCGCGCGAACCGCTCCAGTGTCGGGAGCGATATGTTTTCCCGCGCATTCATCATCAGCACCAGACCGTGCCGTTTGCGATCTTCAGGAACCATCCCCAGCCGGTGGCGCAGACCGACGGATGGATGGCGCAACGGCATCGGCTGTCCGTTCACATACACGCGCCCTGTGGCCAGTCGATCCAGCCCGAACAGCGCCTCGGCAATCTCGGTGCGTCCAGCTCCCACCAATCCGGCGAAACCGAGGACTTCCCCCGCCCGCAACGTGAACGAGATATCCTCGAACTTGCCGGGACTGGAAAGATTCTCGACCCGGAGCAACTCTTCGCCGAGATCAGCTTTCAGGTGACCCGGGAAATACGCTTCCAGTGCGCGGCCGATCATCATCTGCACGAGCCCGCTTTGGTCGAGGTCCTTCACGGGTTTTGTGCCTACGTGCTGGCCGTCGCGCAACACGGTGATCGTGTCGCACAGCTTGTAAATCTCTTCGAGGCGATGCGAGACGTAAATGGCGGTCACACCCTGCTTCTGCAGCCGGTGGATCAGCTCAAACAGATGCTCGGCTTCGGGTTGCGACAGGCTGCTCGTCGGTTCGTCGAAAATCAGGATGCGCGCGCCGTGCGACACCGCCGCGGCGATCTGGACGAGTTGTTGCTGGCTGACGGGCAGTTCGCCGACCAACCGGGTCGGATCGATCTTCGCCTGGATGGCGCCGAGATACTCCCCGGCCCGACGCAGCATTTCGCGGCGGGACACGAATGTCGCGCGCGCCGGCAATTGACCGAGACAAAGATTCTCGGCGACCGTGAGGTTCTCGCAGAACGCGAGTTCCTGGTGCACGATGCCGATGCCCGCGGCCATCGCGTCGCTCGGGTTCGCGAATCGGACCGGCTGGCCGTCGACAACCAGTTCGCCTTCGTCGGGCGCGTAAATGCCGGCGAGGATTTTGCCGAGCGTGCTCTTGCCGGCGCCGTTTTCCCCGCAGAGCGCGTGGCAGGAACCTCGCGCCACATCAAAGCTCACGTTCCGCAGCGCTTGCACGCCGGGGAAACGCTTGCTGATGCCCTTGAATTGGATGAGGGGTGCGTCAGGCATCCGATCTCACGGCAACTTCAGGTATTCTTCGGGCACATCGGTGAATCCCCAGTCTTTGAGTTGACGCGCCCACGCGCCGAGGTTTTCTTTCGAGACGCGGACCAATTCCATCCGCGTAATGACCGGGACATCTTTCTTGAGATAAATCTTGTCGATGACCTTCTCGACCGAGACGTAGCCCCACTTGTAGGTCGGTTGCGCCAGCAACACCGGCGCGATGCCCTTGGCGATGTAGGGCAGTTCCGCGGGAAGCGCGTCGATGGCGACGACCTTCACCTTGTCGGGATTCAGGTCGGTCAGCAGCGATTTGGTGAACAACGGCCACGCGCCAATCATCGCCCAACCATCGATGTCCGGGTACGCGTTCATGACCCGCATGACTTCCGCGGCGCCGTCCTGCGGCGTCTCGATATGGTAGAACGTGCCGACAATCTTGATGTCGGGATGCTTGGCCGCTTCCTTGACCACGCCTTCGGCACGTTTGCGCAGGTTCGGCGCGTTCTGGTTGCCGGCGAGGATGGCGACCTTGCCTTTGCCGCCGAGTTGCTTCGCCAGTTCCGACATCACCTGTTCGCCGCTGGACACGTCGTCCACGCCGTAAAACGCGAATCGCTTCGACTGCGGCGCGTCGCTGTCGAACGTCATCACCGGCACACCGCGCGCCGCGGCGTCGTTGATGGCGCCCGTGACCTTTCCGGCGTCGGAACAGGAAATGATGATCGCGTCATCGCCCTCGTTGACGGCCTGCGCGATGCGCTGGGCCTGCATCTGGCCGTCCTCCGTCGGCGGCGTACGCCAGTCGATCGCGATGTCGATGCCGTACTTGGCCGACAATTCTTTCGCCGCCGCTTCCGCACCCGTTCGGGCGGAGAGAAACACGGGATTCGTCGAACTTTTCGCAATCAGGGCGATCTTGAAGGTCTTTTTCGCCTGCGCGAAGCTGGCGGCCATCGCCACCAGCGTTGCGCAACCGAGGATGCCAAGCATTCTGCCGGGTTTGTTCATGATTTCCTCCGCAGGTCTAGCCGCCGGGCGGATTATATTATGCGGTTCCTTTCACGAGCCGTTTCGCCGTCAGCCGCGCGTTGAGCTGGTCGAGCACGACCGCGATCACGATGGCGCAGCCGATGATGATCCATTCGTAATTCTGGTCGAAATGCAACTGGCGGATCGCCTGGCGGATCAGCACGATCAGAATCGCGCCGAGCATGGCGTTGATCGCGCTGCCCTTGCCGCCGCTCAGGCTCGCGCCGCCGACCACCGCCGACGCAATGACGTACAATTCGTAGCCCGTCGCATCGCCGCAGGTCGCCGAGCCGTAATAGCTGATGCCGACGAACGCTGCGATGCCGGCGGTCAGTCCCGACAACGCGTATACGCCGATCAGGATTCGCCCGAGCCGCAGCCCCGAGTAGCGGCTGGCCTCGACGTTGCCGCCGATGGCGTAAATGTGCCGTCCCATCACCGTCCGCGACAGATAGACCGCGCCGACGGCAGTGACGGCAATCATTACGAGCATCGGCACGGGGTACAGCGCCGCGTTCGAGCCGAACGACGCTTTGGCGACGCTCGTCAGCGCGTCCGGCACGAGAATGCTCTCCGCCTTGCTCGTCACGAACGCGATGCCGCGAAACACCCACATCGTGCCGAGCGTGATGATGAACGGATGCACCCGCAACCCGACCACCATCACGCCGTTGGCCAGCCCGCAGAGCAATCCGATGCCGAGACACAGCGTCATGCCCACCAGCACCGTCTCCAGCGGGTTTGAGAACTGCCACGCCCGCAGCGCGAGGGCCATCGTTGTTCCCGCGAGCGCGTAGACCGAGCCGACGGACAGATCGATACCGCCCGAGATGATCACCATCGTCGCGCCGACCGCCATGATGGCGAAGAAACTCGCGTCCGTGGCCGTCTGCGTGAGCGTGTAGAAATTGAGGAAATTGTTGACCGAGTGGCCCGTCATGCGGTCCGTGTGCGAGCCGGCGAAGATGGTGAGGATGGCCCCCAGCAACAGGATGACCAGAATCAAACCGGACTGCTGGGCGTTGAAGAGTCGGCGGATTGTCGGCTGCATGGCGAACCCGTCGCCAGAGTACCCGGCGCGCCGCAAATTGCAAGCATTGTGCCTACGTAGACTGTCTTAGCGCTCGACGGTGAAGGTGATATCGGTGCCGGGGCCGAAGCCCTCTGTGCCACCGTTGTCAATCCCATCCTCGCCGACGCTGTAGATGACGTAGCCTTTCGCCAGTCTCTTGTATCGCAGTGGCTGGCCGTCGAATGGGTCGATAAGATTTGACGGAAGGGCGTTTGGCAGTTGGCCATGCTCGCTACGGTAGGATTCTGCCCAGAGCCCGGCCTGTGTTGTTCGCAAGGACGCTATGAAGCGCGCATCCAACTTCAAGAATTGGCAACTCAGTCTAATGTCGAATCGTGATACTGGCAGAAGCGTAGAGATCCGGTTGGTTCCTTGTGCGAAAGTATCTAGCGCGCGGATTCGCTCGGGCAGCGGCTGCTCCGAGATACGAATTACGGTTGACTCGCGGCGCAGGTAATCCAGTTGGTCAAAATCCAAAACACCCAAGAACCGGTAGCCGACAGCGAGTAAAACCTGATTCCACGCAGTACGACGTTCCGTGTTGTCAAAGTCCATCGTCATTGCGGCCGCGGATTTATAGTCCCGCCGCATCTCGGAGAAGACATCGTCGTTCCACGCCACCTCGCTAAGCATCACGCGGTCGATAGCCAAGGAAGATTCTGCTACTGCAAGCGCAGACGACACACTGGCCAATTGATTCGAATCGAGTTGGACGCTGCTTAACGCGTGTTCAAGCGCCTGCTTGGTCAGCCCAAAGCATGCCTGCTGCACCAATCTCGGAATGGCCAGCGGCTCGTCAGAGAACTGCCGCACCAAACCAATCGAAGCGATGAGGGCCTTGGTAGCCGATTCGCGATCGCCCAAGTCAGCGGCATAAACTGCTTCCAATTCCAATTTCCGCGCCGCTTGTCGCATTCCGCCACCGTCGTTATAAGAGATAGTCTTGACATCAAAGTTTGTGGTAAACCGGCAATGCGCCATCGCCGTGGCTGTATGAAGCAACACGAGAGATTCTTCATTGGTCCTTAGGTAGAGAGCGAGTCCATCTCGCATTGCTTGCGGCAATGATGCGCCGCGAGGAGGCAAGTTGGAGTAACCGACAATGGGCAGGCGGAGTTCTTGGTCGCCCAGCTTGACATTCTTGGCAAAGGCACTTCGGTAGACTTCCGCCGCGTTCTCGCCTGGCGGCGGTTGCGGACACCACTTGTCCAGTTCGGCGAGCGTGACGGGGTAGCCCTGCTTGCGGATTTCGTCGAGCCTGGATTCGACCATGCGATGGAGCGTGTAGCGGTAGGCGGCGTAGAGGGCGGCGAGGATGAGCACGACGACCAGCGCGGTTCGCAGACGGCGGGATGCCTTCGCGCTCATGGGGCCATGATATCACTTGGCGGCGCGTTGACAACACTCCGGTCGTCCGCTAGCCTCGACGCGTTATGATTCGCCGGTACAGCCGCGAGGTGATGCGCCAAATCTGGGCGGAGGAGAACAAGTTCTCCATCTGGTTCCAGATCGAGATTCTGGCGTGCGAGGCGCGCAAGATTCCCGCAAAAGATTTGGCAACGATCAAGCGGCGCGCGAAATTCGACGTCAAACGAATTGGCGAGATCGAGCGCACGACCAATCACGACGTGATCGCGTTCCTCACCAACGTCGCCGAGAACGTCGGCCCGGCATCACGGCACATCCACGAAGGGCTCACGTCGTCCGATGTGGTCGATACGGCGCTGGCGGTGCAGATGGTGCAATCGGCGGACATTCTCATCGATGACGTCAAGAAGCTGCGCGACGTCGTCGCGAAGAAGGCAAAGAAATACAAGCTCGCGCCGATGATTGGCCGGACCCATGGCGTCCACGCCGAGCCGATCACGTTCGGCCTGAAAATGGCGTTGATGTACGACGAGTTTGGCCGGGCACTCGAACGGCTCGTGCTCGCCCGCGACATTATAGCCGTCGGCAAGATTTCCGGCGCGATCGGCACGTACGCGCACATGAACCCGCGCGTCGAGGCATACGTCTGCAAGAAACTCGGGCTGCAAGCGGACAGGATTTCGACGCAGATCGTCCAGCGCGACCGGCATGCCGAGTTCATGAGCGCCGTCGCGCTCGTGGGTTGCTCGATTGACCGCTGGGCGCTGGAGTTTCGGCACCTGCAACGGACCGAAGTGCTCGAAGCGGAGGAGTTTTTCGCGGCAGGACAAAAGGGCAGCAGCGCGATGCCGCACAAACGCAACCCGATCACCTGCGAACGGTTGTGCGGGCTGGCGCGAGTGTTACGGGGCAATGCGCTGTCGGCCATGGAAAACGTCGCGCTGTGGCACGAACGCGACATCTCCCACAGCAGCGTCGAACGCATCATCTTGCCGGATTCGACGACGCTGCTCGATTACATGCTCGTGACGTTGACGGACGTCGTGGACAAGCTGTTGGTTTATCCCGCAGCGAATGAAGGCCAACCTCGAATCGAGCAAGGGGCTGATTTATTCGCAGGCGGTATTGCTGGCGCTCACGAAGAAGGGTCTCACGCGCGAGAAGGCGTACGCGCTCGTCCAGCGCAACGCGATGAAGACGTGGACCGGTGCCAAACCATTTCGGGAATTCCTCCTGCTGGATGTCGATGTCATGCGCCATCTCACACGACGGGAAGTGGAGGCATTGTTTGACCTCGATGTTCACCTGCGCGAGGTGGATAACACGTTCAAGAAAGTTGGAATCCAGTGATGAAGGCCAGAATCATCGTCATGCCCAAGAAGACCGTGCTCGATCCGCATGGGAAGACCGTCAAACATGCGCTGGAGTCGATGGATTTTGCCGGGATCAAAGACGTGCGAGTCGGAAAGTTCATGGAGATCGAGCTGGAAGGCGGCACCAAGGCCGAGTTGGAGAAGAAGATCGATGAAGCCTGCCACAAGCTGCTGAGCAATCCGGTGATCGAGGAATACACTTTTGAGCTACACGAATAGGTTCGTGTCATGAAGTTTGGGATCATCCAATTTCCCGGCAGCAATTGCGACCAGGATGCGTATCACGCGCTGGCGGATGTGTTGCAGCAGCCGACGCGCTACATCTGGCACAAGGACGTTTCACTGGGCGGCGTGGATTGCGTCGTCGTGCCCGGCGGGTTCAGCTACGGCGATTATTTGCGGACGGGCGCGGTCGCGCGGTTCGCGCCGGCGATGAAGGCGGTCATTGAGCACGCCAAATCGGGCGGGCTGGTCCTCGGCATCTGCAACGGCTTCCAGATTTTGTGCGAGGCGCATCTGTTGCCCGGCGCGCTCATTCGCAATCGCGGGCTGAAATTCATCTGCGACCAGGTGCATGTGCGCATCGAGACGACGGATTCGCCGTTCACCAACGCTGGCAAGAAGGGGCAGGTGTTGCGCATGCCGATTGCGCATGGCGAGGGCAGCTATTTTGCCGAGCCGAAGGTTATTGAGCAACTCAAGCGCGAGGATCGCATCCTTGTTCGTTACTGCGACAAAGAGGGAAAGATCACGGATGCCGCCAACCCGAACGGGTCACTCGACAACATCGCCGGCATTTGCAACGAGAAGAGGAATGTCTTCGGCCTCATGCCGCATCCCGAACGCGCCAGTGAAAAGTTGCTCGGCAGCGACGACGGGCGGGTGATTTTTGAGAGTATTCTGGCCGCGGCGGCGATTCGTTAAGCCACAGATGTACACGAGCTTTTCGTCTGTGATAATCTTCGTGATAGCGAGGCCGAATGAAACACCGAACTTCCTCGAAGGACTGGCTGCCGCTGGCGAAGCGGGGCGAGGGTGGCGCGGAATTGCCGACGGGCGAGGCGTTCCGGAACGAGTGGATTGATTTCGAGCGGGGGATTCGCGTCGGCAACATCGAACCGCATGAGCGGATCACGCAAATCCTGAAGTTTTACCTCGAACAACGGTATCGCACGGCGTTCGTGACCGACCGCTGGGGACGCGGCGTGTACTGGCAATGGATTTGTTGGATCCCGCGGGCGAACCGCGAGGCCAAGCCGATTTCCAACAAGGTCAATTTCGGGTGCGCCAAGCTGTTCATCTCGGCGGACACGGACACGAAGGTGTTCCAGAGCGGCCTGCAGATCGAGCGCGGGTATGAGCAGGGACCGGAACCGTATCCGGGTTGTTTGCTGAAGGACGATTGGGACTGGCATCGGCTGATTGGGCAATGCGCGGCGGGCACTGAATTGGACAAGGAGCTGCAACGGCTGGTGGGGCGGGAAGATTTCGTGGTGGAGGTCGGCGACTGGGAGGCGAACACCGTTTTCACGAAGAAGAATTTTACATCCGCCCGAGAGATTCGCGAGGCCGTCAGGAAATATCCGAAGCGCGACAAGTGGGCCGGGTTCCAACTCTACTATCCGATGCCCGAGCGCGAGGTGCGCGCGTGCTCCGGCTACGAATTGGTGAAGGCCATGTGCGGCGTCTTCGCGGAAGTGGTGCCCGCGATGAATTGCTGCATGCAGGTACCGCTGGTGGCAGCGGAGTCTCTCCTTCGCTCGGAGTGATCATCATGGTAGCGTGCCGGATTTGGGAGCGTGCAGCTCTTCGGCACCGTGAATGGCGGTCCCTACGGCTCCGACGGCCGTCGTCTGGTCGCCGTCGCGCGCCGCACTTGAGGCCATCGAATCCCTTGGTTCAGCCCCACTCCGGCTGTCGATTCTCTATTCGATTACCCTCCCCGTGAGCCACTTGGGTGGATTTTATTGGTTGGTGAACGTACGGGACTCGAATGTCATAGAACTAATAGTACTTGACAATACTGCAAAGGACTATATAAGAGGGGTCATGTGACGAATTGATAAGCGAGGCGAAAACATGCCGAAGATTGATGTGGACGATCAAGTATATGGGGCCCTGAAGAAGCTGGCCGAGCCGTTTGTGGATTCGCCGAACTCCGTTCTGCGACGACTATTGGGCTTGGATGAGACAGCGACACAGACGTTGCTCAAGCCATCGCAAACGGAGTCAGCTCCAAGAATGCGGGCACAAACCGAGGGAGTTCGCTCGAAGCAATTTGTGGAGAAGGTGCTCGCGCAGGAATTTGGCCGGGATTTCAACCGTCGTGGACGGTTTGTTTACATGCTCGAAAGCAAGAATCGCCAGGTCTATTTTCAGAATTTCAACGCCGCGTATGATAACGCATGGTATCGCATCGTGGCAGCGGCGCGACAAGAGTTGGAAAACTCAAAGAAAGAAACATTTATCTGTCTCACTGTCCCGGCCGCAGGAGAATACTACCTGATTCCGTTCGAAGACATCAAAGGTCAGATTGAACGCTGCCGGTGGGAGCGACCCGACCTCGAAGTCAACGTCGACCGGCTACGGTCGTACTGGCGAGAGCTAAAATGGGACATTAGCTCGTACAAGAAAACGCTGAATGGAAGCAAGGTGTCGACGGCGGTTGATAAGCAATGATTGCATTTCCATTTGTCGTGGGGAAGGCGTTCTTAAGCCCCTCGCATCCGATAACCATACGGAAGGCATACTACGCTGAACTTGAGGCCGAAGGATTGGCCCTCGGGGGTGTGTTCATTACAACGCCGCGCGGACACATGCGAGGAACCATCTACTTTGGAAGCGCAGGATGGGGGCCTTACTACCAAATTCGCGCACGGGGAGGAAGTCGCAGCGTCACGGACGGTGGATTCACAGTCGGTCAACGCATAATTGTTGCGATCGAAAGGACAGGAATCGGGGTTCTTGTGACGTTAAACGAATCCAGATAGTGTCTGCTCTCAGTTGTTGTGTGATCGTCGCCCGCAGGGGTTAGTCGGAGATTGGCGAGCGGAGTTGGTTCGATGGGCCATTCAAACAGTGACGCCGAACTGTTGGAGGCTGTTCAAGAGGTGGGCGTTGTCGGAGTACGTGATGGTTTTGATGCCGAGTTCTTCCGCGCCGACGATGTACTCGGGCTTGTTGTCGACGAGGATGGCTTCGTCGGGCGTGGCGGATGCCCTCGACAGGGCCAGATGATAGAAGTCCGGATCGGGTTTCTTCAGGTGGTCCCGGCAGGACAGAACGGTGTAATCGAAATTGGCGTAGAGTTTCGTCCTTTTGTCGATGAGCAACCGGCCCTCGGTGAGATTGGTGACGGCCCCGACCGAGTAATGTTTTCTCAGGCTGGCGATGATCTGCAGCAACGGCTCGTTGTTGGTCCGCGACTTCAAACCTTCTTCCAGCCAGACTTTGTTAAAGGTGGGGAGCGGACGGCCGACGGCTTTTTCCATGTCCTTCTGGAACTGTTTCCAGGGCGTCTGGCCCAGTGTCAGGTCGGCGGCATGCTTGTCGCGAAAGTTCCGGACAAATTTTGCAGGGATTCGCATTCGGGAAGCAAACTTCGCGTAGAGCGCGTCGAAGTCCGTACGGACCACGACGTTGCCCATGTCGAACATGATGGTCTTAATCATGGTGGGTACCCAATGGAGACGGCTCCGAGCATTCGGATTGGAGCGGCTTGCGGAGGATTAGTGTAAACGCCAAGCGTGTTGTCATCGGCGGTCGACAGTGTATCAGCGGGCGGCGGAGGCGGCAATCCACCGGGAGGGGAGGCATTCAACGGCTTGCAGCCAATTCACGGAACACCCTCCGAGATCAAAGCAAAGCTGGATTCATTGGCGGGTCCCGGGGCTCGAGGCATGACGGAAAGCGAAAGGCGCGACCAGGTATTTATGAGGACGGCGTTCAGCTGGCTTAAAGAGGACGCGGACTTACGAATGCACGATGTCAGAACCAACCTCCGCATGGATGCCGGGATAATGCTTATGCTGCTTTGGGCGTCCTTTTTCCTGCCTCAGCGTAAACCGGGGAAACCTGAGCACACGGTTGAGCCAACGACTATCCGCTGACCGACAACCCTCGGAAGCTCAAACCGCAAGGTTCCCGGCGGGAATATCATCGCTCATCGGTCAGCCTTGGTTCTGGTATTGTGAAGTGCATAATCGCCAACATTTTGGGGTGTTTGTGATTTTCGATCTCATTGACCGAGAGGGTGTTGCGAGGCAAGCTGCGCCATTTTGTCACATGGCTTCGTTTGGCAGCGTTCTCTCCCGATCACGCTGTCCTTCGGGCCTCGAAACGACACGACGCCATCTCGGTGCTACCCTCGCACCTCGATTTGCTGGATTGGCTTCGTTTGGGGAGTGTAGGTGCTATAAAGTGCGCCGATTGAATGAAAAAAGACTTGGCCATAACATCCGAAATCATCGCGCGGCATGGGATCACGGACGACGAGTTCGAGCGGATCAAGAAGATCCTCGGACGCGAGCCGAACATTACCGAACTGGGCATCTTTTCGGTGATGTGGAGCGAGCATTGCAGTTACAAGAACTCGCGGCCCGAGCTGAAGAAATTCCCGCGGGAGGCGCCGTTCATTCTGGTGAAGGCGGGGGAGGAGAACGCGGGGATTGTGGACATCGGGGACGGCTGGGCGATCGCGTTCAAGATCGAGTCGCACAACCATCCGAGCGCGGTCGAGCCGTTCCAGGGCGCGGCGACGAGCGTGGGCGGGATCATCCGCGACATCTTCACGATGGGTGCGCGGCCGATTCTGAATATGAATTCGTTGCGGTTCGGGCCGATTGGACCGAATTCAAAAACCCCTCACCCTAACCCTCTCCCCCAAGGGGAGAGGGGAGCCATGTCGCCGCCGTCAGAGGGGGGACTCGCAACTTATGCGCAGAATCGGCGGTTATTCGCCGGGGTGGTGGCGGGGATCGCGCATTACGGCAATTGCATCGGGATCCCGACGGTCGGCGGCGAGGTGTACTTCGACGAGTGCTACAACGGCAACCCGTTGGTCAATGCGCTCTCGCTGGGGATACTGCGTCACGACCAGATCAAACGCGGCAAAGCGGCGGGCGTGGGGAACCCGGTTACCTACGTCGGCAGCGCGACGGGTCGGGACGGGCTCGCGGGAGCGGCGTTTGCGTCGCGGGAACTGACCGAGGAATCGCAACAGGACCGTCCGGCGGTGCAGGTGGGCGACCCGTTTATGGAGAAGCTGCTGTTGGAAGCCTGCCTGGAAGTGATGCGCGTCGACGGGCTGGTGGTCGGCATCCAGGACATGGGCGCGGCGGGGCTGACGTGTTCGACGTGCGAGACGGCGAGCCGGGGCGGCACGGGCAACGAGATCGATCTCAATCTCGTCCCGAAACGCGAGACGGGGATGACGCCGTACGAGATCATGTTGAGCGAATCGCAGGAGCGCATGTTGCTGATCGCGCAGAAGGGACGCGAGAAAGAGGTCGAGGCGATTTTCAACAAGTGGGACCTGCACGGCGTGACGATTGGGCGCGTGACAGGAGACGGCCTGATGCGGGTGAAGGTCGGCAACGAGGTCGTGGCGGAGATACCGGCCAAACAACTGGCCGAGGACGCGCCGGTGTATTATCGCGACGCGAAACAACCGGAATGGGAGATTCGGCACGCGAAATTTGATGTGCGGAACGTCGTTGAACCAGACGACCTACAGGGCGTGTTGGTCAACGTACTCGGTTCGCCGACGATCGCCTCGAAGAACTGGGTGTACCGGCAATACGATTACATGGTGCAGCACGGGACGGTGGTTGCGCCCGGCAGCGACGCGGCGGTAGTACGAATCAATTTGAGCCGGCCGGACCTGGGGGCGCCCGCCTACGCGGCTAAAGCCGCTTCGGCGCGGCAAGACTCCGGCGGTCACAGGCTACCGCGCGAGAAATACATCGCGTTCACGACCGATTGCAACGCGACGTATTGTTACCTTGATCCGTTGGAAGGCGGCAAGATTGCGGTCGCGGAAGCGGCGCGGAACCTGGTGTGCAGCGGCGCGCGGCCGTTGGCGATCACCGACAACCTGAATTTTGGCAACCCGATGAAGTCGGAAGTGTTCTGGCAATTTCGCCGGTGCGTCGAGGGGATCTGCGAAGCGTGCAATGTGTTTCGGACGCCGGTGACGGGAGGGAATGTGAGTTTTTACAACGAGTCCCCCGCGGGCGCGATCGACCCGACGCCGACGATCGGGATGCTGGGATTAATCGACGACCCGAAACACATCACCACGCAATGGTTCAAGGGCGCGGGCGATGCGGTGCTGTTGATCGGGGAGATTGGGGACGAACTCGGCGGCAGCGAGTACCTGAAACGGATTCACGGGCTCAAGACGGGGAGGGTGCCGCGGATGGATTTGGCGTTCGCGAAACGGCTGTCGGATTTCACGCTGGAGATCATTCGCAAGGGGTGGGTGAAGAGCGCGCACGATTGCAGCGAAGGCGGTCTGGCGGTGGCGCTGGCCGAATGCTGCCTGACGAACGGCGACGCGATGGTGGGCGCGGACATCGATCTGGAGACGCTCGGGGAGAGGTTGGATGCGGCGTTGTTTGGGGAAACGCAGTCGCGAGTGATTGTGAGTTGCGCTCCCGAAAACGTCGAACGAATCGCACAAGCGGCGCTTCCCGTGACCGTGTTGGGTGTGACGAGCGGCAGCGAGTTGACAATCCATACGCAGCGGGGCGAATTGTCGTGGGACGTGGCCGATTTGCGAGACGTTTGGTGGAATGCCATCGGGCGTCTGATGGAAACCTGAGCGGCCGACGTGTTTGATCGAAGCTTTTCTCCATTCGCAATCCATCACCTGTCCCGCCTCCGTAGTATTCTCGGAATGAGAGGATCAAGAATACCGTCCGGGTTGCGAAAGCGACGTTTCGAGCCCCTGCTTGGCAAGCGCAGTCGCATCGGTTGGCGCACCGTGCCGGTGGTATTCGTCACCGCGGCGACGTGGACGATACCAGTCATCATCAAGAGCGCGGCGATGTAAGGGTCCCACGAGCATCGTATGTATCTCAATGAGTCATTTGGTTCCTGCGAAGTTTGGGGAACTTTTTCACTAGCCAGTCTTTGGCGCGATTGCTACAGTCCGCCCATGCCCGATGGTCAGGACCGTGTGAACATGTCATCGACAGGGGGGGCGGACGACCGCGCGTTGTTGCGCGCCGTGGCCGCTGGCGACAAGGAGGCGCTTCGACAATTGTACACTCGCCATAGCGCCGTGCTGTTTGCTTTGGCGTTGAGGGTTCTCTCCGACCGCGCCGAGGCGGAGGACGTGCTGCAGGAAGCCTTCGTCCAGATTTGGAAAACGGCGGGCTCGTTCGACGAAGGCCGGGGCAGACCGCTGGGGTGGTTGATCATGCTGACCCGCAGTCGGGCCATTGACCGGCTCCGGTCGCGCAAGACGCGCAGCCGCGTCGCCGAATCCATGGCGAAGGACACGTCGCAGATGGCCGGGTCGACGACGCCGGCCGACGAGGCGCTGGCGTCCGAAGCGCAACGGACGGTTCGCAGCGCGCTGAAGTCGTTGCCTTCCGAGCAGCGCATACCGATTGAAATGGCGTATTTCGGTGGATTGACGCAATTTGAAATTGCCCAGCAACTCAGCCAGCCGCTGGGCACCGTGAAGACGCGGATGCGGAGCGGCATGATGCGACTACGCGAGCAACTCGGGAGCGCCGCCGGCAAAGGGGAGCACAGCTCATGACGCACGACGTGTTTCGCGAGATGCTCCCGCTCTACGTCGTT
This sequence comes from uncultured Verrucomicrobiae bacterium, assembly GCA_963842185.1. Lineage (GTDB taxonomy): Bacteria > Verrucomicrobiota > Verrucomicrobiia > Palsa-1439 > Palsa-1439 > Palsa-1439. The sequence goes on from CAWJFL010000016.1 coordinate 540,778, forward strand.
GGCGCGCTCGACGGCGACGAGCTCCACAATTTCGAGCAGTACATCGCCGAAAACCGCGAACGATGCCTCTCGGAGTTGGCCGAGTATCAGGCAGTCGCCGATCAGATAGCTCTGGCAGCGCCGTCGGCAAAACCGTCGCCGACCGTGTATGATCGGATTGCGGCAGCGATTGACGAGGGCAAACGGCCCCAGCCGGCGTCGGCGACCGCTCCGGAGGCCGCTCACGCCCCGCGCACGAAACAACCGGGCGTTCATCTTGGCGCGCTCATTGTCCGGCTCGTCCCGTGGGCCGCAGCGGCGGCGCTCGCCGTTGTGGTGATGAACCTGAACACTCAACTTCAAATCGTGACGCACCAGCTTCAGGGGACGACGGATTCTTACAACAATCTCCTCGCCAAGGATAAGGAGCAACAGGGCGGACTAGCCGATCTCAACAGCCGCCTTGAGACCCAGGGCAAGGAGTTTGGCGAAAAGGTGGACCAGCTGCGCACGAAGAACATCGAGCAGCAGCATGATCTGGATGCGTTGCGCGCTGCCAACAAGCAGTTGTCGGATGAAAAGGACGGGTTGTTGCGGGCGGCGGACCGGATGCGCGAGCAGCTCGAGCAGCAGAACCTGCAGACCGCCGCGCTCCAAAAGAAGATGGACGAGGAAACTTCGTCGCTTGATCTTTTCATGGATCCATCCACTCGCATGGCGCCGCTCGTCGACCCCAAGGGCGAGAGCAAAGCCGTCGCCAAGGTGTATTGGAATGGGAGCAGGAAGACGGGGTTTATGGTCGTTTCCAATTGTTCTCCTGTCCAACAGAGTCAGGGGAAATGTTTGGAACTCTGGGCGATCTGCGGGAGCGAACCGCCCGTCGCGGCCGGCATCGGTTGGACTGACGATTCGGGTCACGGGGAGTTCCGGGTCAAGTTGGCCAAGGACATGGCGTGCATCGATAAATTTGCGGTGACCGTCGAGCGCGCGGGCGGCGTACCGGCCCCCGAGGGCTCAAGTATTCTTGTCGGCCAATAGCCGGACTGCCAGGCGAGCCATTCGCATTTCCTCACCTTTCACGCCCCCCATTGCCACTTGGCAATTACAAAAATAAGCGCCTGAACGACAACAATTTGCACAAGCAAGCCGTCGGCCATCCCATGCGCCGGCTGAAGGGATTTCCTTTCTTTGATCTCCCAGCCTCTTTGGCACAAACCCTGCACTATTTCGAGGGGCGGTGCATTAAGCACCGGGCAATCGCGCAGTAAGAGTGAGAGGAAAAGCATATGGGAATTTTTGGCGCCGCCGTTGCGTTGTTCGGAAAGGGTGGATCGTGTGCTGCTGAAGAAAGGCGGCGGGCGAGACACCCCGACGACACCACCGAACCGAAGGCCACCATTCTGATCATCGATGACGATCCGAACTTCTTGGACACCATGCGCGAGGTGCTTCGCGGCGAAGGATACAATGTCCTCGCCTCCAGCAATGGTCCGAAGGGGCTGGACATGGTGCGCTACGCGGGGGATGACATCGGGGCCGTGCTGCTCGATTTCAACATGCCGCGATTCAACGGCGCAGAGACGCTCCAATTCCTGCGCAAACTGAACCCGAACGCAAAAGTGCTGGCGGTCTCGGGCGTGAGTTCCGACGAATTGCCCGCCGATTTCCGCGAGGGAGTCGAGCGATTCATTCCCAAGCCGTTCAGCAACGCCGACCTGCTGAAGACGTTGGAAGAAATCCTGGACGGCGACCGGGCAGCGGATGCTTCTGTGGCCGCCTCGGCGTAGACGGTCAGCCCGTTTCGCAAGAGCTCGCATTTCGTCAACCAAGATAATCCTCCTCATCGGGGCGTTGCGCCTTGCTATTTGCCATCCGTTGGGCTAATGGATTTCGTCGGAGGTGGTACGTTCGACATTGTGGAGTGCGTCGAACCGAGTTGACCGAGCAATGAACCCGAAACAGCGCGCGCGGCCACGGCATTATTGTGGCCTGTTTGGCATTTACGGGCACCCGAATGCCGCGGAGTTGACGTATTACGGACTCTACGCGTTGCAGCATCGCGGCCAGGAAAGCGCGGGCATCACCGCCTCGGACGGCGTCGAACTCCGCACCTTCAAGGGCATGGGCCTCGTCGGGCAGGTTTTCGACAAAAACATCCTGCGCTCGTTGCCGGGGCAACTCGCCATCGGTCACGTCCGTTACTCGACCACCGGCAGCTCCAACCTGAAGAACGCCCAGCCGCTCGTCGTCGATTGCGCGTGCGGCCAGATCGCCATCGGCCACAACGGCAACCTCACCAATGCCGCCCGTCTCCGCGCCGAACTCGAGGAGCAAGGCTCGATTTTCCAGACGACCGTTGACAGCGAGATCATTCTGCACCTGCTCGCCCGGCCGACCGCCGAAGACCGCGCGCATTCGCTCGAAGCCGTCATGCGCAAGATTCAGGGCGCCTACTCCCTCGTCATCATGGGCGAAGACGAACTCATCGGCGTCCGCGATCCCTTCGGCTTCCGTCCCCTCGTGCTCGGTCGACTGCCCATCCCGAACGACGACGGCACCGAGCACAGCGCGGCCTGGGTGCTCGCCAGCGAAACCTGCGCCCTGGACCTGATTCACGCCGACTACGTCCGCGACATCACGCCCGGCGAAATCATCGTCATCAACAAAAACGGCCTGCGCTCGGTCAATCCCTGGGCCGACACCCAGCAGCCCCACGCCTTTTGCATCTTCGAGTTCGTGTATTTCGCCCGGCCCGACAGCGACCTCTACAACAAGAACGTCGCCCAGGTCCGCATCAACCTCGGTCGCCAGCTCGCCCGCCAGCATCCCGTCCAGGCCGATCTCGTGATTCCCGTGCCCGACAGCGGCAATTGGGCGGCGATGGGATTCGCCGAGGAAAGCGGGATCGCCTTCGGCAACGCCTTTGTCCGCAATCACTACGTCGGCCGCACGTTCCTCCAGCCGAGCCAACTCATCCGCGATTTCGGCGTCCGCGTGAAACTCAATCTCATCGAGGAAATGGTCGCGGGCAAACGCGTCGTGGTGGTGGACGACTCGATCGTCCGCGGCACCACCGCCCGCGCGCGCGTCTCGACCCTGCGCGAGGCGGGCGCGAAAGAAGTCCACATGCGCGTCAGTTGCCCGCCGCACAAATGGCCCTGCGCTTACGGCATCGATTTCCCCACTCGCAAGGAACTCATGGCCGCGAACAATTCGTTGGAAGAGATCCGCGACTTCCTCGGCGCCGATTCACTCGGCTACCTCACGCTCGACGGGATGATCGCCGCCACCGGCCTCCGCGCCAACGAATTCTGCACCGCCTGTTACACCGGCAACTATCCGTCCCCCGTCGAATCCGAAATGGATAAGTTCGTCATGGAACAACGCCGCACCCGTTCCCATCGCCCCGTCTCCGACCTCATTCACGACGACACCCAGCGCCGGTTGCTGTGACGTTTTGTCGAGCCTGGCCGTTCCGCGAATTGTAGGGCGCGATGTTTACCCCGACTCCGAGGTCGGGGCCAGACGTTTAGGTATCGCGCCGCGTCGTGTAGCCACGGCGCTCCGTCGCTGTGCACCCGTCCCTCATCCCTCATCCTTTTCCGCCTTCATCCTTGGACCGCCCCCCCGGCGCTTGACTTCCCCGCCGCACCGCCTATGCTGCCGCCCAACAGATAGGAGAAGGCGCCTATGATACCTGCATTGATCGGTTTGTTCTTCGTCGGCATCTACTTGGTCCTGATCGTTCTCGCCATCGCGGGAATGTGGAAAGTCTTCGTCAAAGCGGGACAACCCGGCTGGGCCATCCTGATTCCCATCTACAACTTCTACGTCTTCCTCAAGATCGCCGGCAAACCCGGCTGGTGGCTCTTGCTGATGCTCATTCCCCTCGTCAACATCGTCTTCGGCCTTATCGCCACCGTCGCCTTCGCCCAACGTTTCGGCAAAGGCGGCGGATTCGTCGTCGGCCTCATCTTCCTCCCGTTCATCTTCTATCCCATCCTCGGCTTCGGCGACGCCCAATACTCGCCACCCGTCGCTGCCGCCCCCGCGACCGCCTGACCGCTTCTCCCCGAATTGTAGGGCCGCGATGCCTGCCGTTGAGGTATCGCGCCGCCCCTCGCTGTAGCGTCGCCTGTCCCAGGCGATTCGGCTCCTCGGTCGGTTTGTAGGGCAACCGCTCCGGTTGCCGTCGTCGGCCCCTCCGCGCTCTCCGCCTTCCGTCTCCTCGCCCCCTGGGGGAGAGGATTAAGGTGAGGGGTTTCCCGCCTCGCTGTGCCCGCCCACACGTTTACCCCGAGCCCTTTTCGGGGCCGCTCGACTGCCTGCCCCTGCCCGCGCCACGCTTGTCAACCGCCCGCCGATATGACACCATCCTGCCAGTCATTCCCAAAACATCGGAGCAGTCAGCTTGCGGAAAGGAACCACATGAGAGACACATTCATGAACCCGCCGACTCGCCGCGAAACCAGCACCGCGATCAACCTCCCGGCCATCCTCACTACCGTCATCCTCGGCCTCGCGCTCGCCGCCACGACGGTCGCCGCCGCGGATGTTCACACCGACACCATCACCGTCCGGGGCACCGCCACCACCAACGTCACGGCGGACACTGTCTTCATCACGCTCTACGCCACCGCCGAAGGCATGGTCGCCGACCAGGCCGTCACCAAAGCCGCCGAAAAAACCGACGCCATCAAGGCCGCCCTCCTCAAAGCCTGGCCCCAACTCGTCACCGTCACCGCCACCGACGTCAAGCTCGGCGAAAAATCCTCCCGCATCTATCGCCCCGAGGACTCCGACGCCACGCCCCACCCCGAAGCCGTGAAACGCCTGCTCGTCACCCTCAAATTCGGCGGCGCCGACCTCGCCAAGGTCCTCGACACCGCCCTGCTGGCGGGCGCCACGCTCCAGGTCAGTTCCCCAAACTATGCCGGTGACCTCGGCTCCGCCATCCAGTACGGATTGGTTTCGTCCGGCACCATTGAGTCCGCCATGACCGACGCCGCGTTGGCCGATGCCCAGCGCCGGGCCGCCGCCCTCGCCAAAGCCGCCGGCCGATCCGTCGGCCCAATCACCTGCCTCGCGGAAGAACAGAGCCCGAACTATGGCATGGTATATACGCGCGCCTCACAAGCCCGGTTCCCGACCAAATACCTCGCCACGTCACCCGACGACGTGGAAATCTCCCGCTCCGTCCAGGTCAACTATCAATTGAAGTAACCAAGACGTCTTGTTCCCATGTTGTAGGGCGGGATGGCCCGTTCGACGGGCGTATCTCGCCGCTTCGGTCGCGCTTCGGAGGGTCGAGCTTCCGCTCGACCGCCTGCCCTGCCCCGTCCCCCTCACATTCCCGTGCTACTTCTAGTCTGTAGATAAACAGTCATCATTCGGGCATAAGCGTTCGCATGTCCAAACGGAGAACGACGGCCATTCTCGCCGCTAACATCCGCCGCTTACGCCTTGAGCGAGGGTGGTCTCAGGAGGATTGCGCTGAGTATTGCGGATTGCACCGGACCTACATCGGCGCCGTTGAACGCGGTGAACGCAACATCACGATCTCCACGCTCGATAGGATTGCTGCCGCTTTCAAGGTTACCCCCATCGATTTACTAACGGAGAAATGAAACGTGCGGATCCGCCACAAAACCGCGACCCGAGGCGCGGCCCCGAGTCGTGGGCCCGCGAAGAAGGAACCGCCACGATCGTTTCTGAGATGGGCGGGCAGCAAGCGCAAACTCCTGCCGGTCTTGCTCGACGCAGCACCAGAGAAGTTTGACCGGTACGTCGAGCCATTCGCAGGGTCCGCCTGTCTTTTCTTCGCACTTGAACCGCCGCAGGCCCTTTTGGGCGACATCAACGGCGATCTCATCAACACATACCGCGCACTGAAATCTGATGTGGAAGCCGTCATACGGCACCTCGCAAAGTACAAGAAGGGCAAGCGTGCATACTACCGCGCACGTTCTCAGAACACGGAGAAACTGTCCTCAGCGAGGCGTGCCGCTCGATTCATTTTCCTAAATCGATTCTGCTTCAATGGAATATACCGCACGAACGGAGATGGCCTCTTCAATGTGCCTTACGGAGGCGAAAGAGCCGGTGTGCTTCCCACCCCGAAAACACTGCGTGCATGCGCAAAATCCTTGAGGCGCGCGTCCGTATCGGCACGTTCTTTCGAGCGCACGCTCGAGGAGGTGCGAGCCGGTGACTTTGTGTACCTCGACCCACCGTATTCAATTCAGTCGCGACGGGTATTCAACGAGTACTCGCATTTTAGCTTTGGAACCAAAGAACTGCGTCTTTTGCGTAAACACCTCGTGCGTTTGGACAAAGAGGGCGTTCCGTTCTTGGTCAGTTACGGTGTAAGTTGCGAGGCCCGAAGGCTCGCATCCGGCTTTCACCGCAGAGAAATTGTGGTGCAACGGCAAATCGCCGGCTTTGCGAATAAGCGGCGCAAGAGCCGGGAACTGCTGATAACAAACTACTAATCGGCAATGATGAGCAAAACAAAAACAGCATCTGAGAGGCTCAGCGTTTTTGTAGTAAGCGATCTTCACGCCTTCGACTCAAACGCGCGCAAATACTCTCCCGATCAATTGCCGTCGTTTCTCGACATCTCGCAACCGGAGACTCTTACCCAGAGTCCATTGTTCTCGCTCCAGCAATACATTTCCGCCCACACAGTCAAGGCTGATGTACTTGTCTGCTGTGGAGATATTGGGGATAAGGCCTACCCGTCTGCTATCAGCCATACGTGGGAAAGGATAAACAAGCTAAAGTCTGCGCTTGATGCAAAACTCCTTGTTTCCACGGTCGGGAATCACGACGTGGATTCCCGCTACAAATACAATGATTACGATGCCAAAGGGTACATCCAGGGTCTTTCGCCGACTTTCCCCGGTCCGAACGAAGCGCGAACCAATGAGTTTTGGGCTCAGCACTTTGGGTTGCAGCACTTCCCAAGACTCAGCGTATGGCGCGTGAGCGCCGGCCACTACGGTGAGCCAATAAACCGCGTTCCTTCGGGCGCAATATCATATATCGGTGCACGATTTGGTGCGGGGATCGCAAGGGCATCAGCTTAGTTTGCCATTCACGCCCCGCCGCGTTTTCGTCAGACCCCCTTGCAATTTCACCTGAATTCCCACACATTGCCTCGCGTGAGTTCGCCGAAAACATCCGAGACCACGTATGCCGGCGCGGGCGTCAACATCCATCTCGCCGACACGCTCAAGGCCGGCCTGAAACAGAAGGTCCGCAAAACGCGTCGACCGGAAGTTCTCGGGTCGATTGGCGGATTCGGCGGATTGTTCGCCCTCGACACGAAAAAGTACAAGCAGCCTGTCCTGGTCAGCAGCATGGACGGCGTGGGCACGAAACTGAAGATCGCCGTCGCCCTCAACAAACACGATACGGTCGGCCAGGACCTCGTGAATCATTGCGTGAACGATATCGCCGTGCTCGGCGCCGAACCCCTCTTTTTCCTCGACTACATCGGCATGGGCAAACTCGAACCCCGCGTGTTCGGTCAGATCATCGACGGACTCGTGAAAGCGTGCGCGGAAGCGGGTTGCGCGTTGATCGGCGGGGAGACCGCGCAGTTGCCGGGCCTGTACGCCGCCGGCGATTACGACCTTGTCAGTACCATCGTCGGCGTGGTCAAACGCGACCAGATCATCGACGGCTCCCGCATCCGCCCCGGGGACGCGATCATTGGTCTCGCCAGCACCGGGTTGCACACCAACGGCTATTCGCTGGCCCGACAGATCCTGTTCGCCCAAATGCGCATCCGGCTGGATGACCACGATGGCGCGCTCGGTTGCACCTTCGAAGAAGAACTCCTCAAAGTCCACCGTAACTACTGGCCAGTCGTCCGCTCGCTCCTGCGCTCGCCCGCGTCACGCTCCACGCTCCACGGCGCCGCCCACATCACCGGTGGCGGGTTTTACGACAACATCCCGCGTGTCTTGCCCAAGAATTGCGCGGCCCTCATTCACAGCGGTTCGTGGGATGTCCTGCCGATCTTCAAACTGTTGCAGGAAGGCGGCGGCGTGACCGACGAGGAAATGCACGGCGTGTTCAACATGGGCATCGGCATGGCGCTCATCGTCGACCCCAAATCCGTTCCCGCCGTCCACAAAATCGCCGCACGCGCGGGAGTGAAATCGTACCTGATCGGGGAGATTCGCAAGGGGCAACCCGCAGTCGTCATCGAGTGAAACGTCGCTCCAAATCTCTGCTGTGGCTTCTGCTGGTCGGTGTGTGTGCTTTTTTCGTCGTAAAATTCGTCGCCGCGCCGTACGTCGTCATTGGCGACAACATGTCGCCCACATTGAAATCGTGGGATTTCTGCCTGATGCGACGGGTGCGGCATTACGAACCGCGCCGGGGCGATATCGTGGTATTTCGGACAGCGGACGATCCGCCGCTCTATTTTGTGAAACGCGTGATCGCCATACCCGGCGAAACCATCTCGATCGACCACGGCCTATTCATGATCAACGGCAACCCACTTCCCGAGCCGTACACCAAACCTAATCCCGACTGGCAGATGGGGCCGACTCCGGTACCCGCGGGAAAAGTGTTCGTGTGCGGTGACAACCGCGACTTCGAGCGCGAGAATTACGTTCAAGGGCTTGTGGCCACGCGGCTCGTGCAAGCGTGGATGATCGGTCACTGGAGGTGGAAACGATGAAATGGGTGCTGCGAATCGCGGTGGCCGCCATCGTCGCCTTCGCGCTCTGGCAGGCGTGGGAATGGGTGTTCGTGACGGATGAAATGCGGATTCAGCGCCAGATTTCCGTCATGGCCGGCGCGGTGGAGAAGGGCGACCTGGTGCGGTTGTCCAACGCGCTGGCCAGCGATTACAGCGACGATTGGGGCCTGGACAAATCCACGTTGCTCGGCGCGGTGCATTCGTACCGGACACAGTATGACCCGGTGTTCATCCATATCAGCGACCTGACCGTGACCGTCGACCCCGATCACCAGAAGGCGCAGGCCGTGTTCATTGCCAAGATCATCGCCAAAGCCCGGGGCAGCGTGTCCGATAGCGAGGCGCGGGAGGATCGGTTTCGCCTCTATTTTCGCAAGAATGACTCGGTTTGGGAGCTGATTCGGGCCGAATCCCCCGAGTTGAAATTCGATTGAAGCGGGGGCGTCCATCCGCTACCCTTGACAGGTTATGGCCAAGATTCAACGGGCCCTCATAAGCGTCTCGGACAAGACGGGGCTGGTCGATTTCGCAAAGGAATTGCACGCACTGGGGATCGAGATTGTCTCCACGGGCGGCACCGCGCGTTCGCTGAAGGACGCGGGGATTCCCGTGGTCGAAATCAGCGAGTTTACCGGCTTCCCCGAAATGCTCGATGGACGCGTCAAGACACTGCACCCGAAGGTGCACGGAGGGTTGCTGTATCTTCGTGGAAACCCGGACCACGAAGCGCAGGCCGCGAAACACGGCATCCAGCCCATCGATCTGGTGGTCGTGAACCTGTATCCATTTGAGAAGACCGTTGCTAACCCGAACGTTTCCCTGCGCGACGCCATCGAGAACATCGATATCGGCGGCCCGAGCATGTTGCGCAGCGCCGCGAAAAACCACGCCAGCGTCACGGTGGTCGTCGACCCGGCCGATTACGGCGCGGTCCTCCACGACATTCAGGAACATGGCGGTAACACCTGCGAGATGTTCCGTTGGAAACTCGCGGTGAAAGTATTTGAAACCACGTCGCGGTATGACGGAGCCATCGCCCAGCATCTCCATGCCGAACGCATGAAGGCCAAGGGCGAGACCGTGGCGCCGTTGCCGGAAACGTTGACCATCTCCCTGAAGAAAGCGCAGGACCTGCGGTATGGCGAGAATCCGCATCAGCAGGCGGCGTTGTACGGCGGTTTCTTCGAGCACTTTCATCAGCTCCACGGCAAGGAGCTTTCCTACAACAATATTCTCGACCTGACCGCCGCCGCCGACCTGGTAGCCGAATTTGAAGAACCCACCGTAGCGATCATCAAACACACGAACCCCTGCGGCGTGGGAAGCGCGGCGACACTGCACGATGCCTGGCATTTGGCGTACGAAACCGATAAACAAGCGCCGTTCGGTGGAATCATCGCCGTCAACCGTCCCTTGGACACGGCGCTCGCGAAGGCGATTGCGGAGATTTTCAGTGAGGTCATCGTTGCCCCGGAATTTGAGCCCGCAGCGCTCGCCATTCTGCAAAAGAAGAAGAATCTACGGCTCATCAAAAGTTTGCGGCCAGCGACCCGTGGGTTGACGGTGCGTTCCGTCACGGGCGGATTGTTGGCGCAGGAGCGTGACACGCGACTGGTTTCGGCGGCAGATATGAGAATTGTTACCAAGCGACATCCGACGCAGGAGGAGCGCCACGCGATCCTGTTTGCCTGGCGCGTCGTCAAGCACGTGAAATCCAACGCCATTGTGTTTGTGCGGGCCGACGGTCGAACCAGTCGAACACTCGGCATCGGGGCGGGTCAAATGAGCCGTGTGGATTCGTCAAAAATAGCCGTATGGAAGGCCAAAGAGGCCGGGCTCGACCTTAAAGAGAGTGCCGTGGCCAGCGACGCCTTCTTTCCATTTGCCGACGGCGTCATCGCGGCGGCCGACGCCGGGGCGACGGCGGTGATTCAGCCGGGCGGCAGCGTGCGCGACCCGGAAGTGATTGGCGCGGCCGATGACCGCGACGTGGCGATGGTGTTCACGGGCATCCGGCATTTCCGGCATTAGAGCGACAGGAGAAACGACATGAACGACGTGCCGACCCGAGCGAGAATTTTGGTTGTCGATGACGAACCGGCGATTCGGGAATACGAGATGGCCCTGTTGAGCGAACTGGGTCACGAAGTGTTGGTGGCCGCCGACGGCACCAAGGCGTTGGAATTGGCGCGTGCGCAGCGGCCACATCTGGTGCTGCTGGACATCATGATGCCCGAGCTTTCGGGCATCGAAGTGTGCCGGCAGTTGCGCGCGGACCCGCGCACGCGGGACATCCGCGTGATCGTGGTGTCGGCGGTCGACGCCAAGCGGGCGCTGGAAGAAAGCATTATCGCCGGCGCGGACGATTTTCTCGCAAAGCCGATCCACGCCTTGGAGTTGATGGTGCGGGTGCGTTCGATTTTGCGAGTGCGCAACATACCGGACGAAGAAGAACGGCTCGAAGCCTACGTGAAAAACTTGCAAGCCATGCGCCGCCTGGAGCAGGCGGAAAATTAGGATGCCATGGTGACGAACCCGTTCCACCACCAGAAACGTCCGGGGATGAATTGCGCAGGCGGTGACAAATGACACATTCGGCGACGATTAACCTTTGGCAGGACGTCAGCAGCGTGACCGACAATGCAACAGGAAGAACCATGTGGCATCGGATGCTCCACCGGTGTGGGGACGGCTTGTTTTTGTACGCGCGGCAGTTGTGCCGCAACGACGCCGATGCCGCCGACGTGGTGCAGGAAGCGTTCCTCCGCGTCTGGCGCAAGCACGCCAATAACGGCGTCACCGAACCGGATTTGCCGGCCCTTTGCTATGCCGCCGTGCGCTATACGGTGCTCGACCGCCAGCGACAAGCGGCCCGTCGACATCGGCGCGAGGTCACTGCCGGGGAATCCTGGTATGACCAACCGGCGCTGTTCGAATCGTCTCTGGAGCAGGCTGAGGAGCGCGCCTGTTTGGAGGCGGCCATCCACCGGTTGCCCGTCGAGCAGCGGGAGGTCCTCACGCTGAAGATCTGGGGTGAACTGACGTTCCAGCAGATTGCCACCGTGACGGACGAATCGCCGAACACGATCGCCTCCCGCTATCGGCTGGCGCTCGCCGCGTTGCGACAACTACTTGCGAAAGAGGGCACACCATGAAGACACAATTCGACATGTTGGAAAGTCAGCTCAACTCTCTCCGTCCGTCGCCGCTGCCGACTTCGGCTCGCCGGCGCATTTTACATGAGATGGAGCGGACGGTATCGGGACCCAGGTCAATATTTTGGTCTTTCGGTCAGCACGCCGGTTTGCCGATCGCCCTGGCCGGTGCATTGTCACTCGCGTTGGTGGTGGGATGGAACTGGTTTCCCCGATCGTCACAGGCGACATCTCGCGGAGACACGGCAGCGCTGGCTGGGAGCACGGCTCTCTTGCCGCCATTGGCTTCGTGGGAGACCAAACTCGCGGCGGCTTGCCCGATGATGGGAGAGAACACCGTGGCCGTGTTGCGCTCGCCATCTATACTAACGAATATTCAAATCCGACGCTAACGCTTCACTTGTGACACTGACGAGCAACCATTATGGGCAAGAAAAAACGTAAGCCGATAAATCCAATAACTCCGACGCCCGCACCGGTCGCAGTGACGGTTGCGCCGCAACCAGCACCCCCGCCGGAACCGCCGCAAAGCCTGCGCCATTTCTTCAAACCAGAAGACTGGATTGCGGCTGCGATCACGTTCCTGGTCGCGGGATTTGCGTTCTTTCGCTTCATGTCCCCCGAGGTCACACTGGAGGACTCGGGCGAGTTGGTGACGGGTGCGTTTAATTTCGGCGTGCCGCATCCGCCGGGGTATCCACTGTGGGCGTTTCTCGGGTGGGTGTGGCGGCATTTTGTGCCGTTCGGCAATCCCGCCTATCGGATTTGCCTGATGTCGGTGCTGACGGGCGCGCTGGTGGTCGGTGTGTTGACGTTGCTAATGACGCGCTCGATCGAGATGCTGCTTCGCTCCGTGACGTGGGCGCGGGAAATCGAAGACTCGATGAAGCACTGGATTGCGCTGACGATTGGGGCGACCGTGGCCCTGCTGTTTGGATTCAACCGCGGGGTGTGGCTCTGGGCGTGCGTGCCCGAGATGCGCGTGCTGAACGTGTTCATGTTTATCATCACGGCGTGCACGTTCTTTGCCTGGATGATGCGGCCCCAGCGGCATGGGTTTCTCTACGCGACAATCTTGCTGTATGCGCTGGGCATCGCGAATCACATGACCATTTACGTGATGGTGGTGCCCTTTATGGTCGGCGCATTGGCGGTGGGAGTGTTGTCGGCGTGGGAACGGCGTTCCTGGCAGAAGGCTGTGGTCATGCCAGCCCTGTCGGCGTTTTGGGAGCTACTTGTGGCGGCGCTGTTCGCGTGGGCGGTTGCCGCCTATATGTTCGCGTGGTTGCAGACCGCGCCCAACGGCCAGGTGATGAAGCAGGAGGTCAGCCTGGTGATCCTCTTCGGCCCACCGGTTTCTGTTCAAGCGCTGATCTTCCCGCTGACAGGAGCGGGCGTACTTCTGCTGATATGGCTGGGGAGTGAAGGCTGGTTGAGTCGGAAAAATGCGTTGATTTGCCTGGCGATGTTTCTGGCGGGCGCGGCGTTTTATTTCTATATGCCAGTGGCATCATCGACCAACCCCCCGATGAACTGGGGTTATTGCTACACCAAACAGGGATTCCTACATCACATCACGCGTGGCCAGTACGAAAAGCTCAACCTGTCCTGGCCGTGGACCAGGGACTTCTGGATCCAAGCGGAACTCTTCGCCCGCGCGTTATTGCAACAGTTCAGCCCGCCGGTGGGGTTCGACAATGACTTTCTGCTCGGTTTGCCAATCGTAGTGTTTGGGGTTGCGACCCTTGCCATCCTGTTCGGTTGTTGGAAGGATTTGAACCAGCGCGCCCGCGCGTGGCTGATCTTTGTCTGGGCGGCGTTCCTGACGACCGGTTTCGGGCTGCTCACCATCATCAACCCCGGCCTCGACAAACAGAACCAGGAAATCAACATCAAGTTCTTCGCGCCGGCCCACGGGTTCTTCGCGATGCTGATCGGTTACGGTATGGCATTGACCGTGGCGTGGGTGCTGACCCGGTGGCGGAAATTCCCGCGCGTAATCATGCAGGTGCTGTGCGTGGCGCTATTGGCCCTGCCGTTGATCCCGCTGTACCGCAATTTGAAGATTTGCAACCAGGCCGACAAGGATTTCGGTTACCAGTTCGGCTACCGCATGTTCGTGCCCGGTGGCGGGTATCCGGATATGGATCGGGACGCCGTGCTCTATGGCGGCACCGATCCCGGCCGGTTCGTGCCCACCTACATGATTTTCTGCGAAAGCCGGGTGAGCCCCCAGGATCGCTATAGTGACCCACATTTTGATCCGCAGGGCGGCCCGAAATTCGACCGTCGCGACGTGTATATCATTACGCAAAACGCGTTGGCTGACAGCACGTACATGTCGTATATCCGCGATCACTACGACTACACCCGGCCCGATCCCAATAACCCCACGACGCTTGAGCGCCGGTTGCCCTGGCAACGCGCCCTGTTCCGTTGGGGCTGGCATCACCTGCATCGCGACTCGATGTATCCCAAGGAGCCGATTTGGATTCCCAGCGAGATGGATACGCAACACGCGTTTCAGGAGTACATCAACGACGTCCAGGTCCGGCAGGCGAAAGGGGAACACCTCAGCGCCGACGAAAACGTCACGGTCGAGGGTGGCGCTGTGCAGGTCCGCGGCGTGCAGGGGGTGATGAATATCAACGGGATCCTCACCAAATGGATTTTCGACCACGCGAAGGACAAGCACGCATTTTACGTCGAGGAAAGCTACGTCATTCCGTGGATGTACCCCTACCTCACGCCGTTCGGCATCATCATGAAGATCAATCGCGATGAGCTGCCCGGCCCCGACAAGAACCCGCAGCTCTGGGCGGACATCGTGAAACGCGACACGGCGTATTGGGACAAGCTGGTTCAAGATTTCAAGGTGCGACCCCAGTTCCACGGCGACCCCGATGCGCAAAAGACGTTTTCCAAACTGCGGTCCGCGATCGGCGGCATCTACGCCTATCGCCACATGGCGCCCGAGGCCATTTACGCATTCAAGCAATCCCTCGAACTCTGCCCGGAAAGTCCCGAGGGCAACTTCCGTCTCGCGCAACTCTACATGGAGTTGGGCCGTCCCGACGACGCGCTGGCCACCTTGGAGTCCTTGCAGAAGCTTGATCCACTCAATTCAAAAATCACCTCGGCCGTCGACCAGATCCGGGGCCTCAACCAGTCGCGGACAGAGGTTCCCCAACTGGAAGCCGCCTACTCGAACAACCCGCACGATTTCAACGCAATGGTACAACTGGGTCAGGCGTACCAGCGGGCTGGCCAGAACGACCGCCTTGCGCTCCTGCTGCAACATTATGTGGCGCAGGATGGCATCAGTCCGGACCAGATGCTGCAGGCCGCGCAGGCCTACATGAATCTCAGTCAACCCGATGCCGCCGTCTCCGCGCTGAAACTCATGACGCAGCGATTCCCACAGGATGCGCGCTCTTTCTACTCGATTGCCATGGTGCGCTCGATGCAACACAATACAGGCGAAGCGATACCCATGCTGCAGCGGGCGGTTCAACTCATGCCGGACCTTCGGGGCAAGGCCGCTACTGACCCGGCGTTTGCGCCGTTGCGTGGCGACCCGCAATTCCAGCAGCTCATCACTTCGCCGCCTTCGCCGTAACCCGTCATGGCCCGGGAGTCTCACGCCGCCAAACAGGCTCGCGTCAGGAGGATTATCGCCGTCCTGAAGCGGACCCACCCGGACGCGAAGCTCGCGCTGAATTTCACCAATCCGCTCGAGCTTCTTGTCGCGCTGATTCTCGCCGCCCAAGCGCGCGATGATCTGGTCAATCTGGTGACGCCCGACCTGTTCCGACAGTACCGCAGCGCCTCGGACTACGCCGGCGAGACCGAGGCCGCGCTGCAACAGCGGGTCAGCCGCATCAACTTCTTCCGCCAAAAGACGCGGTCGATCCAAAAGGCTTGCGCGATGCTGGTGAAAGACTTCGGCGGCAAGGTGCCCGGCAGTATCGATGACCTGCTGAAGCTGCCCGGCGTCGGGCGCAAAACCGCCAATGCCGTCCTCGCCAACGCGTTTGGCCAGCCGGCCATCGTCGTCGACACGCACACGTGGCGTCTGTCACAGCGGCTGGGGCTCACGGTCAGGGATGACCCGGACAAAATCGAGGCCGACCTCGTGCAAATCGTTCCCAGGAAGGAGCGGACGAAATTCTGTCACCTGCTGCAGTTCCATGGGCGACGCGTGTGCACGGCAAGAAACCCCAAATGCCCGAATTGTTCGATCAACAAGCTCTGCCCGTGGCCGGAGAAAACGAAGGCATGATGAAACGAATCTACGGATGCCGCAAAGAAATTTCGCGACGACAAACATGAAACCCAAGACCGTCGAAATCGTGAACAATATCCTCGCCATCGCGTGGGATGACGGACACGAGAGTTATTTCGAACTCGAAGCCTTGCGCCGCGCCTGCCCGTGCGCGATGTGCAAGGGCGAAACCAACGTGATGGTTGAGTACAAGCCGCCGCCCCAAACCCTCACGCCCTCCAGCTTCGAGCTGCACGGCTGGCAATACGTCGGCGGCTACGCCATCCAGCCCCAATGGGCCGATGGCCACGCCTCGGGGATTTATTCGTTCCAGTATCTGCGCGGATTGGAAACAGCGTCGTAGACGGTAGACAAACCCCACCACCCCGGCCGCTCACTTCATCGCCGTGTACACGCGGTGCACGTCGTCGTGTTCGTCGATGGCGGTGAGAAACGCCTCGATCTCCGCTCGCTGCGCGGCGGGCGGTTCGACGGCGTTCTTGGCCACGTAACTCATCTCGGCCGTGGTCACCGTCCACCCGGCCTTCTTCAATGCCTGGCTCACGCCGTTCACATCGGCCCGGTCGCAATAAAACCGCGCCCCCGCGCGGCCCGCCGGCACGTCGTCGCTCATCAGCGGCTCGACGTTCTGCGCGCCCGCCTCGATCGCCACCGCTTCCAGGTCCTGACCCGCCGTCGGATGATGCGCCTCCACCAACCCGACGTGCTCGAACATCCACGCCACGCTGCCGGGCGCCCCGAAATGTCCCTCCTTGAACAGCGCCCGAATCTCCGGCGCCGTGCGGTTCCGATTGTCCGTCAGGCATTCGACGATGATCGGCACCTTCCCGGGCGCAAACCCTTCATACGTGATGAGCTCATACGCGACGGCCTCACCCGTTTGCCCGGCCCCCTTCTTGACGGCGCGCTCAATCGTGTCCCGCGGGACCGAATGCTTCCGCGCGGTCTCCAACGCCGCATGCAACCGCGCGTTCAGGTCGGGGTCGGGACCGCCGGCCTTGACCGCCACGACAATTTCCTTCATGAGCTTCCCGAACAACTGGCCGCGCTTCAACGCGCTGATCTCGCGGCCTTTTTGTTTCCATTGGGCTCCCATGACATCGCAGTCTAAGCGCTTCCCCAAGCCCCGCACAAGCGGGAATCCGTCCCCCGCCGATTTCTCTGGAACCGGCCCCGCGCCGCCACTATACAAGCGCTCATGAATCGCTTTCTCGCTGTCCTCATCGGCACTGTCATACTCGGCATCCCCGCCATCGCGCAAACCAACGACGAGGACGCGCTCCCGCCGGGCCAGTATCACCTGAAGATCCTGCCGTTCGACGAACTCAGCGAAAAATCCGTCTCGCGCCAGGGCGACGCCGCCCTGAACCTCAAAACCGTCCAATGGCAGCACAGCGAGTCCGACCATTTCATCTTCCACACCGAAACCGGCTTCTCCGTCCCCCAACTCTCCGCCTGGGCCGAATGGTGCTACGCCCTGATCAAGCAGGACATCGGCGTCACCCAGGATTCCTACGAGCGCAAATGCCACATCTACGTCTTCCTCAACCAGCAGGCCTGGCACGACTTCGTCGGCACCGGCAAAATGGAGGAATGGACCGGCGGCTGGTGCACGGGTCGCGAACTCTTCTTCGCCTCGCGCCCGCATTTCAAATTCCAGGGCCCGACCCTCCCGCACGAGATGACCCATCTCGTCCTCCACCGCTTCATCGCCGGCGACATCCCCCTCTGGCTCAATGAAGGCTTCGCCGAATTCGAAGGCGTCCGCCTCTACCGCAACTACCTCAAAGCCCGCGGCTACGCCCTCGGCAATATCACCGACCACCTCGCCCGCGACGAGTACATCCCCCTCAGCGAACTCACCAGCGCCGTCGATTACCCGCGCTCCCGAGATCAGGTCATCGATTTCTACAACGAATCCCGCCTGCTCGTCACCTTCCTCTATTACCAGCACGGCGGCATGAATCCGCTTTTAAGGTTCCTCAAGCTCTCCGGCGACGGCTCGCGCTTCGACTCCGCCTGGCAGGACGTCTACAGCAGCAAATACTCCGGCCTCGACGCCTTCGAAACCAAATTCATCGCCTACGTCACCAAAGCCAAAGAATGACCCTTGGGATAGCTCACTGCTATCCTTGGCCTTCAGCACACCGCCCGCATCTTTCTCGCCACAGGATAGGCATCTAGTGTAATTTTCCCACCGACACTAGGAAGTTGTTGGGAGCCGACTCGACTGGAGGACTGATTCCATGGCCAAGATGACGATACCAGACGAATTGAAGGCGGACATGCCGCAGAATGCATGGGGCAAAGTGTTCCTCGCCACGCCGATCATCATGACGGTCATCGCCACCGCCCTCGCCGGCCTCGCCTCCAGCGAAATGACCCGCGCCCAGTACAGCCGCTCCCTCGCCGCCCAGCAACAATCCAAGGCGGGCGATCAATGGGGCTTCTTCCAGGCCAAACGCCTCCGCGGCGCCATCCAACGCAATACCATCGACATCCTGCAAAACACCGCCGACGTCCATCCCCTCGATGCTGCAGCCCTCGACAAAGCCGTGATCGCGTTGCAATCGCCGATGGGACCACAAGCCACCGCCGCACTATTGAAAGGTGAGTTGCCCACCATCCCGGCGGCCACCGCGCCCAGCCCCGAACTCCAGTTCGCTCTCGTTGCTCTCGACAGGCAAAAACCGGAATCGGAAATCCTGTCGCTCGTTGCGAAAGTGAAACCGGCTGACCTCGATGCCGCGCTGCTCGCCACGAAAGACCGCGCCGAGGCATTTGATTCCGCCATCGGATCGATCAATCCGGCCGTTGATCAATTGGAGAGAACTGTGGCTGTCGCCGGCGACAAATCTCTCAGCCGCGATTTCGTTGCCGCTCGATTGCGTTACACCGCCGCGCGCTACGACGCCGAGGCGCGTCTGAACCAGGCCATCGGGAACCTCTACGAACTTCAGGTCCGCAAGAGTAACATCGACGCCGAACGCCATCACAAACGCAGCCAGCAATTCTTCTACGGCATGCTCGGCGCGCAAATGGCCGTCATCATATCCACCTTCGCCATCGCCGCCCGCAAACGCAACCTCCTCTGGTCCCTCGCCGCCGTCGCTGGCGCCGCCGCCGTGAGCTTTGCCGTCTACGTCTTCCTGTTCATGTAGCCCGCCGCCCGCGGTTGACGAAGCGCTGCGGCAAGAGTAAGTTTACAGCCATGAGCGGCAAGGAACTAGCCAAACAGGTTGCGACTCTCTCCGACAAGGAGCGCGAGGCGTTTATTTCCGAACTTCTCAGCCACGAGGATATCGCGGAAGATTTGGGCGACATTCTCCTTGTCCGTGAACGCCGCAACGAGCCATCCGTGCCGTTTTCTGATGTGGTCGAAAGATTGAAACGCGACAAGCTCGTATGAGCTGGCCTCGCAGGCTTCAGCCCGACTTCGTGTGCTTCGTGCCCTTCGTGGTGAAACTTCCAGCGTGCTCTGTGTAAGATCGCGCCGCGTCGTTGGCGTGCTACGCCCGCTTTTCTGCTCCGCGCAGGTTGCGGATCCGGTCCCGAAGTTCCGCGGCCCGTTCGTAATGCTCGGCGGTGACCGCTTCCAGAAGCTGGTTTTCCAGTTCCTCCAACTCGGTCAGCGGTCTGCTCTTCTGGATTTCCTCGGCCAGTTCGTGCAACGCCTCCATCGACCGCCGCCGCTCGAACCGGAACGTGTCCTCCTCGATGTCCGGCAACGCCTCGATCGCCTCCGCGGCGGCGTGCACGAGCGCCAGCGCCTGATGATGGTTGTTCTCGTCCATCGCGACCATCGCCGCGGCGACGGCATTGACCCGCAGAACGTACGGCCGCCATTGTTCGAGGTAGTGACGGTCTTCGCCGCGCTTGGCGTACTTGTGGACGAAATCGAAAAGCTTCAGGTTGCGCACCGTGTCGCGAATCGTCCGCGGCCAATCCTTGAGCTGGAACAGGTGCAGGTAGCGATAGTAGTACAGCACGCCTTCGTTGAACAACTCGACGCACTCGTCGGGATCGAGACGGAAACCGGCCTCCGCGCCGGCCTTCTTGGCCTCGTCGAGACGCGCCAGATGATGGTCCAGCACCGACTCGGCGCCGTCCGGGCGGCCATCGAGGTCGTACTGCTCGATGCCCAGCGGCAGACGCACCTGCATGACTTCCCGTCCGTTGGCCAGGGTGATCACACGGATACAATCGTCCGGATCATACGGCCACGAATCGAGAAATGGTTTGAGGTCCGAATCCATTGCCACGCCTGTTCCAAACATGCCAGCGAATCGGCCACTTGGCAACTGCGGAAGGCGAAAAAGTCCGGCCCTCCAGCCACCGAAAAACCGCCCATCCAAAAGACGGCGTGAATGTGGGAGCAGGTATCTACAATACTCGTGAGCGAACGCTACGTTACGGCGACGGCAAGCCAACAACCGGCCCCTGACCGAGCGCGAGAAAGGCTAGTTTCCTGGTGCTCAGGTCGAGAATCACAATTTGATTTCCCAGTTGATAGACGACTTGATCACTGGGAAGAATCGTGGCGTTACGCGCGATCCACGCCAGAAAGGGCATTTCTACACACAAATGTAGCGACTCCCCTGCCTGCTGGTTTTCCGCCGACAATCCTTCGACCGGCCAGAATCCTGTACGAACCATCCAGTTAGTTTGGGGAGACAGGCGTAAGTCGGCAGCCGGTCCAAAGTTGAGCCACGTCACTTCCTCGCCGTAGCCCTTGACAGCGCGCCAGTCGAGCGCTGCGAGTGTCGCGAAATTCTCCCGCAAAAGACGTTCATTCTTGTTGGGGGAGTGCCCGTAGTCGGGGGCGTCCAGCACCCACAAGTCCCACGACTGCCCGCTTTGTGACTTTCTGGCGAACAGTCGTGTATTCGAATTCGACGGCTTGAGATCGACAATCTTCTCGGGATAACTCCCATCCAGCCGCAGTCGATACACACAGTTCTGCTTTGGCGAAATGAAATAAACGGTGGCGTCTTTGCGATCAACAAAATCGAGACTGTGTGTCAGCCGTGCCTGTGTATACAGGCTGAATCCACTGGGCAACAAGTAAAAGGGGATGAGCAGGGCGTAGGAAACGGTTTGGGCCAAAACCGAAGCCCGGAGCGACGTGCGGATATTCCTCGTCTCTTTCGGCAGCCCAAAATGGAAAAATGGCCATTCAATGATTACGGACATGAGGTAGGCAGCACCCACGAGCACAGCAAGCAAACGTACGCCGTGATAAAGCGGTTGAGGTCCTAGGATGGAATCGCCCGCATGGCTCTCCGCCCATTCTAAGACTGCAAAACCGGCAATCATGGAAACGTAGTTACCTAGAATGGAAAGCGAATACAGCTTGCCCTTGTTGACGACAAACCGACGACTCACAACGAAAGCTTCCACCAACCCGATAATGAAGTTCCCAATAAGTAAATGGAGCATCCCCGCCCACATCAATGGGGTGCCCGCGTCCGCCCATGCCATCGCGGGGATTACCAAGATGCAGACGATTACTACGCACACAGCCCTGATCGCGGTGCTCTTCTGCCATTTCGTCGCGGCAGTCATTCTAGGCACGCATCTTCGCCAGCACCTTCTCCACGTCCTTCAACGGCAAACAATTGATGACATCCTTCTTCTCCAACCACGCCTTCCTCGCGATGCCGATGCCAACCGCCAGATACTGCAGGTCGGGGATGTTGTGGGCGTCGGGATTGATCGAGCACTTGACGCCGAGTTCCTTGGCGTGTTTCCACAACCGCCAATCCATGTCGAGACGGTACGGGTGGGCGTTGATCTCGATGATCTTGTTGTATTTGGCGGCGGCGGCAATGACCTCGGGCATGTTGACGGCATAACCTTCGCGCTCGAGCAACAACCGGCCCGTCGGATGCCCAAGCATCGTGACCTTCGGATGCGCCAGCGCCTTGCAGATGCGTTTGGTCATCTTCTCGGCGTCCATGTTGAATCCCTGATGCACGCTGGCGACGACATAATCGAACAGTGCCAACGTCTTGTCGTCAAAATCCAGCGAGCCATCGCCGAGAATGTCGCACTCGGTACCGAAGAAAATACGGAAGCCTTCCTTGGCAAACTTGGCGTTGAGCCTTTTCACCTCCTCGGCTTGCAGGCGGACCCGTTTCTCATCGAGACCGTTCGCCTGGCGCTCCGATTTGCTGTGGTCGGCAATGCCGAAATATTCCAGACCCAGATCCAGTGCCGCCTGCGCCATGGCCTCGACGCTCTCAATGCCGTCGCTCCACGTCGAATGACAATGGAACGTGCCCCGCAGGTTCTCCAATTTGACTAATTTCGGTAGGCTGCCGTTCTCCGCCGCCTCGATCTCGCCCATATCTTCGCGCAGTTCGGGCTCGACGTACTCCAGTCCGAGCGCCTCGTACAAATCCTCCTCGGTCTTGCACTTGATGGAACTACCGAGTTCCTTCGCGCTCTTCTCCTTCTCGGAGGCTGGCGAGAAACCGTATTCGTTCAACGACAGCATCTTCAGTTTCAACGCCCGCGCGCGCAGGGCGATGTTGTGCTCCTTGCAGCCCGTGAAATAGTTGAGCGCAAACGCATATTGATCGTCGGTCACAACCCGCAAATCGGCCTGAATGCCGCCCTTGAGCACCACGCTGGCCTTCGTCTCGCCTTTGGCGCTGACCGTGATAATGCCGGGAATCGTCACGAAATCATCAATGATTCGCTGCGCGTCTTTCGGTTTGGCGCTGACGAGAAAGTCGATGTCGCCAATCGTCTCGCGGCAACGGCGCAGGCTGCCCGCAATGCTGCACCGAATCACGCCATCGTGCGAACGCAACGCCTCGATGATCGGCTGCGCAGCCGCGTACGCCGTGTCGTAATGATGCCGGCCGCTGAATTGCCGCACGAGCGCGATGCCTTCGAGGATTTTCTGCTGCGATTTCTCGCCGAAACCGTCCAGCGCGGCGATCTTGCCCGCCTTACAAGCCGCTTCGAGTTTCTCGATGGAATCAACCTTGAGCTTGTCGTACACAACCTTCGCGCGTTTCGGTCCGAAGCCGGGAATCTTCAGCATCTCGAGCAGGCCTTGCGGCATCGACGCCCGGAGTTCGTCGTAAGACGCGAGTTTCCCCGTCGTGTACAACTCGGTAATCTTGGCCGCGAGATCTTTGCCGATGCCTTTGATGTCGGTGAGGCGTTCTTCCTTGATGAGCGTGCCGAGGTCTTCCTGCAGGCCGTCCACCATGCGCGCCGCGTTGTAGTAGGCGCGCACGCGGAACGGGTTGTCGCCCTTGAGTTCCAGCAGCGCGCCGATCTCCTCAAAAACCCCGGCGATTTCCTTCTTATCCATGACCGGTCTTCTTCACCTGTAACGTCGAATTGACCTCGCGCACCCCGTCCGTTTCAAGCGCGACAAGCATGGCTTTGCCGATTTGCCGGTGCGACGAGACATCCCCCGCCAACGTGACGCGGCCATCGGTGGTGTTGACCGAAATACTGAAGACGGAAAGATCGCGGTCGAGAGCGTACTTGGCCTTGATCTTGGCGGTGATGGCCGCGTCTGACGAAGCGCTGGCCATCGCCGCGCCAAAGTCGGTGGCCTGGCGACGTAGCACCCGGCCCGTCCGGCTGAGTTCCGCGCCGATTTCGTCACTGCCCAGGTGCCAGGTGGTGAGCTTGGCGTTGACGACGTCCCACGCGTGCGTCACGCGCGGGTCCTTCCGGGCGACGGTGAAATACCAGCACGTGCCCGCCGTCAGAAACGCCCCCACGATCAACCCGATAAGAAAATCTTTCATATCGCTCTCCTGCCGACATCCTATCGCTGAAGCCGGTTCGAGGCAATCCAACGAAAAAAGCGTTGCGCGCCGCGGCGTGGCCCGCGATAACAAGCTTCATGCCGCGGTACATCAGCCAGCACACGATCGCGTGCCTGACGCGTCAGGCATTGCAGGCAATCATCGCCGATTTGAAGCGCGACGAAACCGTCAAGACCATCCGCTGCGTTTCCGATTCGTTGGAGGGGAAACTGCTGTGCGAGTTCGAGGCGCCCGACAAGGAAACCGTTGTGGCGTTTCTGGCCACCCACAACATGCGCCCGCAATGGGTCATGCGCGTCGAGTACGAATGGTGACGAGGCAGGCTCTCATCTGTCCGGCTGACGGAGCGCGTCGGTTGAGATGGGTTCCGGAGCGGGCAGCAATTTCTCATCACCATCGTCCAGTCCATCTCAAGGAGCGGCGACGTCTCACGAGCTCTGGCAATCATTCGGGCGAGATGTTAGCGTCGCGTGTGTGAAAGATTCCGAAGGAGTGTCGAGACCAGCGGGCCTTTCGACGATGAAAAGGTACGCGGCGAGTCTTGTTGCCGTCGCACTGCTGGTGTTGATGGCGACATGGATGGCAACGCCCATCAAGGAGGAATCAGCAACCTTGGATGAAACTCAGTTCTTGGTGGCGGGTTACAGCTATTGGCACGGCTACGGTTTCACCCTCGACCCGGAAGCGCCGCCCCTCGCCAAGATGATTGCGGCGGCGCCATTGCTGTTTATGGATGTGAAACTATCCAAAAGAGCGCAAGCATTGCTGAAGGGGCAAGTCGAGGCGGGGGCGACACGTCGGTGGTCGGGAGAATTCGAATTGGCTGACAACCATTTCCCGGTGGCGCGCAACAGCTGGTATTTCTGGCCGGACGCGCCGCCCGTGGGACAAGAATTCGTTTTTGGCGGGGCCAACGATGCCGACAAGGTCCTTGCTGCGGGGCGATGGATGCAAGTGGCGCTCACGGTGTTGACGGGCATGGCGATCTTTTTTTGGTCACGACAGATTGGCGGGGGGGGGGGCCGGTGCGCTCGGCGTGGCGCTCTGGGTGTTGAACCCGGTTACGTTGGCCTACGGACATCTGGTGCTGACCGACATGGGAGAGACGTTGATGTTTGTTCTGGCGGTGGGGTGTTTCTCCATCTTTCTTGACCGGCCGTCTACCGGCCGCGCCGTTTCATGCGGGCTGGCTTGTGGCGGGGCGCTGGTTATGAAATTCAGTGCCGTCTTGCTTGCCCCGATCTTGCTCGCGCTGCTGGGCCTGCGCGCGATGGTGAGGCGGGACTGGCGCGGGTTGGGAAGGTACGTGTGCGTCATGGCGCTGGCGGCGGGCGGGGTTGTGCTCGTGGTGTACGCGCCGTTCTGGAGGCCGGCGCCACCGTTGCCAACCGACGTAGCCACGAAGATCGGCGTGCCGACATGGTTTCAAGTGCTGCGGCCCGTGCTGATCCCGCCGGATTTCTTCAAGGGACTGGCGCTTGTGGCCGGGCACGAATCGACAGGGAACTGGTCGTTCTTGTGCGGCCAATGGCGGGCGACCGGATGGTGGTACTACTTCCCGGTGACGATGGCAGTGAAGACCCCGCTCCCATTGCTGCTGCTGACAACAGTTGGCTTGCTGATGTGGCTGAGGGGACTTCGGCAGGGTTCCTTCCCACAGGCCATACCGTGGCTCGCGGCCTTGATGTACCTGCTGTTTGCCATGGCGGGGAGCATCAATATCGGCGTCCGGCATTTGCTACCCATGTACGCTCTGCTGGCCGTGGGCACGGCGTCGGAGTTCAGCCTCCGGAGCCGGCGGGTGCAGTTGTGCGGCTGGCTGTGCGTTGCCTGGCTATTGCTGGCGACAGGGCGCGCGTATCCCTATTTCATCGAGTACTTCAATGAAGTCGCCGGCGGTCCGTCGAACGGTTACCAATGGTTGGTCGATTCCAACCTCGATTGGGGACAAGACGTCAAACGGTTGAAGCATTTCCTCGACGAGCAGACGATGACGAACATCGATCTGGAGTACCTCGGTCCGGAACGGGCGATTGACTACTATGGGATTGCCGCCCGACGGGTGAGCTCTGGCGAGGCGTACGGAACGCGCCGTGGCACGCTGGTCGTATCGGCGTGGTACCTGATGCATCCCGGCGTGGGATTGGTTGCGTGCGAGTCACGAACCGGTCGCGCGAGTTGGCTACACGATGTTTGTCTATCGCTTGGGGGATGCCGAGACGAAGGAACGGTGGGAGCAGATGCTGCGGGTCAATCCCAACGACGCCCGGGCACACTACAATCTGGGGATCGTCATGGAACGGGCCGGCGAAACAGCGGGCGCGATCACCCACTATGAGCAGGCGATCCGAATCAGACCAGATTTCGCGATGGCGCACTACAATCTGGCTGTCGCCCAACAGCGAGCGGGCAAAGTAATGGACGCTATCAAACAATACGAGCAGGTATTACAACTCGAGCCCGGCCTCGGCGAGGCCGACGCGCACAACAACCTCGGGAGCGCTTTGGCGCAAACGGGTAAGATCGAGGAAGCCATCGCCCACTACCAGCAGGCCCTGTGGCTCAAGCCCGATTTCGCCGAGGCGCACAACAACCTCGGGACGGCTTTGTATCAGACCGGGAAGCGTGAAGAAGCCATTGAACATTACCGGCAAGCCTTGCGGCTCAAGCCCGATTACACCGAGGCCCGTTTCAATCTGGGGCTCGCGTTGGAGAAGCTGGGCCGCACGACGGAGGCAATCGAGCAATTCGAGCAGACACTGAAGCTCCGTCCGGATTTTGCCCCGGCGAGAGACGCGCTCACACGACTCGGAGCCGGTCAGTAAGTCTCTCGCCCTTGCGCCGCAAGGGCGAGAGGCTTCCTCCGTGTACTGGGCCGGAGCCTTCGCCTTTTGGCTCCCGGCTAGAGCGGTTTAAATAAAACTGTAGCCACAACGCTTGGTCCCTGGTAGGGTGCGTTCATGCGAACCCTATCACTGGATCTGCGGGAACGGATCTTGGCGTCTTACGACCACGGCGAGGGCACCCGCGACAAGGTTGCGGCTCGCTACCAGGTTTCGCTCGGGATGGTCAAGAAACTCTTGCAGCAGCGTCGGCGCACCGGCCAGATCGGCCCGCGCCACCATTTCTCGGGACGCAAGCCGATGATTCTGGACATCCATCATCGCCAGTTGCGAGCGCTGCTGAGCCACAAGCCGGACCTGACCTTGCGCGAGCTGCGCCAGGCCGTGGCCCTGAAGTGCTCACTGCCGGCCATCCACTACGCCTTGGCGAAGATGGGGCTGACATATAAAAAAAGACGCTCCGCGCCAGCGAGCAAGACCGCCTGGATATCGCCCGCGCGCGCCGCACATGGCGGCGCTACCAAACGGGCTTCGATCCCGCCAAGTTGATCTTCCTTGACGAGTCGGGTGCCACGACCAACCTGACCCGCTTGTGCGGCCGTGCGCCGCGGGGTCTGCGCGTCCACGCCAGCGCTCCCCAAGGTCATTGGCAAACCACCACCCTGATCGGGGCGTTGCGACTGGATGGCTCAACCGCCTGCATGGCAATCGAGGGAACCGCCGATACGGAGGTGTTTCGGGCCTATGTCCGCCACGTCCTGTGCCCCACGCTGCACCCGGGCGACGTGGTGATCTTGGACAACCTCGCCCCGCACAAGAGCCAGCCGACCCTCTCTTTGATCGAAGCGGCGGGCGCCGCGATTCGTTTTCTGCCCGGCCTACTCGCCGGACCTCAACCCGATCGAGAAACTGTGGAGCAAAGTCAAAGCCAGCCTGCGGACAGCCGAAGCACGAACGCAGCCAACGCTGGTTCAAGCGATGGCGGTCGCTTTGGAGGGCGTGACACGCCAAGATGCCAGGAATTGGTTTGCCTCGTGTGGCTACAGTTTTATTTAAACCGCTCTAGGGTTTGGCCTCTTTGGAGATCTCGCGGATGTGGGTGCGGTAGCCTTTGGGCTCGTCTTGAAGTTTCCCGATGACGGTGGCCAGTCCCTCGACGAAGACGAATTGGGTCTGCCCGGCGCGGATATTGTCGTTCGGTCTCAGCGTTGCCTCCGTAACGCGTCGACCGTTGACCAGCGTCCCATTTTGGGAGTTCTGGTACTGGATCACATACCCACCGCTCCTGGGCGAGATCACAAAATGTTGCCGCGACATTTCTTTGTCTTCGATTCGCGCGTCCACCTTGTCCCCACGACCGACCGTGAGTGGTTTGTCGCGCAAATCCCACTGTTTGACGGTCGAACCGTCTGCCTGCTTTTGTATCAGATAAGGCATGGCCACCTCCGCTCCAACCGAACATTGAATCTCAAGCCATTCTGCAGTTCTCCCATCACGGCATCAAGCACAAGTAGCCGGGGTATGGCTCGACCGCTTTAGTGCTTTTCCTGACCTGAAATTGTGTGATAGTCTGTAGTGAGGCAGTTCGGGTCAATGGCCAATCCGCCGTCACACGAAGAGCAAATCTTCATTGCCGCGTTGCGATTTGCGACGCGGGAGGAACGAGTTGCCTACCTGGAGGGTGCGTGCGCGGGTGATGCGGCGCTGCTCCAACGCGTCGAAGCACGGCTGCACGCGCACACACAGGCTGGTGCCTCTCTCGATCCGGATGTGACTGTCAAACCTGTTCCGTCGACGGACCCGCCGCTGGTCGAGCCTCTCACCGAAAAACCCGGCGACCGCATTGGCCGCTACAAGATCCTCCAAAAAATCGGGGACGGCGGTTGCGGTGTGGTTTACATGGCGGAGCAGGAGCAACCGGTCCGCCGCCGCGTTGCGCTCAAGGTCATCAAGCTGGGCATGGACACCAAACAGGTCATCGCCCGATTCGAAGCCGAGCGACAGGCGCTCGCGCTCATGGATCATCCCAACATCGCCAAGGTGCTGGACGCGGGCGCCACCGACAAAGGGCGACCGTTCTTTGTCATGGAACTGGTCAAAGGCATCCGCATCACCGACTACTGCGACCAGAACAATCTCTCCACGCGCGCGCGTCTGGAGTTGTTCATCCAGGTGTGCCACGCCATCCAGCACGCCCATCAAAAGGGCATCATCCATCGTGACATCAAACCCTCGAACATCCTCGTCACCCTCCACGACGGGGTGCCGGTGCCGAAGGTCATTGATTTCGGGATCGCCAAGGCCACCAGCGGCCAACACCTGACCGAGAAGACACTCTTCACCGCCTTCGAGCAATTCGTTGGCACGCCCGTCTACATGAGTCCTGAGCAGGCCGAGATGAGCGGTTTGGATATCGACACCCGCACCGACATCTACGCGCTGGGCGTGTTGCTCTACGAATTGCTCACGGGCAAGACGCCGTTCGATGCCAAACGACTTCACCAGGCGGCTCTCGACGAAATCCGTCGGATCATCCGCGACGAAGAACCGCTCCCGCCGTCCACACGGCTCAGCACGCTGGACGCCGCCGAGCAGAGGACGATCGCGACGCTGCGGCAATCCGAGCCGCCGAAACTTTTCGGCATCATTCGCGGTGACCTGGACTGGATCGCCATGAAGTGCCTGGAGAAAGATCGCACGCGCCGCTACGAAACGGCCAACGGGCTGTCGATGGACATCCAGCGCTATCTGGACAACGATCCGATCGTCGCCCGCCCGCCCAGCAAATTCTACCGCTTCCAGAAGATGGCGCGTCGGAACAAACTGGTGTTCGCGGCGTCAGCCGCCGTCTTCGCGGCGCTGCTCCTGGGCGTGGTCGGTAGTACCTGGCAAGCCATCCGCGCCCGGCGCGCCGAGCAGCGAGCCAACCAGCAGCGAGAACGAGCCGAACAGGAGGCCCGGCGCGCCGAAGAGGCCACGGGAAAAGAACAACAGGAACGTGCCCGCGCCGAGGCCGAAGCCCAAAAGGCCCGGAGTGAAGCCGATAATCTGCAACGGCTGCTCAACTACACCAGCGCCGACTACATGCTCAGCCAGGGCCGGCTCGATGAAGCCTACGCCGACATCGAGAGGGCGATTCAGAGCGGGTCGAACTGGGAATACGGGCACCAACTCGGCAAGATCGTATCCAGGAGCCGGGACGATTGGCAACTGGTGATGCGCGCGGCCAATGCCGACAAACCATCCATCGGGTGCTTTGCGGGAGATGAGACCCCCTACTTGGTTCTGGCCAGCGACGAGGGCGCGAAACTATTCTCCGTTGCGGATGGACGGCTCTTGCCCGACCGCGGACCGGCGGATGTCGCCCAACTCGCCGCCGTGCCCGGTTCGCGATGTGCGGTCGCCACCCGCCACCGAAAAGTCGTCGTCTACCAGTTGCCGGACTGGCGGCAACTGGGCAGCTACGAGTCTGCGGAGCCGATCGTCTACCTGAAGGCTGATCCGGCCGGGCGCTGGCTGGGAGTGCTGGATAAGCAGGCGACGGTGGCGGTGCTTGACCTCAACGATATGCACGAGGCGGCCCGCCGATCATTCAAATCTGTTGTTGGCGACACCGCCGGGCGACAAGCGAGTCCTGCTTATTCCGTACCAGCCCAAGCGACGATTGATTTTTCCCCGTCGGGCAAACAACTTCTCTTGAATACAGGCATGCCGGGCCAGCCGACGGTAGTGTGGGACTGGTCAACCAACAGTGTGAAGGTGCTCTCGATTGTAACTCAAGGCGCTCAGATTTACGCCGATAACCGGGTCGCCGGGTATTTTACTCCGACGATGCCATCCGACATCATGCGGTTGAGCTTTCATGACCTGGACCGCGACTCGACACAAGCCCAGTCACCGCGCGCAGTCGTATTGCGTGACGTTCTGGCCAGCGGGAATCAAGTCTTCGTAGCTTGGGGAAGCCCGTCTCCCCAGGGAGGCCTTCCGGATCTCCGCGCCGCGCTCATCATACCCGACGCCATCAATCAGATCGCGTTGCGCGGCGATTTCACCGCAACATCGGTGGCCCGGTTCGGGTCGCTCTGGCCACACGCGCACGATGAACTGAGGTTTATTGCCTTCGACGTCCGTCGTCAGCTCCTGGCGCTGTCAGGATCAAGTGATGTGTTGGTGTTCCAATTTCGAGAGCGATTTCCGGCGCTCCCATCCTCTGTCCCGGGCGGCCAACTCGACCCTCAATGGACCAGCCATCCTCTGGCGAGCCGCGATTATGACACTCGTTATTGGTGCCTTGGCCAGACGCGCGATGAGCTGCTTGTGTGTGGAGAGCTGTTGGGTGCGGCGGGAAAGCGATATTCTCAAGTGCTCAGGGTCTCCCGCATCAACTATGAGACTCAGGTGGATTCGCCCGTTCACTGCGAGGGGCCAAAGCCAGCCGAGGGTCGTGTGATGATTCCTTGGGGAATCGCCGCCGTCCCCAACGGCACAATTCTCGCGTTGCTCTGGCAGGAAAGCTCCGCCGCCGCCGGGGGCGGCAATATCGATTCCCAGTACTTCCGGAAGGCCATCGCCATTTACGATCCGCAACAGGAGAACAGCATCGAGAATCCGCTCCCACCCCGGCGCGTGATCTGGCTCGATGACGATGAGGGGGTAGTAGGCCGAGCCAATCGTAACTTCGGCCTGACACCAGACGGACGAACCGCGATATTCTGCGTGGCCGGCGGCCGAACGACCGGCTACCGGCTTCAAGACGGACAGAAGATTTATGATTTCAACGCGGGCCGCTCCTATGCCCTGTCACCTGACGCGTCACTCTTTGCCGGTGGTGATTACGCCGAACCGCATCCCGTGCGCGTCTGGGACGTCGAGACCGGCAAGCTGATTGTGAGCACCAGCCAGACGGGGTTGGTCAGACGGATGGCATTCTCTCCCGACAATCAGTTGCTGTACGTGGGATGGGCCTCCGATCTCCTGGACGTCTTTTCCGTCAAAGACGGATCCTTAGTGAAGGAAGTAAAGAGCAGCGTGGCTCCCGTGGCCATTTCACCCGTCGGCGATCGATATGTCGGTATTCTTCAGAATAAGAATCAGGCAACGAGTGGCAGTATGGTGCTGGCCAGCCTGAGCGATGGACAAACCGTTCTGGTTCTGAATCCTTCCGCTCACATCCTGAACAATGCGAACTTCAGCGCTGACGGCAAATCCGTCGGCTTTGTTCGAAACCGCACAAGCGTTACGCTCCTGAAAAGTTTCACCTCTCAGGAAGCCGAATCACTGCTGACACACGTCGAGCCAATCGCCGTGTTGAATGGCCAGGGCGCGTTCACGTGGCCGGATGGAACGAAGTACGTGGGAGAGTTCCGCGACGGCAAGATGGACGGCCAGGGCACGGTCACGTGGCCCCAGGGACATAAATATACGGGCGGGTTTAAGGATGACAGGTTGGATGGCCAAGGCGTCGAGATCCGGCCAAACGGGACAAGCCTGCAGGGGGAATGGAAGGATGGTGACTGGTACAAGATCAGCGGAACGCTTGTATACCGTGATGGGACAAAGGAGGTGGGCACTTGGAACCTTGACGGAACCAAGAGCGGTGGGACAATTACATGGAAAGACGGGCGGGAATACAAAGGGGACTGGATCGTCTCTGATCTTGGCCATGAAGAGCCTGACGGCATGGGCACGATGACCTGGCCCGATGGTCGCAAGTACGTGGGCCAGTTCCGCTATGGAAAAATGGATGGAACCGGCAAGATGACGTACCCGAGCGGCACGGTGCAGGATGGATTATGGAAAGAAGACCACTTTGCGGGAGCGCTGCGGTGAGCGGGGGTGCGTAAAAAAGCTCGTGGCCGCGTGAATCACCATTTCGTAGGGCGTGAACCTCCGCACTACGCGGGTCAAGGCGCGGCCGACTCCGTGATCGTGCAGGTGTCACCGGCGATGGTCATCTTGCCGGTGAGGACGACAGAACTTGTGTTGGTCGCGACGGTGTAGGAGACAACTCCATTGCCGACGCCGTTGGTTCCCGCCGTAATTGTGATGAACGGATCGTTGCTGACGGCGGTCCAGGCGCAGTCGGGGAATCGCGTCTTCACTTTGACGGTCCTGGGGCCACCCACTGCTTTGAATTTGGCGGACTTCGGGCTCAACGCGTTAGTACATCCACCGGCCGCCTGATGGATTGTGACCGTTTGGCCCGCAATGGTCATCGTGCCGGTGATGGGGACCGTGTTCGTATTGCCGGGGACGGTGTAACGGACCGTGCCGCGGCCGACGCCGTTGGTCCCCGAAATGATCGTGATGAATGGATCGTGGCTGACGGCGGTCCAGGTGCAGCCCGCATTGCACGGTTTTACGCTCACGGTCTTGGACTTGGTGCCCGGGGCGCCAACAGTTACGCTTGTTAAGTTCAGTGTGAAGGTGCACACGTTGGGCTGATTGGTGATGGAGTGGGCGTTGTAGACGACCAGGGCAAAATCCTGATCCATCGTATCCCCATTGCCCAGGGCGTCGGAGTTAATGTTGTCGGCGGTGACGGTGACGGTGAAATCGCCGGTGACGCCAGCGGGCAGAAAGACGCTTTCAACGTTGTTCAGGTGGTCGGCGGAACCACCAGCAATGGAGTGGTCGCCTTTGAACACGTTGCCTTTGTAGGTATCGCAGGCGATCGACACGGTCAGGTCAAGGTCGTTGTCGAGGGCCGCACCCGTCGTGCTGCCCGGTGGATCGGTCCAGGCCAGGGTGACCCGGAACGGCTTGGTCGGGTCGCTGATCGTTCCCGAGAAAGTCCTTGTCTGCCCGGTCCTGGTGAACAAGTTGGTGGCCAGTTCGTCTTGCAAGATGCGCGGCACACCGTCGAACGCCATCCCGAGATCCAGTTCGCCCATGCCCTGGTTGTTCGACCACAATGTGTCGTTGGCGCCCGCGCCGGTGACGTACCGCGCCGAGTTCATCAGGTAGGCCTTGGTCATGGCGGGGCTGGGCGGTGCGAACGACTGATTAATGAAGTATTGCCGCAGCAGGGCGCAAGCACCCGAGACCGCCGGCGCGGCGTGGCTCGTCCCGGTGGATTCCGTAAAAAATTCCTGGCCAACCGGGAAGAAATTGCTGGCGCCGACCGTACCACCACCCTCCACTCCGCAGATACCGATTTCATCGAGATTGATTGTCAGGAAACAGGGCAGGGCCGATCCCGTGCCACTGGGTGACGGTGGCGGAAAATTCTGGGGCGCGCCCCCCGTGATGTGGATGGCCGGCGCGACGAGATCCGGCTTGGCACGACCGTCAAAACACGGGCCGCGGCCGGAGAAGGAAACGATGTTGTTCGCGTTGTCGGCGTCGGAATCCGGGGAATCGCAACCGTCATACCCCAACGAGTTGTTGCCCCCGTTCAGGGTGGACATGGATCGCACATTTTCCGTGCCCCCAACGTCGATGACGTTCTTGGCGGTGCCCGGCGGGCTGACGGTGGACGAGCCGGGGCCATCGTCGCTATCCGCGAAAACAATGACCATTTCCTGGTTGCCATCGGCAGGGAACGTCGACCCGCTTGGTTGGGCATCGCGAACCAGGGCATCGTACGCTTGCGAATCGGAATTATACTGCCCATCCGAACCGCTGTCTCCCCAACTGTTATTGCTGATTCGGGCGCCATCGTGGTAAGCCGCGGACATCAGGTCGGCGTAATTTGGATTCGTGAAATTCGCGGGATCGAAAATCACCGAGGAGCCGACCCTGACAAACGGGCATACGCCAAGGTCGTAATAATACCCCGCGCTATCCGTTTGAGGGAAGAAGGCGGGCTGGTCGTTGTAGGCGCAGACGATATGGGTGTTAAGGGTACCGTGGCCGTCGCAGCCTTGGATCGTGCTGCCCGGGTTGTTCGGTGTTCCCTCCAACCGATTGTAGACGACCCGGCTGGGGTTGTTGGTGTCGCCGAGTTCGTAGAGGGTAAAGTGGCCGGCGTTTGTGGTGCCGTTATCGATGCCGCTGTCGCTCATGTCGACGACAAATCCGGATTCATCAAACTGGGCCTGGGTAAATCCGATATTATTGGTCAGCCATGCCAGGTACCCGGGCCCGGAAGGGGTGTTCCCGGTGAGATTGCCGGCAACGATCTGGTCCTGCCGCTCGTCCAGCTTCCGCGGTACCCCGTACGGCTGAATCGAGACCACGTCGGGTTGAACAGCCAGGGTGGGCAGGTCTTGGGGGCGAAGCCGCACGAACACGTTCACATAATGCAACATGTGGTACTGACGGCGGACCGGTTCCAATTTGAGGCGGTTGATCAGGGCCAGCGTGGCGGGGTTGGCATCGGTGTCTTCCACGAGTTGGATCGCAAACAAGTCAGTGGAGAGCTGTCGGGGGTTGCCCTGGGCATCGACCAGCCTGGCCGCTGGATGGATCTTGTACTGGTCGAGATAGTCGCCGTGCCATTGCACGGAAGCCATCGCGCTTCCCAGACTCTGCAGTTTGGCCAGGGCCGCGGCATCCCCGTAGACAAGATAGGCGTCTTGGGGGATGTAACTGACGATCTGGGCCCCGGTCTGCTTCAGCGCGTCACGCCACTCGGGTTTGATCGGGCCTACAAACTGGACAAGATGCATCCGTTTGCCGCGAAACGACGAGATCGTTTGGCGTGCGGCTTGAACGGTTGCTGCGGACGTGTCGATGGTCACGGCGTTGAGCCGAATCAGATTGCAGTCGTCACGAACTTCGATGGCGCCCGATTGCACGAGCCCGGTGCGCACCTGGTCGACTTGATAGAGTTGGTAACTTCCGTAATCCGCGAGGAGTTGGCCACGGTCATCCACAATCTGCTTTGCCGTCAATGGATCCCGAACCTGGATTTTGTAGGCCGAGGCCGTGTCGGGATCTGTGAGTACGCCAACCGAGGCCAAAATCATCAGGAGAAGAGATGTAACTCGCATTCTCCCCCGTCGTGGCGGACACGAAAACCTGCTTTGCAACGCCATCAGCACCAAACCTTGTTTCCCTTTTTCGGATTGCGCGCGGCCATCGGTATGTAACACGTGGCTGCGGGATTGTCCACGGCGAGTTTCCGGCGCCGGTATGGCTCGCAAGGCCACACAATTACTTAGTAGTCCGGGAACTCGCAATCGAAAAGTTGGAGGCGGAAACGTTTGTAGGCGGCGATGGATTCACGGATGATGGTGTGGGCATCAATTCGGCCGCGGAAATCCTCGACCACGGGCAGTTTGGCGTTCTCCAATTCCTTGTAGATCTCGAAAAAGTGGCGCACTTCCCGCAGCACGTGCGGCGGCAGTTGGGAAATGTCCGTGTAGCTTTCGAACATCGGGTCATTCACGTGGATCGCAATGATTTTGATGTCCTCCAGGTCCTGGTCGATCATGCGCAGCATCCCGATCGGCCGCGCCTTCATGACGCATCCGGGAATGACGGGTTCCTGTGAGAGCACCAGAACATCGAGCGGGTCGTGGTCGCGGCAATACGTTTGCGGGATGAACCCGTAATTGCTGGGGTAATGCACCGAGCTGTGCAACGTCCGGCTGATGTGAAGGATGCCGTTTCGCTTGTCCAACTCGTATTTGATTTTACTGCGCATCGGGCATTCGATGAAGGCGTTGCATTCCTCCGGGGCATTGTCGCCCGGAATCAATACATGAAAGGGGTTGAACCACGCTGGTTTCAGCGCGGAATTCTGCAGTGTTACCGGGACTGGCGGTTGCCGCGGTTTTCCGTTTAATCGTGGTGTTTTTGCGAGCCATGGCCGCGGGAATGTAGCGGACAGCCGTTCCCTGTGCAACGTCAAAGCTTGGCACGGCCCGTCATCGCTTCGCGCGTGGACCGCCGTCGGCGCCCCCGGCAGCCGTTTGCCATCCGCCGCCGAGCGCCTTGTACAACGCCACGAGGTTCACCGTGACAGTGCGCTCACTTTGGACGAGTTCGTCCTCTGTCTGGTACAACGAACGTTCGGCATCGACCACGTTCAGGAAGCTGGTCAAACCGTTCTTGTAGAGCTCATTGGAAATCTCGACCGCGCCACGGCTGGCGTCCACGGCCTCCTGCAGCGAGCGGTGGCGAACCTGTTCCTGGGAGTAAGCCACCAGCGCGTTCTCGACGTCCTCCAACGACGTGAGCACGGTCTTGTCGTACGTCGCGAGGGATTGCTGTGCCTGGGCGTTGGCCGTCTGGATCTGGCTGCGCACATGGCCCAAATCCAAAATGCGCCACGTGACCGTTGGCCCGGCTGACCAGTACTTGCTGCCGCCGCTAAACCAGTCGCCAGCGGAGAAACTTTGGAAACCGGCCACGCCGGTCAGCGAGAATTTCGGGAACAACTCGGCGGTTTGGACGCCGATGTTGGCGGTGGCCGCCGCGAGTTGGCGCTCGGCGCGGCGCACGTCCGGCCGCCGGCGCAGCAAATCCGACGGCAGACCCACGGGCACTTCGGGAGGCGGCGCGGGGATCGGCGCGGTGGCGCCGAGTTCCCCGAGCAACGCGCCCGGTTCCTGGCCGATGAGCACGCCGAGTCGATGCACCGCCTGTTTGAGCGACTCTTCGAGCATGGGGACTTGCGATTGCGTGGTGGCCAGCAATACTTCCGCTTCCTTGGCATCCAGTTCGCTGGCCAAACCGGCATGGAAACGGGCGCGGGCGATATCGACGGCATCTTGCTGGGCCGCGATGTTCTGGTTGGCAATGGCCAGTCGCTGCTGGAAATCGCGGACATCGACGTAATTGCGTGCGACCTCGGCGAGAACGCTCACCAGCACGTCGCGCCGATCGTCCTCGACGAAGGCGAGCAGGGCGTTGGCCTCCTGGAGCTCCCGCCGTTTCCCGCCGAACACGTCGATCTCCCAGCTCGCGTCGAAGTGCGCGTCGTAGAGGTCGGTTTGGAATAGATAATTGCTGGTAATGGTGCTGCCAAGTGAACCCGAGGTATTGAACGGAAGCGAGTTTCTGGCCTGCCGCGTGTCCGTATAGCCGGCCGACCCGTCGATCTTCGGACCGAGGTCAAACAGCGCGCCGGTCCGGAGCGCGCGCGCCTCGTGGAGTCGTCCCTCGGCAATCCGCAGGTCATAGTTGGCGGCCACAGCGCGTGCGACAAGCGAGTTCAGCTCGGGATCGTTGAACGTCTTCCACCACTCGACCACCGTCACAGCGCTATTGGTCGCGCCGCCGAGCTGGGCTTCGGTCCAGTTGGCGGGTGCCTGGGTCTTCGGTGGATGATAATCAGGTCCGACAGCACAGCCCGCGAGCGCCACGGTTGCCAGGGCGAGCAGGAAGGCGGTTCCGGTTTTCATAACGACGTTTCCTTTTTGTTGAGGGCGTCCATCAAATTGAGGATCATGGCGAGAACCGGGTCGTCGCCGAGCGCGGCATCGAGCATGGCGTGATACACGGAGCGGTGCGGCCACTCCACGCCAAAATAGTGTTTCACGAACATCTTGCGGTCGCGGTCGACGGTATCGAGCAATTCATTCGCCTTGGCCTCGTTGTGGGTGTGGCCCAGCAGGAAGCGGAATTTGAATTCGCGCGACGCAAACAGGAACACCCGGAGCGTGTCGGCTCGCTGGCGCAAAAAATAGGCCGACCCCCGCCCGACGATTACGCAGTTGCCTGCTGCCGCCGCTTGTTCAACGACCTGTTGGACGAGCGCCAGCGCGCGGTCCGCGTCGAAGGTCTCCTGTCCGCTGACGGGGATGCCTCGCTCGTAGCTGCCGTGCCAGAAAACCTTGGCGATCCGGTACAGCAATGGATCCAATCGTCCTTCACGTTGTTCGACAACCGCGCGGGCGACCTGGGCGATGCGCGCAACCTCTTCGGTCAACGACTGGTCCAGCAACTTCCAGCCGAGGCGCGCGGCGAGCGTTTCCGCCAGTACGCTCCCGCCGCAACCAAACTCCCGTTCGATGGCGATGATGCGGATCATGTTAGTGCACCGCGAGGGACCCTCCTGTCCTCGGCCGCTTCATCCAGAACGTCAGCGGAACCAACGCCAGGCAGATCAGCCCGAGCGCCTGGAAGTTGTCGATGTACGCCAGCAGTGTTGATTGCTGCGCTACCATCTCGCCGATCAGCGCATACGCTTGTTTGGTGGCCATCACCGCGCCGGCGCCGGAGGCGGCGAACCCGTGTCCCATCGCCCGCACCGCGGCCATGAAGTGTCCGTTGTAGTTGGACAGATGCGTGACGAGCACCGACTGATGGAATTGCGCCCTCCGGGCAAGCATGGTGGTCACGAAGGAAATCCCCACGCTTCCCCCGATATTGCGGGAGAGATTGATCAGGCCCGAAGCCGCATTGTTCTTGTCACGCGGCAGAAAGGCGTACGCAGCGGTGTTGATCGGCACGAACAGGAACGCCACACCCGCCGACTGCAGGACACGGGCCCAGAGCATCGTCGCGAAATCAACCTGCAGGTTGAATCTCATCATGTTGAACAGGGACACCGCGACCATCAGGAAGCCAAACCCGATGATCTTGCGCGCATCGTAATGGGAAACAAGAAATCCGACCAGCGGCAGCAGCAGAATGACCGTGATCGCCCCCGGTGAGATGAGCTCGCCGGATTGCTCGGCCGTGTAGCCCATCAACTCCTGCACAAATTGCGGGAGCAGCATCGTGGTCGAATACATGACGAATCCCACGGTAAACAACATCACGTTGGCCAACAGGAACGTACGATCCTTGAACAGACGCAGGTCCACGATCGGTTCCTTGACGTGTAATTCCCAAATGACCGCCAGAACCAGTGCGGAGACGAAGATGATGGTGAACACCCGGATGTACGGGGTCTCGAACCAGTCTTCGCGCTGCCCCTTGTCGAGCACGACCTGCAGCAGGCCCAGCCCCAGGGCAACCAGCCCGAACCCGATATAGTCGATCTTCATGCCAGCCCGCTTCTTCTTCTCCTTCAGGTACGGCGGATCGGAAATGAGTCGCGACGTCAGGATCAGTGAGAGGATGCCGACCGGAATGTTGATAAAGAAAATCCAGCGCCACGTAAAGTTGTCCGTGATCCAGCCACCCAGCGTCGGTCCCAACACCGGCGCGGCCACCACCGCCATGCCGTAGACTGCGAACGCCATGCCGCGTTTGGCCGGTGAAAACGTGTCCGCGAGGATCGCCTGTTCGCTCGGCTGCAACCCGCCCCCGCCCACTCCTTGCAGGACGCGGAAGAAAACCAGCATGCCCAGGTTTGTCGCCAGCCCGCACAACAACGAACTGATCGTGAACAACGCCACGCAACTCATGTAGAACCGTTTGCGGCCGATCCTTTCCGAAATCCATCCGCTCAGCGGCAGAATGACGGCGTTGGACACCAGATAGGAGGTCAACACCCACGTGCTCTCGTCCAAGCCCGCGGAAAGATTTCCCGCGATGTGCGGCAACGCCACGTTGGCAACACTGGTGTCCAACACCTCCATGAACGTCGCCATCGTCACGACCATGGCGATGACCCATGGGTTGTGTGGCGGCTTCCAAATCGCCTCGTGGTGGCCGATGGCGGGAGCGTCGCTCATCGCACTTTCACCTCGGGCACCACGGACGCGCCGAGCGGTATCATCTGAGGGGGGGCGTCACTTTCATCGAAGACGATCTTGACCGGCACGCGTTGCACGACTTTGACGTAGTTTCCCGCCGCGTTCTCGGGCGGCAACAGGCTGAACTGCGCACCCGTACCGGCCTGGATGCTGTCCACATGCCCCCGGAACTTCCTCTGCGGAAACGCGTCGACTTTGATCCACACCGGCTGGCCGGGTTTCATGTATGTCAGTTGCGTTTCCTTGAAATTGGCGGTGATCCACACGGCGCGCGGCACGATCGCCAGCAACGCCTGCCCGACCTGCACGTACTGGCCCTGTTCGACCACGCGACGCGTTACCCAGCCGTCTTCGGGCGCGGTGATGTCGGCGTAGGAGCGGTTCAACTCCGCCTGGCGCAACGCGGCTTGGGCCTGTTGCACACCCGCGTCAGCCGTCGGGATTTGCGTCTGGTCCTGCCCGATCTGCGCGTCGGAAGCATCGGCCTTCTTGCGCGCTTCCTCCAATGCCGCAGCGCTGGAATGCGCGGCCGCGATGGCCGCGTCAACCTGCTCACGCGATACCGCCCGGCTTTCCACGTTTTGATAGCGCGCGAGGTCGGCTTCGGCTCGCGTGGCTTCCGCCTCGGCGACACCGACGGCGGCCCGGTCCTGTTCCGCTTTGGCGCTCGAGACGATTACCTGATGTTGGGCCTGCGCCAAACGACTTTGGGCCGCGGCCAGGTTGGCGCGCGCCTGGGCGAGGGCCACGTCGTAGTCACGTGGGTCGATTTGCACGAGTGGGTCGCCCTTTTTGACAAGCTGGTTGTCGTTGATGAGCACCATCAACACGTGGCCTGGCACCTGGGGGCTGATCTGGATCGCGTGTCCGTCGATGAACGCGTCGTCAGTGGATTCGTAGGGTCGCACCCCGATGAAATAGTACAGCACGAGAGCGATGACCAGCAGCGGCACGGCAACCGCGGCGACACGAACGAATTGTGCCTTCCGACGACCATTATCGTTGACGGCCTTGCTGTCGCTATCTTGTGATTTGACAGCCGCCGGTTCGGGGTTGGATGCTTCAGGATCAGGTTTCATGGTGACTCGGTTCTGTTGGTTGAATTCGCGGAGCGTGATGTGAAAGTGGCGGATCGGACGGGTTATCGGTGTATGGCGCCACGAAGTTCATGACCGCATGCCTCTCAGGCCTCCCAGCGTGAAACGGATGATATGATCCACAATCTCCGAGATGGTCTTGGAGTCGAATGGTCTTTCCGGATACAAGCGGCTGAGCACCGAGCGGCAGTGATAATAGTACACGCACTGCGCGCTGATGCTGAACGAGGCCAGCCGCGCCACCTCGTCATCTATTCCCGGACCGACAACCTGCTTCACAAGTGATTTTAAGCGGAGATGATTGGGACGGATCTGTTCTTCGACAAATTCATCCATGGCAGCAGTCGGTTCCACCATTTCGCGGGCGAGCAATTTCCCGAGCCAGGCAGGCCGTCCTTCGTCGAAAACGGTGGTGATGAAGCCCCGTACATATGTGCGCAGGCGCTCCTCGGGATCGGCAATGGAGTCCTGAATCCGAAGTTCGGCTGGCGCACAACTGCGTGCGTAGTCAAAAACAGCTCTGTACAGCTTCTCTTTGTCGCCGAAGTAATAGTTTATGGAGGCCACGTTCGTGCCCGCCTTCCGGCAGATGTCACGAATGGTCGTGTGGCGAAACCCGTGTTCGGCGAACACCTCAGCGGCTGCCTCGATGAGACGTTGTCTGGTTTCCGGGGTGATCTCTCTGGTGTCTGGCATTGTTATAAAACAATTGTTTAATACATACGTTTAAAGCATGTGTTTTAACTTGTCAAGCGCTGAGATCACACGCAGATGCTCAGCGGTTGACACAGTGCAAGGAATGTCAAGAATTACATTAGATGTTCTGGCACGGAAAAGCTAGGAGCAAACCAGACGAAGCTGTTTCTGTCGCATAAGCCAACGAAGTTGACCTCTGCCCGGGCGCAACTCATTCAGTTCCACGCAGGCCACGCCGCCCTTGCCGAATGATAACCCTTGGCCATTCTTCGCGCCGATTAACAGAGCCAGATGTTCGGACAGTGAAGGCATGTGGCCCACCAGCAGGATTTCATCTTCAGAAGAGCATGGTTTTAGCGCTCGGAGGAGCGTTTGTGTCGGCGTGCCGTTCGCGAGTTCATCCGCCAACTCCACTTCGCTATGGACCTTCATCGCCTGCGCCGCAATTTCGGCAGTCTGGCGAGCCCTCGCCATTGGACTGCTCAAGACACGCGAAGGTTTGACGCCCAGCTCGGCGAGCGCCGATCCGGCGACCCGCGCTTCC
This sequence comes from uncultured Verrucomicrobiae bacterium, assembly GCA_963842185.1. Lineage (GTDB taxonomy): Bacteria > Verrucomicrobiota > Verrucomicrobiia > Palsa-1439 > Palsa-1439 > Palsa-1439. The sequence continues at coordinate 583,433 of CAWJFL010000016.1, forward strand.
TCTTCACCCTCTCGCGTCAACTTCGCGTTCGGCATCGCTCGAGGCCACATCCGAAGCGGTGCCATGACGGAGAAGGTATAATTTCATCAGCCTAGGACGTCGCGCGGATCGGTGATGTGTCCCGTGATCGCGCTGGCGGCCACGGTGTACGGCGAAGCGAGGAACACCTGGGATTCCAGGTGGCCCATTCGGCCCGGGAAATTGCGGTTCGTGGCGCTGATGCACTTCATCGGCTTGTTCAATCGGCCAAATGTGTCGGTCGGCCCGCCGAGGCACGCGGCGCAACTGGCATTTTCGGTCATCTGGACGCCCGCTTCTTCCAGGACCCGCCAGACGGTCTTGCCGTTCATCTTCGCCGCCTGCAACTCGTGCACGACGTCGGGCGTTGCGGGAACGCCGAACGTGTCGATCTTGACCTTGTGGCCCCTGATGACTTCCGCGAACGCCAGGAAATCGCTGGTCTTGCCGCCCGTGCACGAACCGATGTAGGCGCGGTCGAGTTGGACGTTGCCCAGTTCCCTGGCGAGCTTGCGATTGCCGGGGTTGGGATGGCACGCCACGGTCGGTTCGAGTTTCGAGAGATCGAATTTCTTGTCGTACACAAATTTCTGCTTGTCGTCGGAGTCGCAGAACAACGCGTCATACTTCGCCTTCGTGCCGTTCGCCTTCGTGCGCTCGTCAACGTATGCGAATGTCGTCTTATCGGGCTCGAAAATCCCGTTCTTGCCGCCCGCTTCGATGGCCATGTTGGTGATGGTCATGCGGTCGTCCATCTTGAGCGCTTTGGCGCCGGGCCCCTGGAACTGCATCGCGCGATAGGTCGCGCCATCGAAGCCGATGTCGCCGATGCAATGGAGGATGACGTCCTTGGCCATGACGCCTTTTTGCAGCGAACCTTCGAGCCAGAACCGCATCGTCTCCGGCACCTTGAGCAACAACTTGCCCGTGCCGAACACGAACCCGGCATCCGTGTTGCCGATGCCGGTCGGCGAATTCGCCGAACGCGCCCGCCATGCAGGTGTGCGAGTCTGTGCCGAGCAGGATCTCGCCCGGTCGCGTGTGGCCTTTCGCCGGCAACGCCGTATGACACACGCCCGCAAAACTGCTGGCGTACTGGCGTTTGAGTTGGCCTTTGCTCGCATCGAACGTCCAATGCCCGTTCGGATCGTCGATCACGTCGTAAAAATACTTCAGCCCCTGTTCCTTCACGAACTCGCGCAAAATGTCCACGTTGCGGTTCGACTTCGAGTCGGCGGTGAAAATGTAATGGTCGGGGATGATGACGATCTTCTCGCGGTCCCACACTTTGGCGTCCTTGCCGAACTCCCGCTTGAACACGCCGATGGTGCCCGGCCCGCATACATCATGCGTCATGAGGATGTCCACGTTCACCCACACATTGTCGCCGGGCTGCACGGATTTCTTGCCCGCCGCGCGGGCCATGATTTTTTCAGTGAGCGTCATGTGATCGATACTCCGAGGTGCCACAGGATACACGAGCAATTGTGCCCGCGCAACATCCGCGCTACACTTCGCGCATGAGGGAAACTTGGGGTTTTCTGTGCTCCCCCGCCGCCGGCGCGGCGTGGAACATGGCGATGGACGAGGCGTTGCTCCACACCGCGGCAAAGCGCGGACGCCCGTTGCTGCGCGTCTACGCGTGGGAAAAGCCGTCCGTCTCGTTTGGCTATTTCCAGAAGTTTCCCGCGCCGCTGGCCGAGCGCCATGACGTGGTCCGTCGTCCCACGGGCGGTGGGGTCGTGTATCACGTCCAGGATACCACGTACACAGTGGTCGTGCCTCCCGCGCACGCGTTGTATGCGATGAAAACCGCCGACGCCTACTGCGCCCTGCACCAAGGCGGTCGCCGCCGCGTTTCAATCCCCGCTGGCGCTGCACCATGCCCCGCTGCAGTCGCCGCACGGGTCGTACGAATGTTTCCAGCGCCCGGTCCACGGCGACGTGGTGTCCGACGGCCGCAAACTGGCCGGCGGGGCGCAACGCCGCACAAAATCCGGCCTGTTGCATCAGGGCTCCATCGGCGCGAAGCTGTCCGCAAACCAGATCAAACGTGGCTTTCAGGAGGCGCTTGGGGTCGAATTCGAGACATACGAACTAACGGACGCCGAGAGAACGCAGGCGGAACGGCTTGTCCGCGAAAAGTACGCGACCGATGCGTGGAATCGTTACGTGCGGTAGCGTCGCTCAGTTGATTTTGGGTTGGTCGGCCGGCGAAATGACGGGCTGTTCGATCTGGCCGAGCTTGGCGTCGAATTTGGCGAGGGCTTTTTCGCCGTCGGAATAACTGCCCTGCGCGTTCGTGAGGTGTTTGCCGAGGACACGGAAACTTTCCTGGACGCGCTCGAAATCCCCGCGCAGGCGCGCGAGCGTGTTGAGGATTTCCTGGGCGCGTTCCTCGACCTGCATTCCGCGAAGGCCGAGCAAAATGGTTTGCAGGTACGCGTAAAAGCTGTTCGGTGAGACCGGAACAACGCGTTTTTCGAGCGCGTAGCTGAACAGCGGACGCTCTTCGCCCGACGCGCTGGCTTCTTCCTTGATGATCGTCTCGTAATACACGTTCTCGGCGGGCACATACATCAACGCAAAATTGTAGGTGCCTTCGTCGGGCAGGATGTATTTCGTGGAAATCGCGTCGACGTGTTTCTTCACGTCACGCAGGAATTGTTTGCGGGCCGCGACGCGCTCCGAATCGCTCTGGGCGTCGATGATGCGGCGGAAATTCTCCAGCGGAAACTTGGAATCGACCGGGACGAGCTTGTTTCCGATGTGGATCACCGCGTCCACCGCCTCGCCGCTCCGGAACCGGTGCTGCAACTCGAAATGCTCCGGCGGCAGAATTTGTCCCAGCAGGTCACCCAGAAAAAGTTCGCCCATCCCGCCGCGGAGTTTTGGCGCGCGGAGAATGTTCACCAGATCGGCGGCAGCTTTGCCGACCTCGTGGATTTGACCGACCTTCTCACGGAGATCACCGACGACCTTGGCGGCGTTGTCGAGGCGGCTGTTCATCTGGGAGGCAGATTGCTGCAGGTTCTCGGCGACGGTCTGGCCGAATTTGTCGAGCCGCTCCTGCAAGCCATTCATCTGTTGCTGAATGAGCAGCAGCGACTGGTCGGGCGGCGGCGGCGGTTTGTTGCGTTCGCGCGCGACCACGACAATCAGGACGCCAACCGCGACAAGCGTCACCAACCCGATGATAATGACGACAGATTCCACGGCCCAAAGCTAACATTTGCCAGATGGAACGGCAATTCTTTGGTTTCGCCACAACCCGCCGTTAACACTTTTTTAACAGCTTCGCGGCGGCTTTTAATTATCGCCTCGACACCCGGCTCGTCGATAGTAACGCCCAAATAGGAACCAGTGGAGTTTCGGGTTAGGAGCCATATTGATGAAGGCGAACGAAGTCATTCAACTATTGTTGTATTTCGGTCTGTTAATTGGCCTGACGCCGCCGATCGGCAGATTCATGGCGCGTGTGTTTGGGGGTGAACGGACCCTGTTATCCGGCATTCTTGGGCCGGTCGAGAAATGGATTTACCGGCTCAGCGGCGTGAAAGCCGATGAGGAGATGTCTTGGAAACGGTATTTCGGCGCGGTGCTGATCTTCAATGTCGTGGGGATCATCACGCTGATGGCGCTGGAGATGACGCAAGCGTGGCACCCTTTGATCTTGAACCCACAGAAGTTTCCCAACGTGCCGTGGGCGCTGGCGCTGAACACGGCGATCAGCTTCATTACCAATACCAACTGGCAGGCGTACTCGGGCGAAAACACGATGAGTTACCTGACGCAAATGGCCGGGTTGGCGGTACATAATTTTCTCAGCGCGGCGACCGGGCATCGCGATCCTGGTGTGCTTTGCCCGCGGACTGAAGCGTGCCTCGTCGAAATCGCTCGGCAGTTTCTGGGTGGACGTCACGCGGACGACGCTCTACGTGCTCCTGCCGTTTTCGGCGATTGTCACGATCCTATTGGTCAGCCAGGGGGTGGTGCAAAATTTCAAGCCATACACGGACGCGAAGCTGGTCGAAGCGTACACCACGCAGGTGCCGAAAACGGATGACAAGGGCCAGCCGGTCAATGGCCCCGACGGCAAGCCGGTGATGGTCGACCAACGTGTGGAGACGCAGAGCATTCCGGTCGGACCGGCGGCGTCGCAGATCGCGATCAAGCAACTCGGCACCAACGGCGGCGGGTTCTACGGCCAGAACAGCGCCCACCCGTTTGAGAACCCGACCCCGTTCAGCAATTTCGTGGAGATGTTCGGGCTGATCATCGTGGCCGCGGGGCTCGTCTATGCATTTGGCGTCCTGGTTGGGGATCGCCGGCACGCCTGGGTGTTGTTTGGCGTGATGTTGGCGTTACTGATTGGCGCCTTTACGCTGGCGTGGTGGGCGGAGACACGACCCAACCCGGTCGTCGGCAACGTGCAACCGTTGCTCGAAGGGAAGGAACAGCGGTTCGGCGTGATGAACAGCGTGCTGTGGGGCGTGGCCACGACCGGAACGTCCTGTGGCGCGGTCAACTCCATGCACGACAGTTTCACCCCGCTGGCAGGACTGGCGCCGTTGTGGAACCTGATGCTGGGGTGCATCGTGTTCGGCGGTGTCGGGGCCGGATTATACGGCATCATGATGCATGTCCTGCTGGCCGTGTTCATTGCGGGGCTGATGGTTGGGCGCACACCGGAGTATTTGGGCAAGAAGGTCCAGGCATGGGAGGCCACATGGGCGGTGGTCGCGATCCTCATCCCGAATTTTCTGATCCTGATCGGTTCCGCGATTGCCTGCCGGGCACCCGCCGGACTATCGAGCCTCGGCAATCAAGGCCCGCATGGCCTGAGCGAGATCTTTTACGCCTACGCCTCCTGCGCCAACAACAACGGCAGCGCTTTCGCGGGCCTGAACGCCAACACGAACTTTTATAACCTGACGCTTGGGGCGACGATGTTCCTCGGTCGGTTCGGGGTGGCCTTCGCGGCGCTGGCCATTGCCGGCGGCTTCGCCGCGAAGAAAACGATTTCAGCCTCGGCGGGTACTCTGCCAACCACTGGGTTGACGTTCGCCTGCGTGCTGTTCGGCGTCATCTTGATCGTCGCCGCATTGACATTCTTTCCCGCATTGTGCCTGGGGCCGATCGTCGAGCACGGGCTCATGCTGGCCGGGCGCGTTTTCTAGGGAGAAACTCATGAGCACAAAAGTTGAAATCAAATACTCCGAGTTGGTGTACCAGGCGGTCATCGACTCGTTCAAGAAGCTGAATCCGCGGGATGAAATCAAGAACCTGGTGATGTTCGTGGTGTGGGTCGGATCGATCTGGACGACGGCCATCCTGTTCACGCCGGGTGGATGCAACCTGTTCAACATCCAGATCTGCCTCTGGTTGTGGTTCACGTGCCTGTTCGCGAATTTCGCCGAGGCGATGGCCGAGGGGCGCGGCAAGGCCCACGCGGATGCGCTGCGCAAGATGCGCACGAAGACCATGGCCCGCAAGCTCGTCAAAGGCAACGAGGAGTCGGTGCCCAGCGCCGAGATGAGGATCGGCGATTCGTTTGTCTGCGAGGCCGGCGACACGATTCCCGCCGACGGTGAGATCGTGGACGGCATCGCCACCGTGGACGAATCCGCCATCACGGGCGAGTCGGCCCCCGTCATCCGCGAAAGCGGCGGCGACCGTAGCGCCGTCACCGGCGGCACGAAAGTCATCAGCGACCGGATTGTTGTCCGTGTCACCGCAGAACAGGGCAACTCGTTTCTCGACCGGATGATCTCAATGATTGAAGGCGCGCGCCGTCAAAAGACGCCGAACGAAATCGCGTTGAACATCGTGTTGGTCAGCTTGACCGCGTTGTTTCTCGTGGTCGTGTTCACCCTGCCGCCGTTTGCGCGCTATAACGAAGGGCAAGCGGGGCAGAAGGGCGTGGTGCTGACGTCGATTCCCGTGTTGTTGGCGCTCGTCGTCTGTTTGATCCCGACGACCATCGGCGGATTGTTAAGCGCCATCGGCATCGCCGGGATCGACCGGTTGATGCGGCGCAATGTGCTGGCCACCAGCGGACGCGCGGTCGAAGCCGCCGGCGACGTGGACGTGTTGCTGCTGGATAAGACCGGCACGATCACGCTCGGCAATCGCATGGCCACGGATTTCATTTCCGCGCCGGGCGTGCCGGTGGAAGAACTGGCCGATTCCGCGCAACTGGCGTCCCTTGCCGACGAAACACCGGAAGGCCGGTCCATCGTGGTGCTGGCGAAAGAAAAACACAACCTGCGCGGGCGCGAGGTCGCGGAGCCGCAGGCGAAGTTTGTGCCGTTTACCGCCCAAACGCGGATGAGCGGTTTGGATTTGATCGATCCCGACGGCAAAGGCGTGCGCGTGATTCGCAAAGGCGCGGCGGATTCCATTCGGCGCCACGTCGAACAACGCGGCGGCTTGTATCCCAAGGCGGTCGAACAAGTTGTTTTCGATATCTCGACGCAGGGCGGCACGCCGCTGGTGGTCACGGACGGCTCGCGGGTGATGGGCGTCATTCGGTTGAAGGACATTGTGAAGGGCGGCATTCGGGAACGGTTCGCGCAATTGCGCAAGATGGGCGTGCGCACGGTGATGATCACCGGCGACAATCCGCAAACCGCGGCGGCGATCGCCGCCGAAGCCGGCGTGGACGATTTCATTGCCCAGGCCAAGCCGGAAGACAAGCTGGCGCGCATCCGCAAGGAGCAGGAGGGCGGCAAGCTCATCGCGATGATTGGCGATGGCACGAATGACGCACCGGCGTTGGCGCAAGCCGACGTTGGCGTGGCGATGAATACGGGCACCCAGGCCGCGCGCGAGGCCGGCAATATGGTGGACCTCGACAGCAATCCGACGAAGCTGATCGAGGTTGTCGAAATCGGCAAGCAACTGTTGATGACCCGCGGCGCGTTGACGACGTTCAGTATCGCCAACGACGTGTCGAAGTATTTTGCGATTCTGCCGGCGATGTTCGGCCTGCTGTACGCCACGACCGCCGGCGGCAAAGGGCCGCTGGACAAATTGAACATCATGGCCCTGCATTCACCCCAAAGCGCGATCCTCAGCGCGGTGATCTTCAATGCCCTGATCATCGTGGCGCTGATCCCGCTGGCATTGAAAGGCGTGAAATACCAGCCGCTGGGCGCGGCGGTCATTTTGCGCAAGAACATGCTGATCTATGGTGTGGGCGGGATCATCATCCCGTTTGTTTTCATCAAACTGATTGACGTGTTCCTGGTGGCGGTGCACCTCGCGCCCTGACGCTGGAGAAAGGAACAATCACCATGAGACTTTTCATACAATCCATTCGACAAACGATCCTGTGGACGATCATCGCGGGAGTGGCCTATCCGCTGGTCATGACCGGTATCGCGCAGTTGCTGTTTCGCAACCAGGCCAACGGCAGCCTGATCGAGCGCAACGGGCAGATTGTTGGTTCCGAGTTGATCGCCCAACAGTTCACGGGCGACAAATACTTCTGGCCGCGACCATCGGCCGGCAGCTATGCCACGGTTCCCTCCGGGGCGAGCAACCTCGGCCCGACCAGCCAGGCCCTGCAATCCAACGTCACCGCCAATGCGGCGGCCTTTCGCACCGGCAACAAGCTGGCGGCGGACGCGCCGGTGCCGGCGGACATGGTGTTCACCTCCGGCAGCGGGCTCGATCCGCACATCAGCCCCGAGGCGGCGCGGTTGCAGGTGGCCCGCGTTGCCGCGGCGCGCGGCATCGCGGAGGATCAGGTCAAAGCGTTGGTCGAGAAATTTGTGGAGCTCCCGCAGTGGGGCATCTTTGGGGAACCCCGGGTGAACGTGCTGGAGTTGAATGTGGCCTTGGATGACCTGCAACCCAAGAAAGCGGACGGGAGCGCTTCGGTGAAGGGGTAGGTGACGGGTCATCCAGTTCGGTCAGCGCTAGCGGCTTGTGAACGCAACGCACCATCCTTCCCACCATCCACTTTTGGATGGTGAAACCCTGTCCACAAGCTAGAATGACCGCATGACCGAGGTACAGCGTCCCAACCCGGATGCGTTGCTTGCGGAAATCCAGCGCGAGGAACGCGCGGCCAAGCGCGGGCAACTGAAGATCTTTTTCGGGATGTGCCCCGGCGTCGGCAAGACGTATGCGATGCTGGAAGCGGCACAAGCGCGGGTGCGCGAGGGCGTCGACGTGGTCGTCGGCGTCGTGGAGACGCACGGGCGCAAGGAGACCTATGAGTTGCTGGCCGGCCTGACGATCATTAACCGCAAGAAGATCGACTACCGTGGCGTTACGCTGGAGGAGATGGACATTGACGCGATCCTCGCGCGGCATCCCCAGCTCGCACTCGTGGACGAATTGGCCCACACCAACGCGCCGGGCAGCCGCCATCCCAAACGCTACCAGGACGTGCTCGAATTGCTCGACGCGGGCATCGATGTCTACAGCACGCTGAACGTCCAGCACCTCGAAAGCCGCGTGGACGTCGTGCAGCAAATCTCGGGCGTGGCGGTGCGCGAAGCCGTGCCCGATTCGGTGCTCGACCAGGCCGACGAGATCGAGCTGATCGACCTGACGCCCGACCAACTCCGCAAACGGCTGGCCGAAGGCAAGGTGTACATGGGCGAACGCGCGGCCACGGCGTCGGAGAACTTTTTCCGGGAAGAGACGCTCACGGCGCTGCGGGAGATGGCGTTGCGCGCGACCACCGAACACGTGGACCAGGAGTTGCGCGACGTCATGCGCGCCAAACGCATCCACGTGCCGTGGAAGTCGGGCCAGCGCCTGGGGGTCGGCGTCGGGCCCAGCCCGTTTTCCGGTCAATTGATTCGCTGGACGCGGCGGATCGCGGCGGCGATGGACGCGCCGTGGGTGGCGGTGTACGTGGAGACATCGGCGGCGCTGAGTGACGAGGAGAAGCGACGGCTGACGAAGAACCTTTCGCTGGCGCGGCAGTTGGGCGCGGAGGTGGTGATGACGACCGGCGACGACATCGCCGGTGCGTTGGTCGAAGCAGCCCGCGAGCAGGGGGTGACGCAAATGGTGGTGGGCAAGCCGATGGACAATTGGCTGCTCGAATTGATCAAGGGCGGTTCGCTGGCCGATCGGTTGATCCGTCGCGGCGGCGACATCGACGTGCACGTCGTGAGCGGGGTGCACGGCGGCAGGCAAGCGCGCGCGGCGGCCCTGGGCGAACTGGGTGGGGACCAACCTGCTGCAGGACTGCGCGGTGGGCGCGGGCGTGGTCGTGCTCGCGACCGGCGTGTCGTGGCTGTTGAAGGACCTGGTGGGATACGTGGCGGTGTCGCTGGTCTATCTGTTGGGCGTCGTGGTGGCGGCGATGCGGCTGAATCGGTGGGCGGTGCTGTTGGCGGCGGCATTAAGCGCGGTGGCGTGGGAGTATCTGTTCATTCCTCCCCGTCTATACATTTGCGATCAAGTCGCCGCATGACCTGATGATGGTCACGATGTTCTTCGTGGTGGCGCTGGCGATGGGACACACGACGAATCAATTGCGCGTTCGCGAAGCCGCGGAGCGCCGTCGCGAGCACCGGGCGTCGGCGTTGAATCGCCTGCTGGAAAGCGTGACGGCGAGCGCGTCGCTGGAAGACGGTTTGGCGCGGGCGGTGAAGGAAGTGGACGCGCTGTTTCGGACGCGGACGGCGGTGTTACTGGCCGACGGCGGATGGACGACTCGAGGACGAGCCGCACCCGACGAGCACGTTTTCCCCGGATGCAAAGGCGCGCGCGGTGGCGGCGTGGGCGTTCGAGCGCGGTCAGGCGGCCGGGAGATTCACCGACACGCTGCCCGACGCGCAGGCGATGTACCTGCCGCTGCAGACCGCGAACCATCGGCTCGGAGTGTTGGGGGTGCTGTTCGAGGAACGCGACACGTGGACGCTGGATGACAACGATTTGCTGGATACATTCGCGGCGCAGATCGCGGTGATGATCGAGAGTTATCGCGCGATTGAGACGGCGCAACAGGCGCGCATGGTCGCGGAATCGGAACGGCTGTATCACACGCTGCTGGATTCGGTGTCGCATGAATTGAAGACGCCGCTGTCGGTGATCGGCGCGGCGACCGAAGGGCTCGACACCCAGTTGAAGGACGCCGGGCTGCCGCTCACCGCAACATTCCTCGACGAAATCAAGGCCGCGAACCGGCGGTTGGAGCGGATCGTGAGCAATCTGCTCGACATGACGCGGATCGAGTCGGGACGGTTGCCGTTGAACATGGAGCTGGGCGAAGTGCATGAGTTGCTGGAGTCGGCCGTCAGCCAGGTCGAGAACGAGGTTTCACGGGAGCGCGTCCGCGTCACCGTGGCGGAGAACCTGCCGCTGGTGCGGCTGGATTTTGGATTGATGGAGCAGGCGATTTGCAATCTGCTGGTGAATGCCGCGGAACACAGTCCCGGCGGGATCACCGGTCGAGGTGTCGGCGCAACTCGACGACGGGAAGCTGGAGTTGCGCATCCGCGACCATGGGGCGGGGCTGGCGCCCGGCGAAGAGAAGAAAGTGTTCGGGAAATTTTATCGCGGCGCCGGGGCGCGGCCGGGCGGCACGGGGTTGGGGTTGTCGATCGTGCAGGGCATCGCTGCGGGCGCATCGGGGCGAGATCAAGGCGGGGAACGATCCCGGGGCGGGGCGGTGTTTACGATGCGAATTCCTGTGGAAACGGGGGAACAGCCAGCATGAGCGTGGAGCGGAGCATATTGGTCATTGATGATGAGCCGGCGACTGCGGCGGTTGTTGCGGCTGACGTTGGAACCGCAGGGCTACCAGATTTACGAGGCGGGGAACGGCCAACTCGGGTTGCAGGAGGCGGCGGCGCGTCGGCCCGATGTGATCATTCTGGACCTGGGATTGCCCGACATGGACGGCGTGGCGGTGTTGAAGCGGTTGCGGGAATGGAGCAAGACCCCCGTGCTGGTGCTGTCCGTGCGCGACCGCGAGGCGGACAAGGTGGCGGCGCTGGACAACGGCGCGGACGATTATTTGACGAAACCGTTCGGCACGGAGGAACTGCTGGCGCGGTTGCGGGCGGTGCAACGGCGCGCGCCCGAGGCGCACGAACAGCCGGTGTTCGTGAACGGCGATTTGAAAGTGGACCTGGCGACGCGAGAGGTCACGTTGAAGGGCAAGGAAGTGCGGCTGACGGCGACCGAGTACGCGCTGCTGCACGAGTTGGTGCGTCACGCAGGGAAGGTGGTCATGCACGCGCAACTGCTGCGCTCGGTATGGGGCCCGAGCGCCGAGAGCCAGTCGCAGTATCTGCGGGTCTACATCACGCATTTGCGGAAGAAGCTCGAGACGCCCGAGGGCGGCAAGTTGATCCAGACCGAGCCCGGGATCGGGTATCGGTTGTTGGTGAGGGAGTAAACGAGTGCCTGAGTGCGCAAGTGTCTACGTGCTTATGTGCCCAAGTGCCTCACAGATCATATGCGTAACGGAGCGCAGCTTTGATCTTTGCGAGGCTGTCCTTCGGCAACACGCCGATCTTCCTCTCCAATCGGACGACAGCAATGGCGCCCGTGCCCTGTACGTTCGCCACCGACGTCTCACGCAGAAACGGCAGTGTCGGCAACTCTACCTCGTACGCACTGTGGCGATTCTGCGTTGTGAGCGGAACATAGAGGGCCAACGCGCGAGGCGAGTCCGGATCGTAGCGGGAGACGATGACGACGGGACGAGTTTTGGCGGCGAGACCGAGGTCGGCCAGCCAAATTTCACCGGGCTTTGGGTTCATCGAGCGTATCGAGCACTTCCTGTTCGGCGGTGCGCGAACGCACCACATCCAGTACGTCCTCGTCAGCCAGTTCGATGATTTCGGCGACCCGGCGTTCGACTTCCTTCGCCGTCTGCGGTCGCCATTTCTTCATCCTGGCATCCAATTTCGCTGCGATGGCTGTCATAACTGTTTTAGTGTATCATTGTCCCCGCAATCCTGCAATCTGCTTCGGAGCGGCAAGTTGATCCAGACCGAGCCCGGGATCGGGTATCGGTTGTTGGCGAGGGAATAATAAACACCGCATTGATAATAGTAACATATGTGTTACTATGCGGGCGATGGCACTGACGCGAGATTACAAGGAAACGGTGGTGGCGCGGATCAAGCGCGACCGGAAATTTGCCCGGGCGCTGTATGCGGAAGCGATCAACGCCCTGTTGGAAGGCGAGACCGTCGAGGGACTTTCCATGCTGCGCGATTTGGTCCACGCCGAAATCACGTTCAAGGAACTGGCGCGACAGACCGGGTTGGGGGAAAAGACGCTGCACCGAATGCTGAATCGTCGGGGGAACCCCACCGCACGCAATCTGGGCATCATCATTAAGAGCATCGCCGCAGACCTCGGCATCAAGCCGCGCGTGGACTGGGCCGTGGGGCGGTGAGGCTACAGTTGCGGAAGAAGCTGGAGACGCCCGAGGGCGGCAAGTTGATCCAGACCGAGCCGGAGATCGGGTATCGGTTGCTGGCTGGGGGAGTAGCCGGTACCCAAGTGCCTGCGTGCTTAAGTGAGTGGGGGACGGACGGCAGGGCAAGGCCACAGATTACCACCGAAGGTTGTTTTCTGCGGAGCCTGCAGAAGGCCGCAGATTAGGAAACCGGGTTGTCATGCCGGGCCTGTCGAGGAATCGGGGCTGCTCTTGTCCTTCCACCACTGGGGTGTACTTGGATGGTCTTCGCTACATAAGTGTTTGAGCGAGTCGATCCACTCGGGGTCCGGGTCGAGAGCAATCTGTGGAGAATTGGGCACCTTGATATTGAATTTTGTTGGGCCGTACTTGGCCGGCAAGTCCTCCGGAGCCAGCACGGAGTGGTACAGGTGCAGCAGTAAATCGGAGACCAAGGGGTAGAATGCAGAATCGACATTGGGCACTTTATGAAGCACGGGAAAGAGCGGTTGGTAAAGGTCGTCGAGCATGAAAAGAGCCGGCTTGACTTCGCCGTCTTGGTTTCGCCAACACCAAGTTACCGTGCCGTGCCCCAAAACGCACAGTGCGCGAACAACCTCAAGCCATTCGGCAAATCACAATTCCCAGCAAATCGCTTACACTGGCCTTCGTGGATCCCACGCGAATAGGCCACGCGCCGTTTTTCTTGATAGAGACGCTGAGCGAAAAGACGCGTTCTGACCTCCTTATCAACATGCCGATTGGGACGGATATCAAACGGAACATGCACAATTATATTCGTCGCACCGATGACGCCGCGCCGCTCACCGTCTATCTGGGGTGCGACTCTTGGAAGCAACTTCCAACGAACAGTCCAGCAAATTTCTGCAGGGGCTTGATTCAAATCTACCGGTCGCAATTGCACAAGCTCGGGTACACCTTTGTCGGCAATATTCAGCAGGTCACGACGCCAAGGAATCTGCCTTTGTATTACCTGCTTTTCGCGAGCAAGCACCAGTTGGGGGAAAAATTCTGGAACGAAACACTTCGACGAATCAATGTACCTGAGCTATTCTGAGGTGGGGTTGCTACATTGATACATCCATCAAGAGAGAGTGCCACAATAGCACAGGAGGACACAGCGCGACCGACAGGTCGGCTGGAGCGAGATCGCCTTCTCACATCGACCAGAAGTACGGTGTCGGATTTTTGGCACGTGCCGGCAGTTATTGCTCCGAACAATTTCGTCTACAAGAGCCTCTCGAATTGGGCGTTCAACGTGGCGGTCGGGTGTTCGCACGCGTGCCGCTTTTGTTATGTGCCGAGTGCTTCGACAATTAAGCAGGCGGCTAGGCTTGCAGAGTATGGCGTGAAAGACCCGGACGAAGAATGGGGCAGATACGTCCTCTTACGTCCATGGAACGAGGAGCAGTTCCTGGCATCGCTCCGCGCCGCCGAGAACACGCCCAAGAAAAGTCTAAAGCGAGACGGGAATCGCGCTGTCATCTACTGCAGCACGACCGATCCCTATCAGAACTTCATCCATCCAGATGTTGCACGGCAGCGTGAACTGGCGACGGCAGCCCGTCATTTGGTGCGCCGCTCGTTGGAATTGATTCGCGACCAGTCAACTTTGAACGTTCGAATACTGACACGCAGCCCACTTGCCCGAAAGGATTTCGATCTGTTTCAAAGTTTCGGCAAGCGGTTGGTGTTCGGAATGAGTCTGCCGACACTGCGAAATGATCTGGCGAAGCTCTACGAGCCCAAAGCACCACCGCCGTCGATGCGACTGGCGACGTTGCGGGCCGCCAAAGAAGCCGGGCTCAATGTGTACGTAGCCATGGCCCCGACGTATCCCGAATGCGACGAAGTTGATCTGACGGCCACGCTAAAGGCGATTGCGGAACTGAAACCGCTCACAGTCTTTCACGAGCCGATTAACATCAGGGCCGAAAATGTTGCGAGAATCGCCGAAGAGGTGCGGATGCGTGGCGTTCGGTTAAATACCGATGTGTTTGCCACGAGGGAGTCGTGGCAGAAGTACGCGTTAGGGTCGCTGAAAAGCGTGCAGTTAATCGCGAGGGAAGTAGGGCTTCAAGATCGCATACATCTTTGGCCGGACAAATCTCTTGGGTCCGCTGATCTGGTTCAGCGCATGCCGAAACCGGCGGCGTACCGGCAATGGCTCTTCCGTTGGTGGAACCGAATTAGCGAGTGGCCAAGGTAACTTCTTGGTTTTGCGGGCGACGCGACAAGTTTAACGGGGCGGCGATCCGACTTCGCCCAGTCCTCGGCGGACGGCGCGGCGCAGTCTCTCGAGCAGGTTCAGTGCGTGGTGATTGCCTTGGAGTTCCTCGTACAGCGCCCGAAAGGCCTTCTTGATGGCCCGCGGGGTGCCAAATGGCACGCGGAGTTTGGGTTGTTCGGCCCGCCAGTCCCGGTAGGGACCCTGACTCCAACGGGTGATCGTCATCCGGCAGTTTTCCTGGACGACCTTTTCGCTGTGGGCGCGGCGGGTCCAGATGAGTGCATACGGGTCGCCGGCTTTGAGGAGGTGCTCGGGAATGTCGCGGTTGGCCTTTTGGGTGAGAAGCCATTCGGCCACGGCGCAGTGCCGCCAGCCGTCGCGCAGTTTGCAGTTGATCTGCAACCGGACGTGTTCCGGCAGTGCGGAGAGGTAATTCCCCTTCCTGGGTATTTGCGGTTTCATGGCGAGCCGACCGGGATGTCGGATTTCTGACGGCTGATGTTTGTTGTCATGCGGGCGAGTGTAGCGCGAAATCCAAAAACGTGTGAGCGAGGTTTGGAAGGTTTGGGAGCCGAGGCGCGAGGGTAGCGCCAAGACGAGGCCGTGTCGTATCGGCACCCGAAGGGCGAAGCGAACGGTGTGAGCGGAGTCAACCGAGCGTAGCGAGCTGAAACCCGAGTCCGACGAGCGGCGACCTCGTCGTACCCAGGTCGCAAACCTTCCTCCCGCGCATCGCTATAATTCTTTCTCATGCACCAATCCTACCTCACTACCCAAAAACGCGTGAGTGGACTTTGGAAGGTTTGGAAGCTTTTTTTGCGTCCTCCCCCGCGGCGCCAGTCCACAACCGCTCGATAACAGCCTTGCCGAAGGGGGCGAAATTGGGCTATAAGGCGATGGATGAGTACGCGCAGTATCGCGCTGGCCAATCAGAAGGGGGGCGTTGGCAAGACCACCACAGCCGTCAGCGTGGCGGCGTGTCTTGCGGAACGTGGGAAACGGACGTTGTTGCTCGATCTCGATCCGCAGGCGAACGCGACGAGCGCGCTGGGGTTGGAGAAGCTGTCGGGCGGGAGCGTGTACAAGGCACTGATGGGCGGGGCGCAACTGGCGGATTCGATTCGGCCCGGGCGGACACGAGAACCTGGAGGTCATTCCCAGCGAAGTCGATCTGGCGGTGGCGGAAGTGGACGTGGCGCGGGCGGAGAATTATTTGCAGCGGCTGCAGTTTGCGTTGACGCCGATCCAGGGGATGGACCGGTACGAGTTCATCATTGTGGATTGTCCGCCGTCGCTGGGGATTTTGACGATGAACGCGCTGGCGGCGGTGGACAGCGTGCTGGTGCCGATGCAGGCCGAGTATTTTGCGTTGGAAGGGCTGGCGGTGATCACGCGGGTGCTGCAACAGATCCGCGACAGCGGCGCGAATCCATCGCTGGAGTTGCAGGGGATCGTGTTGACGATGTACGACGGGCGGACGAACCTGGCGCAGCAGGTGGCGGTGGAGGTGCGCAACCATTTTCCCGGCAAAGTATACAAGACGATGATCCCGCGGACGGTGCGGCTGGCCGAGGCGCCGAGTTTTGGGAAGCCGATTACGACGTATGATTCGGGGTCGTATGCGGCGCAGTGTTACCGATCGTTGACGGACGAGTTCTTGGCGCAACCGTGGCCGTCACCAGCGGGTCCGGCATCGGAGCAAGCGCCGGCCGGGGTGGAAACGCCGGTACCGACGGCGAGCTGACCCGGCCGACCCTGCCAACGCGGCGATCACTCCTCGGCCCGGGTCGCATCGTCCACCATCCGAACCTCGAGCTGGAAGATCTGACGTTCGGAAGTGCCATGGGCGATGGCCATGCGCATTTTGTCGGCGGTCCGTTTGCGCCAGGTGCCGGGGACGGCGGACGACTGCCAGGTATCGGGCCAGGTCGACTCGCCCTTGTTGTTTTCCAGGAACGCGTCGATGACGGACTGCGACAGCGGCACGGAACGGCGGTATTGATCGCCGCTCTTGTCCTTTTCCCAAACGGCGCTGGAGTTGACGATCTCGCGGGCCGAGCGGTCGGAGAAATCGGCGCCGTTGTATTTCTCGCCGGCGTTGCCGATGTAGGTGACGATCTTGAGACCGTCCTTCTCGAACGTGTAACGGCGGCGGGTTTCGACGAGGTCCATGCCGTAGCCGACCTCGTTGTAGTTCGTGCCCGTCCAGGCGATCAGGCTGGTATTGGTGGTGAAGTTTTCCTTGAGTTCGGCGTAGTAGCCCTTTTGCGCGGGGATGTCGCCGGTGGTCAACTCGACGAGTTTGGGTTTTCCGTATCGTTGGACCAGGGCGTCCGGGGAATCACCCAACCAGGCGTTGGCGGTGGCGGTGATGCCGAACCATGCGGCAATGGTCAGGGCCGTGAAAGCGGTCTTCATTCGTCCTCCTGCATGGATGACAGTGTACCGCAGATGAGCGTATTCGCAAGCCGACGGAATGGCTTGGCTTTCCGCTGGCGACGCCCGGGGCGAAAGCTGGTACGCCCGGCGGGATTTGAACCCACAACCTTTGGCTCCGGAGGCCAACGCTCTATCCAATTGAGCTACGGGCGCACAGTGTGTGCAACGCAGGGCAGCTTAACCGTGCGCGGCCCGAGGTTCAATCCCGAAAGCGAGGCCCGCGCGCCGAGAAATTGCTTGCCTCCACATTGGCCCCCGCCCATTCTAGCGGGGCATGAAACGCGTCGACGGTCGCCGCCCCAATCAGCTTCGCCCCGTAAAAATCCATCCCCACTACGTCAAACAGCCGGCGGGTTCGGCGTTGATCGAGATGGGGGACACGCGTGTGCTGTGCGCCGCATCGATCGAAGAGGGCGTGCCGCGGTGGATGCGCGAGCAGCGCGTGACCGGCGGCTGGATCACCGCCGAGTATTCGATGCTGCCCTACGCCACCGCGCCGCGCAAACCGCGGGAAGTGACGCGGGGCCGCGTGGAAGGCCGAACCCAGGAGATCCAGCGACTCGTCGGGCGCGCGCTGCGTTCGGTCACCGACATCGACAAGCTGGGCGAGCGGACGATCTGGATCGATTGCGACGTGTTGCAGGCGGATGGCGGGACGCGGACGGCGTCTATCACCGGCGCGTATGTGGCGGTGATGCTGGCCATGAACAAACTTCAAAGCGAAGGCGTTCTCAAGGACTGTCCCATCAAATCCGCCGTGGCGGCCGTCAGCGTGGGGCTGCTCGACGGTGTGCCGTTGCTGGATTTGTGCTACGAAGAAGACGCCAAGGCCGCCGTGGACATGAATGTGGTGATGACCGACGAAGGCCAGTTCGTGGAGGTCCAGGGAACGGGCGAGGACGCACCGTTTACGCAACGGCAGATGACGGCGATGCTCAAGCTGGCGCGCGAAGGCGTTGCCGAATTGATGGCGATCCAGAAGAAAGTGTTGCGGTGAAAAAAGGCGCACACCCGTGCGCCCCTGGGGATTTGCCTGGAAGTCGTGGTTTAGCCGATGTGCGACGCGAGTTTTCTTTCGAGGTCTTTCTTGCCGGTCATGCCGACGATCGTTTCTTTGACCTGGCCGCCCTTGAACAGCAGCAGCGTGGGTATCGCCCGGATGCCGAACCGCGTGGCCAACTCCTGATTGTCGTCCACATTGACCTTGGCGATCTTGACCTGGCCGAGCTTTTCCTCGGCAATTTCGTCGAGCAGCGGCGCGATCATTTTGCACGGGCCGCACCATTCGGCCCAAAAATCGACCAGCACGGGTGTGGTCGATTTATCGACCTCCTGCTCGAAATTGCCTGCCGAAAGCGTCACAACATGTGGATTTGCCATGGAATTTCTCCAATACGTTCCCAAACCTTGGATGCGGAAACGGGCGTGCTGGATTCGCCCGAATCAACCGAATGCGATATAGGCCAAATAGCCAGCCACCGCGAGCGACAGGACAACGGCCACAAGGGACAAACCAGCCTCGGCGCCACTGGGCGCAACGGCACCGACGGGAGCGGGCCGGCCAGCAGGCTTGGCACCCTTACCGGACGGACCAGCACCGGGCATGACGGTGGCGGCTTCGGAAGCCGGAGCCGTCTCGTCTTCATGCTGCAATTTGATCGACGGACGAGGAGCCCCCGCCGTGATCGGTTTGGCGGCAACGACCTGTACGCGCGAGGTGTCCTTCTTCGGCTTGGGCGCCTCGGCCGGACGGGCCATGACCGACGTCTCCCGCTTGGCTTCGTCTTCGGGACTGGCGGTAGAACCCGGGACTTTAGGTTTGGCCATCGGTGATGGTGGAGCGCCAGTACCGGGGGCTCCAGTACCAGGGATGCCACGACCCGTTAGGCCGGGAGGTAAATTGATACGAACGGTGTCTTTTTTCGACTCTTCTTCAGGTCTCTTTTGCTCGAGATTTTCGTCAGCCATGGGATAAATCCTCCGACAACTGGGGTAAACATACGCGCCAGACTGCGGCACTGTCAATCGGTTTCTCCCTTGGACAGCGGCAGGCCCTGAAACTGTATCGCGGCCGACCGCGGTTGCAGGCAGCTTGCGGGGAAGACGCCTGGAGCGCGGCGGAGGCGGACAAATTGATTCCGTGTGGACGTGATTCCTATGGGGTGAATGCCAGCGGACATCGGATGACGCATCAACTCGCCCGTCAAAGCAACGGACCGTCGCCTGTCGAGCGGCCATCCAGGAGTCCAAACCACGCCGCCGCTACCGGCTCCACCTCCTGAGGCAACGTGACCGCCGATGGGCCGGACAAACCCGCGTGCCGACTTCGAGAAAGATTTCGTCGATGGTCTTTCGCTTGGAGATGGCACGGTCGATAATTTCGTTGTAAACGTCGTCATCGACCACGATGTGTTGCGTGGGGCTGTCCTTTTCGTCGGAGCAGGAGATGGAGAGCAGTGCCCGCCTTCGGAGGAGGCGGAAGACGTACGTGGAGATTTCCAGCACGTGTCTATTCATGCGACCAACCTCAACTCTCCACTGCAACGTAAGCCTGATTACGGGAATAGCAACTGGTTCTCGGGGCGGTCTTGGCGGCTCGAAACGGCTCGACTTGCCATGGCCGGAATGCCATTGCCGGGAGCAGGAGCGACGCCACAGTCAGCAATCAAAGGCGTCTTCCAGACCTGGAGATATGTCGGACTGGGCATCTCGATCCATTTCACAAGTTCTCGTCTTGCCTTGTAGAGAATCCCAACAGTTGCAAGTACGCTGTAATTCTCGGTTCGGAAGTCCTTTGTCTCCATCCTAATTGTCGTAGCTTCGAGAAGACAGACGGCCCTTGATCTTGTCCAGTAATCGTTGCCCGCCGACGCCCTGCCGTTGTTGAATCGGCTACCGTCAGGATGAACGAGACAGATGGGCAACTCGATTGGAATTTGCTTCGGGGGTTCAGTGAGGACTCCTGCTGCCGGAGTTGGAGGGATGAAACGAAAGGAGAGTCGAGGCTCAACCCTTCGCAACCCCAGCCGCACCCAATGCGGCTGAACGATCCTACCCGGAGAGAGCTTCTCGACTCTCCACTGCAACATACGCTTTCATGCAGGGAACGCAAGGGGGACAGGCCGGCGACTGGAAACTGCTCGATTTGCCATTACCGGAATGCTAGTTGTAAAAGCATGGCCCCGGAACCCGGCGTCAATTCGAGTCCGCCAGCCCAGCGTCCTTTCGCGGCGCTGTCGTGGCTGGCGATTTTCCTCCTGCTATTGGCGGGCCAGGGGTGCGGGAACAGCCAGTCGGCGAGGGAACTGGCAGCGAGAGAGGAGTCAGATAGAGCCTTTCAGAGAGGTCTGGAAGCGAGTGGTCGGCATGATGACGTCGTCGCCATTGCTGAGTTCAGCGAAGCAATTCGACTCCAAACGAATTATTCCATGGCCTATTACAACCGAGGCAACGTCTACGGCGACAAAGGCGACTATGACAAGGCGATCGCCGATTACACCGACGCCATCCGCCTCGAGCCCGATTATATCGCTGCGTACAACGACCGGGGCAACGCCTACGGTTACAAAGGCGACTGGGACAAGGCCGTTGCCGACGAGAACGAAGCCATCCGGCTCAACCCGAATTTCGTGGAGGCCCACTACGCCCGGGGGGGCTTCTACGCCCACAAAGGCGCCTATGACAAGGCCGTTGCGGATTACACCGAAGCGATCCGGCTCAAGCCGGATTTCGTGGAGGCGTACGTCAGCCTCGCCTGGGTACTGGCTGTCTGCCCCGATGTCAATGCGCGGAACGGGGAGTACGCCGTCGACTACGCATTGAAGGCGTGTGAACTGTCCGCATGGAAGGACGATTCGATACTCGGCACGCTGGCGGCGGCCTGCGCCGAGGCCGGCCGCTTTGACGCCGCCGTCAAATGGCAACAGAAATATCTGGAATCCCACTATCTGGAATCCAATCCGTCAAACGATACACTGGAGAAGGCCCGCCAGCGGCTCAGTCTCTACGAACAGAAGAGACCGTACCACGAAGTGAACCCATAAGTTTTCATCGGGATCGTAATTGGCAGGGTTTCCAGGGGCCAGAGGTTCACTAGGCAGTGTAGACAGGGACGGGCGATCTCGCTTCGACATCCTCAGACTAGGTTCCAACATCGCGGGCATGGCCGGGAACTACACGGCCACGGATATCGCCATGCCTCTCCGACAAAAAAACTCTTGACGACCCTGCACGTCTTCCGTACTTATTGCCGAAGCATTACGTTTGTTAGCCCCATCCTTGACCCGCGCCGGTCTGGGTTCTCACATTTGCCGCTGGACCGGGAAGCATCATGAACCTCAGTGAGATTGGTACCGAACGAACATCGGCCCCAATACTTGTTCCGTATCGCTCGAGATACGGCGCATCCCAAACCATGAACCGAGCCGCCCGCCCGTGCGCGGCCGAGAACGACCAGCATGACTGACGAAACTGCCAACAATCAGCGGTCTCCGGACCCGGAAATATGTCGGACCAGGTATCTGGGACAAGCCCTCAACCTCTCGGAATGCCTGGTGATAAATCCCGACAGTTGCGGATTTGCGGCACGCTTTGATGCCAGCGTCTTTTGTTGGCATCCGGATCGGCGGAGATTCGAGAAGGCCGGCCCGCCTTGACCAACGAACCGGTCAGCAATCAGAGGCGTCTTCCAGACCCGGAAATATGTCAAACCAAGTGGCTGGGGCCAACCCTCAAGATCTCGGAATGCCTGGTACAAGACCCCTATAGTTGCGAGTTTGCGGTGCGGTTTGGGTCCGCCAATTTTTGTCGCCATCCGGATCGACGGACCTTCGAGAAGACGGGGGGGCGACGCGACAGCTAACGGTCTTGCCGAAGCCCGAACCTCCGAGCGGAAGCGACAGCAGAACGATCGACGGTCATAGGCCGCCACCACAGGGAGGGCGAAGGCGGAGGATTTCGGCAGCCGCGGCACACGACACGATTTCGGCAAATCGGTTGGGTCCGCCCCCTAAAATGAAGCCACCGTTGGGTTCGGTCACGACCTCGTAAGTGCTTAGATTGTGCTCTACACCCGTTTCGGGCAGCAGTGGAGGATGTCGTAGGGCTTGACGTCTTTGAGGGTCGGGCCGCTGACGAGATAGATGGTGTCGGTCAATCGCTCGACGCTGCGATGGTAATCCCAGCGGAGCATGGCGGTGTGTTGCACGACAAAGCGCGGGTCGTCGTCGCGGAAGCAGGACACGCAACTCGGGTCGGGCAGGCCGACGAGGAATTCCTCGGCGCTGAGGTTGTGCGAGGTGGTGTTGTAGAAATCCTCGAACAGGATGAACGACGCGCTGAAGGAGTGGTCGACGTAGCTGATGGCCTGGGTCACGCCTTCTTCGTTGCGGAGGCCGCGCGGCGCGACGGGCTGGATGCTGTAGAGATTGTCGATCAGGTCTTCCATGATGTCGTCGAGGGATTCGCAGGACCAGTTTTTCAACCGCTCGGAGTTCACGCCGTAGGTGAACACGGTGCCCTGAATGACGGCGCCGATGGAGATGCCGGGCCACAATGGCATGCGGTGCGGCGGCAGGTTGTGCGAGGCGGTGCGGAACACTTTCGGGAACAGGAGCGGCTTGATGAGCTTGTAATTGCGCAGATCGGGCACGTCGTCGCTGCAGTAATCGAGCAGATTGATGTGCGGCTTCGATCAACTCGTCCATCCGGTGCGGCTCGAGCAGATAATGATGATACAGATGCTCGAGCAAGACGGTCTGGCCGTCGGCGAGCGTCAAGGCCAGTCCCTCGGGCGGGCGGACACCGAGTTGCGGGCGATGGCGCTTGAGCAGGCTGAAATAGTAATTCGTGAAACTGGCGGTATCGAGATGCGGATCGTCGTGCAGTTCCAGCGAGTTGACGATTCCTTCCAGCTCGTCGTCGTCCACGCCGGCATCGCTGCTGCGGCAGCGGTAGAGGCAGCGGACCTGGACGCGGCCGCGGGTGAAGATCCAGGCGCGGGTGTGACCGAAATCGGCGAGGTGCTCCTCGTCCGGGAGTTCGACCCGGGTAAACGTCATGTAGGCGAGGGCGGAGCCGTTGCGCGAGCTGCGTTGAATGAGCGGAAAATCGATGTCGGGCCAGGTGCGCTTCTCGCATTCGATGAGCGATTGCAGGGCGCGCTCGGGTTGCATGGACTCCGGGGCGGGCTTCTCGAATTGGCAGGCCTCCACTTTCAGGTAGCCGCCGGTGGTCAAACTGGCGAGGCTGACGTGGGGGGAACCTTCATGCGTCAGAGGCAGCCACCCTTCGGGGTAGCTGATCGTGTAGCTCTTCTCGGGATCGCTGTACTCTGGCATGACAAACCCTAAAGCAGCCGCCTTGCCAAGGGTCTGGGGGCGTGCGGGGGCCTCCCATAGGGAGCGTTCCAATGGGTGGGGCGTGGCAGACAGAATTGAACACCCCAGTGGCTGACATGAGACGTTGGAGTTCGCCGATCAGGGCTGGCGGACAGGTTTTGAGAGTTGATTCGGTGGGGGGCTTTGCGTAGGCTGACAGACACCATGAGCAAGGTGATTCGCGGAAAGGCCTATGTTGTGCGGGACAATATCGATACCGACCAGATTATCCCGGCGCAGTATCTGACCCTCGTCCCCACGATTCCGGAGGAATACGAGAAACTCGGCAGCTACGCGATGTGCGGTCTGCCGAAGGACCAGTATCCGACCCGGTACATTCCCGAGGGACAAACCAAGGGGCCGTACACAATTGTCATTGGCGGGCGCAATTTCGGTTGTGGCAGTTCGCGCGAGCACGCCCCGATTGCCCTGGGGGCGGCGGGGTGCGAGGCGGTGGTGGCGGAGAGCTTTGCGCGGATTTTCTTTCGCAATAGCGTGGCCACGGGCGAGCTCTATCCCGTGGAATCAACTGCGCGAATCTGCGAAACGATCCAGACCGGCGACGAAATCGAACTCGATCTGGATGCCAACACACTCAAGATTCTCAAATCCTCGAAGGTTTTCGCAACGAAATCACTCGGGGACGCGCGGCCCGTGATCGACGCGGGTGGTCTGTTCGATTTCGCCCGTAAGAGCGGCATGATTCAGGCGCGGGGCAATCATTCGAAAGCAACCGGGGAATTGGCGGCCAAAGAACCGGCGGACGATTAGTCTCGGCCGCACGGCAGACGTATTCCGCGGCTGACGTACGTCCGTCTCGTAAAAGGCTGTTGACTCATCAACGGCAGCCGGACACACTGGGCATCAGAGAGGACAGGCACGCGACCTTGCAAGGCTTCAAGCTCATCGTTCTATCGGCTGTTCTGGCCGTCAGTTCGCTGTTTGCGTCGGAAGTGAAGCTGAAGAACGGCAAGGTGTATGATGACGTGACGATTCTGGGACGCGATGACCAGAGTGTCGAGATTGCCGTGCCCCACGGGCAGATCAAGTTGCCCCTGGACAAGGTCGAGAGCATCGACGGCGTTGCGATTCTCCAGTCTGCAAAGGCGCCGGGTTTGGAAGTCCCCGGAAGCAAAGAGCCACAACCCGCACCCGCCACGAATTCCCCTCCCGGGCCCATGGTTCCTCCGTACGTGCATCGCTGGTCGATGGATGTTTTTCTGTTGGTTATGGGACTGACGGCGATGGTGTGGATTGGAGCGTTGATTTGGGTGCAACACGACGTCAGAGGGATGCCGGAAGAAATCAGGCGTACGAATGCGGACGTGCTGCTTCTGCCTGTCCTCGGATTTGCGATGTATCTGGTCAGGCGCCGGCATCGGCTGTACGAGCGGGAAGGGCCGAGAACGCTCACCGGCCGCGTGGCCGGGCTGGTATCAGGCGAGGCCCCCAAGAAGCGGGGACTGTTTGGCGGGCGGACGAAGGTCGCCGCCACCCTCGGAGCCAGAAAGCACCGGGTGGGGATGGAATTTCTGGACGTGGACGGCAATGAGATCCAGGTCCGCAAAGATATGCCCGAAATGACCGGCATCGAGGCGGCGCGGGAAGTGTTGCAGGACGCGATCAGCGAACGGGCCAGTGACATTCATTTGGAACCGCAGGCTGACGGATGCCGGGTGCGGTTTCGTGTCGATGGCGCATTGCAGGAGCGGTTGGTGTTTACCCGGGCGGACGGGCTGCGCGTGGTCGCGGCGCTCAAGACACTGGCGCAGATCGACGTGGCAGAAAAGCGCCGGGCGCAAGACGGTCGATTTCGCGTCCGCACCGAGGGTGGTGAAGTGGATTTCCGCGCGGCCACCGCCACGGCCATTCACGGAGAGAAGATGGTGCTGCGTATTCTCGACCGCAAGACCGGGGTGATGGGCCTGGGAGAGCTTGGCATGAGCAAGGAGCTGATGGCACGGTTCGATCGGGTGATTCACTCGCGCAACGGTATTATCCTGGCCGCCGGGCCAACAGGTTCGGGCAAAACCTCGACGTTGTACGCCGCGCTCAGCCGGCTCGACCGCAAGCGGTTGAACATTATGAGCATCGAGGACCCCGTGGAATATGAACTGGAGGGAGCGACGCAGATTCCGGTCAATGTGAAAGCCGGTGTCACGTGCGAGGCCGGACTGCGGTCGATCATGCGGCAGGATCCCGATGTGATTTTTGTGGGTGAAATGCGCGACGCCGAGGCGGCCAAAATTGCGATTCGGGCCGCATTGACGGGTCACTTGGTGTTCAGCTCGCTGCATGCGAAGAATGCGGTGGGGACGGTTATCCGGTTGGAGGAGATCGGGGTGGAGCACTACCAGATTTCCTCGGCGCTGTTGATGGTTGTGGCCCAGCGCCTGGTGCGCGTGCTCTGCAAGGAGTGCCGCGAGGCCTATGAGGCGACGGGGACGGAGTTGGGTGAGATTGGACTGGCACTGGAGCCGGGGCACCGCATCTATCGCGCGACGGGATGCGAGGCCTGCGATAGCATCGGGTATCAGGGGCGCACCGGGATTTTTGAGTTACTCGTGCTGGACGAGGAATTCCGGAAAGCCGTGAATGAAGGGGCCAACGAGCAGGTATTGGCGGAAATGGCCGCCCGCAAGGGTCTCCGTCCGTACCGCGAAGACGGGGTGGAGAAGATCCTCAGTGGGATTACGTCGGTGGAGGAAGTGATCCAAGCGAGCTAACCATGTACGTGGAAGTCATCCTCAGTATCCTGGCGTTGGTGCTGATCCTGTCGCTGGGATGGGGCGGGTCAATGTTCGGCGTGTTTTACGAACTAACCAGCTCGCTCCTGTTGTTTTTTGCCATGATGGTGACGATGCGGTACTGGTACGAGGCGACCGGATTTGTGGAGTCGGTGATGCCGGGGGCGGGCGCGTACGGCGCGTTCGGCGCGTATTGGGCGCTGTTTCTGCTGGGGTGTCTACCGCTGATTCTGGTGCTCAATCAGGTCACGCAACAAGCCGTCCCCCGGTACCCGCGGATTGTTGACGCGGTGTTGGGGGTCGTATTCGGCCTGATCTCCTCTACGATCCTGGTGTGTTGCGTGATGACGAGCCTCTCGGTGATCGCCCCCAAGATTTGGGAACCCTACAATCCCGACGCGTTGACGTTCCGGTTTGATCAGAAACCGATCGAGGTTTACCAGTCCATCGAAAACGCGATTGGAGTCAAAGCAAACGATCCGGGACGTACGCGATTCCCGACATTTGAGAAGGCAGACCAGGACGACTTCCAGAAGTATTGGAAATAGCCGTCTCGCCGTTGTCACGGGCGCGTGAACAAGCGTGACACGCCCCAGAGCCCAAGCAGGCTGACGCCGGCAATGATGATCCAGTTTCTGCTGAACCAAGCCCCCGTTTGATCGAGGATCGTTGGCGTTGGTGGCGGCGGGGGTGCTGGCGGCACGGGGGCGTTCGTCTCCGGTGGCGGTGGCGGCGCAGAGACATTTGTCTTCAGCGGCGGCGGCGGCGTCTCCTTCACCACCTCGATGGCGGGATAAGCCGCTGCAAACAGATCCTGGTTTTGGTGGACCTGTCTCAGTTGACGAATCGTATTGTCGAGTTGTTCCTGTATCGCAAACTGGCGGTTTTGCTCTTCATTGTACTGTTTCTCCGCGCGAAGATAATCCGCACTGGCCTGGCTGGATATCGCACTGTCGCCCAGGGCCCTTGTTCCCGTAACCATGCTCTTGCCGCGGGCCGAGTCATAGTTGGCTTGGGCTCGTGATCGTATTTCAGCTAGGCGGGTGACCCTCTCCTTGGTTGCTTCGAGGTCCTTGGTGAGTTGTCCTTGCGCGGTTTCGAGGCTGCTGATCCACAAGCGATACACATCGACCTGTAGGCGACGGCTTTCGACCACCAGCGGCGACGGTTGTGCCGCATTGTAATAGGGCGCAAGCTTTTCAGTGGCCGCGTCGAACTGGCCCTGCGCTATCAACGCCCTGGCATCCTGGATAACCTGCTGGGTGCGCTCGGTTTCGGCGAGTTTGTTCGCCTCAGCGACGGTCATCCATTGCCCGTGGTACTTGACCTGGCCCGAGGCGACCTGGCTCTCGTTCCGCCTGCCATTCGGCGAGTCGGTTGCTGATGATGGCGGTTTCCATCACGTGGGGATATTGCTGCAGGAAGGGAAGGAAACCCTGGCTGATGGCGTTGTCGTAGTAGGATAGTTGAACCGAGCTTTGCGGATCCAGTTGGTACTTGCCAAGGTCGTGGTAGGCAATTGTCGCCAGGCGCTGGTCGCGGTCGACGGCGCTCAGGTGCGAAATGGATGCAATGTCATTTTTGTCGACTTGGTCCTTACGGGAGATGGTGCCGTTGGCGTACTGCGCCTCGATGGTGATCTGCCGATCGTCCTCGAGGAGAACCGGTCCTTCAAGCACGCTGCCATCTTTCAGCTTGATGGTGACGTAATCGTTGACGGGGAAATTAGTCGTCTGGCTGAAGGAAACGGACGCGAAACGCACACTCAACAAAGCAAGGGCCAAGGCCAGGATCCGGACGAAGCGACAACGCGGAATCGGTGTCATAGCAGGCGCTCCTATTTGAGGAGATGCTACGTCCAACACTACGGCCTCTGCAATGAGAAAAGCGTCGCGGTCGATATCCACGAGCGAAGGGAACTCGTATGTCAACCTTTCACAAACCGAGACAACAAGAACAGGAGCACAAGTCCGCCCGCCGCCATGAAGATCCAGTTGTTCCGCACCCACGTCATGAGGCCGACGAGTATATCCGGCGAATTGGCGGTGGCCGGCGATGCGGTGGTCGGCCGGTTGTTGGCAATCCCCGAGTTGGCATTTCCGGGGGTGATTCCCCATCGGGCCTCCACGGTCGATGCCCGGGATTGTAATGCCGCAAGTTTTTGGACGGTGTTATTCAACTGGTTTTTGGCCTGGTCGAGGTACCCCTGTTCATTGGCCAGGTCGTTGCGCGCGTTGTCGACGGAGGTTTGGTCCTGGACAAAGGACTGCGCGTTGGCTCCCAGTGCCCGGTAGGAGGAACCAACCGGTGCGGGTCTTCCCAGGGATTGTCCTTTGCCCGTGGCCGGCCTCAGTGATGCCTCTGCCGCGTTCACCGCCTGTTGTGCTCGATCCACCCGTTGTTGCGCGGACGAGACGTCAGCTTCCAATTGTTGCCGCTGCCGGTCGAGCGCTGTGATCGCCTGTTGAAATGCGGAAGCCAGCAGCGTCCGGGCCTGAACGACAAAGTCGGGCTGCGAGGACAGGGAGAGGACTTTCTGAAGTTGCGGGATGGCAGCTTCGAACCGGCCCTGGGAAATCAGCCAGCGGCTTTGTTGCAGCAACTGTTGGCCTTGTTCACGCTCCGCCAGCCGCGCGCCTTCCGCCGCCGGTAGCCACTGGCCGTGGAATTTCATTTTTCCGGCGGCCACCAAATTACGCTCGGTCACCCACTGTGTGATGCGCTCCGTGACGTTTGATTCATAAATCGAGCCCGGATGTTGTGCGAGGAACTGGCGGAAAACATTGCGGATTATCTCGTCGTAATCATTGAGTCGATAGCTCGAGTTCGGATTCAGGCGATATTTCTCCAGGGCCTCGTAATCACGCTTGGTTTGCCAGGCGACCCGTTGCTCGGGCGTCAAGCGGACGACCTTGGCAATATCCGTCTTGTTGATCTGCCGCGTCTCGGTGATCGTGCCACCGGCAAACTCGAGGTAGATCGACAGTGTCGCATCGTCCTCCGCCCGGATATCGCCCTCCAACATCGTGCCGTCCTTGAGCGTGACAGTATCCGCGCGAACGCAAACCGTGGCCAGCGCAAACACCAGAGGCAACCAGCACCGGTGCGCCCATAACCCGACCCTAGTGGGTACGGTGGATTTGGACGGAAACATATTGGCTACGCGGAATACTGAATTTCTTCACTTCGACGGTCACCGCCTGCGCCAGTTTGCGGTAGAGAATGATCTTGGCGATGTCAGCCGCAAGAGATTCGACCAGTTTCCGCGGCCGCTCTGCCGCCGTCTTGTGAATCATCTCGGCCACCACGTCGTACGGCGTAGTGGAATACTCCCGGTCCGTTCGTCCGGCTTCGGTCAGATTGCACTCGAGTTCCACGGTGATGAGCAATCGCTGCGGTCGGGCGCGTTCGGCTTCGGTCACGCCAATGCGCGTGTCCACTTCGAGATCTTTGACGACGATCTTATCCACGCACGACCTCTCGTGCGGCAATGAACTCTTGGAGTTCGCCGAGATGGCGGCAGATCAGGTCCGGGTTCATCGCGCGGAGTTTGTCGAGAAGATTGTACCCCGTTAGCACCGCGCAAGTGTGGATGCCGCCGGCCTGGCCCGCTTCGACGTCGTGTTCCATGTCACCGACGAACATCGTTTCCTCCCGGTCGAGCCGGTTCTCCTCCAAAATGTGATGAATCTTGGAGGTCTTGTCCTGAATGCCGGTATAGGGTTTGGTGATGTAGCACCCGATGCCGAACCGGGTCATCTGCGTTTCGTACGTATGAGCATCCACCGTGCTGGCGATATACACGCCCATGTGCCGCTGCTGGCAGAAACGCAAAAACTCCAGCGTGTGGGGCAGAAGCGTAATCTCGGCGTGATGCTTGGGATACTCCGCGAGAAAAATCTGTTCCAGCCGGGCTTGGGGAACGTGGGGCACGCGCTGCTCGTAGAACTTTCGGATCGGCAGACAGAATTGCGCGCGGAATTCCTCGCGGGACAAGGCCGGCAACCCGCACGATTCCAACACGTGGTTCGTGGTTTTCAGCACCGGCGTCAAATCGTCGACGAGCGTGCCGGACCAATCGAGTATGACATTGCGGATGACCACACCGCGAGCGTAACACAAACCCCGAATCCGGTGGCACAAGAAAAGACCGGTCGATCCGCTTGGCGAGGGGGGCTTCCGCCTACGGCTTGCGGCGGGGGCCGCGCTCGCGTTTGGCGAGGCGCTCGGTCTTGCGTTTGCGCAGGCGGCGTTCGATCTTTCCCGCCACCACGTCGAGCGCGGTGATCACCTCGGCGCGGGATTCTTCGGCGCTGAGGTCGGCGCCGGGAATCTCGACCAGCACGCGCACGGTATACTGGCGGGGAGAAGGATGGGCGCTGACTTTTCGCAAGCGCACGCGGGCGCGCACGGCCCGTGGCGCGTATTGCCCGACGTGGCTGATTTTCTCATCGATCGCATCCTTGATGGCTTCCGTGAGCGTTACCCCGTCGGCTTGGATGAGAATGTCCATGGACGATCTCCTTGATTAATAGCTGAGCGTACCCAACTGCACTTTACCACGGAACACCCAATAAACAACCGAGGTGTAGGCCAGCACGAACGGCATGCCGAGCGCCGCGCCGGTTGCCATGATCGCCAGCGTTTTGTGCGACGAAGCCGCGTTATAGACCGTCAGGCTCCAATCGGGATTGAGCGACGAGTGGATCAGGTCGGGGAACAGCGCCACCCCGAACAGGAACGTCAATGCGGCAATCGTCGCGCACGACGACAGGAAGGCGTAGCCGGGCCGGCCCAGGAAGATCGCCCGCGGAATGTTGGCGATGGCCAGCACATTGAGCACGACAACAATCCACACCCATGGGTGCTCGTGGAAATTGCGGGTTGCCAGCGGCACGGCGACGAGGGTGAAGATCGTCGTGAGGATGTAGAGAACGAGAAAAATGCCAAACGTACGCCACATCCACCCGTGAATGCGTTTTTGCAGGTCGCCCTCCGTCTTCAAATAGAGATAGATCGACCCGTGCATGGCGAATGTGGCCACCGCAAACACGCCGACCAGCAGCGCGTACGGATGCAGCAGATCGAGGAAGGCCCCATGATATTCCATGTCCGCGCCGATGGGCATGCCGCGCATCGCGTTGCCGACCGCTACGCCAAACAACAGTGTGGCCACGCCACTGGCGAGTGAGAATGACACGTCCCAGAACGAGCGCCACGACGGCGAGTCGTGTTTGCTGCGGAACTCCATCGACACGGCGCGAAAGATCAACGCAAACAGTAGCGCCATGAAGGCGGTATAGAATCCCGAGAATGCCGTCGCGTAGGCGATGGGAAACGCCGCGAACAACGCGCCGCCAAATGTTACCAGCCACACCTCGTTACCGTCCCACAACGGCCCGATGGAGTTCATCAGGATCCGGCGTTCTTTGTCGCTCTTCACGGCGAGATGCACGATGCCGACGCCCAGATCGAAGCCATCGAGGATTGCGTAGCCCGCCAGCAACACGCCGAGCAGTATGAACCAGAAAATGTTCAAATCCATGTCGCTATTCCTTCTCTTTCGCGTTGTCGGTCTCGGTCAGCGATGCGCCGCCCGTGCCGGCGCGCAGGCCGGCGATGCCGAGCAGTCCGCCGGGCGCGGGCGCGGTCCGGGCGGTCACAATCTCATCCGGCCCGTGCTTGATCTTGCTGTCCAACACAAACACCCAGACCACGAAGAGCAGGGCGTAGATGACGACGAACATGATGATGGAACCAAGCACCTGATCGGCGACGACGGCTTTCGAGAGCGCATCACTCGTGCGCAGTAATCCGTACACGACCCACGGCTGGCGGCCAACCTCGGCGGTTATCCAGCCGAACTGGTTTGCGACGTACGGCAGCGGCACCGCCAGCACAAACACCCATAGCAACCACCGTTTCTCGAAGAGGGTGCCCTTCCAAAGAAAGTACATTCCGCTGAGTGTCAGCACCACGAACAGCCCGCCCAGCCACACCATGATGTGGAACGCCTGAAACGTCGGGGCAATGGGAGGCCAGTCCCGTTGCGGGATTTGGTCGAGCCCGGGAACGGGTTTGTGAGGATCGTCATAGGCCAGCCAGCTCAGCAAACCCGGGATGGCAATACCATGTTTGACCTCTTGCCGTTGCGGATCGGGCAGCCCAAACAGATACAGCGGCGTCGGTCCCGGGCCGGTATGAAAGACCGCTTCCATGGCCGCGAGCTTGGCGGGCTGTGTTTGTGCGACTTTCCTGCCCTGCAGGTCGCCGGAAATCGGCTCGGCAAGCGACGTCACGGTCGCCACGATCAGGGCGATGGAGAAACTTTTCTTCGCGAAATTGAGGTGTCGTCCCTTGAGGATGTAATAGGCGGTGATGCTCATCACAAAAAACGCTGCGAGGATGTAGGCGCCGATCACCGTGTGTGCCAATCGGTGCATGCTGGAAGGGTTGAATACCATCACCCAGAAATCCGTGATCTCCGCTCGCGCGCCGAGCCCCTGTCCCACAATATGAAAGCCCGCCGGTGTTTGCTGCCAGGAGTTGGCGATGACGATCCAAATGGACGAGAAGAACGCGCCAAAGGCCACCATGCACGTCGAGAAAAAGTGCATGCGGGGCGGGACTTTGTCCCACCCGAAGACCAATACCGCCAGGAACCCGGATTCCAGAAAGAACGCAAAAATGCCTTCCGCCGCCAGCGCCGAGCCGAACACGTCCCCCACGTATCGCGAATACGTCGCCCAATTGGTGCCAAACTGGAATTCCATTGTGACGCCGGTCGCGACGCCCATGGCGAAGTTGACCGCAAAAATCTTCGTCCAGAATTTCGTCATCGCCTCGTACTCCAGGCGGCCGGTTTTCAGGTACATGGCCTCCATGATGACGAGGATGCCGCCGAGACCGATTGACAACGGCGGAAACAGGTAATGAAACATGATGGTCAGGGCAAACTGAAAACGCGACAGCGTCACGACGCTCAGGTCCACAAGTGCCAATCCTCCTGCAACGGGTGTTCAGGCAACCAGTAGCCGTGAATGACTCGAAATGCAACTGGCTGCTGTGTACGTCGTTGGGTCTACCGACGGTTGTCAAGACTGTCGGAAGCCGCTAGAGCCAGCCATGGACGCGGAACTCAGGGTTGTGTTTCGGTGGCAATCCGCTATCTTGGAGAAGTCCATGGGTCGGATGAGGCAAGACTTTTTGCGGGTGAACGGCGTCATCGAAGCGCAGGGAGTGTTTCATGCGCGGGCGGCGGCGACACGGGATGCCGTCTTTGGGCGGCAGGTGTTTGTGCGCGGCGTGGTGGAAGTATCCAACTACTGCCGGCAAAATTGTCACTACTGCGCCATGCGGCGTGACAATCAACAGTTGGCGCGGTACCGGCTCGCGGCGGATGAGGTGGCCGACCTGATCATTCATCACCGGCCCGCGTCGATCACCGACATCGACATTCAAGCGGGTGAAGACCCCGTGGCCGTCCGCGAAGTCGTCCTACCGTTGGTGCGCGAACTGCGCCGGCACACGGACCTCGGTATCACGCTATGCCTCGGGACGTTGACGTCGCGCCAGTACGACGAGTTGCGTGAAGCTGGCGGCGAATACTACATCTTGAAGATCGAGACGGGCAACGCGAAGCATTATCGGCTGTTGGAAGCTCCGGGCACGTTGGCCCGGCGTGTTGAGGCGATTCGTTACTTGGCCCGCACGGGCTGGAAGGTGTCCTCCGGGCTCATCATCGGACTGCCCGGCCAGACCCAGGAGCATGTCCGCGAATCGTTGCAGTTGTTGACCGAATTGCCGTTGGCGGGGTGCAGCGTCAGTCCCTTCGTGGCCGGGGAACAAACGCCGTTGGAGGGCAAGGCGGACGGGTCTATCGAGCTAACACTGGATTGCGTGGCGTGGATGCGATTGGCCTCACCGCATTGGATCATTCCCGCCGTCAGCGCCATGAAACTGGTTTCCGAGAACGGCTACGTGCGCGCCTTTCGGGCGGGGGCGAATCTCGCGACGATCAACCTCACGCCGCGCAAGGTTCGTGATGATTATCCCATTTACAAACGGGATCGCGTCATCATGGACGAGGAGTTGGTGTTGTCAGCCATCGAACAGGCGGGATGCCAGCCCGGCGCCATCGGTGTTGCCGAACACCTGCGCAGCGGCACGGCAGTCGCAACGGTTTCCTGAATGAGCCCGATCCTCGTGGTCGTGACTTCCTCCCTCCAATGATAAAGAAAAGCTCGTCACTTTTATGCGGTACTAGTTTGGGAGAATCGGGTACAAGTACGAGTTGCGCGCCGACGCATGACCTCGCTTTGGAAATTGTGGCAAGCCACCGCGAACCGTTGCGCCAGTAAAATCGTCGTCATTGACGCCGACACCGGCCGCGAGTGGACTTGCCGCGAACTGACAACGTTGGCCGAAGACTTCGGTTCGCCACTTGATGGTCGCATTGTCCCGATCTGCCAACCCAATAGCGCCTCCTGGCTTGCCGCGTTCCTTGGTGTCCAGAAAATCGGCGCCACCGCACTCCCCCTCGATCCATCTCTACCGACGGGAGCACAAGAGAGAACAGTGCGACGTGCCTCGCGGGGATTACCGGCGCGCTCGTGTTGCATCAAGCTCACTTCGGGTACGACCGGCAACCTGAAGCTCGTTTACTGTTCGCCGGACAATCTCCGTGCCGACGGCGAACACATCATCCGCACAATGGGGATTCGACCCACGGACCGCAATCTCGCGATCATCCCACTCGGCCACTCCTACGGACTTGGCAATCTCGTGATGCCACTGCTCCTGCAGGGGACGGCGGTGGTGTGCGCACCGATGTTCGTTCCGCGGCAGATTTTACAATGGATCGAGCAGTATCAAGTCAGTGTACTTCCGACAGTTCCCGCAGTCCTGTGGGCGTTAGCGCAACTTGAAGGTGTCGTCAAACCGCCGAGCTTGCGGCTCGTGATTTCAGCGGGCGCGCCACTGTCGGCGGAAGTGGCGCAACAGTTCTACCGACGCTACGGCCTCAAGATTCACAATTTTTACGGTTCGTCCGAAACCGGCGGTATCTGCTACGACCGCACGGGCAACGCCACGTTGAGCGGCCGAAGCGTTGGTAAACCGATGGATAGCGTCACAGTCCGAATCCGGCGTGATGGCCGCGTGTCCGTCAACAGCCGCGCTGGAAAGGCTACGCTGCCCGACTTGGGCGAGTGGAATCGGTACGGCGAACTGAGGCTGCTCGGGCGTGTCGGGGAAATGGCCAACATTGGCGGCAAGAAGGTTTCGCCTGCGGAAGTGGAGCGGGCATTACGCGAACTTCATGGTGTCAACGACGCGTGGGTCACGGTGGTGAAAGACAAACGCGGCAACGATTGTCTGGCTGCCGCTGTGGAAACCACACACGGGCGCACCGATATCGAAGAGGGTCTAGTACGGGTGCTGCCAGCGTGGAAACTGCCGAAGAGGTGGTTGATTGACGCCGCGCTTCCCCGGACCGATCGCGGCAAACTTCACGCCGCCGAACTGAGGGCGCGGCTCAACGTGAGTTTGCCCTGAGTCACGACGGTTGGGCCGACGCGGAGGACGACATCGAATTGCGCAAACGCGCCCATTTCTTTTTCCAGCGTCACGTCAATGTCCAACGTTTGGTCCGGTAACACCGGTTTGCGGAAACGAAAATCGCGGACGGCCGCGAGATAGGCCGAACCGGGTTGTTGCCAGAGCACGCCAGCCGCCTGCGCCGCGCACTCGACGAGCAACACGCCAGGCATGAGCGGATTGCCAGGGAAGTGATCGGCAAAGAACGGCGCTTTCGGGTTGAGCCATTTGCGGCCGCGACCGCGCTTGCCGGGTTCGAGGATCTCGAACGAATCGAGGAAAGAAAAACCGGGACCGTGCGGTGTGAGGCTCATGGTTTCGGCACCTCGAAGACGGCTGCATCGAGGGGTTGGTTGCGCCGCGGGTTGTGGAACTCGTAGGCGATGTAACTGTCCATGATGAGACCGATGCGCATGGACCGTACGTCCATGGACGGCCAGGCGATCACGTTCTCAACAGACCGCAATGGCAACATTTGCAACAAGTGTTTGGGCGTGAGTGTTACCGTGCACGCATCGGGGGTGCGCGCGATATTCACATCGAACAAATCCGCGAAATTTGTGCAGCCGTTCTGGAAGAAGCTTAACAGAAACTGCACTTGCTGGGTCGGTTTGCCATTGTGCACCTCCAACTTGTACGTCGCGAGCGTCTTCTTGTCGCGCTTGATGTAGAGGTCGTGTCCGCGCACCAGCACGATTTCGGACGCGGGATTGGTGAGGACGATCGACAGGAAATCCGGGGCCTGGTAGCTGATGTGTCCGAGACTTTCGATGTGACGGCGCGGGAAACTCCAGTGAAACACCTGCCGCAGATCGGCGTCAAACGTCTGCGTGGCAGTCTGGTGCGCGACAAACTCGTCGGCATTCGTCGTGTCCGCGCGAACCGCGCGCGGGCCGAAGGCTATGAGCACAGTCGCGACAGCGGCGCAAATTGATACCATTGATCGGGATGATTGCATAACGGCTCGCGAAAACGGCTGGCCAGTTCGAGCGTGAACTCGCGGACGGTTGCTGCACGGTCGGGTCCGCGCCATTGCGTGCGCAATGGCGGGAGCGCTTCGAACGCGTATCCGCCGGATTCTGTCGCCAAAATGATGGCGGCGACGAGCGGCGCACCCGTCAAGAGGCTGAGCCAGACCGGCCCCGTCGAGAACGGCACCTTTCCATGCGGAAAATCCACCAGCACGGCATCGCCGTTGCCCTGGGGACGGTCCATGAGCATGGCGACGCATTTGCCCTCGCTCAGTTTGCGCGCGATCTCCATGAAACTGAATTGGCCCACGCCGACCTCCAGCGTTTCCGCGCCCCAACGCTGGCGATAGGAAGCACGCCATTCGTTGAGTGCTGGACTCGGCTCGGGCAGCGAGAGCACGACCAGCGGTAGACGGAATTCCTCCATCAGTAAACCGCCAAGTTCAAACAATCCTGTATGCGCGGTGACCAGCAGCGCTCCTTTTCCGTCGGCCAACGCGTCTTGGATATGCTCGAACCCGCGCCGCGATTCGATCAGGGCCAGCGCGTCCTGCTTGGTGCGCGCCCCGAGTTGGAAGTAATCCGCCAGTGTCGCCCCAAAATTGCCGAACGTACCCCGCACGGTGCTCTCCCGAAGCTGCGGCCCGCACAAGAGGGCGAGGTTTTCACGCACGGCCGATTGCGCCCGCGGATGGGCCAACCGGTAGACTTCGGCCAGCACACGAGCGGTTCGTCGGGCTCCTCTGACTCCCAGGAGCCGCGCGAGTCGCACTCCTGTGTCGAACCAGAAGGCGCGGTACAGCGTCTGCGAATAGTGTGGTTTCAAGCCTCGGAATAGTCCAGCCGCGGCACAATCGGCACGCGACGATGAATCGCACAAATAATGCGAAAGAGTTTCACACGCCACCACATGTTAAACGACGGATGAAAGTTGCCCGCCAGGATCGAGGTCACCGCCGGCACGATGCCGAAGCGCCCCTTGGGGTGCATCAACACTTCGAACGACCGGTTGTCGTAATACATCGAGATCATCTGGCAATACACCTCCATGTAGCGGTGCACGCTGGAGGAATACCGCCGCTGCTCCCTCGTCGTGAGGCCGCGCTTTTCGGCGTCCGCACGCTGAATCAGCCCGGCCGCCATCTGTCCCGACTTTGTGGCGATGTGCACGCCGGATGAGAAGATCGGGTCGATGAAACCCGCGGCATCTCCCACCATGAGAGCGTGGTCGGTGGCCATTTCGTCATGGTGGTAGCTGTAGTCGCCGGTCTTATAGAACTCGCTCACCCGCTCCGCCCCCTTCATCCGGCGTGTCAATTCACGGCTTGACTCCACCGTTTTCGCGAACCATTCTTCCGCTGTTTTTCCAAATCGCTTCAGATCGTCGAGTGTCCGCACCATGCCCACGGACGTTTTCCCCTCCGCCAGCGGAATCAGCCAGAACCAGCCGTCCTCCAGCCGCACGATGGTGATGTTCCCCTCCGCGTTGCCCGGGTTGCGATAGACGCCCATGAAGTGTGCATACGTGGCGATGCGTTTGGTGAGGTTCATTGGTTTCCTCGTGAATCCCAGAACGCGTCCCAAAAAGGCGTCGCGCCCGCTCGCGTCAATCAACCAGCGCCCGCACACGTCCCCAGTTTCCAATTTCACGCGCCACTGGTCGCCCTCGCGCGCGACATCCTTTGCGGGACAACCCTGGCGCACCTCGCATCCGCAGCTTGCCGCGTGATCCAGCAGCACGTGGTCGAACTTCGCACGTTCGACCTGGAATGTCTCGCCATACCCGGGCACCAGCCCGCGAGCAAACCAAAACCGCTGCCAGCGCGAGCCATTGCTGACAAAGAACTCGGCCCCGTATTTCCGCTGAAAACCCGCCGCATCGATTTTTGGCCAGACGCCGCTTTCTTTGAGGACGTCATTGCCGAACGGCAGCAGGGATTCGCCGATATGGAACCGGGGAAAGACCTCTCGTTCCAGCAACAGCACCCGCTGGCCGGCCTTGGCAAGAAACGCGCCCGCCGTGCTGCCGCCCGGGCCGCCACCGATGATAATGGTATCGTAGACCGTTGGAGCGCTCATGATGATCCTACGGTTTCGCGCCGGGGCCGGGCTGCTGTGACAGCCAGCTGCCAAGCGTGCCCAGCGATTGCATGGCCTCGCGGGCGACCTTCGCATCGTTGATCACGATCCCATATTGCTGTTCGATGGCGACGGTCAATTGCAGTGCGTCCAGCGAATCCAAACCGACGCTCCCCGGCCCGAACAACGGCGTTGCTTCCCCGATTTCCTCGGGTTTGATTTTGAGGACGCAATTCTCCACGACCAGTTTTCTTAAGTCGTTCAGCGAGATATCAGCCATGACCTCACACGCATCACCGTTTTTATTAGGTCATTCCGCGGCCAAAAGCAAAGCCGAACATTCGCCGGTCAGACCCCATATCGGCAGCAAAATCCTGCGGCGTTCGCGACTTGCCAACTCGGCTACGGCGACCGTGTTCCAGGCCGCCGACGCGACAAACGCATCGCCATGATAGGGCAACGTCACACGCTTGCCACCGGGCAACGACTCTTCGATGCGGCCGAACCAGTTGTGCTGGGCGGTGTGGCAGCGTACAACGTCGCCAGGAAATTGGGCGAGGCAATCCCGTGCGGAACCAGGCGCATCACGCCGGTTGCGGTAGGTGAACCCGTCGGCCAACTGCACGATCTGTAGATTGTCTTCTGGTCCTGCGCGCCGTAACAGCAAGGCCCCGGCGCCTTCGCCCGGCACATAGCCGATTTGTCCGTGCGGCGGCAACCAACCCGTCCGTACGAAAGCGTCGATGACGATGGCATCGAGTTCGACGGCGCCGATGACCAGTGCGTGGTCTACCGAACCGGTTGCCAGCCACGATGCCGCCACGCGGATGGCACCAACCCAGGCGGCATCGTCGCCAACGAGGGAATAGCACGGCCCGGCTACGCCGAGCACCGCCGCGATGTGGCTGGTTGGCGAGTTGAACACCGTTTCGGGAAAGAGATTCGGGCTGGCAAAGCGTGGGCCGCTCTTGATGACGCCCTCAAAGAACCGTCGGGTGGCCACAACCGCGCCCGTGTTGAAGCTGGCGATGATGCCCAGTCGATCCCGGGGCAATTCGGGGGCTGCCGCAAGCGCCTGGTGCGCGGCCGCGAGCATATACAGCGTGAGCGGACTGGCCCGACGCACCCGCGCTTCGTTCTGCAATGTCGCCAGAGGCTCGCGAGTTCTGTCCACACAACGCACGACTTGTTCACCAGTTGCCTCGTTCAGGCCTTTCGTGCGCGAAGACGTTTCCGAAGGAAGCACCGCGCCCATACCGCAAATGGCGAGAGGCAGTGGCG
Source organism: uncultured Verrucomicrobiae bacterium (assembly GCA_963842185.1). Classification (GTDB taxonomy): domain Bacteria; phylum Verrucomicrobiota; class Verrucomicrobiia; order Palsa-1439; family Palsa-1439; genus Palsa-1439. The sequence continues at coordinate 623,581 of CAWJFL010000016.1, forward strand.
GTTTGTGACCGTCGGCATGCCTTGCCGTGTGCGGGCATGGCTCGTATCTCCGGAAGACCAGCGCGGCGTTCGATCCGCCGAATCCGAGATTCACCGTCAGCGTCGCTGGCATGTCCGTCCGTCGTTCGCCCACGACAACGAGGTTCGCGGCGACCGTTGGCTCGGGCTGTTGGACGTTCAAGTTTGGCGGCAATTGGCCCGACTGCAGGGCAGCGATGGCGAACAGGGCTTCCACACTGCCCGCCGCGCCCAGCGTGTGTCCGATGGCGGCCTTTGTTGAGCTGATTCGCAGTCGTGACGGAATGGCTGGGCCGTCCCCAAAGATCGTGGCAAACGCTGTGGCCTCACTGGTGTCATTGAGGGGAGTGCCCGTGCCGTGCGCGTTGACGTAGCCGATATCCGCCGCGTTCACCCCGGCCTGGGCAATGGCCTGGCGTATCACGGTGACGGCGGTTGCCCCGCTGGGATGTGGCTGCGTCAGGTGATGCAAGTCGGTTCCGTGTCCGTAGCCGGCCAGTTCGCATAGAATCTGCGCGCCGCGTGCTTGCGCGTGGGATTCCGATTCCAGCACCGCGAACGCCGCCGCTTCGCCGAGCATCAAGCCGTTGCGGGCCACATCGAACGGCCGGCAGCAGTCGGGACTCATCGCCTGCAAACAATCAAAGCCGACGTAGATCAATTCGGTTAACGCCTCGTAGCCGCCGGCCAGCACACAGTCGCACGCACCGGATCGGATCAGGTCCGCGCCGTGGCCGATGGCGTTGGCTCCGCTGGCGCAGGCATTGGCGATGATCGTCACTGGCCCGCGAAAGCCGAGATGCCGCTGGAGATCGTGCGTTTGATGTTGCGCCTGGTATCGGGAAGCGCGGTAAAATTGTCCCGGACCACGATGTTGGGCGAGCATGGACCTCAGAAATTGTTCCCCCAACGCCATTCCGCCTCCCGTGGTGCTGACAGAAAGCGGGAGATGCAGGAGGGACGATCTTCCGTGGCTATCCAGTAACCGCGCATTCGCCAATGTTTCGCTGGCGGCGGCCAGGGCGAGTCGGCTGGCACGTGACAGCCGCGCCAACGTCTTCGCGGGAAGGCTGGCAAAATCGGGAAGCGCGCACGTCGCCGCCTGTTTGCAGCGGCAACCCGCCACATCAAACAATGTGACCGGAGCCGCTGCGGTTTTTCCAGCCACGAGTTGCCGCCAAGTGCTCGGAAAATCCGAACCCAATGGTGTTACCGCGCCCATGCCCGTCACAACAACGCGTTCACTCATCCCATCAATTTCCCGTGAGAAACTTCCGTCGATCTGTCGATGCCGGACTCATCGATTCTGTGCGATGGCTTGTGGATGAAGCCTCGCCGCAGCACTGTTCCATTGCACACAAACGACCCCAGCCGCGATGAATGCGACGCCAATCCATTGCGCCGGTCGTAACGGAATCCGGAAGGCCAAATAGCAGGCGAGCTGCAGCACACAGAATGCTCCGCCCTGGCACACCGCGAATGTGAGGTTCGGATGTTGCGTCCGCAGGGCGAGCGTCAGGCATGTCACACCGCAAAGCCCGACAATATTTCCAGCGAAGAACCACCTCACCCAGGTCCAACCCGTTTGCTGACTGGCCACCCGCAGGAGCAAACTTCCGCTTACCTGGAACATGATAAACCCGACCATGTACAACCACGGCGGCAATTGCAGCACCTGCTTCATGTTTTTCCCTCCAGCGGAGCGGATCGATACAAGCTCCACCATTTTCGGTTCTGCGAACGAAACACCACGGGCCACGGCACCCAACAAGCCAGCCAGGTCAGTGGCCGCAGCAGCACGCTCCAAAAACAGGACGCCCACCAGGGGCGCAGGTCGCAGCCGACCAACCAGAATAGCACGGTCGCCGTCAGGATTTCTATCTGGGTGGTCACCAGCAATCCCAGCCATGCGGCGGCGCAACCCGGATGCGTCAGGGCTGCGGCCAGCCACCCCAGCGTTGGCAGGATGAGAGCCAGACCCGCATAACCGGCCGGCGAGCACCAGCGCACCGTCTTTTGCCAGCGCATGTAGTGCTGGACGGCATCCCGCCAGTTTGATTCCGAGGCTTGTGTTTCCAGGATGACCCGGCTGACTTTCATGGGAGCCAGCGCCCGACCCACCGCGTTATCATCCGCCAGACGTGCGCCCAGCGTTTCCCATTTCACGCGTTCGCGAAACCGCGCCGCGGGAAACATCATTCCGGCGCCGAGCCCAAATTGGACCAGACCGGTTCTACCGCAGAACAGCACGCCGGGATAGAACTCCATGTTCGCGAACAACGCCTCCAGCATCATCGGCCCGATCTCGACATTTCGCACGACGTACGGGCAGGTCACCAGGCCCGTGTGACCGTCCATGAGTTCCTGCCGCATCACATCCAGGAAACCCGGCGGCGCGACAATATCGGTATCGCTCCACATCCAGAATTCACCACTCGCGTGTTCGGACAAAGTCTGAAACCACGAGACCTTCGGGCTGAGAAATTGTGCGGGCCGTGGGGTGATGACCGGTTTCAGGCGTGCGCGTGGGAAGTTCTGTTGCCACAGTTCGATGACCGGTTGCCACTTCGGTGCGTCCTTGTCCTCGATGCCCAGCAGGATTTCTGCGTGATCATCCAACTCGCGGACGAACGATTCCATGGCGGAGACGAGTGATGGGTGTGGGGCCGCTTCGCGCAACGCAGCCATCGGCTTGAATATGGAAACGGTTGGTTTGGTTTGTGACGTGGTTGCAGTCGTGCCCGCGCGCTTTCGGCTGGACCGGTAGCGTTCGCAGGAGACCAACCCGATGGCGATGGCCCACCAGCACACGGCCAGGAGCGACCAACCCACCAGTGTCCATTCAAGAAGCGGCGACATTCGACTCTGTCAAGACGAGGTCCACGTTTGTTCGTCCGGCCACCTGAAACCAGCGGACCGCCTCGTCGGCGATGGTCTGCAATGGCATCCGCGGGTTCCACTTCAGTTCCTGTGTCGCTTTCGAAAAATCATACCACTGCCGCCGTCGCGCGTGGGCGGCGGTTTCGCGGCAGATGCGTTCGCTGCCGAACGCCTCACCGGTGGCGCCCGCCAACGCAATTACCGGCTGCGGCAATGGGAAACGCGGCGCCCGACGATTCGTGGCCCGCGCGAGCGCCTGGAGGAATTCCTGGAGCCACACGTTGTGATGGCCGAGCAGATACCGCTCACCAATTCGTCCGCGATCGGCCACGGCCAGGATGCCGTTCGCAAGGTCGCCGACGTGAATGAAATTCAAGCCCACACGCGCGCTAAACGGGAACCGTCCGCCCAGATAGTCCAACACCATGCGCCCCGTGGGGGTCGGAGCTTCGTCGCCTTCTCCGAGGGGGCACGTTGGACTGGCAATCGTTACCGGAAGGCCGCGTTGCGCGGCCGCGAGTGCGGCGAGTTCGCCCCGCCATTTCGAGCGGCGGTAGGACTCATGGCGTGGGACATCACTCGGGAAGTCGTGCTCGGTCAACAATCCGGGCCCCCCTTCCAACACGCCGCCGGAACTGACATAGACGAAGCGTTCGATGCCGTTCTGCTCGGCGGCCTCGAGCAGGTACTCCGTGCCGCGCACGTTGGTTTCCTCGGCGACGCGTCGCGCTTCCCGGCCGAACTGAAAGGCAGCTCCGAGATGAACGACCACGCGGCAGCCCCGCACCGCCGTGGCCACGCTGGCGCGATCGCACAAATCGCCGCGGGAAATCTCCACGCGATTGCCAAAGAGCCGTCGCGCTTTCTCCGGCGAGCGGCAGAATACACGCACCGCCGCGTCCCGGTCCAGGAGCCGGTACGTGACGTGTCGGCCAATGAAGCCGGTGCCACCCGTGATCAGGAATTGCGCCAACTCGCCCATTCGTGCAGAATCTACGTCAAACATGCGCGACAGAGAAGTATTTTTCATCGCAGATGATTTTGGGATGACCACAGAGGTGAACCGGGCCGTCGTCGAGGCCCATCGCCGGGGCGTGCTGCATGGGGCCAGCTTGATGGTTGGCCAGCCGGGGACGGCCGACGCCATTCGCGCGGCACGGGACAATCCGGGTCTGCGCGTGGGATGGCATCTGCACGTCGACAACTCGCAGCCGGTCACGTGCGCGGCGTGGCCATGGGGTGATTCCTATCGGCGGGCGGGTTGGGCCATCGGTTTGTCACGGCGGGCGAGGCAGTTGATGCGGGAGGAGGTCAGGGTGCAATGGGAACTGTTTCGAGAGACGGGGTTGACGTGTGCGTTCGTCAATTCGCACCATCATCTCCATGCGCATCCATTTGTGTATCAAGTGCTACTGGATGTGTTGAAACCGTCGTTTGATGGTTGGCTGCGGCTTGGCAAACCGCGCTTTTTCTCGGCCAACTTCGATGCGGTTTGGATGGAACCCGCCGATTGGTTGTGGATGGGACCGCGGCGGCGGCGGTGTCCCTATCGATGCAGCGACACCTTGTGGGGCCTGGGCCGGACGTTTCGAATGCAAGCGGGTGAGGTGACGCGCGCGATCCAACAACTCGGCGCCGGACTCCACGAGTTTTATTTCCACCCGCGGTCGATGGAAAATGATGCGGACCTGCAGTGCCTACTGGAGCTGAAAACATGCGAATTCTGATGGCACTCGGGTTGATGGCAGCGTCGGTTGGGTGCGCGTCCGTCCGTCCGTCAACGGGCGCGGGACGCCCCTTCGATTTTCAACGCGACACGTTCGCCTACGCCAATGAACTCGTTTTCAACTACGATAACGGCGTCCCTGTCTCCTCGACGAACGCGCCGGACCGCGAGCATGCCTACACGCGCCGGTGTTTCATCATGGCCGCCGGCGTGGTGCAATTCTGGAAGCACGCGCGATTTGATCCGCAAGCGCCACCGGTGCCGGAAGACGAGCTTTGCACGCCGGATTCGGCAGGTGCGAAACCTCGCGGCGTGGTGGCCGAGTGAACCGCCCGAACGGCGAATCGTATTTCCCGGGTTTGCCAGCTTGCACGATTTGAGCGAACGCGAAGGCCGCGTGTTGCGGGCCAACCTGGGCGCGGGCTGGACGACGTATTTTCATCCGCGGAAATACCCGATGCCATTCGTGCCGTCGCCGGAGGAAGAATCACGCATGGCCGATGACTTGCAGTACTGGACGGAGCACGGCCAGCCGATGGTGGTGTGGATCTACAATTTTCCGCACGTGGACATCAATCACGCCGTCACCGTTTTCGAGAAGGCCGAGCGGCCACGGCCCGATCAGTTGGCGTTTCACGTATATGATCCGAACTACACCGATGGCCCGCGCACGCTGCTCTATGATACGGTCACACGCACGTTTTCTTACGGCAGCACGTTTTATTTCCCCGGCGGCGCGGTGCACGTGAGGCCGATGTACACCAGCCTGTTTCGATGACGTTCGGGGGGCGGCCTCTATGTCGGCACCGGTGACACGCCCGTCCCGGCAATAATCAGGACCTGCATCGCTCAGACGAGGTCGCAGGCCTCGGCGGGAATCCAATGCGCGTCCTTGCCGTCCCACTTGACGTTGCAGCCGATGGGATTGGTCAGGGGTTTGGAGACGGATTTGCCCGCGAGATGCTCGCGTAACGCGTTCTCCAGATCGTTGACGGTCATTTTGCTCGTGTCGCGCGGACTGTCCACACCGCGACCCGTGTAGACGAGTTTGCGGGCGCGATCGAACACGTAAAAGTGCGGCGTTCGGAGCGCTCCGTACGCGCGGGCCACATTCTGGGATTCATCATACAGATAGGCCCAGGGAAACTTGTGTTCCTCCATGCGCTGGACCATGTGCGGGAAATCGTCCTCGTGATACGTGTTCTTGCTGTTGGAATTGATGCCCACGAATTTCACGCCCTGCGGGGCGAACTGCTCCGCCGTCTTGCGCGTGACCTCGTCGGAACCGGTGACGTAGGGACAATGGTTGCAGGTAAAAAAGATGACGAGAACCTTGGCGTCGCTGAAATCCGCGAGCCGGTAGGTCTTGCCGTCCGTGGCGGGCAGTTTGAAATCCGGCGCCTTATCTCCGATTTGTAATGTGAAAGCCATCGCGACCATCCTTTCTGGATTCATTCCAAATTTATCCTGCGGACATGCAGGCGACAACCCATTTGTCGTTTCGCAATTGGTGTACTTCCTCGACAGGAAGAACCTCGACTTTCTTGCGAGGTTGGTATTTACTGGCTTTCGGAGAAGTCAGGAACGCGCCGTGAAATCCCTCCGAATTCTCGTCACGATTGCCGCCTTGGCCCTGGTGGGCAGCGCCAGCGGGCAGACGGTGACAACGCTGTACTCCTTCAGTGGCACTGATGGAGCTTGGCCTAACGCGCTTGTCCAGGGCAGCGACGGTGATTTCTACGGAACCACTTACTATGGTGGTGCGGGCACGAATTGCTACAACGGATGCGGTACGATTTTCAAGATCGACCCCAGCGGCACGCTGACGACTCTCTATTCCTTTGGCTGGAGCGATGGAGCTTATCCAGTGGCGGGGCTGGTGGAGGGTACCGACGGGAATCTTTATGGGACCACCCAACATGGCGGGGACAATGATGGGACAGTGTTCAAGGTGACTCCAAGCGGTAGCCTGACAAATCTCCACACGTTCAGGGGCTTGGATGGGGCCGCACCGGAGGCGGAGCTGGTGCAGGGCAGCGATGGCAATTTCTACGGCACGACTTATTCCGGGGGGACGAACATCTACTACGGTACAGTATTTCGGATGACTCCCAGTGGCGGCTTCACGAACCTGCACTTCTTCAATGGCGCTGACGGACGAAGTCCAGCGGCGTGGCTGGTCCAGGGCAGCGACGGCAACTTCTACGGCACGACCTACTATGGCGGATATACAAATCTGAATTCGGGCCAGGGTTACGGGACCGTGTTTCGGATCAGTCCGAGCGGAACTCTAACAGCCCTATATTCTTTCGGCAACTTCTTCTACGGACTAGAGCGGTTTAAGTAAAAGCGTAGCCGCATAAACCCCTAAAACCCCCGAAAAAGTGGCCATTCAACGGCCACACAAGCGGTGAAACCGCTCTAGAGTCTGGGGATGGAGGCCTTCCTTTATTCGGACTTGTGCGGGGAAGTGATGGGAATTTCTATGGGACGACCTCTACAGGAGGAGGTTATTACGACGGTGCCGGAACCGTCTTTCGAATCAGTCCAAGTGGAACGCTGACGAGTCTTGTCACCTTCGTAGTAGGCGGCCCTTTTGGGAATTACCCGACTTTCGCTCGGCAGGCGCAAGGTAGCGACGGCAATTTCTATGGGACTACCCCAGTTGGCACATTTGGCGGCACTGTGTTTCAGATCAGTCCCAGTGGCAGCGTGACTGGGCTGTACTTATTTGCCGGCACGACAAATGGGGTTACGCCCTACAGTGGAGTGGTTCAAGGGTGCGACGGCAGTTTCTACGGGACGACCGTTTCAGGTGGAGTTTACGGCAGCGGCACCGTATTCCGAATTACAGTCCCCCTCAATCCGTCGGCCAACCAGATCAGCAGGTTTCAGCCGATGGGAAGCAATCTCGTCCTCACTATTCCGTCCGTGTCGAGCGAGACGTATCAGTTGCAGTTCGCGACCGATTTGGTTGCCGGCAATTGGTCGAATGTCGTCGGCGTTTGCGTCAGCAACAGTATCGGCGCGGCGTTGACGGTGACGAATTTCGGCGCGATGACCGGGCCGCAGGGGTTTTACCGGTTTGCGATTACGCCGTAGGAACCATCCTGTAGCGGCGGTTTGCCGCCCTGACCCCTCGGCCTCTCCATTCGTCGAGTATGACCGCCAAGATTCCTCCGAAAGATAACGACCGGCGCTCATAGAGCGCCGCTACAACAGCGCGGGCGCGACGGAGCGCGTCCCTCCAAACATCTTAACGTCTTGCGATTCTACGGTTCCAAGCCGGGGTCGGGCATGCGGAGGACGTCGGAATCAGTCGTGAGGCCGAGGTCGCGGGCGGCGTGGGCGAGGGGCTGGATGATTTCAAGGGCGCGGGCGATGGTCTCGTCGCCAGCTTTCTGGCTATTGTCGGGGCCTTCGGCAAGGAATTTTTCGAGGACGGATCTTTTGGGCGGGAACAGTTTCAGTTTGATTTTGGCGTCGGCGGGCAACTTCGCGGCTTCGCGCACGAGACGCAGGGCGACGGGGAATCCGCCGAGTTCGTCCACCAATCCGAGGGCTTTGGCGTCCTCGCCGGTCCAGACGCGTCCCTTGGCGATTTCGAGGACCTTTTCCCTGGGAAGCTTGCGGCCTTCGGCGACCTTGGTGGTGAAATCGTCGTAGATGCGGTCGAGCCATGTCTCGAATCGCGCCCATTGTTCGGGGGTGAAATCGTGGAGGCCGGAGTAGGCCATGGCGTTGGAGCTGGAGTGGACTTCGTCCCAAGTGATGCCGAGTTTGTCCCAGAAATTGGTGGTGAGGAACTTGCCGGCGAATGACGCCGATGGAAGCCGTGAGCGTGGCGGGTTGGGCGACGATCTTGTCGGCGGGCAGGGCGATGAAATAGCCACCGGAGCCGGCAACGGCGCCCATGGAGACAATGATCGGCTTCCCGGCCTTTTTGGCGCGCGCCACCTCCCGCCAGATGGTGTCGGAAGCGACATACGAGCCGCCGCCGCTATCGATCCGGAACAGGATCGCTTTCACGCTCTTGTCGGTCGCGGCCGCGCGGAAGGCAGCGGCGACCGTGTCGGCGCCCATGGTGACTTCCTCGAAGATCGGGTCGTAACCGCTTTTGCCACGCTTCACGCCGCCGACACCGTAAATGAGCGCCACGGTGGCGCCGTCGTCGTAGGGCGAGCCGGCGCGGTTGAGGTATTTCGATAGGTAGAGAAATTTGGTGTGAGGGCCGGCCTTTTTCCTGATGTCGTCATACGCGGCATCGCGGTAGCCGAGCTTATCGACGAGTTTGGCGTCGAGCGCTTCGTCGCCGAGGAACGGTCCACGATCGATCAGCGCGCGCACTTTATCCTCGGACAGGTTGCGGGCCCGGGCGATTCCCGTGACGATCTGGCCGAACTGCGATTCCATGATTTTCTCGTTGGCCTCGCGATGGGCCGCGGTGAACTTCTTTTCCGTGAGGACATTCATGGCGCTCTTGTACTCGGAGCGGTGATCCAGGCGCGGGACGAAGCCGAGTTTGTCGAGCGTGCCCCGAAGGAACGACCGCTCGAAGAGCAGGCCGGCGAGGCCGAGCTCGCCCGACGGCTGGAGGTAGATTTTGTCGAAGGCGGTAGCGAGGTAGTACGAGCCGTTGGCGTTGCCGCCCTCGCCGAATGTCTCGGCGTAGGCGATGGCGGGTTTGCCGGTGTGGCGGAAGGCGATGACGGCATCGCGAATCTCCTGGACGTCGGCCAGCGGCAGGCCGGCTTCCCCGACGCGGGCGATCAGGCCGACAACGCGGTGGTCGGTGGCGGCGCGTTGCAGGGCTTCGATCAGGCCGAGCATCGTTGGCGTGCGGCCCGAGACGATCCGCGCCACCGGATCGTCCGGCACGTATTCGACGAGACGATGTTCGAGATCAAGTTCGAGAATCACCTTGGACGGGATGGACCGTCTGGCGATGAGAAACGAGGCTGCGCCGGCGATCGCCGCGAGAAGAACCAGTGCGCCGATGGTTGCCAGTAAGCGGACGAATAATCTGCTTACAATTTTCTGTCCCATTACGTTTCTCCTTCGATGGCCGAAGCCGCGCGCATGTCGTTGTCGACAGTACCGCCGGGCGTCCTCCGCGGCAAGCCGCGGATAAGACGTTGGACAAACCAGATGTCGTGACCCCGGTGGAGTCCGCTGGATTCAAGTTTAAAGGCGGCGAGCTTTAGGTGACGCCCCCCCCGCGAAATCCGCCGTGGTCTCGGAGATTGGGACGGTTGCGGTTGCAACACCGTTCTGCGCGTGGGTGTAATCGGGATTGATCCGGCGCCTGCCTTGCTCTTGATCCTGTCGTTAGGGGGTGCTTGGACTTGTTACCCCCATGGACTGACTGTAAGCGCGTCCACTACGGTACAACACTAACCGCGCCTCGATTTCTTTCACCAACTCCGCCTGCCCGGCCACGCGGGCCAGATCGATGGCTTTCTGGGCCGTGGCGACGGCGGCATCGAATCGGCCGGCGGCGGCGTAGGCGACAGCCAGTGTGTCAAGATCACGTGGCGCACGATTACCGGAAAGCTCGCACGCTCGCTGCGCCAAAGGCACAGCCCGAACGGGGTCACCACCTTCTGTTTGCGGGAGAGTCGCGAGCGCCCAGGCCAGATTGTTCTGCGCTTCGGCCAGATCCGGCTTGATCCGCAGCGCCTGCTCCAATTGGCCAAGCGCGTCATGCGCGTTGCCCGTTACGATGAGAGCCACACCCAACTTGCTGTGTGCGCTGGCATTGTTGGGGTTAATCTCCAGTGCCTGCCGGTACTGCGCAATGGCCTCCGTCACCTTGCCCAAGCGAACCAAGGCGATGCCCAGATTGTAGTGTACCTCGGCGTAATCCGGCTTGATCCGTAGCGCCTGCTCGTACTGTATAATCGCCTCCGGCACCCGGCCGACGCGCACCAACGCATTCCCCAAGTTGCTATGTGCCTCGGCAAAATCGGGATCGATCCGCAGGGCCCGCTCGTACTGTACAATCGCCTCCGGCAGCCGGCCGACGCGCACCAACGCAATCCCCAGATTGCTATGGGCCTCGGCAAAATCGGGATCGATCTGCAAGGCCTGTTCGAAGTGGGCGATGGCTTCCTCGATCTTACCCGTTTGCGCCAAAGCCAGCCCCAGATTGTTGTGCGCCCCGGCGAAATCGGGCTTGATTCGCAGGGCCTGCTCGAAGTGGGCGATGGCTTCCCCGATCTTACCCGTTTGCGCCAAAGCCATCCCCAGATTGTAGTGCACCTCGACGAAATCGGGGTTGATCCGCAGGGCCTGTTCGTAGCAGGCGATGGCTTCCCCGATCTTACCAGTTTGCGTCAAGGCGCCCCCGAGATTGTACTGGGCGCGTGGGTTTTGGGGACGCTTGGCCACTGTGTCTCGCCAAATGGCCAACTCCGAGCTGTAGTCCTGATTACGTTGGATGGTCAGGAGGGTGAGCAGCGCCACCACAAACCCGCCCGCCAAGCATCCAAGCACAACGCCCTGCTGTGCTTTGAACAACCGTTTCCCGAGCGTATACGCACCGACCACGACCATCGTGACCACCGCGGCCAACGGTAGGTACATTCGCCGCTCCGCCACCACCTCACCGACTCTTGGCAGAAAGCTCGAGGTCGGTGCCAAGATAAGAAAAAACCAGGCGCCCAAAAAACCCAACTGTGGTTGGCGACGAAATGCCCACGCCGTCGCGCTCAGGAGACCGACCACGACGACCCCGGGGACAAGACCATTTTTCAGTGACAATGTAATCGGCCAGTCAAAATAATCAATGACCAGCGGGTGCGGCCAGAAACAGAGCCGAAGGTAGTAAACAATCACACCAGCTTCGGTCTTTAGATAATTCCATGGCGTCAGGCTTTTATTCCCAAACCCGGTTATGTCATGGGATGTCCGCGCCACCAACACCGCTAGAATGAGCCAGGTCGCGGCCAAGCCAATGTACAAGACGGCGCGACGACGCCATAATTCGCGAAATGACGACGCGAGAAACACGCGATCATACAGCAACACGATCAGTGGAGCGGCAACCATGACCTCCTTGCTTCCCATACCCACTGCGCACGAAACGATCGCCGCTACGGACCAAGCGCCGGTGTTGGAGGACTGGGAACAGCGAAGCGTACAATACAACGTCAACAGCAGGAACAGGCCCATGAGCAATTCCGTACGCGGCACAATGTAGGTCACACTTTCTGTCTGAAGAGGATGCACCTCCCAAATGAGTGTTATGACTGCGGCCAGCCAGACGGCCGCGCCGCCAAATCGATCGCGAAGTGTCGCGCCCTCCAACGTCCTGCGCAGGATCCCTAACAGCACCAGGGCCGACAACAGATGCACCGCCAGATTCAACGCGTGGTAGCCCCAGACATTCAGTCCGCCCAGCGCGTAGTTTAGGGCCAAGGTCAGACAAACCACGGGGCGTCCACTGACAGTCGTCGCCAAGGGCGCAGACATGGCTTCGCGAATCGGCCACAAGTGACGGATGTGCGGGTTTCCGGGAATGGAAGGCACGTCATCAAAGATGAATGGGCCCGTGAAACTGTTATGATACGCCAGAAGCCCCGCGATCACCAGCAACAACGGAACGAGTTTCTGGATTTTCACAATCGGAAAGACTAGGCGACGGCGCCATTTCTGACGACTCAAAACTTCGTCGATATACTATTATGGACCGGGGAAGCAGAAGTACGGTTCTGTCTCGCCGGTCACCGCACGCGATACGACAGATGGGAGGAGAGCGAACGAATCGTCTCGCGACCTCGTTGCGAGTGCGTCTGGAGTCCTTACATGCCGGCGATTTTTGCCGTACGGCGGACCATGTCGTATAAACTGTCTTCAGCGATCATATACCCTGTCAACTCCTTCGGCTTGCTGTTGGCAATGACCCGGCGGCCAGCCTCGGACTTGTCCAGATTCAACAAGGCGGCCAGGATCCTTTTCGCCAAGGCCTCGTCCAGTCCGACACGGACCGCGACGGCGTCGTGGGGGATGGGGGCGGTCCTTCCCAAGGTCACCAGATTTTCCGTCGGCTCCCCCTTGGACTTTGCGATTGCAAGGGCGTCCTCGTAAACGGCCCCCGCGTCCGCCCTGCCTTCCAGAACGGCAGCGATCACCTTATCGTGGCCGCCGGCGAAGGTGGTTTCCTTGAAGGAGCTTTCGGGAGTGACGCCCTTTTCGATAAGCAACGCGCGTGGATAAACAAAGCCGGAAGCCGACTTGGGATCCACAAAGGCAAAGCGTTTCCCCCGCAAGTCTGTCAACGATTTCGGGCCGCCGTCCCTGCGGGCCACGATAACCCCGCGATACGTGGCCGTGCCGTTTATGACGCACTGGGCGATAATCCGGATCTTCCCCCCTCGGGCTGCGTCCACATAGGCGAACGGTGAGAAAGTGCCGATGTCCACCGCCCCACTCTCCATCTGGGTACGGAGATCCCCGTAGTCCCTGGCGACGTACAAGACGACCTTCTGCCCGATGCGGTCGGAGAGGTAGGCCATGAGGGGTTCGAACTCGACCCGCATATCCGACTCGCTCAAGACGGGGGTGAATCCGAACGTCAGCTCCTGCCCGGCGGCTGGACGAGTGGCGGGCCCTGCGACAAGGACCGCAAGAATCAACAACACAGCCTGACGGTAACGCATCATTTACCTCCTGTTGGATTTTCTGGTGGCAGGTACAAGGACAGGCCAATGCGCGCATTGGCTAGGCGCGAATGTTGTAAGGATCTACGGTTGAACGACGAGCAGATTGTCTCAAGCTCTTCGACAGCCTCCTCTTGTTTTCGAGTTAGCGGCTTCCTGGTCAGCATCCAGCTTGGGCTGCTCTCAGCATTTAAGCCCAATCTCCATAACGCCTATATTGTTGACCGATTTCCACTCTTCAGAGAAGCACAAACTGGACAACCTTCTTTGACAGGATGTGTTGCCAGTTTTCGTCCCACCCCAATTGAAAATGTCCCAAAACTCGCAACCGTTCCTGCATTTTCAGGGTCAACTCGCAACGGATTCGGGGAAACTGGCAACACTTGTGCCGTTCTGTTGCGAGTCACCTGTTGGCTCCAGCTTTGGACGATTTGCGAATCTTGCGGTTTGAACTGCCGAGGGTTGCCGTCGCGCCGTCGGCAAATCTTCGGCGCGTGACGTCGGACTCCGCTTACTGGCGAGCGTGCAGTCGCGCCAGCGCTTTCTGTGCTTGGGTGAAATCGGGTTTGATCCGTAACGCCTGCTCGTAGTGTAGAATCGCCTCCGGCACCCGGCCCACCTGCGCCAGAGCGTTCCCCAGATTGTAGTGCGCCTCGGCGTAATCGGGCTTGATCCGCAGGGCCTGCTCGAAGTGGGCGATGGCCTCCTCGATCTTACCCGCTTGCGCCAAATCGATCCCCAGATTGTTGTGCGTCTCGGCGTAATCGGGCTTGAGCCGCAACGCTTGCTCGTAATGGGTGATCGCGTCTCGCACCCGGCCCACCCGCTCCAAGGCGACCCCAAAGTTGTAGTGCGCCTCGGCGAAATCGGGTCAGATCCACAACGCCCGTTCATAATGCCCGATGGCATCGCTGAGCTTACCCTCTTGCAACAAGACAGTTCCCAGATTAATGTGCGCCTCGGCGAAATCGGGTTTGATCCGCAGGGCCTGCTGGAAGTGTTCGATCGCCTCGTCACGCTGGCCGGTTGCTGAACAAAGCGGCCCCGAGGTTGTTGTGCGCTTCGGCAAAGTCGGGATCGAGTCGCAGTGCTTCCTGGTAATGTCCGGATGGCTTCCTCCGGCATCTGCCCATCTGGACCAGCGCAGCTCCAAAACCGAAAATCGCCCTGGCAGAACGGGGATTGATTTGCACGGCGAGCTCGTCCTGCCGGATGGCCTCCGGAAGCCGTCCCAACTGACAGAGCACAGCCCCCAACATCACGTGCGCCTCGCACAGGTGCGGCGCAAGTTCGACGCCGCGTTGCGCGTAGGCGAGCGCCTCGCTGGCCCTGTCTTGATCGAACAACTCCGTAGCCAGCGCCCGATTGGCCTCTTCGGAGTCCGGGAACTCCACCAAGGTGGCTCGCCGCATGGTTTCGTCGTTATGCCAGTCCGGTATCAGACGGCGAGTGCCTGCGGCGAAGGCGCATAGTTCACACACCAGCAAACCAACCAGCGCGAGGCGTGCCACCACCATCGAACGCCGCCACAACCATGCGACCGCCGCGCCCGCCACCAGCAGCAGCGGCAGCATCGCCACGTAGGCATACCGCTGCGCCACCACTTGCGAGCCCACCGGCAGCAGCCCGGACACGGGAAGAACCAATATCACGTAGGCCCCCCAGGCTGCCGCCAGCATTGGCATGCGTCGTCTTTGCACGACGACTACCGCCGTGACAATGAGAACAGTGAGGACTGACGCCAACACCACCCACTGACTGAGCGGTGCGTCCGAAACATAATTGGGCGACAAATGAGATGCCCAAACCAATTTCAACGGGTAAAACGTCAGACTCTCGAACACTCGGGACACGCGTACCGACAGCGGGACCACCAACGAAGCCGTCGAGCCGTGCTCCCATGGCTCGGTGATCATCGTCGCCACCCCCACTGCCCCCGCGATGGCGATCATCACCGCCTTGTCCCGCACCAACCGCCTCCAGCCGAGCCGCTCGTGGCGCCGCAGTGGAAAGTAATCGACCGCCAGCATGACAAAGGGCAGCGACACCGCCATCGGCTTGCTCAATACAGCCAGCACGAACAATCCCCACACAATCCACCGACGCCCGCCCGCAACGTAGGCCCATAGGCTGCCGATGCCGAACGTTGTGCACAGCAATTGCGTCCGCCCCGACATCCACGCGACCGATTCGGTTTGCAACGGATGAATTGCGAACACCACGGCCACCAACAATGCCACCATCAACCGCTCGCCAGTGGTCAAGGATGTCGCGCCCAGAAGCGTCCAGAGGAACCCGAACACGAGCGTGGCATTGAGTGCGTGCAAGAACACGCTGGTCGCGTGGTGTCCCGCCGCGTTCCTTCCCCAGATCTGGTAGTCCAGAACGTGCGACAAGCGAGGCAGCGGGTGATAGTACGGGTCCGTGGACGCAAACGACCATTTCACCGCGTTCCACGTCAGGCCGTTCCATCGCTCCGACTGCCGCAAATACTCCAGATCATCCACTCTTAGAAACTCACCGTGGACACTCGGCCAATACAGCCAGACGGTGACCGCAAAAATCACCAGAGCCACTCCAACCAACTTTGCCCGGTTAACGGTCATGCAAACGAATCCAACCACACGCCCCGCCCGCACGCAATCGAGAACACTGCGTCGTGGTGCGGCACTAACTGCCCGGGTGGTACGTCGTTCATCAGTGGGATACGTTTGAATTTCCGAGGGTTGCCATTGCGCCGTCGGCAAATCTTCGGCGCGTCTCGTTGTCGCAACTGCTCAATGGGATTCAGACGGGGCGGTCGGTTTGGAAAGTATTTTTGCCAACTGGAAATGGGTGGCGAACGAGGCGGAGAATTTCGGTGTGCCGGGCGGCATCTCGAATCCCTCCTCGATCATGTCGACATCGAAGCGGTTGGTCAGGACATCAACGGCGGCGAAATCTCCATAGGTGGTGACGCCGGGAGTGAGGAAATAGACGGATCGCCCCGCCGACAACGCCTGTTGGATGAACTCGGGATTCTCGCGAGCGGTAAAGGGAAACACGTCCTGCGCGCCGTTCTCGTACATGCGCCGGTAGCGGGTGATGTGGTTTCGCGATGGAAAATCCTCGGCGATCCATTCCGGGTGGGGAGGTTTTTTCCACTGGACGTAGTAGTCGGCTCCGTAGACAACGCGATGGAGCGGGACCGTTTCTGCATCCGTTCCGTCGACGAGGATGTGTTCGACATAGAACGGGTTGAAGTTTGAGATGAAGACGGCATTGGTTTCCGGAATCAGCGCGCGTACGTGCGTGAGGTAGGCCGTGGTGGGCACGTAGGCGAGGAGGTCTGTCTGCGGGTGGGCGATCAGGTACACGAACACGATGGCCATGGGCGGCAGCAACAGCAGGCGCGCCCGGGTCAGCAGGTTCGGCAGGGAAAGTTTCGTGGGCGTATGCGGAGAGTCACGTTGCCGGAGTGATTCCAGTAGTCGACCGAGCTTGGGGAAAGCTTCCCAGAGTCCGATAAACCCTACGGCGTCCACCAAACAGAGATAGGGAACCACGCGCACCATATGGCGGTTGCCGAAGATGATCAGCGAGCAACTGAGAAACAGCGCCAACGAGACGACGAGAAGGGCGGTCCAAATCAGAAACTCGCGTGCTTTGGGTTCGCGCGCGGACGCGCGGGCGATTTTCACGAGACCGATGACGAAGAGAAAATCCAATCCCCAGAAAAACCATTTTATGACCCGGTCGTCACCGGCGTCCCCATTCCACTGCGAAAGCGAGGTGCGGAGGATGGCAGCCAGATTGCTCTTCGGGAACGAGGGCAGCAGCAGATAGCGCCAGGACTCGCTACCATGGGGCCGGTCATGCAGGGCCGACTGCCACACGTGATAGGTGGAGCGAAAAAAGTCGCCTGTGTAGAGATAGTTGGCGACCAAGATGGCGGCTCCCCAAAATGCCACGCCGCCGACGAGCACGGCCGGTCCCGTGAGCCCGGTCTTCAGCCGATCCGATCGCAGCAACAGGAACGCGGCAACGGGGAGAAGGAACAATATGTTGTCGGGGCGCAGAGTCAGGGCGAACCCGAGAGACTGCCCGAGGAGAAACCACCGCCAGATGGAACGTTGCCGATTCTCGAAAATCTTGATCAGGAGGGCATGGGCCGAGAGACAGAAGAACGCCGAGATGGCGTCCGGCGCGATCATTTGAACGTTCTGACGAAACCCGCACGAGACAGCCAGGAAGAGCGATGCCAGAAAGCCGGTTTTTTGGTCAAAAAGTTTCCGGCCAATCCAATACGTCAAGGCCACGCAAGCCAGCGCGAGGGCGAAGACGGCGTACACGCCGTTGCCGGGGTAGAAGCCGAGGAGCTCGTACATCGGGCAGAGAAGCAAGGAGAAGCCAAAGACATGGTTGGGCGGGAACTTGTGGCCGGCGGCGAAGATGACCATTCCTTTGCCGCACAGGAAGTTGATCGCGGGCAGCACGTAATCGGCCGTATCCGACAGGAGATTGTCCGCGGCGATGGTTCGATTCGGCCAAAAACTGACGGCGGCTACGGCCAGTAGCGCGAGGAGCGCGGCAGCGTCTGGCGAGCGGGGTCTGGTTTGCTCTGTTGAAGAGCTCGTTGACATGAGCTTGCGGTTTGGGAGCGTGACGGCCTCGCCAGGCATTTCCGGTGCGTTGCTGTTGGAGCGACACCGTACCAAACGACCCGCGCATGCGCAACACCGCAGCCGGTCCCCCCGCGGGCGAGGGGTTGCCGTGCCATCCGATGCACGATTCGGTTGGCGTGGTGGATGTTGGGCTGTATAATTGGAAAGCAGTCAGGTGTCATGGGTGCTCCCGTAGCTCAGATGGATAGAGCGTCGGTTTCCTAAACCGCAGGTCGCCCGTTCGAATCGGGCCGGGAGCGCCAATTTTTCCGGGGTGATCGCGGCAACTTTGGCATTGCTTTGGGAAGATGCGCGGGCACAGTATTCCAACGCACGTCGACGAACCCAGCGAGGTGAACCATGCGAAAACGGATTTCGATTATTGTCGGGGCACTGGCGATGATGACCCTGGTGCAAGGTTGCGGGTACAACCGTCTGGTCAGCCTGCAACAAGGGGTCGAGAAACAATGGGCGCAGGTGCAAAACGTGTATCAGCGGCGCGCCGATTTGATTCCGAACCTGGTCGCCACCGTGTCGGGCGTGGCGAATTTTGAGAAGTCGACCCTGGTCGAGATCACCCAGGCCCGCGCCTCGGTGGGCAAGATCGACGCGAGCCAGGTGGCCAACGACCCGGCCAAGTTTGCGGAGTTTGATAAGGCGCAAGCGGGATTGAGCAGCGCGCTGTCGCGGCTGCTGGTGGTCGTGGAACGTTATCCCGACCTGAAAGCGAACCAGAATTTCCTGGAGCTCCAGGCGCAATTGGAGGGAACGGAGAACCGCATCTCCGTGGAGCGCGGCCGGTATAACGACGTCGTTCAGGCATACAATACGGCGATCAAGAGCTTCCCGACGATGTTCTACTCGGGCTACTTTGGATTCAAGGAGAAGCCGTATTTCCAGGCGACGACCGGCGCGGAAACTCCGCCAAAGGTGGACTTCAATTCCCTGGGAACGCCAGCGAAGTAAACCGTGAAATTGGCGCTGATAAGATTGCTCGGCGTATTCGTGGCGCTGGTTGCCTGCTTCGGCGCGTCCGCGGCGGAAGTCATTCCACCGAAGCCCGAGCAGTACTTCAACGATTACGCCCATGTCGTGTCGCCGGCGACGGTTGCGGAGTTGAACAGCCAGCTCGAACAATTCGAGCGCGATACCTCCAGCCAGATCCTGGTGGCGGTGTATCCCAAGATGGAATCGGATTCGTCGATTGAGGATTACACGGTTCGCGTCGCGCAGTCGTGGGGCGTTGGCCAGAAGGGAAAGAACAACGGCGCGGTGCTGTTTGTGTTCGTCCAGGACCACAAGATGTACATCCAGGTCGGGTACGGGTTGGAGGGGGCGTTGCCCGACGCGCTGGCGAAACGGATCATTGAGAACGAAATCAAGCCGTATTTCCGCAACGGGGATTTTAATGGCGGCTTGCGGGCGGGTGTAACGGCGATCCTGGCGGCGACGAAGGGCGAGTACAAGGGCACGGGTCAGACGGTGGCGGATCGATCTCCGTCGAACCAATCCGGCACACCGGATTGGGTGATCGGACTCATCATTGCATTCGTAATTATTACTCTTCTCGGGCGGCTTCTCAGTTATGGCGCGGGAGGCACGGTGTATTCGCGCTCGGGACGAATCGTCAGTTATGGCGGGTTTGGCGGAATGTGGGCGGTGGTGGCGGATTTTCTTCTGGCGGTGGAGGTGGGTTCTCTGGTGGCGGAGGGTTTTCGGGAGGTGGCGGATCGTTTGGCGGCGGCGGTGCCGGGGGAAGTTGGTGAGGCGATGAAGACGAAACATTTATTTCGCGAATTGGATCATGACCGGATCACCGCGGCCATTGCGGAGGCAGAGAAGCACACGACCGGGGAAATCCGCGTGTACGTGAGCCATCGCAAGGTGCACGATCCGCGTCACGCTGCGGCGCACCAATTCGTCAAGCTTGGCCTCGACAAAGCCAAGCATCGCAACGCGGTCCTGATTTTCATCGCGCCGGAATCGCAGAATTTTGCGGTCATCGGAGACGAAGCGGTGCACGCGAAGTGCGGTGAAGGGTTTTGGGAAGAGATTGTGGCAGCCATGCGCGACTACTTTCGGCAGGGTAAGTTCACCGAAGGAGTGGTTCATGGCATCAGCGCGGCGGGCCGGCTGCTCGCCGAGCATTTTCCGTCTCCGGTCACGTGACACGACGACGCATGTTGATTCTCGCCATCGATCTGGGCACCACGGGCAATCGCGCCATTGTGTTCGACCACGAGACGCGCGTGGTGGGGTCGAGCTATCGGGAGTTTCGGCAATTGTTTCCCCAACCAGGATGGGTCGAGCACGATCC
>CAWJFL010000017.1:0-78253 GCA_963842185.1 uncultured Verrucomicrobiae bacterium
AGGTCCATGAAACCTGGAGCGGCTGGTAAGAACGGTTTCTACCTTGTCATTTGGTGGACCAAACGGCACAGTCTTCGGCGAAGATCGATTCTGCAACCACCGACGCACGCCGGGTGTCAACTGAGGACCTATGATTCGCTATCAAACGGGCAATGATTTGGAGCTGGATCAGGTCATTGACCTCTACAGGGCTTCCACGCTGGGAGCCCGACGCCCCATTGATGACCGGGAGAGGTTTGCGGCCATGTTGAAGAACGCGAATCTGGTCATCACGGCATGGGAAGGCGATTTACTGGTGGGCATTTCCCGATGCATGACGGATTTCAATTTCTTCACCTATTTGGCGGACTTGGTTGTCCGCGATTCCCATCAACGGAGAGGGATCGGGAAAGAATTGATGCGGTTGACCCAAAAATATAGCGGCCCGAAAACGAGTATTCTGCTGCTGGCGGCTCCAGCCGCCGAGACGTATTACCCACACGTCGGATTCGAGCACGCGCCACAAGCGTGGCTGTTAAAACCGGGAGAAAGTATCCGATGAGGATTGGCAATCCACCGCCGAGCGATGATGTGCAAGTTTGGCAGCAGTGGTGGGAGCAGAACAAGGACAAGTATCCGTAGCTACACCGATACATTTTGCTACCCGGGTCTTTACTGGATTTCTGTTCGGTCTTGCGTTAACGTGCGGGCGTGAAGGTCAGGACTCTGCTGGCAATTCTGGCGGTGACGACGGCGACTGTGCTTCTCGCACAGGACAGCGGGGCGCCGTCCATTGCTGATTTCCCGAACGTGACACAGGGGCGCTACCAGGTATTCAGCCAGGGCGGCCGCCAACTGGGGCTGGAA
This sequence comes from uncultured Verrucomicrobiae bacterium, assembly GCA_963842185.1. GTDB lineage: Bacteria > Verrucomicrobiota > Verrucomicrobiia > Palsa-1439 > Palsa-1439 > Palsa-1439. The sequence continues at coordinate 847 of CAWJFL010000017.1, forward strand.
GTCAACATGTTCATGAACGCGATCCTCGGCCAGTATGAGAAGTTCTTCAACAACTGGAGCATCAAAGACGGCGCGCGTGTCATCGTGTTCAATAATGCCGATGACTTCCGCAAGTATGCCGGCGGTGTGGTCTCGCTCACGCATGCCGGGCTGGCGGGCTACTGTCATCTCAAGACCGATGAAGCCGGCAACCAGTTCTACGAACTCGTCACGTTTGAGAGCCAGAGCCTGTGGCGGGTATTGGCGCATGAGGGGTTCCACCAGTTTATCGGTTACGAACAGGGCCAGCAGATCCCGATCTGGCTGAATGAAGGTATGGCGCAGTATTTTGAAACCGCGTTCATCATCGGCTCGGAGTTCCACGTCGGCCAGGTCAGCCGCAGCAAGCTGCTGTACGCGCAGGCGCTGATTGTCAACAAGCAGGCGCCGCCGTTGTCCCAGTTGATCCAGTGGGACCGCGCGACGTTCTACGCCAACGCGAATGTCGCCTACCCGATGAGTTGGGCGCTGGTCTATTATTTGGTGAACTCCCATGCCGAACGGTTCGGGCAGAGCGATTTCCGCCGCTACATGCAGGACCTTAAATATGGCCAGGACGATATTCGCAGTTTCCAGCGTCGATTCGGGGCGGACATCGACCACTGGCAGGCCGATTTTGAGAATTACATCCTGCATCTGCAGCCGCAGACGAATTGACATGGAGTTTTGCGGGCCCCTGCGTTATAATGCGCGCGCGGCTCATGGAGGAAGCCAGTTGCGAGGCGAATCACAGTCTGTTGCGAGATTGTAGTCGGATGTTTTGCCGACGACGCGAATAGAAACCAATCACGAACCCTTTTCCGACCAACCTGTGCCCGGCATTATTCCCGAACCTGTCCTGGAGCAGATTCGCCAAAACAACGACGTTGTCGAGGTGATCGGCTCGTATTTCCCGTTGAAACGCGCGGGGGCAAACTTCCGCGCCCTGTGCCCGTTCCACAAGGAAAAGACGCCGAGCTTCAACGTGAACCCGCAGAAACAGATCTGGCACTGCTTCGGTTGCGGCACGGGCGGCGACGTGTTCACGTTCGTGATGAAATACGAGAACCTCGATTTCGTCGCCGCGGTCCGCCGGCTCGCGGAACGGGCGGGCATCAAACTGGAGTACGAAGAACGCGCGGGCGAACCCGGGCGCGACGTCAAAGGAATCGCTTCTGAAACTCCACGATCTCGCCGCGAATTTCTTCCATCACAACCTGATGAAGGAACGGAGCGCCACCGTCGCGCGCGAGTACCTGAAAAAGCGCCAAATCACCTCCGAGGTCGCGAAGAAATGGCGGCTCGGCTACTCACCCGACGCGTGGGACGGGTTGATTCAATACGCCGCGGGCAAGAAGTTTTCCGCCGAACTGCTGGAGACGGCGGGACTCGCGTTACGCCGCGAAAGCGGCGATGGATTTTATGACCGGTTTCGCGGCCGGCTGATGTTTTCGATCTGCGACGAGCAGGGGCGCACCGTCGGGTTCAGCGGCCGCATCCTCACCGATGAGAAAGACCAGCCGAAATACGTCAATTCCCCCGAGACGCCGATTTTCCAGAAGGGCCGCATCCTGTTCGCGCTCGACAAAGCCAAGCGGGCGATCATCGAGGAGACCTACGCCATTGTGTGCGAGGGACAGATCGACACGATCTCCTGCCACGAAGCGGGCATCGAAAACGTGGTCGCGCCACAGGGCACGGCGTTGACCGAGCAGCACGCGCGCATTTTGAAGCGCTACGCCGAGGAAGTCGTGCTGATGTTCGATGCCGATGCGGCGGGCCAGAACGCCATCGTGCGCAGCGCCGAGCCGTTATGGGACGCGGGCATGGTGATCCGCGTCGCCGTGTTGCCGCAAGGTCATGACCCCGACAGTTTCGTGAAGGCGTTTGGCGCGGAGAAATTGAAAGAGCTGATCGCCAACGCTCCCAGCTTTTTCGCCTACCTGCTCGATCGGCTGTGCCGGCAGCACGACCCGCGCTCGGAACGGGGAAAATTGCAAATCGGACGGCAAATGGCCGAGTGGCTAGCGCGGATTCCCACACCGATTCTGTTGGCCACGTATGCGCAGAAGACAGCCAAGCGTCTCGATGTCAGCGAGGATGCGCTCCGCCGGGAGATCGCGAAATTGACAGGCAACCGTCGCGACCGACGCAACGCGTCGGAGGGCGATGCGGAAAGCGATGAGGCGGCGGACATCGGCGTTGGCCGGCCGCGTGGCCTGCCCGAGGAGGAGATGTTGTTGCAGGCGATGCTCGCCAACCAGCAGGTGGTGGAGCTGGTTGCCGGGACGCTGGATGCGACATGGCTGAGCAACAGCGTGGCGGGCGAGACGATTCGACAGGTCGTGAAACTCCATGGCGTCGGCCAATGGGTTGGTCCGACCTCCCTGCTGCGCGAAGGTGAACGAGGCGAGTCGGAGAAACTCATCTCCGAACTGCTGCTGAGCCGGCGGACGATCAAGAACCCGGAGCGGGAGGCGCCGAACTGTCTCATGCTGTTGCAACGACGCTGGTTGGAGAAACAGAAGCACGATAACCGGAGGCAACAACAGACAGCGGGATTACCCCCGGACAAGATGGAGACACTTCAGAAACAGTTTGTTGACTTGGACTCGAAACTACGGCATATTGACGCGCTTTTGAGGGGAAAATAGTAACTTACCCGGCGGTGCGACACACTATGGCGAAGGACAATCATCATCGGAAGAAAACTGCTGTTCCCGAGCCACCCAAGCTCGACCGCGAAGAGAAGAACGAGAAGCTCAAGGAGTTGATCAAGCTCGCCAAGGAACAGGGGTACCTGACCTACGGCGACGTCAACGATATCCTGCCGGAAAACATTCTGTCCCCGGAGCAGCTCGACGGCATCCTCATCCAGCTTCGCGGGATGGACATCGAGATCATCGACGCCTCGGAGGTCGATCGCTTCAAGCGCGAGGCCGAAGAGGAAAAGGAGATGGCGAAGGTCGATTCCCGCCTCGATATTCTCGACGACCCCGTCCGCATGTACCTCAAGCAGATGGGCCAGGTGCCGTTGCTGACGCGCGAACAGGAAGTGGAAATCTCCAAGCGCATCGAGACCGCCGAGAACCACGTCAAGCAGATCATCAACAATTTCGGGTTTACGGCCAAGGAGCACATGGGCCTGGCCCGGCGGTTGCTGAACGGCAAAGAGCGCTTTGACCGCGTGATCATCGATAAGAAGATCGACAGCCGCGAACAATACATGCGCGTGTTGCCGCGATTGCTCGCCCAGGTCGAGAAATCCGATGCCCTGGTCGATGTGAGGTACGAGAAAGCCACGCGTTCGGGCTTAAACAAGCGTGAGATTGAAAAGCTGCGCCGGGAATTCAAGAAGTCCGATACCGCCCTGCAACGGCTGTTCGAGAAATTCTATTTCAAGCAGAAGGTGCTCGAGGAATTTGTCGAGAAGGCCAACGAAGTGCGCGAGAAATTCGACGACACGCTGTTCCAGATTGACCGGATGGAAAAATTGCGCAAGTCCCCGGCCCTGGATGCCGATCTCCGCAATGAAGAGCGCAAGCTGAAGAAGCTCGAGATCACCGCGCGGATGAATACCGAGGGGTTTATGAAGGCCCACGACGAGCTCAAGTCGTGGATGAAGAAGGCCGTGCAGGCCAAGACCGAGATGGTCGAAGCCAACCTGCGCCTCGTCATTTCCATCGCCAAGAAGTACACGAACCGCGGCCTGTCGTTCCTCGACCTCATCCAGGAAGGCAACATGGGCCTGATGAAGGCCGTCGAGAAATTCGAGTATCAGCGCGGCTACAAGTTCTCGACCTACGCCACGTGGTGGATTCGTCAGGCCATCACCCGGTCCATCGCCGACCAGGCGCGCACCATCCGCATCCCGGTCCACATGATCGAGACGATCAACAAGCTGATGCGCGTGCAGAAGCAGTTGTTGCAGGAATTTGGCCGCGAACCGACCCCCGAGGAAGTCGCCGAGGAAATGCAGATGCCGGTGGACCGCGTTCGCGCCGTGCTCAAGATGGCGCAGCAACCGATTTCGTTGCAGTCCCCCATCGGTGACAGCGAGGACACGAGTTTCGGCGATCTCATCGAGGACAAGTCCGCCGAAAACCCGTCCGACATGGCGTCGTACTCGCTGCTGAAGGAAAAACTCAACGACGTGCTGGACACGCTGACCGAGCGTGAACGCAAAGTGCTCCAGTTGCGGTTCGGTTTGGGCGACGGCTACTGTCGCACGCTCGAAGAAGTCGGCCGGCAGTTCCGCGTCACGCGCGAGCGCATCCGCCAGATTGAAGCCAAGGCGTTGCGCAAGATGCGCCACCCGACGCGGCTGCGCCAGGTCGAAGGCTTCCTGCAGGCGCAGGGCTTCTAAGCGTTCTTCGGTTCACCCGGTGTCCGCGTGACGGTGCGCCTCTATCGGCCGACCGATACCAGCGTGATTGCTGACTTGTTCACCAACTTTCGCATGGGGAAAATTCTCTCCTGCGCGCCCGCGGGAGCGGGTCGCTGCCTGCGCGACACGGCAGCACGCAGACCGTTACTCGTCCGTAGACGAAGACCTTGTGAAGTGGTGGCAATCGGGATGCTGGCAGAAGAAACTGTCTCCAAATGCCAGCGCATACGGACAACGCTGCGGCGTCCCCACCAAACACTCCACCAAGCCAACGGGTACCAGAAGCCGAGTAACACACACCTTCGGGTCGGGTAACAAATCCGACTCACCTTTTCGGCGGTCAGTCATCGTTCTGGCCCTTTCCTTATTATAAGGTTACTGTCAATCGACACTTCTGTCAATGGCAGCGGACCGTTTGCCGCGCTCTTGGCAGGCGCACGAATTGCTAAATAAAGCAGACGACGAGAGGCGTTGACGAATGCACGTGCCGAAGACATGCATAATCCTAGTGTTTGGTTTCATCCTCGGTTCCTGCCCCGTCGGCACGCGAGCTGCGGAACCGTCGACGCTCTCTCCCCCGACCCATTTTCCCGCTGAGGACCAGCGGTTCGCGATCCAGGCCAGAAATCTCCAACTCCGCAACTGGAGTTTCGACGACATCTTCGCCGCGCTCTGCCGCACCGCGCTCACCAACGCCCAGGCCAATCCCGCCATCAACATCCAGGATGAAGCGCGCTCGATCTGGGGCGGCCTCTGGCTCTGGACCTGCAAAGACGCCGAGCCCCTCCCCCTCTTCCACGCCGGCGGACTCCCCGTCCTCCATCCCGCGCCCGACGGCACCGTCGACCACGGCTACGACATCATCACCCTCCAAAAACATTACGCCCAACACTTCATCGCCGGCGGCATGTTCGAAGCCTACTTCGACGCCGGCCGCTGGGCGGGCGTCCGCAAGGAGCGCCTCAACTCCGTCACCGGCGACTACTTCGATTACAACAAGGTCGCCGTCACCAGCATGGGCGCGCGCTGGGTCGATGTCGCCGTCGACGGCGACGCCCAACACACCAAACGCTGGCTCGACCTCTGGGCCAGTGGCCGCTACACCCTGAGCAAATCCATGCCCCGGCTCCACTGGCGCAGCCTCCCGCCGTTCGTCGACTCCACCCCCGCCGAGATCAAAGCCGTCGAAGACGAAGTCGATGCCGCCATCACCTTCCCCACCGACACCAACGCTCCTCCCGCCCGCCCCCATGTCGCGCCGTAGCCTCTTGTCGCGCCGAAGCGTTGCGTAGGCGGACGGCGAAGGCGGACGCCCAGTCGCACTGATACTTCCTGCAACTACTCGCATCTCCCCGCAACTGCTGGCGGCCACCCCAACACCCCGCCACCACGCCCCGCAATTCCTTGGTATCCCATTGACATACGGTAACACGCATCCGCCGTTGTCGCCGCGGTTCGTAAACGCCGTCCGTCCACCCTCGTCGCCGGGCGCCGAAGCGCCGAGAGACCGCCTCGTCGTGCCCTGACGGCAACGCGCGGAACCAGCCGTCCGGCTTGCTCCCCGCCCCCCACTTTCCCCCCTCCCTGTCCGCCGAAGCCTCGGCGAAGGTGGATCGCCGTTGTCTCGCCATAGCTCGTGTCCGCCGTAGGCCCGGCGAAGGTGGATGAGCGACGGCGGAAGCTCGAGCGAAGGCGGATCGCCCCTTGTCTCGCCATAGCTTTAGCGACGGCGGACGCCTCACTTACGACTTTCCCAAGCGGAACTCAGCCACGCGAAACTCAGCAGCGCGCACCTCGGCGACGCGGAGCTCAGGGGCACGCACCTGCTCGGGGCGGACCTCAGCGGCGCGTTTCTCGGCCTGGCGAACTTCGACAACACAAAGCTCGAACAGGCCAAATTGAGTGGCGCGTATATGTCACACACTAACATTGGAATGAGTGGAGAGGGAGCAATGCTGACGTCACGCCGGACCTCAGTGGCGCGAACCGGGCGCGGGTACGGAACCGGCCACGGAGTTTAGCCTGTGCCGCATCTCCATGCAGACGCAAGGAGAAACGGGTCCCATAAGTCAGAGGATGAGGTCAAAGGGGCCGAGCAGAAAAGAGGAAACCTGACTTTCGACATCGCCACCTGCAGCCGAGGAGCCCAAGAAGCCCCATGGCGACCAAGAGCAGGTTGGCCGGTTCGGGAACCGCGGTGAAGTTAAATTGAGTTACCAAACCAAGAGAGTTGGAAAAATCGCCGGGATATCCGGTAGCCCACATGCCGTTGGTTGCATTCACATCGTCGTTCCAGAGCCGTGAGATCGAATCTCCTATCACATTCTCGGCGTCAAGCACTGGTATAAACGTGGAGTCAGGATTCTTTATATCCAGCAGAAGGTTGCCAGTCCGGGGGTCATACAGGAAGGGCGTTTGTAGAGTAATGGTGACATCAAAATCCTTTGGTCCGGCAGCCGGCCCTGTGAACGCGCTCGACAGGGACAGGGATCCACTGAACACAAGCTGGTTGTTACTGCCGATATTATTGGCAAACACTGGGTCTAGTCCATCGGGCGCAGCCAATGTTGTAGAAAGGCTGACTTGAATATCTGGAATCGTGACCGAAAACGTCCCGCCGTAAGTCGCATCGGGCCGGAAGGAAAGTGCGGTGATCAACACCGGCTCGGACAGAGGGAGAAATTCGGAGGCGCCATACACCTGTTGATACCGGGATGCAAATGAAAAAGGGGAGCCATTGTTTGAGTTGCCCTCTTGCGTCGCCAAAGCATTTGGGACGACCAACACTTCCGCCCGCGTTTCGTGAGCCCCCCCGAAACCAGCGAGCGTTCCAGCGAGAACCACCGCCAGCCCCACTCTTAGCCGACGCAAACACCTAGTCCGCATCATAGACTCTTCCAAAGACCTGACGTGCTCCCCGCGTTGACGGTTTCTTCTCTCTCGTCCCAGCTTATGAACTTGATGGCCCTAGAAGACAAGCAAAAACTGACTTCCAAGCCGCACTGGCGCGGCTGACAAGCTATCTCGAATCCGACACATGTTCTCAACAAGTCGACAATCAGGAACACGTCGGATGGCGGAGAGGGAGCGATTCGAACCCCAAGACATCTTGCGCCTGGACGTGCCTCAATGCCGATACCGGCAGAAATCTCCCCGCCTCTTCCGCACATAGGCATCTGGACACCCAGACACCGTCCCTCCCTCGCCCGCCTCCTCAAACACCTCCAGGCCACCGATTCCAAAAAAACCCTGACGCCCCGCCCGCCCCGGCCTTGGTAAGTGGGGTCCGCACTTTACATTATGGAATAGACGTTGCGGAGAGTTTTGCCCGATTTGGCCCCTCAACAAATCGGGCAAAGATCAGACACGCTGTTCTCTGCGCCCTCTGCGGCTCTGCGTGAGATAGCCGATCATCCGTGCCCACCCGTGTGAATCTGTGGCTCGCCCTCCGCCCTCTGGCTTCCCACCAGACCCAAACTCCGGGAACAGTCGGGCGGGTCCATCGATATTCTCGTGTCAGGCGTGGGCGCAGGTGGTACGATGACCGGCGTGTCCCACTACATCAACGGCGACAGGAAAACGCAAAATCCTCTCGGTCGCGGTCGAACCGAAGGCGGGCCTTGTCATCACTTGGACACTGGCGGGCCAGAAACCAATGCCCGGTCCACACAAGATCCAAGTCAGCAGATTTTTGGGGAGCTGATAAGCTGGCTCTTTCCATAAACCAAGAACGAACTCAAGGGAGATACGAACGTGTCGGACAATAAACCAACCCATAAACTCGGCACCCTGGCGCTACACGCCGGTCAGGTGCCAGACCCCACCACCACCGCCCGCGCCGTGCCGATCTACTCGACCACCAGCTACGTGTTCCATAGCACGGAGCACGCGGCGAATCTCTTCGGCCTGCGCGAATTCGGCAACATCTACACCCGCCTGATGAATCCCACCACCGACGTCCTCGAACAGCGCCTGGCGGCACTGGACGGCGGCGCGGCGGGCCTGGCCTTCGCCAGCGGTCAGGCGGCCATCACGGCGTCCCTGCTGACGATCGTGCATGCGGGACAGAACTTCATCTCCGCCAACAGCCTGTACGGGGGAACGTGGACGCTGTTCACGCAAACGTTCTCGAAGCTCGGCATCGAGGTGCGGTTCTTCGATCCCGCCAAACCAGAAGCCATCAGCAAGCTGGTGGACAAGAATACCCGCGCCGTCTACATCGAGACGCCGGGCAACCCCAAGAACGACGTGCCGGATTATCGCAAGATCACGGACATCGCCCACCGTCACGGCCTGCCGACGATCATCGACAATACGGTGCTGACGCCGGCATTGTTCCGGCCCATCGAGCACGGCTTCGACATCGTCGTGTATTCTACGACGAAGTTTATCGGCGGCCACGGTGTGCATCTCGGCGGCGCGATTGTGGACAGCGGGAAATTCCCCTGGGCCAAGGAGCCAAAGAAATGGCCGGAATTCACTGCGCCCGATCCCGCGTATCACGGCATCGTGTTCGAGGAGGCGCTGCGGCCGATGGGCAACATCGCCTATATCATCTACATCCGCACGCACTGGCTGCGCGACACCGGCGCGGCCCAGAGTCCGTGGGGATCGTTCCTGACACTGCTGGGATTGGAGACGTTGCATTTGCGGCTGGAGCGGCACTCCAAGAACGCCCTGGCCGTGGCGGAATTCCTGTCGAAACATCCCGCGGTGTTGTGGGTGAATTATCCCGGGTTGCCGAGCCACCCCGACTACGCCAGCGCGAAGAAATACCTGCCGGACGGCCAGGGAGGGATCGTCGGCTTCGGCATCAAAGGCGGCAAGGACGCCGGCGCGAAGTTGATCAACAGCGTCAAGCTGTTCAGCCACCTGGCGAACATCGGCGACGCCAAATCGCTGATCATTCACCCGGCCACGACGACGCACTCGCAACTCACGCCCGAAGAGCAGGCGCAAACCGGCGTGACGCCCGAGTACGTCCGATTGTCCGTGGGCATCGAGGATGTGCGCGACATCATCGCCGACCTTGACCAGGCGCTGGCGATGTCGCAAAAATGATCTGTGCATCCGATGGGTGACAACCTCTTCGATAGCAGCGACAGTGCGCGACACGCGAAACCGTTGCGGTACGTGCAGACCGCGACGTTCGACCACGCGCTGAAACTGGAGCTCGGGGGTGAATTGCCCGGCGTGACCGTCGCCTACGAAACCTACGGCCAACTGAACGTGGCCCGGGACAATGCCGTGCTCGTCTGCCATGCGATCAGCGGCGATTCGCACGTGGCCCAACACACCGACGACGACGACCCCGGTTGGTGGGATGTTGTCGTCGGTCCGGGGAAACCCATCGACACCGATCATCTGTTCGTCATTTGTCCGAACCTGCTCGGCGGTTGCCGGGGTACGACGGGCCCCGGCAGCCCGAATCCCGCGACGGGCGAACCGTACGGCCACGATTTCCCGACAATCACCATCGGGGACATGGTGGAGGCCGAGCGTCGGCTGCTCGATCATCTCGGCGTCCAACGACTGCGCGCGGTCATTGGCGGTTCCATGGGCGGACATCAGGCGCTCACTTGGGCCACGCGCTGGCCGGAACGCGTCCGCCGCGTGATTGCGCTCGCCACGTCCCCGCGATTGACGAGTCAGGCGCTGGCATTCGACGTGGTCGGGCGCAACGCCATCCGCCGTGACCCGGATTATCACGATGGACGGTATTATGGCGCGGAACACGGGCCGGAAGTGGGCCTGGCCATCGCCCGCATGATCGGCCATATCACCTACCTGTCCCGCCAAGCGATGACCCAGAAATTCGACGCGAACCGCCTCCAGCCGCGGTATGAGGCCGTCGAGTTTGAAAAAATGTTCTCGGTCGGCTCGTATCTCGGACATCAAGGGCAAAAATTCGTGGAACGATTCGACGCCAACAGTTACATCGCGCTGTCGATGGCCATGGATCTGTTCGACCTCGGCGGCACGCCGCCGGAACTGGCCGCGGCCTTCCGCGGCGCCACGAGTCGCTGGCTGGTGATCAGCTTTTCGAGTGATTGGTTGTTTCCCCCGGACCAATCACGGGACATCGTCAACGCCCTGGTCGCCAACAACGCGCCCGTCAGCTATTGCAATGTCCAGAGCGACTGCGGGCACGATGCCTTCCTGTTGCCCAACGAGATCGCCAGTTACGGGGAACTGATCCGCGCGTTCGTTGACGACGATGTCGCGTCGCCGCCGGATGATTCGGCGGTCGGTCGCAAGGCGGAAGACGGTTCCAGTCCGACGAGCATCTTTCATCAGCGGCGCATCGATTATGAGCGCATCGTGGAGTTGATCCCGGCGGACGCGAGCGTGCTCGACTTGGGTTGCGGTTCGGGCGGCCTGCTGGCGCGCCTCCAGCAGCGCGACCATCATCATCGTCTGATCGGCGTGGAACTCGACGAGCCGGCCGTCATTGCTTGCGTGCGCCGCGGCCTGGATGTGATCCAAGCGGACCTGAACAAGGGACTGCGCGGGTTCGGCAACCAGCAATTTGACTGCGTCGTGCTCTCCCAAACGCTGCAGGCGGTGCGCGACGTGCCCGGCGTCATCAACGAAATTCTCCGCGTCGGCCACATCGGTATCGTCAGTTTTCCCAACCTCGCGTTTCGACCGTTGCGCAACATCCTGGCGAAAGACGGCCGGGCGCCGCGAGGCTATGGCTGGATTCGCGAGCGGTGGTACGACACGCCGGACGTGCGGTTTTTGTCCATTGCGGATTTCGAGGAGTTCTGCCGCGAGAAATCCATCCGCATTCACCGCCGCATCGGGCTCAATACCGAAGATGGGACCGAGGTTTTCCAGGACCCCAATCTCGACGCCGACCTGGCCATCTTTGTGATCAGTGGCGCGAATGCGGCAGCATAGTTTCACCCAGGACATCCGGACCTAGGCGTTCATCCTAGACCAGATTCATCCTTCCACTCACTTGCATAGCTTCGCAACGGGACTACATTCTTTCGTTGATGGCGAGGTATCAGATGATGATCAATGGTCCATCGGAGGAACAAATTCGGGCTCGCGCGTTCGAGCTGTATCTGGAGCGCGGACGCCAGCCCGGCCACGAGCTCGAGGACTGGCTCCAGGCCGAGTTTGAACTGACCCATTTGCCGTTGCGCATCGCCCATTTATTGCCGATCAAAATGCGGAGAAAGTCTTCGCTGCGTCAGCGTGGTCCGTTGTCCGTGCGCTTCTCCAAACACTAGCGGGTTCTCTTCAGCCCGCTCCCTCACCCCCACGGACAATCGACTCGCTGGCGCGGTGATCCCGTTCGGGGATTCGTGGATGGCCGGCAGCAGCGTGCCCCTCACTTCTTGCCGAGGATCGCTTTGGCAGCCGCTGAATCTTTCATGGGGAGTTTCGTGCGGCGGATACCGTCGAACTTGTAGAGCGCGGCCGCGACGGCCGGCGCCGTCGGGATGAGACCGATTTCGCCGACGCCCTTCGCGCCGTACGGGCCGGCGGGTTCGTTCTCCTCGATGAAAATGCATTCGACTTCCGGCATGTCCCTGGCGCGGAGGATGCCGAGAGAGCGCAAATCCTTGCTGGCGATCCGGCCGTCCTTGAGTTGCAGCTCCTCGGTCAGGGCATACCCCAGCCCCATGTGGATCGAGCCTTCAATCTGGCCCTGCAACAGGATCGGATTCATCACCTTGCCCACGTCGTGCGCCGCGACGACCTTCTTCAACTTGCCCGAGTCGTCGAGAATGACCACCTGCGTGGCGAATCCATACGTGATGTGCGTCTTTACATTCGGCCCGGTATAGCCCAGCGCGTGCGTATCGTTCACGACGAACTCGCCGAACCATTCCCGGCCGGCCAGCTTCTTCAAATCGTCCCTGGTAATCGCGCCGTTGCCGCGGACCTTTTCCAGATCGGGCTTGAACTTCGCGCAGGCGGCGCGCACCGCCTGGCAACCGAGCAACGTCCCGCGCGAGCCGGTCGTCTGGGCGCAATCCAGCGCATACCGCGTGTCCGTGACCACCCGCACGTAACGCGGGTTGATTCCCGTCTCCTCGCAAAACGTCTGGAGCTGCACCGTGAACAACCCCTGCCCCATCTCCGTAAACCCCGTGCGCACCACCACCGTCCCGTCGGGCTTGACCGAGATCATCGCCCGGCCCGCGTCTTCGCTGCCGTTGCCGATGCCGACGTTTTTGATGCCGCAGCCGATGCCCGCGTACCTGGCATTGCGATAAACGTCCTTCACCGCCAACAGCGTCTTCTTCAACCCAACGCTCGCTCGCAGCACCTGGCCCGTGGCAAACATGTCGCCGACCTCCAGCGCGTTGCGCCAGCGAATCTCCCAGCCGTCGATCCCGACTTTCTCCGCGAGCATATCGATGACCGTCTCGATCCCGAACGCCGCCTGGTTCGCGCCGAACCCGCGCATCGCCCCGCACGGCGGATTGTTCGTGTACGCGCCGACCGATTGGATGTCCACGACGGGCACGCGGTACGGCCCGCACGCGTGACCGCCCGCCCGTTCCAGCACTTTCGTGCCGACGGACGCGTACGCGCCCTTGTCGCCAATCGCCCGCACCTTCACGCACGTCAGATGGCCGTCCCTGTCGCAACCTGCCCAGTACTCGAACTTGATCGGATGCCGTTTCGGATGGAACCGGGTGCTTTCGTCGCGGGTGAACGTCGCTTTGCAGGGCCGCTTCGTCAGCCACGCCATCAGCGCGACATGCGGCTGCACCGCGAGGTCTTCCTTGCCGCCGAATGCGCCGCCGTTGCTGACCAGTTCGACGTACACTTTGTCGCGCGGCAACCCGAGCACGTCGGCGATCTGGTCGCGGTCGTCGTACACGCCTTGTCCTTGCGAATACACGATGATCTGCTTCCCGTTCGCGACCGCGGTGAGCGCCGCGGCCTGTTGTTCCTTCGACAAATTACCGAACCGGACCGGGGCCGCGCCAGTGGTGAGCGGAATCGCCAGACACGATTCGGGTTCGAGGAACGCGTGCTCGACGTGCTGGGTTTGCACCTTGACGTTGACCGTGTGCGCGGCGTGTTTCCAGGCGTCGTCGAAATTGCCGCGGCTGATTCCCGCCTGGCACAGCTTGTTCGGTTTCGGCGGATGCACCAACGGCGCGTCCGGTGCCATCGCCTCCTCGGGTGTGAGCACGGGCTTGAGAACCTCGTACTCGACCTTGATGAGGTTCGCCGCTTTGCGCGCGGTGCGCTCATCGTCCGCGGCCACCATCGCCAGTATGTCGCCGACGCAATGGGTCTCGTCGCCCTCGCCGATGAACACCGGCCAGTCCCGGTAAATCAGCCCGACGCATTTTTCGCCGGGCACATCTCGCGCCGTGATGACCTTTATGACCCCGGGCAACCGTTCCGCCGCCTTCGTGTCGATCTTCAACACCTTCGCGCGCGGGTGCTCCGAGAACACGAACGCGCCGTGGACCATGCCCGGCACCTTCAGGTCGTCGATGTAATTCTTGTCACCGAGCGCCTTGTCCGCGCCTTCGTACAGCATCAGCGACGTGCCGATGCGTCCCGACTCGTCGAGTTCGGGGAATTTGGCGCCGCGACGCACCTTCCCCGCCAGTTCGATGGCGTCCACGATCTTGGTGTAGCCGGTGCAACGGCAGAGGTGCGGACCGAGCCAGCGGTTGATTTCGTCGCGTGGCATGGCGGGATTCTGGTCCAGTATCCACTTGGCCCGCATGGCGATGCCGGGAATGCAGAACCCGCATTGCAGGCCGCCGGTCGTCACGAACGCCCGCGCCAGCAGGTCGCGCTCCGCGGTCGGTAGGCCCTCCAGCGTGGTGACGGTCTTGCCCGCGACGGATTTGGCCTTGACCACGCAGGACAGCACGACTTTCCCGTCCACCATCACCGCGCAGCAGCCACATTGTCCCATCGGCTGGCAGCCGTTCTTGGGGGAAACGATGTCGAACTTGTCGCGAAGCAGATTCAGCAGCATCAACTCGTCGTCCGCTTCGGCCGACACGGGCTTGCCGTTGAGCGTGAACTCCAACTGCTTGGTGATTGCGACCTGCACCAACTCAGTATAAGCGCGCTGGGCACATCGTTAAAGTACATTTCGTCTCAGGCAGGGAAACCGCCGACAAACCGTTCAGGCATGTTCTTTCTCACGCAACCCCGACTCGGAATCGGGGTAAAAGACGCAGAGGTCGCTGAGAACGGCTAAACGGCGAGGGGCGGGGGTGAGGGTGTCAGGATTGCGGGTCTGAGCCTGTTTCCTTCTTGAATCTGGAGACGGTTCTTTGATCCAGCCGGCGTTGTGCGCGCATACTCCGAAAAAACACGATGGCAAGGGCAATAATAATGCACGCAAGCGGTTTGCCCTCCTGCGCGCCGCTCCCTTCCAGAATCACCCACAATCCGAAAGCGACCAAGCCCGGGCAGAGAATCCATGTTGCGACGAAATTCGTCCGTAGCCGCTTGGCCGCCAGATCGCTCTTCCACTGCAAAGTCTCGGCGTCGTCACCCGTTCCTTTTGGGATTGATTGAAGGTATTCCTCGATGAGCGAGCGTGCGCGATCGAGGTCTTTCTCCGGAACCAGAATCCGGTCCCTCGCCTCCGCGCTCAACACCAGGCCATCGAAGACGCTATCATGAGATCGGCGGATGATCCTGACCGGAATGCCGTTCTCCCGCAGGAGCGACTCGAGGGCTTCTCCCTCAGGTTCAGTCTCGAACGAATGCACGACAACCATATTGGGGGCATTGCTTGCGGAGTCGATGGCCATAATCAACCCGTCCAATTAAGTTTGCTGCTGTCGCTTCCGGTACTGCTTTCCCGCATTGCAGTCGAGCAAAAATCCGGTTGAACGACGTTCCTCAGCGGGGAATCCAGGCGGCAACGGGAAAGGGCCCCTCGGCGTCGCTCAGGGTACAAGAGGCGCACGGCGTTTCGCCTGAGACAGGAGACGCTACAAGCCAGCGACACGGCGGGAAGGACCGAGGGGGATGCTTCGACGAGTTCAACACCGCAATCCGCCGCCGCAACCCAAATGAGTGTTTCGGCGTTGATGTCCTCCATAAATCGGTGCTACAAACAGCCAACGGCAGAAGCCCTGATTATGAATGCGTTCTTTCGCCGATTGTGCCATTCGTCAATTATCCACCGCCCCGCCATCCTGCTTTTGGTGCTGGCTTGGAGCCGCCTCGCCTACTGCGGCGAAATACATGATGCGGCCAAAAGTGGCGACTTGGAGAAGGTCAGGGCTTTGCTCAAGGACAATCCTGAGTTGGTTTCCGGCGGGGACGATAACGGTGTGACGCCTTTGGATTATGCAGCGGTGTATGGACGCAAGGATGTGGTGGAATTACTGCTAGCCAGCGGTGCCGCGGTCAACACCAAAGGAAGGGGGGGCGCTACGCCCTTGTACCTTGCAGCGACGGTTGGTTCGAAGAGCATGGTGAAGTTGCTGCTAGCCAATAGGGCGGAGGTCAATGCGGCTGCGGACATCAGCGGTTGGACGCCTTTGCATGCTGCGGCGGAAGCGGGGAACAGGGACGTCGTGAAATTGCTCTTGGCGTATGGGGCTTCTGTTAATGCCAAGGACCGCGATGGGAAAACACCCTTGTACGAGGCGGTTGGGAAGAACCACATAAACGTGGTGGCGTTGCTGCTGGCTAAACATGCTGAGGTCAATATCAAGGACAGATATGGCTGGTCGCCTTTACTCGAAGCAGTGAGCGCGGGCGACGAGGGAGAAGTGAAATTGCTATTGCACAGCAAAGCTGATGTCAATGCTAACGACGGTAGCGGTCGAATGCCTTTGCACTGGGCGGCGTGGTATGGCTACGACGACGTTGCGGATTTGCTAATTGCCAACAAGGCAGAGGTCAACGCCAAGGACAAGGAGGGGCAGACGCCTTTGTACTATGCGGAGTTAGGAAACCACAAGGATCGGTACAAGGATTTGGCAGAATTGCTTCGCCAGCACGGCGGCCACGAATAAGCCGCCGCGAACCGAGGGCAGTTCTTTAGTCAACCGCGCAACAGCCGCTCCATCGCCGCCATCCTGCGCCGCAGCCCGCCCCGCAGCTGCGCTTCGGCCACTCGAACTCCAGCGCCCGCCAGTTCACGCCGTGATGCGTGTGCCGGCCTTGCCGTCGAGGGCCCGCGGGAGGGCTTCGGGACAGGTGATGAGGGCTTCGGTGCCGCCGTTCTCGATGAATTGGATGCAGGCCTGGATTTTGGGCAGCATCGAGCCGGGTTTGAAGTGGCCTTCGGTCATGTAGCGTTTGGCGTCGGCGAGGCTCAGGCGGTCGAGCGCCTTCTGATCGGGTTTGCCGAAATTCAGGCAGACCTGTTCGACGGCGGTGGAAATCACCAGCAGATCCGCGGCGATTTCCTTGGCGAGCACGGCGGAGGCCAGGTCCTTGTCGATCACGGCGGCGGCGCCGCTCAGGTTGCCCTGGTCATCCTGCACCACGGGGATGCCCCCGCCGCCGGCGGCGATGACGACACAGCCCGAGGCGACCAGATGTTTGATGGCATCAGCTTCGATGATGCGGGTCGGTTTGGGCGACGCCACCACGCGCCGCCAGCCGCGCCCGGCGTCCTCGACCATGGACCATTTCTCGACGCGGATGCGCTCGTCAGCCTGTTCCTTCTTGTAGAACTGCCCGATCGGCTTGGTCGGTTTCTGAAACGCCGGGTCGTTCTTGTCCACCAGCGCCTGCGTGACGACGGTGGCGGCCGTTTCCTTCAGTCCGCGCCGGCGAAACTCATTCTGCATCGCCTGCTGGATCTGGTAGCCGATGGCCCCTTGCGTGTCCGCGCCAATCGAGTCCAGGGGCACTTCGTGCAGCAGTCCCCGCGAATGCTCGCTGCGCAACAGGATGAACCCGACCTGCGGGCCGTTGCCGTGGGTGATGACGACGCGGAAGCCGCGCGCGACGAGGTCGACAATGTGGTGCGCGGTCTCGACGACCGCGGCGTACTGGTCGGCCACGCTGCGGTGGTCTTCGTCCTTGATGAGTGAGTTTCCGCCGATGGCGATGACGATTGTTTTCTTTTTCATATGCTGGATTCCAAAGTGCCGACAGATTATCGATTGACAGGAAATTTGCCAAGAACTGGTGTGACAAATCTTTTGGGGAAGACGGTTCTTCGTCGCCCAGAAGCGGTTACGTTGGTTTCCGGCTCGATTCGAGCCGGCGCTGAAGACCGCGCTGGAACAACGCGACAAGTGATGCAAGCGATTTATGCGCAACAGGTTGATTACAGATTCGTGAATGCGAAATGACCGCTGGCAGGCCAATTTGGCGCTATTCGCAAAACTGAGGGATTGACGAGATGGGACTTTGAAGGTTTAATGAAAACTCCCTTGCAGTCCTGTGGGCTGCGTGGTACAGTTTAGCAAGGTATAGGTATTGGGTGTGTTCGGGTAGGGACACCCCCATAAATGGGTATTCAGGGTACAGGTATGAAGAAATTAGCGACCGTTTTAGTCGCTGTCACACTATTTGTCGCCGCGTCAAGCGCTCGTGCTGTGACCTACGCAGGCAGTAAGGCCACTACTGCTTCCAAGAAGGAAGCGAGCGTAACTCTCAAGGCGTCCGCGACGTTCATGGTGGTGTCGAACCTCGAGCTTGTTGTGACTCTGTCGAATACCGGCACATACGACCCCAGAAGTCCCGGCGATATCCTCACGGGGGTCTTTTTTGATTTCGTAGGAGACCCGCACTTGACACCCGTCTCGGCGAACGTGCCCATGCCCGGCGATTCGGTCCTTGATCATACTCTGCCATCCGGCTTCACTGGTAATGTCGGCGGAGAATGGGCGTACACAAACGGTTTGGCCTATACCACCAGTGAAGGCACGGACAATGAGGGAGTCTCCAGTACGAAATTGAAGTGGTTCAAGAAGAAAGATCTGTTCCCCGGCGAAAAAATCAAAGGAACCAGCCCGCTCAGCGGTGTCAACTTTGGCGCTACGACAATCGAGAGCCTCGCCAGCAATGCCGTGGGCGCCATCAAGAGCGTGGGTCTCATCCAAAACACGGTAGTCTTCGTTTTTGACTTGCCGAACAATTTAAATAACTTAACGACGGATGAGATCCTGGCTGACATCTCTAATGTCAGCTTCCAATACGGTACGAGCATCAAGAACGGACTTGATATCGCGGGCGAAATGGTGGCCCAGGTTCCCGAACCGAACACGATCTCACTTGTCGCCGTCGGGTTGCTCGGAGCGGTTGCACTCAGCAAGTCCCGCGCTCGTCGCCGATAATGCCCTGACTCACCGTCAGGCTGGTGAAAACGCACACATCCGCACCCCCTTTTATCGCGGGCGATTGCGTGTTCACAAAAGAAGCGGATGTTCCTGTAGCGGCAAGCCCCGAAAACAATGGCGCATCAGACTGTCAGGCGTCCGGTTTCTCTCGTTGGCACACCCGGACCGCGAGATAGACCACCACCAGAACGTTGACCGCCAACACGCAACCACGCGGCACGGTCGTGTACCAAACCAGCTCGTACACCTCAATCGGAATGAACGACGCGGTGATGAATATGGTCATGTATTCCGCCCAGACCTTTTCCATCAGCAACCCGGTCCCTTCCGTCAGCAGCAGCCCCGAGTACACAAATGTGGTCGTGACGATCAATTTTAGGTCGCGCTGCTTGACCAAGCCAGCCGCGACCAGCCATCGCTGGATGAACCGGCTGTGCACGCCCACAAAAAATACGTGCGCCCAGTGTGTCACCACCACCGTCGCGTCTCTGTTGATCAGGGCCAGCGCACCCACCCCGACCAAAAACAGCAGCAGGCCCTTGACCAGTTTCAGGATCCCAATGGCAATAAATCCGATGTCGTGATGCTTTTTCGTTCCCATGCGGAAGGCGTACTATCGCAATAGTTCCTGTGAACGTCGAGCAGTCTTATTACGCTGCCGCTTTCACGGAGACACTTCACACCCAAACCACCGTCAATCGAAACACTCGACGGGCTCGCTTCCAAAATTGCCGCACGAGAAAGACGCGGGTCTTTCTCTTCCTGCCAAGTTGTTTTTTAGGGTCGGCCGCCCATGACCAGTGACAAAATCGCCTTCACCGTGTGCAGGCGGTTTTCGGCCTGGTCGAACACCACCGATTGCGGGCC
The DNA here is from genome assembly GCA_963842185.1 of uncultured Verrucomicrobiae bacterium. GTDB lineage: Bacteria > Verrucomicrobiota > Verrucomicrobiia > Palsa-1439 > Palsa-1439 > Palsa-1439. The sequence continues at coordinate 20,383 of CAWJFL010000017.1, forward strand.
GTCGATGACCGCGTCCTCGACTTCCGCGCCGCGATCGGCGGGTAACGGGTGCATGTAGACGGCTTCCTTCTTCGCCAGCTTCATCCGCTTCTCGGTGGCCACCCAGTTCTTGTACTTGTTGACGATCTTCATCCCCTCTTCTTTGCGCTTGTCTTCGGGCACACCCTGGTCCGCCAGGTACTGGTGGCACCCCCACGACTTCGGATAACACACCACCGCGTTTTTGAACCCGTCGTCCATGTTGTGGATGATCTCGAACCTGGTCTTGTTCTCCTTGGCAAACCTCTTTGCGGCTTCGACCGTGCGCGGCATCAAATTGAATTCCTTCGGATGCGCCAAGGTCACATCGACCCCAAACCGCGGCAGCAGCCAGATCAATCCCTGCGGCACGCTCAGCGGTCGCGCATACGCCGGCGCATACGTCCACGACACCACAACTTTCAACCCGCGCAGATTGGTGCCGAATTTCTCGCGGATGGTCATCAGGTCCGCAATCGCCTGCAGCGGGTGATCGACGTCGTCCTGCAAACTCACAATCGGGATCGAGGCGTACTCCGCCACCTCGCGCAGATACTTGTTCCCGATGCCGTAGAAGCAGTTGCGAATCGCGATGCCGTGACCATACCGCGACAACACCTTGCCGGTGTCCTTGGGCGTTTCGCCATGGGAAATCTGCATCTTGTCCGGGGTCAAATCGTGCGCGTGACCCCCAAGTTGCGTCATCGCCGCTTCCGTCGAGTTGCGCGTGCGCGTGCTCTGCTCGAAAAACATCATGAACAACGTCTTGTCCGGCAACAGGCGGTGCGGTTCGCCCAGCGCAAAGCGCTGCTTCAGGTCGCCCGCCACGTCCAGCACGGTTTCCAGTTCTTCCTTCGTCCAGTCCGGCGTCTCAATATAGTCCTTGCCTCGCAACAGCGTCTGCATGATCGATGTGCTCTCCTCGTATGGGTTGATTCAGGCAAGAAATAACATCGCCCCGCGCGCGAGGCAACCAGAAACGCGAACCAAGACAAATGTGCTTGATGCCCTGCGTGCCACCGGCGAGGAATTCCCTCTTTCTCTCTTGCCTTTCAACAGTTCTTCCGTTACCGCTTCACCCTGAGAGGAGATTTACCGATGAAACGTTTGCTGCCTTGTCTGGTGATTCTGTTGATGGCCCCGTTGCTGGGCGTGGGTTGCGCCACGAGTACAAACTCCAGTGGCAGGCAACAACAAACCCCCACCTCGCCACCGGGGCAAGTCTATAGTCCGCCAGTCGCTGTGCCATCGTCTAATCCGTGAGGGATAGACGCAGACCGCTGAAAGCGGCTGCCACGGACCGGGATGAGCCATGCTATCAGTGGTATCGGCGTCGCTTGGCCAAATCCTGCGGTCGGCGTCAAAACGCAACGCGCGTCGTGGCACCCGCCACTCCAATCACTGGCTAATGCCGCTGTTGGCGGGAATAGCCAATTTCGCAACGGTGGCGATTACGCCCAACTTCCGTGGCGTGGCGTCCTGCTGCCGGAGAAGCACCAAATCTTTTGTGAGGAGACCAAAGCGCCACACTTGATTGACTGTCTTCACCAGACCTCCCCAACGGTAGGTAGTCACGTGACGCTCGATAGAAAACTCCAACCCGACCTGCGTTTTCTTCCACGCTGCCGCTCGCGATTCAATCCTGCCCGGAGACAGTTTGTCCGGCATGCCGCCCAGAGGATAGAGACGTTCCACGTATCGACTGAACACGTTCTTGAATCTGTCGGAAGGCTCGTGTACCCCGTCCCATTTTGTGTACTCCTCCTGGAAGGCCTTCTCAAGTCCGGGGAAATAGTGAGGTCCGCAATAGAACCTCCCATGCACATCCCAACCTCGGCCGGCCAGTCGGCCACAGTCCGTCCACTCGCAAAGCCTGTCGCTCATAGCCCTCTCCTTCGGTTGATGTCGAAGACATAATAATCCCGGCCGTCTTTGAATTCAACGATAATCTGCGACGCCTGGGTCGAGATCGACGCATTGAGCGTGCCACGAATCGCGAGAGTCGCCGACCTTCCCGACAGAACCGACTCGATTCCCCACCGGCGTGACCGCGCAGCTTTGATCAGCGCCGGACTAGAACGCCCAGAGACAAACCCCCGCCACGGCAACCGCGGCGCCTGCCCAGCGAACCACCGGCAGCTTCGCGAACTGCTGCGCCGATACTCCGATCATGATGCCCGTCGCGTGCAGCATCGTCGTCGCCAGCACAAAACCCGCGCCGTAGGCGCAGCCAACGGCGTTGGCGGGCATTTCCGTACCGTGCGAGTGCCCGTGGAAGAACGCAAACAGACCCACAATCGCCATACTCGCCGCCAACGGGAACCGCGCCGCCACGGCAACCAAGATCCCCAACACGAGCACGGAAAGCAATATGCCCTCTTCGGCGAATGGCACGCGCAGTCCGGCCATCGCCAGCGCTCCACCGAGCACCATCACGCCGACGAAACTCGCGGGCACCAGCCATCGTGCTCGTCCGCCCAGTTGCGCCGCCCACAAACCGACCGCGACCATCGCGAGAATGTGATCGAGCCCGTGCAACGGATGCGCAAACCCGCTGCCAAAGCCCTGGACATCGCCGGGGATGACATGAGCATAAGCTCCCGCGCTGGTCAGTAGCAGGACAACGGCAGAAATCAATAGAGAACGCAAAGTCGTCTTCATGCGGTCGAGTCTATTTCTCACGGCGTTTGTCTGTCAAGAAACTTGCAGGCCGGTTCCCGTGGCCGGGACCGTTTTCGCTCATTACTCCGCCAGCAGCGCCTTGACCTGCGTGGCGAGGTTCCCGCCGCGAGCCTGGGTGGTGCGCACAAGCCCCTTCTTGTCCACCAGCCACGCGGCGGGAATCGCGTTGATTCCGTAACGGCTGCTGATGTCATTGGCCCAGCCCTTGCCGTCAAAGTACTGCGGCCACGTCATGCCGGCCTGTTGGGTGTACCCGAGCAGCTTCTCCTTGCTCTGGTCGAGCGAAATACCCACGATTTCAAATCCGTCCTTGTGAAGCTGGTTGTAGGTGGCGACGACGTTGGGGATTTCCATGCGGCACGGACCGCACCACGTTGCCCAGAAATCCACCAACACCACCTTCCCGCGCAGCTTCGCCACGTCAACATCCGTGCCGTCCACCGCCTTGAACTTCAGATCGAGCGGCGCCTTGGCGAGTTGGCGGGTCGACTCGAAAGACGCCAGATGTTGTTGCGCCACGGCCGCGACGTGGATGTCCTGGCTGGCTTCCAAAGTGCGCAACATCGATTCGGCTGCGCTGGGGTCGCGCTGTTCGAGAAACAGCGCCAACTCCAACTGTAGGACCGCGGTGCGTTGATCGTCCGGGTAATCCTTGCGTAACCGGGCAATGTCGGCTTCCACCTCCGCGCGGGCCGCGGGATCCATCGACTTACCCGACCGCGCCAGCGCTTCCAAATGCGTCTTCGCGATGAGGAATCTCGCCTCGGTTTTCGTCGATGACGAAGCATCCGTCGCGCTGATAATGTCCCGGGCAACTTGCAGCGACGCGGCATTGTCCGCTGGGTGGCCTCCGACTTGTGCGCTCATGGACTCGACTTGCGCCCGCAACAGCTTTGCGTCCCACCGCCGTGGATCGCTTCCGAAGTGGGTCTCGAACTCCAGCAACACGCTCCGCAAATTCCCCAACTGCTGGACGTACTGCGCCCGATCATTAGCAGGCGGTGTGCTCTCCAGCGTCTGCAGGTGATTCCACAATTCATCGGCAGTCTTGTACTGCGACAAGTCCTCGCCGCGAACCGGCCAGATCGGCAAACACGTGATGAGGATAATGAAAAGAATTCGTCTCATGTGTGCTCAGGTACCAGAAATTCAATGACACCGACTGGCCCGAAAGTCAACCGTGGCCGTGCCTTCGGCGTCACTGTGGATCCGGCCCCAAGCTGGCTTGGACCAGATTCTCCGGGTGCACCCACTTGGCGAACGCGGCCTGCACGTCGTCAGCCGTTAGTGCAAGGCAAATCTTGGCGGCGTGCATCGGTTCATCCAGCGGCAGGTCGTGCGTGGCGTAGAACAGTAGCTTCCCGGCGATGTCGCCCGTGCTGGATTCGGACAGCGGAATTCCCCGGAGCCATTCCGCCTTGGCCTGCTGCAACTCATCGGCGCTCACGGGCTTGGTCTGCATGTCCGTCAGGTCGCGCACGATGATGGCGCGGGCCTTGGACACGTTCGGCGGGTCGCAGCCGTAGTCCACCTTGTACAATCCGCGCGTCTCCTGGATGTCGAACGACGAATCCACCGCGTACACCAACCCGTTCTCCTTGCGCAGATCGCGGTACAGCCGCGTCGCGTAGAATCCACCCCCCAAAACAAAATTGCCCAGCCGCAACGCGTAGTAGTCCGGATTCGAGCGGTTCAATGCCAGCATCTCCGCCAAGGTCACCTTGTCTTGCACGCGGCTCTTGTCCGGCACCGCCGTAACCGCTGGCGCATTCGTGGGGACGGGAGACGGAAGCACCTCGGGTTTTGGTCCTGTCGCCGTCCAGTCGCCAAACCATTTCTCGATGACCGATTTCGCTTGCTCCGAAGTCACGTTGCCGACGACCACGATCGTCGTCAGGTCGGGACGGAACACGTGCTGATAATAGTCGCGCACATTGTCGAGCGTCAAAGCGCTGACGGTGGACGTCGTTGCCTGGCGCAACGCCGGGTCGTCCTTCGGCAGCAACGCCGTCGCCAGGGCCCGGTGCGCGAGGTAGTCCGGGCTTTCCAGCTCACCGGCCACCGTGTCCGACACCTGCTGGCGCACGGTCTGGAATGCTTCCTTTGGCAGGGCGGGATGCAACAGGTTGTCCGCCAGAAGCTGCACGCCGCGGTCGAAATAGTTGGTCAGGGTGTTCACTTGGAAATCCGTGCCCGCAGAAGCCGTCGCGCCGATATCGTCGAGCGCCTTCTGAAACGCCACGCGATCCAACGATTTGCTGCCAAATTCAAAAAGCTGGTCGAGCACCTGGTCCACGCCGTCCTGCCCCGCCGCCGCTTCCAGGTTCGGGTTGTTGCGCACGCGGCCCGAGAGGCTGACCGTGCCGCTCATCGTTTCCGTCTGCACAATGAGGCGAAGCCCGTTCGCGAGCGTCGTGACCACGGGATGCAACGTGGACGCAGGAATGGGAAGACGCGCCAATTGCGCCGCCGCCCAATCCGGCAACGGCACGTTCCCCTTCACACTCGACGCAAACGATTCGTGTCCGCCGTAACTGGCCGATGACACCGGCTTGCCCGATTCTTCAGGAGTTACGATCGCCGTGATCGCGCGGTCGAGATCCAGGTATTTTCGGGCGACGCGGTTCACGTCGGCTACCGTAACCTTCTTGATCGCTTCGATGTCGTCGTCGGGTGAGTGGCGGCCTTCCAGCGCCAGCGCCTCCGCCCAGGTCATGGCCAGCCCTTCGATGGAATTCCTCTCGAACTCTTCGTCGGCGAGCCGGTGCCGCTTCGAGGCCTCCACCAAGTCGGCTGGGACCCCATGCTTCACATATTGCCGGAACACATTCTGTAGTTCCTTGATCAACGCCGCGCCGTCGCCTCCCTTCGGAAACGTGCCAATCCCATAGGCGAGGCCCGCTTGCGGCAGCGCATCCAGTGAAAAATCGGTCGAGAGCGCCTTGCCGGCGGGTACCAACGCGTAGAGATCAGCGCGATGGCTGGCCAGCACGTCCCCGAGAACCTGCGCCGCCGCGTAATCGGGGCTGTCGGTACCGGGCGCGCGAAACGTGATGACGGCGAGCCCATACGCCAGGTCGCTGGTCATATGAAGGCTGTCCGGTTTCACGGATTGCAACTCGACCGTGGGACGACGTGGCAGCTTCTTGGCCGGAATGTTCTCAAAAAAGCGTTGCACGGTGGCCAGCGCCGATTGCGGTTCCACGTCGCCGACGATGATCAGGATCGCGTTGTTCGGCGCGTACCAGCGTGTGTAGAAATTTTTTAGCATCGCGCCCGTCGTCTTGTCGAAGGATGGCCGCGTGCCCAACGCGTCGTGTTCGTACGGCGTGCCCTTGAACATCGCATCCAGCAGCTTCGTGTACAGCACGTACTCGGGATTGGAGAGGTCCTGAGCCACTTCTTGTTCGATCGCGCCGCGTTCCTTGTTCCACAACTCGTCGCTGGCGAGGATGCCGCTCATGCGCAGGGATTCGACGTGCAGCGCCGGCTCCAGATCGTCTGCGGGAACCGTGAAAAAGTACTGCGTGATGGTCTGCTGCGTATCGGCGTCGAAGTTGCCGCCCATCGCGGCGGAAATCTGGGCCAGTTGGTCCGCCGAAAGACCCGGATTCCCGCGGAACATCATGTGCTCCAGCGCGTGCGCCATGCCGGGAAATCCTGCCGGCGCCTCGTCCGATCCGACCCGGTAATTCACGACTGTCGTCACCACCGGCGCGATCGGATCGCGCACGATCACCACGCGCAGCCCGTTCTTCAGCGTCGCCCGCAGAACGTCTTTGTCGGGCACAAATTGGCCGCTTGCCAAGCTTTCGCCCTGTGCCAGCAACAGTGCTGCTAAGAATAGAAATACCAGTATCTTATGTCTCATGTTTCCCGTGTTGCGATGTGGTGCTCATTGGACACATTCATCACGCCATCAGTTCATATAACATATGGACTACGCGCAACACCAGAAGAGGTCTCATACCCCCCGACCGAATCCAAACGAACCCGTAGTCTCGCCCCACCAAACTACATCAACCCCAGTTCCTTCAAACTCGCAAAATCCTGGTCGCGGCCGGTGGTGCGGTGGCCGAGGATGATGTGGTCGAGGACGGAGATGTTGAGCAGTTCGCCGGCTTTGACGAGGCGCTTCGTCACCGTGACGTCCTCGGCGCTGGGCGTCGGGTCGCCGCTGGGATGATTGTGCACGAGAATCATCGACGCAGCGGAGACGGCGATGGCGTCCTTGAACACTTCGCGGGGTTCGACAATGCTGGCGTTGAGCGAGCCGCGCGAAATCGGCGCCCGCTTGATCAGCCCGTTCTTTGTGTTGAGCAGCAGGACGTGAAACTCTTCGCGGTCGAGCGTCCGCATCTCTTCACGCACACACGCGGCGGCATCGTCGGGAGAACTGACAATCTTTTGTTTCTCGCGCGAGGAAGCGCTCAGCCTCCGCGCCAGTTCGAACGCCGCTTTGAGCTGGATCGCCTTGGTCTGGCCGACCCCTTTGGTTTTCGCGATGACCTCCACCGATGCGCGGGCCAGTTCCTCCAGCGAACGGAATTCAACGAGAAGTTGCTGGGCGAGTTGGACGGCGGACGTGCCTCTCATTCCCGTCCGCAGGAGAATCGCGACCAATTCCGCATCCATCAGCGCCGCCGCGCCGCGTTCCTTCAATCGCTCACGCGGACGGTCGCCTTCCGGCATCTCCCGAATGAGGTAGGTGGTCATGGTCGATTACCGCCGCGCCTGCGTATTGCGAGCCGGACCATTCGTGCCACCAGCGGAGCCATTCGGCGCACTGGTTGCGTCCAGCCGTTTGTGAAGTTCGTCCCATGGAAATTGTGAGCCGGGGCATTCGCTGAATTCGCCAATCACTTCCCCGTGCCCGAGAACATGGTCGTCCGGGATATGAAACTGCTCCTGCAGCCCGTGAATAAGAAGCGCCAGCGAGTCGAGCTGCTTCGACGTCGGTTGATCGACCGAGAAATTCCCGACAAGGCAAATGCCGATGCCGTGCTCGTTGATGTAGGCCTGGCGACAATGGCCGCCGTGCATTTGCTGAATCCACCGCGGCCCCGTCTCGATGTACCCGTCCGGCTTGCCGTCCGTGCCGTTGTCGATAACGAAGTGGTAGGCCAGCCCGTTGATCATCCCGCGCGCCCGATGTGCCGCATCAAAGATCGCCGCCGAGCCGACCCGCGTGGCGCTGTGGTGAATGATGATCCACTCCCAGTCGCGGATCGGCGCCGGGCTTTCCGCCGCCAGCGGTTCCAGCATCAAACACAGCACCGCTAGAACGAGCAAAACCGGTCTTCCCGTTGTGATCGTCACTTGCGCTTGCCCTCCTTCACCACGTACGGTGTCAATTCACCCGCCAACACCTTCGGAATGTGCGCCCGCAGCACTACGTTGCCGTTTTCCATCTCGCGCCCTGTGACGTAGCCGCTGCGATATACCAGCGCGATTGTCTTCGCGCGGTCATGCGGGATCGACAGCGTCACGTCGACGCGCCGGTCGGCCAGCCGATTGGCGATTTCGTCGAGCAACTGGTCGAAGTTCGTCCGATCCTTCGCCGAGATCGGCACCGCGTGGTCGAACTCGCGCTGAAACTTCTCCAACACGGTCGCGCCATCGGTCAGCTTGTCGATCTTGTTCAGCGCGACCACGGTGGGTTTTCCCCACGCCTCGATTTCCTTCAACACGATCTCGACCGCCGCGATCTGCTCGGCTGCCTGGGGATGGCTGACATCCACCACGTGCAACAACAGGTCGGCTTCCACGACTTCCTCCAGCGTGGCTTTGAAGGATTCGACGAGATGATGCGGGAGTTTGCGCAGGAACCCGACCGTATCGGAGACCAAAATGTTTTGGTTGTTCGGCATCCGCAACTTGCGCGTCGTCGGGTCGAGCGTCGCGAACAGTTTGTCTTCGGCCAGCACATTCGCGCCGGTCAGCGCGTTCATCAACGTGCTCTTGCCGGAGTTCGTGTAGCCGATGATCGCCACCATCGGCCAATGCAGGCGCTGCCTCCCGCTGCGTTCGACGCGCCGGTTCTTCTGCACTTCTCCGAGCGCCCGTTCAAGTCGATGGATCTTTTCCTGCACGCGACGGCGGTCCACTTCGAGTTGCTGTTCGCCGGGACCGCGGGAGCCGACGCCGCCCCGTTGACGCGACAAGTGCGTCCACAACCCCGCCAGACGCGGCAGCATGTATTGCAATTGCGCCAACTCGACCTGGATCTTGCCTTCCCGCGTCCGCGCGCGTTGCGCGAAAATGTCGAGGATGAGTTCGGTGCGGTCGATCACCTTGACGTTCAGGCCGAGGATTTCGCTGAGGTTGCGGCCCTGCGCGGGCGAAAGGTCGTCATCGAAGATCACGATGTTGGCGCCCGTCTCGCGGCATTGGACGGCAAGTTCCTCCACTTTGCCGCTGCCAATGAACGTGGCGGCGGCGGCGGTGTCGCGTTTCTGGCTGATAAGGTCGAGGACTTCCGCGCCGGCGGACATCGCCAACTCGCGAAGTTCTTCGAGGGAATCTTTCACGGCCCACTTGTCGTGGCCGGGTCTCTCCAATCCAATGAGGAGCGCTCGCTCGCGGAGCGGCTCCTGCGTGTCGTACATCTTCAACGTGCCGAACTTTTCTCCTGTTGATGAAAAACATCGCGGACGCGTGTTGCCGTTTCCGAAGGCTGTTCCGCGCGCCCGATCTCCATCCACTGTAATTGAGGCTCGCGACGAAACCAAGTCAATTGTCGTTTGGCCAGTTGGCGGGTGCGGGTCTTGACCAGCGCCACCGCGTTGTCGAGGGGAATTTCGCCATGGACGTGCGCCACCAGTTCGCGATAGCCCGCCGCCTGCATCGCCGCCGGATTCTTCTCCAGGCCAAGTGGCAACAGCCGCCGAACCTCCTCCAGCCAGCCGGCGGCGATCTGCCCGTCGATGCGCCGCTCGATTCGGGCGTGCAAATCCTCGCGGGTGCGATTCAGGCAAACAATCGGCGTGGCATGCTGTCCAGGCTCGTCCTTCGACCATTCCTTTTGCAATTCACTGATCGGTTTGCCGGTTTCGTGAAACACTTCCAGCGCGCGCACGAGCCGGCGCGGATTGTGCCGGTCAACGCGGGCGGCGGTCTGCGGATCCAACCGCTGCAACTCTTCGAATAGCTCCGGCGCGGTCAACGCTTCGAGCCGGGCCCGCAGTACCTCATTGCGCGATGGACCCTCGAACAACCCCTGTCGCAAGGCGCGCACGTAGAGTCCGGTTCCGCCGGCCACGAGCGCCAATTTCGCTCGGGAGTGAATATCCGCAATCGCCGTGGATGCCAGCCCAACAAATTGTTTGGCATCGAACACATCGCCGACTTCGCACACATCGATAAGATGATGCCGCACGAGGGCACGTTCCGCCGAGGTCGGCTTGGCCGTGCCGATGTCCATCCCGCGATAGACCTGCATCGAGTCCGCGGACACGATTTCCGCATCCAATCGCCCGGCTAGCTCCAAGGCGACGGCGCTCTTGCCCGCCGCAGTCGGACCGACGAGGAACAGGGTTTGCATTCGTTGGACATCATACACGAAGTTTGTCATTCTGAACCACAACTGTCATGGACACACCCGTTACCTTTGCGATTCGCGTGACCCCGCGCGCGAAACAGAACAAGGTGCAACCGCAAGCGGACGGGTCGCTAAAAGTGTACGTCACCGCTCCTCCCGAAGACGGGCGCGCGAACGAGGCGGTCGTCGAGACAATCGCCCAATGGCTCGGAGTGAAGCGCCGGGACGTCGAGATCATTCGCGGCGCGACCAGCCGCCATAAAGTCGTCCGCGTCACGGGCTCCGGGTAAGCCCTTGTTGCCTCATAAAGAAATGACACCGAGCGAAGCGACGGTGTCATGGTCGTTGCCTCAAAAGGAAATGACACCGGGGTGACGGTAGATTGTGCGGGAAGTGGGGGGTTCATTCCAGTCTGTTTTTAGATGTTGTTGTTGCGCCCGCCCGCTCCGTGGGGGGAGACGGGGCGGGCGGTGCGGTCGAGTCAGGTCGCGAGGCGCAGGATCGGGTTGAGTTGTTGCTCCAGGTGCTGCGCCAGCACAAACGGATCCAAGGACTCGTAGTACTCGTGCAACCGTTGTCGCTGGCGAGGACTGATTTGGCCGCTGGCCAGCAATCGTTGATAGGCGGTCTGGGCGGGGTCATGGCGACGCACCCAACGGCTGCCCTCCCGCCACTTGTCGCGCAGTTTCATCGAGGGTAAGAAGAAGTTGTGCAGCGGCCCCCAGACTTGTTTGTACAGCGTGTTGATCGGGGTGACGACGCGCTCTGGCCCAACCGTCCGTAGCCCAGCAGGTGGCGGGGCCACATCCAGTTCTTCTGTTCGACGTGGGCGTTGTCGTCTTTGTGGTAGGGCCGTGATCGGCTGATCTGTACGGGCTGGCGGCGGGCTTGGAGGTGACGAATCAGATGCCAATTCAGCCACTCGCTGCCGTTGTCAAAGTCGAAACCCAACAGGGCAAACGGCAGGCAGGCTTCGACGTCCTGGGTCTGGGCCAGCACGCCGGCCGCGCCCTTGTTCCACACCGCCCGTCCTTCGGTCCACGTGCTGGCGAGGTCGGTGTAGGTCAAACTCCAGACGAAGTTGCCGGCCAGACTGTCGCCACAGTGCGCCACGCTGTCGGCTTCCAGAAACCCGACGCGGCGTTCATCCCAGACGGCACCCTGCAGCGGAATCTGAGTACGCAACAAACTGCCGGGTTTGGTGCCGGCCAATCCGCCGGCGCACCGGCCCGACGCGCCAGCAGCAACCGATCCAGCGTCGCGGCGCTGACATCGCCCAGCAGCTTGCGTTGAGCGGGCAACAGGCTGCCGAAGTGTTTGGCATAGTGCGGCAGCCACAGCGGCAGCGCCGCGACCAGGCGTTTCCCGCATGGTTGTTCGGCGGCCCGCTAGATCTGCGCGACGACCTCTCGAATCGGATCGTAACGGGCCGGAGCGCCGCTGGGCAATTGGCCCGTCGGCTTGGGCAAGCCGTCCCCAAGCAGTTTGATGGCGTGCTTGCGGCTGTACTCGTGCTGCTCGCAGAGCTCGTCGAGCAGTCGGGCTTTGCCTTCCTTGTGGCGGCGCGCATAGCGTTCGCGCCAGCGCTGGAGTTGTTGGTCACGGCTCAGAGCGATCATTTTCATGCCTCCATTCTCGGTGTCATTTCTTTATGAGGCAACGACTCGCTTTCCTCACCCTAAAACCCACCCCTTCGGTGTCATTTGATTTGAGGCAACTCGAGCCCCCGCGTAGGCAACGATTTCTTGTTGAAATCCTGCGGGTTTATCATTATTCTCCGCCGTTGGGGAACCCTTCGTGACGATGTACTGTAGTTGCCGTGGAGCCTTACGCACGGGCCTACTGGTCTGTACGTTCAGCGTATTCTCTGTGCCGGTGTTTTCCGCCGAGACGAATCCGTCCACCAATGCGGCATCCCGCGTCCGCGATGACAGGTCCGCCGCGCTGACGCTCGCGCTCCAAGCCGTCCAACAACTGCAGACGCAGCAACGGGCCACCTTGCAGGCGGTGGAAGAAGCGCGCCAGCAATCCGAGGCGGCATCGCAACGGTATGGGCAGCGCGTCGAATCGCTGCGCCACCTGCTCTTCGCGCTGTGTGCGGTCGTCGCCGTTGCCATTCTGGGCACGGCGTACTATGTATCCTCGTTGTTACGCAAGTTCCACGACCGTGGACAATTGCCCGAGGTTTTCAAATGGTTCCCTTCCGCGGCGGCGCGCGCGCCGGACACCGCACCGCACGTGGGTGCCCTGCTGGCCCGCGGTCAGGCCCTGCTCGAGCAGCGACATCCCATCGACGCACTCGCCTGTTTCGAACAAGCCATTGCCATCGATGGGCACGCCGCCAACGCGTTCATCAAGAAGGGCGCGGCGCTCGAACGTCTCGGCCGACTCGACGAGGCGCTGGCCAGCTACGAGCGCGCCCTCGGGCTCGACGACTCGTATGCCGATGCCTACATCGGCAAAGGCAACGTCCTGAACCGCCTCGAACGCTACCAGGAAGCGCTGGCGTGTTTCGAACAGGCCGCGCACAACCAACACCACCTCCACCCGTTGCCGCACGCCGTATCTGCCTCGCACTGATACGAGCGACGCGTTCGGAGTTGAACCGCGGGCGGCGCTGATGTAGCCATGGAGTGTGACGGTGGCGCGCGTGGAAGAGCACTTCTACATCTTCGTATTGGCTGACGCGGTTCTGCTTTCAGCGGGCGCTGGGAGCTGTCTACCTGATCGCGTTCCTCATTGCCGCCAACCAGTACATTCCATTACTCGGCGAGCACGGGTTGCTGCCGGTGAAACTGTTCCTGCCACGCGCGACCTTTTGGGAAGCGCCAAGCATTTTCTGGATCAATCATTCTGATTCGTTCATCACGACGGCAATCTGGTGCGGACTCGGACTGTCAGTGCTGGCGGTCACGGGACTCTCGGAGCGATGGGGTATCTGGTTGTCGATGACGGTGTGGACGCTCTTGTGGGTGATTTATCTGTCACTCGTCAATGTCGGTCAGGTGTTTTACGGTTTCGGTTGGGAAACGATCCTGCTGGAGAGCGGGTTTCTGGCAATTTTCCTCGGTTCGTCGAACGTGAAACCGCCGCGGATTGTGCTGTGGCTGCTTGCTGTGGGTGCTGTTTCGCATCATGTTTGGCGCGGGCATGATCAAAATGCGCGGCGACCCGTGCTGGCGCGATCTCACGTGCCTGTATTACCACTACGAGACGCAGCCGTTGCCCAATCCGTTGAGTTGGTACTTCCACCATCTGCCGCCCTGGTGGCACAAGACCTGTGTGCTGTTCACGCACTTTGTCGAACTGATCGTGCCGTGGTTCCTGTTCGCACCGTGGCGAAGAATCCGTGCCGCCGCCGGCCTGCTCACGATCTACTTCCAGTTCACGCTGATCGTCAGCGGCAATCTGTCGTGGCTCAATTACGTCACCATCGCGCTGTGCATTCCGTGTTTCGATGACGCCATGCTCTCGTGGGTGTTTCGGGTTCGACCACGCGCGAGCCCACGTACTCACCGTTGGCGCACCGCATTGCCGTCTACGTGCTGTTGGCGGTCGTGCTGGTGCTCAGCATTCAACCGGCCATGAACCTCTTTTCCCGTGAACAGGCCATGAACGCCAGCTTCGAGCCACTCCATCTCGTCAATACGTACGGCGCGTTTGGCAGCATCACGCGTGAACGCTACGAGATCATCATCGAGGGGACGGACTCCGATACCCCGACCGACGATGCACCGTGGCGCGAATACGAATTCAAGGGCAAACCCGGCAATCCGCGCCGGCGTCCGTGCATCGTGTCGCCGTACCATTGGAAGCTCGATTGGCAAATGTGGTTCGCGGCGATGTCGGACTATCGTTACCACCCGTGGATCATCAATCTCGTCGCCAAGCTGTTGCAGAACGACAAACCCGTGCTGAGCCTGCTCGCCAACAATCCATTCCCCCACAAACCGCCGAAGTTTGTCCGCGCCGAGTTGTATCTGTATCATTTCACCGATTCCCACGCCGATGGCGCGTGGTGGAGACGCGAACACGTCGGCCACTATCTTCCCCCGCTGTCCCTGGAGAATGAGAGTTTCCGCGAAGTGCTGAGGGAACAGGGGTGGTTGGAGTGAGGCCGTTTCCGCTTGAGGCAAGCCCAAAGCAACGTTAGCCTCGGGCATTCTGTAATTCGAGCATGAGACGCCTAAGTCAATCTTTGCTAATTGTCAGCTTCGCGTTGCTTTCGTGGCTCGCGATGCAAGCGGTACATGAATTCGGTCATGTCATCGGGGCATGGGTGACCAACGGGAGCGTGGAGAAGGTTGTGCTGAAGCCTCTGGTTTTCTCTCACACTGATCTGAACCGTAATCCTCACCCGCTTTTTGTTGTATGGGCGGGACCGCTCGTCGGCTGCCTTTTACCGTTGGCTGCGTTCGCTATGGCCAAAGTCAGCAACTGTCCTGGGATGTACTTGTTTCGGTTTTTCGCGGGATTCTGCCTGCTCGCCAATGGCGTCTACATTGCGGCAGGTTCGTTTCTAGGCGGAGCGGATCCCGGCGATATGATGCGAAATGGATCTCCGCAGTGGTTGTTGATTCTTTTCGGTCTGGCCACGATCCCTGCTGGATTGTTTATGTGGCACCGCCAAGGGATTTATTTTGGTTTGGCTGGCGGCCACGGTAAGGTTCATCCCGTAGCGACTATCACATCCCTTGGGCTGCTGGCCCTGTTGATCGCCGCGGAACTGGCCTATGGTGGCAGGTAAGACCTCGAATATGGGCAGACGAAACATGACCTCCATTTGTGTTTATTGTGGTTCGAGCCCGGGGAATGACCCGGCGTTTTTGACAGGCGGCGCGGGAGGTGGGAACACTGCTCGCGAAGCGCGGCATCACCCTTGTGTATGGTGGAGGGAACACCGGGCTGATGGGCGTGGTGGCGGATGCGGTACTGGCCGCGGGCGGGCGCGTGGTCGGGGTGATTCCCGATCATCTGGTGCAAAAAGAGGTCGGCCACAACGGGCTGACGGAACAACACGTTGTGGCCACGATGCACGAGCGCAAAGCCAAGATGGCGGCATTGGCAGACGGTTTCCTGGCGTTGCCCGGCGGCGTGGGCACGCTGGAAGAGATCATCGAAATTTTCGTGTGGATGCAGCTTGGATTACACGCGAAGCCCTGCGCGCTTCTCAACGTGAACGGCTACTACGATCCGCTCGTGAAATTCCTTACACACATGACCGAGTCGCGGTTTCTGCGGGCCGAACAGTTGTCGCAGTTGATCGTCGCCCGTGAGCCGTCGGAAGCGTTGGATCGGTTGCAGTCATTTAGGCCCACGACTGTCGAGAAGTGGATGGACCGGGAATCGGCCGGGTAGAAATGGGGCGACCGGTACGGCACAAATGGAATTCGGCTTGAGGCCCGGGTCGAAACGCAATAGCATGGTGCCGGTGGGTGATTTCAAGGGGAACGAACTGTCTCAACAATTATTCTGTTGAAAGGAGTTGCCATGGAAACACCGCAAGCGTCCGAGAAGAAATGTTCCTGTCCGTGCCACAAAATAATTGGGTTGTTCATCGCGCTGATCGGTCTGACGTTCCTGCTGGGTGCGTTGAATATCCTAAGCCCAAGAATCGTCGGGGTCACCTGGCCGATTCTCCTGCTGCTAATCGGATTCAAGATCGTGTGCAGCGGAAAATGTAAGTGCTGCGACAAGGCGTAGATCGGCCCCGACGGGTACCGCGCCGTGTATCTCGACACGGAAGGCAATCGGATGGCGCGGCACTTACAGAAGCCGTAATCGGAGTCTGGGAACCAGTCACAGCGCGGAACAATTTTTGACTTGATGGCGGCTACTTTGTGTGGCAAAGTATCGCCATGAAACAATATTGGTTCAAACGTCTAGGTTGGGTGTATTGCCCGGTATCCTGGCAGGGAATCCTCGTGGTGCTGGTCGCCATCGCCTTTTGCGTGAATGTCTTCGTCGCCATCGACCGACATTCCCACTCGGCGAGCGACACGCTGTACGGGGTCTTCTGCTACTTCGCCTGCACCTTCCTGTTGGTCAATTGGGTCGCGTCCAATACCAGCCCAGCCGACAAACCGTGATGTCACACTGGACGTGACCGGCGAGGCTCATTCCTCGTCCACGCGGAGCTTCACCAGCACGGAGAAATCTTCGAGGGTGGTCGTGTCGCCTTTGACCTCGCCGCCGGCGGCGATTTCCTTCAGCAGTCGGCGCATGATTTTTCCGCTGCGCGTTTTGGGCAGCGCGTCGGTGAAACGGATGTCGTCGGGTTTGGCGAGGGAACCGATTTGTGTGCGCGACATGGGCGCGGAGTTCTTCCTTCAATTCCGGCGTGGCCTTGACCCCGCTGCGCGGGGTGACGAACGCGACGAGCGCCTGGCCTTTCAGCGCGTCGGCGCGGCCCACGACGGCGGCTTCGGCGACTTTCGGGTGCGACACGAGCGCGCTTTCGACCTCGGCGGTGCCGATGCGGTGGCCGGCGACATTGAGCACGTCGTCGATGCGGCCCACGATCCAGAAATAGCCGTCCTTGTCGCGGCGGCACCCATCGCCGGTGAAATACACGTGCGGGATTTCGCTCCAATATTGTTTCTGGTAGCGTTCGGGGTCGCCATAGATGGTGCGCAGCATGGCCGGCCACGGCCGGCGAATGACCAGAAATCCGCCGACGTTCGGCGGGAGTTCTTTGCCCTCCTTGTTGACGACCGCGACATCGACGCCGAAAAACGGCAGCGTGCCGCTGCCGGGTTTCGTCGGGATCGCGCCGGGCAGCGGCGTAATCATGATCGAGCCCGTCTCGGTCTGCCACCACGTGTCCACGATCGGGCAGCGTTTGTGGCCGATGACATTGTAATACCACATCCACGCCTCGGGATTGATCGGCTCGCCGACGGTGCCGAGCAGGCGGAGGGAACTGAGGTCGTGTTTATTCGGCCATTGATCGCCCCAGCGCATGAACGCGCGGATGGCGGTCGGCGCGGTGTAGAGAATGGTGACCTTGTATTTGTCGATGATGCGCCAGAATCGGTCGGGCTCGGGCCAGTTGGGCGCGCCCTCGTACATGAGGGTGGTCGCGCCGTTGGCCAGCGCGCCGTAGACGGAATAACTGTGGCCCGTGACCCAGCCGATGTCCGCCGTGCACCAGAACGTATCCGCCTCGTTCAAGTCGAAGACGTATTTCGTGGTGAGATACACGCCGAGCAGATAGCCCGCGGTGGTATGCAACACGCCCTTGGGTTTGCCCGTGCTGCCGCTGGTGTAGAGGATGAAGAGCGGATGCTCGCTGTCGAGTTTTTCGGCGGGGCAATTCGTGTCGACGTATTCCATTTCGCGGTGCCACCAGACATCGCGCCCCTCCTGGATGTGAATCTCGCTGTTGGCCCGGCGCAAGACGATCACCCGTTGAACTCCCGGACATTGCTGCAGCGCGTCGTCGACGTTCTTCTTCAAGGGGACGATCTGCCCGCGACGATAACCGCCGTCGGCGGTGATGACCATCTTCGCGCCGCAGTCGTGGATGCGGTCGATGAGCGCCTGCGCGCTGAATCCGCCGAAGACGACCGAGTGCGTCGCGCCGATGCGGGCGCAGGCGAGCATGGCGATGGCGGCCTCGGGAACCATCGGCATATAGATGATGATGCGGTCGCCTTTGACGATGCCGTTGCGCTTGAGCACGTTGGCAAACCGGCACGTCTCGCGGTGGAGATCGGTGTAGGTGAGCACGCGCGTTTCGCCGGGATTGCCGAAGCCGGCGGGTTCGCCCTCCCAGATGATGGCGGCCTTGTTGCGACGCGGGCCATCGAGATGGCGGTCGAGGCAATTGTAGGAAAGGTTGATCTGCCCGCCGATGAACCATTTCGCGAACGGTTCGTTCCATTCCAGGAGCTTCTTCCACGGCTTGAACCAGTGGAGCTCCTTCGCCATGCGCGACCAGAATTTCGCCGGGGACTTGATCGATTCGGTGTACAGTTTGCGATACTGCGCAAGCGATTTGACGTGAGCCTGTTTGGCGAACGCCGCCGACGGCTTGAACGTGCGGCCTTCCTTTTGCAACGACGTGATGTCGGTCTGTGCCATGAGCGATTCTCCCGAGGACAGAAGCTGATTGCGCCACGCATCCTAGCGAAGAGAACGGGCTGCGGTCAAGCAGGGGAGAGTAACCTAAGCTTCCGACTGGTGGGCTGGCTGGTTCCGGGCATCGGGGCAGGTATAACACCGCATCGATTCACAGCCGGTGCTGAAAACCATCGTCAACGCGGCGAGGAGCAGCACGAGAGGCAACCGTTTTATGGAGTGAGGGGCGGAGGGCGACGGTGTCGGGGCTTCCATTTTCGTTTCGCATCAATTGTGGTCGGGCCGACGGTCTCCGTACCAGATATCCATGCCGTGACGATTCCGGAGGTAGCGACGCCCGTGGAGCACGATTCGCGCGATCGGTGTGAGGATTTCGCGTAGCGAACAAGTGCGGAGTTTCCGGCCCGAGGTGGTCACGCTCTCGCGCAAAATCACAAACTTCCCGTGCCGCCGCAACGCGAGACTCATCGCGCCTTCTTCCGCAGCATAAAGCCGCGTATTGAATCCGTTCACGCTCTCGAACGCCTCGCGTGTGCAAAAGAGGAAACAGCCCGCGGCGATGCCGACGAACCGGTAGAGCCTCACCGTCATCGTTTCGAAGACCCGGGCGTACAGCGGGACTCGACCGTCGAACCGAAACCGGCAGCCGCCGCCCACCGCGCCGGACTGCACGGATTCGAGAGCGGCCTTCACGACCCGGTCGGTGACCAACGTGTCCGCGTCCACGAAGAACAACATGTCCCCATGGGCCTGGAGGGCGCCCGCGTTGCGGGTCGTGGCAATGTGCCGGTGTTGGACACGCACCACCCGCGCTCCGTGTGCGACGGCGATGTCCGCGGTCTGGTCCGTCGAACTGTCATCGACCACGATGATCTCGCTGGTCACGGGGAGTTGTCGTGCGGAGTTTTTGATCGCGTCGATTGTCTGCCCGAGGACCGACTCTTCGTTCCACGCGGGCACGATGAACGAAACCGAACGCACGTCCGTGATGATTCCCGGACTCTGAGCAGATTTCTTCATTCGGATATCGGGACTCGCCCCAACTCACGCCGGTCCGAAACTACTCCCGGGCGGATGGCGCTGCAAGCGGAAAGGCGGGATGACGGGGTTGAACGAGACGGAGGGTCGACGCTATTTCCCTTTCGCGCGTTCGTATTGTTTGGGCCAGGGGATGTCGACGCGCAGTTCGGCGGCAGCGTGAAGAGGAAAATACGGGTCGCGGAGGAATTGGCGGGCGAGAAGGACAAGGTCAGCTTGTCCGTTGCGGATGATGCGGTCGGCTTGTTCGGTGGACGTGATAAGTCCAACCGCACCGGTGGCGATGTCGGCTTCACGGCGGATTTTTTCGGCGAATGGAACCTGATAACCCGGGGTGGCCGGGACTTTGGCGTCGGGCACCAGGCCGCCGGACGAACAATCGATCAGGTCAACGCCCAGTCCTTTCACCGCTTTCGCGAGTTCGACCGATTGCTCGAGGGTCCAGCCGTGGGGTTCTTTCCAATCGGTGGCGGAGATGCGCAGGAAGAGCGGTTTTTCTTCGGGCCAGACCTTCCGCAACGCGGAAGCCACCTCGCGCACGAGTCGGGTGCGGTTTTCGAACGAGCCGCCGTAATTGTCGTGGCGATGATTAGAGAGGGGCGAGAGAAACTCGTTGAGCAGATAGCCGTGGGCCGAGTGGATTTCGACCACCTCAAACCCTGCCGCCAGAGCGCGAGTCGCCGCCTCGACGAACTTGTGGATGACGCGTTGGATGCCGTCGGTCGTCAGCTCCTCCGGCACGTGTGCCGCGGGATCGAACGGGATCGGGCTGGGGGCCACCGGCCTCCACCCGCCCTGCCCTATCGGAATGTACCCCTTCTGCGAGCGAACATGCGGCGAGTACGTGCTGGCTTTGCGGCCCGCGTGGGCGAGTTGGATGCCGGGCGCGGCGCCCTGTGATTTGACGAACGTCGTGACGCGTTTCAGAAACTCGATATGGTCGTCCTTCCACAGCCCGAGATCGCCGGGCGAAATGCGGCCTTCGGGTTCGACGGCGGTGGCCTCGGCGATGACCAGCGCGGCGCCGCCACAGGCCCGGCTGCCGAGATGCACGAGGTGCCAGTCGTTGGCAAGCCCGTCCTCGCTGGAATACATGCACATCGGGGAGACCGCGATCCGGTTTCGGAAGGTCAGGCCGCGGAGTTTCAGTGTGTCAAACAGATGTGGCATAGTGTCACGCGTTGGCAATACGGCTTCCGGGCGCATCGTATGTCCGGGCGGTGCGCCCGCAAGGAAAATCTTTGGCCAACTCGGTCGCGGCACGCTATAAACGGGGCGTGGATCGCACTTCCGACGGCTTTCCCGCCACGCGTGCCCGGTACGGCGTGCTGGGGTTCACGCTGCTGCTGACGGCAATTGCGTATCTGGACCGCGTCTGTATTTCCACGGCCGCGCCCGCGATGAAGGCCGATCTGGGTCTCAACGACGCGCAGATGGGACGCGTGTTCAGCGCGTTCACGTTCGCCTACGCGCTGATGGAGGTGCCGAGCGGCTGGCTGGCGGACCGGTTCGGGCCGCGATTGATGCTGACGCGCATCGTGATCTGGTGGTCGGTGATGACGGCGACGACGGGTTGGGCGGCGGGATTCGTGTCGCTGTTTTTCATCCGCACGTTGTTCGGCATCGGCGAGGCGGGATGCTTTCCCTGCATGGCGCGCGCGTACGCCCGGTGGCTGCCGCCGCGCGAACACGGACGCGCGTTCGGGCTGGCGGTGATGACGGGCGCATTGGGTGGCGCGGCAACGCAGCCGTTGGTGGTGTGGATGCTGCAGCGGATGCACTGGCGGCACACGTTCCCGGTTTTCGGTCTGGTGGGCGTGGCGTGGGCGCTGGCATGGTACTGGTGGTTCCGGGACGACCCGCACGGTCACGGCTCGGTCAACGAAGCGGAACTGCAGTTGATCGGTTGCGCGCCGCAGGCCCGCACGAACGCGTGCCCTGGGCGAGGTTGTTGACCAACCGCAGCGTGTGGGCGGTGTGCCTGATGTACTTCGGCGTGATTTACGGCTGGTACTTTTTTCTCACGTGGCTGCCGACCTATCTGATCCGCGCGCGAGGATTTGATTTGCAACACGCGGGCTGGCTCTCGTCGCTGCCGTTGATCGGCATTGCCACGGGCGTATTTTGTGGCGGTCTGGCGAGCGATGCGATGGTCCGCCGGTTCGGGCCGAGAATCGGGCGGAGCGCCCCGGGCGTGCTCGGGCTGCCGTTGGCGGCGGTGGTCATTGTGGCGGCGGTGCGAACGTCGAGCGGGATCGGGGCGGCGTGGTTGCTGGCGCTCGCGGCGATGTTGGCGGCGCTGGCGGTGGCGCCCGGATGGGCGGTGTGCATCGAGATCGGCGGAATTCACTCGGGCGTCGTCAGCGGGTTGATGAACATGCTGGGCAATCTCGGGGGCGCGATCAGCCCGTTGGTGGTCGGGGAATGGTTGCAGCGGCGCGGCGCGTGGGATTTGCCGCTGCTGACGGTTGCGGGTTGTTACGTGCTGGCGGCAGCGTGCTGGCTGGCGGTGGATTCGACAAAACGGCTCCGGCAGCCCTGACGGATCGCGTTGCCGCGTGCGATTCTTTCGGGTGACGGCGTCTGGCGCGGCGCTCTCTCCAACACCCCTCATCATCATGAAATCCGCCGTCAACCGGGGCTGATAGCCCTGCGTATATCGTCTTACAAGCCTTGTTTTCATTGGCCTGCAACGGGTTACGTCGTCGCGCTTTGTGGTGATGTTGGTCTGGTTGGTGCTCTATAGGGCGATGAGACGTTGGGGATGTCGTCGTACGGGGAGACATCAGAGTATGAGGATTATTGCGGGAGTAGTTGCGGGAGTCGCGATAGCAGCCATTAGTTCAGTCGCAAGCGGTCAGACCGTCACGGCCACGGGTCCGGGGAAAGAACCGGGCGAGACATTGGGCGCCTCGGCCACGTTCACGGTCTCGAATCTCGACCTGATTGTCACCCTGTCCAATACCGGCACGTTCGACCCCGTCAATGCCAACGATATTCTCACCGCGGTGTTTTTCACGCTCAGTGATGACCTGAAGCTCACGCTGGTCTCGGCGGAAGTTGCGTCTGGCAGTTCAATCATTGCCCAACGCTTGCCGCTCGGTTTCGACGGCAACGTTGCCTCGCAATGGGCGTATCGGAACGATTTGGTTCGCGCTCCGAATGGAACGGACGAAGGAATTTCCAGTACCAGCCTGAAATGGTTCGGCACGAAAAACCTCTTCTCCAGTGAGAAAATCAAAGGATTCGGGTCATTCGGCGGGATATCGTTCGGAATCACCACTCCCGATGATCTCGGCGGCCATAAGCGTGGCAACCTCAAGAATCAGGCATTGGACCAAGACTCCGTCGTGTTCACATTTTCCGGTCTGCCGGACGACTTTTCTGTTTCGGACATTTCGGATGTCACCTTCCAATACGGCACGAGTCTCAAAGCACCCGATCTCGTCGGTGGCGCCATCGAGAACATACCCGAGCCGCCGACAATCGCGTTGGTGGTGGCCGGGATGATCGGGGCGTTGGTCGCCACGCGATGGGGCTGTGTGCGGAAGCCAACCGTGGTTCACTGACCCGCATGCAGCCGGGCCAGAGCGTCCCGGGCAACGGCCAAATCCGGCTTGAGATGCAACGCCTGCTGGTATTGCGTGATTGCCTCCGACACACGGCCGACGCGTTCCCAAGCGACTCCGAGATTATAGTGCGTTGTGGCGGAATCCGGTGCGATCTGCAACGCCCGTTCGTAGTGATGGATAGCCTGTTCGACCTTTGCCTGGAGCATCAGGGCATTTGCCAGGCTGTTGTGGGCTGCGGCAGAGTCTGGCTCGAGCCGTAACGCCTGTTCAAAGTGCGTGATTGCGTCTTCCAGCCTGCCGGATTCGGCCAACGCGATTCCCAGTTTATCATGCGCCTCGGCATAGGCAGGGTCTATGCGCAACGCCTGTTCATATTGAGCAATGGCTTCCTGGATCCTGCCACGCGCGAGCAGGACTTCACCGATGTTGTAGTGCGCTTCGCGGTTGTTTGGCTGCAGTCGCAACACTTCCTCATACTGTCGGATGGCCGCGTCCAGATTGTGGGCCTGAACGAGAGCATTTCCCAAGTTGTAGTGCGTCTCGGCCCGATCGGGCCGGAGTCGCAACGCCTGCTCATATTGTTGGATCGCCTCATCGAGCCGGCCGGTCTGTTCCAAGGCAAACCCCAGCTCATTGTGCGCGGCGGCATAATCGGGATCGAGTCGCGCGGCTTCGGTGAAGCGGTTGATGGCTTCCGTCACTTTACCCAATTCCATCAACGTCATCCCGAGATCGTGCTCGGATTCGGCGTGATGCTCGATGCTCGACAATACGTTGAACACGACCGAGAAGCCCAGCAGCAGTCCCCAAGCGCAGCGCATAACGCGCCGCCAGACCGGCTGGCGAGCGAACGTTCGCTCCAACCCGAACACACCAACCACGGCAAGCAGCACCAGCGTGGGCAGAAATTCCAGCTCAAACCGGACGCAGGCGGCGAGGAAAAGTCCCATGATCGAGGCGCAAATGCCAAACACCAGGACCACCGCCAGCAGGAACCAGCCCAACATGGAACGCGCGGGCCCTGACCGGTCACGCCACGCCAACGGCACGCCCAGCGCCAGCCACACGAGTGGAACATTGGGAAGAATTCCGAACGGGGCCTCCGGCAATCCGTGGCCCGTCGGCACGGGTGGAGCAACGGCGTCATTGACAAAGGGAAAGTGAGGGCTCCAGTGCACCGGTTGAAGGAAATAGGACTGAACACTGAACCAAATGTAGCGCACCGAGAACAACTGTTGCGTCACCTCCCGATTGGCGGCCAATTGGTAATGCCAACCGAAGTCCAGCGGATTGCCGAATCGCCGCGCGTTGTAAAACATCAATCCCAATCCGGCCAGCGTGACCGGAGCGATCGCCGCGATCAACAGCGGCCAAACCGTCCGCCGCTCACGCCACGTTTGGACCACGGGGATCAGCAGGATGATGGCGCCATACAACAACGAGGGGCGCGCCCCGATTGCCAGTCCGTAGGCGATGCTTGCCGCGACCAACCACCGCCATTTCCGGTTCGAGTTGTGTAGCGCGCACCAGATCGCCCCCAGCGTCATCATGGTCAACATGTACCCGCAACTGATCGGCACCTCGTAAACCGAGCATCGTGACAGCAAGACGGGCACGCCGGTTGCCAGACCCAGTGCCAGGGCAGCGGCCGCCATCACCCACACGCTCACCTCCGAAAAGTAGCGCCGCCACAGCGCGTTCAATATCCCCACGCTGACGAGATCAGCCGGCGGCACAAAAGATCGCCACCGCTTGCCGGTGGAAAAGGTAATGCCCGGTCAGCGCGACATAGGGCCAGAACAAGAGCAAAGCGGGCGTAACCCCGAAGTACATGTAGAGCCTGCCCTTGTAGTAGGTCAGGTCATGCAATCGATAGAAGGCGCCCCGATAATGAGCATTGGCGACCGGATCGTACGGGTCGGCAAGCTGTGAGAGCCCGGGGGGCACATCCAGTTTCAAGTTAAGTTGGCCGGCGCGAAAACCCTGCACCATCAGATTGTAGTAACTCTCCGCCGGATTCAGGCTCAGGGATTCCCAGAAGCCCGAGTGGGTGGTGCCGGCGTAGACTCCGATGACCAGTGCGCACACGGCGGCGAGGATGGCGCGCTGCGTCCACAGCGCCTTCCGTCGGGGCGCCGTCGGCTCGGTGCGATCTGGCCTGCTGTCAGTCATGATTGGCGTGAGGCGCGCTGCGGACGTTGCCGTCCAACCAACCACTATAATAATGACGAGTTTCCCGGCTCATTCTTCAGTCGAAGAACGAGAGTTGAACGGCAATGTCGGGAAGTCAAGCGCCGACGGCCTGTTGCGTCGGGATCACGCGCCCGGGTTCCTCCACCAATACAATCCAGCTTACTGACCGGTAAGCGTGACCGTGGTGGAGAATCCAAGAGGAAAGGTCTTGGCTTTCGGCATGGGCGGTCGGTACCAGTCCACAGTCGCTGCCAGCGTGTTGTTGGAGCCGAACGTTACCCAGCCGATGCACGCACCCTGCTTCTTGCTATAGAGCGCCTCGTACAGCGGCCACGTTCCCTGTTCCGAAACGGGAGCGGTCACACTGATCTTTGTCCCATCAGCCAGTACGCCGCTCATGCGAGCGGCTCCCGAGGCCGCCACCGTAAAGGTCGCGGTGCCAGTGCCCGATGGAACTGGTGTGTCGCCACCCGCTGGCGGTTCGAAGACGACCGTGTACTTGCCCGCCCACGGGCATGGATTCTTGCCGCTGAAGACCGCGCGATCGGCGAGAAGCACGGAGGTGAAGGTCCCGTCCGACATGGTTCCCGTGATTTGATCGGTCTGGTTTTCGATGTCGAGATGCAGAATCACCTGCAGTTGATTCAATCCATGCGGCGTGACCGTCTTGGTCGAGTTGCCACTCGAATCAAACTCCCCGTGGAAGCTCGATTTCACGCCGCCCATGGTTAATTTGGCCGTAAATGTTCCGGTTTTGGAAATCACAAGCTGGATGCTCCCCGAAGTTGCGTCCGATGGCGCGTTTGTCTGCAAGACCAGTCCGTTGTACGCGCCCAGCAGGGAGCCGGGCGTCGCGAATGTGTTCGTGCACACGGGAGCGCTCGCGTGCGGACGTGTCTCTCTCGCTATCGAATGCTGCGACCGTGTAGCAATAGTTGGAGTTTGGCGCCAAACCCGTGTCGGCCAAATTCGTCGTCGTGGTTGCGCCGACCTGCACGCCGTTGCGGAAAATCTCGTACCCAGTGAAGCTCGATTGGCTGACATTCGTCGGACGCCATCCAACTCAGATCGATCTCGTTGGCTGAAACGAACGTTACCGCAAGCCCCGTCGGCGTCGCGGGTGTCACTTCATCACCGACGCGATATAGTTTGTGAGGGTGATCGAGCTGGTTCCCGCAGGGCCGCTCACGGTCAGGCTCACGGTATTGGTGCCCGCCGCCCCGTAGGTGTACGTCAGGATATTGGCCGTGGTGTTGGTGGTCGAGCCGTCGCCAAAACTCCAGGACCGATTCACGATCGTGCCGGTCGATGTATCGGTAAATGTCACGGCGAGCGGCCACGCGCCGTTGGTCGGCGTCGCCGAAAAACTGGCCACCGGCGACACGGGCGAAGCGCCGTTGATGACTCCATTGATCCAGCTGAGGTTCGCCGACACGCGCGTGCTGTAGAACGAGCTGGGCTGATCATACGATTGCTGGGGAACGTATATCCAATTGGTGGCGCCTTGAACGTAGAAGCCGCCCATGTCCAGAAGGGCCGCATCGAATTGGGGGTTCCCCGTGCCATTGAGGCTAAACGGGCCGTCCACACCGTGATGGACGCCGGCAAGTTGCCACGTCGAACCGTTCTGAATAAACATGCCGCCGCTGGAATCGCCGTCGGACAGATCGCATTCGTTCGTCCCGAAAAGCGCGCGCAACATCTGGCCGTTGGTTTGGTCCGTGGACACCTCCGAGACAACGTTCTGGCCCCAACGCTCGCACCCAATTGGTCGCGCCCCATGACCAGCCTTTCGACACGCCGTTTACCATCACAGGCTGCGCCCCGATCCGTGCCGCGCCCGAAAACGACGCACGGCTTCCCGACCTCGTCGCTCGTCGTGTACATCGGAGCATACGTTGGAAATGTCTCCGCCGTCTGCCAGAGGGTCAGATCGCAATTTGGGCAATCGTTCGACGCCACGGTGTGGTAGGGGAATCCATTCAACACGAACTCGTCACCCGCCGTGCCGCCGACGTGCTTGGCGGCGAGAAAAAACATCGGGGCCACCGGCGTGCCGAGGAAACTTCCCCACTGGCCCTCGTACTGCCAGCCGCTGCCCGAAAGCGCGCCGCCCGGCGCCGACGTGTTGTAGGTGGGATCACCGGTGGATTCGAATAATACCGCGACGACATGACGGCAACGAGACCAAGCCGCTCGTCAGCAGCCCCACGGCAATTAACAAATAAGCTCGAACCCGCACAACGTATGATTGTAGCTCTCCCCCCGCCCCGCCGCAAACCGCATTTAACGAGCGGTGGTGTCGGCCAGAAGCATCAGAAGACCGGGATTTCTCGGAGGAGATTGAAAAATGGCGGAGAGGAGTGGATTCGAACGGGGATGCGTGGCGGCGCCCGACTGGTCATGGCGTCCTCCTGGTTTGCCACACGGGCGGCGTGGATTTTCCAGGCAGCCAAGGGCCGTTCGAAGGGTCTGGAACCACCGCCCACTTTGGGGTCGTGGTCGGCAGGATCACTTCCTGAAAATTCACCACTGGGTCGTGGGCAAGACGCTCTTGGCGCCTCACGGCGGGCCCAGCCGGTAGAAACGCGCGGGATAATTCGTCCACTGGGGATCGCTGAAATAGGATGAGCCGCCGGTGAGGGTGGTGGTTCCCACCGGACCCCAGACGGGATTGGCCAGATTTGTGCAGGCTTCCACCACGACGACGAGGTTGCTGCTCCCGGTGATGGTGAACCCGAATTGATTCGATTGCACGCCAAAGCTGGCGCCAATGGTTTGCGCCTGCGGGTTCCACAGCACCGTCGGACGACCGCCAAATGTTTCGCCCCAGCCTGTCATCCCCGACAGGTAATAGACGGTCGCAGGGTCACCGGAGAACACGCCCGTGCCGAGGCTAGGAGCGTTAGCTTGGAAATAGATTCCGGCCAAGCTGGTGCAGTTAGAGAATGCACCCGACCCGATGCTGGTGACGCCGTTGGGGAGTATGACGCTGGTCACGTCGACGTCATTTGTGAATGCATCGACCCCGATGCTGGTGACCGTCCGGCCATTGATCGTGCTGGGGACGGTCACCGCCCCGCCGGAACCGGTGTATCCGGAGATGGTGATCGCGCCGTTAGCGGTCGTGTACGTGAATGGCAACAGTACGGCCGGCAGACCGCCAAACGTCGTGCTCCAGCCCGTCGTCCCTGCCAAGAAATAGACGGTGGCATTGTTGTCAGAAGCGAACACATTCCCACCACCAAGGCTGGGGACATTGCCCAGGAAATAGATCCCTGTCAGGCCGGTGCAGTAGGAGAACGCAAAGTCCCCGATGCTGGTGACGCTGTTGGAGATCGTGACGCTGGTCAGGCTGGTGCAGCCCTCGAACGCATTGTCCCCGATGCTGGTGACGTTGTTGGGGATCGTGTAGCTACCGGCGATGCCACCCGGGCACTGGAGGAGCGTGGTCTGGCTCTTGTCGAACAAGACCCCAGCCACACTGCTGTAGGCGGGGTTGTTTGTATCCACCGTTATCGCGGTCAGGCTGGTGCAGCCCAAGAACACCAGGTTCCCGATGCTGGTGACGCTGTTGGAGATCGTGACGCTGGTCAGGCTGGTGCAGCCCTCGAACGCATTGTCCCCGATGCTGGTGACGCTGTTGGGGATCGTGTAGCTACCGGCGATGCCGCCCGGGCACTCGAGGAGCGTGGTCTGGCTCTTGTCGAACAAGACCCCGGCCACACTGCTGTAGGCGGGGTTGTTTGTATCCACCGTTATCGCGGTCAGGCTGGTGCAGCCCAAGAACACCAGGTTCCCGATGTTGGTGACGCTGCTGGGGATCGTGACGCCGGTCAGGCTGATGTTATCTGTGAATGCATCCTCGCCGATGCCGGTGACCGGCAGGCCGTTGATCGTGCTGGGGACGGTCATCGCCCCGCCGGAACCAGCGTATCCGGTGATGGTGATCGTGTTGCCGGAATTGGTCGTGTACGCGTACCCGATCGGGGCGAGGGCGTTGATCAAGCTGCTCCCGTTCGGGGTGCCCCAGCCGGTGCAGAGGTCGTAGCCCGAGACGGCGAAAAACTCGGTGTTGGTGTACCGGTTTGTGTTGTTGCCGGTGGTGATGTCGTGGAAGCAATCCGTATAGCTTGGCCCCGTGCCGATCGCGTAGATGGCGGGAT
Source organism: uncultured Verrucomicrobiae bacterium (assembly GCA_963842185.1). GTDB lineage: Bacteria > Verrucomicrobiota > Verrucomicrobiia > Palsa-1439 > Palsa-1439 > Palsa-1439. Next base: position 49,674 of record CAWJFL010000017.1, read on the forward strand.
TAAGGAAGCCGACGGCGGAATCGCCGTTGGCCGCGGCCTGCTGATTGACCAGCGCCGTGAAGCCGGCCCACAGTGGCGACGCGCAACTCGTGCCGGTTATGCCGTGCAGGTAAGAGTTGCCATTGTCCGCGATGATAAAAACGTTGTTGGCCGTCAGGGCCACATCGGGAAGGTTCCGCATGGTCGTCGATCCCTGGTTGGCGGACATGCTGACGTTTGTTTGCCACCAGGGAATTGCGTACGTGGTGCTGATCCCGCCGCCGCTGGCGCCGACGCTGCCCTGGCTGTACGAGTTCCAGGTCGTTTCCGATACCCAATTATTCGTCGGACCGCTCGTTGTCAAAGTTGTCCCGCCGACAACCGTGATATACGGGTCATCGGCCGGCGTCCAAATCGTCCCGACGTACGCGCCGAGGTCGCCGGACGCGTTGAAGAACGACTGGCCCTGCGCCGCAAATTCCTGGAAGGTCGCGTCCAGTAACGATTTGGTGACGCCCGTCCAGGCCCAGGACGAGCTGAGTTGCATGGCCAGATTGTCCGTGGCCATCCGGTTCAGCATGTCCATATATTCAGTCCAGTTCGCGGCCGATTCGTAAACGATCACCTCCGATAGTCCCGGGGCCATGCAGATTGCCATGTCGATGTCCAGAGCCACCTCGTCATTATTGCCACCAGGGGTTCCGCTAAACCCATCCACCAACACATTCGTCAACGTGACGTTTGGCAGTCCGGCCTGGCTCTCGTAGGCCGTGATGTCATTGGTGTAGTACCCGTCCATCTCCAACAAGCCAACCGCCTGCCCAGAGCCGTTGAGCGCAACGCCCGGAACGTAGGCCGCCCTGAAATCGTATCCCCGATAGGTGCCGTTTGGCCCGGAGCCGGCATTCGGTATCACGTTCCCCACCAGATTCAGAGGAGTTCTCTGAATCATCGGATGCGGCACCATATAGTTGTCAAAGCCGCTGACGCCCGACACCGGGACAGCCAGGTCGATTGACGGATCGGTATCCGGCGCGTAGAACGTGCGCGCTTCCGTCGGGTGTTGGTACACGCGCATCTCCACATGAAAAACCTTCTCGATATTCGCGACTGACCCGTTCACATCCAGCAGAACACGATTGGGATGCGTGCCGGCCACAGTCAAACCGTTGGATTTCGCGAACGCGATGACAGCCTGATAATCCTGCTCTGTCGGACCAAACTTTTCTGTGAACTCTTCCGGCGTCAGGTAGCGATGGTACTGGGGGCCTGTCGGATCGTAAATCTGATGGAGCAGGCTCGTGAGCGCTTCCTGGTTGCGCAACGGCAGCCCAATTGCCAGATGCAAACGGGTTTCGCTTGGGAGACGGCCAACCGGCGGCAAGTTCAGGCCCGTTATGGCCTTCGGCACGTGGCCGAGCAAGACCTGCCGGTCCTGCGCGCGTGCAGGTGGTGTGAACAGGAGAACCAGACCCGCCAGCCCCAGGCACAAAAAGTCCCCCGTATCTCTGAAAAATTTCACACAAACCCGGCCCCCTTGTACACTACCAGGGCGAGATTTTCAATGGAAAAAACCGAGCGCCCCTGGTCGGAACGCTCGGTTTTATCCGGCGGAGGACGGGTGTTCTGGTTTTAATAGCTATCAGTCACGCCCGCACCGCCATCGCGCATCCGATCCCCTTGCGGGAAGACTTTGCGGCCGAAACGCCATATCGCTGGTTTTGCATCGTCAGGGGAAGAGCTATTGTTTGCAGGATTGCGAGGTTTTGTCCCGTTTTGTGCCATATTGACTCACCCAGTGGTGTACCTTGGCTGGCCAACAGCCTCAGTAATGGATGGTGTCGCACTCAGGTTACCACCTCAAACGGCGTTAATGCGGCTTGTTTATCGAGATCCAGCTCAGGGAGCCCCGGACAGCCCTAGCTCTGGCCCTGCGGTGATGAGTTGACCTCCGCCGGGCCTTGGGGCAGCTTTTCTCACCTTCCCCGCCGATTTCTCTTGCCTTCTACCACGTCGCCAAGTAATCTCGACCACGGTTGGAGAATTGTGCATCTGCGAGATGCGAGGGAGAGATTTTAAACGTTTTAATTGTTACTGAGGTGACGATGTCTGGTTGGCGTCGGGAGGTTAGGATATGAAGCGAGTTCATGGGGTGACGGGAAAAGTGAAAACACTTCGTAGTCTTCTTTTGCTCGGTGGCCTTTTGCTTTCTATGACTCATGCCCAAGCAGCCTTGCTCGGAGTCGGCGGTAATACCAACGTGTGGCCAGGCATTCCGAATTTTTATTCGGAGAGCTTGGCGATTTCGTACACTCCTCAAACATTGACCAGTGGTCTGTTCACCGCAACGGGGACTACCTCGGACTATATCGACATAACGAACCAGGACAACTTTGTGCTGAACGACCTGGATAGCTTCACTCCCGGGACGTTTAGTTTGTCTGCGACCGTTCTCACTAACGGTCACTTGGTAAGCGGCACGGTGTCGATTGCCTGCACAGACGGGATTTACGACCCGAACGAAGACACGCCCCCTATGTATGGTTCTGGGACGTTGCTGCAGGGGAACCTAACAGCTTTCGGATTTCTGGGTGAAACCTCTACGAACCGGAGCCAGTTCGACGTCGAGTTCAACGTGACCGGCGGAGAGTTGGCCAGCGTTTTCGGATCGACGGCGGGCACGGTCCTGTATACGGAGGATTATTCATTTGGCGGTAGTTTTACCACCAGCTTCAACAACGGTGGGTCGGGTGATGCGGATACGTTAATGATGGTTCCCGAGCCGGAGCCACGGTTTCTCGTACTTTTGTCGGTGCTCGGGCTGTGCTGGGTCGCACGGTGGCGAGCATCACTGCGCAAGGGTTAGACTCACAAGGCGTGGAGTCTGGCGCAGAACAAACTGCGGTAAAAGTGACCAAAACCAACGCGTGAGTTGGCGTGGAAGGCTAGGAAAATCATGAAGAAGCGTCTATTCCTCTGTACAGTTGTGTTGTCTTTGGCGGCTTTGATCGGCGTGGCGCGAGCGGTTTTGTTGGGAGTGACTGTTATCCCGCCGGTCATCTCGTATGTCAGCGCCACCTCAACGGCAACAACCTACAACCCGGTCACAGAGGTATTCTCGGTGGTTGCGCCGGACGTCACAGTCCAGTTCAGTACGAACGGGCCGACCATATCGGTAGCGCCCCCCCGCAGTCTGACGATCAAGATAAAAGTGGATAATAACGGCAACCTTCTCGGCAGTGTCGGGCCCGGGCCCGACCTGGTGATTTCGGGCAAGGTGACCCAGGTTGTCGGCTCGACGACCAATGTCTATTCCGGCCTGTTGCTGTCGGGCCAAATCACGGCGTTCGGCTCTGGCTATTTCGGCGGCGGCGTGGGCGACTTCGATTTCCGATTCACACCCACCGGCGGCGCGTTGGAGTCGCTGTACACCTGTGACCATATTGGGGTTACGCTGGACAGTGAAGGATCCACGTTCACCGGCAGTTTCACCACGAATTTTCAAGGACAAGCGAAAGGCATCGTCGGGCTCGAGGACCTCATCCCACCCACCGTCACCTGCCCGACCAACATCATTCTCCAGTGCAATGCTTCCAGCGGCGGTCTGGGCGGCGCATACTACACGTATCCGCAACCGATCGGCTCCGACCCTTGCTCGACCAACCTCACGTTCGTTTACATGCCGCCATCGGGCAGCTTCTTTGGGCTGCCGTACAACGACGAGAGTACGAATTACACGGTAACCCTCACGGCCACCGACCCCGCTGGCAACTCGAACACCTGCTCGTTTACCGTCACCGTCGAGGACACGGTCCCACCAGTCCTCGATGTCGCCGACCCGATCATCGGCCAGTGCGAGATAGCTCCATTTGTGCTGACGAATGCTCCCGGCACCTGCGCCGCCCCGTTCACATTCGAGATACCGACAGCCTTCGACCAATGCTGCACGAATAACCTCATTGTCACGGTGTCGGCTGTGGACCAGACTAACGCGGTCATTCTACTCACCAACAACGGCGACGGCACCATGAGCGGCAATTTCCCCGTCACGTGCCCCGGCGGCACCAACGTGATCACGTCCGTGGCTGTCGATGACCACAACAACTCCTCATCGGCCACGTGCGAGGTTCTCGTCGTGGACGAAATGATTCCCGTCATCCAGAACTGCAGCAACCAGGTTGTGGAATGCACGGCCAACACGCCTGCGGGCGGGGCGGTTAATTTCGTCGAGCCGACAGCCTTCGACTGGTGTCCGACCTTGACGACCTCCAGCTTCCCGACCAACGGCAGCGTGCTGCCCCTCGGCACGAACCTGATCGTCTACACCGCCAGTGACTTCTGCAGCGGCCAATCGAACTCGTGCACGTTTGAAGTGATCGTGCAGGACACAACGCCCCCGGCGATTACCTGCCCGGCGAATGTCACAGTGACATGCGCGCAGTCGACCAACATCAGCAACACCGGCTCGGCCACGGCCACTGATACCTGCGATCCCAATCCGAAGGTGACGTACACCGACGCGCCCGGCCCGGTCAGTTGTACTGGCCTGCCTGGCGTCAATCGCACGTGGACGGCCACCGATGCCTCGGGCAATTCCGCCAGTTGCGTGCAGTCCATTACCTTCACCAACACCACGGCGCCGACCGTCACGGTCCCGGCGGGCGGCAGTTTGGGCTGTAATCCGGCCACTCTGCCCACCTGCGCGAGCGTCAAGGCGCAGGTGACGGCGAGCGATACCTGCGGTACGCCGACCATCAATGTCACCTCCGCGACCAGCGGCAGCCCCTGCGCCGAGACCCTCACCTTCACGGTGACGGCCACCGACGGCTGCGGCAATACTTCGGCCCCGCAATACGTCGTTTACACCTACACCGTGGATACCACGCCGCCGGTCCTCTCGGTCCCGGCGGGCGCCAGTCTGGGCTGTAATCCGACTCTGCCCACCGTCGCGAGCGTGAAGGCCTTGTCGTCGGCCACCGCTACCTGCGGCACGGCGAGCATCAATGTCACTTCCGCGACCACCGGCAGCCCCTGCGCTGAGACCCTCACCTTCACGGTGACGGCCACCGACGCCTGCAACAATACCTCGACTGCATATGTGGTTTATACCTACACCGTCGACACCACAGCGCCGAGCATCACTTGCCCCGCCGCTGTGACGGTGCAATGCGCGTCGAGCGTACCGGCGGCCAATACCGCGTCCGTGACTGCCTCGGCTACCTGTGGAACGCCGACCGTTACCTGGGTGGGAGATGTCATCACCAATCAGACCTGCCCGAACCGGTACACGATCCACCGCACGTACAAGGCTGTGGATCCGTGCGGCAACAGCGCCACCTGCACACAGACGATTACCGTCAACGACACGACGGCGCCGAGCATCACCTGCCCGACGAATATAACCGTGGCCACTTCATCCTTCTGCACCAATACCGTGCCGGCCTCCACGGCGGCGATTGTGGCGTTCCTGCACGGGGTGACGGCCACCGACAACTGCGGCAGCGGCGCCACCGTGACCAACAATGCCCCGTCAACGTTCTCGGTGGGCACGAACACGGTGACATTCACGGCGACCGACTCTTGTGGCAACACCTCGACCTGCCAGGCCAGCGTCATCGTGGTGTCGGTACCGGTGACTTGTCATCCGGTCACATGCGCTCCGAACTTCTGCAACCATCACTTCGATAACTTCGGGAACTGTCAGTATGCCTTGTTCGAAGGTAATATAACCTTGTCCGATGGCGATCAGCCGTGTGACTTCCGCACATCATCGAACAGCTACTACTCGGTGAAAGTGACGGTCGGCACGAATGTGGTGTACTGCAAGAGCCAGATCCTCTGCAACGTCGACAACGACGGCTGCGGCGGCGAGGCGTGGGAGTATTACGGAAACAACAACTACGAGCGGTCGATCTGCCGATTCACGGATAACCAGGCGTACAATGCGTGCATCGATCCCAATCTCCCGTCGTCGTCTGCGACCAAGAATAAGAACTGTGGCGAACTCTCGACGGTGTCCATCAGCGCCGACCAGACCCGGTTCTACTACGGCTTCCAGCAGGCAACGCAGCCGATCTGTGTCGTGGTGGACGGCCTGTGCATTCTGTCCGTATCCAACAACGTGGCCACCTCGACGTTCCCGTACTCGCAGACCGGCAAGACGATCGACTGCACGTTCCCTGACAGACTGGTTCCGGGCAACACCATCCAATGGTACGCGTGCGGCAGCCCGAGCCAGGTGTCATCGAACTGCCTGATCTACACGCAGCAGACCTCGGCCAGCAACAATGCAACGGCCACGTATTACAATGAGGGCGGCGTGTGCGAGATCCAGGTGCCCTCGACAGGCTGCGGGATCAACTACAACGACAGCAATCGCCAGGTGTGCGTGCAGGTCATGATTGGCCAGCCCGGGGTGACCAGCAAGGTCGGGTGCTGGAGCTTCTGTGAGTCTCTTGGCGGCCAAGGCAATCAGGACTGGCAGTTCGGTAACTGCTCCCAGTTCCAGGATGAGTTTAACCAGGAGTCTGATGACTCTGGTGAGAACTGGTAATGCCGTTTGGGACGCGCACCATGAAGTGGAAAGGGGGCGTCCTGGCCGGGGCTGTGCTCGTGTCAGCCATCGCGGTCTGGTGGCTGATAAGGCCGGAACGAAACGGCGCCCCCAGGTCACCGGTGGCCAGCGCTCCGTCACCGTCTGTTGAACGGGGAACTGTCCCAAGTCCGACTTCGGAAGGCAACCCGGCACGCCAGGGCGCGCAAACCGCCAATCCTCCCGCGAGCCCGGACGCGGTGGCTGCTCGTTCGGCCGCCCTGAAAGCGTCCGTCATGGCCGCGCTGGCGGACATGAAAAAGCTCTACGGATACGCCGGAGCGCTCAGTTGGGATGACGCCAAAGCCCTGATCGCCCGGCGCAAGCAACAGACCAAGGCATTGGAGGATCGTCTGGCGGCCCTGGGCGCCGGTGGCGCCGCGGCAATCGCCGCCGCCTACAACACGACGGATGACCTCCATGCCAAGCTGATGTTGATTCACGCCCTGGGCGCGATCCAGGATGACGCGACCGATGCCACGCTTCAATCGCTGCTCGCCGCGGAGACCACCTTCAGTCTCCAACGCGAGATTGTGGCGGCCCTGGGCGAGCGCCAGGATCCCGCGGCGGTGGCGATCCTCAGCCAAATTGCGGCCAATCAGACCGATTCGCAGCAACTCCGCTTTGCCGCTGTACAAGCCCTGTCCGGCCAGCCGTCGGCCCTGCCCGTGCTGACGCAGCTTTTCCAGACGGAAACGAATCCCGATGTGCAGAAGCAGATGCTCGTGGCCATTGGCGCGACTCATGACACTGCCGCCCAGAACGCGCTGGCGGGAGTCGCGGAAGGCAACGCGGACATCGGCATCCGGCAAACGGCCATCCAGGAATTGGCCCGGGATTTTGGTGCGGGGGCGCTCAGTGTATTCCAACAGTTACTCAACGATCCGAACGAAGCGATTCGCGAAAACGCCGTGTCGGCGGTGGCGCAAGTGCACAGCAGCGGGGCCGTGGCGTTGCTGCAACAGACCGCGACTTCTGATTCCTCCGAACAGGTGCGCGCGAGCGCCCAAGCGGCCCTGTCGGCGGCAACCGTTCAATGAACCGGGCGCCGGCGGTGCTCGTTTCGGTCAGGAAATTCTCGCCGTAGCATCCTTGATGGAATCGCCAGTCAGCGCCTGTGCGGTATCCCCTTAACTCGCGCGGATTCATCCGACCCCTTGCGCGTAGGAATGGTGGAGAGGGGTGGATTCGAACCACCGAAGGCATAAGCCAGCAGATTTACAGTCTGCCCCGTTTGGCCACTTCGGTACCTCTCCACGAAGTATTTACAACAATTCGCTTGACTCACTTGGCAAAACTTGGCAATCTGGCGTGCAGAAAGGAAACACTGACGATGCCAAAGACCAAGTCCAGCAAGTCATCATGGCCACCCATTCTACGGCTTCGATACGCCAGTGGCAAGATCGCGTTTCAAGTCGCTTGCATGATTCAGGGCAAGCGCATCCGCGAAGCATTCCCGACTAAAGACGAAGCAGAGACACGTGCCGCTCAGATTCGCGCGATGGTGGACAACGAAGGCGCAGGTGCGCTCTCTCTGGCAACAGAGCACCGCGTTGAGGCGAGCAAGTGTATCGAGAAGCTGAAATCGTTCAACGCCAGCCTGACTGAAGCCGTTGACCATTACGTCGAGCACGTCCTAGCCTTTCGTGACAAGCCAACGGTCAGCGAAGTGCTCACAGAGATCGTAGACGCCAAGCGTGCTACGGGGCGGCGAGAGCGGACGATTCGCCAGTTTAGCTGTCTATGCCAGCGATTTGCGGAGACCTTCGGAGAGTGCCGATTGTCCACGATCACGCCCGGAGAAATCCGCGACTGGCTTGGTGACAAGGGAGTGCATCACGGTCGAGACCTTGGCCCCATCAGTCGCATCAACTATCTGGTCGCCATCGGAAACCTCTTCAATTACGGCGTGAAACATGGCTATTGCGACCGCAACCCTGTGAAGCTGATTGACCGGCCATCGCATGAGAACGGTGACATCAAATTCCTGGCGGTCGAGCAAGTAGTCTCGCTGTTGCTCCATGCCGAGAAGTACGAGCTTGTCCCTTACGTTGCGTTGGGCGTGTTCGCTGGGCTACGGCCTGAGAAGGAACTGCGGGCGCTGGACTGGTCGAAGGTGTCTCTCTCCGAGCAGACAATCCGAATTGATGCCAGCCTTGCTAAGACCCGGCAGCGGCGCGTCATTGAGATCGGGGAGGCATTGGTTGCCCACTTGACACCGTATGCGAAACGGCGCGGCTTGGTAGTGGACATGAGCGAGCAGGAATTTCGAACACGGTGGGAGAAATGTCGGAAGGATGCCGGTATCGTGCCATGGCCGCATGACGTAATGAGGCACACCTACGCGACTTATTCCGTGGCCGCGTTCAGCGACATCGGGAAATTGGCGCTGCAGATGGGCAACAGCCCGCAAGTGATTCACGCAAACTACAAGGGCTTGGTAAGCAAGGCCGACGCGGAGCGGTTTTGGGCGTTGCTGCCACCCGCCGCTGACGGCGGGAAGGTCGTGCCGATGAAGACCGTCGTCAATGGATAGGTGACATCAGGCAACGGAAATGGTTCACGGCAATCAAAGAGAAACGGCGCGGGGCTTCCAGAGTTGCTGCCTTTCAAGGGCTTCATCGTTGAGCCGAGTTGGAGGAATTCCTTCACCACATGAAAGAGGCATATTGAGACCCAAAGTTCCCCTTCCTCTTGCTATTCATCGTTCCAACCCGAAGCCGTGCGAATTCGAGCGTGACTCTTAAGCGCCATTCCTCATGGCGGAGCGAGCGCGGTCACATGTGGAGCCGCAGGGGACAGGGCGGACAACATTGACGGCGCGAGCGAGCCATATACTGGAGGCGCAAGGCACGCCGCCAAGTGTGGTGACAGCAAATAGCCGACCATTTCGGTTTCTCACGGCCAGCGATTTCAGCAGAGGTGCGCGCCATGCGGTCTAGGAAGGCGGTCGGTGCCGGTGGACGGAGCGGCGGGCGAAATGGACGCATAGTCGTTTCTGCCGGGCGCGACGGGAACCGGCACGGACCGCTGATGAGCCTGCACCGTCGCGGCGCGTGCCGGAGGCGGCGGAACGAGATGAATGGAGCCGGCCACCGGCACGGGCCAGCGCGGTGACAAACAAACTCGTATGCCTGTTGCAAGGGTGTCATTCGCGGCCCTCCTCAGACCCACACTCCCGCGTGGCGCGCATACGTGGCGATCCCTCCACGTGATTGCGGAAAACCTGTGCCGAAGAGCGTGGCGACGTCGATATCTTCTTCCGTCGCGACGATATGTTCGTCCAGACAACACTTCGCCTCGACAATCATTGCGCCCATCAATCGCTTCTGGATCGCCTCGGAACTCATATTTCTGCCGCGTGTGGCCTTCACATCCTTGTTCACCCGCACGCGTTCGCCACTGTACATGTAGAATCCCGAGCCGCCACTTCGCCCCCGCAATCCCTGCTGGTGCATCTGTTGCAACAGCGCCGCGATATTTATCCGATCGGGAAATGCTGCGGCCAATCTGCCCAACGTGTCCACGGTCACGTCGATGCCCATGTTGTCGATGAGCCGCAGCGGGCCCATCGACCAACCGAAATCAACCATCGCCCGGTCAATCTCGTCAATACCAATTCCCTCGCCCGCGATCAGGACGGCTTCGTTTAGATAGGTCATCAATAGCCGATTCACCAGAAAGCCCGGCGCGCTTTTCGTGACGACAGGATACTTTTTGATTTGTGCGACAAAGGTGGCAGCGATGGCCAACGTCTCGGATGAGGTATTCGTCGCGCGAATGAGTTCCACCAACTCACGCTCATCGACGGGATCAAACAATTGGAGGCCGACGACTTGTTTGGGAAGCGAACTGGCCAAGGCCCACGGTTCGATGGGCGTGACTTCCGCGTGTACCGCCAACACGCTACCGTGCCGCAGTGCGCCATCGAGTCCATGCGCCATCGGCAACCAAGCTTCTGCAGGAGTCCGCGCTGCTTCGATAATGAGTTTGCACTTATCAAATCCCTGGATGTCGTCGATCCATTGCAGCCGATCCAACCCGTCTTGCACTTCCGTCTCGGACAATTTGCGCCGTCGAACTTGCTGAGTGTAAAGCGCCTCAATCTGCCGCATTAAGCCCGTCTGGTCTTCCGTCTTGGGCGCGTGAAGTCGCACGACAATGCCACAACGACTACACCACTGCGCGACACGGGCGCCCGCACTTCCGGCAGCAATCACACCAACTTCGGCCAGTTTCTTGAGTGGCGGACGGGAGCGGCCAGGCGGACCGAGGCCGAGCAATTTCGCGTAACGCTCCGTGCTCCGGAGACGAATCATGCGCGGCAGGTTCTTACACTCCTCGGAGGTCACCGCTTCGGCGAACAGGCGGGCGGTGAGCTGTCTCTGTTGCTCGCCCTTGCGTTCGGCCAATACCATTTCTACGGCTTTGATTGCGGCCAACTGCGTGCCAAAGGGCAGGTTGCCCATCTGTCGCACAATAAGGGGCATTAGACGAAGATACGAAGGTTGAGCCGAGGTGTCGCTGCTGCCGGGATTGACTTGAGCCACCCATCGCGCCATGCGATAGGCCAGTGCCCGCATCGGCCAAGCCGTCTTCCACACCGGGGCCGCTCGTTGCTTCAATCGCCTCTCGCCTGTTGCCAAGGTCTTGGCCATCAGGCGCAGTTCCGAGGTCTTTACCACTGCATCCACGAGCCCCATTCGCCGTGCATCGGAAGGGAGGTTTGCGCCTGCCAGTATGATCACCTGCAGCGCCTGCCACACGCCGATCAGGTTCGGCAGTCGATAGGTTGCGCCCCAAGCAGGAATGGCTCCTACTCGCACCTCGGTCAGCGACAACACCGAATGAGGACTGTCTGTTGCTATCCGATAGCGGCAAGCCAAGACCATCTCAAGGCCCCCACACGTACATCGCCCGTCAATCGCGGCCACAGTCGGTACGGGCAGTGCAGCCAATTGATCGAAGATCCTTTGCCCCGCGAGAGAAAACTCCTCGGCGGTCTTCGGGTCGCTGAGGTTGGGCAGTTCGGCCGGGTCCAATCCCCCCAGGAACATGTCCTTCTTCCCGCTGATGAAGACCACACCGCGCGGTGGTCGAATGGTGAGATTGCTGACGATGCTCTCAAGCTGGCGCAACTCGGGTGGATTGAGAAAATTATGTTTTTGGCGCCAATTGTTGAATGTGACCCAAGCGACACCGTCGCGGTCCCTCTCAACGTCTATCATATTCATTGTTTCTCGCTTCCCAACCCGGCCAGCGTCGTCCCGAATGGAAGTTACGTCGTCGTTTCCCTCGCGGTCTGTCGCCGCACGCCGACACCAGCTTAAACCGCGTGGTTGCGTGCTGACCAGAGTTTTTTGGCAAGGTCAGGGCGAGTCTGAAGTTTCTGGTGTTGTGAACTTCTTCACAACTTTTACGATTCTTCTTGCAAGCAGCCAGCGAACCTGTTACGCCCCTTGTCGAATTAGGCGAGACGTTGCGGAGAGGCAGTTATCGCAACTACACTTCAAACGCTGAAGCCCGGAGTGAGGCGGGGAGTCGGATGATCACTGAGGTCGCCGACGTAGAGCGAGGTAATCAGCAGGCCATTTCACTGAGCAGGAGAACTATCCCCACATTTCATTTCACTTTTGCGGCCAGCCAAGGAGTGCTCAGTGAGCAGTTTTGATTCCGAAAAATCGAAAGAGCGAACGCCGAGAAACGACCGAATGACATAGAGTAAAGAGAAACGATATAGCGTAGTTTCGGCTAGGTCTGTTCAGAAAACCGCGAATTTTCGCCGAAGACCGTCCGAGCACGCGCCCGAAAGGGCGCGGCTCGGCGTATCCTTCGGCAAGGCGCTTCGCGGTGCCTCTGAACGGGGTGCGTTGAGTGCGCGCCCCTTTAATTTCCCTAGCTGACATCCCGGAAAGGAGAAGGAGTCATGAAAGAAAAGGCGGTCATAGGAATAGCGGGCGATTATGGCGGGCCAGCAGGGAGGAAACCCTTTGTCGTTTTTGCAGTTCTTCTGGCGGTCATTTACCCGTTCACGCAGGTCGAGCCCTGCACCATCACCAACAACGCGGCCAGTTTTCAAATCGTCAGCGCGACGACAGGCACGAACGGATTCGGAATTGTCTTCCAGTCGTGCTCTGACCATGCCTACTTGATCGCTTCGACGGGCGCGCTTTCGACCACGACCGCCTGGAGTTACGTAGCGGCCATCGTGCCCGGTCTGGATGGAACCACACCTTGGACCGATACCAGCTTGGTGAGTACGAATGTTAGGGCGCGGTTTTACCGGGTGGATCGCTGGTGGTTGGGGGACAGCATTGGCGACGGCATCCCCGACTGGTGGCGTCAGTTCTACTTCGACAGCGGAACCGCAACCAACAGTTTCACGTGCGCGTCCTGCTCGTACATCGGTGACGGCGTGAGCAACTTGGAGAAGTACCTGGAAGGCCGAGACCCGACCAAGACTGCGGTTCCAGACACCTCTGGCCTGTTGGCGTTGGATGTTTTTACTCCGACCGAATAGCTCACATGACAAATGACCAGGAGAACAACGCCATGACAACAAACCTACTGACAAGTTTCACCATCGAGAATTTCAATCAACATTCTATTCGACGCCCGCAGGGCGGACAATTTCGGCGCCCGTTTTTCAGCGCCATTCTGTGTAGGGACAACCTATTTATGAGACCAGTTTTCATGGGAACTGGGTAACACTTTTGGGTTCTGAGATCGTAATGATCCCGTGTTGTTGTAACCAGGTTTCCACGGCCTGACGCCAAGCGGCATCGGCGTGTCCCCGGGTGCGAGCGGGCTGTTCCAGCATGAGGTTCATGGCCAGTTCGCTGATCCAATCAAACGCGTCCTTTCTCTGGCGGGCAGTATAACCGCGCCGGTGGTGTTTTGCACCTGCAAACATCTCGCAGGCGGTATGGCCCCGCAGACGGCGGCGGGGCCGGTGGTTGAGGTCGTGGACGGTCAGTGCCGCCAGGCCCGTGTAGGTCGCGGCGTTACCCACGAGCAGTTGAGGACGCAGGGCGTCCTTGAGTTCGCGCTGGGCGCGCTCCATGCCGCCGTTGTACGGCGGGTAATGAGGCGGCGAGTTCAACGGGATGACCCGCCAGCGGGCCAGAACCTCGTCCACCGTGTGATGGTTGAGATCGCTACCGTTGTCGCGCTTCAACACCAGCGGCGGGCCAAACGAGTGGAACAGTTGCTCCAGCCGCCCCGCCACCGCTTCGCCATTGAGTCGGGTGTTGATCAGCGGTGCGAACTTGTATCGCGAGGCCAGATCGAGCACGGGCAGCAATCGCAGTTTCTGACGCAGGCCGTCACGCTCCACAACCAACTCGGTCGGATCAATGGACCAGACGGCCCCGGGCACATTCCATTGCACGCGCTGCTGCTCGGCTTGGCGTTCGCGGTGGACTTCGTGGCGGGTTTGTTCCAGCAGTTGCTGGAAGGCACGCCGCGAGATGTGCGCGCGGTGAGCCGCGTACAACGCCGGGGCGCCGTGGCTGCGATGTGCCCCGTGTTTCAACTCGCGCAACCGGGCGCGCAGGGCGTGCCAGATCGAGTGGCCCAACCGGCCTTGGCCCGGGCTGTTGCAGTAGCGGCTCGCCCCGCTCGGCACGGCCTTTCCAGCGCATGAAGCTGGAGTAGGCGACCGGTATCGACCGGCACAGGGGTCGGTACGGCTGGCGGGTGTGCTCGTGGAGCCGACAGAGTTGTTGGACGATCATGATCGCGGTCTCAGGAGTTTTTTTTAAGGCGTTCCAGTTCCGCAATCCGCTGGCGAATCGCCAGCGCCTGCTCCAGCCCCCGCACTTGCCCCTGCAACTCCTGGGTTTGTTGTTCGAGCGTCTCCTTCGCCGGGTCGCGGTGGGTCGACGGGCGACCGCCCGTCCGATCGCGCACCGCCGCCACCAGCGCCGTCAGCGCCCGCTTCTCCCACTGGTAATAGCTCTTGCGGGAGATGCCCAATTGCTGGGCCGCTTCCTTGGCCGTGATCAGACCGCACTGCACCTGCACGATCAGCGCCGCCCGTTGCCAGGCCTGTGCCTCCTGCGGATTCAACAGACGTTTCGGGTTCATGTTCCTCCAGGGCCGCTCGCGCCGGCGTCACTTCTCTTTGGGCGGTGTCACCGTCGGCTCCGGGGGCAGTTTGGCCAGGCGCCTCTCCAACTTGGAGAGTTTGCCCTCTGCCGTTAACGCCTGGCGCGCCAGCAGCCGCTCCAGTTTCGTGGTCAACGCCGGCCCCAGTTGTTGTTCGCTCCGACAGCGCGGTTGCAGCGCCTCGACCATCCCGGCCATCGCCCGCTGCTGCCACTGCACCAGCAAGGTGCTGTTGATCCCTAACTGCCGGCAGACCTCCGCCGGCCGCCGCCGTTCCGTCCACACCGCCAGCACCGCCTGCGCTCGCTGATGGGCATTGTACACTTTCAGTTCCTTTTTGGGTTTGATTTCTGTCGTCATGAGGTTCTCCTGTTGGTTGATGGATGTCGTAGGTCAGTTCCTGTGAGGACACGGCGTTGTCTTCGTCGTCGAGCTGCATCTTGACCTGTCCCTTCTCTGCGCGGATCACCACCGATTGCTGGCCAAGCCGCCCGACCATGTAAAAGGGCGCCTGGGGCTGGCCACGCAGCGCCAACTCCTGGACGTTGTCGGCGATGCCGCGCTCAATCACGGCGCGCAATTCCTTCGCGATGGCGAAGAACCGATCCGCCGGACACAGTCCGTCCAGCGACTGGTGCGGTCGCTTGTGGTTGTAGTATTTCACCCACAAGCGGATCCGCTCGCGGGCTTGCTCGAAGCTGTCAAACTGCGCCCGAACCAGGAAGTCCTCCCAGATCGTCTTCCAGTACCGCTCGATCTTGCCGAGCGTCATCGGATGATGGGGCTGGCTGCGGAAGTGATGCACCCGGTCCTTTTGCAGTTCCTGCTCGAAGCGGGTCTTGCCCCGCCACGCGGTGTACTGCCGACCATTGTCGGTAAGCATCTCCTTGGGCAGTCCATACTCGGCCACTGCCGTGCGGTAGACCTCCAACACGTGCTCGGCCGTCTGGCTGCGGAACAGATCCAGCCCGACGATATAGCGCGAGTGGTCATCGATGAACCCGATCAGGTAGGCGTTCTTGCCCCCCAGCCGGAACGTGAAGATGTCCGTCTGCCACATCTGGTTGGGCGTCGAGCGCTCGAAGAACCGCGGCTTGGGCGGATTCCTCCGGGGTTTCTTCCGTCGCCTCTCGATGAGTTGCTGTTGGTGTAGCGTGCGCCGCACGGTCTCGTGGCTGCCCGGCAGAAACAACACCCGCCGCAATATCTGGGCGATCTTCTTCACGCCGAAACGCGGGTGTTGCTGCTTCAACTCAGTGATCTGCGCTTTGACCGCCGCAGCGAGTTTCGCACGCCCTCGGCCACCCGTCACCGCAGGCTTCAGTCCTTGTTCGCCCGATTGGCGGTAGCGGCGCACCCACTCCGCGAGCGTGCTGGTGCCAATACCCAACTCGCGGGCGATCAACTCGGGCGGAAAGCCTTCCTCCAGTCGCAGCTTGACCGCCTTCAATCGCAGCTCGAACGGATGCTTCCTGCCGCGCCGCCGCGCCAGCCCCCTAGGGGGCTGGGATTCCTCCTGCCTCTTACCTACACTCTGAGTCTCTTCCATGGTAACACTCCAGGTGGTTCTTGCCTTGAACCACGGGTTGGAAGTGTTACCCTGTTTCCAATGAATTCCGGTCTCACGATCCGGTTGTTAGGACAACAATTACGCACGATCCATGAAGAGGTGAGCAGGACAGATCAGTTGTTTCGTCTGGCGCCGTACCCTAGATACCGGCCAACAGGCGGCTCAGATCATGAAGAAAGATAACAATACGTACCTAACAGCTTGTGCCGTTTTTGTGCATGCGATAGGTGGTGCAGCCGTAGGGTTTGTTTTGTTGGTTCTGGTCCCCAAATGCATCAGCTTCTGGAGCCAATTTGTGGGTGGAGTGGAATTACCCAAGGTTTTTTATTTCGTTGCCGACGTCGCGCTCGTTCTGCGACGCACGTGGCCTTTTGCCATAACAGTTGCCCTTGGCCTGCTGTGGCTCGATGGCCGAATCCATTCCGGCCTGATTCATCGCAAAGGTGCGATTGCCGGGGCACTTTGGGCAGGTGCGGGTGCCGTCTTTCTCTTTGCCGCTCTAATCGTTGCCATGTGGGCAATGTTATCGCCTCTCAAGTGAGACATCCGTTGAAAGCCACGCCGAATAGAGGGAAAGAGGGTCGGGGTTTTGCAATTTACTGAATTGGTCAGTGTTGTGACCAAAATGACCACGACGGGGAGTTACGACAGTCTGAACCAGTACACTCAACGCACGGTGCCGGGCTATGTTTGGGAAGTCGGCAATGCGGCGAGCAACGCCACCGTGACGGTGAACCTGCAAGCAACCACTCGCAAGGGCCAGTATTTCTCCGAGGAACTGAGCGTGAACAATTCCAGCAGCGCGGTGTACACGCAACTCGTGACAGTCGGAGTTTTGAAAAATGCTGGCAGTAATCAACAGGATATTGTCACGAGCAGCACGGGCAAAGTGTTCGTGGCGCAGTCGCCGGAGATTTTCGGTTACGATTTGGACGGCGACCTGACGAACGATGGCCGGTGGGCGTACAGTTGGGATGGCGAAAACCGGCTGGTACAAATGCAAACGCTGACAAATCTGCCCGCAACTGTCCCGCAGGAGAAGCTGCTGTTCGGGTACGACTACTTGGGGCGACGGGTCAGCAAGGTGGTATCGAACTTCAACGGAAGCGCGTGGTCAGCCACAATCAATCTCAAATCCGTCTGGGACGGCTGGAATCTGTTGGCGGAACTCGACAGTACCAACGGCTTGGTGCGCTCGTACGTTTGGGGGTCGGATTTGAGCGGCACACCCCAAGGGGCCGGCGGCGTCGGTGGGCTGTTGTGGCTTACTCAGAACGCTGCACAACCCACGAACGATTCCGTGGCGTTTGACGGAAACGCAAATGTGATGGCGCTGGTGGACGCGAACACCGGCTCGAATACGGCTCAGTACGCTTACGGCCCCTTTGGGGAAATCGTCCGGGCGGATGGCACTGCGGCCAAGGCCAATCCGTTCCGGTTCAGCACGAAGTACATGGATGCGGAGACGACGCTGCCGTACTACGATTATCGGTATTACAATCCGGGCACGGGGAGGTGGTTGAGCAGAGATCGTGAAGAGGGAAACGGGGGACTTAATCCCTACGCGTTAGTGGACAACGAGCCGATCTCGTTCACAGACCCGTTGGGTCTTTGGAAGTGGAAGGGTGGCAAGAGAGACGGTAACGACCGCGCGACGGTAGTCGCGGAGAAGTGCGGAGATCCATACAAGACTCTCGCTCTATTGGTCAACTTAGACCCGTCAGAGGTCCAGAAATGGCTCACCACTTGGAAGGCAAATGATGAAGTGAAAAAAGATGACGAGTTCACTGTCCCGAATGTCGTGTACTTGAACAAGGTCGGAATACCGGCCTTTAAGTACTTTTTATGGGTTGTCTGGGCCGATACGGAAACGAGCACGCTGAAGGGCGAAGGCTATAAAGTGCAAGTTTCGGTGGATCCTTCCGTCGTTCAGGTCAAGGGCCAGTTCAATAGTGGGGACGTATTCGGAATCGTAAATGTGGGGCACGGAGACTTTAGTCTCGGAGGGGATTTGGAGGCCGCCGATTACTCAATATCTCCCGGTGAGCCTAGCCACCAGCATAGGCTGGGCGCAATCAAGCTCGTGCAATGCTATGGCGACATTGAAGCGGCTGAGTGGCGTGCGCGGCAACTAGCAGGCTGTTGAACAATGGGTGCGTTTCGGGGTGAGGGTGTGCAGTGCCGAAGTTCGCAGTACTGGCGAGACGGAGAGCAGTGACTGACGCGGGGAAATGCATCTTCGGGTGCTGCGAGAGCGTCCCAGCGTCTGTGGTCAACGACCGAACCCTGCAGTTCACTCACCCGGTACTGGCGAGTAACTCCAGTTTGGCCATCCGCAGGAGGTTGTAAGCACTGGCCACGAAGTACGCCCACGCTTGGGTGCGGTCCACCCCGCGGTAGCGACTGCGCCGCAACCCGCCGACGGTCTTCATCCAGCCGAAGATCTCTTCGATGCGTTTTCGAATCCGTTGACTGGTGTGGTAACCGGATCGCGTGGTCGTGCGCCCGTCCACGCCGGGCACCGTGAGGTTGTCCTTGGTGGCCACATGCGGGCGAATTCCTCGCTCCCGACAGCCCTGCACAAACGCCCGCTGATGATAGAGTTTGTCCGCGCCCACCGTGATCGGGCGGACGCCAAACACCGCGCGGTGTTGGTCGGTTTGCTGCAACGCCACGCGGTCCTCGGACTCTTCGATGGGATTGTGGAGGCTGATCTGAGCGCACAGCCCGTGGCGGTTGTCCATCAACACTTGCCCGCCGAAGTACAGCTTCGCTTCCTTGCCACGGCCCTTGCGATACAGCACCGCATCCGGGTCGGTCGTGCTCTGGTGCGTGTCATTGGTGCGCCGCTGGCCTTTGAAGTCGATGGTCGGATTGCCGGGGTCGTCATCCGTCGGGGATGGTTGATCCGCATTGTCTTTGCGGGCGAAACTCTTCAAGCTGGCCCACGATTCGATCAGCGTACCATCGGCGCTGAAATGCTGGTCGCTGGCCCACCCGCGCTCCCGACTCAATTGGAACACTTCATAGAAGAACAACTGCGCGCCTTCGGTGCTCAGCACCCGCTCCTGATTCTGACTGAAGCTGCTGTGGTCCCAACTGCCTTCGTCCAGTTCCCGATCCAGAAACCACAACCACAGAAGGTTGTAGGCCAGTTGCTCGCAGAACAGCCGCTCCGAACGCACCGAGTACAACGCCATCAGCAGCCGCGCCTTCAGCAACTGCTCGGGTGGAATCGACGGGCGTCCGTTGGCCGCGTAGAGCGCATCGAACTGCGGACTCAGTCGCCGCAGCACCTCCTCGGCCTGGCGCTTGATCACACGCAACGGGTGATCTTTGGGAATTCGCGTTTCGGGGTTGATCAGGGTGCAGAATTCAGGCTGGCCTTTCGGTTCTCCGCGCATCAACCCATAGACCACAGCCCCATCACGAAATTCAAGCCCAAGTTGATTTTTTCAACAGCCTGCTAGCTCCTTCCGGTTTCTTTTGGGGAGGTAACGGTCTCATAAATGGTTACAATCTGGCACCGCATGGAATACCCTGAGTATGACCCTGCTGAATTTTAAGACGCTCGCGCCCAAGAACAGCTATGACGTAGCTTGCTTGATTTCCAGCATTCTCTTCGCGGTGTTTCTGTTCGCGCAATTTGCCGTACCGCTTATGTTCTCCAGGCTAAATGACATCGTTGTTGTAGGCGGGGGAATATTCTTCGTTGGTACTATATATTTCTACGCAAAGGCCCGTAGACTTAGCAAGGATGCAACACATCTCGGATTGCTTGTCATCGTCGCAGCCGTGCTCGACTTTTTGCTGATCGGTGTGTGGGTGAACTTTGGAATCGTAACTGCCTTCGCTTTTGTGAGCGCCGTCACGGGGTTGTTTTTGGCATTCTTAGCAGTGCTGGCGTTCATTGATCAACTGCTGAAATCTGCTGTGAGGAATCCAACAACACTGACAGATGGGAAATGATGTACGACGACCGCTGTCCTGGAAGTTAGAATCGCATGTCAGGCCATCGGGTACCGAACGTGATCGTCTTTTGGATAGGTGTGTACTTGCTGCTGTATGGCGTGCTGCTGGAAGTTGCTGCGACCTTACCGGTGGCGCACAGCTACGGTTTGGAGCTGACACTTCTGGTACCCATTATCGGCTTGAGCGTTGCCGTTGGCGTCATAAGTTACAAAGCGATGAAACTGCGAGTCGGACCAATACGGGCGAGGATCAACGGATTGCTGGCGGGGGTTGCCGTAGGTCTGGTGGCGTTTGTTTTGCTTTGGTTGAATCCTTTCGTCTACCGACCGTCCCCACTGAGGTGGACTGAAGACCAGTTAAGAGCCGGTGAATTTGTAATTCGGATTGGCTCAATCGTGCTAGGAACCGTGTTCGTCACGCTCAGCGTCAAGTGCAAGTCCTCCATGGTCCAGCCCGGCACCACGGCGACTGGAGGCGCGGAAAACCGCTGAGGATGGAATCCCTTGATTATGAGTCGAGCTATGCTCAAGGCATCCCTACCCAAGACCGGCTACGATGTGGCCTGCCTGATTTCGAGCATCTTCTTCACACTGTTCCTCTTCGCTCAGTTTGCTGTGCCGCTTATGCTTTCCGAGCTAAACGGCGTGTTTGTTCCAGCCGCCGGAGTTTTCCTTGCTGGCACCCTATATTTCTACGCAATGGCTGGCAGACGTGACAAGCGGGCGACACACTTGGGATTGCTCGTCCTTGGCGCAGCCATACTCGACTTTTTGCTAAGCGGTGTGTTTTGGATGAACCTCGGGGTCGAAAGCGGCTTCGCCTTTGCGAGTGCCGTCACGGGGTCGTTTTTGGCATTCTTAGCAGTGCTAGTATTCATCGATCAAACGCGGCGATCTGCCGCAAAGAATGCAACAAAACTGGCGGATGGGAAATAATGCACGACTGTCAACGCTCATCAAGATTTGACCCACTTTGGTTCATGTAGAATTGACCCATGGTCGGCGGTTGATGGTTTCAGGTCATGGCTCCCTTGGTTGAGGGTTCAGTCGGATTGACCCGCCCTGCGTTTGTGGCGCAGGCGGTACGAGTCGCCTTGGCCTTCGTGTTGAACTGCATTGAATCGGTCAACGCTCGTCACCGCCTGTCAACATCGCTGCCGGATGGCTGCCGTCGCGTGGACAGAAATCCTACGCTAATGCGTAGGGGTAAAGCGTCCGATCTGTAACCCAACCGCATAGGAAGGGAAACCCCATGCAGGATTGTGCACGATGGTTGGAGTTTCCATGGCTCGCAATCGCGGATCGAATGCATTGCCGGTACGATGGCAGAGGCGTGGACATTGCGTATCCGGAGCGTGATCGTGTGCGTGATGTATGCGTGAACCGTCCGTGAGCTTTCCCTGGCCTGTGCGTAATCGTTGCGTGGTTCATGCATGGTAAGTGTGAGTACAGATTGTGGAAACAAATCGGACACAGATTGGGAAGATCATGGACACAGGCTGGATCAAGTCAGGTCAGAAGATGGTACGACCGTGGACAGAATTGGGTCAGCCATAGTCCTGTTGGAAGCACACTGAGCGCCCGACCCGAATCGGAAAGCGGAACGGAGTCGTACCGCGTTGTCGTGCACGCGGGGAGACGGCAGAGCAGCGACGAAGAGGGGCGGGTGTTGAGTGTGCCAATTGACCGAAACCGTCGCTTGGGCTGGTCTGCATTCGGGTCTGCTCCGCGTTTGGCAGACTCGAAGAAAGCAGGCCAGTTCAAGCGCGGACCTGGCACTGTTGTCCCGTCCTGGGGGGGTATCTAGGGTCAATCATTGGCCTTCGTCAGCCGTGCATTCTCAGCGGCAATGCCACACTTGGCCAGTCTACTTTGTTCGCCACTGCGAACACTTTGAACGGTGCTTCGGGCTATGCTCTCGAAAATGAGAGGCGTTGACATAGTTGGCGTAATGAGCCGGCCACCGTTGTTAGCTTGTGTAGCAACTACACGCGCGATCTATTTCTTTCAGGCACACTGCCCAGCGTGAACATCGGTATTCAACCGGAAAGGACGAGATTGATACATGCGGTTCCTACCACTATTCGGCGTCAGAGGGCGGTCCCCTGGAGAGTGTTGGAAACCTGTCCAGCACAAAATGAAGAATTTTGCGCAAGCAAAGCTAACCGAAGAAATTCGCAGCTACACCTGGCAACATGCGACTGTGGTGGACTCCGAAATGTCGATGTCACCCGTGCTACTCTCGCGTGCGCGATGCAGAAAGAGCAATGGCCTGTGAAGACAGTGAACAGTAAACAAACCAATTGCGGGCGGTCGAACATCCGTTGGCTTCCATCCCTTCTGTAGCTACTGTGCCCATGCTTACTACCAAGGCACAGTACCGATTAGGTGACGCCAAGGAATACTTCTCGGAACACTTGAGCGTCGGCGACTACTACACCGAAGGCCAACAGGTCTTGGGTCAGTGGTATGGCGAGGCTGCTGAGAAACTTGGGCTGTCAGGTGTGACGCGGCAAGACGACTTCGTTCGTCTCTGCGACAACCTTCATCCACAGACCGGGGAGAAGTTGACGGCGCGCCAGAACACCACGCGACTGGATGTTGGCCCGGATGGTGAGCTCCGCAAGAATGCCAATCGACGCGTATTCTACGATTTCACGTTTTCGCCAGCCAAGTCGGTATCCATCGCTGCCCTGGTGGGCCATGACTCACGCATTGCCGAAGCGCACGAACAAGCCGTCACGGCAGCACTCGGCCAATTGCAAGCCTTCGCCGCAACGCGCGTCCGCAAGAGGGGTCAATGCACGGACCGAACGACAGGGAACATCGTGGCCGCCGTATTCCGTCACGACACCTCGCGCGCCCTCGATCCGCAGTTGCATACGCATTGTATCGTCTTCAACGCGACGTTCGATTCGGTCGAAGCGCGTTGGAAGGCGCTTCAGAATCACGATATGTTGTCGGCGCAGAAGTTCATCGAGAACGTCTATTACCACGATTTGTCCCGGCGTCTGCGCCGATTCGGCTACGGCATCGAAAATCAGCGGCGGGGGGATTTTGAAATCAAGGGGGTGTCACCAACGCTAATTGAGAAGTTCTCGAAACGACACCAAGAGATTGACCAAAAGACCCGCGAGCTGCTGGAGCGTGAACCAGAAAAGGCCACTGGCAACGTCGCTGCCATCCGCGACCATATCGCCCATAAGGAACGGGCACGCAAGATCAAGGGCGTCACCCTGGGCGAATTACGGAGCAGTTGGGACCGGGAATTGACTGACGCGGAGAAAACATCGCTTGGCCGACTGGCTACGGAGCAACCGTCAACTGCGGCATCCAGGGAGGCGTTGGCGGAAAAGGCCGTCACGTGGGCTGAGGAGCACCTGTTTGAAAGGCGCTCGGTGGTGCTGGAACACGAGTTGTGGCGGCACGCGCTGGAGCACGTACGCGGGCAAGAAGTTGATTTGGCCGGGATTCAGTCCGCGACGGGCCGGCGCGGGTACGTCCGCTACAAACAGCACCCGGGGCGGATCACAACGAGGGAAGTGATTGACCGCGAATGGGAGATTGTGTGTTTGGCACGGGGCGGCGTTCGTCGATGTGCGCCACTGTGCCCTGGACACTCGATTCAGAATGCCAGCTTGGATTCCGAGCAGCGCCACGCCGTCGAACGCATCCTGCAGTCGCGCGACTTCGTCAGCTTGTTTCGTGGCGGGGCTGGCACTGGCAAGAGCTACACGTTGCGGGAAGTGTATGGCGCTTTACGACAAACCGGGTCTACGGTCATCGTGGTCGCTCCGCAGCGCCAACAGGTCATGGACTTGGAACGCGACAGCTTCCAAGGTGCGCAAACAGTGAGTGGGTTTCTCACTCGTGGCTCGCTGCCGCGCGGTGGGGTGCTGCTGGTTGACGAGGCCGGGCAAATCGGCGGTCGGCAGATGCACCAACTGTTAAGCTTGGCGCAAGCCAACGAGGGTCGAGTGATTCTCTCCGGCGACACTCGCCAACACGGCGCAGTGGAAGCCTCCGATGCGCTGCGGGCCATGGAGAAGTATTCCACGTTGCCGGCCATCGAACTCAGCACAATTCGACGTCAAGACCCGACTCGCGGGCACACACCGGCTGAACGCGAGCGGATTGGCCAATACAAGCAAGCCGTGCAAGAGGCCTCCGAAGGCAACCTTGACGCCTCCTTCCGTCGTCTGGATCGTCAAGGGGCAGTGGTGGTTTGTCCGCCACAGGAACAAGCCGAGCGTCTTGCCCAGCGGTATCTGGCCTTGGCCGAGAAACGCCAGTCCGTCGTGGTGGTGTCTCAAACCTGGTCAGAGATTCACCGGGTCAATGAGCAGGTTCGGGCCGCCCTGAAATCTCGCGGTCTCTTGAGTGGCGAAGACCAGACTGTGACCGCGCTGGAAACAGTCGATTTGACCGACGCGCAAAAGCGAGACGGACGATTCTACAAAGACAATACAGTGTTGGTGTTGAACCAGAGTGCCGGCGGATTCCAGAAACGTGAAACGTGTCGGCTATTGGCCATCAGCGACAGAGGCTGGATTTTGGAAGGTTCAGACAAGGTTGGCACGGTGCCGTTCCGGTTTGCGGATCGGCTTACCGTGTGCCAGCCCACGGAACTTGCACTAACAGCGGGTGACCGTCTGCAATTGAAGGCCAACGCCCGCACGCGTTCCGGTCAGCGCCTTGCCAATGGTGAATTGGTCACGGTGAAGCACGTTGGCGTCGAGGGACGAATCAGACTGACGGACGGGCGAGTCTTGGAAAGGGATTACCGGCAATTCGTGCGTGGGTTCGCCATCACGTCGTATGCGTCCCAAGGCAAGACGGTCGAACACGTCCTGTTTTCAGATTCCGCCGTCAAAGCCGCGACGAACCAGCAGCAATGGTACGTGACCATTTCTCGTGGACGCAAAGGTATTACCATCTTCACCAGCGACAAGGTGCAACTCCTCGAGAACATCCTGCGGTCCGGGGACCGGCCCTTGGCAATCGATCTGGCGAAGGACGGCTACCTGCGAAGGCTCGGCATACCTCGCTGGTTAATGTCCCGCTGCCGGCATAACCGGTCGTATGCCGAGAGCTTTCGGCAAGCCAGGTTGGACGCTCACGCCAAGCTGCGACAGCGTGCGCTCAAACAAAGTCAAGGGATCACGGTGAGATGATCAAGTACAGTCAGAACGAGAATCGCCGCAATCACACGTGCTGGAACCGGGACTACCAAACGCAGGCCCTGCGGGTGGAGTTGGCTGATGGGAGTTCCTATGTGTTCCCTTACACTCGTCTCGCGTTTGTACGATTCGAGTCCGGGAGCGACCACGACACACTTAAACTTCGCTCGGACACTCACGAAATCCAAGTCATCGGAGAGAACCTGCGTCCAGTGGAATTGGCGTTGCAGAAGTTCGCGGTGGATTGGGTGAAGGGCTTGGCCGAGCGCTACGACATCGAACCAAGTGACGACTCCGTTCGGATCACGAGCATCACCGTCAACGAACTCCAAGCGTGAACATGACGGGCAACAATAATAGCGCAGGCTTTCAAGCGATTCCGAGTGCGCGAACTGGCAGGGGCGTGCGTGATGCCATGAATGGCCCGGCAACCATCGGCAACCAAGAAACGGTGGCATCACTGCCGCGTTTGTATCTGCGCCCGGACGAAGCCGCTCACGCCATCGGCGTTTCTCGGCGCACCCTGTCGGCGTGGCAGTCCGCCCGCGTTATTAGCTTTCGCCGTGTTGGTCGCACAGTACTATTCTCCATTGAGGACATTCAGACGGCGATTGACCGCTTCCGAATCGCGGCAGTCGGAGAGCCGAAACCACGCCATCGGTCAGTCGAGACCGGCACGATCACAGCGCCGGTGCCCGCAACCAGCAGCGGGCCGTCAACGCGCAAACGTCAAATGCAGCGGATCGCACCCGAGTCGGCTGCACTCTAGCCAACCGTGCCCTGCCCGCGTGCTGGTGCCGGACCAGCGCAATCACCCGACATGCGACGATACCGTTTCCCGCTCCGCCGTTTGGCGTTATAGCCACGATCATACCACAACGGTGTCACCCCGCCGCTGCCATCACCGCTACCAGCCAGTTGCAGCAGGATCGCGAGAGCCGCTACGCGGCCACCTCTTGCTTCACAGCAGGCCGCCAGAGGCACGATCACACCGCCGACGCACCACAAACAATCCTTTATCAACGTCTGAATCATCGCGCAACGGATTCCGCGAAGTATTCTTGTCCTCGTCACTTGGCAATAATTGGCAAATCTGCCGCCTTTTGTTGCCAATTCCTGCCACTTGGTGCAAAGCTAACAGTCAGCTTGTATGCCTTATTATGTAAGGCACTAATGGATTTGCTTGGAAAACTTGGGGGACTCGAAATCGGCCGATATCAGATTTACAGTCTGCCCCGTTTGGCCACTTCGGTACCTCTCCACTACTTAATTTGCTTAGGAAATCTAGATATTTCCAGCGCGGAGATCGCTCTTTGCTTGACCGTTGTCACGTTTTGTGTCACAGTTTGGCTGTTACGCGAGCTAATGCCAGATGAAAGCGGCACAAAAGACGGTGACGAGCCCGCCGTCCACATCGAAATCGAAGTGGACGAAGGTCGCTCCGTATCTCTTCCGTTACAAGTCAACAAATGCATATCCACGAGGTGAGATATTTGCACGGTTTCGTGTGGGAGGCAAGATTGTTCGTGTCTCCACAAATACCGACTCGAAAACGACCGCCAAGCTGCGGTTGCCGGACATCAAGGCCGAGGAGCGCAAAAAGACCGAACGCGCAAACCCGTCCCTCTCCAACGTCAAAACGTTCGGCGACGCGCTCGCCGTGCTGGAGCGTCGCATCAACAACGCCGTAAAACTTCGTCCTGGGGCGCGGCGCGACAACTTCGACAATATCAGGCGTATCAAAGCGACATGGCCTGGCATTGAAGAAATGCTCCTGCGTGATTTGAACACCGACGGTATTCTAGACTGGGCCAAGCGCCTTCACGAAAAGTATTCAGCCACGTCCTACAACAACACCATCGGCATGTTTCGCCGGGTGATTATCGTTGGGATCGAAGCGGGCGCCATCGCGCGCGACCCGACGATGGGCGGCGATGGCAAACGCGTTATTGAGCGCGTGGCACAGCCACCGAAACAGTTGGCGCTGCCAAACGATGAACAATGGCAGGCCATCCTTGCCGAAGCTGGTCGTAACGTGGGACACGGCGGTCGCGGCGCCGGTTGGCTCATTCGCTTCCTCGCCTACACCGGGGCGCGACTCCAAGAAGCGCGCGGCTATAGCGAACATGAAGTACGTCGGCTCGCCAACTATGGGGGTGCGGATCCGCAGCAGGCCACGGGCGTCCGCAAGCGCGATGTGGACCTCGCGCGTAACATGATTCGGCTCTACGGCAAAGGTGGCAAAGAGCGATGGGTTCCCTTGCTGGCTGAAGCACGCGAGTTGATCGAGGAAATCTTCGCCGCGCGGCCCAAGATGAAGAACGATGACCGGCTCATGACAGTGATGGAGTGTCCCGAAACGCTCGCCCGCTGCTGCAAGGAGGCAGGCTGCCAGAAGCTCACTCATCACGATCTGCGGCACTTCTTCGCCACCCGTCTCATTGAAATGGGAATCGACATCCCGACCGTCGCCAAGATGCTCGGCCACGCGGATGGCGGCGCACTGGCCATGAAGGTTTATGGCCATCTGCGGATGGCGTACCTCCAAAAGCGATTACAGAACCTTCGGTTCAATACGGAATCCGCACAACCGCGGGCCATGTTGCCGAACTCGGGCCTCAAGTCAAACATCGAAGCGACTGAGATGATGTCCGAACTCCGCGCGCTGTTGGAGAAGGTACTTACCGCGCAATCGGCTGGGCGTCAGCCCGTCATCGACCTGAAGCCAACAGCAGTCGAAGCCAAACGACCGCAGCGGAAGCGACTACCCACAGCCTGATTCTCGCCTCTGCGGCTCATGTTTCGGCTCATCCATGTAGATTTCCCTTATTTTGTGGCACTTTTTCGGCTCACGATCCGAGCCGACAACTCGTAGCTGATGGTGCGCCCGCGTCCGCGTCGCCTCAGACCATTGCCTTTCACCAACTCGCTCAAATCTCGCTTGGCAGTGGCAGTCGGTGCGCCTGTCGTCGTCTCGTTTTCCCGTTCTACGGTTTCTCCTTCACCAGGGATAATCACGTATTCTTGTGCCGGAGGAATCCCTGTCTGTCGGACCGATTCTGCCATCGGCAAGGCGGTCACGATGTTTCTTGCCTTGAAGTCACTCCAGCGTGAAGCCTAAAAGCCCTCCCCTGGCGGAGCGAGCACTGTCCAGGTGGAGGCTGTCGTTTGCACTACCT
>CAWJFL010000018.1:0-66462 GCA_963842185.1 uncultured Verrucomicrobiae bacterium
GCGGATGCCGACCTGACGCAATTGGGGAACCTCTGCAGACGATGCGGGCTGTCGAGGCCGTCGGCGCTCATTCACGCCGGAATCTCGGTTCTCTGTGCCCCTTCGATGACGAGGCTGGCACGCTGAATGTTTTGGAATTGACGTTGGGAGTGGATAAGGACGTAATGTGGCCGTAGGAGCAGCGATGCGGGAGGCTGAAGTAGAGCGAAGAATGGCACCATCAGGCCGACCCAAATGCACCTCAAGGAAACGGCTGCGAAAAAGTTTCGCTTGTAAGCAGTATAGACGCTGAGTTCAAGCAGAAGATGTCGGTGATATCTTCATCAGTGGACGCAAAAGAAAACGGATCGGATCCATGTTTCTGATTGTACTGGTCATAGTGTTGGTCCTTGCATTTGCTGCTCTCATGTTCGCAAGGGACCTGAACGAGATTCTCGGTCGAGAACCAAGGCCAATACGCCGCGAAATAGGGAAAAGGCGATCCGTCGATCAGCGTCGCATCGCATGCCCGAAGTGTGCTGAGAGCATACCTGCGGACGCGGAAATATGTCCGTTTTGCAAAAGCAAGATTGGGGGCCAGTTTCAACCACCGGGTTGACGTAACGGGTGGCCTCAAGACGAGAGAAACCCTTCCCTACGCGGCACCCCTCGGAAATCCAACCCACAAGGTTTGCCCGCCGTCCATTGTGCCGCCTCCCCCCTGTCCGCCATCTTGTCCGCCATCCTGTCCTCCGTAGCCTTGGCGAAGGCGGAAGCTTCAGCGACGGCGGATGCCGACCTGACGCAATCGGGGAACCTCTGCGGCGGGTGCGGAGTGTCGAGACGCACAATTCTGAGTGGGGGTGGGCGTGCCTGAGAATTATTGGCTTGCCTGTCTGGTCGCTCCCTCCTATAGTGAGGATCGTCACTACGTTTGTGCGACTCGTATGGGAGCCCAAGGATGAAAACCACGCTTGGAGTGAGCACGGTGCTCTGTGCGGGAGCAATCCTACTGCTGGCCGGTAACGTGCAGGGTCAAACCCTGTTTGAGACGGATTTCGGCAGCGGCAACATCTATGAATTCACCCCGAGCGGATCGAAAAGCGCCTTTGCCTCCGGGTTGAACTACCCTTCTGGTCTGGCTTTTGACAGCACCGGCAATCTGTTTGTGGCGGATAATGACAGCGGCCAAATCACCGAAATCACGCCGGGCGGATCGCAAAGCTCGTTTGCCTCCGGGTTGAGTTACCCTTCTGGTCTGGCTTTTGACAGCGCCGGCAATTTGTTCGAGGCGGACAGCGGCAGCGGCACCATCTACGAATTCACCCCGAGCGGATCGCAAAGCACGTTGCCTCCGGGCTGAATCACCCGGCTGGTCTGGCCTTTAACAGCGCCGGCAATTTGTTCGAGGCGGATCAGGGCAGCGGCAACATCTATGAATTCACCCCGAGCGGATCGAAAAGCACGTTTGCCTCCGGGTTGATCCCGATTAATCTGGCTTTCGACAGCGCCGGCAATCTGTTCGAGACGGATGCGGGCACCTTCGGCATCTATAAATTCACCCCGGGCGGAGCGCAAAGCTCGTTTGCCTCCGGGTTAAGTTTCCCTAATGGCCTGGCTTTTAACAACGCGGGCACTCTGTTTGAGGCGGACGGGGGCCCCGGCACGGCCACGGCGACATCAACGAATTCACGCCGGGCGGGGCAAAAAGCGCGTTTGTCTCCGCCGGGGTGGATCAACCTTTCTAGTCTGGCCTTCCAAGGCGTAACATTGCCCGTTCCCGAACCAACCACTTGGTCGTTGCTGGTTCTGGGCGCAGTCGCGCTCCTCGGCGGTCTGCAACGGCGTCGCCGCTCCCTGTAATCCGCCCTGCCCCGACATCCCTTGTCGGGGTCGCGGTGCTCCGCCGGCCGTCATCCCGAGCCTGTCGAGGGATCTCTGTCGTGCCGCCTCCCCCTTGTCGCGCCGTAGCTTCAGCGAAGGCGGATAGCGACGGCGGATGCCGACCCGACGCAATTGGGGAGCCTCCGCCAAGGGCGTGGGCCGTCGAGGGCCACGTCAAGCATGCTGGGCTAAAACGGTGGAGTGATTGTGTGTTGCACGACTTGGGCGTAGCTATCTCTTGAGGCGCTTAGCGCCGACATTAAAGCCCGGCTGTGGTATAACGAAATTGGGTTTGCCGACGCTTCCTGTCTGATAGAGAAATCTATTGCGTTTGGCGATCAAATTGTCGGGGTCGATTTTCAGAACCTGGTCGCAGAGCCCGATTGCCTTGGGGAACTCATTCAAGTGTGCCCAACAGACGCCAAGATTAACGAGGTTGCAAACATTGTCAGCACGAATCGCAAGGGCTTTTTCCAAGTGTACTTTCGCCATTTCGTAATGTCCTTCGGCCGCTAGTATTTCACCGAGCGTTGAGTGCAATTCGTCGGGCGGAAGGCATTTAACGTGAATTTCCGCGAGCCAGTGGATGCGCTTTGAGACATTCCAAAGAGCTTTGGAAGCTTTGCATAGAATGGCCGTCAATAGGTGGACTGAAGCTTGTGCGAAATGCAGTGCGGCTTCCATAGGAAAGTACAAAAACAACAGGGCAGACAAAACGAACTGATACCTCGCAGAAGTTGCAAACTCGCCGAGCCGATAGTGGACGTCTTGGAGGTCGCCAAGTAACTGAGGAGAATTTCCACGCACTGAGTATGCTTTTTCCAAATAAAACGCAGCTTGTTCGTACTTACCAAGGTGAAGCAGGGATCGGCCTAGGTAGTCGTCAACGAGCCAGCCCTTGGCGCCCTGTTGAATGGCCATTTCCATCTGACGGACGGCTTCGGCATGATTCCCTGACATTCCATAGGACGTTGACAGAAGCAAGCGCCAGTAGGGGTCGGGACGAAGTCGGCCTGTGCGTCTAAACCATCTTTGTGCGATGACGTGCTTCCCTTGGACATCGCGGAGTATTCCGATCGCTGCAAACAACGTGGCGTGCTTTCGGGCTGGCCCTTTCAGTGCTAGGAGTATTAATTGGCGGAGCTGCACAACCTGATCGAATGGCTCGATAGGCCCAGACTTGGTGGCCCACTGGCGGAAAGATCGGTCCAGCGCTAAGCAGACAAGGAGCATGACCAAGGACTCGGTGTCTCCTGGCTGCGACTGAAGGTTTGTAAGGAGATTTTTGATTAGGCCACTGCGGGAGGTAGTGCGCTTGAGTTTGGATGCGATAACGGCGACCGGGAAATCGGGCAAGGCATCGGTCTGGATGAGTCGCGCTAATGTGTCAAATTGTTGTTGGTTTTCAGCGCTTTGCTGCTCGGAAGACCATATTCCGAAGATCGTTCCCAACAGGCCGGCGCTGGTCAGAAGTATACCCAAGACGGGGTGAAGACCGAAAATGATGCCGCCAACGCCCCCGACAATTGCCAAGGCGCTAAGGAGAAAACACGTGCGAATCCGAGTCCTCATAGTCCGATGAATATGAACGTGTGAGCGGAGCTTAACGGGAGCACAATCGTTGTCCAGACAGAACTGGGACGGGGCGTTGGAACTCGGGACGCGGCGCGGTGTGCTGAACTAAGGGGGCAGCTGCGGTAGTTGTTTGCGACAGGGTGTGAAGCGCAGTCGTTCGTCACGGGCGAAATGCGGTGGGCGTAGCGGCGAGGATCAGTCCGCGCCGGGCTTCATCTCGACACGCACGGGTCCCTCGATGTGGACGCCGCACTGTGCGTCGTCTCAGCATCCCAACCCGCCAGCTTCGCAAACCGTCCACCGCGGGGAGCCATTTTGAGAAGCCGCAATTGGGGAGCGAGGTAATGGACAGGATGCGCCACAGGGTCGAAACGGATTTGACTTCGGCATCGTTTGCGATTTAGAATTTTCAAAATGAATACGAATTGTCCCCTGCCGCACGAGCGTCGAGAAAGCACAGTCTCATCAATTCCATCACGCAAGCGTCCGCTGGCGGAGGCGGTTGGTCTTGGACAAATATTAGCTGTTGAGTCGAGGTGACACCCATGATGCCGACGAAAAAAGGGTTGGTTGATTTGGAACATGGGCGCAGCGTAACCGAAGCGATGCGGCTCAAAATAAAGAACGGGGACTGGGATGGACACGCGACGATCCGGGCAACGGCGCGGCTGGTTGACGAGGCTCGCATCGAAGGACGGGTGGGTAAGTTCCACTTTACAGCGGATGAACCGCCCGAACGAGGCGGGAAAGATGCCGCGCCCAGTCCGCTCCAGTTTTTTGTAATCGGGGCCGCATTCTGCATGGTCTCGCAGGTCGCGCAGTTCAGCCCCGAGTTCGATGTCGTTTTGGATGAGGTGAAAATCGACCTGCGCGCTGAGTTCGACTCCTCGGAAAAATATGGGTTTCCTGGCGCGGGGACGGCCTTCCAGAAGGCAACTGTAAAGTTGTCCATCGTCAGCCCATCGCCGATTGACCGGGTCCGGGCGTTGATCAAGCACGCTGAAAAAGGGTGTCACGCCGTACAGTCGCTGCGCAACCCGGTTCCTGTTTCTTATGATTTCGATCTCAACGGCGAAACACTGAAACTGGAGCAAGGCCAACTCGCGTGAAAACCGCGTTACCCATGACAATCAGTCCGCGCCGGGCTTCATCTCGACACGCACGGGTCCCTCGACATGGAGACTGCGCTGCGGGAACGGGATCTCAATCCCGTTCTGCTTGAACTTGTCCCAGATCGCAAAGTTCAGTTGGCTCTCCAGATTGCCCGGCCGATGCGCCATGTCCGCCGCCCAGACCCGCAGCTCAAAATTGAGCGAACTCTCGCCGAATTCCTTGAATGCGACGGACGGCGCCGGATCCTTCAGCACGTTCGGGTTCTCATTGGCAATTTCGAGTAACACCTTCTCCACCACGTGCGGGTCGCTGCCGTAGCCGACACCGATCCCCAGCCGCAACCGCACCCGCGGATCGATATGCGTCCAGTTCACCACTCGATTGGTCACAAAATTCGAGTTCGGCACGATCACCATGATGTTGTCGTTGGTCAACACATGCGTCGCCCGCGCGCCAATGCGCACCACCTTGCCAACCGTGTTGTTGCCGAGATCGATGCGGTCGCCAATCTGAATCGGCCGCTCCGCCAGGATGATCAGGCCGCTGACGAAATCGTTGACGATGTTTTGCAGACCCAGCCCGATGCCGACACCCAGCGCGCCCGCGATCACCACCAGCGAATTCAGATTGATGCCCACCGTCTCCACGCCAATGAGCAGCCCCAGCACCAACACCACATAACTGACGATCCGCGCGATCGCATACTGCTGGCCGACGTCCAACTTTGTGTGCGCCAGCACCCGCGCCCGCAACAGGTAGCGAATCAGACGCGACAGCAGCACGACAAGGCCGGTGACAACGACAAATTCCACCATCGTCGCCAGCGATATCCACGTCTGCCCCAACTGGAACAAGGGCTTGGTGAACACTCCCAATATCTCAGTCCATGTCATCTAAGTCATTTCCCGATGGAAATCCACCGGTGCATTTTGGCGGACTTCTCGACCGCCTCCAGCACGATCTGGTTGGCCAGACCGTCTTCAAACGTCGGCTGCACCGAGTGTTTGTCCGCGACCGCGTTGATGAAGTCCGCAATCGTGTGCACGAACGTGTGTTCGTAGCCGATGATGTGGCCCGGCGGCCACCAGTTGCCGACGTACGGGTGCACTCCGCCGCCCTGCGTGACCAGTATGTCGCGGAATCCGCGACGGTCCGCCGGATCGGCATCGTTGTAATACTTCAATCGGTTCATGTCTTCAAAATCAAACACCAGCGAGCCCTTGCTGCCGTTGATCTCGATCTGGATGCCGTTCTTGCGGCCGAGGGCGAACCGCGTGGCCTCCAAATTCGCCAGCGCCCCGTTCGCAAATCGCCCAATGAACATGACCGCGTCATCAACCGTGACTTTCCCCTTCTTGCTCGGCTCGCCGGGCAGCGGACGCTCTTTGACAAACGTCTCCATCTGGCCGCACACCTCCGTGAATTCGCCGATCAGGTACCGACCCAGGTCGATGATGTGCGCGTCGATGTCGCCGTGCGTGCCCGATCCCGCAATCTTGCTCTGCAACCGCCACACCAGCGGGAAGTTCGGGTCCACGATCCAATCCTGCGCATACCGCGCCCGGTAATGATAGATCGTCCCGAGGTCGCCCGCGTCGATCATTCGTTTCGCCTGCACAATCGCCGGGATGCGCCGGTAATTGTGACACACCATGTTGACCACGCCGGCCTTGTTCACCGCTTCGACCATCTGCTTCGCCTGTTTCACATCCATCGCCAGCGGCTTCTCGCAGAGGATCGCCTTGCCCGCCTTGGCGGCCGCAATCGCAATCTCGGCGTGCGTGTCGTTGGGCGTGTTGATGTCCACAACGTCGATGGTCGCGTCCTCCACCACCTCGTGCCAGTCGGTGACGAACTGGTGCCAGCCCCAGCGCGTGCACGCGTTCATGACGCCGATTTTCTCGCGGCCACAGATCACTTTCAGGACGGGCCTGGCCTTCAGGTCGAAAAACTTGTCCGCCTTCACCCACGCGTTGGTGTGGGCGCGGCCCATGAATTTGTAGCCGATCATTCCGACATTCAGGGTTCTTGGCATAGGCTCATCCCTCACTCGCAAAAAAGGTTGAGATTTGGCGGGAAACATTATACTCATTGGCTTGCCCCGTTTGTCACGAGAAAAGAGAGGAAATTGCCCATGATGAAGCCGCACGTTAAGTTGTTTATCCCTGGCCCTGTGGAGGTTAGCGAGGATACGTTCCAGGCGATGAGCCAGCCCATGATCGGGCACCGCGGAACGGGCTTCCAGGACCTTTACGCCGCCATCCAGCCGAAATTGCAGGCCATTCTCTATACGAAGAATCCCGTCTTCATTTCCACGTCGTCGGCCTGGGGCGTCATGGAAGCCGCCATCCGCAATCTCGTCGCCAAGAAGGTCCTCAACTGCTGCTGCGGCGCCTTCTCCGATAAGTGGTTCGATGTGAGCAAACGTTGCGGCAAGGAGGCCGAGGCCCTCAAGGTCGATTGGGGTCAACCGATCCTGCCCGAGGCGGTCGACGCGAAGCTCAAGACCGGTCAGTTCGACGCCATCACGCTCATCCACAACGAGACCTCCACGGGGTTGATGAATCCGCTCGCCGACATCGCGAAGGTCGTGCGCAAGTATCCCGAGGTCATGTTCATCGTCGACAGCGTCAGTTCCATGACCGCCGTGAAGATCGACACCGATGCGTTGGGCATCGACGTCCTGCTCGCCGGCACGCAAAAGGCGTGGGCGATGCCGCCGGGCCTCGCGGTGTTCGCCGTCAGCGACCGCGCGTTGAAGAAAGCCGAGACGATTCCCGGTCGCGGTTACTATTTCGATTTCCTCGAGTTCAAGGCCAACCATGACAAGAACATGACGCCGTCGACCCCGAGCATTGCGCACATCTACGGATTAAAGTTCAAACTCGACCAGTTTGAGAAGGAAGGCATCGAGAACCGCTACGCCCGCCACGCCAAGATGGCGCAGAAGACCCGCGAATGGGCGAAGTCGCGCGGTTTCGAGCTCTTCCCGAAAGCCGGTTATGAATCCCTCACGCTGACCTGCATAAAGAACAACAAGAACATCGACGTGGCCAAGTTGCAGAAGGCGCTCAAGGACAAATACAAGGTCCAGATCGACGGCGGTTACGGCCAGATCAAGGGCAAGACGTTCCGCCTCGCCCACATGGGCGACGAGACGCTCGACACCGTGTCGCAATTGCACGTCATGATCGATGATTGCCTGAAGTCGTTGTGACAATCACAAAACAAGCTGTGCTCGACGCCGTCGCATCCTTGATGCGGCGGCGTTTCAACGTGGTCGCCGAACGCAACAAAGCGTTCGCTTGGGGCGATACCACGATTACCGCCGACCTGTATCTTCCCGACCCGCTCCATTGCATCGTGCAATTCGACGACGCATCCCATTGCACCCGCGAACGCGCCGAGACCTTCGCGAATTATCCATCCGACACGCCGCTCAACTTCGACGTGCGCCGCTACCATGCCGACCAATCTCCCGGCGATGCCGTCCTCGCCCAATCCGACATGCTCGCCGATCTTCTTCCGCCCAAGCATGGCCTCAACCCAACCGTCCGCATCCGGTTTGATGAAATCGAGGAGTTGAACGGTCCGTTGCCCGATCGCATCGAGTCCCTGCTCTCCAAGCGCTTCGCCTGCCACGCCGGCACCACCTTCCACATCATGGTCGATAACGCCGGCGCCAAGCCCCATTCGCAAATGATGCACAACAACCTATCTGACTAGCGTCTTGACAATCTCCACCTGATACCACACATTTGTGTGGTATGATGGCGCGATACCAGCGAATCCTTCATGTTGACGGCGATTCGTTCTTTGCGTCATGCGAGATCGCGCTGGACCCGAAGCTAAAAAAAGTGCCCGTGTTTGTGGGCGGCGGACGACGCGGCGACGGCATCGTGATCGCTGCCAACTACCTCGCGAAAGCCTACGGCATCATCACCGGCATGGCGTGCTTCGAGGCCAAACACAAATGCCCCGACGGCGTGCTGGTGCGTCCGCACTACGATGAATACCGCCGCCTCTCCCTGGAAATTTTCCGCCGCGTGCGCCATTACACTCCCCTGCTCGTGCCCACCTCCATCGACGAAGGCTTCCTCGATTTCACCGATTCGCCCGCCGTGTTTCGCTGTCGCACCCCGGCGGAACTGATCACGCGCATGCGGCACGAACTCAAGGAAGAAGTCGGCGTGCCGGTATCGATGGGTCTTGGTTCCTCACGCTGGCTGGCAAAGTTGGCGACCGAACATTGCAAGCCCGACAACTTCTGCGAAGTCCCGGAAGACGAAGACAAGGAACGCGAGTTCCTGAAAAACATCCCCGTCCAGAAACTGGCCGGCATTGCCAAGCGCCGCGCGTTATCACTCCGGGCGCTCGGCATCTGGACACTCGGCGACGTGGCGCACCTGCCGTTGGGATTGTTGGAGAAACGCTACGGATTTTTCGGACTCGAACTCTGGCTGCTGGCCACAGGACAATTTCGCGAACGCTTGTCGTTGGCCAACAAACCCCGCACCTGCATCGGCAGCGCCACCACCCTGCCCTACGACGAGCCCGACTACGAAACCGCCCTGCTCTTCCTGCTCGACCAGACCGAGCGCACCGTGACGACGTTCTTTCGCGAGAACCTTAAGGCCCGCGAGATGGGCGTGTACGTCCGCTTCAAAAACATGGAAGGCAACGGCCTGAGCGTGAAATTTCCCGCCGCGCAGTTCGAGCCGCGCCGGATCAATCCGCACGTGGAACAATTATTCCGTCAACTCGTCGCCCATCAGGAACAGCCGATCCGCCAGGTCTGCATCAATTTCTGGAACATGCAGCCGCTGGAACTCGAACCCGACATGTTTAACAACGACGTGGAGTACAAGCGCCGCGAATTGCATCATGCGTTGGAGGATATTGAAGCGCGTTACGGCAAACGTAGCGTCAAAACCGGCACACGCTTGCTGCTGGAACGGGAAGCGGCGTATCTGGTCGGCGAGAAAGCCAAATGTCCGTTCATCCCGCAACGCGAGATGGAAATCAAGATGGACAATATCCCCGAGCCGATGCTCGATCTGGTGTACGAGGACGAATGGCAACCGTTGGAAAACACTCTGCCCGCCGCGCCGCTTCCCCTGCCCCGCACTTGGGGCCGCTCCACCAGCCGCACGTCGAAGTTTCGTTGACTACAACTTCCCCTTCGTGCTCGGCACGCCTTTGACGCGTGGGTCGCGTTGGCACGCTTGATCGAGCGCTTTCGCCAGCGCTTTGAAGATGGCTTCGACGACGTGATGCGGTTCGTCGCCGCGCAGTACATCCACGTGCAGATTGCACCGCGCTTCGTTGGCAAAGCCCTGCAGAAATTCTTTCACCAAACCGACACGAAATTCGTTTTTCCGACCAAGCGACACGTTGGCGATGCGGTTCCAGTTCTTCGCCTTAAACACGAGGAACGGCCGATTGCTGAAATCCAGTGCGATGCGCGCCTGTGCCAGCGTCTCGTCCATCGGCACCAAGGCCCAGCCGTAACGTCGAATCCCGCGTTTGTCGCCGAGCGCCTCCACGAACGCCTGCCCCAGCGCGATACCGATGTCTTCGACGGTATGATGCGCGTCTACATCAAGATCGCCCTTCGCCTTGACGGTCAAATCACACAATGAATGTTTCGCCAGCAACATCAGCATGTGATCGAAGAACGGAACGCCCGTCGACACGTTCGCCTTGCCGCTCCCATCAATCGTCAGGGCCAGCAAAATCTTCGTCTCCGCCGTATCGCGTTGAACCTTAGCGCTTCGCTTTTTCAATGGTCTCCTTCGTGGATTCCAGAAACTTGTCCATCTCCTCGTCCGTCCCAATCGTCACCCGCGCGAAATCGCGGATTCGATCAGCATCCCACCAGCGCACGAGTATCTTCCGCGTGCGCAGGCCGTCAAACCACTGTTTCGCGGTCACCGGTGCGGGCGGACGCGCAAACACGAAATTCGTTTGCGAAGGATAAACAAAGAACCCGAGTTTGGCGAGGGCCGACACGGTGCGCTCCCTCGTGGCGCAAATCTTTTTCACGTTTCCCTGGAAATAGTCCCACTCGTCCAGCGTGGCTTCCGCCCCGAGCTGACTGAGACGGCTCACATTGTAGCTGTCCTTCACCTTGTGGAGCGCAGCGATCAACTCGCGCGATCCGGCGGCCCAGCCGATGCGCATCCCGGCAAACGAAAACGCCTTCGAAAATGTTCGTGCTACGATCACGTTGTCGTATTCCCGCGCGAGGTCGAGGCAGTCCTCGGCGGCGAAATCGACGTATGCCTCATCGATCACGACCACCCCTTCGGCCTCTTCAATGACCCGTTGCAATGCGACGCGTTGCAGCCATACGCCGCTCGGCGCATTCGGCTGCGTGATGAATACCAGTTTGACACCCGCGAGCTTCGCCAGCAACGGCGGGTGCGCCGTGATCTGAAAGCTGTCGTCCAGCGGCAATTCCACCGGCGTCGCGCCCTGGATGTTTGCCAGCACGGGATACAGCGAATAGCTTGGCCAGAAATACGCCAGCTTCTCGCACTCACCGCAGAACGCGCGGACGCAGAGGTTCAAGATGTCATCGCAGCCGTTGCCAATGACAATCTCATCCGGATCGAAACCGTGTATCTTGCCCAGCTTCGTTCGCAATCCAGAAGACGTCGGATCGGGATACAACCGCAGTTTCCCGTCAATCGCCGCGCGCAATGTTTCCAGCACCTTCGGCGACGGTGGATACGGATTCTCGTTGGTATTGAGCTTGATGAGACCGGCGATCTTCGGCTGTTCGCCGGGAACATACGCGCTCATCCGCTCGACTTGGCGGCGGACCAGGCTCATGAGAACCGAATCCGCGCTGACGCCACGTGCGCGTCCAGGCCCTCGACGCTCCCAAACGCCTCAAGTGCCGGCAACGATTTGTCGAGCGCCTTCCGCGACAGTTCCACCACGCTGGTGCGCCGCTGGAATTGATCGACGGTCAGTCCGGCGAACATCGTCCCGGCCCCGCCTGTCGGCAATTCGTGACTGGGGCCCGCGATATAGTCGCCCACGACGGTGGGCGTCCACGGTCCGAGAAAGATCGCGCCGGCCGTTTTGATTTGTCGAACCACTTTGGAATTGTTCTTCGTCATCAACTCACAGTGCTCGGGAGCAAACTGGTTGGTGATATCGATGGCCTGCTTGATGTCTTTGGCCAAAACGCAGACGCCGTTCTTGCGAAGCACATGCTCAACAAATGTGCGGCGTCTCAACCCACCAAACTGTTTCGCGATCTCAGTCTGCGTTACTTCCAATACTCTCTCGGAAGTCGTGACCAGCCACAAGCGTTCAAAACCGCTGCCATGCTCTGCTTGCGCCAGTATATCCGCGGCAATAAGACAGGGTTTGGCTGTGTCATCCGCGATCACCAGTAACTCGCTTGGCCCCGCGAGCAGATCGATGCCGACATGACCGAAAAGCAGTTTCTTCGCGGCGGTTACATAAGCGTTGCCCGGGCCGAAAATCTTCACGACCCGCTTGATGGAAGGGGTTCCCAAGGCCATCGCCGCGATCGCTTGTGCTCCACCAACTTGATAGATCTCGGTTGCTCCCGCCACATGCGCGGCGTACAGCAGTGCCGGATCGATTGGAGGCGGTGAACACACCACTATTTCCGGACAGCCTGCCACTTTTGCCAAAGTCACCGTCATCAACACTGTCGAAACCAGGGGCGCGGTTCCACCGGGCACATAGATGCCGACGCGTTGAAGCGGATCGAACTTTTCTCCGACTCGTCCCCCCTGCGCATTACGCATCGACCAATCCTTGCGCAAGGATTGCTTGGCAAAAGCCGCGACATTCTTGTGCGAAGCCGCGATTGCCCGCGCCAGCTTCGATTCCGGCTTAGATGGCTTGCTGCTGATATGAAACTCCGACGGTTTCAGTTGCACACGATCAAAGCTCTTAGTGAAACGCACCAGCGCGTCGTCGCCCCCCTCCCGCACGTCATCGATAAGTTTGCGCACATAATTTTCCATTTTCGGAACAAAAAGGCTCGATGCGGCGCATGCCTCGGCGATGGCGCGCGCGAAATCCGGTTGGTCGTACCGCAGGGTCTTCATGCAGCGAGGATGTTACTCGACGGTGAGGTACAGGGCAAGCACCCCAGATGCAATTCGCACTTCGCGTCTCGCGATCAACATGCTATCTGCTGGCCCCGATGAAACTCGCGACCGCCCCTCCTCGCGCCCTCATTCATACAAACCGGCGGGAACCAAGACAATCCTCAGGGAAGCAAGAAACCGGGAAAAAAAGACTGGCCGGAGCCGGGCCTCTTCAATGCTGTGACGCCGCCGTGTCGCTATTGGTCACCGACGGCGGTTGAGTCGCCCAGAGAAACCGCAAGATACCCCATGTCAGCGGGGGCGTGCTGCTGACGTGTTCCGCTTCGAAACGAAATTGCCGCACAATGTCCAGGGCCTGGGTGTCCACACCATCATCCCCGCTGGATCGATCCAGCAGAGCGTAGAGGACCAGACCGTCCGGGTTTACACCCACGCGAATCTGGGTGGGCGTAAGCGGCGCGGAGCTGTTAATCGTCGGCAGGGATGGTACAGACGCGACACTTCGATTCTCCAGCGCCCCGAGGACGCGGTAGACAGATCGATTGATTGAGA
The DNA here is from genome assembly GCA_963842185.1 of uncultured Verrucomicrobiae bacterium. Classification (GTDB taxonomy): domain Bacteria; phylum Verrucomicrobiota; class Verrucomicrobiia; order Palsa-1439; family Palsa-1439; genus Palsa-1439. The sequence continues at coordinate 13,206 of CAWJFL010000018.1, forward strand.
TCGGCGCTTCGGGCTGTTCGCTGTCGTTCGACTCTTCGGAAAGCGCCGGGGTTTTCTCGGCCGCGGATAGTACCGCCGCATCTACCGGCACCGGCTGCAGGAGCGGCGGTGGCACACCGGGAGCCGTGACACCAAGAAACGCCGGCTGTTCGTTCCAACCCAAATCGCGTTGGCTGGCCTCAATTTTTCGTGACCATAAGTGCTTGGAAAAACCATGTGCACTGGGCAATGACATCAGGCTCGGGTCGAACACGTCGGCAACGACGTACGCAGGGTCCTGCGCCAACAATGGGGCCTGACGGGGCGTCGGCATGAAATTGATACGGGGAACTTCCCGAGGGGCTGCGGTAAGGGAAACGCCTGAAACCCGGAAGAAAAGAAACATCGATCCAAACGCCACGATGGACCCGGCCAGAATCCACAGCATCAGTTGCCCTTGCGCGAAGGACAGCTTGGGGACGCGCCTCATGGCAACTTAGTTCGCCGGCGCCGCCGCAGGCCCCTCCGGCCGTGCAGCCATATTGACCGTCGTAATGCCGGCCCGGTTCGCGGCGCTCATGATTTCAGTCTCGGTTCCAATGGAGACTTGCTTATCGGCTCGAATGATCAGCTCGCGCGCCCGCGTTCGTTGGACGGCCTCCCGCAACGTCTGCTCCAGCTTGTCAATGGGAACGGGTTGATCGTTAAAGAAGAGCAGATCGTCCCGGGCCGCGGTGACGACGAGCGTTTGAAAATTGCCGGTCAACGGCGTACTCCCCGCCCCGGGCAGGGATACGCCAAAGCCCGACTGCATGACCAGAGACGAGTTGAGGATAAAGAACAGCAGGAGCAAAAACACCACGTTCACCAATGGGGCTGGATCTACCATCCCCTTGGACATCTGGCAGTGCGTCTTGAACGTCATCGCATCTCCACCACTTTCGCCGACTGCTCGCCGCCTTCTTCCTTGCGGGCCAGATACTGGACCGTCTCATTGGCGGCTTTCTCCATATCGAGCACCAGATTCTGCACACGACTGACAAGATAGTTATACGCAATGTAACTGGGAATCGCCACGACCAGCCCGCCGGCCGTTGTCAGCAACGCCTGCCAGACGCCACCGGCGAGTTGTCCGGCGGTCGTCGCCTGCGTTATCTCAATCACCATGAACACCCGAATCATGCCCCACACCGTGCCGAGAAAACCGATCAACGGCGCAACCTGGGCAATGGTCACCAGAATGGGGAGGTTGCGCTCCAAGCGCGTCACTTCCGTGCGCGCGGTGTCTTGAACGGCTTCGCGAATCTCATCGCGTGATCGGTCGTGGTTGAGCACCGCCGCCATGACCACCTGTGCCACCGGCCCGGCGGTGTCCCGGCAGGTGTCGATGGCCTCTTTGACATTGCCGCGCTTCAGGGAATTCAGGATCCCCTTTACGAAGTCATCGGTGTGAATTTGCGCGCGGTGGTAATGGAACAGCCGCTCGCAAAACACCGCAATCGCCAGGATGGCGCTGATGAGGATGAACCACATCAACGGACCGCCTTTTGCCATGATCGTCAGCATATCTTTCCTTTGCTTACCTCAGTAATGCCACAGTTTCAACGATAAACCGAGCAAGTTGCGTGCTCAGAACAGAATCAGATGCTCGACGCGCAGCTTGCGAACGCTTTCCTCGATAGACGGTTTCATGTCGGGACACAGATCCGCGAGTTTCTGATAGAGAATAATGGCATCGCGCCACTGTTGCCGCTGCTCCTTGATTCCACCAGCGGCCAGACCCGCCTTGCACATCCAGAAACGCTCGGGCGGCGCGTTCGGATCCGGCGCGACCGCTTGCTCATACACCGCCTTACTGTACCACTCGAACGCATCCTCAAGTTTCGCCGCTTTTTCGAAAGACCGGCCGATTTTGTAGTACAACTGGTTGCGCAGCGCCGGGTCGCCCTCCCGCGCCGTGTCCAGGGCCCGGCGATAACTCGGAATGGCTTCGTCAAACCGGCCCAGTGTGAATTGCATGTCCCCTTTGCGCCCATACGCCTCGGACAGGAGATAGCAGTCGGGAAAATCCTTGGTCAACGCATCGAATACAACCAGCGCGTCGCCAAACTTGTTGAGGTCGCTCAGCGCATCGCCTTCCCCGAACCGGGCGTCGCAGCGCCACCCGGAGCTGGGAAAGTTCTTGATCAGCGCCGCGTACAAATCAATGGCCGTCGTGTAATCCTGGCGCAGATAGGCGGCGCGTCCGGCCATGTACTGTCCGCTGTCGGCCCACTTGCTGGTCGCGTAGTTCTTGACGAGGAATTGGAATTGTTCCTGCGCCTTGATGTAGTCCTTTTGCTTCATGTAGTAGTTTGCCACCCAAAACTCGACGTCCGGCGCGAGCACGGATTCGGGATATTTCTTCAGGAAATCAGTAAAATCCGCAAGCGTCTTCTCCGGTTGCCCCTTCTGCGCGTAGCACCAGCCCCGATTGTAAAACGCGCGCTGGCCCAACTCGGTATCGGGCGCCGTAGCGATGAGCTTCTCGAATTCGACCGCCGCGTCGTCGTATTTGCCCTCGCGTTGGAACGATTCGCCGACGGCCAGACCGGCCTTGGCCGCCCATTCACTCTGCGGATAGTTCGCCACCACCACTCCAAATGCGGCTCGCGCATCCGGTTCCTTGCCCAAGCCGCCGTCGATCACCCCGATGCTAAACTGCGATTCGGCCGCGTGCGCGCTGTTGGGGAACTGTTGGACGAGCGACTCGAACACATGGATAGCCGCCTCACCGTTATGCGTGCGTTGGTACGACTGACCGAGTTGGAACATGGCGCGGTCGAGAAGCTTGGTATCGGGGTACGTGCTGATCAGCCGCTGGTAATCGGAAATCGCATCCGTGTACTGGCCGAGAGCGAATTCGGCGTCGCCCGACTTGAACAGCGCCTCGGCCGCAATGGCCGGATCCGTGGCGAGCGCGGTTGCCTGGTGGAAATACGGAAGCGCGTCGGACATCTTGTCGAGCTTCCACGCGCACCAACCCGCATTGAGATTGGCTTTGGCCACCAGCGTGCTCTGCGGATATTTGTCGATCAAGTTGGCATATTCCGGCAAGGCATTGGTGAAGTCGTTGCTGGCGAACAACAGATCTCCAATCGTCATCTGGATTTCGTCAGCCAGCGGGTCGTTCGGCGTGGATTGAAGGTACGCCTTCAATTTCGCCACGCCATCGGCCAGTTGTCCAGCCCGGACGTAGGATTCGCCCAGCTTGAGCATCGCCTCACGCTTCAGGCCACGATCCTGCGCGAGCGCCAGCGCCTGGGAAAACGATTGGGCGGCATCGTTGAATTTCTGCTGACCCCAATACACCCAGCCTTCGCCGCGCCAGGCCTTGGCGGCCAGTTCGCCCGTCACGGGTTTGTTGGGGCTGGACTTGTAGGAATCGATGACCGCCCCGTAGCGCTTCAGTGCTTCGCCGGCCTGCTTCCGTTGCGAGAGTGATTCGCCCAACCAGATGTCGGCGCGAAACGCCGCGCGTGTATTCGGATACTTGTTGACGACGCTGGCGAGTACGGTTTCCGCCTTGTCAAACTGCTGGAGCGCGAGATGGATCTGACCGCGGAGGAGTTCCCCTTCCTGCGCGAGATCCGGCTTCGGGCCGAGCTTGTCGAACTCATCCAGCGCCTGCATCGCCGGCTTGAAATGACCAAGCTTGAACCGCGCGAATGCGAGGCCGTAGAACGCCTGGGGTCGATAGGCGCTGTGGGGATACTTTTCGATGACCTCCGAATACCGCTGCACGGCCTCGATGTAGCGTTCGCCGCGCGACAGCGCTTCCGCCAGCCAGAACCGAAAACCGTCCGGACGTTTTTCGGTGGGCCACTTGGCCAATGCGTCCTCCAGTGTCTTGACCGCAGCTTCCCATCTCCCCTGATTCAACTGCGCCTGGGCCAGGTCCAACACGACGCCATCGGCGCGATCCGAATCGGGGAATTGGGCCAGATACTCGGCAAATTGTCGTTCGGCGAGATCGTTGAGTCCGTCTTTGAACGCGGCTTCCGCGACGCGGTACATCCGCGTCTCGTCCGGCGTCGCCGCCGCGACGCGAAACACCGCGCCGCAGGACAACAACACCGCCAGAATGATGTACCCCCTCCTCATGCCACTCCTTGGACTCCAGTTATGGCAGAATGTTCACCCCGCCGCAAGAATGGAAGTCAGCATCCGAACAAAAGACGATCCTCCTTGTCATGCCGCGCTGCTACCCTGAATTAAACACCAGCGACCGCCTCCGGTTGCGTCGTCTCCCCGTCAACCATCTTCCTGCTTGCCCTGAGCTTTATCCGGCGCACACGGACCGTCGAATGGGCTCCGACGCCATGGCGGAAACAGCGCGCGGCGCGGTGAGCGGCAAGGGCCCGGAGGCGAACCCGGAGTCTATTCCCCGTACGACTTAACGTGCTCTGTCACGCCTGCTAACAGCTTCTCCCTCGAAACCTAGACTTGTCGAGCGCCCCCGGACCAGTTAGAGTACTTGACCTGCAGACGAGGCTATCGTCAACCCATACGATGAAGAAGTAGATCTGTCGAAGATGCCTGCTTTACCTCACAACTTTCCCACACTTCGACATGAAAATGCCGGAGACCAGCGAACTTCTCTGCTGACCATCGGCGCAGGTATGTCACGCGACACCGTTCCGATGCACGGCCAGTTGTTCGCTGACAAAAGGCTTACGGCGGAGAACTCCTTGCACTGCACGACAACGCCAGCGGCAGACGATCTTTACAAGTGGGCGGACGAGATCGTGACTCAGCGAAGAGCGCAAGGGGATCGCAACCCAAAGCTTTCACTCGCGAAGTCCATTGGTCTTATCGACGACCTCTGTTGGAGGGGCAGCGTATCCACCGTGCGGAACACACCACGGCACCGCGTAATCGCGCGATTTGCCCGCGAGAGCCTATGGGAACAAATATGGTCATTGAACTGGGACTGCGTACAGGAGAGCGCGCTGGAAAACGTCGGCATCACTCAAGGCATAGAGCCAGCACTCGACTCCCCTCCGCCCTATGCTAAAAATTTAGCCCCCCCACGCTGAACCCGACCCGTTAGAGCGGTTTAAATAAAACTGTAGCCACAACGCTTGGTCCCTGGTAGGGTGCGTTCATGCGAACCCTATCACTGGATCTGCGGGAACGGATCTTGGCGTCTTACGACCACGGCGAGGGCACCCGCGACAAGGTTGCGGCTCGCTACCAGGTTTCGCTCGGGATGGTCAAGAAACTCTTGCAGCAGCGTCGGCGCACCGGCCAGATCGGCCCGCGCCACCATTTCTCGGGACGCAAGCCGATGATTCTGGACATCCATCATCGCCAGTTGCGAGCGCTGCTGAGCCACAAGCCGGACCTGACCTTGCGCGAGCTGCGCCAGGCCGTGGCCCTGAAGTGCTCACTGCCGGCCATCCACTACGCCTTGGCGAAGATGGGGCTGACATATAAAAAAAGACGCTCCGCGCCAGCGAGCAAGACCGCCTGGATATCGCCCGCGCGCGCCGCACGTGGCGGCGCTACCAAACGGGCTTCGATCCCGCCAAGTTGATCTTCCTTGACGAGTCGGGTGCCACGACCAACCTGACCCGCTTGTGCGGCCGTGCGCCGCGGGGTCTGCGCGTCCACGCCAGCGCTCCCCAAGGTCATTGGCAAACCACCACCCTGATCGGGGCGTTGCGACTGGATGGCTCAACCGCCTGCATGGCAATCGAGGGAACCGCCGATACGGAGGTGTTTCGGGCCTATGTCCGCCACGTCCTGTGCCCCACGCTGCACCCGGGCGACGTGGTGATCTTGGACAACCTCGCCCCGCACAAGAGCCAGCCGACCCTCTCTTTGATCGAAGCGGCGGGCGCCGCGATTCGTTTTCTGCCGGCCTACTCGCCGGACCTCAACCCGATCGAGAAACTGTGGAGCAAAGTCAAAGCCAGCCTGCGGACAGCCGAAGCACGAACGCAGCCAACGCTGGTTCAAGCGATGGCGGTCGCTTTGGAGGGCGTGACACGCCAAGATGCCAGGAATTGGTTTGCCTCGTGTGGCTACAGTTTTATTTAAACCGCTCTAGCCACGTTAGCCGACCGGCTTCACCCAAGCACAACCATTCTTGGGGCCGAACGGGCGACTGGACTTGGAGCTATCCGCCGGCGGAGTCGAAAAACAACTAGGCCGGGGCGAATTCTCGTGCCAGTAACTTCTTGAGAAACTCCCCCGTGTATGACTGCTTGCTCTGGGCCACCTGCTCGGGCGTCCCTTCCGCGACCACGCGACCGCCCGCGTCACCGCCTTCAGGGCCGAGATCGATGATCCAGTCGGCAGATTTGACGACGTCGAGGTTGTGTTCGATGACGAGGACGGTATTGCCGGCGTCACGGAGTTTGTTGAGCACTTCAAGCAGCTTGGCGATGTCGGCGAAATGCAGGCCGGTGGTCGGTTCATCGAGAATATACAACGTGCGGCCGGTGGCTTTCTTGGCCAATTCCGTGGACAGCTTCACCCGTTGCGCTTCGCCGCCGCTGAGCGTGGTCGCTTGCTGGCCAATCTTGAGATATCCGAGCCCCACTTCCTGAAGCGTCTGAAGAATGTCGCGAATCTTCGGCACCGCGCGGAAGAATTCCTCGGCTTCGTCAACGGTCAGGTCGAGAACATCGGCGATGTTGCGGCCCTTGTACGTAATCTCGAGCGTCTCGCGGCTGTAGCGTTTGCCGCCGCACTGTTCGCAGGTGACATACACATCCGGCAGGAAGTGCATTTCAATCTTGATGATGCCGTCGCCCTGGCAGGTCTCGCAACGCCCGCCTTTCACATTGAAACTGAATCGGCCCGGGCCGTAGCCGCGGACGCGAGCGTTCGGCAGTTGCGCGAACAGCGTGCGGATGTGGTTGAACGCGCCCGTGTACGTGGCGGGATTCGAGCGCGGAGTGCGACCGATGGGCGATTGGTCGATGACGATGACTTTGTCGAGTTCTTCCAGGCCGACAATCGCCTCGTGCGCGCCGGGCCGGTCCTTGGCCCGATAGAATTTTCGGAACAACGCCTTCCGCAGAATGTCGTCCACCAGCGTGCTTTTGCCCGAACCGCTCACGCCGGTCACGCACGTGAACAACCCGAGCGGAAATCGCGCGTCGATCTTCTTGAGGTTGTTCTCGCGCGCGCCGCGAACGGTCAGCCAGCCGCGCTTCGGCGCGTGGCGCGTCTTCGGCACGGGTATCTGCAGTTCGCCCCGCAGGTAACGGCCCGTGAGTGACTTCGGCGAGTCGAGAATGGTCTGGAGCGGACCCGCGGCCACGAGATAGCCGCCGTGCAATCCCGCCCCAGGACCGAGATCGACGATATAATCCGCCGCGCGAATCGTGTCTTCATCGTGCTCGACGACAATCACCGTGTTGCCGAGGTCGCGCAACCCTTTCAGCGTATCGAGCAGGCGATGGTTGTCGCGCTGATGCAGCCCAATGCTCGGTTCGTCGAGCACATACAACACGCCGACCAGACCCGCGCCGACTTGCGTGGCCAGCCGAATCCGTTGCGCCTCGCCACCCGACAGCGTATCGCTCTGGCGGTCAAGCGTGAGGTACGACAAACCGACGTTTTGCAGGAACGTCAACCGCGAGCGCACTTCCTTCACGATTTCGCCCGCGACAGTTTCTTCAAATTCCGACAACGCCAGCGATCCGAGGAAGACCAGGGCTTCCTCAATGCTCATGCGCGTCATGTCGATGATGGATTTGCCGCTGACCGTGACCGCCAGGCTCTCCGGGCGCAGCCGCGCCCCCTTGCAGTCGGGACACTGCATCCCGACCATGAATTGTTGCAGGCGGACCTTGGTAAACTCGCTATCGGTCTCTTCGTACAGCCGCTCCAGATTCGGGACGACGCCCTCGAACACCTTGGTCATCTTGCGCCACGCGCCCTTGCGCCAGTATGTAAACTCGATTTCCTCGCCGCCAGACCCGTGAAGTAATTCCTTCTGCACCTTTTCCGGCAAATCCTTGAACGGTACCTCGAAATCCACGCCATAATGCTTCGCGAGGCCCCGCAGGAGCATCTTGTAATAGATCAGCAAACGCCGACCGCCGCGCCGCCACGCCAGGATGGCGCCATTGGCCACGGACTTGTTGCGGTCGGGTACGACCAGATCGGGATCAAAGAACAGCTTGGTCCCGAGCCCGTGGCAGGTCCGGCACGCGCCGTCGGGCGAGTTGAATGAGAAATGGCGCGGCGTGAATTCCCCGTAACTGATCCCACACTCGGGACAGGCGTTCTGGCTGCTGAAGAGCCGCTCCGACCACGGCACGGTCACGGGCGTCGTCGCCGTGCGGTACAGCACCATCAACAGACCCGAGCCCCATTTCAGCGTCGTCTCCACGGAGTCCGCAAGGCGCGCCCGCGTTTTGGGGGCGGCGATCAGGCGGTCAACGACCAACTCGATGCTGTGGTTGCGGCGCTTGTCGAGTTTGACCGGCTCGGTCACGTCGACAATCTCACCGTCGACCCGCGCCCGCACGAACCCCTCGCGTTTGATGCGGGCGAACACATCGCGAAACTCGCCTTTGCGTCCGCGGATGAGCGGGGCAAGGAGCATGAGCTGCGCGCCCTCGCCCAACCCGAGGATTTGGTCGACAATCTGGCTGGTGGTCTGGGTGGTGATCGGCCGCCCGCAGCGGTAGCAGTGGGGCTTGCCGATGTTGGCAAAGAGCAACCGCAAATACTCGTAGATCTCGGTGGTGGTGGCGATGGTCGATCGCGGATTGTTGCCGGCAAATCGCTGCTCGATGGCGATGGCGGGAGACAGGCCCTCGATGTAATCGACGTCGGGCTTCTGGAGTTGCTCCAGGAACTGGCGGGCGTAGGCGGAGAGGCTTTCGACGTATTTTCGCTGGCCTTCGGCGTAAATCGTGTCAAAAGCGAGACTGGACTTCCCGGACCCACTCAACCCCGTTACCACAATCAACTTCTCACGGGGGAGATTGAGATGGATGTTCTTAAGGTTGTGCTCGCGCGCACCGGCAATAATGATGGTGTCTTTGGACATGGCCTAAACCCCCGAAATCTGGAGGTTCTCAAAGTTTCTACTATACCACGGGGAATTCCCCTATCCTAGCGAAATCCCGCCGAAACTCGCTGGCATATCACCTGCTCAAGGTATGGGTGTCGTGGTTTACGCCACGCAAGAAAACAATGAACCCAAGGGAAATAGGGAACCATGGATGCCTCGGCAGCAGAATTTGAACAAGGTGTCATGAAGCAAAACGATAAACAGTCGGAACAGTTGCAAAAGCAGATGGAAGCGCTGTACCAGAACCTGCGCACGGTCCGCCACGCCATCAACAACAACGTCGCCGTCATCATGGCGATGGCTGAATTGACCCAGCGCAACCCGGCCCAGTGCCAAAAACTCAGCCAGCTCTGCCTCGAAAAGGCCCCCCAGATCGCGGCGACCATCGGTGGCTTCACCGAGCTGTTTGAGGGCGCCGTCAACCTGCAGGAAGAACTGGAACACCAGGTCCCTGCCCAGACGAACTCGTAGCCGTTGCTGTCGATTACCGCGCGACCGCCGGCGGACGCGCCGGCGGGATGCACAATCGCGCGTGGGATAGGAATTCCGTGAGCACAGCGAAAGGCAAATCCGAGGACAACGCGCACGAGCAGGTGCGCGATTGGGAAAAGGTCAACCGGCTCAAAGCCGAGTTTCTGGCCAATGTCAGCCACGAACTTCGCACGCCCATCCACGCGATCATCGGCTATACCGAATTGCTGCTCGACAGCGTGTACGGCCAGATCACCGATGAACAGGAAGACGCCGTTGGTTTCATCCGCGAAAGCGCCCAGGATCTCCTCAGTCTCGTCAACAATCTCCTCGATCTTTCCCGCATCGAAAGCGGCCGCGCCGACCTGATTCTCCAATCGTTCGACCTGCGCGACCTCGTGAGCGAGGTGATCGGCCAGCTCAAGCCCGTCGCCGACGGCAAACACAACTCGCTGACTTCGGCCGTGCTCATCGACAATCCCGCCATTCGCACTGACCGCGGCAAGCTGAAACAAATCCTCATCAATCTCGTCGATAACGCGATCAAGTTTACCGACCACGGGAAGGTGACGATCGCGATCACCGCCGACCCGAATGCCAAGTCGGGCGACAACGACACGGCCCCCCGCGTCTCCATCTCGGTTCAGGACACCGGCATCGGCATTCCTGCCGATAAGCTGGGACAGATCTTTGAGAAGTTCTATCAGGTGGACAGCTCGGCGCAACGTTCGCACGAGGGCACCGGCCTCGGTCTCTACATCACCAAACAGTTGCTGGATCTTCTCTCCGGGCGCGTGGACATTCACAGCACACCCGCCAAGGGCACGACGGTTACAATCTCCCTTCCCCACAACTTCGAGGAAATCGAAGGCATTCAACGCTTACGCTCGCGGATTGCCGCGGCCAGCTCGGCGACACCGTCGACAGGCGGTGGCGAAAAACGCCTCGTGCTCGTCGTCAGCGAGCAGCCCGACATTGCCCGCATCCTCGCGGCTGGACTCGGTTCGCGTGAATATCAGGTCCGCACCGCGCGCGACGGCGAAGAGGCTGTCGCGCTCGCCGTCAAGCTGCACCCGTTGGTGGTTCTGCTCGACGCGCACGCCTCCTCGGCTGAACTCTGGTCGGTGTTCCAGGAGTTGAAGACCAAACCCGAGACCAACAACATCCCCATCATTTTCCTGTCCAACGACGCCACGAGCGCCTTGGGGACGCCATCAATGGTCGCCACCGCGCCCAGCCCGCGCGACGTGTTGCGTAGTGTCCGCACCGCGGCGATCAACGGCAGGAAAAACGTGCTGATTGTGGACGACGAAGAGAGCTTTCGCGATGTGCTCAAGTGCGTCCTGGATGGAGAAGGTTACCGTCTTTACGAAGCCGCCACGGGTCGGGAAGCGATCGCCAAGTTGGAGGCCGACAAACCCGATCTGGTCCTCCTCGATTTGAACCTGCCCGATACGGATGGCTGGGGTGTCATGCAATACATGACGCAACGCCCCAAGTTCAAGGACGTGGAAGTACTGATCATCTCGGGCCTGATGCTCGATGAGCGCGAGACCGCGGAAATCGAGACCCGCGAATACGAATACATCTACAAGGGTGAGTTCAAGGTGGACCATGTGCTGGAACGGGTCGCTGACCTCTTGGAGGTGAACTGACCATGCCAACCCTCTTGCTGGTGGAAGACAATCTCCACATTCAACGGATTTTTCAGGACAAGCTCCAGCGCGAGGGCTTCCGCGTCTCGACGGCCGACGATGGCGCTGCCGGTTTGGAACGCGCGGCGGAAACTCACCCCGACGCGATCTTGCTCGACATCATGCTGCCGAAGCTCGACGGATTCCAAGTGCTCACGAAACTGCGTGAGGACCCGGCGCTCTGCAACATCCCCGTGTTCATGCTGTCGAACCGCGCCTCCAACAACGACGTGCAGCATGCCACGTCACTCGGCGCTCGCCATTTCTTCGCCAAGGGCACCTCCAAGCTCCAGGACATCGCCCTCCACCTCCGGTCGGCGTGCGGACTGAAGAAGATCCTCCTGTTCACCAGCAGCGCCCAGACCGCCGCGCCCATCATAAGCGCCGTCGATCACCCGCAGGTCCTCTGCTCCGTTGTCACCGTCCTGTTGGAAACTGTTGGCGCCGCCGAACGCGGCACTCCCGACTTGATCATCATCGACGGGCGCGCGCCGAACGCGTTCACCCTTCTGCAGCAACTCAAAACGAGCCCCCAAGCGCGGACGGTGTCGCTCATCGCCATCCGGGACCACAGCCAGACACAACATCGCCTCGACGAATTCATCGACAGCGACCGGATTGACACTGACCTCCGACCTCTCGTGCTCAAAAGATTGGGACTGGCAGAACCGGCCGCAGCGACGCCGTCTCATCCGGAGCCGGCCATCGCGTCCGTGTAGACGTCGCACCGATACGGACGACAAGTTGCTTGTCGCGCTCAGCTCCGCGCCCGGTGACCAATGCCGAGCCGATGTGCGAACGCCAATCCGCAAAGGCCCACACCCACCAGCCAGAGAGAGCCGGGTTCTGGAACCACGAGTTCCAAGCATGGCTCGTTGGGTTTGCATCCCGAATCCGTAAGGTCGGGACCCGAACCGTCGCACTCGACGATCCACTGCCACGTGTTCGGATTGTGCGGGTTCTCAACCTTATAGGTAATGAAGCTGTCCATGCTCCAGCCAGGAAGCGTGTTCCCCGGGCCACCCGATGTGTTGCCACTCCCGTAGTTGTCGCCGTTCACGTAATCAAACCCGGAGTAACCCGGAAGGCTGTCCTTCCCCCCCGTCGGAGTAAACTCTACCGAGCTGCCACATTGCTGCAGTTGGAGGGACGTGGAGAAGTCAAGGACATCAAAACTATCTTCAAAATCCCACCGCCCCGATGGCGACGTGAACTCTCCTCCGCCGGTTAGCCCGGTGCCGCAGATCGTCAGCGCGAACGACGTGGTGGAATCGCTGGACCACGTGACGACCGCGAAAGCGCGCGACGCGACGCAGGCAAACGCCACACTCGAACTCAGCAGGATTAATCGCAGATTTTTCATAAGTCGGATTCGACGGTCCCCTTTACAACGTTGAGATTACTTCTTAGTGGCAGGGGAACTGAAGACGTTCGGTCACGCCCAGTGAGGGCATACCAAACGCAGAGAGGAACAACACTTCGCCCGTGTCGCAGTTCATAGATCCCTATTTCCCTACCACGATACTGCCGTGAGCCCACCTCAGGCTCGCGGTGATAATAGCACACTCCGCCCTTTGTATCAAGTGAGGGCCAAACAAGCCACCAGTGTAGAAAATCTACAGCTCTACTCACGGCATTGCAACCATCTACCGCGCAAGCACTAACGATCAATGTCGCCACACCGATTGGTCTCCTCAAAAAAAATCTCAGCAACATGGCCCGCGGGCGGGAACCCTGTACGCTGCCCACGTTTCGCCGGCCCAACCCGCCAGACACCACGATGGAGCCCTCGGTCACGTGGCGACGCCGAGTTCTGCCAGAAGGCAACCACGATGTGCCCGGGCACGACTCGCTGTCCCCATTTGCAATTGACCCACGATTTGGACATAGTATTGTCAACCTCGGATGGGTGGCGGTCAAAACCTCCGCCAAGTTGAGTTGTGGGAAGCAGGGAAGGTCGGTTGAACTCAAAGAGCTTTTTTTTGTCGTTGGTGATGGCACTCGGGTTTTTGGGGACTGCGCAGGCCCAGATCTATTTCGTCTCCACGCCCGTGAATGGTTACGTCCAACTCGCTGTCGAAGACGCGGCGGGCTCCGCGTCGGCTTGCAGCTCGGGCAATGCCGGGTTCGGCACCCTCAACGACACCGTGTATCTCGACCTAAATGCCGACACAATCCGCGAAGTCGGCTCCGTGTCGCTCGGAGGAGGCGGAAGCTTTTCGTTCGACGATGGCCGGATTGTGGACGGGTCCAACGGCCTGCAATTCGTCGCCGCCAACGTCACCCTTAACCTGAGCGTGCCGAGCGCCCTGTCCTTCGACACAGGCGTTCAACCGTTACTCTGGGTTCCCGCCATCCAAGGCTACGAATTCACCGCCCCGCTCGGGTCGGTTCCGGTCACCGGCACTTATTCCGTGGTGACCGGAGGCCAAACGTATAACGGAGCGTTGAACTACAATCTGTATACGGGAATGCTCCTGCTGTTTCAGCAAATCTCCACCTCGGGCTATCCGGTCTTCGTCACCCTCGCCGGCCTCAACGGCGGTGAACTCCAACACCCCGGCCCGCAACTGGTCTATTTCACCGCGTTGGACGGGCTCAACATCGAACTTCAGGCGGGCGAGCAGGACGGCACCTACAGTTACGGGTGGAACCTCAATCCCTTTGAGATTGAGGCCGATCTCGTTCCCGAACCCGGCACCGTTGCACTCGTTGCTCTCGGCACGTGCACGCTCATCGCGCTCCATCCCCGGCGTCGACGTCGCCGCCGGGAATCCTGACGGCCCGTTGGACGTCGGCAGATAGCTGAAAAGCCGTGGCGACTCGATTCGCCATTGGAATCGGTCGGGATGCCCACCGTTTCCTCCAACCAGCTACTGTCCCGTGGTAAGTACTACCCGAAACCGGGCTTTGCCGCCCATCATACGCTCATACGCTTCGCCCGCTCGCTCCAGCGGATACACTTCATTCATCGACCGCACTCCGCTGAACGCACTGAATGCCAGCGCCTCCTGCGAATCAATCGACGTACCGGAATACCAGCCTTTCACCGACCGCCGTCCCGTAATGAGCAGGCCCGGTGACACCTCGACCGACTTGGGAGCCCCGACGACAAGCAATGTTCCATTCACGCCCAGGCCACCCAGCGTCGCGGTCATCGCCTCGCCGTTGGTCACCGTGGCAAGAATGACTTTGGCGCCTCCCAACTTCGCCAGTTCCGCCGCCGGATCCTGCGTCTGGCTGTCGATGTAATGCCACGCACCCAGTTTCCGGGCCAGCGCTTCTTTGTCCTTCCCGCGCGCGATGCCCACCGTCTTGAAACCCATCTTCGCGGAGAACTGCACGCCCAGATGACCGAGTCCGCCGAGCCCGAGAATGGCGACGACATCACCCGCTCGCGCCCCGCTGTTCCGCAACGCGTTGAACGTCGTGACGCCCGCGCACATCAGCGGCGCGGCCTCCACGCCCGACAACCCGTCGGGGACCGCCGCCAGCCCTTCGACGGGAGCGATCATGTAGTCGGCGTACCCGCCGTCGTATGTGATGCCCGTAACCTGCAGGGCCAGTTGACACGCAAAGAAATCGCCGCGCCGGCACGAATCGCACCGCCCACAGTGTCCGCCATGCCAACCCACTCCCACCCGCTGGCCCACCGTCCAGCCCGCCACGCCCGGCCCGACCGCATCCACCACCCCGACCACCTCATGCCCCGGCACGCGTGGGTACTGAAGCCCCGGCCAACGGCCCTCTTTCGCCAACGAGTCGCTATGGCACACGCCACAGGCCTGCACCTTGATGCGCACCGTTCCCGTGCGCGGCACCGGGATCTCGCGTTCCACCATTTCCAGCGCTCCCCCCGCCCGCGCCACTTGTACGGCTCTCATCTTCGCCATAATTGCCTCCAGTCGCTTTCTGGTCCGGAACGTTTCTGCCCTGTGGCAATGCCTCGCTAGGAATTCCGTCCCAAAGTCACACCAGCTCGTTTGAGTTTGGCTCTGAGTTCTTCAGTTGCACGCTTCTGCACTTCTCCATTATCGGTATAATTTCCTCTTTCGGCCGAAGTTCCCACAAGGAAAACATCGTAGGTCAACGTCTCTCCGCCCCGTGTAGATGCGTGAGTAGATAAACCGGAAAGAAACGGTTTGTTGGGATCAGCGTCGTCATCCGTTTCAGTCTGAACTCGTTTACCGGCGTAGTCCGTAGCCGATAACTTGAACCACCGATTTGGAGGTATGGACTTCCTCACAAGAAGAAGGCCGATTCCGGAGGAACGATGATCCGAATCTTGCCCTGTTGCTCAACCAGTTCTTCACTCCGACTCAAGTCATGCACCACGTAAATGTACCCGTGATAGTTTGGCGGTAGCACAAACTCCAAAGTTAGCTGGGGCGGCTCACACCCATGACACAGGATGGCCGTGAACACCATGGCAACCCACTTGGCGACAATTCGAGGGGGTCGTGCTGATTTGGAGCCAGGTCTGGTCATTGCAGTAACTTGGCTCTCACTTGCTACCCCGCCGCCGCGTCCACTTCCAACTCATCCAGCCGTTCTTCAATCGTCACCGCCGTGGATTGGACACGACACAAGTTCGCGTACAGGCCGCCGAGGGCCATCAATTCCTCGTGTGTGCCGCGTTCGATGATGTGACCGGCCTTCAACACGAGGATCTGGTCGGCGTTGCGGACCGTGGATAGCCGATGCGCAATGACGAAGCTCGTGCGGTGCGCCATCAACCGTTCGAGCGCTTCCTGAATCAGTTTCTCCGTCGCGGTGTCGACGCTCGCGGTCGCTTCGTCCAGAATCAGAATCGGCGGGTCTTTCAGCAGCGCCCGCGCGATGCTCACCCGTTGTTTCTCGCCCACACTGAGCTTCACGCCGCGTTCGCCCACGCGCGAATCGTATTTCTCGGGCAACCGCATGATGAACTCGTGGCAGTTCGCCGCCATCGCCGCCTCGATCATCTCCGCCTCGCTCGCGTCGAGCCGGCCATACAAAATGTTCTCGCGAATCGTGCCGTTGAACAGAAACGCCTCCTGCGACACGATGCCGATCTGTCGCCGCAACGATTCCAGCGTCACCTCGCGAATGTCCTGCCCATCGATGAGAATCTGTCCCTGCGTCACGTCGTAGAACCGGGGCAGCAGATTCACAATCGTGCTCTTGCCCGCGCCCGTCGGGCCGACCAATGCGACCGTCTCGCCAGGCCGTGCGTGAATGTCGATCCCGCTCAGCACCGTCAGGTTCGCCCGATACTCGAATCCGACGTGGCGAAATTCGACCTCGCCGCGTACGCGCCCGCTCAACGTGGCTGCGCCTTGTTTCTCGCCAACCTCGACCGGCGCATCGAGAATATCAAAGACGCGTTCGCCCGCCGCCCGCCCCGCCTGGAACATCTGGTTCAGGCCGTGCAAGGCGCGCACCGGATCGTAGAACATGCCGAGATAGACTAGGAAACCGACAAACTGTCCCAGCGTCAGCCGGTCCGCGATCACCGCGCGTCCGCCGAACCACAACACGATGACGTATCCCAGCGCGCCCGCAAACGTCATCGCCGGCGAATAAATCGACCACGCGCGTCATCACCTTGAGCGTGGCGGTACGAAGATTGTCCGCCTTCCGCTCAAATCTCGACAACTCGTGCGGTTCCCGCGCCAAATCCCTTGATCTGGCGGATGCCCTGCAGGTTGTCGAGCAGCAGCGCGTTCAACGCCGAGGTCGCCTGCCGCACGAGCCGATAGCGTTTGTGCGCCGTCAGCGTGTACATCAATCCGCCGGCCGCCAGCAGCGGGATCGGCAGGATCGCCAGTGCGGCCAGATGCGGGTTGAACCGAAACATCATATAGCCCACACCGACAATACTCAGCACCGCGACCGTGCCCTGTTCGATGCCGTCAATCAGCACGCGCTCGACGGCGTTGACATCGTCGATCACGCGCGTCATCAGGTCCCCCGAGGCGCGTTGGTCGTAATACTTGACCGACAGCCGCTGGAGTTTGTCGTACAAATCCCGCCGCAAATCGAAGATCACCCGTTGCTCGAAGCGGTTGTTGAGCTGGAGGCGCAACGCGTTGAACAGGTCGCGCAGGAAAAATGACAACAGCACGAGCCCGGTGTACAGCGCCAGCAACCCGCCCCGCTTGGCGCGGATCACTTCGTCAATGACCAACTGCGTCAACTTCGGAAATGCCAGGGTGGACAGGGTCGTCACCACCGCGCACCCCATCGTTCCGACTGCGTACCACGGATAACGGCGCACGTAGGCGAAGATGCGCGTGAAAATCTCCCGCGCACTGCGCCGCCGCGCCACCATCGTCTCGTCGTTGACCGTATCGTGCCGGTGCATTTCCGTTTAGATTAACCGAGACCGCCAAACGGTTGCACGGAGATTCAGATTTTTGACGGCATGAACCCGACTCACCGTGACATCGTCGACGACGGCATGTGTCACAGCCAGGCCATCGGACCCCTTCCGCGGATTATTCCACCGTGGCGCGCCTTGCGCGCCCTACTTCTCTTCCAGCCAATCGAGCACCTTGCTGGGCTCGCTACCGAAGAGCACGCGGACCGCGATGCGGATTTCGTCACGGGATGACGGGGAGCGCTGCCATCGTTGCCGGAGCCCTTGGAACCATGGGTCGTACGGTTTGACGGTGCGATAGACGCCGTGTCGTTCGGCGACCTTGGGCGTGCGGCCGCCCGACAGGAGCTTGCGCATCTGGTCGAGCTTGATCGGCTTCGCGGTGAACGTCTCGGCCGGGCAGGCCCAGACGATAGGCGATGGATTCAATCCCTTTCATCGACGGCAGGCGATTGCCGGAGCTGAAATCGCTCACGGACCCCTGGCTGATGCCAAGTTCCGCGGCGGCCTCCATCTGCGTCCAGTCCGCCGCCTCCATCAGCATGCGGAAGTTGGCTGTGAATAGACGGCGTGAATCGGAATCTGATTTTGATCTTGACATGGTTATCTCCTTTCGATATGCGGAGCTATGATATGACGTATGTGTGCTTGCATCGGCTTGCTGTGGAAGCCAACCACAATCCCCCCGCCAATTCAAGCACGAAACGACGAAAGTTTAAATTCCGATAGCCCCCGGGTCCACAACGACTGATGCGCCGCGCGACAAAGAGAGCCAAGTACGGGAAATTGCCGAAGTCAGGGTCATCCGTTTTCCGACAATTGTGGTTCGTCCACATGACCCCCTCGCCCGACAATTCTGAAGTTCATCTGCGCCTGGAACGGCCCGCCGCCTGGGTGTGCGTGGTGGACGCGTCGGAATTGATCACCTGCTCCGTCCAAAAAGTCCACAACCTTTGCGAGGAAGGATCCTTGGAATGGCGATGGCTCGACCACAAAGGCGCCGGCGGCAAGAAACTCATTCTCGTTGACTCGATCCAGCGCTATATCGCAAAAAAATCCTAGCGCCAGACCGTCCCACGAACAACCCGCGCGGCGCTGGCCAGTATCCGCGCGTTGCCACCGGTTCGACAAACTGTCCTGTCGGACATGCCGCCCATGCCATCGTGTCAGCCGTGCCGACAGCACGAATGCACAGGTTCTTCGTGCAATCTCCTTCACCTGAGGGGCTTGCATCACCACACAAAAGGGTTCCATCGCGCTGGCACTGGCTATGCAGTAACTATCAACGTTGCGGGAGTATATTGTCAGGAAGCGTAAAGTTTATGAGTCAACATGTGCTGAAAATCTCGACTCCGGTGTTCCGTGCGCTGCGGCAACGAGCCCCTCTGTTTGTCACTTGGTCTGACGAAAAACCGGGTTCCACACAACAAATCGTCCTCGACGACGACGTCTACAACGAAATCATCGACCGAGCCATTGCCAAACGAAAGACGATCGACGACGTCTTTCTGGAAGCCTGTGCGAGAAACTGTGGACGCTCCTGACCCGGGCAACCGGCTCGGATAGCGGCGCAGAACCGCTCTGCCAGGGAGTTTCCCCCGCACGGCGACAGACGCCAACAAGAGACCACAGTGTGCCGCACTTTTGGAGCGCCACCCGTTGCACTTTCTAGCCGCCCTTTACGCCTCTGGGCTGACCACCTCAATTGGCCAGCGCAGGATTGGGTTGGGCATCGCCGTCGCACCCAATACAGATAGGACCAACGGCTTCACGGCTTCCATGGTGGCCTCCGTATCACGACAATCGACTCAGGCGTATTCGTTTCGCCACCCGTCTGGATGGTCCCATCGCCAATGAGGATGAACCTTCTCAAGCTTCGTGCGGCCCCGGTTGGATCGACTTTCTCGGGTACGCCACCCCCGGGGTCACATTCATCGAGTTGGCGCGAGTAATGGTAAGCGACGGCCATCTCGGTGAGTTGTCGCTTGAGTTTTCCCAGCCGCAAGTCGCGCTCTTGCTTCGCCAGATCACATGCGTGCCGACGAGCCACGGGATTGGCAATCGCCTCAGCGGCCTCTAATCGGGCTTGATAGTCGTTTTCAATGAACGCGCTTTGCACCTCGCCATACCCTTCGATCAAGAGGGAAAACGCCCTGTCCTGATTCTCCAATTCCGGCGCGGCTTCGACCGGCACGCAGAGGAACAGCGTTGTCACGACGGTGGCCACAAGAAACGGCCTGAATAGCACTGCGTTCACAATAATCCCCTCGTCGAGCCCGAATACGTCACAGGAATCAGCGAAAGATTTCGGCGATGAAACCCTGAATGCATTGTTCAAGTTTCTCCGCGTCCAGTTCGGATAGTTCAATCTCCTCCAACTGGAGTTTCGCATCACGCAAATATTCGGTGAATATAACCACCCGGAACGTCGTTTTCTTCAGACAAAACTCCAATTTCGGGCAAGGTTGACGCAGCCGGCGAATGCGTACACCGGGTTTCTGGGCAACGACCATTTCGACACTCACAACGAATGGCCGCTCCTCGGTATACTCATGCCGATGGATTTCAACCGCACAACTCTCTTTTAACAACTCCGCCGCTTTGTTGAATATCGGAATGATGCCGGACTCGACGATCTGATTGAATCGCGCGACCGCTCTCTTCTCCATCTGTTCCGACTGTTCGACGGCGGCAACCGCCCGTTCCCGGCGCTTGCGGTAAGCATTGACGGTACCCCTGACTCTTTCCTCAAATTGCAGACTCATGTCCTGAGAATCCTTTCCCCAGATCAAGCACGCGCACACGGCCATCAGCGCTTCGCCCGGAACGGTAGTGTCGCTTCATCTTTCCTTTGTTGTGAAACTCTGTGCGTCACCAGCGCGTCCAGAGCCTCTTCGACACGCTTTCGGAATTCCTCACAGCAGGTAATGACTTCCATGCTGAAATCGTCGAAACTTTCACCCGCCATCTCCACCTTGGCGTTGGTGAAGTGGTGGGGACACTGCATCTGTGAAGCCAGGCCCGCACAGCTTCGTTTGACCCGCTCGAATTCGGCGTCGAACTGTCCGCTCAATCCGATCCCCCCCTTTACCGCATACCGATCCCTTGACATCTCATTGCCTTCTTACCGTTACGTCGATGAGGCCGAGATCAAGGTCGGCCAGTTTCGCGAATGCGGCGCGGCTCAGGTCGATCTTTCGACCCTCCTTAACCAGGAATTTGGCTGGGCCGCGATCCGTGATTTCTACGATCACGCTCCGGTTCTCGTGCGTCACGACGACCTTCGTGCCGAGATCGTAAAACCACGATGCCGCCGTGAGCTTGTCGGGATCGAATCGCTGGCCATTGGCCATCAGTAAACCGCGATGCCTTTCGCCATACCATGATGCCCGGTCGGCGGCCTGACAGGCCAGACACGAAACCAGCAAGAACGTGGCGAGCACCGCCCCTGTCGATGTGAATCGACTGCGTGACCTCCGCTTCCACTGGCGGGCACGTTGCCGGATTCGATCCTCTGTCGAGCAACTCACATTCATCACGCACCTCCTGGATGAAGTTGTTTGCCGCTACGCTACCTGGTCCGACATTTTCCCGGATCGGGAACAGGCCTTTGATTGCCGACCGTGTTGCCAGTCATGACCCAACGCAAATAATTCTGCGGGCATGGACGGCAACCCAAAATTCGCCGCGTCTCGATTGGCATAATCGATCTGTTCGATCTCGGCCATCGAAAGCAACAAATCAACTCGGGCGGCTTTCGAGTTGAAAAAGTTGCCCATCACCTTGCGGACGTGGAGCTCGCCTTTCTTATCTCGCTTCAAAATGGCATAGTTCCAACCCGCCACGCTTTCGCCTTGGGCAATCGTACCGAGTAGCGTTCCCGAACGATTGGAAAACCATTCAACCTGATCCACCATCAAGTTCTCGACGGCGGCGTTTTGAGGCAGTAACCGGTCAAACTCGGGACGGGAGATGGTTCTAATACTCATTTTGTTGCATCCTTTTCTTGGAGGGGCAGCGCGCGCCCCCTGCGATCTCCTGGCAATCTAGAGTCATCATACAGTTGCCGCAATTGGCAGAATTCTGAATTTCGCCTAGGAAACGCTCCTATCCCGTCAGTTTCGACCAGACGAACTGCCGGGAATAATTTTCCGTGTCGAGTTACTCCGAAATGTGTTCGTTTGTTCATCGCCCAAGCCAACCGTCCTCCAGTAGCCAGATACTCAGTGTCTCCCGTCGCACTCTCATATCGATCACGCATGGTGTTTAGCGATGCGGGTTCGCCGTGTTGATCATGTAGTCGATGACTTTTTCACTCACGCCACCGTGCTTCAGGTCGATGATCTCAGCTGTCGTCAAATGATAGACCGCTTGCGAATTGCGAATCTGGCTGAGAATGACTTCGTCACTGAGCCCCGCCTTTACCAACGCTTTCACATCCGCCAAGCTAAGCGTTCTCAGCGTTTGGCTGGCAGAGCCATGCGGAGTTGCGCCTGGCGCTGGTGACGACGAATCGCGATCCGCAACGACCGCTGAAGGCGGAGGGTTAACATCCGGTACCGCCGCGGCCGGCGGTGCACTGTAGACCGTTTGCGGCGAGTCGTACACGGGCGGCGGGTAGTCGTTGTAATCGTAGGGGTAGTCATACCCGTAGTAATAAGGCCAACCATATGCGTAGTACGGATAGCCGCCCCAGCCCCAGCCCCAGCCGTAGCCGCCCCACCCACCGTACCCATAACGCCCGTATCCGCCGTGGTACCCACCGTAATAGCCACCGCCGCTTCCGCCGAATCCACCGTGTCCGCCGAATCCACCGTGGCCACCCCCGCCACCTCCGCCGTGTCCACCCCCGCCGCCGAAGGCGAACGCCGTTGTGGAAACCAAAACACTGAGGCAGATCGTAATGACTGCCACACCGAGAATTTTGGCTGCTTGTTTCATAGGGCGCTCCTTTCCATTGTCAATCCCCCACCCTGAAATTCCTCAGCCTGCCCCACCGTTTGATTTCCCTAAGTTGGTCCTCTCGACCTGTCACCCCATGCAAGTCCAGTTCATTCCATTCAATCCGGCCGCCGAGAAGAGGTTGCAAGCCGGAGGACAATTTCCTGCATGTGTTTGAGACCACCTGCTCGACATCGACGGCAGGTATACCCCTCGTGCTCATAAGGGTCTCCTTCGTTGACCCATCCTTGCGGAAGAACTTATTCGCGATGTGCATGTCAAACAAAGCCGTTGCATCCCTCCACACGATGAAGATGACAAAAACCATCGCCGTGCCGTTGGTTAGCCCAATCTCGCCGCTGTGTCGTATCGAGTAAAAGCGGTCAGCGACTTTGAGAACCAAAAAGTCGGGTTTGTCGAAGTCATCCGCTTTGAAATACATGCTGCCGCGCGTTGACCGTGTGTGGGAGAAATCTGCTGTCTCCGCCCTCTTCATCACCGCGTCAGCCTGCGAGTAAGCACCGTAACCGGCGACTTCGGTGTCTCTATCTTTCATAAGTCACTTCCATCTTCATGGTGAACCACCGCTATGTGCATTCGCACAGGCAATGCCAATCGCGCCGGGCGTGATGTAACTGGTTGCGATACAAACAGAAAGGATGGCGCCAATGGAAAGCGGATTCAGGTTGTAAAGCCAGTCTGGCAGCCTCACGGCTAGCGGCGTGTGCCACCATGGCAGAATCGTCGAGGAGATCTCGCCCCGGCAGTGAACAGCGGGGTTTGGTCAAACCCCGACCAAGTGAAACAATCAGAGATTGAGACTGAAAACTTGGGTGCCCTTGGGAGGAGAAAACTCTCCGATCTCGGTGATCAGGCCGTGCTTAAGCGCATCGTCCGCCGCAAACCAAAACTCCTTGTTTCTGAAGTCCGACCATTGAGCTTCGGAAAAGTCGAGATGCGACCGCAAAATACTGTTCAGTCTTTGTTCGTCGATTTTGAGCGAGGTCAAAACCGATTCTAGTTCGTCTGTTGTCATGAGCTGCGGTGCGCATGTTGGCCGATGGAGCATAAACATGGCATGACGGCTGGCGACGCGCCGTTTGCCGGCCAGAAAACAGATGACCGCCGCTGATTGCACGCTACCTGAATTGTAAACAGAAACGTCTAGCGGTGCCGATTTTAAGAAATTATACAGCGCGATTCCGTCGCTGATCGTGCCGCCGTTTGACTGAATTAGTAAATGAAGATGCTTATTCTGCGTCTTTTGTTGCGTGACGAGGGCAAAATTGTTGAAGAATTTCTGCACGGTATTCTGATCTATTACTCCTGAAAACAGAGCAAAGAAGTCTTGAGAAGGACGAAGGTTGGGGTCGGAAACCGTTTCTGCTCTTTGCTGGAAATTGCGGACTGCTGCCGACCTGGGGATTTCGGTCGGACCTTCCAGTACTCGACCTGCTCCATGCAATAGCGTTGTCATAACAGCTCCCTTCCTTATGCGACATCCGTCGCTTTTTGCAGCGCCCTCATTGCGACGGAGTCAATCGCGGCCCGTCGCAGAGGAAGGAACTGCGGGCAAACGCCAACGGCGTCCCGTGTTTGTTGTCCCAGTCATCGCATGGCAAATGGTTTCCGCAGGTAAACCCGCCACTTTTCAATGGGCGAGTTATCGATCTCCGCCATCGAAAGCAACAATTCGACCCTGGCAGCCATCAGGCTGGAAACATTGTTCATCATCTTGCGGACGTGGGAACCGCCGTTCTTATCCCGCCTCAAAATGGCATAATTCCAGCCCTCCGCGCTTTCGTCTTTGGCAATCGTACCGAGCAGGTATCCTGACCGATTGGAAAACCATTCGACCTCTTCCCCCATCAAGTTCTCCAAGGTGGCATTGCGTGGCAGCAACCGGTCAAACTCGGTCCGATGGATGGCTCTAATGCTCATCTTTTGCAAAGAAAGCGACGGTTTCACGTTGATCCGTTACGACGACGGGGGTTCAGCGCACAATACGTTACACGCATTCGGCGAGTCGTTGGTGCCACACGTGAAGCGTCGCATGTTTTGGTAATGCCCCCCGCCGCGCTGTTGATCCTTAACTCTTATGAAGCCTCTTGTTTCTGTCTGGTGAACAACCGCGTTGTGTACTTGCACAGCCGATGCCAATCGCGCCGGGCTTGATGTAACAGGTTGCGGTCCAAGTGGAAAAATTGCCGCCGACGGCAAGCGGATTTATGTTGGTGAGCCAGTCTGGCAGTTTCACGGCCAACGGCCTGTGCCGCCATGGCAGAATGTGGAGAAGATTTCGGACCGCAGTATGGACCACGGCGGGTTTGGTCAAGAAGCTGGTGGCGCGAGTACGCGGTCGATCGTGGCGAGCAGTCGCTGGGTGTCCACTGGTTTCTCCAAGAACGCGGTCGCGCCCAGTTGATACGATTCCGTCTTCGCCTCGGGACTCCCAAAGGCCGTGATGATGATCACCGGCACCTCGGGATAGGCCTGCTTGACACCGCGCAGGATGCCCATTCCGTCGATCACTGGCATCCGCAGGTCGGTGATGATCAAGTCGAAGTACTGTTGCCCGTTGCTCAAGAACTTCACCGCCGCCTCGGCGCTTGACGCGCTGGCCACCATGCACCCTTCGCCGCTCAACACCCTGTTGAGTGCCCGCAGCATTCCCACGTCATCGTCAATGATCAACACGGATCTGTTTCCAATCTTTCCCATGCCCGTTCCCGTTAGCACCGCCAGTGCCACACTCCTGAATTGGTGTGCAATTGTCTGCGGGAGAACCGTATCCACCGTTCCGCATCACGTTCTCCAGCCGTCCGGTTGAAGGACGTTATGCCACAACGGCAGCCTGCATACTGCCAGTTCGGCGGAACCCTACTTCGCCGAGTCGGAGAAGTGACGGTACATGGTGCGTGGGGGGATACCGAGAATGCGGGCGGCTTTGAGCTTGTTGCCGTCGCACTGTCGAATCGTGGCTTCCACCAACCGCTTGGTGGCCTCGTCCACAGTCGTGCCGATGGGAATCGAAATGGCCGGCCCACCCGGCGTATTCGATGCCGTTTCGACAACGCCACCGGCCGCGGGGCTGAACGAGAACCTGGTGATCGTGTCGCCGGTTGCCAGTGCCACCGCCCGCTGGATGACGTGTTCGAGTTCGCGGACGTTGCCCGGCCACGAGTATCCCCGCAGCTGATCGAGCGCGGCGGGCGCAATGGAGCGCACGTCCTTGCCCATCTCCGTGGCACAGTCTATGAGGAAATGCTCCGCCAGTAGCAGGATGTCCTCACCGCGTTCCCGCAGCGGCGACAGCGAAATCTCGATGGTGTTGATTCGATAGTAAAGGTCGGACCGGAACCTGCCAGCGGTGATCGCCTTCGGAATGTCGGTGTGTGTCGCGCTCAGCAATCGCACGTCCGCGTGGAGCTCCTTCGTACTGCCCAACCGCTGGAAGCTCCCGTCCTGCAGCACGCGGAGCAGTTTGGCTTGCAGTTGGGGACTCATCTCCGCGATCTCGTCCAGCAGCAACGTCCCGCCGTTGGCCAACTCGAACTTGCCGGGCTTGGCGGCGGTCGCGCCTGTGAAGGCGCCGCGTTCGTGCCCGAACAGCTCGCTTTCCAGAAGCGTATCGGGAATCGCCGCGCAACTGATCTTCCGCAGCGGTTTGTCGTGGCGGTCGCTGAGAAGGTGGATCGCGTCGGCGACGATCTCTTTCCCGGTGCCACTCTCACCGGTGATCAGTACGCCAACGTTGGTCGGCGCGATCTGGCGAATGATCTGTTTGACGGCTGCCAAGGCGGGGCTGTCCCCAATCAGCCCGACGATCCCGCGTTGCCGCTGGAGTTGCCGTCGCAGATGAATGTTCTCGGCGGCCAGGCGTTGTTTGGCCAATGCGTTGGCGACCGTTTTCAACAGCGCCACGCTGTCGAGCGGTTTCTCGATGAAATCGTACGCGCCAAGCTTCATCGCTTCGACCGCTTTCTCGACATTGCCGTGCCCGGTGATCATCACCACCTCCACTTCCGGGCGTCGCTCCCGAATCTGCTGCAACAACGCGTTTCCATCGAGGTCGGGCAGGAATAAATCGGAAATCACCAGCCCCACGCCGGGCTCCTGCAACAACTCCAGCGCTTCCCGCCCCGAGCCGGCGCGGGTCACCTGGTAGCCCTCGGCGGAGAGCACTTTGCCCGCGGCAGTGCGCAGACGCTCGTCGTCGTCCACCAGCAGGATATTCGCTCGGTTTGCCATCTCAGGATCCCTCGTCAAGCGGAAGGTAGATTGTGAACGTGCTGCCTTTCCCGACAGCACTGGAGCACTCGATGTGGCCGCCATGTTCGGTTACGATCTGCTGCGCCAGTGTCAACCCCAAACCCGTTCCTTTGGCTTTCGTGCTGAGAAACGGCTTGAAGACCTGTCGTGCCTGTTTCTCGCTCATTCCCGCGCCGGTGTCTGTGACCCTCAAGAGCACCTGATCACCATCACGCTGTGTGCTGACAGTCATCACGCCGCCATTCGGCATCGCTTCCAAGCCGTTGCGGATCAGGTTGAGCATGGCTTGCCACAACTGATCGCCGTCAACGTTGACAGGGCCTAGGGACGCGTCGAACTCCGTCCGCTCTTCCACGTTGGCCTCGTCAAACGCGGCTTGCATGAAGGCGAGCTTTTGATCGAGAAACTCATTTAACGCCAGGGGCTTTCGTTGCGCCTTCGGAAGTCGGGCGAACTGCAGGTACTCTTCAATCACGTGTTGGATGCGATGAACCTCCTCACGCATTTCATTGACAAGTCCACGACCTTCCTCCGGAGAACGGCTGGCCGATTCGGCCAGCTTGTCAATCTCCTTGCGAATCAGGTCGAGATTCAACGTGATCGATCCCAGCGGATTGCGGACCTCGTGGGCGACTTCTGCGGCCATTGTGCCGGCCGTGGCGAGACGCTCGGCTTGAAGCTTGGCCGCTTCGGCGCGCTCACGCTGCGCGATTTCTGCCTGGAGCGCCGCCGTCCGTTGCTGGACGGTTTCCTCCAGATAATCGTGGGCGGTTTGGAAGGCCGACAACAGATACACCACGACGACGAAAAATGCGAACAGCATCAGGCCGTTCCAATACAGAATGACAGGATGCCCCGGGGTGTAGACGCTCATCCGATAGGCGATTAACCAAACGGCCGTGGCGACCGCCGCCATGAACAAGCCCGTCTTGCGTCCCACTGTCCAGCAGACCCAGCTAATCGGTATCAAATAGAATGCGGTAACATGAACTTCCGACCCCATCCGGTAATCCACCACACCGATCGACGCGACCAATACCAGGGCCAACGCCATGACAGTCTGCTTTGGCAGTAACAACGGACGCTGGATCAGCCTTCTCATGGCCGTTATATCGACCCATCGAATTCGATTTGCTGGAGTGCTGCGGCCCGCTTCACGGGTACGGTCACCGTGTCTCCCAGCAACGCCGTCGAACACTCGACTTGCTGCATTTCCCGCATCACATCACAGAGCGGGGTCTAGGGATTCTGGCAATCGGCAGCGGTTGTAAGAAAATCGCCTGTGCTGCACTGTTTTCATAACACTGCAAACCTGCCACAGGTATGCTTGTGTGCAAGTTTCTGAAGGAATTTTAATCTGGCTCATGTGACCTGTCTGTGGCCGCTTCCCCCTGCTGTAATGATTTGGTTTGCTGTGTTCGTACGGCGAGGCCTCCAGCGGCAACAAAGCGGGAGTATGCGAAGCTCGGGGAGTTGACAGCGCGACGAAACAATCTACACTATTCTCGTTACAGAGTCGCAGGCAACGCGTTCCGACTCGGAAAGGAGCATCCGTATGATCGCTCATTTACGGTCACTCATGGCTGCGGGATTTCTCTCCCTGGCAGCCGCGTGCACGACACCGCAAGCCATCGTATTGCACAACTCCGTCGGCCCCGATCCGATGGGCCAGGCTCGGTCGACATCGAATGGATTCTTGACGGTTTACACCGCCATGAAAACCTACCCGGTGGACGACGAAACGTACTATCGTGTTCATACCGATTACGGCATCTATGATATGACCGGCCATCGAGTGATGAGCGTTCGCAATGCGGCGACCTATCATGACCCGAGACCCAGGACGGTCGCATTGCCCGAAGGCCGCTACACGATCGAGGGCTGGGCCGACGGGTATCAGTTGCTCAAAGTGCCCGTTGTGATTAGAGCGGGTCGCGTGACCACTGTGAACCTGGAAGCCAACAAGCGGAACCTGTTCTTGGGAGCCAGGGACAATGACGTCGTGCGAGCACCCGATGGCCACATCATCGGTTGGTCGGCCCACGAGTCGTAAAGATCACATGGGTAAGCCGATCTCGTCACACGGAGCGGCGTTGCGCGACTGTTCGGGCTGACGCCAACGGAGTGGATGCCCGGGGTTGCCAACCCGCACTCTGGCAAAGCACACGGAATGGGGTGATACTGGGATGTCTCGGACCATGGAACCTGCGCCACCAACCGCTGTCGCGAGCGAACCGGCCGGGCCGCCGTGCGCCGATGCGCCCGGCCTGACCGCCGCCGAAGCCCGACTGCGTCTTGCGCAGGTCGGTCCCAACGCCGTGCGCGAGGAACAACCCCATCCGCTCCGTCAATTCTTGCGCCGGTTCTGGACGCCGATTCCGTGGCTGCTGGAAGCGACCATCCTCATCCAACTCTTTCTTGGCGAACGGGTCGAGGCGAGCGTCATCGGGGGGCTACTGGTGTTGAATGCGGTCCTGAGCTTTCTGCAAGAAGGTCGCGCCCAAAAGGCGCTGGCGCTGCTGCGGCAGCAACTCCACGTCGAGGCCCGCGTCCGGCGCGACAGCCAGTGGAACACCATCAGCGCGGAGGACCTGGTGCCCGACGACCTGATTCATCTACGCCAAGGCGGCATCGTGCCTGCCGACGTGCGGGTGTGCGACGGTTCGCTGCTGGTGGACCAGTCGGCGCTCACCGGCGAATCCGCTGCTGTCCAAATCCCGCAGGGTAAAACCGCCTACGCCGGCGCGTTGGTGCGGGGCGGTGAAGCCACGGGCATCGTCACCGCGACCGGCGCGCGCACCTTTTTTGGCAAAACGGCGGAATTGGTGCGCACCGCCCATGTTGTCAATCGGCAGGAGCACGAGATCGTCCGCGTCGTGCGCGATCTGTTCGTGTTGAACGCGGGCCTGATCGTCATCGTCTTTGGCGTGGCGCATGTCCGGGGGCTGACGTTGGTGTACACGCTGCCGCTGGTGCTGACGATCCTGCTGGCATCCATTCCCGTCGCGCTGCCGGCGACATTCACGCTCGCCGCGGCGCTCGGCTCGTTGGAGTTGTCGAGGTTCGGCGTGTTGGTGACGCGCCTGAGCGCGCTGCACGACATCGCCTCGATGACCGTGTTGTGCACCGACAAAACCGGCACGCTCACGCGCAACGAGGCAACCCTCAGCACGTTGCGTCCCGCGGACGGATTCACCGAGGAGCAGTTGCTGCGGGCCGCGTGGCTTGCCAGCGATCCGGCGGGGCACGACCCCGTGGACGGCGCGATGGTGCGCGCGGCGGTAGCGCGGGGTCTGGCGGGCAACGGCTCGATGCGTGTCGAGTTCAAGCCGTTCGACCCCGCGACGAAGCGCGCCGAAGCCGCGTATCACGAGGCCGATGGCGTGCGCCGCTACACGAAAGGCGCGCCCGCTGTCGTCGCCGAACTCTGCGGCGTGCCGGAGCCCGTGTGGCTGCCGCGAGAACAGGAACTGGCCGCGCGCGGCCAGCGCGTGCTGGGTGTGGCTACCGGCGAGGACGGCCAACTGCGGTTCGCCGGTTTGGTCAGCCTCGAGGATGCGGTGCGCGACGATTCCCGCGCGGTTGTCCAAGCGATCCACGACGCCGGCGTGCGTGTGGTGATGGTAACGGGCGACAACACGCTCACCGCCCGCGCCGTGGCCGAGCAGGTGGGGATTCCATCGCAGGTGTGTCCGCCCGCCGACCCACATGGCGACCTCAGCGATGGCGCGTTGGAAAACAGCGTGTTCGCGGGTGTGTTTCCCGAAGACAAATTCAAGCTGGTCCGCGCCTTCCAACGGCAAGGGGCGGTGGTGGGCATGAGCGGCGACGGGGTGAATGACGCGCCCGCGTTGCGCCAGGCCGAGGCGGGCGTGGCCGTGGCCAACGCCACCGATGTGGCCAAGGCCGCCGCCGCCATCGTGCTGACCCGTCCCGGACTGGCCGACGTGGTGCCGGCCATCGAAGCGAGCCGGCGGGTGTTCCAGCGCGTGATGACCTACACCCTCAACATGCTCGCCAAGAAAATCGAGCTCATGCTGCTGCTGGTCATCGGCTTCCTCCTGACCGGCCACAGGCTCCTCACGCCCTTGCTGATGGTGCTGATCATCTTCCTCAACGACTTCCTCACGATGTCACTCACCACCGATCGCATGAGCGTGTCGGCACAGCCCAATCAATGGCGAACCCGCGCCGTCGTGACCGCCAGCACCGCGCTCGCCTTCTGCAAACTGGTTTTCAGCCTGGGGGTGTTTCTGCTGGCAGACTACGTCCTGCGCCTGGACCCGGCGCGGCTGCAAACGCTGACGTTTGCGACGCTGATTCTGACGTCCCAAGCGGGTGTGTATCTGTTGCGCGAGCGCCACCACTGCTGGACCTCGCCTCCCAGCCGCGACATGCTCGGGAGCACGGTCTTCGGCCTGGGCGTGACGGCGGCGCTTGCGCTGTCGGGTTGGCACGTGCCCGCCATCCGCCCGGCCTTGCTTGCCGTCGTCGCCGTCGCTGCGGTTCTGTATTTCCTGGCGCTGGATTGGTTCAAAGTCTGGCTGTTTGCGCGGCTGCGCCTGCGGTGACGAGGCCTATCAGCCGCCGCCGCCGCTGTTCCATGCAGAAACCAATCCCCATTGGGCCGCCACTCTCTCTGCCTGGTCGTGGTTGAGTAGGGGTTGCCACCGAAAACCGCATGAGGCCCGTGCTGCGGAACTGGCGCCCCCCGGCCAGCGCGACATTGACGCAACTCACAACCGGTGGTACAAGTGCGCCGTCGCCGCCGTGGCGGAACTGGCAGACGCGCTGGACTCAAAAGACATTTTTCACGATTTTCGCTCCAATTAGCCACGGTATGCTTGAAGCCTCTATGCTTGCACACGCCAATATTTACAAGGCTTTTAAGATGGTTGGTTCGTATGCTCGGCTTAGCACGAGTTCTCCCATGTTTTGTTGATCGGGTTGCAACCACGGGTTGCAACCAAGGAGTGTAACGATGTTTGCTGCGAGTAAGGAATGCAGCGTGGGTGATCAAGACGATGGCCGTTGACATCTGGTAGCATTATGCTACCTTTTCTGCATGAGTCAACCAGTGAAGCTTTCAGATGCGTTGGTCTTGGACGCCCGTCTGGCCGGGAAAACGGTTGAGCGCTCCATTGCGGGACAAGTGGAATTCTGGGCCAGAATCGGCAGGGCTATCGAGCCGTTGCTTCAGGGCACGCAGGTGCTCACCTTGTGCCGTAATGCCGCGACGCGCCCGTTGTCCGAGTGCCTGAAATCCGTGGATTCGCCCGCTGGTCGCCGCCGCGTGACTGAATTTCTCCAAGGTCAGCCGTATCCCCACTACGAACCCCACCCAGACCAACCCGGCGTGCTTATCCGCATTGAAGCGAACGGGAAGCGCGCGGTCGGGCGATTCGTCAACCGCCAGTTCCAGCCGGTCAAGGTGAAAGCCGCGCGGTGATGAGCCTGCCGCTCGACCGCCGCCCAGTCATCGTTGCACTCGCGGGGCCGAATGGCGCAGGCAAAACCACTTTCTACCATGCCCATCTCCAGCCTGCCGGGCTGCGTCTTGTTAACGCCGACGTACTGGCGCGGGAACTGAACCTCGATCCCTACGCAGCCGCGGACTTGGCCGAGGCGCTCCGGCGGCAACTGGTGGAACAACGCGAAAGTTTCGTGTTTGAAACCGTGTTCTCTGACCCGGTCGGCGACAAGCTGACTTTCCTGAAAGAAGCGGCGGCAACCGGCTACAACGTCGTTCTGTGCTTCATTGGAATTTTCGGCCCGGAAGTTTCCGAAGAGCGCGTCGCGATGCGCGTCTCGCAAGGCGGACATGATGTACCCGCCGAAAAGTTGGTCTCGCGATTTCCTCGCACGCTGGCGAACCTCAAGACCGCCATCCGAGAGCTTCCGCATGTGTGGATTTTCGACAACGACGATTTGCGGACTCCATTCCGTCAAGTGGCTGTTTTTGAAAACGGCCAGCGGGTGAGCCTGAATGAGCCGGTGCCTGCGTGGCTTACGCCGTTGCTGGCGTAGGGTTGTGCACTGCGAATTTTACGGCCAGGAGCTGCGCGTGCCTGACGCCGGCCTGTCATTACGCTTAGACAAACAGTGATACGCACACCGACTCCGGGTGGCGATGATCCAGCCGCAACCGGCAGCCAAACACAGCAGACATGCTTTCTTCTGTAAGTACCTCAACAGGTCGCCCTGCCATTGCCAAGCGGCCTTGAGCGAGCAGAAAGGCATGGTCCACAAACATTGGTGCAAATAACAAATCGTGGCAGACCATCAGCACCGTACAACCTCCCGCTGCCAAGGTTTGGGCCAACCGGTACACTTCGAGTTGGTGAGCGATGTCGAGGTGGCTGGACGGCTCGTCCAACAACAATACCGGCGTTGCTTGCGCTAACGCCCGTGCGATCACCACGCGCTGCCGTTCACCACCACTCAACTCGTCGAAGGGACGCTCCGACAATTCCGCCGCACCCACGCGCGTCAGGCTTGCCTCGATCACGGCTGCATCCTCGTCGCCGAGCGCGAACCGTCCTAATGCGACCATCTCCCGTGCCGTCAACGGCACGCCACGTGGCGTCTCCTGTGGCACGACGGCGATCCGCCGAGCCACCTCGCGCGGCGTGAGCGCATCAACCTGCTGGTCATCACACCACGCCGTGCCCGACTGCGGCCGCAACGCGCCGGTCAGGCATCGCAACAACGTGCTCTTGCCGCTTCCGTTCGGCCCGAACAAGCCGGTGACCTTGCCGGTTGCGATTTCAAGATTCAACTCCCGCAACACCGGCGTGCCGGTTCGGTAGGCGAAACTCAGATTCTCGACGCGCAAGTTCACAGCGTTATCTTCCTCCGCAGCAGCCACAGAAAGACCGGCGCGCCGACCAGCGCCGTGAGAATGCCGACCGGGATTTCCGCTGGGGCGGCGAGCGTCCGTGCCAGTGTGTCGGCTACCAACAACAGCAACGCGCCCCCGAGGGCCGTGGCTGGCACGAGACGGCGATGGTCACCGCCAACCGCCAGCCGCAGCAGGTGCGGCACGATCAGGCCAATGAATCCGATCACGCCGGTCAGACTCACCGCCGCCGAGGCCGTGATGGCGATGAGCAGCAGCAACGCGTATTGAAGCCGTGGGACGTTCACGCCGAGGTCGCGCGCCGACGTTTCGCCGACGAGCGCGACGTTGAGCGAGCGGGCGAGCATTACCATTGTGACGAACGCGCCGAGCGCGACCGGCAACATCACCAGCACGGCCCGGCCATTGGCTTGCCAAAGACCACCCATCAACCAGAAGATGACCGCCGGCAGGCGTTCACCCGCAAGGTAGAGCGCGCCGGTGGTCAGCGCCGAGCAGAGTGCCGCGATGGCGATGCCGGCCAGTAGCAGGCTTTGACCGAAGAACGTTCCGCGCCGGCCCAGCGTGAACACGAGAGCGGTCACAGCCAGCCCGGCAGCGAAACTACCGATCGGCACCGCGACACCGGCCAGCATTGCGGCAACCGCACCGAGGGCTGCGCCGTTGGAGACACCGATGATCGAGGGCGTGGCGAGCGGATTGCGAAAGAGCGTCTGAGCGGCGAGCCCGCTCAATGCCAGCGCGGCACCGACACTACTGGCCAGCACAATGCGCGGCAGCCGGACAGTTAGCAGGATTTGGTCGGCGGTGTCGCCTTTGGCCCGACCGCATGCGGCGCGGAATAGCCGTCCGGCCACTTCGCCTGCCGGGATGTAGACGCTGCCGACCCCGAACGCGATGACGGCAACGCCGAGCAAAGCGATGAACAGGCCGAGTTGTAACGTGTTGCGGTTCATGCGATCTGACGCACGGCGAAGCGGTCGTCGCGCGGCACGAGGTTCAACGCTTCTTCAACGGTGAGATGCGAGGCGTCCACCTTGTCCAGATGCTGACGGCAAACCGTCACAGCTTGCTCCATCTGCGCCGCGGTCGGACGCGGGAACGGTTGGCCGGGCACGGGGATGTACCCCATGATGTGAAAGGGAATAGTCCGGTCGAGCGCTGCCACCCACGCGGCGACGGCTTCGACTTGATCGAGGTCCACGAAGCGGGGAATGAATACGATGTTGGCGCGCATCTCCAGACCACCGCGATAAGCGGCAGCGAAGTTGTCGAAGAACGGCTGGCGTTCGCGACCGGTGTAGCGGCGGTGAACCTCGTCGTCCCACGCCTTGAGGCCAACGTTGGCGCCATCGAGATTCGGCAATGGCAACCGCAAACCAATCGTGTGACCGAGAAAGGTGCGAACGCCGAGTTCCTGCTTGCAGAACGCGAGCGCTTCCGGCAGTTCGGTGGCGACCGTAGGTTCGCCGCCCATAAAGTTTACTTTCTCGACTGGCACGCTGCGCAGGGCGCGGCGCACCTCGTCCATGCTGAGGAACCGGGTCGGACGCGGCGTGATCTGGCCGGGACGTCCGTTCGGGCCACTGCGAAGTTTGTAACTGCAGGTGGGACAACGCAGCGTGCAGC
Source organism: uncultured Verrucomicrobiae bacterium (assembly GCA_963842185.1). GTDB lineage: Bacteria > Verrucomicrobiota > Verrucomicrobiia > Palsa-1439 > Palsa-1439 > Palsa-1439. The sequence continues at coordinate 48,494 of CAWJFL010000018.1, forward strand.
CGAAGTTGTGGACGGTGGCGAACTGGTGTTTCTCATTGTACGTGATTCTGTGGAAAGACACGGTCAGTTCTCCTTTCCGTCGGCGCGATGGATAATCGCGCGCAATTGCTCTACGGAGGCGGACAACTGGCTGCCAGCCACCAAACAATTGCGGCCGACGCCGTAAACGGCACCGCGACGGACGGCGCGCAGTTTGGCGAAGCCGGGACGTTGGCTGATGGCGTCGGCAGTGGTAAAGCCGTTGACGAAAAGAATTACATCCGGTTCGGCGGCAATGAGTTGCTCCGGCGAAAACACAACGCTGCCGCGCGCCACGCCCGCGGCGATGTTCGTGCCGCCGGCCAGGGTGATGAGGTCGTTGACATAGCTGTCACCGCCTACGGTCTTGAAGGCACCGTAGAGTTCGAGATACACGCGCGGCGGATTGGCGGGCGCGTTGGTGTGCAAGTATAGGAACGCGACAAGGTCATCCGCAAGCCGGTCGGTGAGAGCTTCGCGTCCGACGCGTTGGCCAATGAGCCGAACTGGTGCCCGGTAACTCGGCGACGTGACCGGCACGGATGCGCACTACTGGAACCGACAGTTCCCCGAGCAGCTTCGCCGCGTCGTCCTGATACCACCAGATAAACGCGAGGTCCATGCGCCGTGCGAGAACTTCTTCGCGCGAGAGCGCGCTGCCTTTGGCAATGACTGGTATGTTGGTCGCGCCGGGTACGACGCGACTGTACTCATCGATGGCCGCCAACTGGTCGCGCGCGCCGACAGCCAGCAGCACGTCCGTGGCGGTGGTGCAGAGGCTGAGGATACGTCGTGGCGGCTCGGCCAAGCCATTGGGAGAAAAAACGAAACCAAGCAATACGAGACCAAATGTCGAAAGAAACAACCGCCCGATTGAAGTGAGAGCGCGCATCATGGCACCAACAGGCGAACGCGATAGTAGCGGGCTGGACCGTTCGTGGCCCCCCCACGATCAGTTGCGTTAGTCAGGACGTTGCCGAGCGTGGTAATGATATTGGTGAGACCCGTGCTCGCGAAATTATCCGTGAAACCTTCCCGGGCGTCGCCCGCAGCGTATTCCAATATGTTGGTCTTGCCCTGCCCAAACAAACCACTTGGATCCCCACCGGATGTCTTCCACGTGATTTGAACGTCGTTGCCTTGGGGGACCTCGCTTGTGATAGCGAACACGGACGCTGGATTGGTCGGGTTCAACCCGAGTAGGAATTGGTTGGTATTGCTGATGCCCTTGCCGTAAGGGTCGGCATTGGCTTGGGCCCGGGGGCAGTTCGTGCAGTTGAAGTAGAGCATCTGCCACTGCTGCCACGGCGTCAGCACCGTTGGTCCCGTGATGGTCAGCACGGCAATTTGCGGTCGCAATCTGGATGCCACCGGCGACGGCACGTCAGCAGAGCACACGGAGAAGGTGATGTTGTTGCTGAAACTGGCCACGCAGGAGGTGACATTGAAGTCCACGATGCTCGGTCCGTAGTCCAAGCCGGTGGCCGACGGGTCCCACTCAGCGACACCGTCTCCTCCAAATTGAGTGCCGTTGAAATAGAGACGGTTGTTTTGACCGTCGGGAGCGTATGTATATAGCGCCTGCAATGCAGCAGAATTCACTTGGGCGATGTTGAGGCTACCGAAGGCCACTGTGCGGCTGCAAACTTCACCGCTGGTCGGCACATTATAGATGTCGCCGCTACCCTCAGCGATGGCGTACTGAAATTGGTTGCTCAGCGCGCTCTGTTGATAGATGGATAGAAGCGACACTTGCATGATACGGCCATCGAATGAGTTGGATGTCGTAACCGTGATGGCGACCAAGTTGGAGGACCCGTCGGTATGCAGGTAGTTGGTATTGACCGGCAACCCGACGAGCCAGACGCCGTACCCGCTACCGTACACAGACGGTTGGGTCGCGCTGAAGGAAGCATTGGTGTCGCTCGTCGAACCGAAATTCAGGCCACCGGACGCAAGAGCATTGCTGTTAACAGAGACGCTGAGGTTGGCGGTGTAATCGGGGGTGCCGCCCCAAAGAGTGAGAACGAGACGGCCGGTAACAACGTTGTCACAGGGTGGCAGGGCAAAGCTTACCGGCACGTTGTACGGCTGGCCAACCGCCGGGTTCCAGGCCATGTTTGTCCAAGTCGCCGAGGTCCCCATGTAAAGCGAGGCGTTGGCAACCGTGCCGCTGAGCACGGTCTGCATCCCTTGCCCGGCGAAATTGTACGTCGCGTTGCAGTGCGGTGCAGCCAACACAAACACCCCGACAGCAAGCGCGTCGATGAAGCCGCGTCGCCGACGATTCGGTCGTATTCGCCACGGCCGACAGCCACTCTTGCTTGCATGAAGCGAAATCATTGTGAGGCATCCCAATCTTGCTTTGTGGTCGTGGTTCTTCGCTCGACGTGTCCGTCGAAAAACAAAGCGTCGAAACTGTTCCCCGCGTGCCGGTAATTCACATCCACGACTGGATCGCTGAAAATGCCACCGCCTCCGCAGTAGTACTTCCCCGGGGTACAATCGGCGATGAAGATCGTCCCGGAAGGTCGGGCGATGTTCCGCTCCTTGACGCCGTACCATAAGCAGTATGGTATGCCCGCGAAATTGAAAGAGTTGATTCCATAGCTGAGCGTGATCTGTAAGTCCCAAGTGCAAGGAATTGCTTTCAGATCTGCAGGACAACGAAACACGCCGGATTGCTTTGGAATCAACGGTTTGATCAGGTCCATCCACCGACATGAGGCGTTGATATACGCGGGCGGCGTCACCCCGCAGTCATCCAGGTACAGGCGCATCGCCAGTCCAATCTGATGCAGGTTGCTCAAGCAAGCGGCCCCCTGCGCTGTGCGCTTCGCGCGACCGAGAGCTGGAACAAGCATTCCCGCCAGCACTGTGATGATCGCAATCACCACGAGCAACTCGATGAGGGTAAACCCGGGTTGACCGTTCTTTGCACACCCTCCGTTGGGGAAAGGGCGCATGCGGCCCGGTTTCTGAAGAAGACCTTTGTCAAGCGAGATGCCGAAGCGGGTGACTCCTTTCATCGTGTGACGAGTATTATGATACGTAACACCACCGTCAAGCCCATTCGCGCTCATTGCACCACAACAACGCGGGCGTTTCCGGTGACAACCCGACGATTTCCGGAGCTACGCACAATCAACCGCTCCGGGGCTATGCAATTCGCGCTTGACAGATGTTACGACCATTTATACACGTAACACCAAAACAAATCGTCGCACATCAATATCGAAGGAAACCACTGTTATGAAGAAACAACAAACCTACTTCACCGTACTCGCAACCACGCTGTTTCTATTCAGCGGGGGTGCCGCCCGGGCCCAGTTCACCTTGATCGAGTCGTTTAGCGGCACGAGTGGGGCCAGTCCTGGAGCGAATCCATATTACGGCGCGCCGGCCATTTCCGGATCAACTCTCTACGGAGTGACCGACTACGGCGGCAGCACCGGCAAGGGCGTGGTCTATTCGATGAACACCGATGGCAGCGACTACACAATCCTGCATACGTTTACCGGCTCTACGTCCGACGGTTATGGTCCTCTCGGTTCGGTGGTGCTGAGCGGCTCGACCCTCTACGGGACGACCTACTACGGTGGCAGTGCCAACGACGGCGTTATCTACTCGGTCAATACCGATGGCTCCGGGTACCAAACGTTGTACAGTTTTACGACCGGTGCTGGCTACAAGCCATACAGTACTTTGCTGATGAACGGCTCGACCGTCTACGGGACGACCTACTACAGTAATGGCGGCCTCGGCTCGATCTTCTCGTTCAACACCTCCAGTTCCAGTTATAGCAATCTTTACACCTTTACCGGCGGTCCTGGGAGTGGCTCCAGTCCTCTTGGTGGTGGGTTGATAATGAACGGTTCAACGCTCTACGGAATGGCCACACACGGAGGCTCCAGTACCGTCAGCAGCAAGGATGGGGTTGTCTTCCAAATCAACCCGAACGGCAGCGGGTACACCAACCTAGTCAACTTCGCCGGCGGATCGGATGGCGCCAATCCCTACGGCGGGCTGACGCTGGCCGGCTCGACTCTCTATGGAATGACCCGGATCGGCGGCAGCGCCAACGATGGCACGATATTCTCGGTCAATCTCGATGGCACCGGTTACACCAATCTGTACAGCTTCAGCGGCGGCGCACCGAGTGGCGCCAACCCCAACGGTTCGCTGACGTTGGCTGGCTCGACTCTCTATGGAACGACCAAGAGCGGTGGCAGCGCGAATGATGGCACAGTGTTCGGGATCAATCTTGATGGCACTGGTTACACCAATCTGTACAGCTTCGCCGGCGGAGCGGATGGCAAGAATCCGGACGGTGATCTCTCGGCGGTCGGCAACACCCTCTATGGATGGACTTCCGCGGGTGGCAGCGCGGGTGACGGCACGGTCTTCGCAATAACGATTCCGGAGCCGTCCAGCTACTCATTGCTCGGTTGCGGGTTGGCAATCTTGTTGTTCCTTCGCCGCCGATAGCGCCAGTGCCAGAGCGTAGCGGTGCATCATCCCGGCAAATCTTTTCCGGTGCCGGTGATGGTGAGCTTGCCGTGTTTGACGCCCTTGGCGGCGATGAGTTCGTCGGCCAGTCTTTTGATGTCAACGGCCTTGCCGCGCACCGCGAGGATTTCAAGGCAGTTGTCGTGGTCGAGATGACAGTGCAGCGCGGAGATAATCACCTCGCGGTGCTCGTGCTGGAGGTCGGTTAGCAAGTCCTGCAAGTGGTGCTTGTGATGGTCATACACGAGGGTAATGCTGCCCGCGATCTCGCCCCGGCCCAACTGTTGCCGGTGTTCGACCAGATGGGCGCGGATCATGTCCGCAATAGCCAGCGACCGATTGTCGTAGCCTTTCTCGCCGCACATGCGATCAAGTTCGTGCAGGAGTTTCTTGTCGAGCGAAACGCTGAAACGGGTGACCTTTTCCATAGTGTTACGGTTTCTCATGAGTAGTATTATTATGAGCGCCTGCGTCAAGCGTTTTTTGCGGCGTGACGTTTTCGTGGGAAGAACCTGTGCAGGACCAGTCCGTTCTCCGTCGGCGAAATTCGGACGCCACCGAAGTCTGCGCTGCAACCCCCGCCGCGCGCGCCAGCAGCGGGCAACTGCCTTGCCGCCCATTCTGTGTCTCGGCGGCGGCGGTGCCAGATGCTCGGAGTTCCCTGTCGACGCGTCCGCGATAGGCGATTGTTGGCTATGTCACTGCTGATTATTCGACGGCGCAACCCACCCGAAAACCGTGAATGTCCTTCTGGTCATGCGGTGCATCGCCATCTCGATAGGCGGAGCATATGCGGTAGAACGGATGCATCCATCCATCCCCTTTGTTCGACCGACAACCGCCCGTAGGCGGCCCAACGGGATCGACCACGGCATCACGCGTGAACGGTGCATACCAGTCGGCCACCCATTCACGTGCATTTCCGATCATGTCGTACAATCCCCATGGATTCGGCGGGAACGAGCCAATCGGTGCCGTGTATTCATAACCGTCGTCTGCCCAGTGAAGATGAGTCTTCTCACTGCTGCGGGGTCCGCCAATGTTCGCCTTGGTGCGATCCTCAACGTTGTCACCCCAGTACGTTAGGTTCGTGGTGCCGGCGCGGCAGGCATATTCCCACTGCGCCTCGGTAGGCAGGCCGTACAGATGGCCCTCTTTCTCCGACAACCAGCGGCAGAATAGTTGCGCCTCTTGCCACGTAACGGGCTGTACCGGGTGGTTGTCGCCATCGGTCCCCTCTTGATAAAACGGGCGGCGATGTTTGTGCTGTGTGTCGTACAGCTCGAATTGCTTGTTCGACACTTCAAATGCACCGATGATATACGGCTTGGTCAGCGTCACTTGATGCTGCAGGTACATCGGACCGTCCTGACGCTCAGGGCCTCCACCCCGTGGGGCGGTCGGTCCGACGGAGTTGGTCATATTGTCCGGCAGCCCCATCAGGAATGTGCCGGGTTCGATGCGCACCAGCTTCATGCCGATGGAATTGACGAAGTACGTGACCTTGGCCGGTTTCATCCCCTCCGGCGCAGCGGTTTGGACCTCAACGGTTTCGTTTGACCACGCAACAGGCGGGTTGGGCCATTGCGAACGATCCACCGGCGGCAAGTCTTGCATCGTCAGATCGACATGCCACTGCTGACGATACCAAAAATTCACCCGATCAATGGCTCTCCACACAGCCGCGATCACGACCAACGCTATGACAATCTGGAGGATCCATTTCTTGGCCTTGCTTGGTGTGGACATTTGCAATTGAGAATAGTCGTGCTCTTGCATTTGTGTCAAGCATGTCCAGCGGGGGAGAGCACACAACCGTCACGGCGCGGAGGTTGAAAATGGGAGGCCCAGGTTAGGCGGCTTCCAACTTACTCAAGCTGCCAGAGCGCCCCAGGGGGCTCGACGTGACGGTCCACGTCGAGCCCCTTCCCCCAGTTCGGAAACAACCAGTATGGTCCGCCTAGAAGTGATAGCTCACGTAGGTCTTCAAGAGCCACCGCGCGACCAACTGATCGCCACGAAAATCCATGAACACGGGCACTTCGACATCCGTGTAGAAGCTGATCGGATGAACATCCACCTCGATACCAGGGGATACCAGAATCCGCTGGTAGCCGGAGGCCACGGGGTGGGCGGACTCTGCACCGTGGTCGCTGGTGCGTTCGGAAGCAATTACCTGGGCCAACGGCGTGACATGCGCGTTGTGGATCATCCAGCCTTTTGGGTAGAGGCCAGCGGCAACATCGAGTTCGGTTCCCGGTGCGTACTGATTTCGTGTAATGATCGGCTGGTCCAACAACGCCTGTGCGAACCAGGTCAGACCGATGTCACCCGGGAGATTCCCTTGATGATAGCCGCCAAGAAGAATATCGGTGCTCCCCGTCCCGAGTTCCGAGTCACGATCGATGTCCCCAAATGCGTCGTTGTGGGTATAGTCGCCGGTCGGCAGTTTGAAACCGAAGTTTATGCCGGTGGACATATCCGGGGAAAACCCCGTGTAGATGCCTTCGACCCGAATGTCGCCAAGACTCGCCCAGTTGAGAGATACGATGTCACTGCCGGAGGCACCGCCGGTTGTCTTGAAGTATCGTTCGTCATACGGCACCTCGACCTGAAATCCCCAACTGCGGTCGAACATGTACTGGAAGCCGGCGGTAACGAAGTGGGTGCGTATTTCCTTGTCATCATTATCGCCTCCTGGCGCCGGCGAGGTTCCATGCCAATTCTGATGCTGATCCTGGTAGTCATAATTGACATAGGCCATTCCACCTGCGCCTTGAGGAAGCATCAAGCCTGTGCCCACGTCGAAAACACCACATCCACACGCACACGCCCAGCCAACTCGGGGCGTCAGAGCCACTCCCAACAACAATGCCAGACCAATCACCTTATTCACTGCACCGAAGCTTGTCTTCCGGTTGTTCATCTGTGTAACAACCGACATCGAAACAATTGTGTTCTTCATTTTCATTCTTGAATTCAAAGTTGCGAGAAACCGCAATGCGCGGCCCTCAGTTTACAGAGTCAAAACCATGCCTGCGCGACAACACACCACAAGCAACGACACAACAACAGTTTTAGGCGCAGCTCGCGCGCGGTGGGGGCGTCGGCGGTTGTTGGGAGAGAGACTCAACAAACTCGCTGCCGATCGACACAAGTTGAAAACGTGTGGGTGCAACCAACAGCAACAATTGCGTCGTAAGAGGAAATTCGAGCTTCGTCAATGGCTGGGGAAATTCCATGCGCTTCTCGGACCTCTTCGCACTGGCGATGACTTTGCAAAGGGAGCATGGATGTTGGCCGTCAAACGTTCGCGAGACAGCGTCGGCAAAGGAAGAGCTGCGGAGGTTTTCGGCGAGCATCCGGGTCCACGCCACGGATTGCAACGCACCCCAGTGTGCGCCGGTCCCCGCCAGCAGCACGAGGATCAATAAAACGTTGCGCACCCGATTCGTCACCGTTAGACTTCTCGCAGATTAGCCACGTCGAGTCAAGGGCGTTTGGTTGGCCGGTAGAAAGGTCGGGAAGCTTTGGGACACAATCTTCGAATGGAGTCAGACCCGCGTTCACGACCAATCCATCCCGCGATGCAAACATGACCCAAGTTCGACCGGGCCGGCATTGAAAACAATCTAAGTTCGAGTGTCCTAGCGCGGCAACAATCTGGCACCCTACGACTGCTCTCTGCTGATCGTGGTGATGCTGATGGACGCGACAAAGGGTCTGACGCGGTCGAGATCGGCATAGCGTTTGGGTAGCACGTGGACCGTGGCGAGGTCGTTTTCGCGGAGCAAATCGGCCAGCCGACCGAGACGCCAGCCCAAGATCACCACGTCAGCGGTGGAGAAAGCCAGCGCGAGTTTTTGCGGTGGCGCGTTCTTGTCCTCGCCGGCGTCCGGGTTGGGTTCCAGGGTGTAATCAATCAACTGACTGGTGTGGAAGCCACGCCGGCGCTCCTCGTCGAGATGGAACTCGATGCAGGCGCAATACTTGACGGAGGTGGTGTAGCAGTCGTCTTTGGTGGGGTGCATGGTGTGTTGAGGGGTTGAGAGTTCAGACACCAATGCCGCGAGAGTGGCCGATGCTTCCAGGCGGGGTGATGCCCCGACGCAGCTTGCGGCGGGTGGACTGCTCTTGCTGCAGAGCTTCTTTGACCGTGCGAGATCGTTTGAGGCCGCTGGTTCGTTTGACGGAGTCAGCCAGTTTGACGGATTCAGCCTGTTTTATGGACTCAGCTTGTTTGATGGACTCGGTTTGCTCAAACTTGGTCGTGACAGTTTCCTTTTGCTCAATGACGGACCGTTCGCGAAGCCATCGCTGCACATCTTCGGCCACCTGTGCGAGCCGTTGCACCGGAGACAAACGCGTGGCGCGGAACACTCGCGGCGACTGACGCATCGGGCGCACCGTGCGAAAATCTTGGTGCACCGTGGACACCGGGGTGCCGATATTTTGCTCTTGCTGCGGTTGTCGCAGGAAACCGAGTTTGGCCAGGTCATCGCGCAGGCCTTGGAGTTCGACGGCAGCCTTGCGTTCGCGCGAATCGGTCACGCGACGCGCGAGCAGTTCGACATCATCGGTGAAGACCTGGACGTGTTTACGCCCGCGAGAAATGGAAACGTAGAACTGTTCGCGGTTCACCGCGCCGAAGGAACGCGACGATGCGACCAGGAGCACGTCATCGACGGTCTTGCTTTGTGATGAGTGCGAGGTGACGGCGTAGCCGTGGGTGAAGGTGTTGAAGGTGCCGGGCAGCACCCGGCCGTCGGTGAGCGTGATGCGGCCGCCGCTGATCTCCCGCACCTGAACGCGCTCGCCGTTAATGAACTCTTTGCCGTGATTGGCTTGCAGCAACAGCCAATCGCCAGCGGCGACTTTCAACTCGCGGGACACGCCCACGTCGAACGAGGCGGCAGCACTGGCCGGGATAAAATCCACTTCCATTCCATCGGGACGGCGAACGCGCAGTCCGTTTTCGAGAACGGCTCGGATTTCGACCGTCTCGCCCCGATCAAAGTCGCGCGTTTTTCTGACAAAGCGCAGGCGTTGACCCGGTTCGTACTGGTTCGTATTCTTCTTTTGCGCTTGCGTCCACGAGAGCGAATCGAAAACGCACACTGTCTGCTCATCCTGGCTGACGACACCCTCAACTTTCAGAGCCTCGCGCACCTTCTCCGTGACCGCTTCAATCTCGCCCCAAGTGGGTGAGACCAACAGTGCGGACCGTCCTTGTTTGGTCGCCGACAGGTATGCCTCAGCCGCCCGCTGGTAAAGCTGCCCATCCTCCGTCGCCGCCTCCGTGACCGCGCCAAGTTCCACGAGCTTGGCAAACGCCTTGTCGGTCTGTTTGGCGGCAGCCAGTTCGACCACCTGACGGAAGGCGGCGGGTTTCTGGCGACGGATGGTGGTCAATTCGCTGAAGCGGTAGGAGGAATACTGTTCGAGGATGCGGAGCGCATCCCCACGAGCAACGGAAGCGTGCTGGCCGGTGTCGCCGGAGAGCACCACACGAGCGCCGTTACTAACGGCCAGATCGAATAGTTTCACCATGTCATCGAGGCCAACAGCGCCGGCTTCATCCAGGACAATCACGCTGCGGGCGGAAAGTGTTCGCCGCATGGCCCAATCCGTCAGCAGCCTGGCGAGCGTGACCGATTCCAGCTTGTCCTTGCGCAGCGTATCGGCAGCGGCAGCAGTCGGAGCGCAGAACAGGGCCTCGAAACCTTCATTGTCGAGAATGCGGTTCAGTTCGACCAGAACCGTGCTTTTACCGGTGCCGGCCAAGCCACGAAACCCCGTGAAGCGGTCCGGGCTGGTGAGCAACATGTTCCAACGCCTTGCGCTGATCCGGGCCGAGATGAGACGCCGGTTCATAACGGCTGGTGATCGGGGCGATAGTGTCGATGGCGGCGTTGACCGTGCGAATCAACGAAAGCTCCTTGGTGAGGATGTCGCGGGTCGAGAACTCCGAACCGACGCGCACCAGTTCGGAGCGTTCCGCCAGCGCATTCTTGAGCAGCGGCAGGTCCAGTTGGCCGCAGCCGTTGACCAGGGCGGCTTCCAGAATCTTGTGTTGCGGCGCGACCGAGGCGCGCTCGAAAACGTGCGCGATGCCGTGGTCAACAGCCTCGCGCATCGTGACCAAGTGGGCGAAATCCTCCGACTGACCATTGGCCGCTTCGACCACTTTGCGCAGCGCCCGTTTCTCGAAGAAACCGATCTCACCAAGCTGCTGTCGGCGCACTTGATCATCGGACGCGCCCTTGAGCTTCTTGGGGCGGGACTGGTGGACGACGTGAGCGATCTCCTGCTTGGTCAGTTTGCGACCGAGCTTCGCCTCCTGACGTTTGACGGCCAGGTCCCGTTGCTGCGACCGTTTCGAGAACCGGTCAATCAACTCAGGCGCGACGCCCTCGATCTCGAACCCGTTGGCGGCCTTCCGGGTGCGGTAGCCGAGCCGGTGGAGCCGCTTGGCCAGTTCGTTGCGATAGACGGCTGTGCCGTAGTTGAGTGCGCCGAACATATCGCCGGTTTGCAGCGCCTTCCACCGCTTCTCGGTGTTGTCCCAGGTGCAGTTGAACAGGACGAAATGCGTGTGCAGTTGCGGGTCCAGGGCGCGGGAAGACGTGTGCAGGAACGCTGCGCCGACCAGGTTGCCGGTGGTGCGATCCTGATCCTCGATGCCGCCCTTGCGAATGCGCGTGGCGGCGAACTGCTCAAGCTCGCGCAAGCGCCATCGTGGAGGCCTCTTGGTGTGCTTCGATGATGCGATGGTCATTCATCGTGACCGCAAGAATCGACACCGACTTGGGCGGCGAGCAGACGAAGTCGAAGTAGAGCCGACGGTCCCGGAACTGCTGCGGCGTGAGTCGTTCACCGGTCATCGGGTGCAGGTTGTCGCAGAGGCGCAGGAACACTTCGCGGGTGACAGGCTCACCTGGCTGCAAACCCAACCGTTCCGCGCCGATGCCAATCCAATGACCACCTTGATCGTGGGCCAAGACTTCGCCCTGGGTGTAGTAATCGTTGTGCGACAGGTGCTCGTCGAAATACGTCGTGGCGGCGACTCGATTCTTTTGTGGAATGGCGCTGAACATGGTCGGGGAGCTTACCGAAACCGTGCTGCAAAGTTGTTCCGAAATGGGAACAACATTCCAAGGGTCCGTGTGGTGATATAGGCGGCGATGAAAGGATCGTTTGTCATCGCTGGAGTCTGGCACGAAAGCCGGCTTGTGTTGTGTATGTCGTACACAAGCTCGCGAGACCCAAGGGCTATAACGCCACCGATGTCAGCTGGTTTCATGCGACTCACTGTAACCAGAAACAGTGGATAGATTGTTCGCTAGCGCGTTCAAACTGAGCAGGCCAAGTGTGGCATAGAAAAGGGAAAAATGAGCAGGACACTTACCCCTCCTAGCCCGAGTGGCGGGCTGCTGGAGGCCGGTGCGCTTGGCTGCTCGCCGCCAAGTGCCAAGGCTGCTTGGACAAACATTCAACGGCGAGTCAAACGTTGTCGGTGAAATCATCCAATCGCCGACGGCAGAAAAGTGGAAGGAATTCAGTATGAGCACACGCATGGATTACACGCAGATCGCCGCGAAGCTGGATTACGCGGCGTTGGAGAAAAAACTGGAACAGTTGACGCAACGCGAGCCGCCGAGGAAGCGCAAGACTGCTGCCGACGTGCTGGAGCCGCTGCGCGAACGGTTGCTGGCGTTGCGCGGCAAAGGCTGGAAGATTGGCGAATTGGCAGAGGAGTTGAAGGTGGCCGGTGTGCCGGTGAGTCCGGCGTGCTTGCGCGAGTGCCTGAGCCGCTGGACTGCGGGCGGAGACGCCGCCACCAAGTCGCGCACGCGCCGCCGACCGAAATACGCTCCGTCAAACACCCAGCCGACGATTACAACGGGTCATGCCGGACGGAGCAATGACAGTCAGACCGGTCAGCGGGTGACGACGCGGTGAACGCATCCACGTGGAATCTTTGCCGGTCATTCACCGGCAGAATGCTGTCAGACCCGGCGTGGCGGTCGCTCATAGCGCGTACCGCTCGCCGCGTCTGCCGCGCTGTCAAGGCGCATCGATCATGCGACACTGTCCGTGGCTGCGCGGTGCTCGCCACCGACAGCCGGGATGTGACGCTCAGTTGCCGGTCACGCTATTCACACACAGTCCGTAGTCACGGTCATACTCTGTCCACGCAGTATCCGCTCACAGACTCCAATCATTGCACTCGCCGTCTCGGGGCCGGTTGCCGGGCAGTGCTCCAAACATCTTGTGTACTTGCTACACAATCAGGCGACTTCCCTGTGCTATCGGTGGTCGAATGATTGCGCCTTATCAGTCATCGACTTTGCGTGACGTGCCGTTTCGATTGTACGGCTCGCGGCGCGCCGTCAATGTATTGCTCGCAACGCTGCGCTCCACATTGCACCGCGCTTGCTCCGCCGCCGGCCCTGCTCGTATGGCTTCACGCAGGAGTAATCGTCGTCAAGAGGTTCTTGAGACATGAAGGGTTGTAACGCAGAAACAGGAGATCACCATGCAGACAAACAATAAGGAAATTCGACTCGCGCTGACACGACAGGAAACGGCGAGAGCCTTGGGCGTGACACCGATAACGGTTGACCGCTTGGTTGCTCGCGGACTACTGCGACCTTGCCGCGCATTGCGGCGACCGCTGTTTCCGCTCCCCGAGATCGAACGATTTCTGAAAGAAACGACTGTTGAATAGCGGTGTGCCAACCAAGCCGCACTGTTCGCCATGCGGCCAGCCATGCGACTGACGGCGAACTCAGAATGACCCGGCCACCACCGGCCGTCAGGCGTTCGCCTTCGCCGCTCGCATCGGCACTACGTTATCGGCCTCAACCTTCACGGCGAGATTGATCTTACTTGCCATTTCCAAGGAGTGTTTGTCCTGGTGCGCGGCGTAGGTTCGCAGAAGAAGTGCGCCGCCATCCTTGTGCCGCAACCAGCCAGCCAGGGTGCGAATCGGAACGCCTTGCTCCATGCAACGGGTAGTGAAGTATCGGCGCATATCGTGATGCGTGAAAGTCCGGCGCAGCTTGGCCTCGCGGCATGCGGTTTTAAGTGCATCCCTGCAACGGTTGACGCGCATGATACGGTCGCCGGGTTTGATACCCTCGATTTTTCCTGTCTGGCGCGCTTGACGGATTTTCAAGAGCAGTTCGCGCATGGCTGGGAATAGCGGCACAACGTCCCGTTCGGTTTCATCGTGGCCCTTGCCGGCGATGTAGAACATGCCCCTGTCAAAGTCCACGTCTTGCCACTTCAACCCGCAAGCCTCCGACACGCGCAGCCCCGAGTAAGCCATGAGTTCGACGAGATCGCCAGCGTCGCGGTCACGGTGACTGCGGAGGGTGACAACCAGCCGTCGAAACTCGTCTGCCGTGGGCGGATCCGGGTTCGGGCGGGGAATCTTGTGACGCTTCAGCTTGGCCGTGGGGTCGTGCATCATCCAACCGTTATCACGGGCATAACCCAGGAGGTCACGCAGAGTGCCGATTTCGTTGTTCATACGCTGGGGGTGAAGCATGGCGGTACGACGGCTGTGCCACACCTCGACCTTCTCCCGGCTGATCGACCGTAACGGGTCCTTGGTAAAGCCGCTGTGTTTGAGCAGCGCCTTGACGCGCCATCTGTAATCAGCCAAAGCCGTCGGTCTAAGATCGCGGCCGGGAAGACAGTTGCTCTCAAACCGAGCGGCCAATTCAGCGAAACTGCGGGGCGGTTTTTGGTTGGCCTGATCAATTCCACCATCCTGGAAACTCTTCTCCAAATCGCGCAGCTTGCGTTTGGCAATGGCATAATCGTCGGTCTTGAGGCTTTGCTTAACCTGGTGTCCGCGCACCTTGATGACGGCGTAGTAGCGACCGCTCTCTTGACTCTTGTACAGGTTTTGCGATACTCGACTCAATGTTTGACGCATGGCTATTGGACTCCTGTGATGGTTGGAATATACTGGTTACAACTTCGGGTTGCAACCAGTATTTTTGGCCTTGCGTTGTACTTAGTCTTAAGTGCTTGTAGATAAGCATGTTGCCGCCGTGGCGGAACTGGCAGACGCGCTGGACTCAAAATCCAGTACCAGCAATGGTGTGTGGGTTCGATTCCCTCCGGCGGTACCACCCTCGTAATTCACCCACGCCTCAGATTCGGAAACTTTCCGCGGCTAGGAACCGGGCCCGAGGTCGAGGTGCTGCGGCGGATTCGGCGGGAGCTTCCACACAATCTCACCGTGTTTGGTCGCGGTATGCATCTGATTGGCCAGATCAATCCCTTCCCGGTACGCCTTTTCAAACCCGGCAAAGTTCTTCGCGGCCACGTGCTGGTCGAGCGGGTCGAGTATCTTCTTCGTGTACTCCTCAACCATACTCTTGTATTTCGGCCGGGTCAGGTTGCCCTTTTGGAACAGACTGCGGACGCCGCGCAGTTGATAAGCCGCCAATTCCCAGTTACCACCCTTCGCCGCGTAGTAGGCGATCCAGTAACGGTCGCTCACGTCGCGCATCAACGTCCCCAACCCCGGTTGCAACTCCGCGATCTGATCCAGCGTCAGCTCGCCGTGCTTCGTCCGTCCGACAATCGGTTTCTCATTCGCCATAACCGCGACCTCCCATTCCATCCCAAGGTGACAAAACCACGCGACAAATCAATCCAAAACAAAACCCCGACACTTTCATGCCGGGGTTTGTCATCCGAAATGTGAACGGTAACTTCTACGTCTTGTCTGTCTTCGTGCAGCTCGGATTCATGAACGGGCAGCCGCCGCCCTTCGCCGTCTTGTCGCCCATGGCTTTCCATTGCGCGAACTGATCGGGCGTCAGAATCTTCTCCAAGCCGCTCCTGAACAATTGATGGAACTCCGATGTCGAGGTCGCCTTGTGGCACTCCGTCATCAGCGTGTTTACCTTCGCCTTCTGATCGGGCGTGAGGTTCAACTTGCTAAACATGTCGCCACAGCATGCCCCACCCTTTGCGCTGCTCTTCGACATGCCTCCACAACAGCCTTCACCCGCGTACACCGCTGCCGCGCTCATCACAACGACCGCAGCGACTACAAATGCTAAAAATCTCTTCATCTGCTCTCCTTTGTTTTGGTTCAGAAGCTTGGACGCAACAATAGCATCATTCGTTCAACGAGCAATGCTATTTCTTGGCCAGAATCGCCGCCAATACGCGCTCCGGTGTGAACGGCGCTTTCTTCATGCGGACACCGCAGGCGTCGTAGATGGCGTTGGCGACGGCGGGCAGCGGGCCGTTGATGCCGATCTCGGCGATGCTCTTGGCGCCAAACGGGCCGGTCGGTTCGTAGGTTTCGACAAGGATCGTGCGGATTTTCGGCGCGTCCACGGTCGTGAACAGCCGATAATCGAAAAAGCTCGGGTTGAGCATCCGGCCGCGTTCGTCGAACACCATCTGTTCGCACAACGCGTAGCTCAGGCCATTCATCGCCGCGCCTTCCATCTGGCCTTCGGCGAGTTTCGGATTGATCGCCACACCGCAATCGACCGCCGCGACGTAATCCACCACGCGCACCTGACCCGTCTCGGTGTCGACTTCGACTTCCGCAAAGTGGGCGGCAAACGGCGGCGGTGAGACGTACGAAATGTGCGATGCTTCACCGTCGATCTGGAATTGGTTCTGGCCATACAGTGAGCGCTGGATGATATTCGGGTACGGCACTTCCTTGCCCGATTTGCTGATGACCTTGGCGTTCTCGCACCGCAGGTTTGCGACGTCGTCTTTCAGCATCTCGGCGGCAACCTTCAAAATCTTCTCCCGGCACGCTTCGGCCGCCTTCTTAACGGCCCCACCGGAGACATACGTTGTGCTCGACGCGTACGCGCCTTTGTCGAACGGTGTCATGTCCGTGTCGGACGAATACGTGAGAATTTTGTCGGTGCTAATTCCCAGGACCTGCGCCGCGATCTGCGCCAGCACCGTGTCGCTGCCCGTGCCGAGATCGGTCGCGCCCATCAACAAATTAAACGAGCCGTCCTCGTTCATCTTGATGCGCGCGGACGCCATGTCGATGCCCGCGATGCCCGAACCTTGCATCAGGCACGCCAGGCCGATGCCGCGCTTGACCTTCGCGTTCGGATCGCGCTTCTGGTACAAGCGATGTTTCTGGTTCCAGCCAATCGCCGCCGCCGCGCGGTCGATGCATTCGTCGAGTCCACAGCTCTCAATCGGGTTGTCGTGCCCTTCCTTCCCCTCGCCCAACGCGGCAAAGACGGGATTCGTCTCGCCTTTCTGGATGTGGTTCTTCTTGCGAAGCTCGATGGGATCAATGCCGAGTTTGTCCGCGATGATGTCCATCACCTGCTCGATGGCGAACGCGCCCTGCGTCGCGCCGTAGCCGCGATACGCGCCGGTGACCGGCAGGTTTGTGTACACCGAGTCGCCCCAGAACCGCACGTTCTTGCAGCGATAGAATGGCAGCGTCTTGCTGCCGACGTTCGTCAGCAGCGTCAGCGAATGCGTCCCATACCCGCCCGTCCAACTCGTCACCCGCTGGTCGATGGCCGTGAACGTGCCGTCCTTCTTCACGCCGATGGCCATCTTGACGATCGACGGATCGCGCGTGCGACTGGAGATGAATTCTTCGCGGCGCGTGTACTCGATCTTCACGGGCCGACGCGTCCGCAGCGTGATCAGCGCGCACAAATCTTCGAGAATGATCTCCTGTTTCGCGCCGAATCCGCCCCCGATGCGCGGTTTGATGACGCGGATCTGATTGATGGGAATTTGCAGGCATTGCGCCACGATCCGGCGCGCGTGCCACGGCACCTGGGTCGCCGTCCGCAACACAATGCGATGGTTCTCGTCGAGATAACCAATACACACGTGCGGTTCGAGCGGACAATGCTGCGCGTATTGCGTCTCGAATTCCTCCTCGACGACAAAATCCGCTTCCTTCAACCCGTTCGCGATGTTGCCAATTTCGACGTCGTAATGCGCCGCGATGTTGTGTTTGCGGTCGTGAATGCCGTCGGCATCGGGTTCATCGTGAATAATCGGCGCGCCCTCTTTCACCGCCTCGCGCACGTCGAACACCGCCGGCAAGACTTCATACTTCACATTGATGAGCTTCAGCGCCTGCTCGGCAATCTCGGGCGTCTCCGCGGCAACGCACGCCACGCGGTCGCCCACAAATCGCACTTTCGTGTCGAACATGAACGCGTCGTACGGCGACGGCTCGGGATAGCCCTGCCCCGCCGTCGTGTGCGGCACGCGCGGCACGTTCTTGTACGTGAGCACGATGACGACACCGGAAGTTTCTCCGCCTCGGTCGTGTCGATGTCGAGGATCCGCGCATGAGCATGCGGACTCCCCAGAATCTTCCCATGCAGCATGTTCTTCAGGAAGATGTCGTCGGTGAATTTCGCGGTCCCCGTCACCAGCCCGATCCCGTCCAC
>CAWJFL010000019.1:0-145737 GCA_963842185.1 uncultured Verrucomicrobiae bacterium
CGACACCAGGTACAACACAGTCACAGAGCAACGGTGCATTAGCGTGATTCAGCCATTTCAAACAGGCGGCTGAAAAGCGCATTTTAGGAAATCAAAACATGCGAGGACCCCAATGAAAACAAAGAGTGATCTTACAAAACACGGTTTTTTCAGCAACCTACTACGGAAGATCTTTTCACCGCGAGATGCCAGCCCCCACAACGGGGCGGCGAAAAACCGCAACCTGGTCGGGCAGCGGATTCGAACAATCCGCATGGAAAAACACTGGACACAGAACCGGCTGGCAAAAGAACTGCAAAGCGCCGGCCTCAACAAAAGCCGGGTGGCAGTGGCCCGCATCGAAGCCCAGATGGTCCACGTTTACGACTTCCAGTTGCTGTATATCGCAAAGGTGTTGGGCGTCGCACCGCTTGATCTGTTTCCCAAGACTCAGGCAAACGGAAACCTTCACGAAGAGGTCACGTGGTTGAAGAAGCTGCGAAAAGCCTGCGCCTCCATCGGTCGGAGGCACACGACCAACCGAGGGAGTAAATCATGTCTTCGATGAACTGCCAGAGGCGGAAGATGAACGGAGCCAAGAAGGCTGGCTCCACTCCGGGCGGACGGTCGTAGTGCCGGCAACCTCGATTGCTCGTATGACACGTTTCGTGCAGAGTTCCTGACAACAATGACGCTGGCATGCCATGCCGTGGAATGTTGATCTTCTGATTCGGTACAGTGAGAACCTGAACCGGGTGAATAATCTGGTTTGCGTCTACGAATCGCACCCTGACTCCAAGGGCAAAGGCCGCAAGGCTGTTCAGGCGACAGACGTATTGCGCGCCAGCGTTGTGCTGCTCCATGCCACATTTGAGGACATGTGCCGGACAATCGAACGGGAACTGCTGCCCTTCGCCAGCGAAGAGATCGTGAATGAAATCCCGCTGGTGGGCACCGCACGACACGGACGACCGGAGAAGTTTTTCCTGGGCAAGTTGGTCAGCCACCGTGGCCGGACGGTTCATGAGGTTATTGCGCGCTCGGTGGAGGCCCACCTCGACCACGTGAGCTACAACAGTATCGAGGAATTCTGCGCGTTCCTGACACGGGTTGGTTTCTGCAAAAATCCGTTCGAGCCTCTGCTTCCGCAACTGTCATCCCTCATGAATCGCCGCCATCATATTGTTCATCAAGCCGACCGCAGTGAGAAACAAGGGCGTGGTCATCAACAGGCAAAGTCACTGAGTCGAGAGGCCGTTCGGGGCTGGATCGCCTGTGTGCAAAAAGTCCACGGCGAACTCAACCAGCAATACTGTCGCAAAAGAAAGTGACGCGAACGGCTCTTTTGCCGGCAATTGCCAAAGCGCCGGTGGCCTGGTCGTCAGGTGTGCGGGAAATCCACCCGATGGTGGCGCTGAATTTGTTTGCGCCAATTGCTCAGCACTTGCGCCTGCTCCGCGTAGTCCGGCCATTGCGCCACGGCGGCGCGAACTTCCTCGACGATGGCCTCGGCCCGACCCCGTTTCATCAACGCGCTCTTGGCGCAGGCGCGAAAGTCGGCCAGGGTGAATCCGTCGCGCTTCCCGTTCATGGTCATCTGATGGCTGCCGGTCCAGGTGCCGGTCGGATTGTAGCTGTAGGTCATATCGAACGCGGGCGCGAGCGACCAGCGCCCGGCCTTGTCCATCAGGAAGGCGATGTTCTTGACGTGATCGTCCTGGTTGCGCGCGACGATGTTGAACGTCATCCGCCGGAACATCTCTTCCACCGCTGCCATCGGCAGATTCAACTGGCGAATGGCCAGCAACGCCTGCTCGTAGGAGTAGGCGCCCGCGTGGTTGAAATCGAAATGCGACAGGGCGCACAGCGACTGCATGTGCAATTTTTCGCCGTCGTCGCGCCGGTCAAAGCGCCGGCTCATGAAATGTCGTCGGCCATTTTCTTCCAGCAGGCGGCACTCGCTCAGGGTCACGCCCGCCGCCTTGGCCATCAGGGAGTAGGCGTATTCGATGGCGCCATAACCTTTGGGGTCTTCGAGTTCCTTGTCCTTGTTTCCCACGACGCCGTCGAATTTCAGCAGCCAGTAACCGAATCCCGTTCCCGCCGTGACTTGCCCGGAGCGGACTTCGTTGGTTGCCGGATTCCAAGCAATGACCGCTTTGGCCCGCGCGCCGCCGGCGGAGGTGCCGACCCGTAGAATGTCGTTCAACGCGCTTTTCCGTCGGTCGCTGGCAAAGCTGGTTTTCAGCTTCTGGCGCTGGCTCAAAATCTCCGACGCCAGCTTGACCAGGGCATCAATCTCAATCTTCTTCGCCGGTTGCGGCTTCGGTCCCAACGCCGGCACAAACTCCAACGCGCCCATGCCGCGCGCGCCGGTGTAGCAGAGCCGCTCGACCGCGTTGAAACTTTCGGGTGTTCGGCCCTGCGTGGCCAGCCATGCATCAATCAGGGCGTTGCCGAATCGGTCCGGCAACGAATCGGCTAGCAGCCCCGGCAGACCGTGAAACGTCTGCGCTGGCAAATCAGGAAAAACATAAACCCGATCACTGAGCGGCATGGTGATGGGCGAAACCTCGATCCCACTGCTCGCGAACGCCGCGTCATATTGGAAGGCCGCGAAACGGCCTCCGTCCTCCAACGAGACGGCGCCGATGGTTCGACCCCAAAGTCTAACCTCCGCCAGAGTCATCGTTCATCTCCCCATTGCCATTTCTTGGAGGAAACTTTCGCCCCCCGTCTTGCCGACGCGCGCTTTCGCTTCCGTCCGCGCAATTTCAATTGCTCAACCGGGCTGGGCACGGATTCCGGAACGAGCGTGTCGAAGCGCTCAATGACATCGAGCACACGGCACACACGGAGGAAGCCCGACAACTGCGTCGCAACGCTGCCAGATTCCAAGCGTTCCACCGTGCGTTTCGAGACGCCGGCCTGCTCCGCTAGTTGAGCCTGTGTCAGATTCCGATCCAAGCGCACCTGGGCCAACCGCCCGCCCAACTCGCGCAGGACAGCTTCGTCTGTGGCCTGTTTGGTTATTTTCATAACACGTCACTTATGGCGAATAAACGCCATAAAGTCAAGCAACTCGCCACAACAGGCGACTTCCTAGAGTGGTCAAATTCGCAGATTCCGCCTCAACCGGGTCGACCTGCAACTCCCTTCGCAACGACTCAAGGCGCACCGCTTGTGCCGAACGGCTTGGCGGTTTCCGGGGCGGACATGAAGCGCAAATCTGGTTCGAAGTGGGTATCTACGACGGTTCTCCCGGATCGCGTCACGGTCATCAAGCGTAGCGTGACAAGCTGCGGGATCTTGTTAAATCTCTCCACTCGAACATGAGACGCAGCGTTCTCGGGCAGTATCAAACCAGTATCAAAACAGTATCAAATGGAGTTCAACAAGAACACCCATCGTCAGTGAAGAGCCACAACTTCGGCATCAAGTAGTATCAAATGGCGCTCAAGAAAGCCCTTCGCTCCCGCTTCAGACTTGCATACGGCAAGTGGCCCTTTCTGTCAGACGCACTTCGACCGGGCTGTCTGGTCTTAACCGACAGCCGACATTTTCTCGGTCATTTTCTCGGTCTTTCCCATTTGATACTGCCATTTGATACTCCATTGGTTTTTTGGGGCATATTTGGGCTAAACCGGGCAAAGGCAAAAGTGCAAGAAAAGCCCGTAAACATTGGGAAAACTAACGATTGCTAACCGTGGCAAAAACCCGTTTTTGATACCCCATGCAAGTGCGCTACCAGGCTGCGCTACGTCCCGACGAAATTATCACGGGCGAAGTCTACCACGGGGCGCGTGGACGGCGCAAGCACCGCGCGCTGCTCGTCGTTTGGTCAGATCAGCAGATACGCCGCAAACAGTTCGCCGAACAAGACACTGATCTCCATCAGGTACAACAGGCCCGTGGCAGACTGATTGGATTTTTGTTGCGCACACTGCAGCACGAGCAGGCCTAGCACCATCGGTAGTACCAGGCCCCACAGGATTTGCATCAGGAAAAAGAACAGGTTCCCGTTGTGGATCGACCATAGCCACGGGATGAAAACCCGCGCGAGGTCGGCGTCAAAGTCCCCGAGCAACAGGAGGGTGCCGAACACGACCGCGATCCGCAGACCCACAGCCACGAGAACGATTTGCGCGAACCGCAGCAGGTATTCAAAACCCAGACGCCGCATCAGCAGGTACCAATGACCCAGAATCATGGCGACAGTAACGGCGCCGAGCAACAATGTGCCGCTGATGACCCCCGCGTCAAAGAAACCGGGCGCCGTCGTGTCAATCCCGCGTGACATCAGGCTGTGTTGCCCCAGCGGCATCAAGCCGAACAAGAAACCCAGTAACCCCGATACGAGCAACAGGAGCCTGCCCAGATCGGGCTTTTCCAAGCGAAACGCACCAAACGCCGCGGTGGCGCCGATGACCGTGAGTCCCAGGTACCGCACGTCCGCCCAGGCCGACAGCAACAACCACTTGGACAGCACGAAAGCGATCCCAGCGGACAAGGCGCACAGCAGGCTGACGAACGTAAAAAAACTCGCGCGGATCTCTCGGGGTGGCAGCAGGCAGGCCATCAACAGGCTGCCGATGCTCAATTCGGTGAGCACGACGCACAAGACCTGGATGAGTTTCATCGGACCGAAAACTCCAATCGAAGCGGGATTCCCTCCGCCACGATGTTTCGACCGGGGATCACGTCCTGTAACCAGCCCAAGATCAAATCCACCGTCACAACTACTGGCCGATCTCGACCAGCGAGTTACTGCCGCCGTAGGCGTCAGGCACTTGGGTTGGATTCTCTGGATCCGGGATCCATTTGCCGTCCACGATCAACTTGTACTGGTATTTTCCGGCCGCGAGTTGCAGCGTGGCCGCCCACGTCCCATTGGGTCGCTTGCGCATGGGAGTCGCGGTGGGACTCCAATTATTGAACTCACCCGCCAGACGGACGATGTGGGCATCCGGAGCGGTGATCGTGAATTCCACGTTATACATGCGTACTACGGGCTTCGGCTTCGGTGGTGGTGGTGGCGGCGGTGGTGGTGGCGGCGGTGGCGGAGTCGGGATTGTGGTTGTCGTCGTGGTGTGCGGAACTGGTGTCGGGGCCTGGGTCGACGTCTGCGTCGTGCGTGGCCAGAAGAAAAACGCCAGGATGCCCACGATCACCAGTACAACCACAACGGCGGTGACCACCAACGGCAGGGGAGACTTTTGTGCCACTGACTCAGGCTCGGGCGGAGGCGGCTGGAGTTCCGGATGCAAATCGACGCCGAGACGTTTGGCGGTCGCCTCGGTCTTGGCGTCCTTCAGGTCCTCCAGCAACGCGTCGTAGTCCCGATACCGCAACATGATGCTCTTGTTGAGCATCTTGTTGACCACTTCCTCGGTCTTACGCGTGAGATCTGGATTCAGGTCGCGTAAGAGCGGCGGTTTCTCGTTGAGCCGTTTGCCCGCCAGTTCCTCGGGCGTGTCCGCCTCGAACGGGGGATGTCCGGTCAACGTTTGGAACAGCGTGGCGCCCAGGCTGTACACGTCGCTGCGAAAATCTTCCGCCTTTTGGCCGACGCGTTCGGGGGAAATGTAATACGGCGAACCCCAGATGCCATCCGTCGGCGCCACTTCGACATTGGCCAATTTCGACAGACCAAAATCCAGGACTTTCGCGCCCGTGTCGTTGGTGATGAAGACATTCGCGGGTTTGATGTCTCCGTGGATCATCTTGTTCTTGTAGGCGGCGCGCAAACCTTCCACGACGTCGATGGTGAGTTCCAACGCGCGCTCCTCGGGCATGGGACCGTCCTTCTCGATGATCTCGCGGAGGGTCCGCCCCCGAAGCAATTCCATCACGATGTAGTACTGGGCTTTCTCTTCACCGACGAAATAAATCTGGACGATATGGGGGTGGCTGATGGCAGCGGCGGAACGTGCTTCTTGAAGGAAGTCATTCAGAAACTTCGGATCGTGCGCCAGTTCCCCACGCAGAACTTTGATGGCCACTTCGCGGTTCAATGTCGGGTCAAAGGCGCGGTAGACAGTGCCCATGCCGCCGTGGGCGATTTCTTCCAGCAGGTTAAAGTGTCCCAGCTTTGATGAATCCGGCATTGAAGCGTCGATTCTAGTTATTCTCAGGCCGTGCGCAAGCTTTGGTTGACACCGCACTGCGCGAGATAAACCGCTCCGCCACCGCTCGTTTCGGTTTGTGTACAACCGCGTCTTGCGATACGAATCATCTTCTCGGTACAATCTAGACGTGAGAGCGATTGCAGACAACATCAAAGTGATCGATCAACAAATTCGCGCGGCCGCCGAACGGGCGGGTCGAGATCGATCCGAGATCACGCTGATTTGCGTGTGTAAAGCGATTGAACCCGACCTTGTTGAGGCCGCGTTGCAGGCTGGTCAGACGATTTTCGGCGAAAGCAAAGTGCAGGAGGCGAAAGCAAAAATCCCCGTGGTATCGAGCCGGGCGCGTTGGCATCTGATCGGCCATCTGCAGACCAACAAGGCCCGCGACGCCGTGGCTCTGTTCGATGTCATCCATTCGGTGGACAGCCTGAAACTGGCGGACGAATTGAACAAGTGGTCTGACCGCGCCGGCAAGACGCAAGCGATTCTGCTTGAGGTCAACGTCTCGGGCGAAGCCAGCAAGTTTGGCTTGAAGCCGGAAGATTTGGAGTCCACCCTCAAGGCGATCAATCAGTTGCCGCGCCTGGAAGTTCGGGGGCTGATGACGGTGGCGCCGTACGCGAAAGAAGCCGCGGAGGCACGACTATATTTTCGCCGGCTGCGGGAGCTTCGGGACGCGCTCGGTCTGCGGGACCTTTCGATGGGCATGTCCCACGATTTTGAGGTAGCCATCGAGGAAGGAGCGACCATGGTGCGCATCGGGACGGCTATTTTTGGAGAACGTAAGCGACGTGAGCCTTCGGAATAAAACCATCGCGTTTATCGGTGCGGGCAACATGGGCGAAGCGTTGATCCGCGGCCTGCTCGCCGGGCGGACAGTTGTGCCGTCGCAAATTATCGCCACGGACGTACGCGCGGAACGGCGCGATTTCTTAACGAAGACGTTTGGGGTGCGGGCGATTGACGACAACCTTCTGGCGGTGAAGGCTGCCGACATTGTGGTGCTGGCCGTGAAGCCCCAACAGGCGGGCGAGGTGCTGGCCGCGTTCAAGTCGGCCATGTCCAACCGGAAGCTGGTGGTCTCCATCGCGGCTGGCGTGACGACGGCGCGGATCGAACGCGAGCTGGGCGAGGGGACACGGGTGATGCGCGTGATGCCGAATACGCCCGCACTGGTTGGCGCGGGAGCCGCCGCCGTGGCGAAGGGGACGCATGCGACTGACGATGATCTGGCGACGGCGGAATTGATCCTCGGCGCGGTCGGCGTTTGCGTGCGCGTGGAGGAGAAGTTCATCGATGCAGTGACGGCGCTCAGCGGCAGCGGCCCGGCGTATGTGTTTTACGTGATCGAAGCGATGAGCAAGGCGGGGGTCGCGTCCGGATTGGACGAATCCCTGGCGAAGAAGTTGGCGATGCAGACCGTGTACGGAGCAGCAAAGCTTTTGGTGGAAAGCGGCGAGGAACCCGAGTCATTGCGCCGCAAGGTGACCTCGCCCGGCGGCACGACCGAAGCCGCGCTGAAAGTGATGACCGAGCGCAAGCTGGCGGAGATCTTTGCCGAAGCGATGAGGGCCGCCGAAAAGCGTTCGCGGGAATTGTCGGGTCCGTAGCCGGAACAAACGCGGTTGAAGTCTCGGGCGGCGTCGCTCGTCTTACGCCACCGTCCGTGCCCGGGTTGGTCAGTAGTAGAGCGGGGGACTCATAAAGCGAACAATCCATTTCTGCTCTTTTCATCCCACATTCGCCGTTGTTGTCAGGAGCGATGAAATCAAGGCTTTCGTGTACTGCATGCCGAGTGACGAACAACGACCACCCCGAACTTGTTGCCTCATAAAGAAATGACACCGAGCGAAGCGACGGTGTCATGGTCGTTGCCTCAAAAGGAAATGACACCGGGGTGACGGTAGATTGTGCGGGAAGTGGGGGGTTCATTCCAGTCTGTTTTTAGATGTTGTTGTTGCGCCCGCCCGCTCCGTGGGGGGAGACGGGGCGGGCGGTGCGGTCGAGTCAGGTCGCGAGGCGCAGGATCGGGTTGAGTTGTTGCTCCAGGTGCTGCGCCAGCACAAACGGATCCAAGGACTCGTAGTACTCGTGCAACCGTTGTCGCTGGCGAGGACTGATTTGGCCGCTGGCCAGCAATCGTTGATAGGCGGTCTGGGCGGGGTCATGGCGACGCACCCAACGGCTGCCCTCCCGCCACTTGTCGCGCAGTTTCATCGAGGGTAAGAAGAAGTTGTGCAGCGGCCCCCAGACTTGTTTGTACAGCGTGTTGATCGGGGTGACGACGCGCTCTTGGCCCAACCGTCCGTAGCCCAGCAGGTGGCGGGGCCACATCCAGTTCTTCTGTTCGACGTGGGCGTTGTCGTCTTTGTGGTAGGGCCGTGATCGGCTGATCTGTACGGGCTGGCGGCGGGCTTGGAGGTGACGAATCAGATGCCAATTCAGCCACTCGCTGCCGTTGTCAAAGTCGAAACCCAACAGGGCAAACGGCAGGCAGGCTTCGACGTCCTGGGTCTGGGCCAGCACGCCGGCCGCGCCCTTGTTCCACACCGCCCGTCCTTCGGTCCACGTGCTGGCGAGGTCGGTGTAGGTCAAACTCCAGACGAAGTTGCCGGCCAGACTGTCGCCACAGTGCGCCACGCTGTCGGCTTCCAGAAACCCGACGCGGCGTTCATCCCAGACGGCACCCTGCAGCGGAATCTGAGTACGCAACAAACTGCCGGGTTTGGTGCCGGCCAATCCCTGCGGCGCACCGGCCCGACGCGCCAGCAGCAACCGATCCAGCGTCGCGGCGCTGACATCGCCCAGCAGCTTGCGTTGAGCGGGCAACAGGCTGCCGAAGTGTTTGGCATAGTGCGGCAGCCACAGCGGCAGCGCCGCGACCAGGCGTTTCCCGCATGGTTGTTCGGCGGCCCGCCAGATCTGCGCGACGACCTCTCGAATCGGATCGTAACGGGCCGGAGCGCCGCTGGGCAATTGGCCCGTCGGCTTGGGCAAGCCGTCCCCAAGCAGTTTGATGGCGTGCTTGCGGCTGTACTCGTGCTGCTCGCAGAGCTCGTCGAGCAGTCGGGCTTTGCCTTCCTTGTGGCGGCGCGCATAGCGTTCGCGCCAGCGCTGGAGTTGTTGGTCACGGCTCAGAGCGATCATTTTCATGCCTCCATTCTCGGTGTCATTTCTTTATGAGGCAACGACTCGCTTTCCTCACCCTAAAACCCACCCCTTCGGTGTCATTTGATTTGAGGCAACTCGCGAACTCTTCAAAGAACGAGAAATGCTCGACTTCGCTACGAGACAGTGCTTTACTGGGTTCCGGAAACGCAATGGAAAGCCAGTGAAAACTCCCGACTCTGCCGCGGCCCTTGTCCTCATTGGTCTATCACTTTTGGTTGGCAGTGCCGGCGCACAGACGGAGACGAATACGTATTCCTTTGCCGGCCACTCCAACGATGGGGCGAATCCGTATGCCGGGCTGGTGCAGGGCAGCGACGGCAATTTCTTCGGGACGACTGATACCGGCGGGACGAACAGGGCCGGCACCGTGTTTCGAATCAGTCCCAGCGGCAGCTACACGAATCTGTACTCTTTTGCCGGCGGCGCCCACCACAGGGCCAATCCATATGCCGGGCTGGCGCCGGGCAGAGACGGCAATTTCTACGGGACGACCGATACCGGCGGGACGGACAGGGCCGGCACCGTGTTTCGGATTAGTCCCACCGGCAGCTACATGAATCTGTACTCCTTTGTCGGCTCCCCCAACGATGGAAGCTGTCCACAAGCCGGGCTGACGCCGGGCAGCGATGGCAATTTCTATGGGACCACCCTTTACGGCGGGACGAACGGCGTGGGCACCGTGTTTCGGATTAGTCCCAGCGGCAGCCACACGAATCTGTACTCCTTTGCCGGCGGCCTCAGTGATGGGGCGAATCCATATGCCGGGCTGGTGCAGGGCAGCGATGACAATTTCTACGGGACCACCCTTTACGGCGGGGCGAACGACAACGGCAGCGTGTTTCGGATCAGTCCCAGCGGCGGCTACACGAATCTGTACTCCTTTGCCGGCGCCCCCAACGATGGAAGCAATCCATCTGCCGGGCTGGTGCAGGGCAGCGACAAGAATTTTTACGGGACGACCGATACCGGCGGGACGAACGGCAAGGGCACCGTGTTTCGGATCAGTCCCAGCGGCGGCTACACGAATCTGTACTCCTTTGCTGTTTCCCCCAACGATGGAAGCAATCCATCTGCCGGGGTGGTGCAGGGCAGCGACGGCAATTTCTACGGGACAACCCTTTACGGCGGCGCGAACGGCAAGGGCACCGTGTTTCGGATCAGTCCCAGCGGTGGCTATACGAATCTGTACTCCTTTGCCGGCGCCCCCAACGATGGGGCGAATCCATATGCCGGGCTGGTGCAGGGCAGCGACAGCAATTTCTACGGGACAACCCTTTACGGCGGGACGAACAGGGCCGGCACCGTGTTTCGGATCAGTCCCAGCGGCAGCTACACGAATCTGTACTCCTTTGCCGGCGCCCCCTACGATGGAAGCATCCATATCCCGGGCTGGTGAAGGGCAGCGACGGCACCGCGTTCAAACTGACTGTGCCCGTCAATCGCTCCCAGAGAAAGATTTGGATCTACTGGGCCACGGGAAACAGCTCTGGGGTGCGTGGCACGAAAACGTTGTGGATGCATTGTTGCCAGACCCAATAATTGAAGACGGAAAGGATTTTGAGAGCGAGGACGCTAACCCAAAACCGGTGCATGACATGGGCAGGGCAATGGACCGGGCAATCGAGAAAATTGATAAAGCTTCGGGTGGTTGACAATTGCGGGATGAACGATTAGGTTCACGAACCTCATGCACCAAGGCTTGAGCATCTCGGTGGTGATCCCCGCCCGCAATGAAGAGGGCGGGATTGGCCACGTCCTCGAGGGCCTTCCCGAGTACGTGGATGAGATGATCGTGGTGGACAACGATTCCACGGACCGCACGGCCGAGATTGCGCGGAGCCAAGGCGCGGTCACTGTTCTGGAGTTGCGCCACGGATACGGTTCGGCGCTGCGCTGTGGTTTTCAGGCGGCCAAGCAGGACGTGATCGTGGCGATGGACGCCGACGGGACGTATCCGGCGGAGCAGATTGCCGAGCTTGTGGACGTTCTGCAACGCGAGAACGCGGACTTTATCTCGTGTTCACGGTTCCCGTTGACGAACAAGGACGCCATGAGCGAGCGCAACATTTTTGGCAACCAGGTGTTGACGGTGCTGTTCGGGCTAATTTATGGCAAGTGGCTCAAGGATTCGCAGTCGGGCATGTGGGTTTTCCGCCGGCGCATCCTGCCGTTGATGCACTTGGAAGGAACCACTTGGGAGTTCAGCAGCGAGATCAAGATCGAGGCTTGCACCAACACCCATATCAAGTTCATGGAGAGGCACATCAACTACCATCCGCGCATCGGGTATTCGCACTTCCATACGTGGCAGGGGGCCATCGCGGTGGGCATTCGCGATATCGCTTTTCTGGTCTCGCAACGGTTTGTGACGCGGCGAACGCGTCAGCGCCGGGCCTACGAGCAGTTTCTCGCCGCGTCCGGCGAGAGGCCCCCGGAGAACGCGCCGAGGGCGGCCAGATGATTCTGGTGATCGGCGGGGCGGGCTACATCGGGTCGCACATGGTCAAATGGCTCGGGCAGCGCGGGGAGGACGTGCTGGTGATGGACAATTTCGAGAAGGGCCACCGTGAAGCGGTGACGGGAGTGCGACTGGTCGAGGCGGACCTGCGCCGGCGTGAGGATCTGGACAAGGTCTTTGGCCAATATGAGATCGAATGCGTGATGCATTTTGCCGCCTACGCGTCCGTGGGCGACTCTGTGCGGAATCCGGCGACCTACTATGAGAACAACGTGGCCGGATGCCACACGTTGCTGGAGGCGATGCGCGCCCGAAAAATCGAGCGGATGATTTTTTCTTCTTCGGCGGCGGTGTATGGCGAGCCGAATGAGATTCCGATTCCCGAGGGTCACCCGAAAGTGCCCACCAACCCGTACGGTGAGACCAAGCGCGTCATGGAAAACATGCTGCACTGGTATGACGTGGCCTACGGCATCCGTTCCATTTCCTTGCGTTATTTCAATGCAGCCGGAGCCGATCCCGAAGGGCGGATCGGCGAGGACCACGATCCTGAGGAACACTTGATCCCGGTGGCGTTGCTGGCCGCGCTTGGCAAGCGGGACCAGTTGAGTGTTTTCGGCACGGATTGGCCAACACCTGACGGCACCTGCATCCGCGACTATGTCCATGTGTGTGACCTGGCTGAGGCCCACCATTTGGCCATCAACGCCCTGCGAGCTGGCGCAAAGACGACGGCGTACAATCTGGGCAACGGTCAGGGCTTTTCGGTGAGGGACGTGATCCGCGTCGTGGAAGAAGTCACTGGCCGCCCGGTCCCCGTCAAAGCCGCACCGCGTCGGCCGGGCGATCCTGCCAGGCTGATTGCGAGTTCTGAGCGTATTCGCCAGGAGCTTGGCTGGTGTCCGAAATATCCCCAACTCGAAGTCATCGTCCAACATGCCTGGAATTGGCGCAACGCCAACCCGAACGGATACCAGCCCTGAGACGCAGCGGCACCCGTGCAGCGTGTGAGATTCCCTGTTGCGCCACCGGGCCGCACTTGTGTAAGCTGCCAACGTGAATCAGGCAGGGGCGACTGCGAATTGCCTCGCTAGAGTATCCCCTTCCAAATTCTCCACTGCTCATCAACACATTTCGCCAGCAACAGCCACAGGGGGGCCAAAATCACAAGCGCTTCCCGTTCCAGTCCGAACTCTGTACCAAGACCCAAGCCGATTGGCTCCCGTTTGGCCAGATACAACAGGAGGATGACCGCCGATTGTAACCCCCAGACCAGCACGATGTAGCACCATGGTCGTTGACGGGTGCATTTGGAGCAGCAGGCAGCCAGTGCGATCACTGGCCATAACAGATTCCACTTTGCCAACTTCACCGAATTGTACCACTCTACGGAGCCGGCTGCGATGAACCCCAGCGCAGCGGGCAGATCGTGCCACCGGATTGTGGCCGGGCTGACGTGCGATGTCTCGGCGCTGTAGTTGATGATCCGCCGGCTGAAGATGATCCAAGGCAGTATCAAGATGAACACGAGCAGGCCAACGCCCGCCAGTTGTCCCAAGAGCTTTCTCGTCTTGGATCCGTAGACGGACGCCATCGCCGCCGTGCCATACGCACCGAGCACAACCATGCCTTGATGCTTCGTAAACAGGCAACCCGCCATCAGAATGCCGGACAGGACAAGCGATTCAGTCGATCGTGTGTGTATCCAGTCGAACAAGCAGAAGAAACACACCCCTGCCATCAGCATCAGCGGGACATCCGCCTGACCGCACTCGGTGTAGTGCAACAGCGCCGGCAGGGACACCATGCAGGCCGTCGTAGCCAGCGCCACCGTCCGGCTCGCGTACCGGCAGCAGGCATAGTACAGAAGTATGGCAAACGCGACGAGGTTGAGCGGGTTCAGTATCAGCATGCCGAGATCGTCCCACCGCCCGATGCAGGTGCAAACCCACGCGTACATGAACGGCCAGAGAAGCGGGTAACTGTGATTCGAGAACGAGAGGTCGGCCCGCTGGAAGTAGTCGGTATGCCGGAGCGTGTCGTGGTATAAAATCCTGGCTTTGAGTCCCCATTCCGCAATGCCGTCATTGTCGTTTAGCGGAGCGAGCATACTGGTAATCAGGCGCATACCCAGACAGGCCACGATGATCATCATCAACAGCCATTCAGCCTCGGTAAACCCTGGCGCGCCCGTTTCCCGTTCTCCGCGCATCAGCCAAAATCTTGCCAGCGGCATCTTACGCACCATTCGGAATACCACCAGCGCACCAAGAGTCATTCCACCAATGGCTGGGACATTCGGATGATAACCGGCCCATGACATCAGGAACATGGGAATCCCCAGCGCGACAAGGCCCAGCGGATAACAATATGCCCACCTTTCCAGTCGGCCATATCGTTCGGGAGTCCGTACGACCAAATAAAACACGCTCGCCCCAGCCGCCAGAATAATGAAAACGGCCAGTAACTCCTGAATCCAGTCAGTTGTCATTTCACTCCAATACCAATCCGGGTCTTACGTCCCACCGACGACCACCGTTTCGAAAGTCCAGCACATACGTAAATCCATTGGTCTGCAACCACTGCCACGAAGGCACTTCATCCCATGCGGCATACTCCTGGTCGGTGTTGTACCGGTGATTGCTCATGGTCACGGTGAGGGTGCGCGGATAAAAGGAGTACACGGCATTCATGTGGACAAACGCCTGCGGGTGGATCAGGTAGATTTTACTGTCTATCGGGAACTGGTCGGCAATCTGTTTCAAGGTCATGCCGACACCGCACACGATGCCCCGGCGCTGCTCCAACGATTTACCCCAGAGCGACCGGGCGCGGGTGTACGGATCCATGATGCCGATGAAGAACAGCGAGATTTGGGCGAGAAACGTCAACAACACAACGGCAGCCAGACCACGTCGTGCTTTACTGATTATCCTGGATGCCAGACTGCGTCGCGTTTTATCTATCATCTATCCGTTCCTTTCCAAGGCTTGGGAAACCCGGGCCAGATCAGGACGGCACACCGTTTTCTTGGGTAGCGACTCCGAATTTGTGCGCCCATTTCTTCGGTGGAATTCACCACAACGATGCAGCCTAATTCATTCATATCCAATTAGTATAGTCACTGACTGGATTTTTGTTAACAAAATTCGTCCAATTGCCTTTGGGTAGACCAGAGTGCGGGGAGGCACGGGTGGCAAACAGCAAGTTGTCGGAATTGGCCCTGGGTTGAAGCGCGACTTGCGTTCGTATCTTCGATGGTAGTCCGTGCGACTATCGACCAGTGGGCTTTGGCGGCGTTGGAAGAAATACTGTCCGCTTCATCGCCTGCACGAGCGTTAGAGCGAGGGAAAACGGTGCATCCTGCCGCTCTCTCCCATCATGAAATTGCACAACCTAGTCGGCATCTCCGAAGATCTCTTCGACATGGAGGGCAGTACACCGGAGGAAACGAGAGCGCATCAAAAACCTCTGTCCCTGCATTCGAGCCCGGTTCACACGGTGGGCGAGTCGATCGTCTCGGCGCAACCGCTCACCACTGGGTGATTTCGTCGTCGGGTTGGAACAGTTGCGGGAACATCCGCTTCAGTTGTTGATTGCTGAAGCGGTCGAAACCGAGGCAGCCATCGTGATCGATGGCGTGTACATCGCAGGTCGTGGAGACCTTGTGCACCAGTTGGCGAGCATTGTCCCACGCCACGATCAACTTCAGGAATTCTTCTCGCGGCGTGTCGGCGGGCATCTTCTTCGCGAGCCATGGATAGAGATGGCGCAATTGCTCCAGCGTCCACCGGTCGTACCCGTGGCAGAAGATGCCCAACCGGGCCG
The DNA here is from genome assembly GCA_963842185.1 of uncultured Verrucomicrobiae bacterium. Taxonomy (GTDB): domain Bacteria; phylum Verrucomicrobiota; class Verrucomicrobiia; order Palsa-1439; family Palsa-1439; genus Palsa-1439. The sequence goes on from CAWJFL010000019.1 coordinate 15,568, forward strand.
CCGCTTCGCAGGTGGTTTCCTCCTGCCGTGTGTTGGTGACGAGGAACTCGCGGATTCTCTTGAGGGCGTCCTCGCGCGTGTATTTCATTGGTTCACCGCACTTCCGTCGACTGGTTCGGTTTGTATGTCGTCAGCGCGCGCAGGTACTGGGCGCGTTCGAACGTGCTCGGATCGGGACAGCGCATCTGGCTCAAACTGCCCTTGAGTTGTTGTACGGAGTCGTACCAGTGCTCTTCCATCCAACGGCTCATTTCTTCTTCGATGACGCGGATGTGCCCGATTCCGCGCGCCAGTAACGTGGAGCACAGCATTGTCACGTCCGCGCCCGCCATCAGCATCTTCAATACGTCCGGTGCGTGATGGATGCCGCTGGTGGCGGCGAGGTCAGCGTCGATCCGCCCGAACAGGATGGCAATCCAACGCATCGGCAGTCGCAATGCCTGCGGTGTGCTCAAGATCACCGATGGCCGCACCTCAAGTTCCTCAAGGTCGATATCCGGCTGGTAAAATCGGTTGAAGAGCACCAACCCGTCCGCTCCCGCGCCGTCGAGCTGCTTGGCCACGTTCGCCATGTTGCTGAAGAACGGACTCAACTTGACCGCCACGGGAATCGTGACGGCGTTTTTCACGGCCTTGACGATGTCGATGTACGTTTGCTCGATCGCTGCGCCACTCAGGTTCCTGTCCGTGGGTATATGGTAGATATTCAACTCCAGCGCATCGGCGCCCGCCTGCTCAATCTGCATGGCGAAATCGATCCAGCCGCCCGTCGACGCGCCGTTGAGGCTGGCGATAATCGGGATGTCCACGACCTGCTTGGCCTTGTGGATGTGATTCAAATACCCTTCCGGGCCGAGGTGGAACTGCGCCGGCTCGGGGAAGTAACTGAGCGCTTCCGCGAAGCTGTTCGTGCCCTGCGTGAGATAGTGATCCAGTTCACGGGTTTCCTGTCGCAACTGCTCCTCGAACAGCGAGTAGAGCACGACCGCTGATGCCCCCGCGTCCTCCAGGCGTTTGATGTTGTCAATGTCTTCCGACAACGGCCCGCAAGCGGAGACGACCAACGGCGTGCGGAGCGTCAGATTCAGATAGGTTGTCCGTAGATCCATATCTCACCTCTCATGCAGATTGCGGTGCCGCCGTTGTTGGCGATGCGGGTTGCACCCCGATTTCGGAGGGCGTCGGCTGGCCGTTCGGCTTCCACGTAGTCAGATACTCGAAGCGCCTGTACCGTCGTTCGGCATCCACTTGGCTCTGTTGGAACAACTCCTTCGCGTGCTCCGGATTGCTCTTCAGAAGCATCTTGAACCTATTCTCCATCATCAGGAAGTCCACAACCTTCTGTTTCGGCGCACGCGAATCGAGTTGGAGCGGGTTTTCGCCCTGCGCGGCACGGCGCGGGTCGAAGCGATAGAGCAGCCACTGACCGGAATTTACCGCCGCCTTTTGGTTTTGCATCGCGGTGGTCATGTTGATGCCGTGCGCGATGCAATGGCTGTACGCGATGATCAGCGACGGCCCCTCATAGCTCTCGGCCTCCAGAAACGCCCGCAAGGTGTGCTCGTCGCGCGCGCCCATCGCCACGCTCGCCACGTACACATTGCCATACGTCATCGCGATTCGCCCCAGGTCCTTCTTGACAACGGGCTTGCCGCCCGCCGCAAACTTCGCCACCGCACCGCGCGGCGTGGCCTTCGACATCTGGCCGCCCGTGTTCGAATACACTTCCGTGTCCAACACGAGAATATTCACATTGCGACCACTCGCCAGGACGTGATCGAGTCCACCAAAGCCGATATCATACGCCCAGCCGTCACCGCCCATGATCCACACGCTCTTTTTCGTCAGAATGTCGGCAACCCCGAGGAGGGCGCGCGCTTCGGCGGAATCGACCCGCTGCAGCGTCTTCTTCAACTCGGCGACACGCTCGCGCTGGTCGAAGATGTCGGCTTCCGTCTTCTGCTCCGCGGTGAGAATCGCGTCCACCAGCTTGTCTCCAATGATCGGCGCAAGCTTCTTCACCAACTCGGAGGCGAACTCCTTCTGCTTGTCAATCGACACACGGTAGCCAAGACCGAACTCGGCGTTGTCCTCGAACAGTGAGTTGCACCAGGCAGTGCCCCGCCCGTCCTTGTTCGTCGCCCACGGTGTTGTCGGCAGGTTGCCGCCGTAAATCGACGAACAGCCGGTGGCGTTGGCGACCAGCGCACGATCCCCGAACAATTGGCTGACCAGTTTCACGTAGGGAGTTTCGCCGCACCCCGCGCACGCGCCGCTGAACTCGAACAACGGCTGCTGCAACTGCTGATGGGGGATGCTGCCCACTTTGATTCGGCGTCGGTCCATTTCGGGAATGTTGAGGAAGAAGTCCCAGTTCTTCACCTCTTGGTCGCGGATGGGTGGCTGTGCCACCATGTTGATCGCTTTTAGCCGTGGCTCGCTCTTGTTCTTGGCCGGACAAACGTCCACGCACAGCGCGCAACCCGTGCAGTCTTCAGGAGCAACCTGAATCGTGAACTTCAACCCCTTCCAATCCCGGTCGCGCGCGTCCACGGACTTGAACGTGGCCGGAGCCGATCCGAGCATGTTCGGCTCGTACACCTTCGCCCGAATCACCGCGTGCGGACAGACCATCGCACATTTGCCGCACTGGATGCACACAACTCCATCCCAGACCGGGATCTCCAGCGCGATGTTGCGTTTTTCCCAGCGTGAGGTAGCCAGGGGAAACGTTCCGTCGCAGGGCAGCTGGCTCACGGACAGTTGATCGCCGCAGCCTGCGATCATCTCGCCGAGCACGCCACGAACGAATTGGGGCGCTTCTTTTGGCACGGGCGGCGGCAGCTCAATCTCGCTGTCAACGCGCGCCGGGACTTTCACTTCATGCAAGTGCACCAGCGTATTGTCCACGGCCTTCAGGTTCATCTGGACGATCTCTTCGCCCTTCTTGCCGTAGGTTTTCTTGATGGATTGCTTGATGGCGTCGATGGCTTCCTGGCGGGGCAACACGCCCGAGATCGCGAAGAAACACACTTGCATGACGGTGTTGATGCGACCCCCCATGCCACTTTCGCGCGCGACTTTCACAGCATCGATGACATGCATCTTCAGATTCTTGGCAACGATATGCTCCTGGTAAACGCGCGGAAGTTTGCCCCAGATCTCCTCAGCGCTGTACGGCGTGTTGAGCAGGAACGTGCCACCGGGGATCGCGTCCTTGAGAATGTCATACCGCTCGACGAACACCGGCTGATGACACGCAACGAAGTTGGCCTGGCTGACCAGATACGTCGACCGAATCGGTTCCGGCCCGAACCGCAAATGCGACACCGTTGTCGAGCCCGACTTTTTCGAGTCGTACACGAAGTAGCCCTGCGCGTAATTGTCGGTGTCTTCGCCGATGATCTTGATCGAATTCTTGTTCGCGCCCACGGTGCCGTCGGAACCAAGGCCGTAGAACACTGCGCGCACCGTGCGATCGGACTCGGTCGAGAATCCGGCATCGAAATCGAGGCTGGTGTGCGTGACGTCGTCGTTGATCCCGACTGTGAAATGGTTCTTGGGTTTGCTCGCCGCCAGATTGTCAAATACAGCCTTGACCATCGCGGGCGTGAACTCCTTGGACGACAGGCCGTAGCGTCCACCCACGACCACGGGCACGTTGCGCCCCGTCTCGCGAAGAGCCGTGATAACATCCTGGTAGAGCGGCTCGCCCGCCGCGCCGGGTTCCTTGGTGCGGTCGAGAACGGCAACGCAGGTGGCACTCGCGGGCAGGGCGGCGACGAATCGTGCCATATCGAGCGGGCGGTACAATCGCACCTTCAGCAGGCCCACGTGTTCGCCTTGTTTTGTCAGGTAGTCGACCGTCTCCTGTGCGGTTTCACAACCGGAACCCATCAACACAATCACGCGGGTTGCCTTCGGGTCTCCGTAGTAGTCGAACAGATGGTAGGCACGCCCCGTGCGTGCGGCGAACTTATCCATCGCGCGTTGCACGATGTCCGGGCAGGCGTCGTAGAACGGATTGCACGCCTCGCGGGCCTGGAAAAACACGTCGGGATTCTGCGCCGTGCCGCGCAACACCGGATGATCGGGAGACAGCGCCCGTCCGCGGTGTTCGAGCACTCGGGTATTATCAATCAGAGCCCGCAGGTCGTCGTCGGTCAGCAGCTCGATCTTACCCACCTCGTGCGACGTGCGGAAGCCATCAAAAAAATGAAGAAACGGCACACGCGCGTCGAGTGTGGCGGCCTGCGCGATCAGCGCACAGTCGTGCGCTTCTTGCACGGAGTTGGAGCATAGCATCGCCCATCCTGTCGAGCGGGCGGCCATGACGTCGCCGTGGTCGCCGAAAATCGATAGCGCATGGGTCGCCAGGGAACGCGCCGCAATGTGGAAGACCGCTGGCGTCAGTTCGCCCGCGATCTTGAACATGTTTGGAATCATCAACAGCAGGCCTTGCGATGCCGTGAACGTCGTCGCCAACGACCCCGTTTGCAGTGCGCCGTGGATCGCGCCCGCCGCGCCGCCTTCGCTTTGCATTTCGATGACTGACGGCACCGTGCCCCAGATATTTGGGATCCCGTACGCCGCCCATTCGTCCGCCCATTCGCCCATGGGGGACGATGGTGTGATGGGGTAGATGGCGATGACTTCGTTGGTGCGATAGGCCACGTGGCCCACCGCTTCATTGCCGTCCATGGTTACGAATTTTCGTGAATTGGTTTTCATACTGCTTTCATTTGTCGTTAGGTTCGGTTGTCAGCAAATCCGCGGTAAATCCTCACCGGTCGGCATATCAATGATCCGTTCGCCGCCGATGGTCGTGCGCAACAGCGCCACGCCCGGCGGTTTCTCGCTGACGTCGCCGATGACGCAGGCCTGTTTGCCGAGGGGATGTGCTTTCATCGCGGCGAGCACGTTCGCGGTGTCTGTCGCGCGGCAAAACACAAGCACTTTCCCTTCGTTGGCAATCGTTAACGGATCAAGCCCCAGCAAATCGCACGCGCCGCGCACTTCGCGGCCAATCGGGAGCGCATCTTCGCGTAATCGAATTCCAACGTTCGACGCCCGCGCGATGTGGCACACGGCAGCGGCGACTCCGCCCCGCGTTGGGTCGCGCATAGCGTGAACTTCGGCCCCGGTGTCCAAAATGGTTTTCACGAGCGGCCACAGCGGCGCGCAGTCGCTCACAATGTTCGTCTGAAAGGCAATGCCCTCGCGCTGGCTCATCACGGCGACGCCATGCTCTCCAATCGGGCCGTTGATGATGATGGCGTCGCCCGGCTTCACGTTAGCGGCCCCAAGTCTGGTCGAGGTCGCGATTTCCCCAAGCCCGGCCGTATTGATGTACAACCCCTCACACTTGCCGTGTTCGACGACCTTGGTGTCCCCGGTGACGATTTGTACGCCAGCCTCCCGGGCCGTTTCGCTGATGGATTCAACGATGTTCTGCAGGTCGGCGAGCAACAGCCCTTCTTCAAGAATAAAACCAAGGCTCAGCCAGAGCGGGCGCGCGCCCATCACGGCCAGATCGTTGACCGTGCCGCACACGGCGAGTTTACCGATATCTCCTCCCGGAAAGATGTAGGGGTTGATGACGTAACTGTCGGTTGTAAACGCGTGTCGCGTGCCACCCATCATTAGCACCGCGCTGTCGTCTAGGGTCTTTAGCAGTGGATTCTCCAATCTGGGGAGAAACAGTTTCTCGATCAGTTCGTGCGTGAGCGAACCGCCGCCGCCATGCGCCAGTAAAATCCGGTCTCGTCTCACGCCGCTACGCCCTCGTACTTGTAGTACGCCGCACATACGCCTTCCCCCGATACCATGCACGGTCCAATCGGGTGCGCTGGCGAGCACGGACGGCCAAACAGCCGACAATCCAGCGGCGACGCGACCCCGCGCAACACAGAGCCGCACGCGCACAGTGGATTTACGTGTGCCTCTGGGAATTCCACGCTGTGTGCTTTCGCAGCGTCGAAGTGCGCGTACTTCTCGCGGATCGCCAGCCCGCTGCCGGGAATGATGCCGATGCCCCGCCACACGGTATCGCAGGGTTCGAACACCTCATCCATCAGCCGTAGCGCCGCCCCGTTGCCAAATTCATTGACCGAGCGGCTGTACTCGTTCTCCACCTCGGCCCGTCCCTCGGCGAGTTGCCGCAGCAACATCTCGACAGACTTCAAAATGTCCCACGCTTCAAATCCGCTGACGACGCACGGAATCCGGTATCGCTCACAAATGAATCGATAGATGTGCGCGCCCGTGATGACGCTGACGTGGCCCGGACACAGGAAGCCATCGATGCTGAGTTCCTTGTCGTGCAGCAAGGCGTCCATCGCGCGCGGCATCGTTTTGTGTGCGCAAAGCACGGAAAAGTTTTGCACACCATCACGCGCGGCGCGCCAGATTGCCCAGGCGATGGTCGGCGCAGTCGTTTCGAAGCCGACGCCGAGGAACACAACGTGTTTCGACGGGCATTCGCGTGCCAGCACCAGCGCGTCGCTCGGTGAATACACGATGCGCACGTTTGCGCCCGCGGCTCGCTCCCGCTCCAGTGAAGTATCGGTGCCGGGTACGCGGACCAGATCGCCAAATGTGGTGATGACGACATCGGGCCGGCCGCAAAGCTCGATGGCCGCGTCGAGGTAGCTCGGATCGGTCACGCACACCGGGCAGCCCGGCCCGGAGACAAGACGTACCTGGTTCGGCAGCAGTTGCCGCAACCCACAGCGAAATGCGGCCATCGTGTGTGTGCCACAAACTTCCATCAGCTTCACGTCGCGGCGCACCCGTTGCGACAACTCCTTGATGTTCTGCACCAAAAGTTTCACGAGATGGCCTCCTGTATGCCTGTCGCCGCGCGGATCGCTTGCAGTTCCTCGACTTCGCTCTGGTCCCACTTGTGGATCGCAAACCCCGCGTGCACGAGCACATGATCTCCCAGTCGCGGCTCCTCGATCAGCGACACATCCACCTCACGCAACGCGCCATCGACGGAAATCGTCGCGGTGGAATTGTGCAGTTCCACGATCCGTGCTGGCACCGCTAAACACATGTCCGTTTCGTCCTTTCCGCTGCGACCGCCGCCTGGCCGAGCGCGAGACCGCCATCGTTGGGAGGCACTGCGGTGTTGGTGAATACGCGGAAGTGTCGTGACTGGAGCGCTTCCACCGTGCGGCGCAACAGCAGCTCGTTCTGGAAAACTCCGCCGGAGAGCGCCACGACGTTGAGGTCACGTTGCCCGCGCAAGAACCGACAGGTATCCAGCACCGAAGCCGCAATCGTGTTGTGAAACTTCGCGGAGATATCGCCTACGACAACGCCCTGACGACGTTGATCAAGAATGGCGCGAATGGTTGGGCCGAAATCCAGCACCCATGGGCGATCCCCCGTTTGGACGGCAAATGGATATCGGTCAGTTACCCGCGGATCGGCGATGGACTCCAACCGAATCGCCGCCTGCGCCTCATAGCTTGTCACATCGCACAAGTTGAGAATTGCTGCTACCGCGTCGAAGAGGCGTCCCGCGCTGGAGGTCAAGAGGGAATTAAAGCCCGTCTCGATCATTTTCTGCACGAGGCGCCGTTTTGCCGGTGAAAACTTCCGCTGCGCCGCGTCATTAAGTCCTTCAGCGGTCAGGACGCTGGCGGCCATACGCCACGGCTCTTCGACGCCCTTGTCGCCGCCGGGCAGCCGATATTGCTTGAAATGAGCCACGCGTTCGAAGTCACAGCGGTCGGCCACCATGAATTCACCGCCCCAAATCGTCTCGTCGGTCCCGTAGCCCGTCCCGTCGAGCGCGACACCAATCACGGGTTTGTGCAAATCATGTTCGGCCATCACGCTGGCGATGTGGGCGTGATGGTGTTGCACGCTGATCTTGTGCGGGACCGGCGAACGGGTGGCAAACCGCGTCGAAAGGTAGCCGGGGTGCAGGTCGTACGCGATCACCTGCGGCTCAATTCGCATCAACTGTTTCCACGATTCGATCTCGGATGAGAAATAATCGTAAGTCTTGAAATCCTTCAGGTCGCCGATGTGCTGGGACAGAAACGCATGGCCATCGCGCACCAGGCAGAAGGTGTTTTTCAGTTCGCCTCCGACCGCAAGAAGGTGCGGCGTACCTGGCGCGGCGATCCGAATCGGATTCGGCACATAGCCGCGGGCGCGCCGCGAAAACTGACGTTGACCATTGACCACACGCAGTACCGAATCGTCACATTTGTGGACGATGGGGCGATTGTGCGTGAGGGCCGCATCCGCAATCGAGCCGAGCAGTGTGGGCAATTCAGCCTCGTCACTGATGATCGGCTCGTCTGTGAGATTGCCGCTGGTCATCACCAGGGCATCGAAATCTCGGAGCAACAAGTGATGGAGCGGCGTGTACGGCAGAAACGCGCCGACGGTGTTGGTGTCGGGAGAAATACCGCTGGCGAGACGCCTTCCGGCTGGCTTGCGCGTCACCAAGACGATGGGGCGCGCCGCGCTCAACAGTTCCACTTCTTCCGCCTCATTGACTGCGCAAAGTTGCTTTACCGTAGCGATGTTGCGGAACATCACGGCGAGCGGTTTGTGCGGGCGATGCTTGCGGCGGCGGAGGCGTGCGACAGACTCCGCGCTTGTGGCATCGCAGGTGAGGTGGTAGCCGCCAACACCCTTGATTGCCAAGATCCGGCCACGACGAAGCAGTTCCTTCGTCTTCGCCAAATCAGTGTCGTCGCTGGCGGTTCCACCGGCCACGCGAAGCTGCAACCGCGGACCGCAGTGTTCGCAGGCATTGGGTTGCGCGTGGAATCGTCGGTTAAGCGGGTTGTGATACTCACGCTCGCAGCGGGCACACATCGTGAACTGCGTCATCGATGTCTTGTCCCGGTCATAGGGCAGGTCGCGGATGATGGTGAATCGCGGACCGCAATTCGTGCAGTTGGTGAATGCGTATCCACAACGGCGGTTCTTCGCGTCGAGAATGTCCTTCAGGCAATCGTCACAGGTGGCGAGGTCGGGCGAAATATGCACCGTCGCCTGGCCCTGCTGCTCGGACTCAATGACCTCGAAGTTGCGGTAACCTTTCGTTCCCAGCACCTCCGTCTTGATATCGGCGATGACGGCCTGCTGTGGTGGCCCCTGCGTGAGGCATTCGAAGAAAGCGCCGACTTGGCGGTCATCGCCCTCGACTTCGAGTGTCACCCCGTGCGGGCCGTTGCAGACGAAACCGCACAAACCGAATCGCGTGGCATAGCGATAGACCGTGGGCCGAAAGCCAACGCCCTGGACGCGACCAACCACCTTCGCGCGTACGCGGGTTTTCATCCCCGGACAACTCCTTCGTGGTGCTGTCGGTGCGGATGCTGATGAGGCTGGATGATGCCCGCGAGATCAACGTGACTGTGCGTGTGGGGCTCGAAGTGTAGTTCGCCGGCGCACACATGCTCGATCCAATGCACCCACTCCTCGATGCCGCCGGATGTCTTGCATGATACCTGAAAGAAGGCCGCGTCGTGATTGAGTTGGCGGAAATCGCAGCGGAACTGGTCAAAGTCGAAATTGGTGTACGGTATCAAATCCGTTTTGTTCAGCACGAGCGCGCCGATCTCGTGGAAGAGCAGGGGATATTTCGCCGGCTTGTCGTGGCCTTCGGTCACGCTGAGGAGGCCGACCTTCACGGTCTCGCCGAGATCAAACTCGGCGGGACACGCGATATTGCCGACGTTCTCGATAAACAGCAGATCGATCTCATCCAAGTTCAATTCGGCGAGACCTCGCTGCACCAGCGGCGCTTCCAGGTGGCACGCGCCTCCTGTGAGCAGTTGCACAACGGGCACGCCGAGTTTCTCGATGCGCTCGGAGTCGCGTGTGGTGGCGATGTCACCTTCGAGCACCGCGATGCGATAGCGGTCATCGAGAAGCGGGATCGTTTGTTCCAGCAACGATGTTTTGCCGGCGCCGGGCGAACTGATGAGATTGATGGCGGTAATGTGCTTGGCCGCCAGTTGCTCGCGGATTCGCGAGGCGACCTGGTCATTCGCTTCCAGCACGTTACGCAGAATCTTGACGTTCATAATCCACTGTTTAGCGAGTTAGCACTGCTAATGCCACGGCGTTTGGCTGTTCTGCAATCGCCTATGCAGCAATTAGTTGCACAATTTTATCGGCAGGATGGATGGCCAAGGCCAGCGACACGCTGTCACTGTCAGCCTGTGGTCACGACAAGTTGTCAAACGCGCTGGGCCGCCAGAGCATGTCGTGTCGTTCAGTTCCCATCTCGCGACTGCAAGGCAGCCAGCGTTCGGGCCAACGTTGCTTCCGCGAAAGGTTGCGCGGCCACGGGAACAAGCAGGCCGAGGCGGCGGTAGAAATCCGTCAGCGGCGCCGTACTTTTCTCGTAGACTTCCATACGAACGCGTACCGACTCCGGGCGGTCGTCTTCACGCTGCACGAGTGATCCACCACATTGATTGCAAATGCCTTCCTTTTTCGGGGGGCGTCCCGTCACATGGTACACGGCCTTGCACGCGTTGCAGGTGCGCCGTCCCGCCAGGCGCGCGACAATTTCATCAATGGGTAATTCGAAATTCAAGACCGCGTCGAGCACGAGATTCTGTTCCTGCAAGAGAGCCTGCAAGGCCTCCGCTTGTGCCACCGTTCGCGGGAAACCGTCGAGGAGGAAACCGCCACGACAGCGCAGGCAGTTCACGCGCTCGCCCACCATCTGTAGCACCGTGGCGTCAGGAACCAGATCGCCACGCCGCATGTATTCCAAGGCGGCAGACATCGCGGGACTGCGTTCATCTTCCCCGAGGAATTTTGCGGTGCGGAAGATGTCGCCTGTGGAAAGATGACAGGCACCGAGTCGCTGCGTGAGGAGTTCGGCCTGGGTTCCCTTGCCGACACCGGGCGCGCCCAGCAACACGAGTCTCCACGGGCGCGCGACATTCGGCGGTATCGCTTCACACGGGAAGGCCGGGCCTTTCAGCCAGGCGGAACGGTCACGCATGGTCTCCATAAACTCCTTCAACGGCGGGCTCGATCTCACCCAATGGCAGAGACACTCGCCATCTCGCTTTCGATTTCAAGGCTCACGAGTTGCAATTCATCACCGCGCACCAACTCGGAGCCGGTTTCACCGCATTGCGGACATTCGAACCAGTGGTGCTCCACCGCGAACTCCATGTCGCATTTCCGGCACCGCGCCGACGCTACGATCTGTTCGACGTGCAGTTGCGCGCCCGCCAATGGTGAGTCCCGGATGGCGGCTTCGAAGCAGTGTTCGAGCGTCGACGGTTCGATCAGCCGCAACACGCCAACGCGCACGAGAGCTGACTTCAGTCGCGCATTCGAATGACGACGCAACTCCTCGCGAATGGTTCGCACGATTTCCTCGGCGATGGATAATTCATGCATGCGCCGACCGGTTCTCTTTTCCCCGGTTCGGTTTGCCCCGGTGTCGACAACAGTTCCTCGATCTGGTGCACCACGTCACGCGCGGCGCGCTCGGTCGACGGCGACAGTGTTGTGCCGAAGTTGAAATCAGAGCCGCGGATGCTGAACAGAATCCCGCGAGGCGCCCGGCCGAAGAGGGTCTGCGCCAATGCCAGGAGATCGCTCGGTGTCAGATAGTGCGCCACCGCGTGGCTGCGGAAACACGGTTGGACGACCGTTCGGGTGATCAGTTGTGAAGTTTGTGGGATCGCGGCATCGATGAATATCACCTCATCGAAACCACTGATCAGTTCGGCGTGATCCACGTCGAGTTGGTGTGAAGTGTGCAACTCGACGTTCGGCAATGCCAATTCCTGCAAGCGCTCCAGGACGAACCAGCCGATACCATCATCCATGCGACTGCGATTGCCGTAACCGAGCACGAGCGTTTTCATGGTTCGCTTCCATCGCGCTGGAGCGTGTGCAAGACATGACCGCTGGCGTTCACTAACTCCACGCGCATCGGCATCTGGCCGACGGAGTGAGTCGAACATGAGAGGCAAGGGTCGTAGCAGCGGATCGCAGCCTCGACACGGTTGAGCATGCCCTCCTGCAGCTTGTTGGCATGGACGTACTTCTGCGCGACGGCTTTCACTGCGTGGTTCATCGCCAGATTATTGTGACCGGTGGCGACGATGAGGTTGACCTTCTCGACGCGCCCGCCGCTGTCCACCCAATAATGGTGGAACAACGTGCCACGCGGTGCTTCGATGACGCCTACGCCCTGCTCATTGGCAGGACGCGCGCTCACCAGGGTCTCCGTGCTGCAGAGGTCACGGTCTTCCAGCAGTTGCTCGATGCGTTCGAGCGCGTATATGATTTCGATGAGCCGTGCCCAGTGGTAGTAAAACGAACCGTGCCGTGGCGGGGTGCCCGGGGAGCGCCATTCTTCAAGTTCGTGGTCCGCCAGGGGAGTGGAAATGTGATCGGCGATGTTGAGGCGCGCGAGCGGCCCAACGCGATACATTCCGTCCGGGTAGCCCAGTGACTTGATGAATGGGAATTTCAAGTACGACCAGTCTTCAGTCGTTTCAGCAATGACATCGAGATACCCGCCCGGGTTGATTTGATCTTCGAGGATGTTGCCCTTCGTATCGCTGAACCGGAGCTTACCGTCGTAATGTTCGAGGGCGCCGTCGGGTTGCACCAACCCCATAAAATTGGAGTCGAAACTTGCGAATTCCTCGACCTCTTGCTGATGGTCCAATTGATATTTCTTCAGCAAGTCGAGCGCGAATGTTGCGTGCCGGACGGCCTCGGGCAGGCCAGCGAGCATTTCGTCGCGTTCCGCCATCGTCAGCGCCTTGTTCACGCCACCGGGCACGGGGAAATCCGCGTGGATCTTGCGTCCACCCGTCAGTTTGATGACCTCCTGACCGAACTTGCGAAGTCGGATCCCGCGCCGGGCGATATCCGGATGTTGCTGGATGAGGCCGACAATGTTGCGCGAGGCCGGGTCGCTGTCGAACCCCAGCAACAAATCCGGCGCGCTCAGATGGAAAAAGCTCAGGGCGTGCGATTGTGTCAGTTGGCCCATGTGCAACAATTCGCGCAACAGTTTCGCGGGGCGCGGGATGTCCACACCCAGGATCGCATCGCAGGCTTTCGCGCTGGCGAGCAGATGGCTCACGGGACAAATCCCGCAGATGCGGGCGGTAATCTGCGGCATTTCGGCGAAGAACCGTCCCTCGCAAAATTTCTCGAACCCGCGGAATTCGACCACATGGAACCGCGTGTCCGCCACGTTGCCCGCGTCGTCGAGATGGATCGTGATCTTCGCGTGCCCCTCGATGCGGGTGACGGGATTGATCGTAATGGTTTTGGAATTGGTCTCAGTCATAACGCATATTGGCCGGGGTCCATTTGGGTTGGCGACCCGCGAGCAACTCCGTGAGCGCGAACCAGATCGCGTCAGCGTCGGGCGGGCAGCCGGGGATGTGGGCGTCCACTTTCACGAATTCCTGGATTGGTCGCACGGTGGCGAATATTCTTGGGATTTCGGGCGAATTCGGAACGTCCCCGGCCTGGGTGCTTTCCGACTCGACATAGCCGCGCTCCAATACATCCGCCAATTTCTGCCGGTTGCGCAACGCAGGGATATTGCCGGTGAGGGCACAATCGCCCAGGGCGATGAGCACCTTGCATCGCGCGCGCATCGTGCGCAGGACGTGCTCGTTCTCGTCATTGCAGACCGCACCCTCGACGATGCCCACATCCACCTCCGGGATTTCCTTCACGTCGGTGATCGGGCTGGCGGTGAACTCGACGAGCCCGGCCAGGTCCATCAGCCGTTCGTCCAAATCCAGGAACGACATGTGGCAGCCCGAACAACCGCCGAGCCACGCGGTCGCCACTTTGATTTTCGGTTTATCGCTCACGCAAAAACGGTCTCCAGAACTGTGTTGTCCTCGCGCGCTTCACCGCTGGGGGCCAACGCCGCCCGCAGAGGCAGCGCGCGTCCTTCGAAATTCGTGACGGAGCCGTTTTTCTCGCACCAGATCGCCGACGGGAGGACGACCCGGGCAACGTCCGTCAATGCCGACTCGTAACTCGCCTGCACCGCGACGCAGTCGATTTGCTCCATCAGGGCGCGCACATGCGGCTCCTTCAACAACCGCGCGCCGCCATCCGGTTCGTCGCTGGCGACGATGTGGAGGAAGTTCACCGGCTGCACGCCGAGCCACGTGGAAATATCTTCGACGGGCTCGACACCACCCGCAGCCAGGGCCAGGCCGTTCGTGCTGGTGGGCAACTGAATCGGGGCGAGCATTTCTCCGCCGTTGCTCGAGGATGTGAGCACCTTGGTCAGGCGTTCCAGAATCGTCACACCCACGGCCGTCATCGCGGCGGCCCCATAGATCAATACCGGGCGTTTCGCGCTCCCGAGCACTTCGCCGACCCGATTCCAGAACTTACGTTCGAGGCTTACGACGGGGGAGGAAATATCCGCGTAGGCGTCGAGATCGCTGCGGCGAGAATGCAGGATCACCAATTTGACACCGCGTTTTCGGACGGCGGTACGGATCCTGGCGGCGATGACTCCTTGGTCACGGCTCGGCTGTGCGCCGACGAGGATAATCGCATCCGTGTCATCCAAACGTTTCATGGCATCCGTCGAGAATTCGGGCGACGTGCACAGCGCCGATTCCTTGACCGCGACAAACATGCCGATACGGTCAAAGTGGAACCCGATCGTCTGCAACGTCCGAATCGTTTCGTTCGTCACCCGCGGCGAAATCAACATCGCATTCTGCCAGTCGTTCGATCCGCTGATCAATGTTTTGATGGTACGGACCGCGTCGCCCCACGAGGTGGGCGTCAACTGGCCATCCCGCCGCACCATCGGCCGCAGGATGCGCGGGCGCGGTTCGATCCATGTTTCGTAGCGGCCGCGGCGACAGAGATGCCCCCGGCTGACCGGTGACTCGGTATCCCCAAACACGTCCACGATTCGATTGTCTTTCGTGTACACGACCAATCCGCAACCCACCGGGCATTCGGTACAAGTCGTGCGCACCTGTTGACACCGGCTCAGCGGGCCGTGGAACGCGGCCGACTTGTCAAACAACGCTCCTGTTGGACACGCCGTCACGCAGGCGCCACAGGACGTGCAGGTGGTTGACGCACCGAACATGACATTCAGGTCGATGACGACGCGGTTTTTGACGCCGCGGTTGGAGATATCGAGGGTGTGGACACCTTCGATCTCGTCGCAGGTGCGCACGCAACGGGTGCAGAGAATGCAGCGGTTGTGGTCCAGCCCGAAGTATTTGGCCGGAAACGTCAACGGGCAGCACCGGGTACAAGTAGGAATAGCGGATCGAATCGATGCCGAACCCGTAGGCTTGTTGCTGCAGGTCGCAGTCGCCTTTGTTCATGGGGCAGATCGGGCAGAAGTGATTGCGCTCGCTGAAGAGCAACTCCAGCGTTGTGCGGCGCAGATGCTGGAGGTGGGCGCTGTTGGTGGTGACCACGCTGCCGTCGGTCGCCGGGGTTGCACACGATGGCACGACTTTCGGGCTACCCTGGATTTCGACGATACACATGCGGCACCCGCCCCACGGCGAGAGGTGCTTGAGGTAACAGAGCGTCGGGATGTAAATCTGGTTTTCCGTGGCGATCTGCAGGATCGTCTGTCCGGCGTTGCCCTCGCAGCGCTGGCCGTCAATCGTAACCGTAATTTTTTTCTGCGCGATCATAAATGTCACCGTCGCTCAGTGAGCGTGCTCCCCGTTGCCGGCTTTGATGTCGCAGCGCAGACAGCGCAACGCTTCTCCCCGGGCCTGCCATTCCGTAAACGTCGGGGAGACATCCACATATTTGCCGCGCCGTTCCTCGACGGACAGCACCCGCGTCGGGTTGCGCGAGCCACCTTGGCCGGGGGGCGGCACGGTGTGGCTGCACTCGAACTTCGGCCACAGCTCCTCGAAGCGGTCCAAGCCCGTCAACTGCCGGTCGATCATCTCCGCCGCTTTCTTGCCGTAGCCCATTGCGGTGGACACGTTGGCGGCGCCGGTGATGTAGTCGCCACCGGCGAATACCTTCGGGTGGCTGGTGCGGAGCGTCCACGGATCGACTTTGAGCGAGCCCCAAGGGGTCAGTTCGAGGCCGAGAGTTTTGGTCAACGCCTTGTCCTGTTTTTCGCCGATGGCCTTGATGATCGTGTCACACTCGACCACATAGGTGTCCTTCGTGACCACCGGGGAACGGCGGCCACGTGAATCGAATTCGCCGGGGACGGTGCGGGCGACTTCCATACCGGTAATGCAGCCGTTCTGGTCGGTAACGATGCGAACGGGCGCAGCCATCGTGATGAGCTTGACGCCTTCCTCGAGCGCCTGCTCGGTCTCTTCGCGAATCGCCGGCATGTCTTCGCGGGAACGCCGATAGACGATCGTCACGTCCGCGCCCATGCGTAACGCGGTGCGCGCGGCATCGATCGCGGAATTGCCGCCGCCGACCACCGTAACCTTCTGGCCGGTCCTCGGTTCGCGGCCACACGCCTTCTCGTTGAGGAACGCCAGCGACGAATATACGCCGTTGGCCTCCTCGCCGGGTACGCCGAGCGGTTGCTCCTCACCCGTGCCCAGCGCGAGGAACACGGCGTCGTTGGTCTCGGTCAGCGCGTTGAGCGTGAGCTGTTTGCCGAGCGCGGCGTTGAACTTGAACTGCACGCCCGCGCCGCGGATGAACGCGAGTTCCTTGTTTACGACGGCCTTCGGCAGGCGGTACTCCGGCAACGCGTAGTGGAGCAGACCGCCGGCGTCCGGAGCTTTTTCGCACACCGTGACCGTGTGGCCCAGCAACGCGAGGTAAAACGCCGCAGTCAACCCGGCGGACCGGCGCCGATGATGGCGACGCTCTGACCGGTCGGACGCTTCTTACGTTTGAGGATGCGTTGCAGCACTTTCTCGGCGGCGCCGGTCTCGTACATGATGTCGCCGATGTATCGGTGAGTGTCGCGCATGTTGACGGACGCGTCGACGCCGGCCCGGCGACATCGGCTTTCGCATGGATGCTGGCAGACGCGACCGGTCGTAGACGGCAACGGATTGTCCATCACGACCTGCTCGAACGCGTCGTCGATCCGTTCCTCCTTGAGCAACTGGAGGAAGGCGGGGATGTTCATGTGCAACGGACAGGTGTTCTCGCAGGGCGAGAGCTGCAACGCGCCGCAAACACCGGCGACGCAACGGTGCTCGCGGATGTGCTGTTCGTATTCGTTGCGGAAATTCCTGAGGGTCGTCAGCACCGGGTTCGGCGCGGTCTGGCCGAGGCCGCACAGGCTGGCATCTTTGACCACGACGGCGAGTTGTTCGAGCCGGTCGAGGTCCTCGAGCTCGGCTTCGCCCCGGCAGATGCGATCAAGGATGTTGAACATCTGCTTCGTGCCGACGCGGCACGGGGGACATTTTCCACAGGATTCGTCGCAGCAGAACTCCATGAAGAACCGCGCGACGTCCACCATGCACGAGTCCTCATCCATCACCACCATGCCCCCGGAGCCCATGATCGAGCCAAGCTTTTGTAGCGATTCGTAGTCCACGGGTATATCGAGATGCTGTTCGGGAATGACGCCGCCGGACGGACCGCCCGTTTGCACGGCTTTGAACCTCTTGCCGTTCGGGATGCCGCCCCCGACTTCAAAAATCATTTCCCGCAGTGTGGTGCCAAACGGCAGTTCGGCAACCCCGGTGTTGTTGATCTTGCCCGCGAAGCAGAAGACCTTCGTGCCCTTGGTCTTCTCGGTGCCGATCGAGGCGAACCACTGGCGCTCCTTTGAGGATGATCGGGCGGATCGTGGCCCACGTTTCGACGTTATTGATATTGGTCGGCTTGCCCCAGAGGCCGCGTTGCGCGGGAAAGGGTGGGCGGGGTTGCGGCTGACCGCGGCGGCCTTCCACCGAACGCATCAGAGCCGTTTCCTCGCCGCAGACGAACGCGCCCGCGCCGATGCGGACTTCCACATCGAAATCGAAGCCCGTTTCCAGGATGTTTCGCCCAAGAAGCCCGTACTGATAGGCTTGTTCGATCGCGATGTGCAGGCGCTTCACGGCGAGGCCGTACTCGGCGCGGATATAAATGAAACCCCGGTTGGAGCCCATGGCATACGCGCCGATGGCCATGCCTTCGAGCACGCTGAAGCGGGTCGCCCTCGAGGACGGAGCGATTCATGAAGGCGCCGGGGTCGCCCTCATCCGCATTGCAAACGACGTACTTGGGCACATCGGGGGCCTGACGCATGATCTCCCATTTCTTTCCTGTCGGGAAACCCGCGCCCCCACGGCCGCGCAGGCCACTGGCCTTGATTTCGGCGATCACCTGCTCGGGTTTCATCGTGGTCAACACTTTGCCGAGCGCCGTGAACCCGTCGCGGGCGATGTACTCCTCGATGTTTTCGGGATCGATGACGCCGCAGTTGTCGCGGACGATTCGGATCTGCCGGTTGAAGAACGCGAAGTCCGCCTGCGTGGCCACCAGCGCGTGCGTCTCCGGATCTTCCGGAAGCAACTTCGCGTACGGGCGGCCTTTCAAGAAATGTTCTTCGACGAGTTTCGGCACGTCGGCCGCCTGGACATTCTTGTAGAACGTGCCGTCGGGATGCACGAGCGACACGGGGCCGAGATCGCAACGGCCCATGCAGCCCGTTTCGACCACCTCGATCTCGCGATCGAGACCCCGCTTCTTCAACTCGGCCAACAGCGCGTCACGCGTCCGGAAGCTGCCGTTGCTGGTGCAGCCGGTACCGGTACAAACGAGGATGTGCGTGCGAATCATCTATTTTGCCTGCTCCGGTTCCTTTTTCTTGCCCACCGTGAGGCCGTCCACGACCTTTCCCTTCTGCAGGTGCTCGGCGACGATCTTGCGGGCGCCATCGGGACTGACGTTTGCGTAGGTCACTTTTTGGCCGTCTTTCTCCTCGACGCGGATCACGGGTTCGGCATCGACCAGGCCGATTTCGCCCGTGACGGCGACCTCGACGTTCTCGATGCCGCGTTTGTCGAGTTCGTCGAGGAGTGGTGGCCATGACGTCGCGCGCGCCGGCGGCGATGCCACTGGTGCCCATGCTGAACACAACGCGGTATTTCTTGTTGCCTTCACGCAGCGCGACTTGCCGCTGCGCCTTTTCCTTGAGTTTCTTGAGTTCGTCGAGGTTCATGGCATTTCCCTTCCTGTGAGTTGAAATGAAATCTCTTGTTGCCAGAAAGATAATGGAGTTGGATGTCCACGTCGGGATTCACGGCGCACAAGGCGAAGATTGTCGCGTTGAGATCACCGAGTGGCGGGCGGTCCACGTGCGACAGGCGCATGGAAGCGGTCACGCCCGTCCCCTTGCCGGGGGTGGATTGAACGTGGAACACGCCGTCGCACATCTCGGATGTCTGGCGGAGTAACGCGAGACCCAGACCGATGGGTTTCTTGCGACGCGCTTTCGTGGACGCATTCCTGGCCAAAACGTCACGCAGCGTTTTCTCGTCCATCCCCCGCCCGTTGTCGCGGATGCGAATGAGCAACTGGTCGTGGACCGCATCTTCGATCACCGTGATGCGCACCACGGTGGCGCCGGCAGCCAGCGAGTTCATACCGATGTCGAGAATGTTCAGCGAGAGT
Organism: uncultured Verrucomicrobiae bacterium; assembly: GCA_963842185.1. Taxonomy (GTDB): domain Bacteria; phylum Verrucomicrobiota; class Verrucomicrobiia; order Palsa-1439; family Palsa-1439; genus Palsa-1439. Next base: position 35,161 of record CAWJFL010000019.1, read on the forward strand.
TGGTCAAACATATTTCTTCAACTCCTTCTGACAAAATCGCGGAACTTTGTCGGGCAAAAGCTTACCGTACACGTCGTCGCCAATGGCGATCGCGGGCGCCAGCGCGCACGCGCCCATGCAGCGCGCCGTTTGCAGGCTGAACAAACCATCCTTCGTGGTCTCGCCCTCCTGAATGTCGAGTTGCTGCATCAACCGCTCCAGGATCGCCTGGCCGCCGCGGACGTGGCACGCCGTGCCGCGGCAGACCAGGATTTGATGTTTGCCACGCGGGACGACGGAGAAAAAGTTGTAGAACGTCGTGACGCCGTACACATGCGCCAACGGCAGCTTCATCGCCGAGGCGATGTACCGAAGCACGTCCGGCGCGAGATAACCGAAACTATGCTGGGCGGCGTGGAGCACCTGGATGAGCGCGGTCGGCTCGAACTTGTAATGCTGCAAGGTCTGGTCGAGGGCTGTAAAACGCTGGTCGCCGCTCGGGTGGTGCGGCAGCAACGGAGCCGTGGATCCGCTCACGACGTGGGTCTGTGGAAGCGGCGTCGTCGAGTTTGTCGGGGAAGCAAGGAGCTCACTCATGGGCGGGCTCTCCTCGTAATCCAGCCTCCCAAAGTTTCCCGGCGGCTTCGTACGTCGTGAGTGGCGTGGTCAGCAAGGCAATGCCATCCTCTTCCGCCTCGGCGATGATTTCGGCGCAGGGCTTGCGGCCGCAGGTGAAGAGGACGACGGCAATATCCTTTGTGGCGGCAACGGATACGACATTGCGGTGTGTCTGGATGGTAAGCCAAATTGTGCCCGGCTCGGCATGGGCGAGCACGTCGCTGAGCAAATCGGAGATGTAACAGCCCGTCAACGTTTCCGGCAGCTTGTCGGTGAGCGGTTCGGCTCGAAGCGCGGTCATCAGTGGATGAACTTGAACCAACGTTGGCGCTTTCATGTGGCGACTCCTGCTTTGTGGAGATAGATTTCGGAGCGCAGCGTCGTCCCACGCTTGTTGTCCGAAGTAATCTCCAATTTATCTGAGCAACGTTTAATGTTCGGCAATCCCATGCCGGCTCCGAAACCGAGTTCGCGCGGCAGCCGTCCGGCGGTCGACCAGCCTTCCTGCATCGCCTGGTCGACGTTCTCGATGCCCGGACCGATATCAACCGCTTCAATGCACACCTTGTCAGGGTCAATGGTCGCGGTAATCTCACCGCCGAGCGAATGGATGATGATATTCGTCTCCGCCTCGTAGGCGACCACCGCCGCACGCCGCCGAATCTCCGGGGCGATACCGCGGTCGCGCAACACCTGGCGCATTCGCTGGGAAAGTTTCCCCGCGCTATCGTAATCACCTGTGCGCACGTGGGCGCGCACGACGACCCGGTCGGCGGCCGCGTCCGCCACGCGTTCCGCGCGCCAGGCGGCCTCGTGTGCCAGGGCTTCTTCGGCGCGACGCTCGAGATGCTGCATCAGACAGTCCGTGATGTCACCCCGGGTGAGGACGCCAACCAAACGGTCATTTCCATCGAGCACCGGAAACCGGCCGAACTCATGTCGGTCGAACTCGGCCACGGCGCGCACGAGCGAGAAATGGTCACGCAACGTGATCACGTTACGGGCCATGTGTTGCTCGGCGCGGTCGTCGATGTAGCCTTTGTCGAGCGCGCGGATGATGTCTTCAATACTGACGAGGCCGAGCAGAGCACCACCGTCGCTGATCGGCACACCGGAGATGCGCCGCGCTTTCATGAGATGTTGAACCGCGCGCAAGGTATCGGTCGGCGCGGCGGTGATGGGCGGTTTGCTCATGGCGTCGCGCACGCGCAATTCGTAGACGAGGATTTGCGCGACCGAGATTTTCCGCGCCTCGCCCGCGCGACCATCAGAAAGAGTGGCGGGCACGATCTGCATCGCCAGCCTCCTAGGGCCCGGGCGCGTCCGGGGCGAGCGCGATGCGCACATCGGCCACTCGTGCGCCCTTGCCCTGGGCATGAACGATGAGAGGGTTGATGTCCAGTTCGGTGATCTCGGGGAAATCAACGGTGAGTTGCGAAAGCCGCTCCAGACATTCGGCGATGGCTTCGGTGTCGGCCGGAGGTTGACCGCGAAAACTGTCGAACACCCTGGCGGCGCGGATCGACTTGATCATATTGCGGGCGCCGAGTTCGCGGATCGGCGCCAACCGGAAGCTGACATCCTTGAGGACCTCGACGTACGTGCCGCCCAAGCCAAACATGATGATGTGGCCGAAGGCCGGATCCTTGCTGATGCCGAGGATGACCTCGACGCCCTTGCTGGCCATGGCTTGTATCTCCACACCGAGGAGCCGCGCACTGGGTAGTTTTTGTTTCACCCCGTTTGTGATTTTATTATAACCAGCACGGGCTTCCTCAGGCGTGGAAATGTTGAGCAATACGCCACCGACATCGAGTTTGTGGACGACGTCGGGGGAGGCAATCTTCATGGCGACGGGACCGCCGATTTTTTGGAACAAGGCGGCGGCTTCGTCTTCGCTTTTGGCGAGGGCGTGTTGGAGAAGCGGGAAGCCATAGGCTTTCAAGACGGCGAGCGCCTCGGCTTCCGGCAGGAACGTGCGGCCTTCGCCGCGGGCCGTTGCGAAGATCTGTTCGACCGCCGCGCGATCGACTTCGAAGCGGCGTTCTCCTGTGCGCGGCCGCTGCAGCCACTGCGTGTAGCGGTACATGGCCGCGAGCGAACGGGCCGCGTTTTCGGGGAACTCGTAGTTCGGGACACCGTGTTGCTCGAGAATTCGCACGCCCGCGGATACGTCCACGTGACCGAGGAAGGAGGCGAGTACCGGCTTCTTGCTGGTCGGCGCGATTTCACCGATTGTGCGCGCGATGGCTTCGATGTCGGTCATCGATTGGGGCGTGAGCAAAACCACCAACCCGTCAACGTTCGGATCGCCGAGGACAGCTTCGAGCGCAGCTGTATAACGATCGCACGTGGCGTCTCCGACGACGTCGACGGGGTTGGAAAAGTTCGCGGTCGGTGGCAGCTTCGCCTTGAGGGACTCGAGTGTCTCGGGTCGCAGTTTGGCGAGCTCGAGCCCATGACGGATGGAGGCATCGGTGGCCATGATGCCGGGTCCACCCGCGTTGGTGACGATGGCGAAGCGGTTGCCTTTGGGCAACGGCTGGCGTGAGAACCCGACCGCGAAGTCGAAGAGTTCTTCCACAGTATCGACGCGCAGGATGCCGGCCTGCGCGAAAATGGCGTCGTAGACGGCGTCACTCCCGGCGAGAGCGCCGGTGTGAGAACGGGCGGCGGCCGCGCCCTGCGTGGTCCGCCCAGATTTGATGGCCAGTATCGGTTTGCGGTGTGCGAGTTCGCCCGTGATCTCGCGAGCCAGTTCAATAAAGGCGCGGCCGTCAACCAAGGTCTCCAGGTACATCAAAATGACATCGGTACTGTCGTCATTGGCCAGATAACGCAGCAGATCGATTTCGGTGACGTCGGCCTTGTTGCCGACGCTGATAAATTTCGAGAACCCAATGTCGCGGCCGCGGGCATAGTCGAGGATGCCCGCGCAAAGAGCGCCGCTTTGGGACAGGAAGGCGATGTTGCCGTGCTTCGGCATGCAGCGGGCAAAGCTGGCATTGAGCAGGATGTCGGCGTCGGTGTTGATCACACCTAGGCAATTTGGCCCGACCAGAGCGATGTCATACTTGCGGGCCACTTCGATGGCTCGTTGCTCCAACGCGGCGCCTTCCGGACCGATTTCCTTAAATCCCGCCGTGACGATAACGGCACCACGGACACCCTTCTGGCCGCACTCTTCCAAGACCTGCGGCACGGTGGTGGAAGGAACCATGATCAGCGCGAGATCGATGTCATCGGGAATCTCGCCGACGTTCGTATAGGCGTGCACGCCGGCAATCGATGCTGCTTTTGGATTGACCGGATACAACGTTCCGCCATAACCGCTGAGGAGGATGTTCCGAAACAGGTCATGCCCGACCGTGCCCACGCGATTCGATGCGCCGATGACAGCCACCGAGTTCGGACGGAAAATGGCTTCGAGGCGGCTGCCGTTCGACACTTTCGCCGGCGCAGGTTTCGACGGTACAACTGTATCTTGTAGGGTCTGCGTCATTGCCTGACTGCTGACTTAGCAACGCCCTTGCCAGTTTCCCAAGCCGTCAGGATGGATCACGCAACAGCCTTGTTTTGCGATAGTTACGGTGTGAAAGAATTCACAATCCAAGGAACAGGGTCGATCATTTCGAGGACAAACTGTCAACTTGCAGGGGGAATCCCGACACATTGTCACGCCACAATAGTGACCGTATCGGGCGCCGCGCGGTTTGGCTCAGCGCTTCGTCGCGCAACGTGCGCGCGCAAGGGCGATCATGGGGAATCCCCCGCCAAAGACGATGCACTTGTCGCCCTTACACTTCTCGCAGTGCGAAGGGCGTTCCATTTCGACTTCCCACGCCAGCGGATCGCCATTCGACCGCGGACGGAAGCCAACGCCTTCAAATAAGCGCAACGCCACCGGGTTGGAGCCCGTCACAAAGAGCCAGACGTACTGGAGGTCAAGTCGTTTGCAGCCAAAATTAAGCGTTCCGAGCAACAGCTTCTTTCCGAAGCCGTACCCGCGGTAGTCTTGATGAAGGAATATCGCCAGCTCCGCTTCCGTTTTTCGTTGCGAGGGACACAACATGCAATGGCCGACGATGCGCCCGCCCACTTCCACGACGAATTGAAAGAAGCCAAGCTCGGCAAGTTGCGCGAGCCACTTCCTGATCTGCGAAGTCGAGCGCGGTGGCAGGCCTTGGAACTCGCCTTTGGGCTCAAACTCCTCATACATCGCGACGAGGTGTTCGTAATCCTGGTTCGCCATCTTCCGCAACAAGGCTTCCACAGTTGCGTTTTGCAGCACAGGCGATACCAAGTCATGGTGATGACCGAAAGCCTTCCTAAGATGTTGCTATGGCGGCACAATGAGAGATGAGGATCAACAACGGATTTAAGATGTTGGCGAACATAGCTGCCATATTGTCATTCAACTCGTGTGGACCTGTGCACTGCGAATTCTCCTACGTACCTATCACGTAATCACTTAGCCAAACTGCGTCCCGCTCGGCACGCGCGTAGCTGGGTGCAATCCCATACTCGTACGCTAAAGGCGATTGATGGGCATAGCCCTGGTATGGCAGGTTTTTTTGATTGCGCTGCTGACGGACTTGGCAACCGGTCTGGGAGCGCTGCCGTTTGCATTCACCCGCACATTGTCGAAGAGGTGGGAGGGGATTTCCTGCGCCATCGCGGGCGGCATGATGATCTCGGCATCGGTATTCAGCCTTGCGGAACAAGGACTGCGTCAGGGCAGCGTCTGGTCCATCGTGCTCGGTATGCTGGGGGGAGCAACGTTCTTTTGGCTCACGGCGCTGCTTCTGGCGGATAACAAATGGCATATTGCCGACCTCAGCACGCAGGACTCGAAACAGGCCGTCCTGATCGTCACGGCGATGTTTGTGCACAGCATTCCCGAAGGGATCGCCATCGGGGTGGGGTATGCGACGGGCGATTTGCGGTTTGGTTTGCTGCTGGCGATCGCGATCGCCGTGCACAACATTCCGGAAGGCATCGCCGTCTCCGTGCCGTTGCGCACAAAGGGAGTTTCGGCGCTGAAGTGCGCCGCTTGGGCGATCTTTACCAGCATCCCGCAACCGCTGTTTGCCGTACCGGCGTTCCTGCTCGTGTCGGTGTTTCACCCGTTGCTGCCGTTCGGTCTCGGATTCGCGGGCGGCGCGATGATTTTTCTGGTTGCCGCTGAATTGATGCCCGAGAGCGCCGCCAACTGCTCGAAATCGGAGAATGCGTGGGGGTTCATGTTCGGCTTCGTGCTGATGCTCTTGTTTACTTCCGGTCTCGGTCTGTAGATAGATCGTATCCGGTTGACGGAGCACATAGGTTGAGATCGGTTTCGGAGCAGACGGCCTGAGCGCGGAAGGCAACACAAACGTCAACATCAGGTACACCGGGTATGCTCCGTCAGTCCAAGCGGGCCCGACAGCCAGTTATTTGCTGGACATGTCAGGGCGTTTTTTGGTCTGCTCTCGCGTTGGTGACGGATTGAGGTTGGCGTCTCATTTGCGTTTCCTCTACCTGCCTTTTCAGAAACGCAGGGTACATTGACGTTAGGCGCATCACGCGGGTCGCATGCTAAAGCGGTTCATCACAACGCAACGCTACGTTTGTCCCCATTCACCAACATTTGCTACCGCCACAGTAGTGTGCAGTGGCCCACCACGCCGCAGACAGGAGAACCGATTATGAAGACCAGAATCATCGCCGTTATCGCACTGAGCCTCGCGCTCACGCTCACCGCCCAGGCCCAGGTGCCGGGCATCATCAACTACCAGGGCCGCATCGTGGACAACGGCACGAACTTCAATGGCACCGGGCAGTTCGAGTTTGCGCTGGTCAACCCGGGCGGAACAACCAATTACTGGAGCAACGACGGCACACCGGCGGGCCAACCCGCTCTCGCGGTGCCATTGACCGTGACGAAAGGGTTGTACTCCGTGCTGTTGGGCAACACGACGATTTCCAACATGACGACGGCTGTCCCGGCGGCGGTGTTCGCCAACTCCAACGTGCTCCTGCGCGTCTGGTTCAACGACGGGTCCACGAACGTCTTCCAGCAACTTTCGCCCGACCAGCAGATCGCCGCCGCCGGCTACGCGTTGCAGGCGCAGAATGCCTACACGGCGGCCAGCGCCATCAGCACCCTGCCGTCGAGCACCGTCTTGGGCCAGAGCCTGGACATCGGCACCGGCAACACCTTGGCCAGCGGCGTGGACGCCAGCATCGCTGGAGGCTCCAACAATACCGCCAACGCCGCGGAGGCGTTCGTCGGTGGCGGCAACTTCAACACCGCCAGCGCGTTCTCCGCTGTTGTCGGCGGCGGCGCTTTCAACACCGCCAGCGCCCTCTACACTGGCGTAGGCGGCGGCATCGCCAACACCGCCAGCGGGACCGGCACGTTTGTCGGGGGCGGTGGGTACGACGGCGCTACCCAAGCCGGCAATACGGCCAGCGGCGGGGCTTCGACGGTCGGCGGCGGCATCGGCAACATCGCCAGCAGCAACGAGGCCACGGTCGCCGGAGGCTCTTACAATACCGCCGTCGGCAACCACGCCACGGTTGTGGGGGGTGACCACAACAGCGCCAGCGATTACGACTTTGTCGGCGGCGGCCAGTCGAACACCGTCGGTGCGGCGTATTCGCATGTTGGCGGGGGCTCCGCCAACGAGGTGCATGAGGGTCCCTTCTACCAGACGATCGGCGGGGGGAACGTAAATAACACCTGGTCGTTTGCGGTTACGATCGGCGGCGGTTCCTACAACACGATCCAGAGCAACGCCGACTACTCGACCGTCGGCGGGGGTCGCTACATCGTAATCGAGTCCAACGCCACCTACTCGACCATCGGCGGGGGTGAAAATAACACGATCCAGTTCAACAGTCAGTACTCGGCCATCGGCGGGGGTGACCAAAACATGATCCAGTCCAACAGTCAGTACTCGACCATCGGCGGTGGCTACCAAAACACGATCCAGTCCAACTTCACTTACTCGACCATCGGCGGCGGCTATTTGAACACCTCCGGCGGGCCTTACGCCACGGTGGCCGGCGGCTATAGCAACATCGCCACGGGAGTCGGCTCCTTTGTGGGCGGCGGCGGAGTCGATGGCACCTTATTCGGTGCTCATGGCATACCCTTATATGCCGGCAATACTGCCAGCGGCCCGGCTTCCACGATCGGCGGCGGCGAAGGCAACATCGCCACGGGAGTCGGCTCCTTTGTGGGCGGCGGCGGTTACGATGGCTTCTATTCTATCGACGGCAACACTGCCAGCGGCCCGGCTTCCACGATCGGCGGCGGCGAAGGCAACCAGGCCACCGCGGCGTTCTCGTTTGTCGGCGGCGGCATCGGCAACCAGGCCACCAACCAAAACGCGACGGTGGCCGGCGGCAGCGGGAACGCCGCCGGCGGGTACGGCTCGTTTGTCGGTGCCGGCCTCGATAACCAAGCCACCGGGCCAGGCTCGGTTGTCGGCGGCGGCGGCACCGATGGCAATATTATACTAGGCAACACTGCCAGCAGCCCGGCTTCCACGGTCGGCGGCGGCCTGAACAATCAAGCGACAAACGATTATGCCACCGTGCCGGGCGGGTCAGGAAATATCGCCGGCGGACAATACAGTTTTGCCGCCGGACAGCAGGCCCAGGCGCTGCATCAGGGGTCGTTTGTCTGGGCCGACTCGCAGAACGCGACCTTCTCTGACACCGGCAACAACCAATTCGATGTCCGCTGCGGGGGCGGCGTGTACTTCGCCGCCGCCAGCGGCCCCGCGTCATCCGTCGCATGGACGCCCGGCAACGGCAGTTGGACGTTCTCCAGCGACCGGAATTTGAAGGACCGGCTGGCGCCCGTGGACACGGAATCCATGCTGGAAAAAGTATCACAGTTGCCGTTGTTGGAGTGGAGTTACAAGGGCTACTCGCAACGCCACATCGGACCGATGGCGCAGGATTTCCACGCGCTGTTCCCGCTCAATGACAACGACAAAGTCCTTAACGACGCTGACCTGCATGGAGTCGCCCTCGCCGCCATCCAGGGGCTGAACCAGAAGTTGGAAGAAAAAGACGCGCACATTGCCGCTTTGGAGAAACGGCTGGAGCAGATGGAGAAGCGCCTGGAGCAGGTCAGCGAGCAGGTCGAGCAATTCAAGGCCGCACCGCAGCAGGCGGCGAATGTTCGCGGGCAGGGAGGGATGTAATCCAATGCAGAGCAACCAAAACCGAAGGAGAAGCGACACCATGAAGAGCAAATTCATCGTCATACTGGCGTTTGGCCTTGGGCTCGCGCTCACTCTCACCGCCCAAGCCCAGGTGCCGGGCATCATCAACTACCAGGGCCGCATCGTGGAGAGCGGCACGAACTTCAATGGCACCGGGCTGTTTGAGTTCGCGCTGGTCAACCCCGGCGGCTCGACCAATTACTGGAGCAACGACGGCACGGCCATTGGCCAGCCGAGCGCCGCAGTGCCATTGACCGTGACGAAAGGGTTGTACTCCGTGCTGTTGGGCAACACGACGATTTCCAACATGACGGCGGCTGTCCCCGGCGGCGGTGTTCGCCAACTCCAACGTGCTGTTGCGCGTCTGGTTTAATGACGGTTCCACGAACGTTTTCCAGCAGCTTTCGCCCGACCAGCAGATCGCCGCCGCCGGCTACGCGCAGCAGGCGCAGAATGCCTACACGGCGGCCAGCGCCATCAGCACCCTGCCGTCGAGCACTGTCTTGGGCCAGAGCCTGGACATCGGCACCGGCAACACCTTGGCCAGCGGCGTGGACGCCAGCATCGCCGGAGGCTCCAACAATACCGCCAACGCAGCGGAGGCGTTCGTCGGTGGCGGCAACTTCAACACCGCCAGCGCGTTCTCCGCTGTTGTCGGCGGCGGCGCTTTCAACACCGCCAGCGCCCTCTACACTGGCGTAGGCGGCGGCATCGCCAACACCGCCAGCGGGACCGGCACGTTTGTCGGGGGCGGCGGGTACGACGGCACTACGCTAGCCGGCAATACGGCCAGTGGCGGGGCTGCGACGGTCGGCGGCGGCATCGGGAACATCGCCAGCAACAACGAGGCCACGGTCGTCGGAGGCTCTTACAACACCGCTGGCGGCGACCACGCCACGGTCGTTGGGGGTGACCACAACAGCGCCAGCGATTACGACTTTGTCGGCGGCGGTCAGTCGAACACCGTCGGTGCGTTTGCCTCGCATGTTGACGGGGGCGTACTCAATAAAGTGCACGAGCTTCCTTCTAGGTCCAACCCGTACCAGACGATCGGGGGAGGGTTTAGCAATAACACCTGGTCGGGCGGGGCTACGATCAGCGGCGGGGTGACCAACCTCATTCAAGGCAGCGCCTACAACTCGACCATCGCCGGGGGCGACGAAAACACGATCCAGACCAACGCCTACGAATCGTTCATCGGCGGGGGTCTCCAAAACACGATCCAGAGCAACGCCGCCCTCTCGACCATCGGCGGCGGCTACACCAACACGATCGGTCCCTACGCCTACGAATCGACCATCGCCGGGGGCATCGGCAACACGATCCAGGCCAGCGCCTTCTACTCGACCATCGGCGGGGGCGGCGGGAACACGGTCCTATTCAACTCTCTCTACTCGACCATTGGCTGCGGCTTCGGCAACATTGTCTCAAACGAGTACGCGACGATACCCGGCGGCTACGAGAACCAGGCACTCGGTGAATACAGTTTTGCGGCCGGATACGGGGCCCAGGCAAACTATCAGGGCGACTTCGTTTGGAACGATGGTTCCGCCGGTGCTTTTGCCTCCACGGCCGTTAATCAGTTCCTCATCTACGCCACAAACGGCGTCGGGATCAACTGCAACGTCAATCCGGGTGGGAATCCAGGCTATGCGCTTTACGTGAACGGCAGCATCGCCGCGGCTCGCAGCGTCAACGCCTCGGCTTTTACATGCTCCTCCGACGGAAGGTTCAAAAAGGATGTGCGGACGCTGCCGGATGCCTTGGAGTCAATCGCGAAGCTGCGCGGGGTGAGTTTCAAGTGGAAAACGGCTCAATTCCCCGACCACAATTTCGCCGACGGACCGCAGATCGGTTTCATCGCGCAAGAGGTCAAAGACACCCTGCCGGAGGTCGTGTCGCAGGGCAGCGACGGATATTATTCCCTGGACTATAGCCGGCTGACGCCGGTGCTGGTCGAGGCGATCAAGGAACAGCAGCAACAGATCCACTCCAAGGACGCCCAAATCGACGAGTTGCTGCAGAAGAGCGCTGCCTTGGAGAAACAATTGACCGCCCTAGCGGCTAAAGTCCAACAGGTCAGCGAGCAAGTCGAACAATCCAAAGCCGCGCCGATCCCGGCGGCGAATGTCCGCGAACAGGGAGGAATGTGAGAGTCGTGAAGGCCAACACTCTTGCACTGGCAGTCGTCGCGTTGGTTGCCTTGTGCTCCGCCGCCTTCGCCTCCAGCGTGATCACCACCAGTTCAATTGACGGCGGCGGCTTGCACGCCACCAGCGCCAACTACGCGATGGACGGTAGTGTGGGCGGCATCGACGGCATCTCCAGCGCCTCGGCGGACACAAACAAGAACGGCTACATTGGGCAACTCACGGAGGTGGTCAGCCTGGTGGTCACAGCCCAGCCCAACTCCGTTGGCGTGGGGAGTACGGCGGCACTCAGCGGCACGGCGACACTGGACGACAGCACGGTCGCCAGTTTGTCCGGTTCCGATGTTGACTGGAGTAGTCCCAACGAGCCATACCCGGTCGCGTCGATCAGCCCGAGCGGAGTTCTCAGCCCGGCGGACGTGTATGCCGTGACGCCCGCCTTTGTGCCGGCCACGGTGGATGGGTATTACCTGGGCGCGACTAACACCACGAGCCTAGAAGTCTTCGCCCCAGATAGTAATAACGACGGCATCGCCGATTGGTGGCGGCAGGAGTATTTCGGCACGATATCGAGCAACAGCCCCTACTGCGCGACGTGCGACGCCGACGGCACGGGCCAGGACAACCTGTTCAAGTTCATGGCGGGACTGAACCCGACGAATCCGGCCTCCGTGTTCGTGCTGAAGATTGCACCGGTGGCGGGTCAGCCGACGCAGAAGACGTTGACGTACAATCCGATCCTGATTGGATTCGGCCAGACGTACACGGTGCAATACAAGACCGCCTTGGTGGGATCGTCGCACGACGTCATGTACCATGCCCTCGGCACCACCAGCGCGCTGACGACCAACGGGAATCAGGTGAGCCTCATCGACACGCAGGCGACCCAAACGGTGAAGTTCTACCGGGTGTATATCAGTTTGCCGTGATCGGCAGCGGGCGCAGCCGTGGGAACGAAACGGCAACGCAACAACAACCGAAGCCTCGTTCACGACTCGGTGAACCACCCCGCGGCTGCGCTCTCCTTTTCTGCGTCGGGACAACTTCAAGCCGCCGGTGCGAGCCGAGTGGATAACGCCTTGGCCCATGCCGCTGGCGTAAACTGCTTGATCTCCGTGATCTTCGCCAATGGTACAAGATATCGATACGCTCCAACTCAAGCCTGCGCGATGCAGGCGCTTACGCGTTGACATCCTGTCAGTGCGTTCGTAGGGTTGAGTTGCAATGGCCCCCACGGAACGTGAGCAACGGCTGAAGTTTCTCGGGTTGACGTCGCGCGATGCCGAATCGCTGCGGGCGTTACGCCCGTTGTTTGAGACGCACGTCGTGGCGATTGAAGATGCGTTCTACGAAGAACTGCTCGCGTTTCCCGAGACGGCCCAATTACTAAGCGACCATACGACCGTCGAGCGTTTGAAAAGGCTCCAGCGCGATTATCTCATGCGCATTACGGATGGCGTGTTCGACGCCGCGTATTTCGAGGACCGCTTGCGCATCGGAAAGACGCACGAGCGCGTGGGGCTGAGTCCGCGCTGGTACCTGTTGGGGTACAACATCTACTTCAGGTTATTCGTCCCTCTTATTCGCGGGTTCTTCGCGAACGATCCCGATCGCGCGTCCGAATCCATCCTCGCGTTGGAAAAGGTGTTCATGCTCGATGCGTCCCTGGCGATGGACGCGTACATCGCCAGCGACCGCTACCGCCGTTTGCAGCAGCTCGAAAGCATCGTCAATGATTCCGCCGATGTGATTTTCTCACTTGACGCGGAGAACCACATCCGCTCGTGGAACCGGGCCGCCGAGGGCGTATTCGGCTGGCGCGCCGAGGAGATTGTCGGCAAGCCGCTCGCAATGATCGTGCCGCCCGAGGTGCTCAAGATGGGCGAATTGCAGCGCATCGAACGCGAGATCGCCCGCGACGGGCACTGTCACACGGAAACGGTCCGGCTTGCCAAGGATGGCCGGCGAGTACCCGTGGAGGTCAGCGTTTCCCTGCTGCGCGATCCGCAGGGACGCTCGATTGGCCGGTCGGCGATTCTACGCGACATAACCGAGCGGAAGCGGCTGGAGGAAGACAAGCTGCGGGCCGAGCGGCTGGCGGTGATTGGGGCGATGTCGGCGCGACTGGCACACGAAATCCGCAATCCGCTCAGTTCGATCACGCTGAACATCGATCTGGTGGGGGATGAAATCGAGACGCTGGCGAAGGAGCGGGCTGGGGCTGCCGACGAAGCACGGTCACTGTTGCGGTCGATCGACTCGGAGGTCCGGCGCATCCAGCGAGTGACGGAAGACTATTTGCAGTTCGCGCGCATGCCCAAGCCGCGACGGGCGCGGATCTCGCTGAATGAGGCGATCTCCCAGGGAATTTCGTTCATGGAGTCCCTGTTTGCCGCGACCGGGGTGAAGGTCGAGACCGACCTGAATGAATCGCTGCCCGCCATCAACGGTGACGAAGGCCAGTTGTGGCAGGCGGTCCTGAACCTCGTGCGCAACGCGATCGAGGCGATGCCCAATGGCGGCACGCTGACGGTACGCACGGCGCGAGTACGGTCCGGCATAGCCCTCACGATTTCCGACACGGGCAAAGGAATGACGGAAGAGGAGCGCCAGCAGATTTTCAAGCCGTTTTTCAGTACGAAACCGAGCGGCACGGGCTTGGGGCTACCGTTGGTACAACAAGTCGTCGCCGAACACGGCGGGACGATTCGTTGCGAAAGCGCGCCCGGCCAGGGCACCACCTTCAGCATTGAACTACCGTGCGTCGAGGAGTCCATCCATGCCCCGAAGAGCTGAGATACTGTTGATTGACGATGAGGAAGCGCTGTGCGCGGCGGCGGAGAAAATTCTCGCCAAGGAAGGCTACCATGTCACGTCGCTCAACACCGCCACGGATGGCCTGGCGAGATTCGAGAGCGATGGCGCGGATCTGCTCATTACCGACCTGATGCTGCCGGATCTGGAGGGCATCCAGGTGCTGAAGCGCGCCAAGGAAATCCGTCCGACCGTCGAGGTCATCGTCATCACCGGGCATGGCACGGTCGAGAAGGCCGTCGAGGCGATGCGGCTCGGGGCGTACGATTTCATCGAGAAGCCACTCGACCGCACCGCGTTGGTGAAAGCGGTGAGCAAGGCCGTCGAGAAGCAGCGGCTCGCGGAAGAGAACCGGCGGTTGCGCGAGGAATTGCAGCAACAGCGGAGCGAAGACGCGCTGATTGGCAACAGCGACCTGATGGTGGCCGTCAAGAAACTCATCCGCCAAATCGCGCCGACGGATGTCAGCGTGCTCATCCAGGGCGAGAGCGGCTCCGGCAAGGAAGTTGTCGCTGACGTGATCCACAACCTCAGCCAGCGACGCGACAATGCCATCGTTAAAATCAGTTGTGCGGCGATTCCCGAGACGCTGCTCGAGAGCGAGTTGTTCGGCTATGAGCGCGGGGCGTTCACGGGCGCGGCGGGGTCCAAGCCCGGGAAGTTCGAACTGGCCGATGGCGGCACGTTGTTTCTCGATGAGATCGCGGAGATGAGCCCGCAATTGCAGGCGAAGCTGCTGCGCGTGTTGCAGGACGGGCGCTTTCAGCGGCTCGGCAGCGTCAAGGATGTGCAGGTGGACGTCCGCGTGATCAGCGCGACGCACGTGGACATCCGCAAGGCGATTGCGGAAGGGGAATTTCGCGAGGACCTGTTCTACCGTCTGAACGTGGTGAACGTCCAGCTGCCGTCGCTGCGGCAGCGGGCCGACGATATTCCGTTGCTGGCGGAACATTTCCTGAAGAAGTACGCGACACGGATGCAGAAGAATGTGCACGCCATCGCGCCCGCAGCCCTGGAGCAACTGGTCAGTCACCCATGGCCCGGCAACGTTCGTGAGTTGGAAAACTCCGTGCAGCGCGCGATTGTCGTGGCGTCGGGCGACACCATCCAGATGTTTCAGCTGAACCCTCCGCCCTCGATGAGCACCGGTGGGGAATCACTTGGGCCATCGATCACGATTCCCATTGGTTTGCCGATGGCGGAAGCCGAGGACCGGATCATTGCCGCCGCGCTTAATCAGTGTGGTGGCGACAAGGAGAAGGCAGCCAAACTTCTCGGTATCTCGTCTCGGACGCTTTATCGGCGGTTCTCGAAGCCAGAAGCCTGAGCGGTGGGCCTGTGTCAAGTTGTCGCCGCATGGCGTGTGCGGCTGACAAGCTGGCAGGCAGGGCGACATCTTCCAGGTTTGCCAGGAGACTCACAACAGTCTTTGCATCAACTGGTTGCGTAAATAGCGCGCCTTGTGGCATTCACGGTGCTATTCCGCCTAGCGTGAGGGAAGCCGACAAACAGACAAGCATTTTATTGGTGGACGACGACGTCGAGGTCCTGAAGGCGCTCAAGAAGGTGTTGGAGAAGGACGGGTTCGAGGTCCTCCCGTATCCTGACGCGCCCAGCGCGATGCAGTTCATCAACGACACGAAGAAGCGGTTCGACCTTGTCATCACCGATGTCTCCATGCCGGGGATGACGGGCACGGCGTTTCTCAACGCCGTCAAGGCGGCGTTTCCCAAGGTGCCGGTGATCATCATCACCGCGTTCGGTGATTGGGGTCAGTACATGGAAACGATCCGCAACGGTGCCTGTGAGTATCTCAACAAGCCGCTCGACAAAACCGAACTTCTTTCGGCGGTGCATCGGGCGTTGAAGGCCGGCACACCCGAAGCGCGGGTGTAGCGCCGGCGGTTTTCCTTAAGGTGGCAGCCTCGATCAAGATCTCGCGCTCGATTGCAGAACGCGCAATTGAAGAAGTTCCGAGACGGTTTCGATATCGCCGACGGTGGTCCATTGACCGAGGCTGAATCGCACCGCGCCGCACCCGACTTTCTCGGGCACACCCATGGCCCGCAGGACGTACGACATTTCGCGGCTTTGAGAGTGACAAGCGGAACCGGTGGACGCGGCGACTTCGGGGATTTTCCTCAACAATTCCTGGCCGAACTGGCCTTCGATACTGACGTTGAGCGTGTTGGGCACGCGTTCGGTGGGATGGCCATTGAGATGCAGCCGGCGGCCGAACATTTTCTTCAAATTGTCGTGGAGATGATCCCGCATCGCGAGGGAATGACCCCAGCGCGAGTCCAGTTCCTTGGCGGCGAGTTCGCAGGCTTTGCCGAGAGCGACGATGAGCGGGACGTTTTCCGTGCCGGCGCGGCGCCCGGACTCATGACCGGCACCGTGAACCAGCGGCTCGAGTTGCACGCCGCTGCGGATGTAGAGCGCGCCGACGCCCTTGGGCGCATAAAACTTGTGCCCGGCGATGCTCAATAGGTCGACTTTCAGATCGTCCACGAGCGTCGGGATTTTGCCGACGGATTGGGCGGCGTCGGTGTGCATCAGGATGCCGCGAGAACGCGCCAACTGACCGATGGCCTGGATCGGCTCGATGGTGCCGACCTCGTTGTTGGCGTGCATGATCGAGATCAGGATCGTTGTCGGGTGGATCGCCGCTTCGACATCGGTCACCTTCACCATTCCGTAACGGTCCACGGGCAGGTAGGTGACGAAGAAGCCGAGGCGCTCCAGAAACTTGCAGGGGCTGTGGATGGCGGAGTGCTCGATCTGCGTCGTGATGATGTGGTAGCCCTTTTGGCGCAAGGTGAACGCCACGCCCTTGATCGCGGCGTTGTTGGATTCGCTGCCGCCGCTGGTGAAGACAACCTCGTCGGCGTGACAACCGAGGAGAGCGGCGACCTGGTCGCGGGCGTTTTCGACGGCGGTTTTGGCGTGCTCGCCGTAGGCGTGGAGACTGGACGGATTGCCAAACTCCTCATGCAGGAACGGCCCCATCGCCTCCGCCACTCGCGGGTCAACAGGCGTCGTCGCGTTGTAATCGAGATAGACCATACCCGTCGGTTAGTTTAGCAACGCCGGTGCCACCGCGGCAAGTCTCCGCGCAATGCTTTGGGCCGGCGGCAGTTTCGAATGCCAGCGGATCCGTGTGCTCGCCTGAAACGCGTGCCAGATTGTCAGGTCCCGCCGTGGGTTGCTGACGGAGTGACAGCGGGGGAGGACGGCGTCTCAACCTGCTGTGATCGGTTCGCGGCAGATTGTTGCGATGACGTTTTGTGCTTTCCTTGGGGTTCCGTCAGCGGTGTAATGGGATTCGCACACTTGACCGGTTGGGAGGGAAGATGTGAACGGATCGATGACGAACAGGTCAGTCTCACTTTGCGCGTTGCGGTGGTCGGCAAGAGTATTGAGCATCCTCGCGGTCGGTATCGTGCTGTTGTTTGCCTTCGGGGAAGGATTGAACTTGTCGCAGTTCACTCCACGAGAATTGGTATTGTTTGCGTTCTTCCCGCTGGGAGTTTGTCTGGGGATGATTGTGGCCTGGCGGTGGGAGGGTTTGGGCGGAGGGATCACGATGGCGAGCCTGGCCGCGTTTTATCTGGTGAATCACCTCTCGTCGTCCAGTTTTCCAAGGGGCTTCGCTTTTGTCGCGTTGGCTGCACCGGGTCTTCTGTTTCTTGTGTGCTGGCTGTGGACGCGTTTCTCAGCAAAGCCGCACGGAGTCTAATAAAGTCGGTCCACCGGCCCGCCGTTATGGAGGACAAGCCAGTTCCGCCTTCGCGGGCTTGCAATTTGGTTCGGCGTGGTTGAATTTTGGGCCGTTAGCCGAAGGAGGAAACAGATGAGTTTTGACGTCGTCGCCAACCGGATGGGAGTTACGTCAGCAGCGGTCCAGGAGTTGATTTCGGGCAAAGTGCCGATGGCCGTCGCGAGTCGGCTGAAAGTCCCGATGGCCTCGTTACAGAAGTTCGTCGATGGCAGTACATCCGTCGGTTTGGCGCGGTTGATGGGCTGCACGCCGGCCAATCTCCAAGAATTGCGCAAAGCGATTGGCCCGAAGGGCTCGGTCGGATTGCTGATTGGGCTTTGCAGTCGGCGTGCTGAGGGCCACGGGAATGCCTAGCAAATCAGTGAGTAGCCGTTGAAAGATACCACGGCGTGAAGGGGGCGAGCCCGGCAAACATGGCCCGGCGGGACGCATGGCCTCCCAATAAAGGTTGTCGTAGCGTTAGGGTCGGGCTTTCGTCACCGATGCGCGGATTCCCAGGCTTGCTCTTCGGCGGTGAAATAGCGGACGCGGACTTTCTTGTATTCCCTGGTGGAGTACAGCGCGCCGTGGTCGCGGATGCCGGTTTTGGCGGCGATGGCGGCGAGGGCCTGCTCGCAGTCGTCGCGGGACTTGCCGTGGATCATGGTGAAGATGTTGTACGGCCAGTCGGGGTAAGAGGGTCGTCGATAACAATGGCTGACCGAGCGAAAGGTGGCCATTAGTTCGCCGGCGCGGTCGACCGCGGCATCGTCACCGGGGACGGCCCACACGCCCATCGCGTTGGCGCTGAAACCGGCCTGGCGATGGTGGAGGACGGCGGCAAAGCGGCGCATCTTGCCCGAGTCGAGGAATTGACGATGCAGGGCCTGCAGGGCCGGTAAGGTGATGCCGAGTTCCTTCGCGTAGTCGAGGAACGGCGTCGGGGTGATCGGCAAATCGCGTTGCATGATGCGGACGAACTCGACTTCCGCCGGCGTGAGCGCGGTATCGGTCGCGCGATTCTTTTCGGTGTACACGACCGCGTCGAGGTCATCGGGGCGGGATTCGCCGCCGACATCGAACTTCACGCCGATCTTGAAGAGTTTCAAGGTTGGCAGGAGCCGGGTGGATTCGGCGCCGGATTGGCGGTGCAACAGCGCGACGGTTTCCTCCAAGCCGAGCTGGCTCAACGGCGAGACGGCGATGGTGTACCAGAGGTTGAAGGAGTGACTGCGCAGGTAATTGTGGCTGACGCCGGGATGTTGGCTGATGATCGCGGCGGCTTCGTCCACGCGGGAAGAGTCGACGCGCGCGGCGACGAGACTGGATTCGTAGCCGAGGCTGCGGGTGTCGAAGATGGCGCTGATTTGGCGGATGACTTTGGCGGTCTTGAGATTCTGGACGCGGTCGAGAACTTCCTGTTCGCTAACGCCGAGTTGTTTCGCGAACTCGCCGAAGGGGCGTTCCGTGACGGGTACGGCGACCTGAAGCAGTTCAAGAAGTTTCAGGTCGGTGGGGTTTGAAATCGTGCTCATCACGTCATCCGAAAATCTGTGTCGAGCAATGTTTATCATGCGGGAGTTGAGTCTGTCGAGTCGCCGTCGGTTGACGACTTGTCAGCGGGAGGGCTCGGATTCCCGTCATTTTGTCTGGGTGAAGTGCATCTGCAGATTCTGGAGATCTACCAGTAACCCGTTGCCGGTGAATCTCTTGACGAACAAACTTGATGTGGTGGCACCAACGTTGCTAAGACTGCACGCAAATCGAAGTGGACGACTCTCGCCAACGAGGTGACGCGCCCGAGAAGATGCCGTCGCTGATCCAAAACTGGATCAGCCTGATGGGTATTATTCTCGCTGCCTGCAGCTTTTTCGCCGTCGCCTGTCTGATCGGCATCGATTTCTACGCCGGGTTCAGCAGCCCATACATGGGCATACTGACATACATTGTTGCGCCAACATTCCTGTCCGCGGGCTTGTTGTTGATCCTCTTCGGCGTGCTACACGAACGACGCTATCGCCGCCGGCTTGCTCCGGGTGAAATCCCCAGACACCCGCGCGTTGATTTCAACGTGCCGCGCCAGCGCAATGCATTCCTCGCGGTCGCAGTCGTCACGCTCGTGTTTCTCATGTTTACGGCCCTCGGCAGCTATCGCACGTACGAGTTCACCGAGTCCGTCCAGTTCTGTGGACAGACCTGTCACGCGGTGATGAAACCCGAGTACACGGCCTACCACAATTCGTCTCATGCGCGTGTCGCCTGTGTCCAGTGCCACATCGGGGCGGGGGCCACGTGGTTTGTGAAATCGAAACTATCCGGCAGCTATCAAGTGTATGCCACGCTCTTTCACAAGTATCCGTGTCCGATTCCGACGCCGGTCAAGAACCTGCGTCCGGCGCAGGAGACGTGCGAACAGTGCCACTGGCCCCAGAAATTCTACGGCGCCGTCGAGAAAGTCCGCACGCATTTTATGTCGGACGAGAAGAACAGCCCGTGGACGATCGAGATGCTGCTGAAGGTTGGCGGCGGCGATCCGACGCACGGTCCCGTGGGCGGCATCCACTGGCACATGAACGTCGCCAACAAGGTCGAGTACATCGCGTCGGACGAGGCGCGACAGGTCATCCCGTGGGTGCGCATCACGGACCGCGAGGGCCACGCCACGGTGTACGAGTCGAAGGACGGGAAACTGACACCCGATCAGCTTGCCGCGGCCGCGCCGCGCCGGATGGATTGCATTGATTGCCACAATCGGCCCACGCACGTTTTCCGGGCGCCCGACGACGCGGTGGACACGGCGCTCGCGCTCGGCCGCATCGATCCATCGTTGCCGTCGATCAAGAAGAACGCCGTGGCGGCGCTCGCGGGCGAGTATGCGACCACGGCGGAGGCGCAAACAAAAATCGCCACGACCCTGCGGGCCGGCTACACGAACGAGAACGACCGGGCCAAGGTCGATGCCGCCATCAAAGAGGTTCAGCAAATTTACCGGGAGAATTTTTTCCCCGAGATGAAATCGAGTTGGAAGGTGTATCCGGACAACATCGGTCATCTCAAATCGGCTGGCTGCTTCCGTTGCCACGACGACGAACACATCAGCGCCGACGGAAAAAAGATCTCGGCAAACTGCACCAGTTGCCACACTATTATTGCCCAGGGCGGGGGCACCGAGTTGACGACCGTGAGCGCCCAAGGACTCGAGTTTCAGCATCCCGCGCCAGACGTCGGCGATGCTTGGAAAGGTATGAAATGCAGCGACTGCCACAACGGCGGACCCATGTAATAGCCATCGGGTGTTATCTGCTGATGACGAGCGCCGCCGTTCGCGCGGAAGGCATCTCGTGTCTCATCTGCCACACCAACGAGATGCACCAATTCTCCGCCAGCGCGCACGCGCAGGCGGGATTGAATTGCGTGGATTGTCACGGAGGCGATCCCAAGGCAACCGACGTTACCGCGCACGCCACCGACAATTTCAAGCGTCCCGACAACAAGAAGGCGATCGCCGAACTCTGCGCCTCGTGCCACAGCGACGTGCGGCGCATGAACCCCTACGGGCTGCCGACGGACCAGTTGGCGCGCTACAAGACCAGCAAGCATGGCGAACAGTTGTTCGAGCACAACGACCAGAACGTGGCCGTCTGTATTGATTGCCACGGTGTTCACGACATTCTTTCTCCCAAGACACCGGGCAGCCATGTCTATCCCACCAACATTCCGCAAACGTGCGGCCAGTGTCACGGCAACGCGAAGCTGATGGATCAATACAAGCTCCCCAGCGACATCGTCACCCAATACAAGACGAGCTACCACGCGACGATGCTGTTCGAGAAGGGCGATTTGAGCGCGCCAACCTGCGTGACCTGCCACGGCAGTCACGGAGCCAGTCCGCCGGGAACGGCGCAGGTCGGCGAAGTGTGCGGGAAGTGTCACGTTCGCCAGCGTGAGTTGTTCGCAAAAAGCCCGCATGCCGAGGCCGCCGCGGCGGGTTTGTTCAGCGAATGTGTGAGTTGCCACGGCAATCACGCGATCCAGAAGGCGTCAGTCGAGTTGTTTGCGAAAGCCTGCGTGCAGTGCCACGCCAACGATCCGAAGGAACTCGGCGTCCGCGACACCGTCGCCACACTGATTCGCGACAGCCGGAAGGACTATGACCGTGCCGAAGCCCGCGTGCACGAAGCGACCGTGCGCGGCCTGGCGACCGATGACGAGCAACTGCTGTTGCAGGAGGCGAAGACGCAGGTCACCCAGTTGGAAGCGTTGCAGCACACGCTGGCACTTGATCAGTTGAAGCCTGTCGCCGCGCACTCCAAGGAAATTGTCAGGCTGACGGAATCGAATATCGCGAGCTTGGAGCAGGTGGAGCGTTGGAAGCGGCGGGCGTTGACGCCGATTGGGATTTTCCTGGCGTTGATGGGGCTGTTATTTTGGCTCAAGCGGCGGCAAGTCGAGAAACGGGGCGGACGATGATAAACGACGACCAGAAAATATCGCGCCGCACGTTTTTGGACTGGCTGCTCACGGGCGGCTTGGTCGCGTGGGGTATCGCCTTTGTCGCCCCCGTGCTCAGCTACGTCTGGCCGGCGCAGCGGCGCGGGCCCAGTGTCCAGACTGTGTCCGCAGGCAAGCTGGACGATTTCAAGGAATGGGACCACAAGATGGTGGCGATCAGCGGTCAGCCGGTCATTGTCTTTCGGACACCGCAGGGGTTCCGGGCTTACTCCGCGATTTGCACGCACCTGGGTTGTATCGTCCAATGGAACGCGCAACGGCACCAAATCGAGTGCCCGTGCCACGCCGGCGTATTCGACACGAGCGGGCGGGTGGTTTCCGGTCCACCGCCGCGTCCGTTGACCGAACTCGGCGTGGCCGTGGTGAACGGTGAAGTATTGGTGAAATCGACATGAGCCTGTACCGCAAACTTCGTCCCTGGTTAGCCGCGCGCTACGACGTGGAAGACATCGAGCATTTCGCGGACAAGCAGGCGCACAAGCCGTTGCCGGGGCACGTCGGCTTCTGGCACACGTTCGGCAGTTTGTCGTTGTATCTGTTCCTCAATCAGGTGGTCACCGGCATTTTGCTGATGATCTACTACCGCCCGACCACGAACACGGCGTTCGAGAGCGTGCGCTACATCATGATCAAGGCCCACTTTGGTTGGCTGATCCGCGGGCTGCACGCCTGGGGCGCGACGTTGATGATCCTCTGCGTGCTGGTGCACATGATGCGCACGTTTTTCATGGGAGCGTACAAGAAACCGCGTGAGTTGACGTGGGTGCTCGGCGTATTCATCGTCGGATGCACCGTGACGTTCGGTTTCACCGGCTACTTGCTGCCGTGGAACCAACTCTCCTATTGGGCCACGACCGTTGGCACGGAAATCACCGGGGCGATTCCGCTGGCGGGCCAATATCTCAAGGTGTTGTTGCGGGGCGGCGAAGGAGTGACGGGCGAAACACTGGCGCGGTTTTACGTGCTGCATGTGGTCGTGCTGCCGTGGGTGTTGACGATGCTGCTGGCGACGCACCTGGTTCTTATGCGGGTGCAGGGATTGGCCACGCTGGAGCGGGTGGGCGAAGAGAAACCCATCGACCAAGCGAACGGCATCCCGTTCTTCCCCAACCACGTCCTCAAAGAGGGCGTGGTATTCTGCGTATTGATCGGCATCCTCGTGACGCTCGTGGTGCTTTGGCCCGTCGAACTCGGCGAGAAAGCCGACCCATTCACGACGCCCGAAGGCATCAAGCCGGAATGGTATTTTCTGTCGACCTATCAGTTGTTGAAATACTTCCCGAAGACGTTTGGGCTGTTTGTCTCGTTGATTCCCCCGGTGTTGCTGCTGCTCTGGCCGTTCCTCGATCGCGGTCCCGAACGCAATCCGAAGAAACGGCCCATCGCCGTGACGATTGGCGTGGTCGCCGTGGTGTTGGCGGTAGCGTTTGGCGTCATCGGTCATCTCTCGGAGAGCACCGTCACCTTTCACGGTCGTCAGTACCACTTCGACGTCTACGGTGTGCCACACGAGCTCCCTGCGCAGACGCAGCGTTGACGTGAGGCAGGGGATTTTTAATCGAGATCGCTGCGCCAAATCGCGCACCGGGGGGCGCGAAATCGCGCATCCATGGATGGGACACGAGTCCTGACCCAATTCAGCGCGCAACCGAACATTCTTGCTTGAAGGTTGTTGCGATTGTGGTCACAATGAATGGCACGTAAGTTGTTAACATACATCTGTACGACAATCTATCTATGGGGGATGCGATGATGAGACAACGATTCGTTTTAGCAGGGGGATTCATGCTCGCCGCGGCATTGGTGAGCACGCGCGGCAGTTTCGCTGCCGACCGCGACGCGGCCAACTACGTTGGCCCCAAAATGTGCAGCATCTGCCACAAATCGGAGGACAGCGGCAACACGTATGGCAAATGGCAGGCCAGTCCTCACGCCAAAGCGTTCGAGTTGCTTGGCACGCCCGAGGCCAAGGCTGCCGGCGCCAAAGTCGGCGTTGACAATCCGCAGGCCAGCGGGAAATGCCTGAGATGTCACTCGACCGCGTACAATTTCACCGAAGCAGCCGCCACGGAAAAGATCAAACCTGAAGATGGCGTCACCTGCGAATCGTGTCACGGCCCGGGGAAGAAATACATGGCGAAAAGCACGATGGAAGACCATGCGAAAGCCATTGAAGCCGGATTGGTTTATCCCGCGTCGAAGAGCTGCGAGATGTG
Source organism: uncultured Verrucomicrobiae bacterium (assembly GCA_963842185.1). Lineage (GTDB taxonomy): Bacteria > Verrucomicrobiota > Verrucomicrobiia > Palsa-1439 > Palsa-1439 > Palsa-1439. The sequence continues at coordinate 59,432 of CAWJFL010000019.1, forward strand.
CCACAACGATCAGAACCCGACTTGGAAGCCTGACCGCTACACAACCAAGGACGGTAAGAAGGTCGGCTTCGATTACGAGCAAGCGTTCGCGAAGATCGCGCATCCCGACCCGAAAGTGAAGCACTAGCCGAGTCGCGATTGAATCGCCAACGCCGCGCGAGAGAACGATCTCGCGCGGCGTTTTTCGTTTCCTGACTGGATGACAAGCTGTCAAGAAATGGTTCCTTCCCGCCAATCTGTCGCTCCTATCAGGTTCGCCATATTCCGTGTGTGCGTGATTTCGCGCACCGCAATGCCCTGTCAATCAGCTTGTTGCAAAAGTTCTGTTGGTTTGTTGCGACTTGCTGGCAAGGCCACTGCTAAACCGCAGGCTGTATCGATTAGATCACCATGGCTAAAGCTACAAACAGGTTTGATACGCCGGAGAAACGCCTCACTGCCTCGCTAGTGGATCGATTGGCCTCGGTGAAGTTTGCGGTCACAGTCGTCGTCATCATCGCGGTCGCCTGCGTCGCCGGCACGCTGATCCCACAGGGAGCGGATGTGGCGAAATACATTCGTCACAATCCCGATGCTGCCGGGCGCATGGATTTGCTTGGCAAGCTGGGGCTGACGCACGTTTTCTATTCGGTATGGTTTATCGGTTTGCTCGGCACGCTCGCCGCGACCGTGGCGGTATGCAGCTCGCGGCGGTTTGCCACCGTGCGGCGGACCAGCGGTTACGCGCGCTACCGCGCTTTCGGCTCGATGCTCACACATATCAGCATACTCCTGATCCTGACGGGCGGTGTGATCCGGGGCGTCTGGGGCGAGAAGGGCTATATCGAGCTTCGCGAGGGCGAGACCAACGCCCAGGTCGTGACCGAGAACAGCGCCAAGCCATTGCCGTTTGCAATCCACCTCACGAAGTTCGAAATCGAGACCTACGACCAATCTGGTGCAGGTGTTGGTCGCGAAGCGCAAGCCAAGAATGAGAATGGCGGGGACGGACTGCAGGTTTCGTGGCCGGAGAAGAAACTCGAGGCCACATTGCCGGTCAAGGTGGGCGTGGAGCAGGCGTTCGGCGAATTCAAGATCACGATCCTGAAGTATCTACCCGACTTCGTCGTCGATATGCAGACGCGCGAGGTCACCAGCCGGTCCAACGAACCGCGCAATCCTGCGATCCTCGTGGCGGTCAACGGCTCGACCTACCAGAACCATCGCTGGCTGTTTGCCAGGTTTCCGGACTTTGACATGCACACGAAGGACAGCCAGTCCTCCGGCCCAAGCCCGTTGGAAATGGTATACGAGAGTCGCAGCGCGGTGACGCAAAAGGCAATGCCCGCGGGCCCAATCAAATCGTTCAAGAGCACGCTGGAATTGATCGAGGGCGAGTCAGTCGTTGGTCACCGTGTCGTCGAGGTCAACAGCCCGTTTTCGTACAAGGGCTACACATTTTACCAATCCGGTTACAATCCCGAGGATTTGTCGTACACGTCGCTGCAAGTGGTGAAAGATCCCGGCGTTGCGGTCGTTTACTCCGGGTTCGCCTTGATGATCGCCGGACTGTTCATCGTCTTCTACCTCAATCCCTGGTTCGACTCCCGGAGGAAATCGTCATGACACTCTTTGTGGCGGGAGTGAGCTACAAGACGGCGCCGGTCGAATTGCGCGAGCAACTCGCGGTCAAACCGTCCAAGTTGGTCTGCCAGGCATGCCGCTTGAAGATTTGCGGCGACCTGGATGAAATCGTCCTGCTCTCGACCTGTAATCGTGTGGAGATTTACGGCACGACAGCGCGGGTGACCGGCCGCATCGATTTACTCTTCCGATTGCTCAGCGCGGAACCTCGTGATTACGGCTCGCACGTGTACGTACATGAAGATGTCGGGGCGCTGCGACACCTGTTTCGCGTTGCGGGCGGGCTCGACTCGATGGTGATCGGTGAGACGGAAATCACCGGCCAGGTGAAAAAAGCCTATGACATTGCCCAAGAGGCACGGCTGACAGGCCGCGTGCTCAACCGCGTGTTCCAAAAAACCTTTCAGGCAGCCAAGGAAATCCGCGCTCGCACAAGCATCGGGCGCGGCGCGACCTCCGTGGGCAGCGTGGCGGTCGAATTGGCCGAAAAGATTTTCCGCCACGACCTGTCGAAGCAAACCGTGATCATTATCGGCGCGGGCCAGATGGGCGAAGCGTGCGTCCGCCACCTTGCCAAGAAGGGCGCTCGATCTATCCTCGTCTCCAATCGTTCGTTCGACCGTGCCGTCGAGCTGGCGAACGAATTCGGCGGGCAGGCGGTGCAGTTTGAATCCTGCCTGGCCGCGATGGCCGATGCCGACATTGTCGTCGCCTCGACGGGCTGCCCGAAAACGCTATTGCATCGGGCCGACGTGGAGGCGTTGATGAAACACCGGCGCAACCGCCCGTTGTTCCTCATCGACATTTCTGTTCCGCGCAACGTCGACCCCGACGTGCAACGCCTCGACGGCGTGTACCTCTACAACATCGACGACCTCGAATCGCTCGTGCGTGAAAACGTGCGCTCGCGAGAGCAGGAACTGGCCGCGTGCGACCAGATCGTCAATACGCGGGCGATGGCCTTGATGACCAAACTCAACCTCGAAAAGGAGCGGCTCTATGACGTGGGCATTCAATCTCAGCCTGGCTGGGTATCTCACGGCGCTACTGTTCTCGGCAGCTAACCTGTTCTCGAAAAAGGGATGGTTCGCCTCGACCGCGACCGTGTTCCTCGCGGCGGGCGTGGTGGCGCAAACGGCATATATGGCCGTGCGCTGGTTCGCGGCCGGTCGGGCGCCGTTCAGCAACATGTTCGAATCGATGGTGCTGTTTACGTGGGCGATCGTGGTCGTATATCTCGCCCTGCAGGTTCGCCACCGCATCCCCGTCCTCGGCGCGGCGACCGCGTTGCTGGCGGTGGTCACGCTGGCGTACGCGAGCACGTTTGAGACGAAAATCCAACCCCTCATGCCGGCGCTACGCAGCAACTGGCTTACCTTCCATGTGTTCACAGCCTTCCTCGGCTACGGCGGGTTTGCGGTCGCAGCACTGACGGGCGCTGGCTATTTGATCGCGTCGCGGACTGGCAGCAAGGCGCAAGCCGACATTACCGAGGCACTGGATGCCGCGACGGCCAAGACCATCTCGTTCGGTTTTTTGTTTCTTACGGTCGGCATCATCTCGGGCGCGGTCTGGGCGAATTCCGCGTGGGGCACGTACTGGAGCTGGGACCCGAAGGAAACCTGGTCGCTGATCACGTGGTTCATCTACGCCGTATTCCTGCACTGCCGCTTCATGCGGGGCTGGAAAGGCAAACGCGCCGCCTGGATTTCGATCGTCGGCTTTGCCTCGGTCATTTTCACCTACTACGGCGTGAACTTCCTGCTGAGTGGGTACCATAGTTATGCGAGGTCGTAACAAATGGCGGGCAGCATGGGTGTGCCTGCTGAGTCTGTGTTTGTGGCCCGTGGCGCGCGCACGGGCCATCGACAACGCTGACTGTTTCGCCTGCCACTCCGACAAGTCGCTCGTCAAGACGAACGCCGCCGGCCAGGCGGTTTCGCTGTTTGTGGACGATCAGCAATTCGCGGCGTCCATCCACGGCAAGAACCTCTGTACGAGTTGTCATACGGGCATTACGGAGTTGCCGCATGACGCGAACCCGCCGTCGGTATCCTGCGCGGGTTGCCACGAGGTCGTTGGCAAGGAGTACGCCACCAGCATCCACGGGGTGAGCCGCGCGATGGGAGCGTCAGGTGCGCCGACGTGCAAGGACTGCCACGGCACCCACGACATTCTGTCTGTCAAAAACCCGGATTCGCCGGTCTTCAAACTGAATCTTCCGCACACCTGCGCGAAATGCCACAGCAACCCCGGGCTGACGAGCGAGTACCGCATGAAGTACCCGGAGGCGCCGGTGCAATACGCCGAGAGCATCCACGGCCGGGCCTTGTTAAAAATGGGGCTGATCGTCGCGCCGTCCTGCAATGATTGCCACGGCGTCCACACCATCAAGCGGGCGGTTGACCGCAGTTCGCCAATCAATCATGCCAACATCGCCAAGACGTGCGGGAAGTGTCATGTCAGTGTGGAAAAGGTGTACGAGGGCAGCATCCACGGCCAATTGCTCGCCACGGGCGACCCGCGCGCCCCGGTCTGCAGTGATTGCCACACGGCGCACCAAATCGAGTCGCCCGAGGGGGGGAATTTCAAGAAACTGATGAGCGATGAGCGGTGCGGCGGATGTCATAAAGACCGGCTCGCCTACTATCGTGAGACCTACCACGGCAAGGCGATGGCACTGGGAAATCCGAACGTGGCACCCGAGGTGGCCGCCTGTTACGATTGTCACGGGTATCACGACATCCTGCCGCCCTCCGATCCGCAGTCGCGTTTGTCGCCCGCGCACATCGTGCAGACCTGCCGGCAATGTCACCCCAAGGCAACCGTCAGTTTTACCAGGTACATCCCGCACGCCAATCCGCTGGACGCGACACATTATCCGGCGTTGCACCTGACGTTTGTGGTGATGACCTCGCTGTTGATCGGGACGTTTGGCGTGTTCGGGGTGCACACCGTGTTCTGGTTTTTCCGTTCCGGCTACCTGTATCGCCACGACTCGAAATCGTTCCGCGAAGCCAAAATCAGCGCGCAATCCGACGACGAATGGTTCACGCGGTTCCTGCCGTTCGAGCGGATGCTGCACTTCATGCTCGTGACCAGTTTCCTGTTGCTGGTCATGACCGGGATGCCGTTGAAATTCTATTACACGGACTGGGCCAAGAGCATTTTCAACCTCTTGGGCGGGGCGGCGGTGGCGCGGACGTTCCATCACTTTGCGGCGTTCATCCTGTTCGTCTGTTTTTCGCTGCACGTGATCGAGTTGCTGAACACGATCTGGGCGCAGCGGCCCGGTTTCCGCGACCCGCAAACCGGCAAGTTCCAATTGAAACGGGCGCTGAAGGTCGTGTTCGGTCCCGACTCGATGCTGATCACACTGCAGGACTGGCGGGATTTTATCGCGCACCAGAAATGGTTCTTCGGCAACGGACCGCGGCCGCAGTTTGACCGGTGGACCTACTGGGAGAAGTTCGACTACCTGGCGGTATTTTGGGGAGTTTTCGCCATCGGGCTGTCGGGGCTGATCATGTGGTTTCCGCAGTTCTTCACGCGGTTCATGCCGGGCTGGGTCATCAACATCGCGCTCATCATCCATTCCGACGAGGCGTTGCTGGCGGCCGGGCTTCATCTTCACGTTCCACTTCTTCAACACGCACTTCCGCCTGGAAAAATTCCCGATGGACACGGTGATCTTCTCCGGCCGGATCTCGAAGACGGAAATGCTGCACGAGCGGAAGCGGTGGTACGACCGGCTCGAGGGCGAGAAGCATCTCGACGATTACCGCGTCAAGGACGAGTGGCAGAAGTGGCGGAGCATCCACCGCTCGTTCGGCTACGTCTTCTTCGGTCTGGGGTTGGTGCTATTGGCGCTGATCGTGTATGCGATGGCATCGCGGTTGCACTCGCGCGAAACCGGGCGGCCCGGCGCGCCGCCCCCAGCCGTGACACAACCCGCCAACATCGGAGAACAGCCATGAGGACGCCGATCCGTTCGGTCGTGCTCTCGATGACGCTGGTCGCGGCACTGCCCGCGACCTCTCCGAGCGCCTCGGCGATCGACAACTCCGACTGTTTTGCGTGCCACTCCGACAAGTCGCTCGGTCAAGACCAACGCCACCGGCCAGGCGGTCTCGCTGTTTGTGGACGAGGAGAAGTTCAACGCATCGATCCACGCCAAGAACCTGTGCACGAGTTGCCACTCGGACATCACCGACGTGCCGCATCCGGACAATTTCCAGGCCAAGCCGGTCAGTTGCAGCCAGTGCCACCGGGTCGAGACGGACATTTACCTCAAGAGCGATCACGGCCAGGCGATCCACAAGGGCGTGCAGGAGGCGGCCTCCTGCAAGGACTGCCACGGCAACAACCACTACTTGCTGAACTATCGCAATCCCGCCTCGCCGGTGAATCGGGCGCATATTCCCGAGACCTGTGGCCGCTGCCACGGCAATGTGGAAGCGATGGAGAAGTTCGATCTGCGGCAGCGCGCGGTCGTCGTCACCTATGAAAGCAGCGTGCACGGATCTGGCTCATTCCAATGGCGTTGCCAACGCAGCCGTCTGCTCCGATTGCCACGGCACGCACGATTTGCACCGGTCCACAAACCCGGAATCGAAGCTGTACTGGCAGAACGTCCCCACGACCTGCGGGAAGTGCCACGAGAACGTGCGCCAGACCTACTCCCGCAGCATCCATGGCACGGCGGTCGCCCAGGGCTTGCGCGACGCGCCGGTCTGCACCGATTGCCACGGCGAGCACACGATTCAGGCGGTGAAACTGGCATCGTCGCGGGTTTCGCCGGCGAACATCCCGGAGACGTGCGGTCAGTGTCATGCCGCGCAACGCATTGTCACGCAATACCGATTGCCGCCGAACGTGTTCACAACCTACATCCAAAGTTTCCACGGGCTGGCGCTCGCAGGGAGGAAACCTCACGGCGGCCAATTGCGCGTCCTGTCATGGAGTCCACGACATCCTGCCCGCCAGTGATCCGCTCTCGACAATCAATCCAAAAAACCTGCCGGAGACCTGCGGCAAGTGTCATCCGGGCATTGGCACGCGGTTGAGCGCCGAGTTCTTCCGGATCCACGCGCCACCGGGCGCCGCGGAAGGCAAACCATGGATTGTGAATTTCATTTCACGACTCTATATCGCGCTGATTGCGATGACGATCGGCGGGATGGCGATGTTCAACGGCCTGGACTACCTGCGCAAAACACGGGCTCACATGCGCGTTGTGAAAGCCGACCGGAACGCGGAACTCCGTCTGACCCGGCTGGCCCGCTTCCAGCATTTCGTGCTCATGGCCCTGTTCGTCATGCTGGCGTATACCGGATTCGTCCACAAGTTCCCCGACGCGGTGTGGAGTTGGCCGTTTCGCGTGCTGCCCAACGGCGGTTACGTGCGCGGGATGATTCATCGCGTGTGTGGGTGGACGTTTGCGGTGTTCTTCGTGGTTCATGTGACCACGCTGGCCGGCACGAAGCGCGGGCGGGCGAGCGTGCGGTCGCTGTGGTTCGTGTGGGATGATTTGAAGGACGCGGTTGCCCAGTTGACGTTCAATCTCGGACTGCGCCAGACGCCGCCGCCGCACCGCCGCTGGAACTACGCCGAAAAGGCCGAGTACTGGGCGCTGGTTTGGGGTTCGGTGGTGATGATTGTCACCGGCGCGATGCTGGTGTTCACCGAGACCGTGCTGCGCCTGTGGCCGAAGGTCTGGAATGACGTGGCCCAGGTGATCCATTACTACGAGGCGCTGCTGGCGACCCTGGCGATTCTGGTGTGGCACTTCTATTGGGTCATCTTCGATCCGAAAGAGTACCCGATGAATCCGTCGTGGCTCATCGGCAAGAAAGCGGCGCATCAAGATTCGCACGATGAGGTCCACCCGGACAAAGCCGGAGAGCCCGCCGATTCGACCACAGTGACGAAACCCGGTACCGATAGCGGCCCAAGTTCACAGGAGAACAAGCCCAATGCTGCCACCTAGGATGATCATCTGTTTGGCACTGGCCGCTGTATGCACGGCGGCGACAGCCGCGCGTGCCGCCGACGAGGAGAAAGAGTCCGACCGCTGCGTGCTGTGCCACGAGCAGGAGACGACCGATTGGTTGGCGTCGCCTCATGCGCAAGACGATGAACGACATTTTCCTCAACGAGTGGACCAACGAAGGCAAGAAGTGGGAGTGCCTCGTCTGCCATACCAGCCAGTTCGACCGCCAGACGGGGAAGTTCTCACATGACGGCGTGAGTTGCGAATCCTGCCACGGCGCGATGAAGGAAGATCATCCCGACAAATCGAAGATGGTGCTGCCGGTCACCTCGGAAGTCTGCGCAGAGCTGCCACGCGATCACCTATGGCGAGTGGCGGGTCAGCGCTCACGGCCAGAAGAACATCCGCTGTTTCGACTGTCACAAGATGCACGAGATGAAGTTGCGCAAGGATCAACCCGACCAGATGTGCGGCACCTGCCACACGGAACGGCTCAAGGACTTCTCGCATGCGACCCATTCGATTGAGGGCCTGCATTGCCTGAGTTGTCACATGCCCGAGGTGAAGGGCACGGGTATGAAGATTCGCGGGTCTGGGGGTGCGGGGACACACGTTCGGTGTCGGCGCCGAGACATGCGCCAATTGCCATCGCGACATGGTCCATGCCAGTCACGAGCGGGCCACGCTGAACGAAGAAGTAAAACAACTAAAGGCGGCGACACCCGAGAAACTGAAAGAACAACTCGATCAATTGGAAAAAGACGGCGCCAAAATGAAGGAGGAACTGCAGGCCAACCGCCGCGTGTTCCCGCCGGTCGTCGGGCTGTCGTTCCTGCTGGGCATTTTTCTCGGCGTCGCGTTGCCCCATTTCCGCCGCAAGAAACGCCAGGAGCCGCCGAAATGATCTCGCGCCGACGATTCTTCCAATCCGCGGCGACCGGCGCCCTGACGGTCCTCACGGCGCGCAGCCTGTTTGCGGAATCGCCCGCCGACCCAGCCGAGTCAAGCGGCGTACTGGTGGATCTGACGCGGTGCATCGGTTGCCGGGCCTGCGAGAACGCCTGCCGGGTACGGGCGGGCTTCGATCCCCTTCCCACCGAAGCCATTGGTTACGGCGCCGGCGACAGCAAACTGACGTTTCGCACGCGGACGTTCATTGATTTTCGAGACGGCCATGAGACCCCAAAGCAACCCGTGAAACGGCAGTGCATGCACTGCCTCGAACCGGCCTGCGTGTCGGTATGTCCCGTTGCCGCGTTGGAAAAGACCCGCACCGGCCCCGTGGTGTACCACGAGAACATCTGCATTGGTTGTCGCTACTGCCTCCTGGCGTGCCCATTCGGCGTCCCCAAGTACGAGTGGGACAACGCGCTGATGCCGCGCGTTGGCAAGTGCGATTTCTGCGCGGATCGCCAGGCCAAAGGACAATCTCCCGCGTGCGTCGCGGCATGCCCAACGGGGACGTTGAAGTTCGGCAAGCGGGCCGACTTGCTGCAGGAAGCGCGGGAGCGGATGGACGCGCAGCCGGACCGCTACCGGTACGTCTACGGCGAGGACATTGTGGGCGGCACGTCGTGGATCTATCTCGTCGGACCGATCGCCGGAAGAACTCGGTTTTCCGCAGGGACTGCCGAAAGAGCCGCTGCCGTCGTTGACGTGGAGGGCGATTTCGAAGGTGCCGTTTGTGGTCATCGGTGTCGGCCTGGTCCTCAGCGCGGTGGTTCGGTGGCGGACACGGAACCCCACGGAGCAGCCATGAGCGATTTCAACTGGATCCTGGCATTGTTCCGCGTCATCGGCGTCCTGGTCATGATGAGCGGGGCGGTGTTCGTTTGTTGGTTGCTCTCCGGCCGTCAAACTCCGAAGCACCTGTCGGGCGTATTTGGCTGGTCATTGCTGATCGTCCTCTGGGGTCTGGGAGGTTACGCGTTCACTTCGCGGTATGCGTTGGGCCTCGGCGCGGTGACGAATCTTTCCGATCAATTCCCCTGGGGCATCTGGAAAGCGCTGGTCGTTTGCGGAATCGCCTTTGCTGCGGGCGGATTTCTCACCGCCTGCATGGTGTACATCTTTCGGATTCGGACGTTTTACCCGATCCTTCGGCCGGTGGTTCTGGCCGCCTATCTCGGCTACATGCTGTCGGCCTCCGGCGCGTTGCTCGTCGATCTCGGTCGATACCACCAAATCTGGCGTCCGATCTTCTACTGGCAACATCACTCGGTACTGTTTGAGGTGTCCTGGTGTGTCATGCTTTACACCGGCGTGCTGTCCGTGGAGTTCGCGCCGATCCTGCTCGATAAGCTGGGCTGGGTGCGAGTATCGCATGCCGTGCACGCGATCACCGTCCCCTTTGTCATCTGCGGCGTAATCCTCTCGACGTTGCACCAGTCATCGCTCGGCTCACTGTTCCTCATTCTGCCCACCAAGCTGTTGCCGCTGTGGTATACGCCGCTACTGCCGATCCTGTTCTTCATTAGCGCGCTCATTTCCGGTTTTGCGATGGCCATCTTCGTGTCCGCGCTGTCGTTCTGGATATTCCACAAGCCGCTGGAACCGCGCGTGCTCACGTCGCTGGCCAAGGGGATGACGCCGCTATTGTTTCTCTATCTGTTCCTCCGCATCGCGGATCTCACGGCGCGGAATGCGTGGATGTATATATTCCGCTGCCCGCTTCAGGGCTTCACGTTCACCCTGGAGATGCTGCTGCTGACGCTGCCATTGTTCGTGGTGCTGAAGACGCGATGGTCGGGCCGGCGGCGCTGGGCGTTTGCCGCGGCGATTCCCGTCATCCTGGGGGTTAACCTGAATCGGCTCAACGTCGCCTGGATCGGCCTGTTGCCGGCGACCCACTCGAACTACTTCCCGTCATGGATTGAGATCACCGTCGTACTGAATCTGCTTTCGTTTGGGGTCGTGCTCTTCGGGCTGGCGGCGCGCTACCTGCCGTTGTTCGAGCATCCGGATATTGGCGGCCACTCGCACGCGTCTGCGACGGAGCATGTGAGGGTAATCGGTCCGATGGAGGCGAGCGGCCATGTTTAGGCGCAACCTCACCGCGAAAATGCTGATCGCCGTCGGCGTGACGGTTGCCGTGGTGATTGCGATCTACACGTACTTCGTCATTCGCGTGCAGAGCGCATGGTGGCACGAGCGCACCCAGGCGCAAAACCTGATCGCCGCGTCGCTCGTCCACGAGTACCTCAACGGCGTCATGCTCAGCGAACGCCATGAAGAGGTGCAGGGGTTCCTGCAAAAGCTAAAGGGCGCGGACGAGATTTGGCGCGGACGCCTCATCAAACCCGACGGCACGGTGGTGTTCTCGACCGACACGCAAGAGGTGCAGCGCGCCGTGATGTCGGTGCCGCCGGAGTTGTTCACCGAAAATCAGGTGTTGCAGGGCACGCGCGTCGAGGATGGCCAGCGGCTGTCCGTGGTGATGCGGCCGGTGCTCAACAGCGAGAGCTGCCGGCGTTGCCACGATCCGAAAGTCGCCGCCATCGGCGCCATCATCGTGGAAAAATCGCTCGCCCCCGCCGAGGCCAGCGTCGCCAGCAACCGCAATCTGCTGATCGTGTACGGGGTGGTGATTTTCGTGCTGGTCGGCATCGTGCTGTGGCTGCTCATTGTGCGGCTCGTCACGCAGCCCGTCAGCCACGTACTTGAACAGATGCGCAAAGTGCAAACGGGCGACCTCGACGCCCGAGCGGTGACCGAGACCGGGGATGAAATCGGCGAACTCGCCAGCGGTTTTAACGCGATGGTGCAAAGCCTCGACAACGCCACGCGGGAACTTGAGGAATCGCATCAGAAGCAAATCCAGCAGGCCGGCAAGCTGGCATCGATCGGCGAACTCGCCTCGGGCATCGCGCACGAAATTCGCAATCCGCTTGCCGGAATCGGCGCGGCGGTGGAGGTGTTATCGGAAGAGAACAACCTCAACGGCCAGCGGGCCGAGATTGTCGCCGAGATTCATCGCCAGATCACGCGGCTCAACCGCACGCTGCACGATCTTCTCGAATTTGCGCGGCTCCGCGATCCGGAGATGGCGCCCTGCGACGTGCACGGATTCATCCGGCCGATGCTCACGCTGGTCCGGCCCGACGCCCAGAAGTTTCATATCAAAATCGAGGAACGGTTGGCCGCCGATCTGCCGCACATCTTCGCCGATCCGGGGCAAATGCAGCAGGCACTCCTCAACATCCTGCTCAACGGGGTTCAGGCCATGCCCGGCGGCGGGACGCTCACCGTCTCCACAGAATCAGCCGAGCGCGATGGCGGCGCCATTGTCCGCATCCGGGTGCGGGACACAGGAGTGGGGATTGCGCGAGAGCATCTCACCAAGATTTTCTCCCCATTTTTCACCACGAAACATCGCGGCACAGGCCTCGGACTATCGATCACCCGCACGATCATTGAGAAGCACCACGGCACCATTGCGGTGGAGAGCGAGCCGGGAAAGGGAACGACGTTTACCTTGGAGTTGGCCGCTTGCAAACCCGAGATGATTGCGTCGCCAGGCGGAATGGAAACACGGAAGGAATTCGCTCATGTCGAGAACTAAGATACTCATTATCGACGACGAGAAGCTCGTACGTTGGTCACTTCAACAAAAGCTGGGCCGCGAAGGCTACGAGGTCGAATCGGCGCCGACGGGCGAGGAGGGACTGAATCTCATCCGCGAGGACGGTTTCGACCTGGTGCTGCTGGATTTGCGGTTGCCGGGCATCGACGGCGTGCAAGTCCTGCAAGAGATCAGGAATCTGGAGCGCGACGTCGCCGTCATCATGTTGACCGCGGAAACGTCGATCGCGCGCGCCGTCGAATGCGTGCGGCTCGGCGCGTACAATTATCTGTGCAAGCCGTTCGAGTTTGACGAAGTGCGCGTGGCGCTGGAAAAGGCGCGGGAGGACCTGAAACTGCGTCGGGAAGTCACGCGCATCCGCCGCGCGCAACGCCGCAAGTTCGGCCTGGAGAACCTTGTCGGTGTGAGTCCGCAGATGCGCCAGGTGCGAGAGTTGATTGCGCGGGTCGGCGAAAGCGACGCGACGACGGTGTTCATCGACGGCGAGAACGGGACGGGCAAGGAGTTGGCGGCGCGGGCGATTCATTTCGGCAGCGCGCGGGCCAATCAGCCGTTCATGGGGATCAACTGCTCGGCGATTCCGGACGCGCTCATCGAAAGCGAGTTGTTCGGACACGAGCGCGGGGCGTTCACGGACGCGAAGAATACCAAGAGGGGGCTGTTTGAACTCGCGGACGGTGGCACGGTGTTGCTCGACGAGGTCGGTGACATGAAACCCGCGCTGCAGGCGAAATTGCTGCGGGTGTTGGAGTCGCGAGAATTTCAACGCGTCGGAGGCACGCAGTCCATTTCCGTGGATGTGCGCGTGATCGCCGCGACCAACAAGAACCTTGAGGAGGCCGTGGCCAAGGGAGAATTCCGACAGGATTTGTACTATCGGCTCAAGGTCATTTCGCTGCGGATGCCGTCCTTGCGCGAACAAGCGGGAGACATCCCGTTGCTGGCGGAACATTACCTCGCTCGTTTTTCTGAGGAGTTCAACAGGCCAATCAAGAAGCTTTCGGCGGAAGCCGCCAAGATGCTGCAGCAGTACGGATGGCCGGGCAACGTGCGCGAGTTGCGCAACGTTATCGAGCGGCTGGTCATCCTCGAGCGGGCCGAGGTGGTGCTGCCCGAACACCTGCCAACCGAGCTGCGGCTGGGCACGCGGTCGAATGGACATTCCCTCATTCAATTGCCCCCCGGCGGTGTGGCACTGGTGGAGGTTGAACGCGAATTGATTTACCAGGCGATGGAACGCGCCGGTGGCAACCAATGTCACGCGGCGGAATTGCTGGGAATTGAGCGCGACGCATTACGTCGGCGGTTAATCAAGTACGGGTATCTTGCCGCGACGAGCGGCGAACTCAGCGCGGCGAAGTGCTGAAGTAGATCACGACCGTTGATAGGGCGATTACGATCAGCCCAAACAGGATGGGTTTCGTTACGAGACGCTAGCGCTCTCGTGCTCTGGCAACTACGACAAAGACTCTGCGCGCCGCACCTCCGTCTCGCCTACCTGCGGGACCGAACTACCAACCACGAGAGAATTGGGATTAACCCGAACATGGCCAAGGTAATTGTCTCTGGTTCTGGAATAACTATAAGCGTTGCATTAATACTCGTACTCCCCGCACTGGTCTGCGTGATAATCACTTCCTGCGACAAGGAGTACGGCAACGGCAGAAACTCGCTTTCCGACGATTCCGAACCGGAAAAGGGCCCGGTGGAAAAGGGCCCGGTGCCGGACTGCGAGGTCAGGCCCAACGTCTGTGCGAACAGTGTGTTGCCAGGGTCCGCATACGTGTTGTACGTCACCGTGCCAGCGGTTGTTCCGTCAAACCTAGCGACAAAGCTCCCGGTGGTGGAACCAAGGTTTGCATCCCCAAACCATACTTGAAGGGTATACGGCCCGCCAGTAGCCGGACTGATTATCGCGTCTATCGAATTGAGATCAAAACTGGGTGACGTGCCCGTTCCGCTGGAAACACCAGTGCTCACGTTGAGATTCCAAACTCCCAGAGAACCGCTCCACGAAACGGTTCCGGGCACCGATGAATCTGTATTCAGGGTCGAGTTTTCCGAAATCTCCACTGTGTCGCCAACACCGTCGCTGAGAAATAATGTGGGGGTTGCGTACACTGACGTAGTGAGCGCAAAGAGCGGTACCGCAACCAGTCCGGCCAGAACGTTGACCGCAAGCTTTGTTCTCATTCTTCGTACTCCGATCTGTACAAACGGGATGAGAACGTTCAGTATAGGCAGGAGCAACCGGACACACAAGCCAATTATTCTCTGGTAAAGGAGCCTCCACGCCCTTGAGTTCAGCCCGTTCACGGCAGGATTCCAGAGACACCACGTCTCCCGATTCAATACCGCCTGATCTTATCCGACCATCGGGCAGAGGCCCCTGCGCGGCTAAAGCCGCGTCAGAGGGCCTCCCCGCCCGATTCCTTACGGCTCCAACTTCGATGGCTCAGAATCACTCCAAAATTGCTCTCTCCCCCCTCACGTGACACATTACGTATATATATAATCAAGCACGGGTATCTGGCCGCGACGACCAGCGAACTCAGCGCGGCGAAGTGCTGAAGTAGATCACGACGGCTGACAGGGCGATTACGATCAGCCCGATCAGTGCGACCACAATTCCCAGCATCTTGCCTGTGAGCATACCGTAATTGGCTTAGCAGTGCCTGTGCCGTGTGGCGTTTCTGCCCTGAAAACCGTTAAAAGCGCGGCCATCGGGTTGGCGCGTGCATGTCCTGTTGCGCGGAAGCACGCATTTCTTTGAGCGAATCCGCGCAGCTGCCGGGGATTTATTGTCTTGTACCGGCCTGCCATTTCAAGTAAGTAGCTGTCAGCGCCTCGCTTACAGAGTTGGATGGTGGCGTTGGCACGTCCACTGCCATAGCAGGGAGATGGAGGACAACCATATTATGACGGGAACACATTTTCTGAAACGAGTCGGTGCGCTGGTCGTCGCATTGTCTACCTTGGTCGCTTTGCAAACACACGCCAAGTCTGCTGGCGCACAGCTTGGGACGGTCTCAGCTGTCGGCAGCCTGACGTCTGGAAGCGACCTCAGCTACCAGCTCAGTGTGGATGTCCTGACCAACACGGGTCCACTGGTTGTCAAGGCCACGATCAGCGGCAAGAAGTTCCATGCGACGTTCCCCGTGCTCACCAATAGCACCTTGGTGGTTGGCACCAACGACGTGTCGGGCACATCGGTTCTCATTCCCACCAACTTCACTGGCGTTGCGACTGTGCACGTGACCGCGACTTTTGACCGCAAGAACATCGGCTCAAAGACATTGCACGTTACCATCACGGCCGTCACCAACGCCCCGCCACCTTCGGGGTCTCTCACTGTGACGACAAACCTCTACGATGTGGGATTCGAAAACTCCGTGACGCTGGACGGCTCGATCGTCCCGAGCAGCGATCTGGCAGGGACGCTGACGTACGTCTGGAGCCAGACCAGCGGCAAAGCGGTTACGCTGAGCACCAACGGTGTTGTCTCGACCAGTTTCACCACCGATGCGCTGACGAACTTCGTCGCGATGACCGGCTCTGCGAGTTCGATGTACTCTTCGTACGTCGAAGGCGGTGTGACGAATCAGCAGTACGTCGAACCCGAGCACCGCTTTGGCAGTCTCGCCGGCATCTCGCTGGAGAACGAGCAGGCGAGCGCGGCCATTTACGGCTTCAAACTCCTTGTCAGCAACGGCTCGGTCACACGCACCGGGGTTTTCAGCGTGGCGTGTTCGCTCCAGACGCCCGCGCATCCGAATATTCCGGTCGGCGTAACCGCCTTTTACAAGGGGACGACCAATAGCATGAACTGGTCACTCTTGTCTCAGCCCGCCGGTTCCGTCGCCGTCCTGACGCACACCAATGGTTTGATCGCTGCGTTGCGGCCTGATGTGGTGGGCGTGTACGTGATTCAGGACAATGTCACGGGCAATATTCTCACCAACACGGCGGCCAGTTGGGAAGGCGTGCAGTTTTGCGCGATCTGCCATAGCCCCGGCAACAACGTCGATCAGGCCGATATAGTTACCCCGTGGAGCCAGACGGAGCATGCGACGATGGCCGAGCGCGGGGTGGATGGAGTCCTCGGCTCGTTTTACAACGAATCTTGCTTCCAATGCCATACGGTGGGCTTCAACCAATCGCCGGCGGCGACCAACAACAATTTCTATGCCGTCCAACAAAAGCTCGGTTGGGCGTTCCCCAAGGTCTTGGTGGCGACCAACTATGCGGCGATGCCTGCTCAGCTCCAGAATTTGGCCAACATCCAGTGCGAAAACTGCCACGGGCCCGGTAGCCAGCATCCAGGGGCGCCGTCCATCAGCCTGGATGTGAAGGTCTGCGCCAGTTGCCACCAGGATGGTACTCACCATGTGTATCCCGAGCAGTGGGAAAATTCGCCGCACTCGGGAGGGTACGAGAGCGACTCGAGCATTGGTGGCACCAGAGCCGGTTGCTCGCAATGCCATTCGCCCGCTGGTTTCATCGGCGTCGCGACAGACCATGTTTCCGCCGGCATCACCAACGCGGCGGGCGCGAACGCCGTGGCCTCAAGCACCGGGCCGTTGACCTGCCAGGTCTGTCACGATCCGCACAACGTGAAAATGTTCCCCGAAAGTGCCCATCAATTGCGGGTCTATGACACTGTCCAAATCGGCAACCCGCTCTTGACGAACAGCCCGACGGTCTACGTCGGGCTCGGCGACAGCCTGACCACGGCGAATCTGCAGTTGACCAACAGCACCATCACCGTGACCAATGCCGGTCTATCCGCGGCCTGCATGGTCTGCCACAATGAGCGAATGTGGCCGACGCAAATTCAGGTCAGCGGCTCCGGCACCAATCAGATGTTCTACCAGACGACGACACCGGACATGAGCACCGCCGGCGAAATCTTTGCCGGCTTGGGCGCCTACGATTATGGCCAGGTGATGGGGAATTCCTTCCACACGTACCTGGCGGATTGCCAGATGTGCCATATGTATGTACTCCCCGCGCCCAACAGCGCCGGCGTCCCGCAGGCCGCGATCTCGATTAATGGTGTCGTGACGAACGTCACAACGGCCCTGTATGACCAATACGCGAACTTGTTAGGCTCCCACACGTTTGAGGTGGGCTACCAATATACGGGCACGAATGGTGTAACGAATGTGGTGCAGAACGTTGCCGCGTGCAACCAGTGCCACGCGAGCTTCGCGCCGACGGTCAGTACCTTCGACTACCAGCCGGCAACCTTCCAGAATTATGACGGCAATACGAATGGCGTGATCGAAGGCGTCCAGACGCAAACGCGAGGACTGTTGAACGATCTAGCGACCCTGATGTACGCGACGGGTCTCTCCAATACCGTCGCCCATGGAGACACGGTTTATTTCAGCGGCGGCTATTCCACCAACAATGCGGCGTTGGCGGCAGCGCAACGCAAAGCCGCTTGGAATTGGAATCTGGAATATTACGAAGGCAGCTTTGGCGTGCACAACACGCAGTTCACCATCCGCCTGTTGCAGACGAGCTACACCGATCTCAGCACGAACTATTACGGGGACCCGACCAGGACGTTCCTGAACGCCTATCCGAACGCCGCTCTCCGGTAGGAGCGGGCGCGATGGCGCTGGTTTCGACACGGGCGGCGGCTCCGAGGGCGCAAGTCGCCGAAGGCTGCCGCCCAACCGTTCACAGGCAGGCGGAGACTGGTACCAGAGGTGATCCTTGAATAGCCCACGATCCTCAACCGCAGTAACAGTTGCAGCCATCGGCGGCGCCGCGTTGGCCGCATTGATCATCTCCTGCGCGACGGTGGATCGGGTGGTTCTTGCCCCGCCGATGATTCCGGGCGCCAAGTACGTCGGCATGGATCAATGCGCGTTGTGCCACGAGAAGGAAGTGAAGAACTTCAAGCTTACGGAGCACGCGCGCATTCAGATTCCCGGCGAAGGGCCGCGGGTAGAGGGGCAAGGATGCGAGAGTTGCCATGGCCCCGGCAGTTTGCACGTGGATTCGGGCGGGGACCGCAAACTGATCGTCAACCCCGGCAAGAGTCCCGAGGCGTGTTTCCAGTGCCATCTCGATAAGAACGCGGAGTTCAGCCTCCAATACCATCATCCGGTCAAGGAAGGGCGGATGAGTTGCATCTCCTGTCACGATCCGCACGGCGAAGACATTCTCAAGCCGAAGGGCATGCTGGTCGGCCGCGTGAACGAGGACTGCGCGCAATGCCATCGCGAGCAGGCCCGGCCGCACGTCTACGAGCATGAGGCGATGCGCGAAGGGTGCACCTCTTGCCACAACGTGCACGGCTCGATCAACCCGAAGATGTTGACCGAGCGCGACAATAATCTGTGCCTGAAGTGCCACGCGCAGGTGGCCTCGCCCACCCTGCCCGGCGTCGTATCGATCGGGAACATGCCGCACGCCGGGTTTGCGCCCACCAGCTTCCTGGAGCAGGGTACCTGTTTCAGCGCGGGTTGTCACACGGCCGTTCACGGTTCGGACATTAACGCGCACCTGCGGTATTGACGGAGCCATGGTGATGAAACACACCTTCTACAAAGCGCTCCTCGTTACCCTCCCGCTGGGACTGATGACGCTCGCCGCCGCCCGGGGCGATGATTCGCAAACCAATTCGCCGATCCAGTTGTCCGGGACGCCGGAGGTGACGTATGCGAAGGTGTCCGGCAATGCCCAGAAATTCCGCGAAGACCTCGGGATCAAGCCGGGCTGGAACGGCGGCGTTGAGGATGGAACGCTGCATTACGAACTCAACAAAGACACGACGCTCGATGGCGAAGGCCGGTTTATCATTGATGAGCACGACTACAAGTTCCAGTTACAATTGACGAAACGGGACTTCGGTTTTGTTCGGACCGGGTACACCGAATATCGCGAGTACTACGACAGCCAGGGGGGCTTCTACGGGCCGTTTACGCCGTCGTCATTCCGTCTGGATCAAGGCCTGCGGGTCGATAATAGCGATATCTTCTTCGAGGCCGGGCTGACCTTGCCCAATCTCCCCAAAGTCACCGTCGGCTATGAGCGACAATCACAGGATGGCGACGAATCATTGCTCGAGTGGGGCGGGGTCACCCAGGGCGCGAACACGCGCAAGATTTATCCCTCGACCGACGGCATCAAAGAACACACCGATATCGTCAAGTTGAGCGTGGACTATGACATTAGCAAAGTCCACCTGCTGGACGACTTCCGCTATGAGCACTTCGGCAGCGATGATACGCGGGATGACACGTCGGTAAACCCCAACCAAACGGTGACGGTTCACGAGGATTACCATCAGGATGCCTTCTACAATACGTTCCATATGGACTGTCATGTGAATGACAAGGTGTATTGGTCGCTCGGCTATCTGCACAGCTCGCTTTCCGGTAGCGGCGACATGCAGGTGGATACCCCGCCGCCGGTCGGGCCGTTCGACATCGGCGGGATGGCCAATGCGATCGGGGTTGAGTTGGATTCGGACGTGGTCAACCTGAATAGCATGTTTGGGCCGTTCAAGGGCCTCATTCTCTACGCCGGATTGCAGGCGGAAAAAACAGACACGCACGGCTTCACCGACGCGCTTCTCACGCAAGGCAGTTCGGCGGCGACGACCAATGTGATTCATTCGTCCGAGGACACCAAGAGCGTCTCGGAAACTCTCGGCATGCGCTACACGAAGATTCCGTATACAACGCTCTACGCCGAGGGCCAATGGAACGAAGAGCAAATCGATTTGGACCAGACGGAGACGCAGGACGGCGCTTCCAGCCTCGCCGTCGACTCGAACGAGACGACCTTGCGACAGGATTACCGTGTGGGCTTCAACACCGCGCCGCTGTCCCGGATGACGCTGGCCGGCAGTTATCGACATTACATCGATCACGATGACTACGACTATCCTATCGACACGGTTGTGGGCTATCCCGGATTCATCACCGCACAGGATTTCACCACCGACGAGGTCATGGCCAAACTGACCTTGCGCCCGTGCTCGCGCTTCAACGTCGCGTTCACCTACCAACTCGTCTCCACCGACATCCGCACCAGCACGGAAGCTATTCCGGTGATCACGCCCGGCGGCACGCTCCAGTCGGGCGATTACGATTTGAATATCTACAGCGTGAGCGCCACGGTCACGCCAATGTCCCGATGGTACCTGACCGGCTACTTCTCGTTGCAGGACACGCGGACGAGTACGCCCGTCAATCAAAACCCCGCCGTCCAGACGTACCGGGGCAACGTATATACGGTCATGGCCACGACCGGCTACGCGATCGACAACAAGACCGATCTCACGCTCGAATACAGCTACTCGCGTTCGGACAATTTCAGCAACAACGACGCCGCCGGTCTGCCGCTGGGATTGAATTTCCAACGCCACGCAGTTCAGGCAGGCATCAGCCGCAAGATCAGCAAGAATGCGGTCGCCCGCCTGCGCTACGGGTTCTACTCGTACGACGAGTCCAGCACCGGCGGCTTCAACAACTACGTCGCGAATCTCGTCAGCGCCAGTTGCAGCGTCCGCTTCTAGTATCAGATGAGGCGCCAAAACAGCGGTCACTCCTGAAGTAAGTGCGCCAAGCCGACAACTTGTCCACGTGGCTCGTGCCATCTTGCCAAAATGTCAGCTTCTTAGGGCTCAAGCCTCATCGTGTTTTCCTGCGTAATTCATTGCAGCGCGGTTAGTTAGAACTTCGCTTCCTCGTGCTGGCACCGTCAGTGCTAAATCATTCTGCGGCTATGGTCGCAGAAACCAAAAACCACAACGAGCTGAGGCTTCTCTTTTGGGAGACGACGGCGGGCTGCAATCTGGAGTGCATTCATTGCCGCCGTCTCGACGTGAGCCGGCAGCTCATGAAAAACGATCTTAGCACCCAGGAAGCGCTGCTGTTTGTCCGCGCACTGGCAGCGTTTGCCAAACCCATCCTCGTCCTGTCCGGTGGCGAACCACTTTTCCGACCGGACATTTTCCAGATCGCGGTGCACGCGCGCGACCAGGGGTTGGCGGTAGCGTTGGCCACCAACGGGACGCTCATCGACGAACGCATGGCCCACGCGATCGTTGATAGCGGCATCCAACGCGTCGCGATCAGCATCGATGGCGCCGACGAGACCACGCATGACAGTTTTCGTCGCCAGCCCGGCTCGCTGGCGGCGGCGGTGAAAGGCTTTCGTCACCTGCGCCGCCTCGGGATGAGCATGCAAATCAACTGCACCGTCACCCGCCACAATGTGCACCAGATCGAGACACTCTATGCCACCGCCCAGGAACTTGGCGCGGACGCGTTGCACCTGTTCATGCTGGTTCCCGTCGGCTGCGGGGTGCAAATCGCCGAGTCGAACATGCTGCCCGCCGAGGAATACGAGCGCGTGCTCAACTGGATGTACGACAAGAGCAAGGAGCGCGCTCTTCATCTCAAGGCGACATGCGCGCCGCATTATTTCCGCGTGATGCGTCAGCGCGCTGCAGTGGAGCATGTTCACATCGAGGCCACGCACAGCCATGGTAAACCCGGACACGGTCATCCGGGGCGTCCGAGCCATGGCGGCGGCCCGAACATGGCCGCGATGACGAAGGGCTGCCTGGCTGGCAGCGCCATTTGCTTCGTGTCGCACACGGGCGAGGTGTTCCCGTGCGGTTATCTGCCCGTCAGCGCGGGCAACGTGAAACGCCAGCCGATGCAGGAGATTTGGGAGCGCTCGGAAGTATTCAGCCGCCTGCGCGATGTCGAACAACTCGAAGGCAAGTGCGGGCTGTGTGAATTCAAAAAAGTGTGTCTCGGCTGTCGGGCCCGGGCATTTTACGCGACGCACGGCAATTACATGGCGGAAGAGCCACACTGCATCTACGAGCCGCGACGGATGAGGAAACAGGAGATTTTGGACGAAGCATTGTAGCACGGCAACGTCAGGAGGAAGCGTCATGGTCAACATTACCAAGCTTTACTGTGGTGAAGAGCAGCCCGCCGATGGGTTGCGATACGGTCATGGCCACGGCGCTCCGAAATCCGCCGCGGAACGCCGGCCGATCGTTGTGTGGAACGTCACGCGCACCTGCAACCTGCGCTGCGTACATTGTTACTCGGACAGCTACGCGCAGAAGTATCCCGGCGAACTGACTCACGACGAAGCGTTGCGGGTGATCGACGACCTCGCGGCGTTCCAGGTGCCGGCCGTCTTGTTTTCCGGCGGCGAGCCGCTCACCCGGCCTGACTTGTTCGATCTCATGGGCTATGCCGTCGGCAAGGGACTCCGACTCACGCTCTCGACGAACGGCACGTTACTGGATGAAGCCGCGGCGAAGAAGCTCAAGGAACTCGGCACCACGTACGTCGGTATCTCGCTGGATGGCATTGGCGAGACCAACGATATTTTCCGCGGCAAGAAAGGCGCATTCGACGGGGCCGTGCGCGGGATGCGCAACTGCCGCGCGGTCGACCAGAAAGTTGGTTTGCGCCTGACGCTCACACGCCGCAATTGCATGGATTTGCACGACATTTTCAACTTCATCGAGGCCGAGGGCATCCAGCGCGCGTGTTTTTATCATCTCGTGTATTCGGGTCGCGGCAACGCCGCCGACGAGTTGACGACGGCGGAGATCCGTCGGGCCATGGACATCATTCTCGAACGTACCCTGTCGTTTCATCAACGAGGGTTGAAGAAGGAAATCCTGACGGTCGACAACCATGCGGACAACGCCTACGTCTACCTGAAGCTGGGCGAACGCGAACCCGAACGCGCCGAGCAGGTCCACAAATTGATGAAGTGGAATGGCGGCGGCGCCAACTCCTCGGGCATCGGGATCGCCAATATCGACACGCAAGGCAACGTCCATCCCGACCAGTTCTGGCAGGCCGCCACGCTGGGCAATGTGAAGCAGCGGCCGTTCAGCCAGGTCTGGTCGGACAACTCGATCCCGCTCCTGGCGAAATTGCGGAACCGCTTGCCGTTACTCAAGGGACGGTGCGGGCAATGCCGGTTCCAGGACATTTGCGGCGGGAGTTTCCGCGTCCGGGCGGCGCAGGTGTACGGCGATCCGTGGGCGTCCGACCCAGCCTGCTATTTGACCAACAAGGAAATCGGCTATGCCGAGGCGACGGCGTTGACCGCCTGACGGAGCGACCGAGAGATTGATTTATGAAGGTCGGGGCAGAAACAAAAACAAACCTGTTGCAGTACCAGCAGGCGCTCGCGCTCGGGCAGGTGCCACGCTACACCGCGGGTGTACAGGTGCTCCTGTCGAGCGGGGAACGGGTCTACGTCGCGCTCTCGGCATTCGAACTCGCGCTCTACTTCGAGAATGACGTGGCATTGCATTACGACCTCGAGGGCCGCCTGACGAAGGTTGCGAAGCCCGATCATCATCGTCGTCGCGGCCTGTCGCATCAAGTGCTGGTGACCCACCGGCGTTCCGTCCAACAGGGTGGCGGCATCGAACGCCGCGTTCTCCCCGCGGAAGACGCCGATGCGCTGGTGACGGCAGCCCACGAGAAGGCTGTCCAGGTGATGAACGAATTACGCGGGAATTCGATCGCGTTGGAATACGCGAAACCGGGACCCGGGCAGGCACTCGCGGAGATCCTGCCGGCATTGCAACGCGCCGCGATGTTTGACCAGCCGGCCGCGCGCCGCGACGCGGAACGATTTCACTCGATTTACGGTCGCGTCGCCGTGCTTCCGCCCGACCAATACAACGCGCTCGTACTCCAGGCGACGGGAGGGTGCGCGTATTCGTGCTGCCTGTTCTGCGAATTGTATCGCGACGTGTTCTATGGCCGCAAGACGCCCGCCCAGTTTGCCGAACACGTGACCGACGCGATTGCGTACCATGGGAAAGCGTTGCGGGGACGACGTTCCATTTTTCTGGGCGAGGCCAATGCGCTGAGCCTGCCACACGAGGATTTGGTGAAAATCTTTCGGGTGCTCCACGAGCATTTCGAGCTGCCACCGCACACCGAAGAGCACGTTCCCGCCAGTTGGTGGCTGGGTCACGCGACGCGCTTCGACGGCGTGAGCACGTTCCTCGACGCGTTTACGGGACCCGGGCGTACCACCGCCGATTTTGAGGAATTGCGCGAACTCGGCCTGCGCCGGGTCTATGTCGGTTTGGAAACGGGCGACGACGACTTGTTGAAGTGGCTGTGCAAACCGGCCACGAGCGAGGGCATCGCCCAATGCGTCACGAGCTTGAAGACGGCCGGTCTGGCCGTGGGAGTGATCGCGCTGTTGGGCGCTGGCGGTCGCGAGTTTGCCGAAGCCCACGTGCGGGAGACGGCGCGCCTGATCAACAACCTGCCGCTGGGCCGCGACGATTTCATCTACTTTTCGCCGCTGGTGACGTACCCGAACAGCCGGTACACCGAACAAACCAGTGCGCTGCAGATCGAATCGTTGTCCGCCGCGCAGATACGCGCGCAGGAACAAGCCATCCGCGAGGCCCTTCGATTCGACGACGGGCGCGGTCGTCCGCACCTCGGCCGTTATGAACTGGAAACCTTCGCCTACTGACGACCATGCGCTGTCACGAGAATAACGTTGCCATCGCCGACAACCGCACAGTCGGTACGGGCACGTGCATGGCCGTGTCGGATTATCCCGGCACCACATACAAATTTCGAATGCCGCTCACTCCCGCGCGCGGTATTGTGATCGCGGAGAGTCAACGAACGGTCCTCGCGCCAACCTATTCGCCTGCCCCGGGCGCAACGCCTGGAGGGTGGACCCAGTCGAGAAGGTTGGTGCCTGATTTCCTGATGGGGCAGTCCGGCCGGGGCATGGGGTTGAATCGCAAGGCGGTGTGGCAATGACCCTCGGGCTTTGTTACAACTCGATGGCGACCATGACGACAAAACCTACCACACCGGCCAAACCAGCCACCGAACCCGCCAACGGCCGGTGCGGTTTGAACGAGCTGCCGTCCGGCTCGCGGGCTGTTGTCCGGCACATCGAACCCGCCGGGGAGGCGATGCAACGGCTGATGGCGATGGGGCTGTGCGTCGGACGCGAACTCGAAGTCGTCCGCCAGGGCAACCCGCTCATCCTCCGGCTGCTGGGGGCGCGCATCGGTGTGTCGAGTCGGCTGGCGCGACACGTAATCGTGGAACGGTGCGCATGAGTGCCACGGCATCCTGTTGTCCGCCGGCGAAAGCCGTGTCGCGGGACACGTACCGGCTCGTCCTGGCGGGCAATCCGAACGGCGGGAAGACCACGCTGTTCAACGCCCTGACCGGATTGCGCGCGCAGACGGCGAATTATCCCGGCACCACCGTCGAGCGGCGGGTCGGCCACTTCTCGGTGCGGGATGAAACCATCGAGCTTATTGATTTGCCCGGGCTGCTACGATCTCCAGGCGATATCGGAGGAAGAGCGCGTCGCTGTGGACGTGATCACCGGCCGATCCCCGAAGACCGGCCGTCCGGACGCGGCGATTGTCGTGGCCGACGCGACAAACCTGAGTCGGAGCCTGTTCCTCGTCAGCCAGATTATCGAGATGAAACTCCCGGTCGTGGTCGCCCTCAACATGATGGATCTCGCCGAGGCGGCCGGCGTCCGCATCGATGCCGCGAAACTGGCGCGGGCACTCGGTTGCCCGGTCATACCGCTGGTCGCGCGCAACGGCCGCGGGCTTGGCGAACTGCGCCGCGCCATCGAACACTTGAAGACCTCGCCGTCGCCGGTGCCGACGGCGGCAATGTGCGCCGGATGCGATGGGTGCCGGTTCAAGTCCCGCTACGCGTGGACGGACGCGATCGTCGGCCACTGCGTCGAGCGTTTGCCGCGGGTGGTGCACCCGTGGACGGAGCGGCTGGACGCCGTGTTGACGCATCCCGTGATCGGGGTGCTGGTGTTTTTCGGCGTGATGCTGGGTGTGTTCTTCCTGATTTTCCGCATCGCGCAGATCCCGATGGATTTGATCGACGCGTTGTTCAGCCATCTCGGTTCATGGATCGAACAACACATGGCGGCGGGCGATGTACGCAGCCTGCTCGTCAAGGGAGGCATTGGCGGCCTGGGCGGGATGCTGGTGTTTCTGCCGCAGATTTGCATTCTGTTCTTCTGTCTCTCGTTGCTGGAGGACACGGGCTACCTGGCGCGCGCGGCTTTCGTGATGGACCGGCTCATGCGCGGCGTGGGCCTGCCCGGCAAGGCGTTTGTGCCGTTGCTCTCGGCCCATGCCTGCGCCATTCCGGCGATCATGGCCAGCCGCGTCATCGAAGACAAACGGGACCGGTTGGTGACGATTCTCGTCCTGCCGCTCGTGTCCTGCTCCGCGCGGATACCGGTGTACAGCATGCTGGCGGCGCTGCTGTTTGCGCACGACGCCTGGAAGGCGGCGCTCGTGTTTAGCGGCGCGTACGTGCTGGGTCTGGTCGCGGCGATTGTCGCGGCGTTGGCGTTGAAACACACGATCTTGAAGGGCGAAACGCATCCCCTGGTGCTGGAGTTGCCGAGTTACAAGTTGCCGAGCCTGCGGACGGCGGTCCTGCTGATGCTGGATCGCGCGTGGGTCTTTATCCGAAAAGCCGGGACGGTGATTTTGTTGATTTCCATCGCGTTGTGGGCGCTGGCGACCTATCCCAAGAGCGCGCCGCCTCCCGAAGCCGTCGCGTTGCAGCAACAGGCCGCGAAACTGACCGGGCCGGCCGCCGACGAATTGCAGGAACAAGCGGGCCGGCTCATCAGTCATTCCGCGCTGGCGAACTCGGCGGCGGGCCATCTCGGGCGCTGGATCGAGCCCGCCATCCGCCCGCTGGGGTTCGACTGGCAAATCGGGATCGGCATCGTCAGTTCCTTCGCCGCGCGCGAAGTCGTGGTCTCGACGCTGGCCGTCGTGTACGGGGTGGGGGAGAATGCCGCCGAGAAAAACCCGGAATCACTCTACGATTCCCTGCGCCGCGCCCAGCGGTCCAACGGCGCCAAAGTGTTCACGACCGCCACCTGCGCGAGCCTGTTGATTTTCTACGTCCTGGCGATGCAATGTCTCGCGACGCAAGCCATCACGCGCCGCGAAACCAACAGCCTCAAATGGCCCGTTTTTCAACTCGGCTACATGACGGTCCTGGCCTACGTCGCGTCGCTGCTTGTCTTTCAGGGCCTGCGCGCGTTCGGGGTGTCGTAGACCGGCAATTGGCCGTGTCTGGCAATCACAGTTCGTGCCACCGCTACGCCCGCCGCATTTCGCCCATGCCGACCAACTGCGCTTGTGCAAAAATCACTAAATGTGTAAACTCTAGCGACTGTTCTGCAGGAACTGGGCACGCCCTGAGTTGCGGTCAGGGCGACGGCACGTAGCTCCGCGGGCAATCGAAATCAGTTGAACTTAACGCTTGTATGCAATGGCTAAGCGACAAACAGCAAAATTAGCAACGCCAAGTTCTAAGCAGAGCCCGCAGCTTGAGCGACTGACCTTTGCTTGGTGGAACACGAGTTTGTCTCCGCCCCGCGTCAGGAGAGCTCAAGAAAAAGAGCAGAAACAAGTCGCGGTTCAGGTCGTGCAGTTCTTGTTGAGAGATCTTGCTGTCGATTGCTTGGCATTGGGCGAGGTCTCGATCAAAGATCTTGGCCGCTTGTGTGATCAATGTGCCCTTGCCCATCACGACATATTCGATGGCACTAAGGCTGATGGCCTGGAGTTTAACACTGGGGTCATCTACAATGGCACGAGACTCATAAAACAGGGAGGGGTAGCACTCATTGGCGATCAGGGAACGGGCTCGCTGAAAGTCGCGAACAAGCTCGAATTCTTCATCCCCTCGTCCCAGTCTTCGGTGCACGTTTTGGTGTCGCACTGGCCAAGTCGCGTTCTGGGGATTGATACCCGCTAAACGGGAAGACTTGGGGGTCGAGTTGAGAAATGCCGTCGATAACATTAGAGAAGTCGTCGTCGAGCCCGCCATTATCCTTCTCGGGGATTACAATGACGAACCATTCGATGCGTCATTAGCTCAGCGTCTTCTGGCGACGCGGGATAGGGGAGCTCGCCCGGTCCAGCACTAACTTTCTCTATAATCCCTTTTGGCGGCACCTTGGCGAGTCTCACCCGTATGCCTCAGACAAGCAAACCAAGAGCTTTGGCGGGACATGCTTTTGTGATTCTGACCCAAGAACACATTGGAGAACTATTGATCAGATTATGTTCTCTTCGTCGTTTTTGAGGCCAGGGGGCTGGCAACTGAATGAGCGTGAAACGAGAATTCTCCGATTGCCGCCACTAGATGCCCTAGTCCAGGATACAGCAGTCAAATTTGACCATTTCCCTGTCATAAGCGTCATTGAGAGACTCAACTGAAAGGAAAACAAGGATGAGAGACTTCAAAGGCGACTTTGCCCAAGGGCAAACCGCTGCAGATAAGGTGACCGCAGCACGAAACGAGATTAAGGCCGTCCTGTCGCAACTCAACAAAGATGTATCTGCAGCTAGTAAGGAAGCGATCGACGTCCGCGTTGAGCAACAGGTTGAGCCGCCTCTTACTGGTCTGGCTGCAATCGGAGCTGCTATGCTTCGCCCGCCATCAGAGCCAAAGCGTTACTGGGCGATCATTGCTAGGAATCCAAAGGCCGGAGGAAGCACGGTCTATGAGCTGGCGAGGTGGCAGCAGCACAGAAACGGCTACCCCTGCACCGTGACTTGGGGTGGTGCGGAACACCAGTGTTCGAATCGCGAGGCGCTAGAAAAGTGTCTAGGGGAGCTCCTAAGAGACGCAGGAGTCAGCCTCAAATTCCAAACTTTAATGCAACAGCAACTGAAGGTCGCCAATAGCTCACCTAAAGCAGCCTCATCGAGTAAGCCGCCCACGAAGCCAGCCGCTCCGCAAAAGCCTCCAACAACCAAACCGAAACCCTCCAAATAGCACGGCAGACCTGACGCCGTTAGAGTAATCGGGGTCAGACCTATAATCATGACATGCGCACCACAGCCCGCGCGCCATCCATGATATATCGCTAAGCGACATATCGCAGAAAGACGCCCACACTCCACAGACGTTCCTGCCTACTTCCTCCGCTCCACATTCTGCCGGACGAAACTCGCCGCAATCGCCAGACTCCGATCCCGCCTTCGTGCTCTTCGTGGTGAAGATTCGCGCCCTATTCGTGTTCACCCGCGCTACGATGCGCCGCGCTTCGCGCCGAAGACCAGTCGGAGCATGTAGCCGACCACCGCCAGCATCACGACAAAGCAAATCAGGAACAGGATAAACACCGACCATTGCGGGGCGACACGCCAGGTACCGGGGTCGAACTGGCCCGCCAGTTTCAACAGCCGCACGGTGTGCCGGGCATAGACCATCGTCAACATCGAGACGAACAACATCGTGCCCGACTCGCAGAATCTCCGCTTGAAGAAGAAATGCAGTGACCCGAGCGAGAGCAGCACGCCCACCGTCAGTCCCCAGATCGCCGCCGTGTGCATGAACGCCTCCAGATACGGCAGCAACGACAGCAGGTAGGCCATCCCCGCCACCATCGCCAACACCATGCCGCCCACAAAAAACTGTTTGCCCAACGCAAACGCCGCCGGCTCGTCGCGTCCAATCATCCCGACGAAGAACCCGCCGACCGTGACCGCCCCGAGCATCATGTGCAGCCAGCGCAGGACGTAGTCGCCCGCCGCGGGGTTGAACATCCAGCCGGATTGATCCTGCGCGTACAGGCTGTGAATCTGGCCCGGCCGTTCCGCCATCGAGAACACGGAACTGTACGTCAGCGAGATGTAGAGCAGCCCGAGCAGCGCCAGTCCCAGGGCCGCCTTGCTGATCCGACCCGTCCGCTCGGCCTTGAACGCGCAGCGGTACAGCGCGTAATAGACGACGATGGCCACCGCGATGATCAACAGCCAGAACCAGCCGCTCACAATCGCCGCCGCGTACATCTGTTTGGGATAGACCATTTGCAGGAACAGCAACGGCGCCACACCGAGCGTGACCGTCGCCGCCATCGCGCTGGGGAACATCCGCACAAACTTTTTCAGCGTCGGGTCATCCCAGCGTCGCCGGACCGCCGCGTACAGCGTGATGATGACGCCGCCGAACAGGAAGTTCATCGCCACGAAATGCAGCGTCAGCGTCAACACATGCAGGACCGTGATCAGCCAGAGCGGCGCGGAAAGAAATTCGTAATCGGGAAGGTTCATTTTTTGACCTGTTTGCCGAGTTCCTGAAGATAGGCGACCAGCGCCGCGCGCTCCGCGCCGCTACCGGTGTAGGCCGGCATCCCTTTGCCGAGATCGGCGCTCATATCGAGCATGCGCGTTGAGATCGTCGGGGCCCTGACCGGCGAACGACTTCGATTTGTCGCTGGCCCCGCCCAGAATATGGCACTTGCCGCAGCGGATGTCGTACGCCTTCCGACCGAGCGCCTCGCCCTGCAAACCATACACCTCGCCGAGTGGCCGCTTGTCGATCCGCTGGTACAGATAATCCGCGATCTTGTCCGCCTCGGCTGGCCGTGCCGAGGAACGGCGGCATGTTGCCCTTCAGCAGGTTTGTCGAACGAACAATCGCCCCGATGAACGCGCGGTCCGTGCCGTCAAACGCCGGTTTCAGCGCCTTGTAGCCGGTGAGCGTGTGACAGCTTCGGCACGAATGCCGGAACAAATCCGCCCCCTCGTCGCCGGTCGTGTACTGGATCTGGGCGAGGAACCCGGCGTTCGTGTAGGTCCCGGCTCGGGCCAACTCCGCGCCGTTGCCATAGATGTAGCCGGTGATGATGTAGGGTTTGCGGACCGATTCGCGGAACGATTCAAACGCGCCAAACCACGCCAGCCCGAGCACCATCAATATCGCCGCCACCGCCGTCGGCAGCCGCCGCGCCGCCAACCACCCGAACACCACCAACAGCACGCCGATGACGGCGGCCAGCCAGATGGAATACTGCATCGCGTGCATCGGCGTCGCCATGATCTGCGCCGCCTTGGTGGTGATCGCCGCGGGGATGGCGTTCCAATACCACCACTCCGACAGCGCGGTTACGCCGAGGCCGACGATGCCCCAGGTTGCCGTGTAGCGGACCGTGCGCGCCTTGAAATCGCTGGCGGGATAACGCGCCGCGACGAGCAGCGCATACAGGCCGGCCAGCATCAGCGATACGCCCGTGCGCATCACCAGGGACGGCCAGTAGGTCGGATTGAAGAAACCGTCCCAGAAATTCCCGGTCTGCAGCCATCGGCCGGGCGTCAACATGAACGTGATAATGCCGTTGATGATGACCAGCGACAGCCACGCAAAAATGAAATAGATCCAACCGACGATTTGATGTTCGCGCGCCGCCAGCTTGTTCCAACCGTAGTAATAGACAATCGCGGCGGTGATCTCGACGACGAAGAACGTCCACTCGATGGCCCAGCCCCAGACGAAGTTGTGGATCAACGCCTCGGTGGCGGCCGGGTTCAGCAGACCGATGACAAACCAAATCCCCACGCCGCTCAGCGCGCCGAAAACCAACGTGATCAGGACAAAAAACCGGCTCAGACGCTGCAGAAATTCCAGCGTCGCCTGGTCGCCGGCTTTTGTGGCCCGGCGCTCGGTGACGACCAGGTACAGCCCGCCGCCGATGGCGAAATGCGACACGAAGACGTGCAGGACCGCGATGATCGCCATCAAGATCCCGTAGCCGACCGGCTCGTCCCAAAACGGATAGATCATGATTCCACCCGTTGCTCCTTGGCCGGCAAGTTCCCCTTCGATATCAGGGCAACGGACCGTTTCATCGTGTTCTCCTAACCTTGCGCAGACGGGACGATACTGTGAGCCAGATGACTGGCCCACAAACGGGGTGTTGGGTGGCTGATACCGTTTGCCGAAGCATCGCGTCAAGCCAATTCGTGTCAGGGATCAGCAACGTTGGAGTCCTGCCTGACGTCGATTTGCGACCCGGGCACGCCATGGGTGCATCTCGCCGACACGGCTTACGGGCCGGCTTGCAGCCGCGTTAGTGCGTTTCTCGCCGGGGCAAAATCCGGCTGGAGTTTTAGCGACTGTTCCAATTGCGCGATGGCCTCCGGCCTGCGGCCGGTCTCTTCCAACGCAAGCCCCAGATTAAAATGCGCATCGGCGAAATCGGGCCTGACCCGCAGCGCGTGCTCCCAATGCTCGATCGCTTCCGGTATCCGGCCCGCCTGCGCCAACGCGATCCCGAGATCGTTGTGCGCCTCCGGGTAGTCCGGGCTGATCCGCAGCGCCTGTTCATAGTGTCCGATCGCCTCCTGATTCTTGCCCACCTGCAGCAGAGCGTTCCCCAGATCATTGTGCGCCTCGGCGAAATCGGGCCTGATCCGTAACGCGTCCTCGAAATGCGCGATTCCTTCCTGCATCTTGCCCTGTTTGATCACGGCAAGCCCCAGGTAGTTGTGCGCGACCCAAGGCAACGGGTTGTGAAGCAGATCGTTCCGGAACAATGTTTCCTGGTCGCGGAATACCAGACAGCGCTGCCAGCTCATGGCACCCAACACAATCACCACCACCCCGGCGACCAGACCAATAGCCTGCTGCTGCCCGCGATGGAGGCGCGGGCCAAGCGCCACGGCACCGGCGGCGGCCAGCGCGGTAACCCCCGCCATCGAATAGTACTGCCAATGGTCCGCCACCATCGAATACTGGTAAAATCCCTGGTCGAAGAACCCCAGCACCGGAAACAACATCACGACAAAATACCCGAACCCGAACAACAACGGCCGGCCCCAGCCGTTGCGCTTCCACCACAGCAGCGCAAAACCTCCCACCAACGCAATGCCGGGCAGCCCGCCACTCCAACCCCACACCCCGGGATTCCACTGGGGATAGACCATGCAAAGGTCCAGCGGCAGGACCGTTTTGTAGAGGTAAAACCAGGGCGCCAAACCGGCAACCGCCAGACGGGGAAGCAACCCGCTGGACCGGACTGCCCATCCGTTCATAGCCCGATGATGCTGAAACCAGACAGTCGTCAGTCCGAGGAGGATGGACAGAGCGAAGAACGGCGCGGTGCGCAACCAGTCCCTGGATCGGAGCCGGCCACGCAACCACCAGACGCATCCCAGCAGCACCACCGGCAGCATCACCACCGCCGCTTTGCTCAGCAGCGCCAGCGAAAACGCCGCCAACGAAAGCCCGTACCAGCCCCCTTGGTTCTCCTCATCAAATCGCACGTACCACAGGATCGACAGCGCGAAAAACAACATCGACAGTGTGCTCTTTTGCTCGCTGATCCAAGCCACCGTGGCAACGTTGACCGGATGGACGGCGAACAACAGCGCCGCCAGCCAGGCGCCGGGAATTCTCAGGCGCCGGAGGACCATCCAGATCAGCACGACATTCGGCCGCGTGCAACAGAATGTTGACCGCGTGCCACCCCGCGGGGTTCTTTCCCCACAGCCGCCACTGTAGCCACCAGAAACTCGACGTGAGGGGGTAGTAATCCCTGGCCTCCGTCGTAAACCAGAAGCGATACAGCCCGTCGCGTGCCTGGACCATGGGGTTGTTCGTAATCAGCCCATCGTCATCCCAAATGAATCCATCGCGCAGGGCGGGCAGGTAGGTGACGAGCGTCAGCAACAAAATCAGGCCTATAGCCGTCCACCGTCGCTCATTCCAGGTATTGTTCATCTGTGGGCGAGGCAGAAACAACTCGATTCGTCAGAGTTGACTCTTCATTCCCTTTGTCTGAAATCAACAAGCTGCTTGCTATGATGAAAACCCCATTAAACCTCTGATGGAAGAGCGAGGAAAGCACAAAAAGTAGTGCCACCCCGAGGAATTGTGGGCTTCGACAACCCGCATCCTCGGCAAAGGTTCGCCTATTTAGTGCTGTCTGCCAGCCAACTGGGGTGGCCGTTGCAGACAAAGGTCGTGCGGCCCCGATGGCATTCGGGGTAAAATGGCTGTGGCACAGGGGGTTGCAGAGAACCGGGTCGCCACCAACAAATCGCAAAAAAACGCTTGCAAATATCTATCGACTCAATAGACTTACCAATGTCTATCAAATGCATAGACAATTGGCTGGGCAGGCCGGCGAGAGCCCAATAATCGTAGAGGGAGTCCGAGAAGAGAGGAACCATGAAGATGCGTCAACGCATTCTCGTTCTGATGGCGGTGGTGGCGACGGTCGTTGCATTCGCCGGGAGTTCGTTCGCCGATGATACCAACGCAGCGCCCGCGGCTACGGTCGATGACAGAATTAACCGATTGGAGCAGGAGATCCAGGACCTGAAACATCAGCGCGAGCTCGACCAACAGCAGGCGCTGCAGCAAGCGCGGCAACAGTCCACTCAGGCTGCTCAACCGGCGAAGCCGGCGCCGATCATTCTGGCAGGGTCGGACGGATTCGGTTTGGAATCGGCAGACAGTAACTACGTGCTACGGATTGGCGGGTACGCGCAGGCGGACGGAAGGTTTTACTTGCAGGACAAGGCCAATAATGGTACCGACACGTTCCTCTTGAGGCGGGTCCGTCTCTATCTGCAGGGCACCTTGTACCGGGATTTCGACTTCCGGATCATGCCGGACTTTGGAAACGGGGCCGCGTCGACAACGATCCTGCAAGATGCCTTCGTGGAATGGCACTACTGGCCATGGCTGAAGATCCGCGCCGGCAAATTCAAGGTGCCCGTCGGGCTCGAGTGGCTGCAGGAAGACCGGTGGGCGGATTTCGCCGAGCGCGGCCTGCCGACGGACCTGGTGCCACAACGCAGCGCCGGCGTCCAAGTTTCGGGTGATTTGTTGGACGGGACTGTCAGCTACGCTGGCGGCGTCTTTAACGGCGTTGTGGA
Organism: uncultured Verrucomicrobiae bacterium; assembly: GCA_963842185.1. Taxonomy (GTDB): domain Bacteria; phylum Verrucomicrobiota; class Verrucomicrobiia; order Palsa-1439; family Palsa-1439; genus Palsa-1439. The sequence continues at coordinate 94,379 of CAWJFL010000019.1, forward strand.
CGGAGGCATCGCGGATGTGGCTACCTGGAATTCGATGGACGGCGCGGCACGCATTTTCACCCAGCCATTCAAGACGACAGGTATTGATCCGATCAAGGGCTTGGGCGTGGGTGTTGGCGGGACAATCGGTGATCGCGACTTAAGCGGGACGACCACGAACCTGGCGACTTACAAAACGCCCGGGCAGCTCACATTCTTCACGTTCGGAAAGGGAGTGGTTCCAAATGGATTGGAATACCGTCTGGCCCCACAAGGCTATTACTATTGGGGACCGCTGGGAGTGCTCAGCGAGTACACGATCGCGGATCAAGAGCTTCAAAATGGCACCCATCACTTTTTCATCCACAATAACGCCTGGCAGGTGGTGGGGACCTTCGTACTGACCGGCGAGGACGCCAGCTACAATGGCGTCATCCCGCGACATCCATTCAACCCGAGGACGCACGACTGGGGCGCCTTTGAGTTCGCGGCCCGGTTTGGCGCCCTCAACATTGACCCACGAGCATTCGGCACAGCGCCGACGGCCGCGGATGTGCGATTCGCCGACCCGACGAAGTCCGCTCAAAACGTGCGCGAATGGGGTGTCGGCCTCAATTGGTACATGAACAATAACGTGAAGCTTGTCCTCGATTATGACCGGACCTGGTTCACGTGGGGTCAGGGCTCCGAAACGACGACGACGTACACGCCCGTCAACCGCGAAACCGAACAGGTACTTCTCGGGCGAGCCCAGTTCTCGTTCTAGAACTCGATCTTTTCGCCCTTGGGCATGAGGCTGATCGGGGATTTGACGAGGTTGTTGATCTCGCCCTCGCCGATACCAGACATCGCGCGCCGCACCATCGAGAGCCATCGGCTGGCTTGGTTCACCGTGCCCGCCAGCCGACGACCTGGCCATTCGGCAATCGCACCCAATCGGCGGTGTTTCCGGAAGGCGCGCGATGCTTCCAGTCATACTGTAGATCAACCTTGGTGAGTTGTCCCGATGTCATGATGACCGCGATCCTCACCATGCCGGACTTCTCGGCTTTCGCGAGGACCACATACCTACCGGCGGGCAACTGGACAAGGGACGGGTCTTCATCATGAATACTGATGGCGTTGGCCACTTTCTTCACGACTGTTCTCCCATCCTCGGAGTAGATGGTGTAACTGGTGTGGGAGAAATAGTGCACACCCCCGTCATCGTGGTCGTCCGTCGCCGTGTACACCTTCAGATAGCCTTTGGGAGCCAAATCATCCGCTATCAACGGCTGAGGACCAACGGGGCCGATCACAACAGAATCTCTCGAAGCCGCGCAGGACGCCACCATGGGCAATATCCCGACTATCAACCAGGCGGTCAGACGATTACTCATGGTTCTTCGCCTGTGTTACGTCCACCTCTCAGCATCGTGGCCAACCGAGTGGACTACGGAGTCCGCGCACTCTCTGCGGGGGCTCGCCAGCCGACGATTTCTCCATCGGGCAAGCGAACGGCGCTGGCCTGACTATCGGCGGCCATATCGGACCAGGAAGCCCCGCCTTCGAGATGCACCACGGTTAGGCGATTGGATCCAATCACCACCGGCACGGTCACGGTTCCGTACCCGTTCGCATTGGCGACGACGCGATACTTGCCCGCCGGCAGGGCCACATGCGTGGCCTGCCTGACTGCGCCGATATCGTTGTGCACGGTTTGCAAGAGTTTTCCGTCATCGGTAAGGACCTTGTAGTCGGAATAGTGGCGCCGTTCCTCGTAATCACCGATGCCGATGGAGTTAACTTCATACGCCGTGTAAACCACCAATGAGCCCGCCCCGTTGTTTTCTGCCACCGGGGTGGGTGACGGCCCGACGGGTTCCAACACCATTCCGCGCGGGCCAAAGGCGCAGCCGGACCACAACGTGGCGGCCGTCAGAATGACAACTGCGTAGTAAGTTTTCATTACACTGCAATGTTGCCACAAGTTTGCTCCTGTGCAAAGCTTCTGAAAGAATTTTAACTTGGCGTTCATGCAATCTTAATGTGAGTCTGTCATGGTATGGTGGTGCCAAAGGTGACATGCGCTTATTGCTCATAGAAGATGAACGGAAGGTGGCCGACGTCGTCGTCCGCGGATTGCGCGCCGAGCGGTTTGCCGTCGATGTCACTTACGACGGTGACAGCGGCTGGGAAATGGCGTCGAATATCGACTACGATCTCATCATCCTCGACCTGATGCTGCCCGGTCTTAACGGCACGGAATTGCTCCGCCGTCTTCGCCGCAAGGGCAGCAAAGCACCGGTGCTCGTGCTGACCGCGCGCGATGCCACCAAGGACAAGGTCGAGAATTTCGAGGCCGGCGCCGATGACTACCTGACGAAGCCGTTCGCGTTTGCCGAATTGCTGGTTCGTGTCAAAGCGTTGCTGCGCCGTCCCCCGGCCAGCCACGACCACGTGCTGCGAATCGCTGACCTCGAAATCGATCGCCTCACACAACAGGTCAAGCGCGCGGGCAAGCGCATCGAGTTGACCTCGAAAGAATACGCGCTTCTGGAGTACCTCGCGTCCCACGCCGGTCGGGTGCTCTCCCGAACGATGATCATCGAGCACGTCTGGGACGAAAGTTTTGAGGGACTCACCAATATCGTGGACGTGTATGTGCGCCATTTGCGGGAAAAGGTGGATGAGGGACACGAGGCCAAGCTGATCCGCACCGTGCGCGGCGTGGGTTACTGCCTCACGGATGAAACCGAATTATGAGCACGCGCTCCCTGAGATTTCGATTGATCGCCTGGTACGCCGGCCTGCTGACCGCTGTGTTTCTTCTACTGGCCGCGCTCATGTTCGTGGGCCTGAAACATTATCTGGAAGCCAACCTTGCCGAAACCCAGAAGCGCCGCGCGCAGCAGATCGCCGACACCCTCCTCGCCAACGTGAGCCAAACCGGCGAGGCCGCCATCGGCAGGGAAATCAATTCCCTGTATGCCCCGGAGATCAACGACCGCTTTATCCGTGTATCGCGTCCGGATGGAAGCGTTCTCTATGCTTCGAATCCTCCCACGGACCAGAGCTTCGACCCGACTGGATTGCCACCCCTCTCAGCACCGCTGACGGAGGAATCCGTGCGGAAACAGAGGCTTGCCGACAAGAAAACCCTGCTGATCGCGGCGCTGAATTCTCCGTCGGCCAATGGTGTGCGTTACGTTGTGGAAGTCGGGGCGCCAATGGCGGCGATCGAGGCGATGCTTCACCAGTTTTTGGTGCTGCTGGCCATCGGGCTGCCGGTGGCCGTGCTCGTGGCCACCGGCGTTGGCTACCTGCTGGTCGGGCGCGCGCTCGCGCCGGTCGATCAAATCGCGCGCAAGGCGGAGCAGATCACGCAACACAACTTGGGCGAGCGCCTGCCGGTGGCGCACACCGCCGAGGAACTCGAACGGCTCTCGTTGTCGCTAAACCTGATGATTGGGCGATTGGAAGACGCCCTCTTGAATTCCAAACGGTTTGTCGCCGACGCCTCCCATGAATTGCGCACGCCGCTGACGGCCATGCGCGCCGAACTCGAAAGCCTCGCTTCGGACGTTCGCCAGAAGCCCGAGTTGCGCGAGACGCTGGGCAGCCCGCTCGAAGAAGTCGAACGGCTGACGAGAATCGTCGAACAATTATTCGCCCTGTCGCGACTCGATGCCGGCGAGGCGCAAACCGAGTGGATCCAGTTCGACCTGGCGGAATTGGCGGTGACGACCGCCGAGCAAATGAGCCTACTCGCCGAAGACAAAGGGATCACGGTCACCTGCGACGCGAAACAACGCGTGATGGTTATCGGGGATCGGGCGCGGCTCAAACAGGTGGTGGTGAACCTTCTCGACAACGCGATCAAGTACACGCCGGCCGGGGGCGCAAATCATCTGCGCGTCGCCGCCGCCAACGGTCACGCGGTGTTGGAGGTGTCCGACAATGGCATCGGCATTCCGGCTCGACGCCCTACCGCACGTGTTTGATCGCTTCTTCCGTGTGGACAAGGCGCGGACCCGCGACCCGGGCGGCGCGGGGTTGGGCCTGGCGATTGTCAAATCAATCTGTACGGCGCACGGAGCGACGGTAGAAGCGCAGAGTTACCGAGGTGGAAGCCTCTTCCGCGTCAAAATACCCTTAACCCACAGCAAGAAATCCCCATGAAGACGTTATGAAACCAGGCACTGTTGGATTCTGGCAGCACGGGCTCACGGGCCCCAAACTACGGCTGGTCCTTGTCATGGCGGCGGTGGTGGTCGCTGTGGGATTGCTGTGGGTGGTGCGCCATGCGGAGGCGAGCCGTGAACGTGCCACTCACTCGGAGCCCGTGGTTGCTGTGGCGAAGGTGGATCGCGAAGACCTGTACCGTGAGGTAACCATCCCGGCGGAGTTCCGCCCGTACGAAGAGGTGGAGTTGCACGCGAAGGTGTCCGGTTACGTGGACCAGATGAATGTGGACTTCGGCGACCTGGTAAAGGCCGGTCAACTCCTGGCCACGCTCGAAGTCCCGGAATTATCGGATGAACTCCACAACGCCATGGCGGCCGTGAAGAAAGCCGAAGCCGATCACGTCGACGCTCATCTTATCTACACCCGCCTCGTCGGGGTCAACCAGCAGCAGCCCAATCTCGTCGCCCAGCAGGACCTCGATACCGCTGAAGCCAAGGACCATGAGACGGCGGCCGCCATCGACGCCGTCAAAGCCGACGTGGCAAAATACCAGACGCTGCTGGCCTATACGCAAATTACCGCCCCATTTGACGGCGTGATCACGTGGCGCTACGCCGACCCCGGCGCGCTCATCGAGGCGGGCACGGCGGCCGCGACCCAGGCCAAGTCGCTGCTGCGGATCTCCGACAACTACCACCTGCGACTCGATTTCCCCGTATCCGTGGAGTACGTCAATGACATCCATCTGGGGGACAAGGTGGATGTGCGCGTGGAATCTCTGGGGGGCAAGACGTTCACGGGCACGATTACCCGATTCACCAGAAGAGTCGCCGAGGACACGCGAACGATGATCACCGAACTGGAGGTGCTCAACCCGAATCTCGAAATCGACCCGGGCATGTACGCGACGGCGGCGTTCAAAGCGGAAGAGCGCCCACAATGCCTGGCCATTCCCATCCAGGCCTCGGCCTCGGGCGGAACCACCAAGGTTCTTATCGTCAACGCCAACCATGAAATCGAGGAACGTCCGGTGACGCTGGGACTCGAAACGTCGTCCAAGTACGAAGTCGTCTCCGGCCTGCGAGAAGGGGACCTAGTGATGCTGGGCAATCCCGCCCAACTCAAACCGGGCCAGAAGGTCGAAACCAAAACAATTAAGCCCGAGGTTGTGGAATGAAGACACCCCTGACTCCCGAGCAACTGGAAGCCTTGCGCCAACTCGATGCTTCCACGCTGGCCAACGCCATCGAGAGTTTTCAACACCGCCTGCGCAATGAAGGATTCACCGACGGCACCGTGCGCTGCCTGTTCCCGCATCTGCCCCATGTGGCCGGTTACGCGGTCACGGTAAAGATTCGTGGATCGGCCCCGGCGTTTGCCGGTGACGCCTACCTGGACCGGACCGACTGGTGGGACTACATCGTCTCCGTGCCCGCGCCGCGGGTGGTTGTGGTGCAGGATATGGCTACCAGAACCGGACTCGGGTCATTGCTCGGCGTGGTACACTTCAACATCCTGCATGCGCTCGGTTGCGTCGGCGCGGTTACCAACGGCGCCGTGCGGGACATACCGGCAGCCGAAGAGCTTGGCTTCCAACTTTTCACCGGCGGCACATCGGTATCCCACGCCTATGTTCACATCGTTGAATTCGGCACGCTGGTCGAGATCGGCGGATTGAAGATCCAGTCCGGAGATTTGCTGCACGGTGATCAGCACGGAGTCCAATCCATCCCCGAGGACATTGCCACCCAAATCCCGCCGGTGGCGGCGAAAATCGACGCCGAGGAGCAGGGGCTCATCAAACTGTGCCAGTCACCGGACTTCTCCATCGAAAAACTCCGGGCCGCCGTCAAACAGAATCGTCTGTAAAAACCTGTTCTTTCCATGTCACGATTTGCTCTCCGATACCCGTATCTGATTGTGGTGCTGTGCCTGATCATCTGTGTGGTGGGGGCGACAAGCCTGCTGCAGATGCCGGTCGATTTGTTTCCTCCCATCAAGATTCCCGTCGTGGTCGTTGTCACATTTTATTCCGGCATGGCCCCCGAACAGATCGAAAACGATATCACCGGCCAATTCGAACGGATGTTCACGCTGGCGCCCGGCCTCGATCACATGGAGTCGCGCTCGCTCACAGGCATCAGCCTCATCAAGGTGTATTTCCAGCCGGGTTCCAATCCGGACCTCGACGCCGCCAGCGTCGCCAATCTGGCCATGTCCACCATGCGCTATCTGCCGCCGGGCACGCTGCCGCCGATTGTGATGCCGTTCGACGCGTCCAGCTTGCCGGTGTGCCTGGTGACGCTCAAAGGCGAGGGACTGACCGAGGCGCAACTGCGTGACCTTGGCCAGTTTACGATCCGCAACCAAATGGCGGGTGTGCCGGGCGCGTCTCTGCCGCCCGCCTTTGGCGGCCGGTATCGCCAGATCATGGTCTACGTGGACCCGCTCAAGCTCGAGGCGCATGAGTTGAGCGTCATGGACGTGGTGCACAGCGTGAACGAGGCCAACCTGATCCTGCCGGCCGGCGACGTGAAAATCGGTCCCTACGATTACACCGTCTATGCCGACGGCCAGATCAACAGCATGCGCGACCTCAATCTGGTCCCCCTGAAAACCGTCGGGGAAGCATCCGGCACTGTGATGGTGCCCGAGCGAACCTCCCGAGATGTCCCATCTTCCGTGTTGGTGCGCGACGTCGGCAAAGCCGTGGACGCCTCGCAAATCCAATACAACATTGTCCGCGTCAACGGTCAGCATTCCGTGTACTTGCCGGTCGTGAAGTTGGGAGGTAACGCCAACACGATCGCCGTCGTCAACGGCGTCAGGAAGGTCATTTCCAAACTGCTGGATGTGCCCAAGCAGCTCGTCACCCAGGTGGTGTTCGATCAATCGGTGTTCGTGAAAACGGCCATTGAGACGCTGGTCCACGAAGGCGCCATCGGCTTGATCATGACCGGGTTGATGATCCTGATTTTCCTGGGCAGCATGCGGGCCACCGCGGCGGTGTTCCTTTCCATTCCGCTCTCGGCGCTGGCCGCGTTCATCGCGCTCGCGCTGGGCGGGAGCACGATCAACAGCATGATCTTGAGCGGCCTGGCGCTGGCATTTTCCCGGCTGATCGACAATTCCGTCGTCGTGTTGGAGAACATCTACCGCCATCTCGAAATGGGGGAACCGCCCGAGGTGGCTGCCGAACGCGGCGGGGAGGAAGTCGCGCTGCCGGTGTTGGCGGCGACTCTCACCTTGGTGGTGGTGCTATTTCCCGTCACCATGCTATACGGCGTCAGTAAGTTCTTGTTCGGGGCACTCGGGCTTTCGTTGGTGTTGTCGCTGTTTGCTTCCTATTTCGTGGCGATGACGGTTGTGCCGCTGTACTGCGCGAAGCTGATCAAGGGTCATCAATCCCACGAAGGCAGCGCTTCCGCCGAGGGCGATCATGCCAAGCCCGTGGGCTTTGGCCAAAGATTCAACGCGTGGTTCAACCGTCATTTTACAAGGATGCTCGACGGCTACGAAAAACACCTGGGCGTCGCCTTGCTGCGGCCGCTGTCGACCGTTCTCGCCATCAGCGGCGTGTTCGTGCTGAGCCTGGGACTCTATCCGCTGATCGGCAAGTCCTACTTTCCGCGGACCGATCCCGGCCAGTTCGTGATCAGTCTGAAAGCGCCCTTCCGGCACCCGCATCGAACTGACAGACAAACTGGTCGGTCAGGTGGAGGACATCGTGCGCGACGTGGTTCCGAAGCAGGATCTCAAAATCATCGTCTCCAACATCGGCACCACGCCCGGCTTCAACTCCATCCTCAACCCCAATTCCTGTCCAAGCACGGCAGTCGTGCAGGTAGGGTTGAATGAAGACCACAAGCTCAGTAGTTTTGCCTACATGGACCTGGTGCGCGCCCGGCTCAAACGCGACCTGCCGCAGGTCAGCGCCTACTTCCAGACCGGCGGGTTGGTCGACGCCATCCTCAATCAGGGCATGCCCGCGCCGTTCGATATTCAGGTCAGCAGCATGGACATGGCGGCGGCCCACAACATCGCGAACAACATCGCCCAACAGGTTCGCGGGCTGCCGGGCGTCAGCGACGTGCTCGTGCCGCAGGACGTGGATTATCCGTCTCTCAAACTGCAGCGTTGATCGCGAGCGCGCCAGCGAACTCGGCCTCAGCGCGAAGGACGTCGTGGACAGCGTGATCACCGCCCTGACGTCGGATCAGATGATTGCGCCAAGTTATTGGATTGATCCGCAGACCGGCAACAACTACTTCTTGACCGTCGCAATACCCGGAAAACATCGTGAACAATCTCGCCGACTTCGGCACGATGCCGCTCCGGGCGCCGAACCTCAAGGTGCCGACCCGGCTGGATTCGGTGGTCCACATCTCCCACATCCAGACGCCCACGGAGGTGGATCACTACCAGATCCGTCGGACGGTGGATGTGTACGTCGCGCCGACGGGTGAGGACCTGAGCAACGTGTACGCCGCAGTGCAAAAGATCATCGGCAAGACCCACTTGCCGGAAAACATGACCGTTACCGTGCGGGGCACGGTGCAGGCGATGCGCGACTCGTTCCAGAGCTTCGCCATCGGTCTGACGCTATCGGTCATTTTGGTGTATTTGATTTTGGTGGCCCAGTTCCGCTCCTTCGTGGACCCGTTTCTGATTCTGCTGGCGGTGCCGCCAGGGCTGACGGGCGTACTGCTGATGCTATTTCTGACGGGCACGCCGATCAGTGTGATGTCGCTGATGGGTGTCCTGTTGATGGTCGGGATTTCGGTTACGGACAGCATTCTCATTGTCGAATTCATCAATCGGCTGCGCGAAGAGGGTCGATCCTTGCGTGAGGCGGTGGTGCTCGGCCCGCGCGTCGATTGCGCCCGGTAATGATGACGACCCTGGCGACGGCAATCGGGTTGATTCCGATGGCGGCGAAGATGGGTACCGGCAGCGAAGCGTACGCGCCCCTGGCCCGCGCCTTGATTGGAGGCCTGTCCGTCTCGGCCGCACAAGCGATTTTTCTCGTGCCCGCTTTCTATTTCCTGATCTATCGGCGGAAAGAAGCCAATGCCGCGATGAGTAAAGGAGTCGCATGAACTGGGGGCGGATCCACTTCGCGGCGGTCTGTTGTCTCGCAATTGGCCTCAGTCCGGCTAACGCGGAGGAACTGCAATCACTGACGCTACGCGAGGCGCGGAATATCGCACTGCGCAATCACCCGAAGATCTCCGAAGCCGACCTGCAGGCGCTGGCATCGAAGCAGGTGATTACACAGGTGCGCGGCCGGGCTCCTGCCGAATGTGATGTTTAACGCGACGGCCGTTGGGAACGGGGACGCCAACACCCGCATCGCCGCGGGCAGCCTGGCGAATTCGTCCATCTACGAGCGCCAAGCTGACGGGGTGATGGTCACCCAATTGCTGACCGATTTCGGGCGGACCGCGCACCTGCTCAACAGTTCGCGGCTGTCCTCACGCGCCGCGTCCGCCAACACCGAGGCCACCCGCGAGGAAATCGTCCTGCAGGTGGACGTGGCGTTCTTCGCGGCTCTGAAAGCGCAATCAGTGTTGGACGTGGCCCGTCAGACCTTGCAAACGCGCAAGGTGTTGTTGGATCAAATAACCGCCCTGACCACCAACAAACTTCGGTCGGAACTCGATTTGCGTTTCGCCGAGGTCACCTACGAACAGGGTCAACTGTTGGTCGCCCAGGCGCAAAACGATTTGGATCAGGCGTTCAATGCCCTGTCCACGGTCCTGGGAGACCGCAACCGCCGTGTCTATCGCTTGATTGAAGAGCCCAGGCCATCGCCCAAAATCGTCGATCCCACCGGGCTGGTCGATACCGCCCTGTCCCAGCGCCCGGATTTGGCCCGGTTGCGGCTGGACCGCGATGCCGCCTCACAATACGCCCGGGCCCAAAAGGCGTTGAACTACCCGACCATCATGGCGTTTGGCGCCGGGGGGCTGATCCCGATTCGTGATACAGCCCATTTTGAGGATCGCTACGCCGCTGCCGGCGTTAACCTGAGCCTCCCGGTCTTCGACGCCGGGCTGAACGAGGCCAAGGCATCCGAAGCCGAACTACGCGCGCAAGCCGCCGCCGAATCCCTTCGCGACGCCGAGAACACGGCCATCCAAGACGTGCGGAACGCCGGCCTGAATGTCAATTACGCCTACGAACGGCTCGACCTGACCCAGAAGCTCTTCGAGAACGCCAGTCTGGCCTTTGATTTGGCGCAGGCCCGCTACACGATGGGAAGCAGTTCCATCGTCGAGGTCAGCCAATCTCAACTCGACATGACATCGGCCCAGATCGCCAATACCAGCGCCAAGTACGACTATGAGATCCAGCGGGCCATTCTGAACTTCCAGATTGGTACGGTTCAGTAGGCCGCCACCGATCCCCACTCCGCCTAGAACTGCGGGCCCTGACAGCCCTCACCCGCAGCAGAGGTTGCCCATTTGCGCCATCTCAAAATGCCTCCCCGCGTTGGACGAATTGCGAAGCTTGGGGTTTGAGCTTCCGAGGGATGCCGTTGCGCCGTCAGCAAATCTTCGGCGCGGTTGCACCCCCAGCAAGTCTGTGGCGCGTCTCGTCTGACCCGGCTTACTGGCTGGCTTGCAGCCGCGTTAGCGCGTTTCTCGCCGGCGCAAAATCCGGCCGGAGTTTTAGCGTCTGCTCAAGTTGCTCGATGGCCTCCCGTGTGCGGCCGGTCCCTTCCAACGCAAGCCCCAGATTAAAATGCGCATCGGCGAAATCGGGCTTGATCCGCACTGCGTGCACCCAATGCTCGATTGCTTCCGGTATCCTGCCCGCCTGCGCCAACGCGATGCCGAGGTTGTTGTGCGCCTCGGCGTAGTCGGGCTTGATCTGTAGCGCTTGCTCCCAATGTCCCATCGCCTCCTGTGGCCTGCCCAGTCGAGCCAGAGCGACCCCCAAGTTGCAGTGGGCGTCGGCGTAGTCGGGCTTGATCCGCAGGGCCTGCTCCAAATGCCCGATCGCTTCCGGATTCTTGCCGACCTGCAGCAGAGCGTTGCCCAGATCGTTGTGCGCCTCGGCGAAATCGGGCTTGATCCGCACCGCTTGCTCCAGATGCTCGATGGCTTCCGGCATCCTGCCCGCCTGGCCCAAGGCGACCCCGAGATTGTAGTGCGCCTCGGCGTAATCGGGCTTGACCCGCAGCGCGTCCTCGTAGTGTTCAACCGCTTCCTGGGTTCTGCCCGTTTGTTTCAGGGCGAAGCCCAGGTTGTTGTGCGCCTCCGGGTAGTCCGGGCTGATCCGCAGGGCCTGCTCATAGTGTCCGATCGCTTCCTGATCCTGGCCCACCTGCAGCAGAGCGTTGCCCAGATCGTTGTGTGCCTCGGCGTAATGCTCGACGCTCGCCAACAGGTTGAACACCACCGAGAAGCTCAGCAGGAGACCCCATCCCCAGCGCATCGCGCACAGGCGGAGTGACTGGCCACCCAAGGCGCGCTCCAAACTCAAGATGCCGACCACCGCCAGCAGCACCAATGCGGGCAGGAACTCCACCTCGTAGCGGATGGTCGTGCTGATGAAGAACAAAGCGGGCAACACGCAAGTCCCAAACAGCAAGGCCACCGCCGTCACAAACCAGCGCAAGGCTGAGGTTGTCTGTCGCGACCAGCCCCGCCACGCCAGCGGCGCGGCCAACGCCAACCACACCAGCGGAATGTTGGTCAGGATACCGAAGGGAGTCTCAACCCCCCCATTGCCCACTGGCACGGGTGGCAACGCGATTTCACCCACAAAGGGAAACCGACGGCTCCAGCGCACCGGCTCCAAAAAATAGACCCGGAAATTGAACCACAAATACTGCAGGTTGAAGAATTGCCGCGTCACCTGCCGCTCCCCGGCCAACTGGTAGCGTATGCCGAATTCGAGCGGGCTACCGAATCGCAAGGCATTGTAGAGCATCAGTCCCAAACCGATGAACGTGATGGGGCCGATGGCCGCGACCAACAGCGTCCAAACACGCCGCCCCGCGCGCGACGCCTGAAGTACCGGCACCAATAGGATGATGGCACCGAGCAGCAAGGTCGGTCGCGCCCCCACCGCCAGCCCGTACGCTGCGCTGGCCGCCGCCAGCCACCAACACCGCCGCTCCGGCTCGTGCAGGGCGCACCAGATTGCCCCCAGGGCCAGCATCGTCAGCATGTACCCGCAACTGATCGCCACTTCGTAAACCGAGGACCGCGGCAACATCACCGGCACGCCTGTCGCCAAGCCGAGCGCCAGCGCGCCGGCGACCACCATCCAGGCGCTCACTTCGGAGAAGTAGCGCCGCCAGAGCGCGCACAGCAACCCTACGCTGGCCAGAAAGCCGATGGCGCAAAAGATCGTCACGGCTTGCCACTCAAACAGGTACGCGCCGGTCAGCGCGACGAACGGCCAGAATACAATCAAGGCAGGCGTAACGCCGAAGTAAAGGTAGAGTCGGCCCTTGTAGTAGCTCAGGTCGTGCAGTCGGTCAGTCCCAAGTCGATACGGTTTGTTGGCGGTCGGATCGTAGGGGTCGGCCAGCCGCGTAAACGCGGGCGGCGCCTCTTTTTTCAGGTTGAGCTGGCCGGCACGGAAACCCGTCACCAACAAATTGTAGTGACACTCAGCCGGATTCGGATTCAGGAATTCCAAGACGCGCGACTGCGCCATGTACGCGTAGATCCCGATGACCACTGCGCACACTCCGACCATTACTCTCCACGCATTTTTCATCGCGCTGGCGGGCTTGTCTGGTTCGAGAGCGTCAACCATCCCTTCTTGTAACAGGCACAGTGGAGTCGGGCAAGATTTCGCGTGAGTCTTCAGTCAGCACGCTCGGCCGACGGCGTTCGCTGCAAAGCCGACACGACAACGGACACTGGGCCAGCTTAATACTCCGCCCGAGAACCAGCCTTGATGCACGCGCTCTGTCAGCCGGATACTGAGCAACCACCGGATCCCACATAACTGAGTGGTACGCTACCGGTGATGGGAATGGAGTTGTAGTGAAGACAATGGCGCAGCCATGGCCGAAGGAAATGGAACGAACGTCAACGGGACAAAGCTGCTGGACACACACCCAAGCCAAGCGGGATTATGCGTGGAGCCACTTGGATGAGCTATTATTGCAACCCAAACCCGGCCACCTTGCCGTCCTTCAGAATGAGCCTGGCCAGCGTGTCATCACCGCCATCCTTGAACACGAGCTTCCAAAGAAGAACCCGAGTGCCATGCTGTTTCAATTCGCCCAGATACAAACACTGATACCCCTTCTTCATCCGTGGCGAAAGCTGGCCGCTGGCTCCTGCCAGACTCTCCTTTGTCAAAGCCGCCTTGAAACCGTCGGTGCCATCCACCGCCATGACGGCGTCGTGGTCGTTCGTTTCGATTGCCTTGAGGAGTTTGTCCAGGACGGCTCGCCCCGGCTCAACGGTCTCCCCGCCAAAACACGTCGTCGTCGACAGCGCCAGCCAGATACATACCACACTTGACAACACGGCGATGACTCGTCTCGTATTCAGTTGCTTGATTATCATTTTTCGTACCGTTGAAGAGTTTGTGTAAGCCGCAGTCTCCCCGCTATTGCGGCGGCGCAGTTACCGTCGCCCTCTTCCAATTTTCGAGCCAATCAATCGCGCGCCATTCCCCGTCCTCAATTTGCTTCTCTGACAGCTTCTTTTGAAGCAACGGGATGGCAGCCTTTGCCTCCTCCATACCCTGCGCCGCCGCCAGTGCCATCCATTTCACCGCCTCCACCTCATCCTTCTTCACGCCGTGGCCCCTGTCGTAGCAGTCGCCCAGATTGTATTGAGCCACGGCGAGATTCTGCTCGGCGGCTTTGCGAAACCATTTCATCGCCTCCGCCACATCGTTCGTCACGCCCCGGCCCGTGTAGTAGCCGCAGCCCAGATCGTATTGAGCCGCGGCGAGATTCTGCTCGGCGGCTTTGCGAAACCATTTCGTTGCCTCCACCACATCGTTCGTCACGCCCTGGCCGGTGGCGTAGGAGACGCCCAGATTGTATTGAGCCACGGCGAGATTCTGCTCGGCGGCTTTGCGAAACCATTTCACCGCCTCCACCTCATCTTTCCTCACGCCCTGGCCCTTGTCGTAGCAGACGCCTAATTCAATCTGGGCTTTGGCATCGCCTCTTTCCGCGCTGATGCGGAGTTCCCGGAATCGGGTGAGGTCAGCATCGCGTTGCTGGGCGCGGAGTGTTTGCCCAGCCAACATCAACGACAAACCAACACCAAATAGCAATGTCTTCAGGTTCACAAAATTATTTTTCTTCACGTCATACCTGGGTGGCGAGTTGGCTGCAAAACGCGGCACGCCAATGGCAACGCTGTTATTGTTACCGTGTCGATTTTTGTCCGCTTCGGAGTCGCTGTCAACACAGAACGGCGAACCGCGCGGGCGGGTATTTATCGGCTTCAGTGTCCCTTTTCGCGCCGTTGAAGTGGTTGCTTGTCAGCGCCGCCTTGCATATACCGACAAGTCCGACAGTGTGATGATTCGGGGAAAACATGTCGGCGCATCCTTACAGTCCGAGGGCATGCTTAACCACCCGGAACGGAGCGCTACTGGCGGTGTCATCGGACGGCAAAATTTCTTTCCAAGAGCTTGAGCCTCCCGCCCAGACAAACTGCCTCTGTACAGTCTGTAACACCCACGCACCGTCATGAAATGCCAGGGTGATGTTGTATTTCGCTATCGCGCCCTTACCCATGTCTTCGGTGTAGTTCACATACCCGATATAGGGGGAGACCAGAGAGTCGGTCTTCTGCACATCATAGGTGCACTCGACAATCTTCGCATGAAAAAGCCCGGCATACGTCTCCTGCATGGTCGCCACGTGCTGTTTCAGCAGAGCCGGGGGATCTTTCTGCGACAGCCTGCCGTAGAATGTGTAGCCGAAGAAGCCTAACAATCCGATGCCGAGCAACGCGCCCCCCAGTGCAACCATCCATTTCTCGGCTTTGGGAATCTTTGGCTGCCAATTGGATTTGCTTAGGCCCGCCGATGAGGTTGCGGCGCTCGTCGCTGACGGTTTTCTCGAAGTCGTTCCCGCAAGAGTTGGGGCAGCTGGAATCGTAAGATTATGCCCACACGTCGGACACGGGACAACCAGACCGGTGCCCGATTCATCAACGACAAGCTTTTGACCGCAATCGGCACACGAGAAAGAGATATCCATTCCAAACCTCCGAACTGATACACGGGAGCCCGCCACTCACTGGCGGGCTTGCAGTCGCGCCAGCGCATTCTGCGCTTGGGCGAAATCGGGCTTGATCCGCAGCGCCTGCTGCAAATGCTCTATCGCCTCCGGTGTTCTGCCCGCCTGCCCCAAGGCGATCCCCAGGTTGCAGTGTGCCTCGGCGAAATCGGGCTTGATCCGCAGCGCCTGCTGCAAATGCTCTATCGCCTCCGGTATCCTGCCCGCGCGCCCCAAGGCGGTCCCTAGGTTGTTGTGCGCGTCGGCGAAATCGGGTTCGATCCGCAGGGCCTGTTCATACTGTTCAATGGCATCGTCAATCTTGCCCACTTGCCTCAAGGCATTCCCGAGGTTGTAGTGTGCCATGGCGAAATCGGGCTTGATCCGCAGGGCCTGTTTATACTGTTCAATGGCATCGTCAATCTTGCCCACTTGCCTCAAGGCGGTCCCCAGGTTGTCGTGCGCATCGGCGTAATCGGGGTTGAAACGCAGCGCCTGTTCATAGTGTTCAATGGCATCGTCGATCTTGCCCAGTTGCCCCAAGGCAACCCCCAGATTGTAGTGTGCCTCGGCGTAATCCGGCTTGATCCGTAGCGCCTGTTCATAGTGTTCAACAGCATCGTCAATTTTCCCCGCTGGCCCCAAGGCGACCCCCAGATTGTAGTGCGCACGGGGGTTGTTGGGACGTTTCTCCACAGCGTCCTGCCAGATGGTCACCGCCGAGTTGTAGTCTCGATTCCGCTGGATTGTGAGGAATGTGAGCAGCACCACCACGGAACCACCCGCCACGCATCCTAGCACGACACCCTGCTGGTTATGTAGCGGCCATTTCCCGAGCGCAAACGCGCCGACTACGGCCATCGTAACCACGGATGCCAGCGGCAGGTACATCCGGTGTTCCGCCATCGGTGATCCCCCAATCGGCACCACGCTGGAGGTCGGGGCCAGAATCACGAAAAACCAGGCCCCAACAAACCCGATGGCTGGGTACCGCTTCAGCGCGAACAAAACGCCGGTTGCCAGGGCCGCCAGAATCAGTACGTACGGTGCCGCCGCCAGATGCCCTGTCGGCACATACTCCCCGTAATCCAAAATCAGCGGATGCGGCCAAACGGCGAGCCGGAGGTACTGCACCACCGCTCGACATTCCATCAGCGCATAGCCCCACCACGCAATCCCCAGGCCATAGCCGACACCGCGGTTGTGCAAATCGGCCATCAAATAGCCCAGCAACAGCCAACTGCTAGCCAACCCCAGATACAGGCGCCAGTGTCGAGTCCATGCTTCCCGAAAGTTCCCGCTGACAAATGTCCGATCATAAAGCAGCACCATCACGGGAGCCGTCACCATCACCTCCTTGCTCGCCATGCCCAGGAAACACGCGGCCACGGACAAGGTGAACCACCAGACCGATCTCTGGGCGTTCGTCCCACGAATGAAGCAATACACCGTCAGCAGGTAGAACAACCCCATCAACGACTCGCAACGTTCGGATATGTAGGTCACTGCTTCCGTCTGCAGCGGATGAACCGTCCAGATGACCGCCACCGCCAGAGCCACCCACTCGGCCGCCGCGCCGAATCGTTCCCGCAACCCTGGCCGCGCGAATGTCCTGCGCACGATGCCATACAGCGTCAAGCCCGCCAGAACATGCGCGCTCAGATTGAACGCGTGATAACCCCACACGCCCGTCCCCCCCAGCGCATAGTTGAGGGCTAGGGAGAGGTTCACGACCGGGCGACCTCCCACGAGCGAAGTGGCGGACGGCGACAGGGCTTTCCAGATCGGCCAGAGATGGCGAATGGTCAGATTTTTCTCAACCGAGGAGAGATCATCAAAGAGAAATGGCGTTGCGAAGCTGTTGTGGTAGGCCGCCAGAGCGGCGAGGACAATCATCCCACCGCCAAGGATGGTCTTCCATCGGTGCGGTGAGGCCGCGGGTTCCGCAACCTCAGACAACCCGAGTGCCGTAGTACCCCCAGACATGGCCGAACGGTAACAGTGGCGCCCCGGGAAGTCGAGTGGGCTGTTGGATCACCATGGTGTCGCCGAGGTCTAAAACGATCCCACACCCTCAGCCGAGGTTCCCCAATTGCGCCTTCTCTAAATGGCTCCCCGCTTTGTACGAATTGCGAGCCTTGTGGTTTGAACTGCCGAGGATTACCGCGTAGCGGCTCGTCAGTTCGCTCCACCATGTGGTTCAGTTTGCATGGCCTTTCCGCTTCGTCGCGAAATGAACGATAACGGATACTACAAGCATGAGAAATCCTATAATCAACATCGGAGTGGCTATGAAAAAGCAGATGAACACAACGCTAATTCCGGTCTGAACGTGTCCGGGCGGGGTCGCCGTGGTGCCCAAAACACCGGACAAAGTGTTCAGACCCCACATCCAGCCGCCAATGCCGAGGATAAGGCCTGCGGCAATAAGGGCAAAGGCAACAATCAGCAGGACGTCCTCCGTCGTTCTCAGTTTCATAAATTCTCCTAACTTCTACATCCGCCAAGTGTGCGAACCCCATTAGACTCCTGACGGAACCGCGAAGAAAGCACAAAAAGGAGTTCCCGCGTTGGACGGTTTGCGAACCCTGCGATTTGAAATGACGAAGGGAATCCGGCAGGCGGCGGCGCAAGGGCGATGGCATCAGCAGCCACCGGCCCGCTCACGCCGAATCCTCATGGGGTAGTGCCGAACCGATAGTACCCGTGCGCCTGGTTTGAAGTGCGACCGGTATCCCGCACGGGCGCTTGCTTGGCCACGCGAACTTGCTACACTTCGCAGCTATGTACCACGAAGCAAAGACGAGCCTGTTTATGAAGCTCACCCCCTGCGCACTGGGCATTGTGGCGCTGATGGTCATTGCGATGAACTGCTGGGCCGGGGTCTTGGACGGCATACGCGCCAAGGTCAGAATTGTTCCCGCGGACGCACCCGCTGACAAAAGTGACAAAGGATTCGACGACACGCTGAGCTTTGCCGACGGAAAATTCTCGTCGGCAGCGTTTCTCGCCAAAGGGTTCCAACCGGCGCGGTACAATGGCGAACGAGAGGAGCACGAAGCGGAGTTCGGAGTCGTGCAGACGAACAATGTCGGCGACGAGATCGACTGGCTGGGCAATATCGGGGGCAACCACGTCGGCGGCCGTCTGCACTGGATGACAAAGGATGGCACGAAGAGGGTGTCTTACCATTTCAACGGGACAAAAGAGTCGGACACCGATGGCGCCACCAATGCCGCGGCTGTCCCCGCCGCGCACAAGTGAATCTCTGCCGGTAAGAAGGTTCCGCATAGCCCAAGTTTTCCTTGCCATGTTGGCCAATCTGTGAGATGCTCCGCCGATGGTGACGAAGAAGGTCGTGCTGGCTGTGCTTGCCATGGGCGTGTGTGCCGGGGTGGTACGTGCACAGACGGTGGAAACCAATACGTTTGCTGAAATCAATCTGATGGCCTCGATGTGGGAGGGGAATCCCTCGCAGATCACGTCGCTGGTGAACACCCAATATCCCGCCTACAACGGGGACACATGGCAATACATATTCCCGGTTAGTCACATTGAGTCGGACGGCGATATCCACATTGACATGGCCGTGAATTCTTCGGGATCAGGCTCCACTGGCAACAATGCCGGCGAATCACCCGTCATTTGTGAGATCGTAAACGCTACCAGCGCCCAGCTTTCCCACGTAACGTCCATTTCCAGCGCACAGGCCCTGCCCGTCGGCATTTTCCGGTTTTGGACGGAGCACTATACTGCGCCAGTGGGCGAACGGCATTTTGAATTTCATCCCATGACACAATTGTTGACATGGAACGCCAGTTCCAACGCCTTTCTCCTGGACAGCGACTACCACGCGAACATCACGAACGACGCCTACGGCGTTTCCACCCTTAACAATGACCCCGCCTATGAGCAGGAGTTATTCAACGGCGATGATGATCGAATGATTGCCACTGTGATGCCCGACGGCAACCACCTGATTTTTACCTGGCCAAGCCCGAACATAAATTACTCCCAATTCGCCGGCATCGCGATGTCGGGATTGACGAATGATTTTGTCAGCAACTTCTTTTGGTTCCAACCGACCAGCCCGATGCCCTCGAATGTTCCGGTAACGGTGCGGTGCCGGGTCATTACCAATACCTACGCGGCGAGACTGGCGTCAGGACTGCAATCCAATCAGACGGTGACGGTCAACGCGCTGAACCGCACCGATATGTTGGTGGTATCCAACATTATTGCGGGGATGACAGCAGGCCAAACGACGAATGTGACGGCTCCCGTCGAATTGGTCACGCTGGGACTCTCGAGCCTGGGGTCAGTTGGTCCGCCCGCGGCCATCTTCAGCGGCAGTCCCACCAATGGGACCGTGCCCTTGACCGTGACATTCACCGACAGTTCGACCGGCTCGATTACCAATCGGTTTTGGAGCTTTGCAGATGGTGGCACCACGAACACCACGGCGACGAGTGTTCAGTACGTTTATCAAACGACGGGCAGCAACCAGGTAAGTTTGATCGTCAGCGGCCTTGGCGGCTCCAACACCAACACCAAGCCCAACTACATTGTGGTCGGCAGTGCGACCCCCCCGCCGCCGGTGGCGAGTTTCACGAACAATCCCGCCAGCGGGCCGGCGCCACTGACTGTGTATTTTTACGATACCTCGACCGGCTCGCCCACGGGCTGGGCGTGGGCGTTTGGGGATGGCAACACGTCAATGAGCCAGAACCCGTCGGACATCTACGTGAATCCGGGCTCCTACACCGTGCAGGAGATCGTGACCGGTAATGGTGAGTCCAGTACCGACACGGTGGTGAACTTGATCAGCGTGTACGATCCATTCGCGTGGTGGCAGCGGGGCTACGGGCTCACCAACAACTGCGCGTTATGTGGTCCGAACACCTCCTACACGGGCGACGGCATGAGCAACACCAACAAGTTCATGGCGGGCTTCAATGCCACCAACGGGGCAGCGTACCTGCACATTATCAGCATCGCGGAGCAGTTGGTGGCGGGGGATACGAACGTGGTGGTGACATATCTTGGCGCCAACGGGGACAACAGCTACATGCCGGGGATTGCGTCGCGGACGAACGTGCTGGATTACACAACCGGCGACGCCATCGGCGACTACACGAATGGCGGTTGGGAGGATACGGGCCAGACCAATATTCTCAGTGGCGGGAACGGGTCCGGCACCATCACCAGCATGACGGACTCGAACGTGACAGCCAGTCCCGACCTGTATTACCGCGTGCGCGTATTGTTGCCGTAATACGAAAGAGCAATTTTCGCTGGTTTCCTCTCGCGTGCTCCGTAGTCATCAAACGACGCAAAATTAAAGGCTACACACCGACCGCTCTCTTTCTCACGTCATCCTGAATCGCCTCATTTTTGCATGAGGAGTGACAACTAAGAGTGACAACTTTTCTGTTCTCATCATTCCAAGAGTCCAACCCGCACACCGAACACGCGCCACAAATCACAGCGTATCCAGTTCCAATGAAAACGTATAGACATCTCCCCGTACCGAATGTTTCAGTCGATTAAGAGTAATTTTCGTCCCATGCCGACTCGCGACCAATTGAGCCAGATACAAACCTACCCCCAGCCCGCCCGCAGCCTTATCGACCCTCACCCCTTTTTCAAAACTATCGGGCAGCGCTTCGACATGCGGACCTATATTGCTGACAGATAACTACGGCGACCGCGAGACCGTCGCGTCAACTGTCGAGAACTTCGCTCATCTCTTCGAGCCAACGCTTCGCCGCAGAAACGTCGGCACGTCAAGGTCTTCTATAACGTGTTCGGCACAGGTCGGGCTGGGCCGGCAGAATCGGTTGGCGCTGGTCGCAGCAAGATCGCGATCAGATAGAAGAGGCCGACGAGAATGACCAGTGCGCGGATGCCGGTGACGAACGACAGCGATTCCAGCAGACCACCAACCAGGGCGCCAATGAGGTTGGAGCCGAGCGCTCTGGATTTGTCCGCGCAGGTGGCGAAGGATCGGATGAAGATGAGCCCTGCGAAGAACACCGGCGCGGTCAGAAATGCGCTGGCGGCGAACAGCTTGGTCGTACCCGCCAACGCGTTGAACCAGTCCAACGGCACCAACGCCAACCCGGCAACAGTGAGCGCCAGTCCGGTGATGATCGCGGCTTGTGGAATGCGCGGCCAGCGCCAGGCCACGAGGTTGGACAACAGGATCATCACGAGCACTGCGGAGATGACGATGGCGTTGACAATCCATGTCATCCCGAACAACAATGCTGCGCGGCTGACGGTCTGCACTTCCAGCAGGAGGAACGCCGCGCCCAGCGCGAAGAAATGTCCGTCCGATACGCCCGTCACTCCGAGGGCGCGTCGTCCCGCGAGCAGCACGACCGCCAAAATCGCTACCGAAACAATCAGGTACAGTTTCGGGATTCCTGCCTGCCTCAGGTACAAGTACGGCCAGTCATCGGTCGTGACACGAACGGTGCCGGGGGGATGCAACTGCCCGCTCGTGACGAAGTCGCGAAGCGCGGGTTTTTGAATCATCTGAGGGGTCACGTCGTGTTCGCCGATGACGAGAGTGATCGTCCCGATCGTCCCAAGCGGCTTCCTCTTGTTATCCCATTCTGGAGAGTAAACAAATGGGTCGTGTCCGAACGCCTGCCGCAGCAGGTTGAACTGGCGGTCCGCCATCCAGGTTCGCTGGGCCGGGAAGTCGACCACCATCAAGCCGTCTGGCGCCAACAGTTTTCTGGCCTCGCGGAAGCTCTCTAGTGTGTACACGTAATGATCCAGTCGCATGTTGTTGTAGGATGAGCCAAGCGGCTGGGCGTCGAGCCACGCGAAACAAATCAAATCATACGGTCCCGTGGCCTGCTTGAAGAAAGCCCGGGCATCATTCACCACCATTCGCACTCGCGGATCGCTGTAGGGGTGCTCGGGATGAAATCGTTGGCCCACGGCGTAGATTTGCGGATCGATTTCGACGCAGTCCACTTGCGCGACGCCGTGACGCAGCGCGGCTGCGGCATCATTGCCAGTCCCGGCGCCGACAATCAGTATGCAGCGCGCATTCGGCTTGAAGCTGAAGGGGACATTGTAGTGGAGACGATCTAACTGTTCTTGTGTCATCAGTCCGGGGTGAAGCGCGAAAAAGTGGTCGGACAGATCGACGACATACTGGTGAACAACTCCATTATTGACCACCACCTCATAGCCTGGCAGCCCTTGCTCCACCGGGATAGGGAACACCGCGACCTTTTGATAGGGCGACCAGATGACGAGGCCACGGGACAAGTCACCGAACCACACAACCACACACCCCGCCATCACCAAGCCGACCGCCAGCCACGCGCGCGCCTGTCCGGCTCCAAGGGTGGCCGCCAGCAATACTGCCGCCCCCAACATCCAGACTGCTGGGGGTGTTGACGCCCAACTCAGGCTGTTAAAGAGCCAAACCCCGGCGAGGCTCCCCGTGATGTTGACCGAATAGGCTCGGATTACGTGCGGAGCGCGTTGCATCGCCCGCCCAAGTATCTGTCCCAGCGGCGCGAACGTGAGTGTCAGCACATAGATGATGATTCCGATGAACAGGCAGCCCACCACGTAGCCTGTCCCGGGCCCGCGCACGTCTGGCCCCCAGACGGAGTCCTCGAATCCGCTGAGGAGAAACGTTATTCTGGAAAAGTCCAGCAACGCGATGTGGAACGGATTGGCCACGACTGTGGCAAGGAACAACAGATACGCGGCCATCTTCACCGGCTGCACGGGTTTCGCCGCCCAATAGCACCCCAACCCGACGCCAAAGAAACACACTACTAGGATGAGGTTGCCCAAGTACGCAAAGATCCGAATTTCGGTGCCAATCCAGCGGATCAGGAGGAGTTCCAAGTAGAGAATCAATGCGCTGATGAGGAAGATTTCCAAATCGGATCGGTGGAGCGGATCGATATGCCGGTCATTCACGATTCGCTCATCCAACCACAAGCATCTCGCAGCTGCAACCACAAAGAACCTCCCGAGTTGCGGAATTTCGCCGGCGGCGGTAGTCCAAGGGGTTAGGTACGACGCGAGCGGCAAGCCTGGCAACTCACTGGATTTGCAACTGGCAAAGGCGCACTTGCAGAGAGCCGTGAGTGTTGACGCCTCGTCACAGCTTCAAGGGGAGCGCGAAGCCGAGCTACAGATGCTTTCAATTGTAACGAACGAGCTCGAAAAATCAAGGATGGCCGACACCGCCCCCGCCCAAACGCGCCCCCTTAGTACTGACCATTGACAATACTCAACCGCCCGGGCCTCGACGGCCCCATCCCCTCAGCAGAGGTTCCCCATGGGCTTTCCAGGAAACCAGACCTCGACCCCGTCGGCTCTCTTCACCCACCGTGCATAATTCCTGAGAGCCTCTTGAAGGATCGCGTAGCTCTCGCTCCTCGTGGTTGATCGACGACCTCCGCGGAGTCGCCGGTATTCATCGCCAAGCCAGCTTCGCACGTTGATGTCTTTCACCCGACACCAGGTCGCGGCCCCGAAGCCAGTCCACACTCTCGGCAGAGGATCCGCATTTGCGCCTTCTCGAGAATGGCTCCCCGCTGTGGACGCTTTGCGAACCGCCTAGATTTGCGGTTCACACCCTGATATTGTGGAAGTGATCCGTTTCATGCTGAGGGAAGAACGCAGTTGAAATTTCCGGGCGGCTCGCTAATCATGCGACACTTCACGATGGTGCCAGGGTAGCTCAGTGGTAGAGCAGGGGACTCATAAGCCCTTGGTCGGGAGTTCAACTCTCCCCCCTGGCACCAAAATCTACCACACTGGCGCGGAAAATGCGGATAAGCTTTGACAGGATTGATGGTCACGACTACTGTGCACGAACCAATGATGAACCGTTGCTAGAGTAGTTTCCGTCGTGTTGCCGCGATCGCGTTGATGGGGATCGGCGCGACGGCGAGCCAAGCCGTCGTTGCCGACACGAATCTCGTGAGCCAGAAATCCTGGGTGGTGGACGGCACGGACGACCCGGCGACGAACGCGAGCAGCATCGCAGTAACGGTGAACGGTCATGCGATCGGCTCGTTTGGCGAGTTGGCATTTTCCTACGAAATCGAAGGCACGAACGCGGTGCCGGTGGGCGTAGTCAAGGGGAGCGGCGAGGTCCAACTGGCGGTGCCCAACGGGCCGTTCGGCGGTTCGTTCTTCCTGACGGGCTATTGGGATTGCGACGCGGGATACGTGCCGACGATGGCGATCACCGATCTGGACATCTGGGTGAAGGGCGGGAAGAAGGCGGTGGTGGAGATGAAGGGAAAGATCTCCAACGGCGTGTCGATGGCGGCGGAGGATTTCGAGTTGATCATGATGATGCCGAAGACGGAATTGATGGAAGCGGAACTGAGCTACAAGCTCGTGGCGTCGGCCGATGTGTGCGTCGATGACGTGATCCATACGAATCAGGACAATTTTCAGGTGGCGCGGATGGCGTCGAATTATCTGTCGCCGGACGTGAATGAGAACAACGTGGCGCGGTTTTCGAAGGTCACGAGCCACATATGCGTGTTGGACTTCTGCAAGACGACGACGAAGTCGTTTTGCCACGCGCTGGCCAACCAGGATAGCCTGGTGTTGACGAACAAGCCGCCGCAATTGGGGGGAAGGCTATCTGGTTGATGAACAACGGGTCGGCCAATACGAACGCGCCGACACTGGCGGTGCGGTTCATGACCCCGCCGCCGGGACAGATCCGGCCGCAGGGGCTGGAGAGCGCGTCGGCGGATCCGACGGCGGAGAACATCAGTTTTTGGGGGAACTGGCACACCGCGAAGGGGACGTATCGGGGCGGGAAGAAGGTCGCGAAGATGCGGTATATGTTGGAGGTCATCCCGCCGGGAGCGTTGTCCTGCGATTATGCATTCGAGGTTGACTGGCTCGGCGCCCTGGTCTGCACGTCTGCGCCGGGTCACCCGATGGGCTCCCGATCAGTCCCGCCAATGGATTTCGCTGGTTCTGCCGCGGCTGTCGAGGCTGGGAAGCGCTGGATGGTGTGATGGGAGGACGGTCGGCTGCGGGATATGAAACCGAAGGAACTTCTCTACTTTCTGGGACTCAGGCCGAAGCCCAAGGTGTATGGGTACCAGATCGTCCGGTTCGACCTACCCGTGGATGGTCTGATTGAGTACGCGCGGTGGCTGCACCCCAAGGAAGCGAAGAAATCCGTGTCGCAGGAGACGGTGGACGAACTGCGGAAATTTCTCTCGCCGGGTGATGTGGCCATCGATATCGGGGCGCACACGGGCGACACGGCGCTGCCCATTGCGCTAGCCGTGGGGCGGAGCGGGTGCGTGCTGGCGTTGGAGCCGAATCGATACGTGTTCCCGATCCTCCAGAAGAATGCGGAATTGAATCCCGAAAAGGCCCGGATTGTGCCGTTGATGTTCGCGGCGACAACGGTTGACGGGGAATTTGAATTCGAGTACTCGGACCCCGGCTTCTGCAACGGGGGTTTTCACGTCGGAATGAGCTGGTGGCGGCATGCGCATGCGTTTGTCCTCAAGGTGGAGGGCAGGAATTTGTTGTCGTATCTGCGACGAGAATGCGGAGACCTGATTCCGCGAATCCGCTACATCAAGATCGATGCCGAGGGTTACGATGGGACGATCCTCGAATCTCTTGCGGAACTGGTAACGGCCCAGCGGCCGTACATCCGAGCGGAAGTGTTTGGCAAAAGCGGGCTCGAACGGCGGCGGCAATTGTACCGCACGGTCGTTGGCTTGGGATATGACGTGTATCGGTATGAGAGGAATACAAATCGCCGTGGCCCGCGGCTCAATGAGGCGGACTTTGCGACAGAAGGAGGCTTCGATATCTTCTGCACGCCGCGGTCATGAGTCCGATGCCGCGCGCGAGGGGGCGGTTTGTCCGGCCGCCGGCTGTGAGGGTCCGCCAAGTCCAGCGCCGCGTGAGTTGATAGCGGAGCGCCGAGGAGTTCGAGAAGGTGAAGAAAGTGTCTGCCCGAATCGACTTGTCTGGTGTCACCGAAGCCAAGTAGATTTGAGGCATGGAACTGGTCAAACTGTTGTGGCGAGGCGGCACGGACCAAGCCGTGTTTCTCGGTACGCTTGAACCGGTGGTATTGATGGGGCGCGGGCATAGTGGGACCCGGGTACTGTCCTGGGTGTGCGCGCATCTGGACGTAAAGATGGGCGCCAACGACCAACACGCGACGGGCGACCCGGATGACGTAACATTCACGAAGCAGATCGAGGTGATCGCCACGCGCAACCTCGAGGTCAATTCGCTGGCGAACGTGCAGGGCGGTGACTTGCGGCGATTTCAATCGGCCGTCGCCGCCTATTTTCGGCGTTTGGGCCAGCCGAACGGATGCTGGGGTTGGAAATTTCCTGAGACGTACCTGATTGCCCCGTATGTCGTGAAAACTTTCCCCAAGGTGAAACTGTTGCACTTGGTGCGCGACGGTCGGGATCTGGCCTTCAAGACCCATTTGACGGACAATCCCCGGAAGAAACTGGGCGGGGCAGTGCTCGCTGCCTGTGGAGCAATGGAGTGTCCGCGGCATCTACAGGCCGCATCCTCGTGGGCCTACCAAGTGGATCGATTCGATGCGTTTCGTCGAGAGTTGCCAGCCGCTCAAGTGTTTGACGTTCGGTTCGAGGATTTGTGTGCGGCTCCCCTCGAATGGGCCAAAAAACTTTGCGGTTTCCTGGGCGTACCGATGACCGAGAGGTGTCGACAGTACTTGGTTCGCGACATCAATACCGGCAAGGTGGCCCAGTACCGTGAAGAAGACGCGGCTCAGGTGCGTGAAGTGGAGCAGAAAATCGGTGGGACGCTGAGACGGTACGGATACCTGCCGCAGGCAGCGGATTGAAACCCGGCGAGACGGACGACGCCGGACTTCCTGCTCACTTGCGAGATGGATCGGTGCGGCCCCCGCGCGTAACGGCGGCAACGCGGCCGGCGATCCATGTAGCACTACGGCGGGCGAACGCTCGACTTCGCTCGCAGGCTCTCCCAGAGGAACGCGTACTTCATAAAGACACTGATCATGTGCATAAACGCGACGATCCATCCGCGCCAGCCGTCGCGCCACGCTTGTTTCAGCACCAGGTATTTCAGAAACTCCAGCCACGGTGTGACGACGAGATCGTGCCAGCGGAACCGCCGTCCCTCCCGATTGTAAGCGTCGGCGAGAATGCGGGCGTACCGAAGCGCCCGTTGAAAATGATCGGCCAGATCACGGTAGCTGTAATGCAGCAAATCGCCGGTTAACCGCGCCGTGGCGCCGGTCACTTCCAGCCGATCGTGGGGATCACGCCCGGCCCACCGCGCCGCGCTGCGTCGCACCAGGCGAATGCGCCACTCCGGATACCAGACGTGCCACAGCCAGTCTCCAAGGTAAAACGTCCGGCGATTCAGAAGAAATCCGGCCACGGTCGGCGCGGCGCCCGCCAATTGCCGGCGAATCGCGCCGCCCAGTTCGGGCGTGAGCGCTTCGTCCGCGTCGAGCGCGAGCACCCACGGCTGCGTGCAGCGATTCAACGCCACATTTTTCTGCGCGACGTGACCCGGCCAAGGATGAACCTCAAACGCGGCGTGGAACTGATGGGCGATTTCTGCCGTGCGGTCCGTGGAACCGGAATCGATTATGATGATCTCTGCGGCCAGCTCGCGTACGCTCTCCAAACATCTCAGCAGGTTGGCTTCTTCGTTGAGTGTAATGATGGCGACCGACAATGGCAGCGGCGTGTCCACCCGCGCCTTATAGCGCAGCCGCTGGGAACGTCGCAACGATTTTCCTTCACTTCACTTCGGTGCTTCCGGTATAGATGCGCTTGCGTTGAACGTCCTGCACCTCAACACGGAGCGCTCGTGGCGCGGCGGTGAATGGCAGACGCTGTTGCTGGCGCGCGCGTTGAGCGACCATGGTATCCCCAGCAGCATCGGCTGCCGGCGCGGCGGGGCATTGGCCGAACGTGCCACGGAGAGCAAGCTGCCCATCGTGCCGCTCAGTGGTGATACGGTGCGAACATTCGTCGAACTGGCGCGAGCGGCACGCGATTTCGATCTTGTCCACTGCCACACCGGCGCGCGCACAGTCTGGCTGCCGTGACAGCGCCGCTGCACCGCAAGCCGGTAATCGTGACGCGCCACATCGAGCTGCGGCCTCCCTCGACATGGTTTAACCGGTTCAAATTCGGGAATGCTGCCGCTGTGGTCGGCGTTTCCGAGGCCGTGACCGCGCAATTGCGCTCCTGGGGCGCGCCGGTGGCGACGCTCCGCATGATCCCGTACGGCGTGCCGCCGCTCAAGACCAACCCGCGTCGCGTGCAGGAACTTCGGCAGCGGTTGGGGATTGGCCCCAAGCAAACGGTCGTCGGCACCATCGGCGCGCTGGTGGACCACAAAGCCCATGAGGTGCTGCTGCGCGCGGCCCAGCACGTTGCTCGCCAGCGGACCGACGTGCGGTTCGTGATCGTCGGCGAAGGTGAACGAAAACCGGTCTTGTTGAAAGTGCGCAGCGAGTTGGGGTTGGAGGGCGTCGTCGAGTTCGCCGGCTACGTGCCACAAGCGGCGGAATGCCTGCCCGCCTTCCAAGTGTTCGCCCTCTCCTCGAACATGGAAGGGTTGCCCAACGTCATCCTCGAAGCGTTCGGCGCCGGCGTGCCGGTGGCGGCGACGGCCGCCAGCGGCACTCCCGAGCTGGTGCGCGACGGCCAGACCGGGCTGTTGGTGCCCGTGGGGGATGACGCCGCGCTCGCCAAGGCCATCCTTCGTTTGATCGATGACCCCGTGCTGGCACAACGAGTCGCCGCGGCGGCGCGCCAGTATGTCGAAGCTGAGTTCACCCTGAAACGAATGGCGGATCGATACCGGGGCGTGTACGAGGAAGTCCTTGGCCGCGCGGGATAGCGCTGTGAGGCGCGAGCGGTGGAGTGATTGACCTTCGACCGTGGCGTCCCTATCATCCCGCCGTGGTTCGGACGCAACAGCACGGGATGAATTGGGAGACGCGGCAGGATTTTGCGCCGCTGCTGTCGTCGGTATTGGAGAGCCCGGGCGAGACCGTGAAGAATTCCGGAATCACGTCGGTCACTCGCCACCACGTAAGCGGTCGGCAGTTTTACGTCAAGACCCAGTCCCACAACCGACGTTGGTGGTGGCCTCCCAAGTACTTCTTCAAACCGCCGCGCGGCCGCCACGAATGGCGCCTCGCTGACCGACTGGAACATTTCGGGATACCGGTCGTGCCCCACCTTGCCTACGGCGAGCGCTGGGGTCGCAGTGGCTTGCTGGAAACCACACTGATCACCGAGGGAATCGCCGGCTATCTGCCGTTGCCAAAGGCAGCCGACCTCAGCGATCCCGCTTTCCAGCAGCGACTCGGTGAACTCGTCCGGCAAATGCACAACGCAGGTGCCCTCCATGAGGACCTGAACCGGTCGAACCTGCTCTACGCCGCGACCGCCGGTCACTTGCGTCTGGTAGATCTGGACAAGATCCGCCTGCGACGCGCGCCCAGTTTACCCCAACGTCTTACCAGCCTGGCACTGATTGGCGCGCGATTGCCTTTGACCGCCGATTTCTTTGATGGATACGGAACGGATATCCAGTTTTCCCGGGAATCCGTCCTCCGACAGGCCCAAATCAAGCGGGAGGTTCTGGCGTCCCAGATCTCGCGGCGGTGGCGCACTCACACAAACGATATCGATGTCCGGTACGTAGGCCAACTTCAATGGCGGGTGCGGCGCGTCTACGACGACAAGACGCTGGCAAGGATTCTGGAGACGCCGGATCGCTTCTCGGCGACGAGCGAAGGCGGATTTGTTCTTCAGCAATTCGGTTCTGGTCGTTCGCGGGCGTGGCGATGCTACCGCGAGGCGTACCGGCTCGAATTGCTCGGCGTTGACGCTCCTCGCCCGGTCGCGGTCGGCGAAAAGAGGTTGCTGGGGATTTGCCAGCGAAGTTATTTCGTGGCCAAGTTGTAAGGATGCGACGGTGCGTCGCTCGCGGAGTCGCGTCAGGGATCTACTGGGCTTCGCAGACGACGCGAAAACCGCGTGTGTCCTTCACGTCACCGGGATCATCGCCATCCCGCAACGCGCTGGAGATATAAGTCAGAACTGTGTTCCAGTTGCCGCCTTTACCTACGCGGCAATGTCCGGTCGGCGGGCCTTGCGGGTCAACCACATCGTTGGTCGCGAACACCGAATACCAGTCCTGCACGAACTCAAACGAATTACCGAGCATGTCGTACAGGCCCCATGGATTCGGCGGAAACGATCCGACCGGCGCCGTGTACTCGAACCCGTCGTCCGTCCAGTGAAGGTGATACTTCTTCAGGCCCACCCCTCCGAGGTTGGCCTTGGTGCGGTCCAAGTAATCACCGCCCCAGTACGCGCGGTTGGTCGTGCCCGCGCGGCAGGCATACTCCCATTCGGCTTCGGTCGGAAGTCGATACAAGCGGCCCTCCTTCGCCGACAGCCAGCGGCAGAACAGTTGCGCCTCCCGCCACGTGATCGGTTCGACCGGCTCGTTATTCGAATCATGACCCAGTTGATAGTCCGGACGGTGATGCTTGTGCTCGGCGTCGTACAGATCGTACTGCTGGTTGGTGACCTCGAATGCCCCCAGGTAATATGGCTTCGTGAGCCGCACGCGGTGCGGCACGTACATCGGGCCGCCCAGCGGCTGATCCGGCCCGACGGCCTTCGACAGTTCCTCGTCCAGTCCCATCACGAACGTCCCCGGCTCGATCCGCACCAGCTTCATCCCGATTGAGTTGATCTGGTAATTGATCGTCGCGTGTTTCAGTCCGTCCGGCGTAGCGACCTGCACGTCGCGCGATTCGTTCGACCACGCCACAGGCGATTTCGGCCAGCTCGACCTGTCCACCGGGGGCAAGTCCTGCATCGAGGCGACCGGCGGATGGAATCGCCACTGCTTGCGGTACCAGTGGTTCAATCGATCTCCTACCACCCAACACATCGCGACGAACACCACCACGCCGACCAGTCGCGTAACGAATTTCACCAACTTTCCAGAAGTTGCCATATGCGGCGCAGAATAGGTCCTCATCAGAACCCGGTCAAGCCATGTCCGATATCGACCCCGACCCTGGCTTCGTTCCGACAATTCGAGGCCCAAACCACGACCCAAACGGACCCGAAAAGGCCCAAACGAAGCCAGACAAAGCCATGTGACAAAATGGCGCACTTGAGCTTGTAACCACTTGTCCCCCAAGCCAATCCACATCGCGTAACACTCCAAAACATTGGCTTTGTTTTGCCAATTTTACATATATGGGGCCTCCCCCTTGTCCGCCGACTCCATATTGTGGGGCGACCGGCCCGTCCCGATGGATGGGGTCGTTTGGAGGGCGAACCTCCCGGTGAGCCAGCTGCATCCCCCCTTGCTCCCCCAGTCCCCAATGCCAAAGCCGAGCGGCGAGGGTAGCCGCGAGACGAGGCCGTGCTGTTTCGGCACCCGTAGGGCGACGCGAGCGGGAGTGAGCGGGGTCAACCGAGCCGCGGGCAGGTAGTATCTTGGGCTGCAAGCCGAATGTGGCACTGGCCACATGAGACGCGACCACGTCGTATCCGAGGTCGCAATCAAATCCCTATATTCATATCAAAGAACAACAATCGCCTCGACCATACACTACCGCATACCGACTGTCCAGTCCGTTTTGACGGCCGGTCAAAAAAGAAAACGGCCTGGCGTGCGCTGCCTCCTCCGCATTGTAGGGCTGCATGCCCGAGTCCGACCCGAGTGGTCAGGACGCATAGACCGGGATGGCCGCACCCAGCCAATTGACGAAGCAGCGTCTGGAGACCTGGAGCGTGCAATTGACCTGCGAGCGGACCGGGCGGGTAAGCCGAGCCGCTTGTCGCGCCGTTGCCTTGGCGAAGGCGGATGCCCTCAGCGCCTTTCATCTCGATTCTCTACCCCGAATGCCTTTCGGGGCGAGTCGTGGCTGCGTGAGACAGGACGGTCAGCTTGCACATTGCCCCCGACTCACCGCGGCACCGTAAGCCCAATGCTGGGAATGGCTACCGATAGTTTCGGTAGTGTCCTAATTTGAAATCACGGGTGACGACTTGTTCCCAGATTCTGGGATGCGGGTCGGGTGGCTGACCACCAGCGTCGTACCGCAACACAAGACCAGATTGCTTCGACCACCCCGAACGGCCAAGCGCCTTGAACAAATCCGTAGATTGACCCGAGAACACAGGCAACGGCAAACGCCAAAATGAACCACGGACTGCGACCTTCAAGTGCGTAACACACGAGCATCGCGGTAACTGCAAACAAGCCAAAAAGTGTAACTCGATCCATGTCTGCCGAAGTCAGGCGAACGCTACTTCTGCGCTTCGCTGGCTGTATAAACCCGTCCTGCGGCTTGGGCAATTCAAATTACGACAGTACCATGGTTTCGTGGCAGTTGTGGCGGAGGGATCAGACGGCAAAGTTCAGGCAGGGAAACCGAAAAAGGGATTCGACCCTCAACTGCCCATCGTCAAATCTGCTGAACCCGCAGGAGTCGGTGTCCCGGCTTTCCGTCGCAGCAAGGAGCGAATCGTTCGACGCACAACGGGAGGCTTGTTGAACTGAATCATCTCGTTGATCGAGTCACGAAACTGTTCCAAGCCCGGCTCGGGGATAATGATGGAGTTGTAATGATCGTGTCCACTTTCGGTAATCCGCAAGAACGCCCCCTTCACATTCTCTCTCAGATCAAATGTGAACTGTTTCCGCTCGATTTGAAGATGGGCCTTGTATAATTGCGTATCCATAGCCGACACGTCGACCGTCCGAACGGCACCGGTCTATCTGGCAACTCCTCCTTGTCCCCGTCTTTCCGCTGGAGATTACGCCCCATCGCCGGAATAGCAACTTATTTACGTAAGAGTTTTGGCGGTGGGAACTGGCAGTGGAAACGAAAGGAGAGTCGAGGCTCAACTCTCATATTACAACCCCGAGCCGCTTCCAGGTGCGGCTTAACGCCCTTGCCCTGCGAGAGAGCTTCTCGACCCTCCACGGCAACGTAAGCCCAATCGCTGGAATAGCAACTGGTTTTGGTGGCGGAAGAACTGGATGACAATACTACCCGAAGCCCGCTTTCTTGAGCACTCGTTCGGCGACGACAATGTTGGAAACATGGACGATGACCAGGGTTTCCATCCCAACTTTGGGAGCGCAACCGTACAGGTAATCGATGTTGACGGCTCTCTCGGCGAGAGCGTCGATGATCTTTGCCAGTTGTCCTTGTTTGACGATGGGGCGAAGACCGAGGACGGTTGCCGTCGTAACGGCGAAGCCGATGCGCGTGAGAAGTCGTCTGGCGGCTTCTGGATCGGACACAACCAACCGCACCGTGTTCAGGTCGAAGCCCGGCGATGAATTTATGGCGAGGAGAAAAATCCCCCGGCGGGCAATCGCGGCCAGCACCCGGGCCAGATTGGCCGGTTCGTTGGGAGTAACAATTGTCAGTTCTTTCAACCGCTGCAGCATTCGTTCCTGGATGGGCTTGGTCACTCGCAAGCTCCTATCCCCCTCCGGTGGCTCCTCGAATCTTCGGCGGTCGGCATGGCGACAGAAATCTACGACTTGCGGCAGGAAATGCAACCGCGGCTCCGAACCAGTTGAGTTGCGCCATCGGTTTCCTGGGGGCGGTACGACTGCATCCAGCTATTTCTTGTTCTCGCGCCGCGCAAACACCGCCAGATGCAACGTGTGCAGGAGACGCATCTGGGCGAAATCTTCCACGAGCCGGAACCCCGCATGGCGGAAATAACCTTCCACTTCGGCCAGGGATGTCGCGAACCGGTCCTTATCCTTGCCGCTGAGCTTGCGGCGAACCGATTGCACGGAATAGGGACTGAAATACGACAGCACCACGAATTGGCCGGCCACGCGGCACAATTCGCTGACCACGCGCTGCCGGATCTCCACGTTGGGGAAATGATGAAACAACCGGAAACACACGATCGTGTCGAATTGTCCGTCGGCGTAGGTCAGCTTTTCCAGGTCCTGCCGCTCCACCGTACAGGACAACTTCGCCCCAAGAACGCTCTCCTGCGCAATGGTCAACATCGATTCGGACAAATCCGCGCCGTTGGCGGCATAGCCCTGTTGGGCGAGATGCAGCATTACCCGTCCGCCGCCGCACGGCACATCGAGAACGCGGTGGTTCTTGGGTATCCGTTTGAACGCGCGGTCGATCAACCGCATCTCGGCCTTGTGTTTGTGCGGTTTGCGATGCTGGTATTTGCCCGACTGTTTGTCGTCGTATTTGACGCGTCCGGCATACGCGGCTGTGGGCTCTGTCATGGTCATGTCGCTGGAAACCAAGAATAGTTGTCCGCCTGTCCCCGCGTCAAGCGGGTAGGCGAGTCTGGCGTCCCGCCTGCCGTTGCACTCGACAACGGGGTCGTTTGATTTACAATCCGCGGACAGGATGACGCCAACTTCTCCCGCCTCCAATCCCGTCGCCACGCCACCGGCTCCGTGTTCACGTCCAGCGTGGCTCCGGCTATTTCTCTTTGGAGTCGCTCTGATTTTGATCGTCGTCCTCGGCATCAGCACGGTGTATCGCGCGGGGCCGTACACCATCGGCGGAAAACGTTGGGGGTCGCGCGTCCATCGGTGCGATTTTACAGTGGACACAGCGGCGGGGCGGGCGGTGTGGAATGGGACGGACATCTATCAGGCGCACAACATCCGCGGCTGGTATTACATCTATCCGCCCCTGTTCGCGATTCTGATGGTCCCGTTCGGATTGATCCCGACCTTCTGGGCCGCGCTTGCGTGGTACGTGCTCTCGGTGCTTCTGGTGGCGTGGACAGTCAAAATGTGTGCGGCCCTTGTGAGCGACGCGCTGGAATTCGACGTGGACCCGCTCTGGCTGTACGCGCTTCCGCCCTTGCTGGCGCTATTTCCACTGATATCCGCTCTCGCCCGTGGCCAAACATCGCCGGTCCTGCTATGGTTGGTCACCGCGGGGCTGTTCTTCGGTTGGAAGCGACAGGATTGGCGCGGGGGAATCTGCTTTGCCGGTGGAATCCTGCTGAAAGTGTTTCCGATTGTTCTGCTGGCCTATTTCGTCTGGCGGAAACGCTGGCGGTTTATGCTGGTCACGCTGACAGCCACGGCGATTGGCGCCGTCGTCATTCCCGCCGCCGTGTTCGGCTGGCAACGGAATGCCGATTATTTGCGGGAGTGGGTGGACGTGATCGGCAAGCCCGCCCTCGAAGCCGAGTCAGAACGCGCCGATAACCCGCTCTACGGTCAGTTACTCAGCTCGCAGTTGCCGCGCAATCAATCCCTGTCCGCCGTGCTGACAAGACTGACCGGCAATCCGCAAGCCCGTTGGGCCGGCATCGGCCTCGGCATGGCCATGGCGGCCATCATTCTCGTCGTGGGCTGGCAGGCGAACACTCGCGGAGAGATTCACATCCTGTCAGCCGCCGTGGTTTGGATGTTGTTGATCCCGCCGGTCTCGTGGGCGCACTACTTCATGCTGCTGTTGCTGCCGTTGACGGCGCTGGTCGCGGTGGCAACGTCCCGCAAGGCCGAACCAACCCGACAGATCGCACGTGTGGCGCTCGTTCTCTTCGCGATCCTGGCGCTGGCGCTGGCTGGTAGCCGCGCGGCGCAGGGTTACGGCCCGCTCTGTTGGGGAACGCTCGCGCTTTGGGTGGCCTCGGTGGTTTGCGCCCGGGCCGGTCGCACTTCCTCAATCCAGCGCGAGTAATACGGAAAATCCCCCGGTTCCGCCGTGGGCCGAAACTTCCAACGCCGATAAAACCACAGCCAACGTTCGGGTTCCTGTCGGATCAACTCCTCGCAAAACCGCAGACATTGCTGGCTCGTGACCCGCAAGTCCGCCTCATCTTCGCCCGTGTTCGCGCACGAAATCTCGGGTCCATAGACAGCGCGAACTCGTCCATCCGGGAGCGGGTGCCCCACGGCTGTAATGATCGCCGCACCCGTGTGCCGCGCCAACGCCGCCGCCCCCGAGAACCCAAACACGGGCTTCCCGAAGAAATCCAGCCAAATCCCGCCGCGGCTGGGCACGGCGTTCAGGTCGATCAGCAACGCGATGGCCCCCCCGCGCTTCAGGGTCTTGAGCAGTTTGGTCATCGCGAAGCGTTGCAGGATAATATGGTTGACTCCATGGCCCCGCAGCCGCTCGAAAATTTGGGTCACGTGCGGGTTGCGGAGTTGTTCCATCACAATCGTCATCGGAAAACCAAACAATGCCGTCGCCACACCGAGTGTTTCCCACTCGCCAAAATGGAACGTCACAAAAATGATGCCCTTGCCGCGGGCGTGTGCCGCTTGGACCATCCGTAAATTGTCGGGATCGATTTCAATCAGCTTGTACAGGGTCTCCGGAGTCAGTCGTTTGGCCCAAAACAGCCCGAGGAAACTGCGCGCAAAGTTCTGGAAGGCCGCGCAGGCGATCTGCAGCTTTTTCTCCGGGGATTTGGTCGAACCAAAGGCGATATCTAGATTGGTCAGCGCGATGCGCCGCTCGCCCACCGCCACATGAAACGCAATCCACCCGATGGCGTTGGCGACGCGAACCAGCATTTTCCTAGACAGCAGGGGAACGGTCGCCGCCAGCACCTCCAGAATCAGGGCTTCCAGGCGATGGCGGAAGCGTTTCCAGGGCAGGGGAGTTAGCCGTCGATCGCTCACATTATTCCTTGCTTGGCTCGGAAGCCGGTTGCGCGCGGCTGACCCGCTCGCGTTGTCCCGTTCGCATCAGTTCGGCAAGTTTCAGTACCTGCCGCAGCAACTCCTTGTCGGACGGCGTCAACCGCGGACGGCCGCGATAAGCCAGAAAGAACCGCAAGCGCTCGCTCCGCCGAAAATACCACGGCGCGGGAGAATCCAGCGTCGCCAAATCTTTCGCCCGGCCAGTTGTTTCTCCCCACGATTTCCAGCAGCGTCCCTTGTGGGAGTCGATCAAAAAAAAGTGCGCCAACGAGCTTTCGCTTAGCAGAATGTTCCGCCAAAAGTAATCATGATGCACGAAGTGGTGTTCATGCAGTCGGCGGGTGTAATCAGCAAGTTTTCGGATGAGCTCGCGCTGTTGCTTCTGCCGCTCGGGTGCGGACATTGCGGGCAGAACATCGCGGATGAACAGATCCAGCGACAAGGGGGCAGGGACGCCTTCGCTGATGAGAAAAGATCGGTACAGCCAACCGTTGCGTCGTTCCTCGCCGTAGGCCACGGGCGATGGGGCGTCAAGTCCCCACTCTCGCAGTCGGGCCAGATTCTCATACTCGCGCCGCACCTTGGATATCCCAAAGAACGTCCCCCGATAGAACCCGCTCCACCGCAATCGCGCCGTCGGATACCAGTACTTCTTGATGTACAGGACGTGGGTCTGTTTCTCGCCGCGAAACTCGACGCGCCGCAGTTCGGTCGCAGCCCCAGGCCCGCCCTTGAGGATCGTGCCTTCGTGGAACCGGTACACAGCGTCCACGGTGAGCAGTCCGCGCTGGTCCAGTAATTTGTTCCACCCCGGATAGGCAATCGTAACGTACTTGAGGAAAGCCATCTTGCGAGCCAGTTTCGGAAGCGCGCATCGTTTTGTCCAACTAAAACTCGCCGGCCGGCACGAAGTTGGCCACGAAATAGATTTGAGAAACCGGGCCGCTCTGATTAGTGTCAACGCGATCATGGCGGGCAAACGCAAGCGAATCGGCATACTGGGCGGGACATTCAACCCGATCCATCTCGGCCATCTCCTGGTCGCGCAGGATGCCCTGGAGCAGATGGCGCTGGACCGCGTGAAATTCATCCCGTCGGCGACTCCCCCGCACAAGACGGCGGAGGCGCTGGCCACCGAGCGCGACCGCCTGCAGATGATCCGGTTGGCGATCCGCGGCAATGACCGGTTCGAAGTGGACGACATCGAAATCCGACGCGGCGGCAAATCGTACTCGGTGGACACATTGGTGGAGCTGCGACGGCGCAATCCGAAGGCCGACTTCTACTTCATCATCGGCGCGGATTCCCTGGGCGAACTGCATTTGTGGCGCGAGGCCCAACGGGTGGTCGGGCTGTGCACGTTTGTCACCGTGCCCCGGCCGGGTTTCGAGGCCAAACCAGTGGTGGATCGACGGCTCGATGCGGCCTCGCGAAAGCGGCTCCGTCAGCATGTGTTGCGGGGGCATCCCTGTGATATCGCCTCGCGGGAGATTCGCTCGCGAGTTGCCAGCGGGCGCTCCATACGTTATCTTGTACCCGATGCGGTTACCGAATATATCCGGAGGCGACGGCTTTATCAGTGAAAGCCATTAGCGGGCTCGCCTCCGAAAAACTTGCCAAACTCTGCCGCGAAATCGCCCTCGACAAGAAGGCCGAGGACGCCATGATTCTGGACGTGCGCGGCATCTCGAATGTGGCCGACTTCTTCGTCATTTGCACCGGCACCTCCGAGCCGCATCTCAAGGCCATTGCCGACGAAATCGCCCGCCGTCTTTGCGACGAGGGAATCCGCCCGCTGCATCGCGACGGCTTTCCCCCGAGCCGCTGGATCGTCATGGATTATAATGACGTTCTCATCCACATCTTCCACCCGGAACTCCGGCAGCGCTACAGCCTCGAAGATCTCTGGGGCGACGCCAAACGGGTGAAGTGACCCGCAAAGCGCGTCATTCCGAGGCTTGCCCGCCCTGGCCTTGGCGAAGGCGGGTTGTCGAGGAATCTCGCCACTCGGCCCCGCTCTTATTTGCAAGCCGAGCGACTTACCAAAGCCCGAGCCGCTTCTTGCCTTCGTCCGTGATCATGCTCTGGTTCCAGGGCGGGTCCCACACGATATCGACGTTGGCTTCTTCGACGCCTGGCACGTCCAGCAAACGATCCCGCACTTGCGCGGCAATGGCCGGGCCCATGCCGCAGCCCATCGCTGTGAGCGTCATCTTCACATCCACCCGGCTTCGCGACGAGGGAAGGGCCGATGACTTGACGTCGTAGATCAAGCCGAGGTCGACAACGTTGCAGGGAATCTCGGGGTCGTAACACTGTTTCATCGCTTCCCACAGCGCCTTTTCGTCGGCTGGCCCTGCGGGCTTCTGATCGGCGGCGGACGAACCGGCCGCCGGCGCGGCGACGGGCACTCCATCCTTGAGCAATGCGTCCAGATTGCGTCCCGCCACCTGCACGAGACCGAGTGTGGACACTTGTAGCGTGACGTTGCCGCCGAGCGTCTGGCCCACATACGCGGGCGTGCCCTTGGGCACCACGATCCGCGCGCCACTGGGAATTTGCGTCGCTTCGCAGTCCCTGCCGAACTGGACCTCGTCCGATACATGAAGGGTTTCAATGCCGCTCGCCATAAGCTGTTACTCCTCCGGAAAATGTGTCGTCTGTGCCGTTGCCATTGCCAACCTTAATCGCACTCGACGAACCTGTCGAGTGCCATTTCATCACATCTGTTCGATGACGTCGATGCCCAAAAGATTCAGGCCGCGTTTGATGACATCCGCGGTCAGCCGACAGAGCAGGAGCCGCGAGGAACGCGTCGGTTCTTCGGACTGCAACACGGGACAGTTCTCGTAGAACGTGCTGAACTTGTTCGAGAGGTCGTACAGATAACTGGTGAGCCAATTCGGTTTGTCATCCTCCGCGACCGCGTGCAGCGTCTCCGGGAATCGCAGGATGTGCTTGGCGAGATCCAATTCGGCGGCGTGTTCGAGCGTGATCGGCGTCGCATCGGCGTCTTGCGCTGCACCGGCCTTGCGGAAGATGCTCTGCACGCGCACGTACGCGTACTGCATGTAGGGAGCGGTATTGCCCGTTCATCGCCAGCATCTTCGACCAACTGAACACATAGTCGGTCGTCCGGTTCTGCGACAGGTCGGCATATTTGATGGCCCCGATACCGACGGCCCGGGCGACTTCTTTACGGGTTTCGGCGGGCAATTCCGGGTTCTTTTCCGTCACCACCGCCAACGCGCGTTCTTCCGCTTCGTCGAGCAGTTGGGTGAGTTTCACCGGCGCGCCCTCGCGGGTCTTGAGCGGCTTGCCGTCTTCGCCGAGGATCGAGCCGAAGTAGACATGGCGCAGGTCGGGAACGTCCTTCAACCACTTCCGCGCCGCGGCGAACACCTGTTTGAAATGCAACTGCTGCCGCGCGTCCGTCACATACACGATCTCATCCGGGTGCCATTCGGTCGATGCGGGACTTCAACGTCGCCATGTCGGTCGTGCCATACAAAAACGCTCCGTCGGCTTTCTGAATGATGAACGGCGCGGTGTTCTTCAATTCGGGATTTTCCTCGAAGAAGATGCAGATCGCGCCTTCGCTTTCGCGCGCAATGTCCAGCGCGCTTCAATTCATCCACCAC
The DNA here is from genome assembly GCA_963842185.1 of uncultured Verrucomicrobiae bacterium. Taxonomy (GTDB): domain Bacteria; phylum Verrucomicrobiota; class Verrucomicrobiia; order Palsa-1439; family Palsa-1439; genus Palsa-1439. The sequence goes on from CAWJFL010000019.1 coordinate 135,119, forward strand.
GTCCTTCAACATCGGATTGTAGAAACTTTCGCCCAGCGTGTGGTCGAACGTGACACCGAGACGCCGGTAGGTCTTATCGAACTCTCGCATCGACAGATCGATGAAGTTCTGCCAGATCGCCGTGTTCTCGGCATCGCCCTGCTGCAACTTGACCAACTCCGCCTTCGCGTCGTCGCGCAAATCTTCTCGTCCGTTGACGTACTTGTAGAGCCGCTCCAGTTCGCCAATCGCGTCCTGTCGTCAACGCCTCATCATTCCGAAATCGTCTCCAGCCGACGATGAGCATGCCGAACTGCGTGCCCCAGTCGCCAATGATGGTTGTCGGTGATGACGCGATGGCCGAGGAACCGCATCACGCGCGCGAGACAATCGCCAATGATGGTCGAGCGGATGTGGCCGACGTGCATCGGCTTCGCCACATTCGGCGAACTGAAATCGATCACGACCGTTTTCGGCTTGGCCACAGTCGGCACGCCGAGACGTTCGTCCTTGGCGGCGGCAGTGATTTGCTCGGTGACGAACGACTGGTTTCAACCGGAAATTGATGAAGCCTGCGCCGGCAACCGTCGGCGGTTCGCTGACCTCGGACGACCTGAAGTTGCGCGATGACCTTGTCCGCCAGCGCGCGCGGGTTCTGGCCGAGACGTTTCGCGACGGCCATGATGCCGTTGGCCTGGTAATCGCCGAACTTCGGGTCGGCGCACGGTCGGATCAGTCGCCGGTCCGGCGTCGTCGGGGCCCACGACGGAGCGCAACGCTTGTTCGACAGCGTCGGCAATGATTTCAGGAGCGGATGCCATGAGGGCAGAGCTTAAGACGCGGAACGAAAGATGGCGAGAATTTCTTCAGTGCGACGGTAGGGAGACGGGGGTGGGATGCTTTTTGTGTTTTTCTAATGGTCCGGTAGAGGTATAATCGTGCACGTATGAAGCGCGCTATATTGTACGCTCTCTTTGGCGCATCCTTCACTCGAGGGAAGCGGTCGTTAGTATGGGCGTCATAGGCCTTCGCTTCGACTGTTCACCCGATAACTATGATGCCAAAGACCGAATATGGCAGGCGGAGCAGAACAAGGCCGAGCTTGATGCTGCGTACGAGGAGGTCCTTACGTTTTGTCGAGCGCTCCAATCCATCGGCGAGGGTGGGTTCGATACCCTATTCGGAAAGGCGTCCAAGGAATTTTCGTTCTTTGATCTCTCTAAGAGGCCGCCATCAGACTACGCAATACCGGTGTTCGAGACTTCACACTTTGCGATTGGCGGACTCGGATACGACGGCAAGGATGAATCGCGATTTTATGCGATTTCAGACATCGGCGGCATACTTATGCTTCCATTCGGCCACGGCGAGCAACTGTCCGCAGTGTTCATTTATCTCAAGATTGACGACAAGTTCGTTCCCATTCGCTCCGTCGCGGATTACCGGGCAAGGATGGACTGGGACAGGGCCAAACTAAACCAGTTGAGGTCATGGGTTGAGAAGCAAGCGAAAGAGAAGGGTGTCGATTTACACAAGAAAAAGCTCTGGTTTCAGTGAGCCTCGGAAGTTCAAACCGCACGGTTCGCAAACGATCCAAAGCGGGGACTCTGTGTCGTAGTTGCCGGAGCACGCGAGCTCAGGCTGCGGAACGGAAGATGGCGAGGATTTCTTCGGCGGACTGCGGCGGCTTCCAGCTTCTGGCGGTTGTCCTTGTTGCTCAGGAACCGGGCGACGGTCGAGAGCAGCAGCAGGTGTTTCTGAAATTGTCCCTGGGGCGTGAGAAACAGCAGGCACAGGGTGACGGGTTGGTTGTCGAGCGCCTGGAAATCGACGCCGGGAGCGACGCGTCCGAAGACCGCGACGACGTCCTGGATGCAGGCCACGCTGGCATGGGGCAGGGCGATTCCATAACCGATCCCCGTGCTCTTGCTCGTTTCGCGGTCCTTGACGGCTTTGCGCACCGTCTCGCGGTCTTCCGGCGCGGATCTTGTGGGTCCGAACCAGGACGTCAATGAGCTGATCGATTACGGCCCAGCGGTCCGCGGCGGCGAGGCGCGGCACGATTTGCTCCACACTCAGGATTTCCGTCAGATTCATGTGTCGTATCGCGAACCGCGTCAGTGATGCTGTATGTGCCGAACGAAAGCGACGGCATCATGCCACAACACGGACAGCTTGTCGAGAGTCCAGCCGTAGGCGGTTCCGAGGTCGCCCCCCAGCGACCGCGCCAGCAGGCCGAACGTGACCGCGCGCGACAACGCCGCGATGGCCAGGGCCATGATCAGCAGATTCATGCCGTAAATGATCACGGCGGAGAAGACGACGCCTTGCGATTGCACATCCGGCTGTTTGACCGTCAGGAGCATCATCAGGGTGAAGGTGATGTGAAAACTCCAGCCCAGTCCCACGAGGAAGAACAATACCCACAGGTACGCGGCGAGATTCCAGATGGCGTACGCGATGAAGAACAAGATCATGAATACCATGGCATAGAACGGGAAGAAATACGGCGCCAGCGCGATGAACCAGTTGGTCTTGCTCGTGCGCACCTGGCCGCCGGTCTTTTTTACCTTCAAGCCGCTGACCCGCGCGCCCATCATCAGCGCCCAGATGGCGTGGGTCAGTTCGTGGCCGAGAACGTAGGTCCGCATGGGTTTGGGCAGGAACGCGAACACGGCCAGCCAGAGCGCGTAGCCGCCGGCAAAGGCCCACAACGCCGAGCTGCTCATCGCATTCGGGGAGAACGAGAGTTGCAGGGCCAACCGCCACGCCGTCATCGTGAGCGCGCCGCAGGCCGGCAGCAGGAGAAGGCCCAGAAAGAACTTCAGGAGCCGCACGATTTTCCCCGTTGACTTTTGCGGTTCGGGACGTAAGATGACGCGCCATTCAAGCAACCAGGACGCAATAGATTCATCGGATTATTTATCATGGCCAATACACGTTCCGCAGCGAAACAGGCGCGCGCCAGCGTTCGTAAGCAAACGCACAACAAATCGATTAAAACCAGACTGCACACGCTGGAAAAGAAATTTCTCGCGGCGGTCTCCGCCAAGAAGGCGGACGACGCCAGCGCGCTGTATCGCCTGCTGAGCTCCGCGCTGGACAAGGCGGCCAAGACCCGCGTGATCCATCGCAATAACGCCTCGCGCAAGAAATCCCGGTTGTCAGCCCGCCTGAAAGCGGCGGCGGCGATAGATCTCGGTTCCGACCGTGCGAGGAATCGAGCGTCAACCTACCAACTCTCCACGAGCAGGCCGGCGACTCGCTTCGCAATGTCGTCAGCCAGCAACGGTAATGCCTGCATCTCCGCGCTTTGCTGGTCCTCGCCGATCAGCACGTCGGTTTTGCCCTCGACCTCGGTGGGCTTCAGCACCGTCTCCCCGGTCCGACGATCCCGGGCCTCGACGCGGACCGTGATGGAAATCCGGTACTCGCGGGGTATGCCCGTGTCCGACCGCAACGTGCGCAGCGCGATGCGATCGTAGCGGAATATGGTGCCGATGAGGACCACATCCGCCCGCGACTGGGACTCGATTTGCAGGGAACCATCCTGCTGGAGCCGCTGAATGATCCCGTTGCTGATCTGGGCTTCGAGTTGCGGGCGGAGGGTCTCATTGCGGAACATCGGCACGGCAATGGAATGGAAGCTCGTTTTGGTGACCGGGCCGACGTGATACCCCGCGCAACCGAATCCGAATGTCGAGAACAGTAGCAGGGGTGCCATCCGGATGAGGTGGACCACCCGGCCTCGACAGCCCGTCGACGCCTGGCCGTTCATGGCGTGGCGGTCTTCTCGACAGCCGATGGCGTGGCCGAGTTCTCGGCGACCAATGGCGTGAGCGAAGCGACTTTCCCCTTCGCCTGGGTCGCCCAATCGGACTCGGGGTTCTTTTCGATCACGTCGTTGTAGTAAATCAGCGCCGACTTGTAGAAGCGGTTCTTTTCGTAGAACTCGCCGATGTGGAACAACCCGCGGGCCTGCTCCACCTTCAACTCGCTGCGATACTTCTCGGCCACCGGCACCTTGTCGCTCTGCGGGTAGCGAAAGATGAAATCCGTGAACGCCGCGATCGCCTGGTTCGCCGAGTTCTGGTCGTATTCGGCGCGGGCCGACTCCTTCTTGTATTCCCAGCCAATTTGGAACTGCGCCGCTTCCGACTGAGGCTGTTTCGGATAGCGTTCCATCAGTTTCTCATAGGCGTGGACGGCGGAGAGATAATCGCGCTCCTTCTCGTAGACCAGGCCGATGCGAAACTGGGCGTCGATCGCGACGGGACTGTACGGGCCGTTTTTGACGACCGCCTCATAGACCTCCACCGCGCGCTCCATGGACGGGAACCAACGGATGCCCCATGCCTTTTGCCGGTCGCCGGCGAGGAACAAGTTGGCGATTTCAAACTCGCGTTGCAGCACCTCATCGAAGTGCGGCGTGTTCGGGTTTTTCTTGATCAATTCCTGGTACGTCTGGAACGCCTTGTAGTGGTAGCCGATGCCACCGTAGCACTCCGCCAACCCCATCCGCGCTTCCTGGGTCGAGGACGAGAGCGGCCATCGGGCGATGACTCGACGGTAGGCAGGGATCGCGTTGCGATACCGCTTCTTGGCCTCCAGATTCTGACCGATTTTGAGTTGGTCGGCCGGGGTCGCGCCGACCGCCACCCCTTCGTGCTCCCAGCTCCAGCCCTCGCCTTTGGTCCAGACCAATGGCGCGGGGCACTTGACCGGCATCAGGAAGGCAAACGCCAACGCGCCCAGGAGAGCGACGACGAGTTTCTTGTGCCGGTTCATCAGGATTTGCCGCGCAGGCTACTACAACCCGCCGGTGCCGTCAAGCAAGGCACTCCACGGCGCGAAGGCCCGGACATTCGGCACCGGAGCGGATGCGCTACGGCACCAATATGACACGATAAAACACGGGCGGGTTGGTGGCGGCGCCCAAGTCGGGCTGCATGGCGGGGGAACCGGTGCCCGGGGTGATGGAACCGACACTGGACCACGTGGCGTTGGTGCCGAGCGTGTCGCTTCTCTGCAACTGATTCGTCTTGTTCGGCTCCGTCGTCCACGTGACCTGGACATTGTTGCTGACAATACTGATGTTGGTGATGCGGAAGCTGGTGCTGGGATCGAGCGGGTCGGTGCCCGCCAGGTAATCCTGCAGATTGGAGAAGCCGGAGCCATCGGCGTCGTTGCTGGCCAGGGAATTATCGGCAGCCTCGCCGGTCGGATGATTGAAATAGGCCAGCATCCACCAATCGGGAATGCCATCGCCATCGCTATCGAGGTCGGCAATCTTGCGGACCTGGATGCCGGAGGCGCGCGCGTTGTCGATAATCGGGGTGAAACTCATGTTGAGTTGCGTGGCGGAGACGGTGCACGTAAACACGCGGCTGATCGGGATGTTCTGTCCGCCGGCCGCCTTGAAAATGTCGAAATTCGTCAACACCTGCTGTCCTTGCAGGAACACATTGAACACGCGCGCGTTGGTGGTGCTCCAGTACGTTTCCGCTTCGTTCAACGTCGTTTCGTAAACGCCCATCGGGCAATCGAACAGATAGCTGAACCCGCTCGACGCGGTGCTGTAGCGTTCCCGCTGGTAGAGTGGATACACACTCGTGCAGACACCGGAAATCGCGTTGTCGACGTAACCCGCGGAGTCATTGCCCGAATACCCAAACGAACCGGGCGTGTAGGCCTGGTCGGCAATCCACACGTTGGCGGCGCAGTCGGTGACGTTGCTCGGGTTGCCCGGGCTGATGCGCGCGAGGTACGCGCCCGGCACGTTGATGACGCGAACGGTCACGGTTGGGATGGTCGACAGGTTGTCCGACGAGTCCGTCGCCTGCGCGGAGATCGTGTGCAGGCCATTCAACACGGTTTGCGTGTGGAACGAGTACGACCAGTTTGTGGTCCCCGTCGCAAGGCTCCAGGCGCCGCCGTCAATGCTGACCTCGACTTTGGCGACCGCGACGACGTCGCTGGCCGTGCCCGCGACGAAGACCGTGCCCGTGACCGCCGAGTCATCGGCGGGCGTGAACAGGGTGATGGTCGGCGGAATCGGCTGATAGACCGGGTCGGCGATTTTCCTCACGCGGATGGCCGAGACGCGCGCGTTGGTGTCCCACAGCGTGGGGATCCCGGTGAAATCAATCTCCAGTTGGCCGTTCAAGACCGTATTGGTGAACGTGGCAATGACCGCCGTGTTCGAACCGCCCGCCGCGGCGATGATGTCGTAATTGCTCAAGACCTGTTGGCCCTGGATGGACACGTTGAACAGCCGCTGGCCGACGGCGTACCAATACGTCTCGGCATTGTAGAGGCTCGTCTCATAGGTTCCATCGGGGCAATCGAAGAAGGCCGAAAAAGTGACACCCAGATGCTCCGACTGGAACATGACCGGGTCAAGCGTGTTGGCAATTACATTGGGGATCATGTTGCTGCTGCCGCCATTGATTCCAAACGACCCGAGGCTGTACGGACGATCTTCCACCCATATCGCGCCCCCTTGATCGAGATAGGGTCGACCGCCGGCATTGATTCGCGCTTCATACGGGGGAGGGGACGTCAGGTTCAGATAGGCGTTGATGACATGCGACTGGGTAATGGACGCGGACGGTATCGCCATGCGCAAGAGGTGTTCCGCGCCATCCACGTAATAGCCGGAGCCCGCCGCAACCAGGTTTTCCGCGCTGGTATGGCTCGATAGCGAAACCGTGTCGGCAATGACGCTCGATACGGCATTCGTGCAGTAAATCTCCACCTGCCAACTGCGCTGCGTTGGTTGCCCGGTGTACGAGCCGGACGCGCCGCCGATGTTCACGGTCACGCTGTTGCTGGCTGCGGCGGCGGTGATGAACGTGGTGGCAAGTTGATTGGAGCGATAGCCATTGGACGCGCCATCGTCATCGTAAAGCGTGTAGCTGGCGTTGGTGCTACAGTAGACGCGCACGCCGCGCTGGCTGCCATCGTCGAACTGGCTGGACTCGACGTACGGCCCGAGCGCGGTGATCGAGTTGTCGCGATAGAACGCGGGGATTTGCCCCATTTGCGCCGGCCAATTCGTTGTCACCGGACCGGTCAATGGTTGACCGCTCCACAAGTCGATCCAGTTTCCCGCGGGCAGATACGTGGGTTGCGAGAGCGCTCCTTCCGTGACGATGGGGGAAACCATGATGTTTGATCCGAACATGAATTGGTTGCCGTTCTGAAGGACATTCGTGTCGCTCGGGAACGCCAGCGGCAGGGCGCGGCACATCGGCATCCCCGTGTCGAACGTCTCGCGCGCGGCGGTGTACACGTAGGGGAGCAGTCGATACCGCAGCTTCATCGCGTTGCGGCAGTGGTCTTGGACGAACAGGTCAAATTGGTACGGCGCGGTCGGTTTGCTGTCGACCCCGTGCGCGCGAAAAATCGGGCAGAACGAACCGAATTGGAACCAGCGCACATACAACTCGTCCGTTGGCTGAGGAGCGTCGAAGCCGCCAATGTCGCTGCCGAAATAACTCAGCCCAGACAGGCCGTAATTGCAGAGCGCGGTCGGGTGCGCCGCCAATGTCGCCCAGTTCGGGTACGTGTCATTCGTCCAGTGGCCGGCGCCAAATCGCTGGTCACCGGCAAAGCCCGACCGACTCAGGATGTACAGGCGCGCATTCGGATAATTGCTGGCGAATCCTTCCGCAAGCCCCTGGTGCCACAGGAGACTGTAGACGTTGTGGATTTCCGATTCGCGATGGCCGCCGTAGAGGTAGTCGGTGGTGGTATCCTGCTCCGGCTCGCCGAGGTCGGTCCAAAACCCGGCGATCCCGGCTGCGTACAGTGGTTGGATTTTACTAAACCACCAGGCGCGCGCCGAGGGGTTGGAGTAGTCCATGTAACCGGCGGTATTGTAAAAGCCGGAGTTGGACTGGATGCTGGGCGAGGTCATTTGCGGGTTCGTGGAGACCAAGTACCCGAGTGCGGCGGCTGCATTGAAATTGCTCAGGGCGGGTTGGTTTTGATTGTTGATGTACTCTTCCTGAATGTTCATGACCTTGATGCCCGACGAGGCAAACGCCGCCAGATTGCTGGAAGGATTGGGGAACGTCGTCGTGTCCCATGTCAACCCACCCATCACACTCGGTGATCCATACCAGTACAGATCAAGAATCAGCGCGTCGCAGGGCAGGTCGTTGGTGCGAAACTGGGCCTCCGCCGTGGTCATATCCCACCAATTTGTGTAGCCGTATCGCGATTGCATGTACCCGAGTGTCCAGCGCGGAGGCATCGGCGCGGTACCCGTGATTTGCGTGTAACGGTTCAGCGCATCGGCGGGGTTCGTGGAGCCGATAAAGTAATAGTTCAGTTCGCCGGCGCTGACCAACGCGCTCCATTGCGTCGAGCTGGAAACCGCAAAATTCCAGACTTGGGAGTACGTATTGTCCACGAAGACGGCGTAGCCCTTGGAGGACAACATCAATGGCACCGCCATGTCCGTCATATCTCCCGATTCGAAGCTCCTCCGCGCGTTGTAGAGCGTCCGACTCTGGCCGCGTAACTCAGCGGTTCACCAAGCACCAGACCGAGTCCGTAGAACTGTTCGTTGGTCTGTTGGGCAAACGTTTCACTCATGTTGGTGATGGAACCACTGTGCGTGGACGTCATGCCGGTCGTATTCGTGTCCGTGAGCCAGAGGGCGCCATTGGCTTGAAGAAAAGTGAGCCGGAACGGCGTTTTCGAGACGTTTACTTGCAGGTTCGAAGTGGTGATCGTTAACGGGTTCCCATCGACCACGGTAATCGGCGGCAACACCCAGTTCTTGACGACCGTGAAGGAGGCATTCGTGTTGAACGCGGTGCCGCTTGGCTCCATACGGACGCGGACGACGTTCGGATCCAGGAGATCCAGCTTCACGACCGCCGTCGCGCAGGTGAACGTGAGTTCGTTCAGGGAATTACTGAACCATGAGTTGACGTTGCCAGGATCCGCGACTGCGACGAGGGGCAATCCGAGGAGAACGCCGAACAGGAGCGTTACCGTGTACTTCATTGTTAAAGCGTTTTAGCAAATTCCCACAGAATAATCAAGGGCCGACGGAATCGAGGTTATTCTCCTGTTTATGGCTTATGGCACTGTTATCGTGGTGCCCGCGAATAATTCTCATGGCAACAACACACGCACGCGGTAGTAGCGGTCGGGACTGGCTATTATGTTCGAGTCCGTCATGCTGGTGATGGTGCCGGACCCGTTTCCGCCACTGAGAATATTGGTCAGGCCCGTGTCCTGCCAACCGCCAGTCGCATAGCTGCCGTTGGCGGTGCCAGTCATGAAATCCAACACGTTGGTCCGTGACGCAATCCCCGGCACGTAGCTGTTGTCCCCGTTGGCGCCAAGATATGTCACCACGACGTTCGTGTTCCCCGACACCAACTGCTGGGCGATGCTGATAATGTGTAGGTACGGCCCAGCGCTGGTGGGACTGAAGCCCGCCATGAACTTGTTGGTGTTGCTCATTCCGTCGCCCGTGTAGGAGGCGTTCGGACCACATAACGCGCAGTTGTTGGTGAGGCCGTAGCTCTGCTGCCACTGCGTGAACGGGTCGTAGACGCTAATCGTGGCTGTTGCCGTATTGGTGCTGGCTCCGCCGGCACTGGAGACAACCAACGTCGCTGTGTAGGTTCCCGTCGACGCGTATACGTAGGTCGGGCTCTGGACCGTTGACGTGCCGCCGTCACCAAACGTCCAACTCCAACTCGTGGGCGGACCGGACGACTGGTCCGTGAAGCTCACGCTCAGTGGCGCCGGCCCGCTGGTCGGACTGGCGGTGAAACTGGCCGTCGGCGGCAGGACGCCGACCAAATCTGTGTACACAGTCCCGAAGTTGTCGTCGACGACGACCTTGCCGATCGTGCCACCGGCGCTGGGGATCGTGCCGTTGTCCAACTGCGAGATTGCGAATGAACCCACCGAGGCTCCGGACGAGTAGCTATTCTGCGTGTACGGCGTCTGCGCTCCGAGAGTGCCGCTGGTCGGATTGACGTACAGAATCACACTGGTGCCGGCCGCCTCGACGATCACGCGGTACTGGGTCCCGTAGCTCAGGCCTGTGGTGCCGAACGTGTAGGGGTCGCCCCCCGACAGCGAGACGCGGACGCCGAGCACATAATTCGTCTTGGCCGAATCGGGTGACTCCGCGGCCAAACGATAGAACGACGTTCCTGTGCCGTTGGTGGTGTTATACAGCGCCGCGAAGTACGGGACGGCGTTGGTGTTTGGCGCGTTGGTCACGGTCAGGGTGAGACCATAGAACACGGTCTCGTTGGTCAGTGTGAAGCCCTTGTATACCGTTTGGTTGTTGGCGGTCAGCCCGCCGGTAAATCCCGCCTGGCCCCCGCTGATCTGAATCGGCGTACTGGATATCGTACCCACTTGGGTCCAAGAGGCCTGCCCGACAAGGTTGCCGGAGGCAAACGTGCTGAAGTCGCTGTAGAATCCGAAGTTGCCGACGCCGACATTGAGGCTGACTGCGCTGGTCGTATTACCGAGACCGCTCGTGGTATTGGTAAATCCGATCGTGTCGGTATGGCTGCCGGGCGCAAGGTTGTTGGCATTGGCATTGATGGTGGCGGTGACGTTCGCGCTGGCGCCCGCTGCCAGCGTCCCGCTGG
>CAWJFL010000020.1:0-28459 GCA_963842185.1 uncultured Verrucomicrobiae bacterium
TCGTAAGTAGAAAATGAGTTCTCGCCTTCTCGCGGGGCCTGCCCGTACCATCTTATCCTTGGGTGAGGTCTCGTCTGCCTTCCGATAAATAGAAACCACGGGATCAAATTGGGAGAACGAATGCTATGAATCGCAGAATCATTATTTTTGCCCTGTTGCTTATCGGCACAGGGATGTTGTTGTCGGGCGTGAAGGTAAACGCCGATGACGCTAGCGACCTGTATGGCCAAGCCCAAGCCGCTTACAACTCGTACGGCATGTACGACAACGGATTCGGCTTAGGCTACGATCCCAACAACTATCCGGTCATCACGGCCATCTTGTCAGAGCCTGGCCAGCTCGGTGGGCAGACTTACACCAGCTGGATTTTACTGGCTGAAGATCAGACCGGGTCGATCGATCTGACCGTCTCGAGTTCTACTCTCGCGAACTTGCGCACCTCGAACGGCCCCACCGATCTAATACCCGCCGTGGGCGATGGCATCAGCGCCGCCGGCCAGATGCAAATGACTAACGCGTTGGCGGACATGGTCTTTACCACGACTGTTTCCAGTAACAACTACCTTACCCTCCAGTCCCGCGGGAATAACACTTCAGCGTTCTCGCCACTGGTTCTCACGATCAACCAGCTCAACACTGTCGCGTTGGCTTCCAATGTCAATGTTGAAGGCTACTATATCGAGCTCACGGGCGTCACGTTCTCGGGTGGCGGCACCTTCTCGCAGGTCTTCCCGCAATACGCCGACAGTTCCGCGAACGTTGCTTACACGCTCACGGACGCCACGGGCAGCGTGCGGGATTATGACGCCGTGTCGACCTACTATTCTGCCAGCACACTGGGTGGCTTCGACGTCCCGAGTGGCGCCGTGGATGTTTATGGATTTATGGAGGTAGACCCCAGCAGCGGTCTGCCTGGTGGCGGACTTCCGGAGTTCACGGTGACATCGATTGTGAGTGTCCCCGAGCCGTCGGCGTTCGTGCTGGCTGGCATGGGATTGCTGGGACTGTTGGCGGTTCGTCGCCGTCGCTCCTAGTCGCTCTTCACACAGTAAGCGAGAGCGGGAGGCAGTCGCCCTTTGGCGCTTCCTCCCGCTTGGCTTTGGCCGCGTTCAAACGACTTTCGCGGCAGGCTTCGGAAGTCTAACCCTGAACGTTCGCCAACCGTCCAACGCGGGGAGCTATCCATGCTCGGGCATGAGCGGTGAGCGAAGGCGAGCGGGGCGGGGTCACGGACAGCGCGATGAGAGCGGGTTGCGTGCGCGGCCAGAGGGCGTGACCGTTGCCTGTTCCGCAACCAGGAGCTTGTTAGCTCATCTTGACGATGACTCCCTGGAGGACGTTGGCGACGTCTTCCAGGCGATCGGTGATTTTTTCCATCGTCTCGTAGATGTCCTTCCACTTGATGACTTCGATGGCGTTTTTCTCCGTGGCGAACAACTCGGTCAGCGCGGCATGCAAGATGTCGTCAGCCGCGTTTTCGACTTCGTGGACGGCGATGCAGTCTTGCATGACCTGCTCGTAGTTCTTCGTGGAGTTCATCCCGTGGACGGCTTCCGCGAGTTTTTCACATCCGCGCACGACCTGTTTGGCGAGGTTGACCGAATGCTGCGTGGGTTTTTGGATGCCGAAGAACGCCATGCGATTGGCGGCGGCATTGGTCAGGTCGACGACGTCGTCGATGCGGAGGATCATCACGTGAATGTCTTCGCGGTCGAGCGGCGTGATGAAGGACTTGTTCAACTGTTCCATCGTACGGTGGGCCACGTCGTCGCAGGCGTGCTCGATGCCGTTCAGTTCGCGCGCGATGGGGTCGGCGTCTTCATAGTGTTCGGTCAGCTTCATCAACAGCTTCGCGGCGGCGACCGCGTGATGGGCGGCCTGGTCGAACGACTCGAAAAAGTTGTACTCGCGTGGAATCAATCGATTGAACATGGGCCATCTCCTGATGATGATTGTGTATCGAAATTGGGACGGAATAGCAACAAGTTGCTTGGGGCCATAGCGTCCGCTGGCGGACGACATTTGGTGCCTTCAGTGGCCGAATGTCCGCTGAATTGGAAATTTGCCGTCCTCGGCTTCCAATCTTTGCAACCCCCGCTGTATGCGCTTGTTCTGGGTCGTTTGGTCGTGTTCAACCTATTGGAAAGAACTCTGTTCGGTCACACCGATTGATCTGGAGACCTGCGGTCAAGCCAGGTGCGCGGTCGGGAGACCGGCGCACAGCAAGCCGTACGATGACCGAAATGCCGAATCGGGTGCAACCGCGCAGGCTAAAGCCTGCGGCTACAGCGGAAGCGGAACCGCGGTCAGCCACGCCTGAGGCGGGCAAGCGCCCCGCGGCTACAGAGCGAGCGGCGCGCCCGCCCGGATGCGCTGCGGACAGCGCACGCTACACAAACGACAGAGATCCTTCGACAAGCTCAGGATGACAGATTGCGGACGGAGACGCGGCGCGTGCGAGGGTCTATTCTTTGCGGATTGATTGTTGTATCGCTTTGTGGTATAAGCGGTGGCGGCAAGATGAAGACGGAAGGTCGAGATGGGGGTGGAAGGAGAGGACGGGCAAAGACCAGTGCCAAAGTGCATAAGTTCCCAAGTGCCTTGGGGAAGAGGTTTGGGGACACAGAAGGCGGGGGCGCGGCTCGCCGGGACCCGCCTTCGCTGAAGCTACGGCGGGCGAGGGCTCGCCCTCCCATACGGCTGCGAAACGGCGCGGTCGGGAGACCTGCGCCGAACGTGGGTGGCGAAAAAATAAATTTTGCCAAACGAACCCAAGTTTTGAGGGGTTGGAATTTTTGCAATGCCCTTATTCCAAGCGGGTTATGAAAATCGTGTGTCGGATTTCTTTACACATCTCGATGCAAAACGATCCCAAATTCAAGGGTGGCAGGCTCGCAGGATGAGAGTCGAACCCGAGAGATGGGGTTTGGGGGATAAATTACCAAACGAACCCAATTTCGTTCAAGCCGGCGTGGAAAATTTATTTTCGGAAAGCCAAAAACGAACCCAATTTTTGGGGGAGGGTGGCGACAAGGATGCGAGACTGGGAGCAACGGAGCGGACGGCTGTTGGGGCGGCAAACGACAGAGATCCCTCGACAAGCTCGGGATGACGACCGGGGCCGGTTTTCAACACGAGGTAGGGTGACATGGTGAACCCACTGGAGAAGATCAATGATTGGCTGTGGGAGTTGCCCGCGTCGTACAAGACCGGGATGCGGGTCCCCGGCAGGATTTACGCGACGGAGAAGATGTTGGAGCACATCGTCGGCGACAACTGTCTCGAACAGGTGGCCAATGTGGCATTCCTGCCGGGCATCCAGAAATATTCGCTGGCCATGCCGGACATCCATTGGGGGTATGGTTTTCCCATTGGCGGCTGCTGCGCGACCGATCCGAACCAGGGCGGCGTGATTTCTCCCGGCGGGGTGGGTTACGACATCAATTGCGGCGTCCGGCTGATGCGGACCAACCTCAAGCGTGAGGACGTGGCCCCAAAGATCCGGGAACTGGTCGCCCAACTGTTCCGCGATATCCCGTGTGGGCTGGGCCGCGGGAGCGACCTGAAACTGTCATACACAGACGAGCGCAAGTGCGTTCACGAGGGAGCACACTGGGCGGTGGAACACGGGTTCGGCGAGTCGGAGGATTTGGAGTTCATCGAAGAACACGGGAAATTGGAGGATGCCGAACCCTCGAACATCACCGATCGCGCGCTGGAACGCGGCAAGGGCCAACTCGGCTCACTCGGCAGCGGCAATCACTTCCTCGAAGTGCAAATCGTGGACGAAATTTTTCACGAGAACGCCGCCGACGTGATGGGATTGTTTCCGGGCCAGGTCACCGTGATGATCCACTGCGGCTCGCGTGGGTTTGGCTATCAGGTTTGTGATGATTATTTGAAAGTGCTGCGCGGCGCGCCAGCGAAATATGGGATTCATTTGCCGGACCGTCAGCTTGTGAGCGCGCCGGTGCGTTCCCCCGAAGGCAAAGAGTACCTGTCGTCGATGCGGTGCGCGGCGAATTACGCCTTTGCGAACCGGCAGGTGCTGATGACGAAGGCGGAGAAGGCGTTCCTGCACGCGCTGCGAATCTCGCCGCGCGAGTTGGGGATGGAGCTGGTGTACGACGTCCCGCACAACATTGCCAAGCTGGAGGAGCATACGGTTGACGGGTATGAGAAGACGGTGTGCGTCCATCGCAAGGGCGCGACGCGGGCGTTCCCGCCCGGTCATCCCATGATTCCCGACCGTTACAAGCCGATCGGGCAACCGGTGCTGGTGCCCGGCGACATGGGGCGATATTCGTTCGTCCTCGTCGGCACCGAGGACGCCATGAAACAGACGTGGGGAACGGTTTGCCACGGCGCGGGACGTATGATGAGCCGCGCGCAGGCGAAGAGGGAGAGGAGTTACCAGGATTTGCAGCGGGAGTTGGACGAGCGCGGCGTGGTCATGATGGCCCAGGGGCACGGCACGGCTTTGGAGGAAGCGCCGTGGGCTTACAAAGACGTGGAGGACGTGGTGGACGTTTGTCATAACGCCGGCATCGCGCGCAAAGTGGCGCGGTTGCGGCCGATTGGAGTGGTGAAAGGATGATGGAGAGGTGAATGAGTTGACAAGCGGCGCGGCGCCCGCCTAGTCTAATGATTATGCTGACGGACAAGATTGCGGCGGATATGAAGGACGCGATGCGGGCCAAGGATGCGCCGCGGCTATCGACGTTGCGCATGCTCAAATCGGCGGTTGAGTACTACAAGATCGAGAAGAAGCAGGAGAAACTGACGGATGCCGATGTGACGATGGTCATCAGGAAGCAGATCAAGCAGCGGCAGGACTCGATTGAGGGGTTCGAGAAGGGCGGACGAGCGGATTTGGTCGAGAAAGAGAAGGCCGAGCTGGCGGTGTTGAAGTCCTACCTGCCCGAAGAGCTTTCGCAGGCGCAGGTGGAAGAGGTGGTCAAAGCCACGATCACGGAACTGGGAGCGACAACCAAAGCGGACATAGGCAAGGTCATGAAAGCCGTGCAAACGAAGGTCGCCGGTCGGGCTGACAACCGGTTGGTTAGCCAACTTGTTGCCGCCAATCTGGTCTAATGTCAGCGCCCCACGCGCATGAACGAGCGCTCCGAGTCCGATAGAATCTGGCTGGACGTACTTATCGTTCTCGTCCTGACGGTCGCCGCGCATGTCCACGGATTACAGGGCCAATTCGTGGATTGGGACGACACCACTCACATCACCCAGGACCTCGCCATTCGTTCTCTGAACTCCCACAACTTGTGGGTGATGTTCACACAGCCAACGGCCAAGCTGTACTGTCCGCTGACATGGCTGTCATTCGCCATCGATTACCAAATCTGGGGCCGCGATCCGTTCGGGTATCACCTCACGAACCTGCTGCTACATGTCGCCAACACCCTGCTGGTGCTGGTACTGGTGCGGAAGGTATTGCGTGGCCGATACACATACGCGCTAACGACGGCGCTCCTGACCGCGGTGATTTTCGGGGTGCACCCGTTGCATGTCGAGTCCGTTGCGTGGGCGACTGAACGCAAGGATGTGCTGTTTGTATTCTTCTATCTTCTGGGGCTGCTCAGCTACTGCCGCTGGTTGGACAGCCGCAAACTCGCCGACTACGGAATCTGCTTCGGGCTGTTTGTTGCGGCGGTGTTATCAAAATCGACAGCGGTCACATTCCCGGCGGTGCTGCTGCTCATTGACTACTTCCTCGTCAAACGCAAAGCGTGGGGAGAAAAGGTCCCGTTCTTTGCCGTCAGCCTGATCATTGCCGGAATTACATTCGCCTGCCAAGCCGGTGGTACAGGCGAAACGGTCGCAACGCCGGAAATTATTCCACTCTGGGCGCGGGCCGGGCTGGTTGGATACTGCTCCCTCTTTTACGTTCGAAAGTTTTTCTGGCCGGTCCATTTCTCGGCGGTGTACCGGCCATTCGACGAGATGCACTGGAACTTTGTCTCCAGCCTCGAGTATCTCGCGGTGTTTGCTCTCGTCACCGCGTTGGTGTTTGCGGCCCGACGCCGCTGGCCCGCGCTCTGGCCTTGCTGGCTGTTCTATCTCATTACACTCTCGCCAACCATCGGACTGGTTCCTGTTGGCATCCATGTGGTCGCCGACCGCTACGCGCATCTCGCGATCCTCGGATTGATGTTGCCCGCGAGCATGGTCGTTGCGCAGGCGGCCGGGGCGGCGCGCGGCAGCGGCGCACGTATTGTGTTGGGTGGAGTGATTGCCGCCGTTTTCACCGCTCTTACCCTGGCGGCCGAACAGCGGACCGAAATTTGGTTCGATTCCGAGACGCTGTTCCTTAATGCCCTCCAAGAGAATCCCGATTGCCTGCCCGCCCACATCAACCTCACCGTCTGGTATACGAGCGTCAAGGAATTTGACCGGGCGATTGAGCATGGAAAACGGGCCATTGAGATCGCGCCCGACGGCATCGCCGGTCGCAAGGCTCTGGCCTTTGCGTACATGAAACAAGATAAGCCACGCGAGGCCATCCACGTGCTGCGTCCTCTGGCCCAGCACCAAGTCGAAGACCCGAGCGTTTGGAGAGCCCTCGCGGATTGCTTTGACGCGCTGGGGGACACGAACAACGCGGAATTGGCGCGGAAGAGTGAACGCAGTCTCGAAGGAAAATTCTGACGGACCGCGCTATTTTTTCGTGGTGAAATCGAAGTCGACAACGGCCGTGTGGTTGCCGTTGAGTTTGACCTCTTTCGTCAACACGCCGAGGACCTCATGCCACGCGTAAATCTTCTGTGTGCCGAGAGGCACATTGCGAAGCACGAAACGACCATTTTCGTCCGTCAGCGCGGCCCACGGATGCGGCAGCACCGCGATATACGCGTTCATCCATTCATGCCCGTTGGCGGACGCTACCTGCAAGAGTGTCGGCTCGCGAAAATTGGCGAGTTGATACGTCTTTTCATAGCCGGCGTAGGGTGTTGCCGCCTTGAGCAATGTGCGCTGCCCGTTGGTTCCACTCATCGAGTCGATGCGAACCACGTAAAGCACGGGGTCGCTGTTCCTGAGGATTAACGGGGCACCGCTCCGGGCGATCTGGATCCTTGGCACAAATTCGCAATTGCGCTGGTCGAGAACGACTGCGTCATTCGTTCCGATGCTCGCGTCACTCTGTGGGTACCCTCCCAGATAAATAATCGCGTCGCGCACGGCCTGGTTTGAACCCAGAAGAAGCGATTTTGTCTGGCGCGCTTCTGTCCCGCAGGCATCGAAGTCCACATCTGGCTGGATGGTGGGAATTCTCGGGGCCGGGCCAACCAGGCGAACAGTCCCCGAAATGACCCTCTCGCCATTCTCTCCGTTCGCAATTACCGGGGCAAATGCCACGAGCGCCGTCAGCGCCAGCGATGAGATCAACCTACGCACGTGCATACCAATGATAGAGCATGAAATACACGATCACACCGGTCACCGACACGTAAAACCAGATCGGCAACGTCCAGCGCGCGATCGCCCGGTGCCGATCGAAGCGCTCACGCAGCGCGCGGGACAAAGTCACCGGCACCAGATAGAGCGCCACGACGATCGCAAGAACAGTGTGGGTCAGCAGGATGGTGAAGTACACGGGTCTTGCCAGTCCCTGTCCCGCAAAAGGCTTATGGCCCACATGCCAGTGATAGGTGAGATACGAAATCAGGAACAATGCCGACACCGCCACCGCGATCAACATACAAGTCCGATGTGCGGCCACCCGTTTTCGGCGGATGCACCCATAGCCCAGCGCCAGAAACACAGCGCTTGTCGCGTTCAGCGTCGCGTTCACCGCGGGCAATTCCGACAGGGTGATCATGATCGCTCTGCCAACACCCGTCGCGCGTCACGAACAAGCTTCTGCATCTCGTCTTCGTCCGTGCTGTCGTAATACCCACGAATCGCCCCATGCCGATCCACCAACACCAGCTTCGTACTGTGAAGGATCGGCATCTCTTTGGCGGGATCCCCCTCTTGCACCGCCAGTCGGAACCCATCGATTGACAAATGATAGACCTGCTTCTTGTCCCCAGTCAAAAAGGACCAGTGATTTCGATCCGCGCCAAACGCGCGGGCGTACTCGGTAAGAACTTTGGGCGTGTCCCAATCCGGATCGACCGAGAAACTCACGAGCTGCAAATCGTCGCGCACCGGCAGCTCTCCTTGCAATCGCACCTCGTGATGCATCAGCAGCGGGCACGCCTCGCCGCAGCGGGTGAACAGGAAACTGGCAATCCATACTTTACCGATCAAATCCCCGCGACGCACCGTTGTGCCGCTGGCTTCCGTCAACGAAAATTCGGGCACCCAACCCATGACCGGAACTTCCATCGCGGAAGCCGGTATCGGCGCCCCCCGTATGACGATCAGGAGAATTGACCCCACAACGGTGGCGAACGTGCCGGCCACGCCGATGTTCAAAATGGTTTTTACTTTCATTGCAAATCCCCCTGCGTCGTACGTCGGGCTGCCCGCAACGACAGAATGAACATCGCCGCCGCGAAAATCAAGGTGACGAAGAGGTTCGTCTCCCGAGATGGCAATCCAGCGGTTGCCAATGGAACATTCCAGTATAACCCCTGACGGACCGCCATCACCCCGTAGGAGACCGGGTTGCACATCATCGCCCAACGCAGGATGGCCGGCGCGCCCGAAGCGGGAAACACGGCGCCCGATAACAACCAGAGCGGAATCAGGAACAGGTTCATAATGGCGTGGAAACCCTGAGTCGAATCCATCCGCCACGCAATGAGAAATCCCAGGCCGGTGAGTGCAAACGACAGCAAAAACATCACTACCGTAAGCCAGACCACGGACACGACGCTGAGCGACAGACCGACGAACGGAGCCAGCAATACAAACACCAGTCCCTGTACCAGCGCCAGCGTCGTCCCCCCCAGGATCTTCCCCAAGACCAGACCGAAGCGCCCCACCGGCGCGACGAGCACCGCCTGGAGAAATCCTTCGCGACGGTCCTCAATGATCGAAATTGTCGAGAAGATCGCCGTGAACAACAACACCAGTACGATGGTGCCACCAAAAAAGTACTCCAGGTATCCGTGTCCCTCGGGTGAGATCGGCGCGCTGAAGGATTTACCAAGCCCTGATCCCAGCAACAACCAGAATACCAGCGGCGTACCGAGCGCACCCATGACGCGGTCTCGCTGACGAAAGAAGCGCACCATCTCACGCCACCAGAGCGTGAACGCCGGCAGGGCAAAATAATTGGCTTGTGGCTCGCTCACACGCCGTCTCCTTCAAACCGATGTCCGGTCAGGCGGATAAAGACATCTTCCAAGGACGGCTTGTGAATGCTGATAGCATCAATCTGCCCCGGGAATGCTTCGACGAGGTCCGTGATGAACTTGTGGCCATTGGCCCGCTCGACACGCACGCTCCCGTCCAATACGTGCGCCTCGACCCCAAATCGTTTGGCAATCTGTTCCGCCAAGGGCTGCGGCAGTGTCGTTTCAACCGAAATGACATCTCCGCCAATCTTCTCCTTCAGATGCCGTGGGGTGCTGAGCGCGACGAGGCGGCCTCGGTCAACGATGGCCAGGCGGTCGCATCGATCCGCCTCCTCCATCAGGTGCGTCGTCAACAGAATCGTCATGCCATCCTTGTCACGCAACTGCTCGAGGTAATCGGATAATTCGCGACGAACACGTGGGTCGAGGCCCGTGCTTGGCTCGTCGAGCAAGAGCACCTGGGGTTTGTGCAACAAGCCCTTGGCCAACTCGACCCGCCGCCGCTGTCCTCCAGAAAGCGTTTCCACCAGATCGGCCTTGCGGTCGGCCATCCCGAAGCGCGAGAGCAATTCATCAATCCGCGATTGCAACTCGTGTCCCCGAAGATTGTACAGATGCCCCTGATGACGCAGGTTTTCCAGCACAGTCAGTTTGCGGTCGAGGCTCGGCGATTGGAAGACCACACCAATGCGGCGGCGAATTTCACTCTGATGGCGCGCCACATCCATGCCAAACAATCGTACGTTTCCCTCGCGGGGGGTGACCAACGTGCTCAAGATGCGAAACAGCGTGGTCTTGCCGCCGCCGTTGGGGCCGAGCAATCCGAAGATCTCGCGGGCGGGAACTTCAAAGGCTGACATTATCCAGTGCCGTGCGTTCGCCGTATCGGTGTGTCAGCGCTTCGACCACGAGAAGAGAGTCGCTCATCTGGATCAGCTCCTAAAAGCCGGCGTCGACGATGATGAGGAGCAATAACAATGGGAGGTATACGACGGAAGCCTTCAGCAGGCGACGCGCGTCGAGAAAGGATTTCGACCGGGTGAACAGCGCCCCGACCACCAGCAGTGCCACACCCATCACGAGCGCGCCGATGCAATACACCTTCCCCGTCATGCCGATGATCGTGGGCAGGACCGAGACGCCGATCAGCAGCACCGCAAACAGGATGGTTTGCCGAAATGTACTCACGCCACTCGGGTCGACCACGGGCAGCATCTTGAACCCGGCATTCCGATAATCGTCGCGGAACATCCAGGCAATGGCGTAAAAATGCGGATGTTGCCACGCGAAGAGAATGAGAAACAGCACCCACGCGCCCGGATCGAGACGTCCGGTCGCCGCGGCCCAGCCGCACATTGGCGGAATCGCCCCCGGGATGGCGCCAAACGTCGTATTCAGCCACGTGAGGCGCTTCATCGGTGTGTACACGAGGACGTAGAGGAACGACGCGAGCAACACGAGAAAGGCCGTGAGCAAATTGACCGCCCAAATCAGGGCCACCAGCCCGATCAACACCAGGCTGATCCCGAAGGCGAGCGCGTTGGAGGGCTGGATGGTCCCCGCCGGCAAAGCGCGATGACGTGTGCGCTCCATTTTGCCGTCCGCTTCGCGTTCCAGGTAATTGTTCAGCGCCGCCGAGCCGCCGGTGGCGCAGCCGACCCCGAACAGCGTGACCAGAAGCGTGGACAACGGGTGGATTCCCCTCGCGCCGAGGAAAAACCCGATGGTCGTTGTGACCAGGACCATCGACAAGATTCGGGGCTTCGCTAATTCAACATACGAGCGCAGATTATTCACGAAAGAGCTCCCTGAGCCAGCGGCAACGACGGCTCTTCCCCAGCAGCCGCGAGGAATCGAAAGGCTTTGAGAGTCATCACCAAACTGGTGGCCAGCACCAGCGCGCCGAGGGCCAGATGCGCCGTTGGCACCAGCACTTGGACGGTTGATAATTGCTCGTCGGCATTTTTCGGCACGCGCACCATCAAAGTGATCAAGCCCAAGGCAATCTGAGCCGTCACCAAGCCAAGCAACACAATTGCGTGACGCAAAAACCCGCGGCGTCTCACCGTGAACAACACGACAAACAAGGTCGATACAATGCATCCAAGAACCGCCAGGGCACCGAGGATGTGCGCAAAGATACACCATTCGCCATGACGAATCGCCGCGCCGAGGATGATTTGGGCATAGACCGCGATGGTCGAGGCGAGGGCCAATCGTTGCGCCAGCCGCGCGTCAGAAACCTCCGCGGGAAGTGCCGGTTGCCGCCATTCTTTCGAGGTGACAAACGCCAGGGCCACCGTAACACAGAAGAACGCTTCCGCGAGGCAAGCGTGCGCAATCGAGACCGACGGGGGCAACATGAGTTTAACCGTCAGGCCACCCAAAATCCCCTGCGCGATGACTACGGCAACGGCCGTAATGCCAAGACGCCGCACCCACCGGCGTGGTTCCACGCGGACCAACCAAATTGCCAGTCCGACAGTGAGCATGCCGACCGCGCTCGCGATGAGACGATGCCCGTGCTCGTAAAAAATGTTGCCCACCCACTTGGACGTCGGGAATGAAAACATGAACTGGCCATAGGTCGTCGGCCAGTCAGGCACGGACAACCCGGCCCGATGGCTGGTCACACTCGCTCCCGCGACGATCAATAGAAACGTCGCCGATGCCAAGAGGCAGGCGAACCGATGCAGCCAAGGTTGGGGGTTTGCGGTCATTTCGTCCAGCCAGGATGTGTCGGATACACGACTAATCTCCGAGCGAGTCCTCCTGATCCTGGATCCACGCCTTGTATTGTTCTTCCGTATCAATACTCAGATAGCCCTTCATGCGGTAATGACCGAGACCGCAAAGCTGCGCGCAGGCGATTTCAGCCGGGTATCGGGGCCCGACCCGCACTTCCGTGATCCCGTTTTCAACAAGTTTCGCGGCGGTGTCAGCGTTGATCGACCGACCCTTCTTCGCCAGAATGGTACCATCCCTGGCCTTGTAATCTTCCATGGCGACATCAGAATCAATGCTCTTGGACGTAGGAAGCGTGACGGTCATCGCCAGCTCTTCGCGCAACTGATCGGAAGTCTTGTTGGGGACAAAGTGAATAGGAATGAGCATGCCGGGAATGGCATCCTGTTTCACGCGCATGACCGGCAGGGAAAAACTGTGAATCACGTCTTTTGTGGTGATCTCGATGACCGCCGGACGATTGACCGGTAAATGCAACTGGTTCAGGGTCACAATATCATCCTTGGCGTGTGGATCGCCTTTGCGATCGAGACCGATCGGGTTCGTCTGTTCATCGACCAGCTTGATGTCCGTGCGGCCGAAAATGCCGTCGGGCCCCGGATAATGAATGTTCCACGCGAACTGCTGGGCAATGACGCGCACATGCACCGTTGCCGGGTCCGTCGGGAACGCACTGACCTTCCAGGACCAAAACGGAATCGACAGGCCGACCAACAACAAGACTTCGACCACCGCTACTGTCGCCTCCAGATACGATGAGGTGTGCGTTTTCACACCGGTGTAGTCCGCGATGGGATTCTTGCTCTTGCGAAACCGGAAGAGCGTGTAAAAGAAAAACAGGAGCCACCCCACAAACAGCACAACCATCAGGATGTGGACGTACAGAATGAGTCGATCCACGCGCGCCGCGTGTTCGGAGGCGCTGACCGGTAAACCAAGAATCTTCTCCAGCATGGTGTAGTCCTTTTCGATTAACTTGTCAGGGCGTCAATTCTGTATTGTGCCGTCGGGCCCGTCTCGCAAAGCAGAAAATCATCCCGCCAAAACTGCTCAGCACCACGCCGGTCACGCCCAGCATGGTAAAGATGCCGAAGTTCATGCCGCGTGTCTGCGGAGCGTCGGAGGCACCATAGCAAACGGCGCACGCCAGCACGGTGCGCGGCACCGCCCCCGCCCCCAGCACCAAAGCGGTGATCATCAATCTCCTGAAAACTCGTGATGTCATATTCGTTTGCTCCTAATCCAAATCCTTGAACTTCCGCAGAAACCGGATTTCGTACAACACCAGCAACAGGCCCAAGCCAAACGAGACGTACCCCGCGACCGTGTAGGCAGTGCGTCCCCGCGCGTAATCCGAGTCAAGGCACCACGCGCCGAAGCCGAGGCACATCAATATCGAGACAACGATAAAAAATACATGGAATGCTTTGAGTGACATGGTTACTCCGCGTGACCGTTCGCCGACTTTTCCTCATGTGGAACCTGTACGCGCCCGGCCGGCACGGCGAAGATCCCGTGCTGTTGTCCCTGCTGGTCTCCGCGGCTGAACATGATCAGCCCCACCATGGCCACGACGAACACCGCGGTGAGCATCAGCACCCAGTAAATGACCTTTCGCTCCGCGACCAGATGCATGAAAAAGCCCGCCACCAGCGAGCCTTTGACCGTGGCAATCAGCAGCGCCACGATGATGCCCAGGATGATTCCCAGGTGAAGATTGGACGCCAGCACGGTAACGATGGTGCCGACCGCCAGCGCGACGAATACCTTGATGTAGGTCTTTACGTGACTCTGAACGTCTTCGTGATGTGTGTCGCTCATGATGCTTCCATCCAATCTATTTGCCCGGCAACAGGTACAGGGTCGGAAACAGGAAAATCCACACGAGATCGACGAAGTGCCAGTACAAACCGGCGACCTCGATGCGGTTGGTGAATCGCTGGGGATCGGTCTTCCACATCTTGCGGCCGGGGCCCCACAGGTAACTGTTGACGATCATGCCGCCGATGACGTGCAAACCGTGCAGGCCCGTCATCGTGAAGTATAGCGCCATAAATGTGCTGGTCGAGGGAAACAGCCCGACCTCGAACTTGTGGGCGTACTCAAAACCCTTGATGACCAGGAACACCGCGCCGCAGAGGATCGTCAAGCCCATGTACAGCTTGTACTTGCCGAAATTGTTCATTTTCAGCGACGCCCAGCTCATGACCATCGTCACGCTGGAGATGATCAACACCAGCGTGTTGATGGTGGCCAGCGGGACGTTCAGGAATTCCGCGCCGTGTTCCCATGTTTCCGAGCCGGTGCGCAGCAGCACGTATGTCGAGAAGAGCGCGCCGAACAACATTACTTCCGAGGCTAGGAACAGCCACACGCCAAGTTTGGCATTGTACAGCCCCGTATCGGGCCGTTCGGTCGAGTTATAAGGGATTTCAATCGCGCCAGACATCTATGCCTCCTGAGGTTGGTTTTGAGGGAGAAAATCCCGTTTCGCTCCCGGCACGCTGTACTCGTAGGGTCCGCGAAAGACTTCGGGGACCTTGAGGAAATTCCCGTGTGGCGGCGGCGTCGGCGTGGCCCACTCGAGGGTCGTGGACTCCCATGGGTTGTCGCTGGTCACCTTCCGTCCCGCGAAGATGCTCCAGAAGAAATTGACGATAAATACGAGTTGAAAGACCGCCAGCGCCCACGCGGAGTACGACATCCCGATGTTCAAGGGAAGCACATTCTGCGCATGAAGATACGAACTGCCGCCGTCATACAAGCGTCGCGACACGCCCGCCATCCCCTGGATGAACATCGGCATGAAAATGCCGTTCATGCAGACCAGCGAGCCCCAGAAATGGATCTTGCCCAAGGTCTCGTTCATTTGTCGGCCCCTTACCTTCGGGAACCAGTAGTAAATGCCGGCGAACAGCGCAAACAGCGTGCCCGGCGCGACGACGTAATGGAAATGCCCGATCACGTAATACGTGTCGTGCAGGTGAATGTCCGCGCTTGCCAGGCCGAGCGGCAGGCCCGTCAGCCCGCCGATGCCGAACATCGGCAGAAACGCCAGCGCGAACAACATCGGCGTGTTGAATCGAATCGACCCGCCCCAGAGCGACAGGATCAACGCCGTCAGAATGACGATCGACGGCACTGAGATGATCATCGTCGTCGTCTGGAAGAACGCGTTGATGCTGGTGCCCATGCCGGTGAGGAACATGTGATGCGCCCACACGATGAAGGACATGAACCCCAGGAAGATCACCGAGTACACCAGCGACTTGTATCCCCAGAGCGGCTTGCGGGTGTTGTTGGCGATCACTTCCCCGACAATCCCCATCGCCGGGCAGGATCAACACGTACACCTCCGGGTGCGCCAGAAACCAGAACAGGTGCTGCCAGAGCAACGCGCTTCCGCCGCCGCTGACATTCAGCGCCTTCCCGCCCACCACCAACCCGCTCGGCAGGAAGAAGCTTGTTCCCGCCATGCGATCCATCAATTGCATCACGCCCGCGGCCTCGAGCGGCGGGAAACGCCAGCACCAGCAGAAAGCCCGTCACCAACTGCGCCCACACGAAGAACGGCAGCCGCATCCAGGTCAGCCCCTTCGCGCGCAATTGGATGATCGTGGTGATGGTGTTGATCGACCCGAGAAGCGAGGAGGTAATCAGGAACACCATGCCGGTCAACCACATGGTTTGACCCGTAAACAGGGAATGGCTTTGCGGCGTGATGTCGGACAAGGGTGGATAGGAAGTCCAGCCGGACTGCGCCGAGCCGCCCGGCACAAAGAAGCTGCAGAGCATGACCACGCCGCCGATGAAATACACCCAGTAACTGGTCATGTTGAGTTTCGGGAAGGCCATGTCCTGCGCGCCGACCTGCAGCGGCACCAGATAGTTGCCGAACGCGCCCACCGCCAGCGGCACGACGCCGAGGAAGATCATGATCGTGCCGTGCATCGCCCCGAGCTGGTTGTAAAATTCGGGGGCCATGATGCCGCCGGGCATCCGCGCGTCCCCGAGCCAAGTCGACAGAAACCCGATCGGCAGCGGCTGGCCCGGAAATGCCAACTGCCACCGCATCAACATCATCAGGCAAAAACCGAAGAACAAAAACACCAGCGACGTCAGGCCGTATTGGATGCCGATGATTTTGTGATCGGTCGAGAAGATGTACTTCCGCCAAAACGGCAACTCGTGGCCATGTTCTTCGTGATGCTCTTCGTAATGATGCGCTTCTGTCATTGACCCGATTTCCTTTCGGAAAAACCACTCCACGAGCCCGTCGATTTCCAACCGGCTCTCTTGTACTCTGATTTTCTCGTCACCCCGGCTTTACTCAGCCGGCTTCGTAAACTTGAAGTCGATGGTCTTCGCTTCACCATCACCGATCTTCACTTTCTGAACCTGTTCGCCGTACTTCTCCTGCCACGCCGCCACGGTGTATTCGCCCGCAGGCAATCCCTTCAACGAAAATGTGCCGTCGTCTCCCGTCACGCTGTAAAATGGATTGTCCATCACGCCAACGTACGCCGACATCCACGGATGCACATCGCATTTGAAGTGCACCATGACCTCGGGATTGGGAAACTTGCGCTTCACGATCATCCCCTTGTTGGGCTCACCCACATTGAATTCCGGGCTCTTGGCGGGCATGGCGTGGATGTTGTGTAACGTGTCATCGCTGTTCAGGATATCCAATTCCTGTTTGGCCATCATGCCGAACACGTGCGGCACATAATGACAACCTGTCTGGTTGATGGTCACCGGCTCCTTCGGCACATCATACGTCTTACCCTCCAACCCGCTCTTGATGTAGACGAACACGTTTCGCAGTGTCCCATCTGGATTCACCACCACTTCTTCAGTCAACAAGGGCGAATCTGCGTGCATTTCCGCGCACTTCGGGTCGGCGTCCGTGTTGATCTTCTTCCGCTTGGGCGGCGTCCCGTCAAAGGTGATTTTTCCCGAAATCGACGCCGAATCCGCGCCGCGTGAAACCGCGGCGAATGAGAGTGTTACTGCGACAGCCACCAACAATCTGAATGATTTCATATGTTTGCCTCCAGTCCGTTAATCTAGCATTTTTTCTATTGGAACCAAATTGTTTCAAGGTCGAACTTCATGGCTGCGCTGTGGCCGCAGGAGCCGCTGCGGCACGGGGCCGGAGCCGGGGTCGCCTGCGCGGTTTGTTCGTTCGCTCCCAATGTCAACACATAATCCACCAACGCCTCGATCTGCTTGTGTCCGTCCCCGCCGAGGATCTTCGGCGCGATCGCCGTGCCGTACTCGAACTGGGGCATGCGCGTGCCCGGCATCTGCGACAACGGTTCGACCAGCCACTTGTTGACCAGCCAATCCCGTTGCAGGCGCGCGTGCGCCAGCGAGAGGTTCGGCGCCAATCGCGGCAGGTCTTCCTCGGGAATCTCCGCCAGCGGTTTGCCGAGCGCTTTCCCTTCCACAATATGGCACAGCGCGCACTTCAATTGCGTGAACAATTGTTTGCCGGCTTCCAGATGCTCGGGAGACATGTCGATCTTCGGCGTTTGATAGGGGAATTGCGCCCGCCCTTCTTCCGCGAAATACTTAACGAGCACGTTGGCCTCGCCGTCCGTCAACCCGAACGTCGGCATCCGCACGTGCAGCCAGGGACGAATCTCGCCCGTTTGCGGGGACTTGATAAAGTTGAACAACCAATCCGGCTGGGTCCGCTGGCCCTGGTGCAACTGCGTCGGCGTCCCGATCAGCATCGGCGGCTCCATGCCCTGCGGGATTCCCGTCGCGCGGATCGCGCCGCCCTGCGCCTCGACGATGTGGCAGCCGACGCAGTTCAACTCCTTGACCGTCCATCGCCCGCGCTCGATTTGGAATTCCGCGGGGGTGAGTTGGCGCGCCTCTTTCGCCGTCAATTTCTCGTCGGTCATGCCGGAGATGACCGTGACGATCTGGTCGATCTGCTCGTCGGTCAGGTTGAACTTCGGCATCTTCAGCAATTCCTGCGGCATGCGCGTGACACCGATGCGGTCGAGGTCGTACGACCGCGGCGCGTGCAGTTTCTGCTTCAACCACGCGATGCGGTCCTTCTCGATGTCCACCAGACCGAAGTCGAGTTTGTCCACTGGTTTGGCGCCCCATTCGCTCAACTCGGTACCGATGGGCTTGGCCGTCTCGAACCCATGAATGTCGTGGCAGGCAAAACAGCCGTAGCGCGCGACCAGCCGGCTGCCCAGGAAAACATTCTTCTTCTCGACCGGTGTCATGGCCGCAACCTTTTGCTTTGCCGCCGCCATCCTGGCCTTCACTGCGTCGATGTCGGCCGCCAACTTTTTGGCTTTGCGGTCAATCGCGTCGTCGAACGTGTCCTGGTATTCCTTCTGTAATTCCGCCAGTTGCGCTTGGTCGCGCGCCATCCGGGCCGGGTCCTGGTAATACGGCATCGTCGTCTCGTCGACGAAATACATCTCAATGAGATCATTGAGGTCGTTGATCTTCTGTTGCGCCTCGGCGTCCGGCAATGTGACCTTCAGGTATTCGACCGTCTCGCTGTCCAGCAGGTCCGGCTGGACCTGCGGCAGGCCCTCCTGATCGGTCTTGTCATTGTGCAGCGTCGCAAGATAGGCGGCAATGTCCGCAGCCTCCTGGTCGCTCAGGCGCAGGTTGGGCATCTTCGTTCGCGGATTGTACTGTTTCGGATTCTTGATCCATGCGTAGATCCAGTTGACATCCGATTTGCTGCCGATGCCGGCCAACTGCGGGCCCTGGGAACGCAGCCGACGATATTGCCACTCGTCCATGTATTGCTTGAGCGTGGCGGGCGGCTTGATGTCCATCAACTTGTCATCGATGACGTGGCAGGCCATGCACCCGACCTGGCCGACGAGTTTCTTGCCGTTCTCGGGATCGCCCGGCACCGGCGGCGCCGGATATTTCGGCTGGTCGCTCACCGTGAAGAGGAAATTCGCGATGGCGTTCATCTCAACAGCGTTGCGATTGGGTGTGCCCTTGTTGTTTTCCAGCCCCCAGAAGCGAGGCATATACGTGTTCGGGCGGAACGCGACAGGATTCGAAAGCCACTTGCGGACCCACTCCTCGTTCGTCTTGCTCGCGACCTTGTAGAGGCTCGGGCCTGGCTTGCGCAACGTGCGGATCGGGATGTTGACCTCCTGACCGAGGGTCAGGGAAACCTCTTGCGGGAAACCGTTGAGCCGTCGCACGTCGTCGGCGTTTACGTCGTAAAACTTGCAGATGCTGTCGAAGTCTTCGCCCGCGGCGACGTGATGCGTGGTGTACGTCTCCAATTGTTTCATCTTGTGGCACGACCAACAACCCAGTTGCTCGATGAGGCGTCGGCCGTGATCGAGTTGTTCGCCGCCTTTGAGATTGGTCTGGTCGCTGTGGCACTTGAGGCAACTGGCCTCGACGTACTTCGCCGCGCGCATCGGTTGGAGGAGAAACTCCTGCTCTTCCCAGTTGTAATTCTTCCGCCAGGCGTCACGCTGCGTCATCTGGACGGCGTTGGTCTTTTCCAGCGACGCCTTTTGCAGTTTCGAGTCGTCGTCATCGTCATCCTCATGCTTCTCGACCTTCACCCACAGATTCTTCGAGGAATCATACGTGTAGGGCTGCTTTTCCTCGGCATCGGGCGTGTGGCCTGCATGCGAAAACGTGGTCTCACGGTCCCACCCCCAGTGGCACGTCGTGCAACCATACTTGCTCATCGGGTGCGGCGAGGTGTCGCTGACAAACAGATCCAGATTCGGGTGGTTGCGTAGCGGCTCGGGCAGCTTCGACCATTCGATGGCGTCGATCTTGTACTTGGTGCGGAACGCGAGATCGTCCGGTGTCGGGTCCTTGCGATCGATCGCCTTGTGACAGGTGATGCACCGGTCCACACGGGGAACCGTCGCAAAATTGACGTCCACATGGTGGGTGTCCGCGACAATCTGCTCGACCTTGTACGTCGATGCGGCGAACTCCAGCACCGGCGCGTTGACCACGTCCTGGATGAGCGGGCTCCTTAACTGGTCCAACCGTTTGGTCAACAAACCGATACTGTCTTCAAAATGTTTGATGCTGCGCTGAAGGTCTTCCTCGTGACCCATGAGAGTGGTCAGGTTATCCTGGGCCTCCTGGAGCCTGGCGTCCGCCGCCTGCTTGCGGAGATCGAGCTTACTGACGCGATCGTTCTCGGATTCCGCCTTGTTCTTCGTCTCCTGGACTTCCGGCGCGTCCTCGTTCATGTGGTTGTTTTCGAGCGCCTCTTCATAGGACGAGCGGTACTGGTCGCGGACTCCCTTTTCCATCGTGAATTCGCGCGTGACCAGGTTGTCGTCCACGCGCATCTGGTCGACGTCGGCCTGTAACTTCGCCTCCTCTGCCTTTTTCGACACGAGCTCTTCCTTGGTCTTCTTGAGGTCGCTTTCGAGCTTGCCCAAGCCCGCCTCGTTCGCCTTGGCCTCCGCAGCCTTGGCATCAGACGCCAGACGTTTCTTCTCGAGATTGTAGAAGTCGCGCTGGTAATTCTTCCACGTGCGATCGCCATGCAGCGCCAGCCAGGAGGCATAACCGCCGGAGTAGTCCACCCAGATCATCAACCCAAGGCTGAACAGAAACACCACGCCGCTGAGGAAAAACCACCAGTGCAAGCGCGGGATGTTGTATTCGTGGAGGGTCTCGGGTTGGTTTCTCATCGGCTCAGAACTTGATCCACGGGGTATCCACGAAATATTTCAGGTTCATCGTCCAGCGCAACACCATCTTGAGCGGCAGCGTGAACATCGTCAGAAACAGCAGCACGAGGACGCTGTACCGCGCGAAATCCATCGACGCATAGAACTTTTTCAGCAGCGTCTTCGCCAAAACGCCCGGCAAGGCCAGGAAATAAAACGCGAGGAATAGAAGGCCGGCAAACTCACGTTTGCCCGCGTGTCCGACCTCGACGAGGAACAGCTTGATCGATGTCCAGTCGGGCGGGATCAACTGCGGCACCTTGTTGACCACGTTCGGCAGTCCCTGGTTGAACCATTCGATATGGGTCGTGTGGTAGATCTTCTGGAACCAGACCACCCACACGTAATCGGAAAGATTGACGTTGTTGAGCGCGACCACCTTGTGCGGATCCCAAAATTCAAATGGCCCGAAGAAGTTCCACCCCGGGCCGCGCAGGAATGTCCCGGTAATGATCATGAACACCCACAACGCCAGGTAGCCGAACAGGAAAATCCCAATGGAGAACTTGCGTTCCGCGAACGTGTAGTAGCCGTTGCCCTTTGGGTTGACGTCGATATACGGGATCGACATCAACCCGACGATAATGATGGTCGGCAGCACGACGCCGGCGTACCACGGATCGTAGTAGACCAGCATTTCCTGCAAGCCGAGAAAGTACCACGGCGCTTTCGACGGATTCGGCGTGGCGGCAGGGTTGGCGGGCTGTTCGAGCGGCGCGCGCAGGTAAATCGCCCAAAAAATCAGCACGAACGAACAAATGATCAGCGCGATAAACTCGATGTACAACAGGTCGGGCCAGACCCATGTTTTTTGGTTGGAACTTTCCTTCTCGTCCGGCGGCAGTTTCTGGTCGACGCGACGGTCGTTGTTGACCGCCTGCGCCATGGCCAGCCACAGCACCAATGTCGAGACGAACAGCATCGCCGTGATCGGGACGTTGTCCGGTTTGCCGACGATGAGGTAGAAGTTCGGGTCCTTCATGCCCCAGATGACCACACCGGCCTCGATGAAAATCACCAGCGCGCCGATCCACCAGTTGAACACATGACGGCGGAACCGGAGCATTAACAGCAGCCCGCCCGTCGCCAGGATAAAGCTCAGCTTCGGGCTGGCCATGATATTGGCCAGCGCCTTGAACGCCTCGAATAAGGTAGTGTGACTTGCCGCCGCTTGTTCCATGAGAAAGCCTTGCCCGCTCCCGCGTTAGCGTTTAGAGCGGTCCCGAGACGCCGCCGTCCTTGCGAATGCGCCAGAAATGCACCGCCATCAACACCGCCGCGATCAGCGGAATGCCGATGCAATGCAACACGTAGAATCGCAGCAACGTTGTGCCGCCAATTTCCTTGGCGCCAATCAGGAAAAATCGGGCGTCATCGCCCGGATGCACCAGCGGCACGCCGCCAATCTGCAAAAAGTCCGCGAACGGTCCGCCCGCGCCGACCAACGGCGTTGCCTTGGCCATGTTCGAGCCAACCGTGATCGCCCAAATCGCAAGCTGATCCCATGGCAGCAGGTAGCCCGTAAAGGACAGCAGAAAGGTCAACACCAGCAGCAGCACGCCGATGCACCAGTTGAACTCGCGGGGTGGTTTGTAGCTGCCGGTCATGAACACGCGGAACATGTGCACCATGACCATGATGACCATGGCGTGCGCCGACCAGCGGTGCAGTTCGCGCATGATGCCGAACGGCACCTGCGAGCGGAGATCCAGCATGTCCACGTACGCGCCTTCGACGGTGGGTCGATAGTAAAACATCAGCAGCACGCCCGTGAGCGTGAGCACCAGGAACAGGAAAAAGCTCAACCCGCCCGCGCACCACGTGTAGCGCAGTTTCACGCCGCTGGTGCGCACCTTCGTCGGGTGCAAATGCAGAAACACGTTGCCCAGGACAATGAGCACGCGTTTGCGGTCGGTGTTGGGAATGCCGACGCGAAAAATGGATTTCTTGATCTGCGAATCCAGAACGGTGGTTTTGAGTTTGTCTAGCATGGTCGTTACACCGCGATAAAGGAGCGGGGGTCGTCAAACTCGCCCTTTTCCCAAAAGAACAATCGCCCCTGGTTCACGACAATCTGACCGTCGTCGGCGAGCGAGACCTCGTATCGCCGCATGGGAAATGGCGCGGGACCTTCGAAATTGATTCCGTCGATGGTGTACCCGCTTCCGTGACAGGGGCATTTGAACTTGTGCTCACTGTCCATCCAATTGGGTGTGCAACCGAGATGGGTGCACACGGCCTGGATGCAAAAAATCTTGTGGTCGTGGTTCACGATCCAGCAGCGGTGCGCCGCCTTGAACGAGTCATCCACGGTATTGGGCGCGAAATTGGCGGGCTGGCCCACCTTGAATACATCAATCCTCGTGAAATCGACTCGTGGCACCATGAACGCGAAGAGCGCAGCCATGCCTCCGCCCATTGCCGCAGCAAATGTCGCCCACGCGAGCGCGAGGCTCACGAAAAACTGGCGTCGCGGCATGGGTTTGCCTTCGGGGTCGAGAACCCCCTTCGCTTTCAATCGGCGAACCGCCTCTTCACGCGGACTCAATGCCTGCCCTTGCTGGGGCCTGTCCGCACCGACTGCTTTCAATTCAGCCATAACTATTTGTGATTCAACCCATTGAGCTGCTGAATCGCAGCGTTTCGCACCTGCAAATCCGCTTCGCTGGTGCTCATTTTTTCCAGTAGTGGACGGGCTTTTGTTGCATCCAACTTCGCCACCCATACCACTGCAGCCACCCGGTACCGCTGGATGTTCTCCTCCAGCGGGCGACCTTCCCGGGGCATTAATTCAGTAACACGGTCTACATATTCCTTGTCAAGCAACCTCGTCAACACGTCCCATGCGGCCGGGCTTCCCTTATTAGCCAGCCCGAAGGCCGCATTCCACTTCACCAACTCGTCGGGATCGTTCAGCGACGCCTCCAACACATGGCGCGCGTCCGGAGTATTCATCGAGCCGAGAACATAGACGGCCATCAAGCGGACGGACGATTCACCGCTGTGCGTCAGATTGATGATTCGCAACGCCGAACCTTCATCCCCGATCCTGCCGAGCGCCCACACACAATTCTTTACGGTTTCGGCGTCCCCATCATCCAGACCGTCCCGCAAGGCCGTGACGGCTCCGCGATCTCCCAACAACCCGAGCACCAATGCCAGATAGCGGCGTGTCCGCGGGTCCTGTCCCTTGGATTCGTTGAACACCTGGAGGATGTCCGCGACAGCCCGCGGATTCTTCGCCAGAAACTGGTCGCGATCCGCGCTGATCTGCGCCGTCACATCGAAGATTCCCTGCCAGCGCTTGGAATCCTGGATGTAATTCAGGAGATACTGGGCCTGCTGGGTGCGTTGCTCGCCCGAACTGGCGCGCAATGCGTTCAGATAGTCATCCAGACCCTTCCGCTCGGTCGTCAGCCAGATAAACAGGCCCGCCAGCGCGACGCAAAACAGCACCACCGCCAGCGGGATCACGACCAACTGCACGGTCAGGGTTGCCAGTTTGGACTTCTCTTCCGGCAATTCCACCATACCGGGCGATGATGCTTCCGCTGGCTGCTTCGCGTCGCTCATTTGAAAGAACTAATGCTTTTCCAACTGGGACGGCAACATCGCCGCCCGGTGGGTCGGGGCATTCGGCACGATGATCGCGTCCTTGTCGCACACAATTTCACACAGTCGGCAGGCCACGCACTCCTCAGCCACGACCTCCGCCACCTTGTAATGACCCGCGCCCGTGTGGGTGGGGTCTTCCTTCATGTAAATGCAATCGAACGGGCAGATATCCACGCAGAACTCGCAGCCGGTGCAGTCGTCCACGATGACCTTGGCCTTCGGGATCTGGCTCGGCTTGATGCGCGTGACGAGGTTCCCGTACTGGTCCTGGATGCAGGAGACGGGGCAATAAATCGCGCACACCCCGCAGTCGATGCAGCCCTCGGGATGAATGACGTACAACTCTTTCGACTTGCCGCTGATCGTGTCTACCGGGCATTTCAGCTCGCAGACAGTACAGCCAATACAGGTGTCTGTAATGAAATACGCCATGCCGTTTGCTCTCTTGCCGTTTCCGACCCTACGCGACCCACTTTGAGAAAACTTTCACAAGGAATATAGCAGCCGGATTTGAAAGTGCAATAGCTTTTGTGGCGGATGACGATGCAAAGAATTGCACTGTTTTGGCCATCTTTTGCCGCGTTTTGTCATGCACCGACCACGAGGGCTGCCTCGATCAGAAAACCCGATATGCCTCCGTCGTAGTCTATGCGTGGACGTTCTCGACGGTGAATAACAAGATCAAATTGGTTTAGGGAACGGTTCAAGGTTGGCTGAACTGGATGGTCAGGCTATTTCGGACCGTTCTCGGTTGACCTTGTGGAGGGGGAATCGCTTAACGACCTGAATCTGTTAGGATTATATCCCAGACCGCATCCACAGATATGAAACAGCGATTTCGCCCGTCTGGGGAGGCGGTCAATGTCGTACGTGCTCGTCACCCAGTTCGCACCTCGACAATAACTGACAATCAAAAGACGATTCAGGCTCGGCAAATCTTTGCCATCTGGCAGCAGGTCGATCGCTTCGGTAAGCCGTTGGAACTGGTTCGAGGAAAGGGCGTACCGGTAACCCTCTTTCCCGCCTGACGGGTCAAACCATGATTCCGATACTCGGCCATCGGCTGAGACTCGGCATTCTTGTGACGAATTACTTTTTCCTCCGGAGAATTGCGTAATGTTTAGAATGAACTTCCATTTCTTCAAGTTCGACTCTGCGTTTACGTGCAACTCGACCACCTCAGCCCCGATCTGAGGATAGCGGGCAAGCAAGGCGGAAGCGACGCTGCGCTGGGATGGAGCCTCGTCCCCGATTGCCGTGCCCACTCCGCAAGCCATGATGAAACAACCCAGAGACCAACCGGCGAAAATACGTTTGCGTGTTCTCATAGACATTAGGAAACAGCAAAAGTCTGCTACCTCTCCGACTCCTACGCAAGCCAAACGAGCAAACCACCTCGACCCGCAATTCCTCGCCGCCAGTTCCCGCCATTTCCGCCCCCAATGCTCACCACGAATCGGGGGGGCTACTGGTTCAGAACGCTGGCGTTACGGCGAGGGGTGCAAACCGTTAAAAGAAGCCGCCTGATGCTTGCCACCATTGTTGGAGCGGTTGGTGGTACCGTATCAAGAACGTAATCAGAATGAGTGCAAACAAAATCCATAACTCGATGAGTAATCGAAAGCGTGTCCGCTCTGTCCCCCTGGCATTGGAGGGAAGACACGCTCTGAGGGTCTCCACAACAACCTCTGCACTGATGCCGCTAATGGCAATACAGCACGGTATCAGAGCGAAAAGGGGAAGCCGCAGGAACAGCGCAACGGGGTCTCCTTTCCAGCCGACCAACTTCGCCATGATAGCGGTCAGCACAACCGCCACCATAATGAAACCGGCTACGTCCAGACCCCTGTTCACGGCGACGACGGAATTACGAAGTGGCTGTTTCTTCATGTCAACCAATGCTTACGTCCGTCTGCGTTTCCTTCCTTGCATCAGCATTGGCTCGACCGAATTGATGGGTGATGTCCACTCACTTGCTCCAATGCAGACACCAGAATCCGATAGCTACCAACCAAATCAGAATCTCTACGGTACGAACAACGTACCACCAAGTAAGCGGCTCGCCGGCGGACGACCGGGCCATCTTGTAGGCTGCTACGTCAGACGAGCGGAAGTTGCGATACCATCGAAGCGGGGGGTGGATGCCTCTGCTTTTCAGGTATGGATAAATGACGTAGTAGTGAATGACAATGTTCGCTACCAAAGACAGGATGAACACCCAATACAAGAACGTAAACATCTTCATGGCAAAGTCCCTTCGGCTTGACGGTCGTCATGGTACCAGAAGAAGGGCTGCAAAGCGAGAGGATTTGGGGCAGTAGCAGCACAGACTAGGGGTCATCAGGAAAAGCGGGGTGCATTCCCCGTCCAGTCGCCTCCTCAACGTCGACGTCCTCACCACGTGCGTTATTGCTGCTGTATGTGGGGTGCCAATCCTTCCAGTCCCCCCGCCCCCCCCATGTTGGTTTGGGTATTTCGGGCACGCCCGACGCACAGCCCACACTCAGCAGCAAGCCCGTAAAGAGAATCGCAATTAATGCGAATCGGCTCACAGCCGGAGCGTAATACCACCGCCCTCAACGGTCAAGGCAAGCCCATCCCGCCCGCCCCCCACCCCCATCCTCGCCGCCATCGCCCCCCGCCAGTTCCCCCTGAAGCCCGCCGCAACCTCGCCCATGCTCCAATACTTGCCCTTGCAGGAACATCATCTCGCCAGACGCCAGACAACGAAGACCGCCATAGCCATCCAAAACGAGTATCCGAGCCATAACCAGACATTGATGCAAATGTCCGAAGTGGGCAGTTTTTCTTTGGAAGCCATATTGGTCACTTCGACCACTACCGCTTGCTTTTGTGGCTGCCTAATCTGCTCTTCTGGCACGCGCATTGTTTTGGTGCCGCTAAACGCATCCGATGGCTGAGGATTCACAGCATCCGAAACTGGCTCTTCTTGGGACTGCCTGCCGATTGTTTCAAGCAACTCGTTCATGCCCCCAGAAAAAGCATTGACCTTGCCAGCCGCCCGCATCCCGCCGCCAGTTCCACCGAAAACCGCCTCCAAAGACATCGCCCCGGGAACGCTGCCCATGGGGTCAACACCCCATAGCGTTCCGCCATCTGGTTGCGTAGTTTGTTGAGTAGCGTACGACGATGGCGCCAACAGTTGGCAACTTCGTCAGCGAAACCAGGACCTGAAAGGGAATATCACGATGGGTAAGAAATCCAAATCCGCACGGTCAGACGCCAAGAGGGCTGAAAAACACGCCGCCAAAGTCGCCCGCACCGCCTTATACGCCTCGCAGGCCAAGTCCAATAAGAGGCAAACGAGCAGCAACGACGGGACGGCGAAATCGTTCACCCGTCACGCCATCTCCAATTGCGGAAACCCAGGCTGCAAGCGATGCTACCCGCAGTTGGTTCCAGCATTGGCGGTCCACGCCTAATTCCGCCCCCATCCTCACCCCCAATGTGCAAGTTGCCAGAACTGACCGGTGTCATTCGGAAACTCGACCCTCCCTTAATTCTCCCCGCCCTTGACCCGCCGCCAGTTCCCCGCCCCAGCTTTTTCAGCAGGACGAGCGGATCAGGCAGACGCTAGCGACTCAAAGTCTGTCGTCGTAGAGGGGCTGTTCGGCGCGGGCTGCATGAAAGAGCGGCGGTTGGGATGATTGCAGAACTCATCTAGCCATGCGCCTCTGTAGGGGCAGTTATACGATGGTGGGGCGGTGCAAAGCCTTAAACCACCGGGAATATGACGGGTAAAGCAGGTTTGTCCCGACTGTTTGGAACGGTGATCGGATTGCGAGTCTGAATGCGTCATGGCATAACCGCCGGTCGGTTGTGGCAGCGTAGGGCGTGCCAGAAATTGCTAAAGTGTTGGCGGAAAATGCCGATTCCGGTGCGGGAAGGATGTGCCCAGCCATACCCCGCCCGCATCCCGCCGCCATTGCCCGCCGATTATGCCGCCACTTGCATTCGTGACGGCGGGGCGTATGTTGCCGTGGAGAGCCGAGCGACCCTCTCAACAAATCAGATCAACTGAACGTCAGTATCGACTGAGGGAGAAATACCCACCCTTGGGAACGGCTCGGGGGTTCAAATTCGAGAGTTGAGCCT
>CAWJFL010000021.1:0-30818 GCA_963842185.1 uncultured Verrucomicrobiae bacterium
TCGGGACTCAGGTTCCATTCAGCGTTTTCCGTTGCCCATGGAGCGGCGACACGGTATCTTCCCGGCGGCTATGGATTCCCAGAGCGACCACATCAAACCGCGGCTCGAAAAACGCGAGAAGCTGATCGACAAAGGCATCGACCCGTACGGTGGACGATTCGATGTCAGCGAATCGATTGCGACTGCGCGGGCGAACCCGACACCCGACCGCGAGGTGCGACTGGCGGGGCGCGTCCTCAGCCATCGCGACATGGGCAAGAGCCTGTTTGCGGACATCAAGGATTCGACCGCGAAAATCCAGATTTACATCAAGAAGCAGGACGTTGGCGAAGAGCCGTTCGACCTGTTCAAAAACTTCATCGATCTCGGCGATATCGTTGGCGTGACCGGCAAGCTGTTCACGACCCATGCCGGCGAGTTGACCGTGAAAGTGGAGACCGTCACGCTGTTGAGCAAGTCGATCCAGCCGTTGCCGAAGGAGTGGTACGGCATCAAGGACATCGAAACGCGGTTGCGCCAGCGCTACCTCGATTTGATTCTCAACGACAACGTCCGGGAAACGTTTGTGGTGCGGAGCCGCGTGGTGGCGGAGATCCGCAAGTTTCTCGATTCGCGCGGGTTCATGGAAGTCGAAACGCCGATGATGCAACCCATCGCGGGCGGGGCGGCGGCCAAACCGTTCCAGACGCACCACGAGGCGCTGAACATCGACCTGTTTCTGCGCGTCGCGCCCGAACTGTACCTCAAACGGCTGCTCGTCGGCGGCTTCGAGCGCGTGTATGAGATCAACCGCAATTTCCGCAATGAAGGCATCTCGCGCCGCCACAATCCCGAGTTCACGATGCTCGAAGTCTACCAGGCGTACGGCGACTACGAGACGATGATGGACCTGGCGCAGGGATTGGTGGTGTCGGTCGCGGAAAGCATCGTGGACTCGCTGCTGATCAAACGCCACGACGGCCAGGAGATCGACCTCACGCCGCCGTGGCGGCGCGTGACGTATCGCGAGCTGGTCGAGGAGCGCATCGGCAAGGAATGGTTTACGCTCACGCCGGAAGAGCGCCGCGCCCAGGCCGCCAACATGGGGGTCGAATTCCCGCCGGGCGCGCCCGACTATGAAGTGACCAACGCGATTTTCGAGAAGGTGATCGAACCGACGTTGATGAATCCGACGTTCGTGACGCACCTGCCTGCGGAATTGGTCGTGCTGGCGAAACCCAACAAGCAGGACCCGAACATCGTCGACGTGTTCGAGTTGGTCATTAACGGGCAGGAGATCGCGCCGGCGTATTCCGAGTTGAACGACCCGGTCCTGCAGCGCGTCCGATTGTTGATGCAGGCCAAAGGGCACGACGAGAAACTCGACGAGGATTTTCTGCTGGCGCTGGAACACGGCATGCCGCCCGCCGGCGGGATGGGCATGGGCATCGACCGCCTCGTCATGATGCTCACGGGCGCGGAGAGCATCCGGGATGTCATCCTGTTCCCGTTGCTGCGACCGAACCCGTAGCGGGCTGTTTCTTTCATGACGCGTCTGCCTTTCGAATTATTCCTTGGCCTTCGTTATCTCAAGCCCAAGCGCACGTTTGTGTCCGTCATCACGCTGATCTCGCTGTCCGGCGTGACGATTGGCGTGTGGGTGCTCATTGTGGTGATCGCGGTCATGAGCGGATTCGACCGCGAGCTGCGCGAAAAGCTCATGGGCATGCACGCTCACGTGACGGTGATGGGCGGCGTGATCGAGCACAGCGACAAGTTGCTTGAAGACGGTGCTGGACACGCCGCGTGTGAAGGCCGCGACGCCGTTCGCCATGGGGTTGGTGCTCATCGAGTTCGAGCATCGCGTGGCGACACCCTATCTCAAGGGCATCGACCCGAAACGCGAGGTGACCGTCAGCCAACTCGGCTCGTATATCAAAGAGGGCAGCCTCGACCTCGATGGGGACAAGGTGGTCATTGGTCGGGAACTCGCATCGCAATACGGCATTTTTCTCGGCGACAAGATCACCGTCTACTCGCCCCGCTACATCGAGAAGAAAGGGCAGGAAGTTGATGTGCCGATGGAGTTGACGGTCACGGGTATTTTCGAATCGGGAATGTATGAGTACGATGTCGGCCTCATTTTCACGTCGTTGGAGACGGCGCAGGAACTCTACAACCTCGGCAATGCCGTCCAGGGGATTGAAATCACGACCGATGACCCGATCGATGGGGCGCGCGACGTGGCCAATGCGTTAAACCAACGGCTGCCAGCCCCGTTGCGAGCGCAGACATGGGCCCAGATGAACCAGCGGTTGCTCGGGGCGATCCAGGTGGAAAAATCGGTCATGTTTTTCATCCTGACGTTCATCATCATCGTCGCGGCCTTTGGCATCATGAGCACGTTGATCACGGTCACGGTGCAAAAGACGCGCGAGATCGGCGTGATGAAGGCGCTGGGTGCCGCCTCGGGAAAAATCCTGCGCATTTTCCTGCTGCAGGGGTTTATCGTCGGCGTGTTCGGCGTGGCCATCGGGATTGGGCTGGGCCTGCTGACCGTTCGCAACATCAACCCGATCAATCATTTTCTGTCGCACGTCGTCGGCATCGAATTGTTCCCCCGCGACATCTACAATTTTGCCAGCATCCCGGCGTTTCTGACGGTCCAGGATCTTCTGACCATTGGCGTCTCGGCGCTGGTGATTTGCACGCTGGCGGGCTTGTTGCCGGCGGTGCGTGCCGCCCGCCTCGAACCTGTGGAGGCGCTCCGGTATGAGTAGACTACAAATCTGGAGGCACCGAGGACCATGAGTATGACTCTAGCCGAAAAGATGAGCGAAATCCTTAAAGATGTTCCCGCTAATCCTCCGAGAAGATCTGGTAGCCTGCCTGGACTGCGGTGGAAGAACGCATTTGATCGACGCTCGCTGTTTCTTCCGCTGATTTTCGTTGCGTTTTTCCTCCTTTTTCCTTTGATGATACTCACGACTATTCCTTCAAGCCGCCTGAAGGGCAAACCGAAGGTGCATGTCCAGGGGATTGTCACTGCAGTCAGGGAAGCAGGCACTGATGAGCAACCGTGCAAGGAGTTTTCGTACTCGTTTGAGACGAAAGAGCGACAGCGATATCTTGGGAAGCAGACTCTGCGTAGAGACTCACCCTACTTTCGGGCCACGAACGGTGACCCGGTGCCGATCATTTACGCCGAGAATGAGCCTGCTTTGAATGGCATCGACAGCGTCACAGACCAAGAGATGCCACCTCTGGCATTCTTCGCGATTTTGCCCGTCTTTGTCCTTTTGTTTTTTAGCCCTCTATTGTTGCCGAATTTGCGTTCTGTGGCCGAAGCGCGAAAGGTATTTAAGAACGGAATAATCTCAGAAGCGGAAGTTGTTTTCGTCAAGAAAAGATCTGGCTTTGGAGGATTCCACTTCCCAATTTCAAAGGGCGAAGTTTACTTCGCATACCGGACCGCCCGAGGCGAACAGATTGAATCAAAAACGGTTTGTGACAACGATTGGCTGGTGAACAAACTCGACGTCGGTTCCCCAATTCACGTGGCTTACTTGGAAGATAAGCCACAGAAAAGCGTGATTTT
This sequence comes from uncultured Verrucomicrobiae bacterium, assembly GCA_963842185.1. Taxonomy (GTDB): domain Bacteria; phylum Verrucomicrobiota; class Verrucomicrobiia; order Palsa-1439; family Palsa-1439; genus Palsa-1439. Next base: position 3,578 of record CAWJFL010000021.1, read on the forward strand.
GGAAGCCTTCATTCGATGAACATCCTTATCTACATTTGCGATGCATTATGAGTGAGCCCGGCGGGGACATTTTGGTTGCGCGCGGCGTGCGCAAATCCTACACTTTGGGTTCGCAGAAGCTTGAGGTATTGCGGGGAATTGACGTGCGGGTGCGCCGCGGTGAAGCGCTCGTGATCGTCGGCGCATCGGGTGCGGGAAAGAGCACGTTGTTGCATTTGCTTGGCGGATTGGATGCGCCATCGGCAGGCGACGTGAGCCTGGATGGCGCTTCGCTTTTTGCGATGTCGGGCGCAGTGCGGACAAGATTGCGCAACGAGAAGATCGGATTTGTGTTTCAGTCGTACAATTTGTTGCCGGAACTCGACGCGCTGGAGAACGTGTGCCTGCCGGCGTTGATGCAGCCGCGCGCGCGCGATGGCGTGGCGGAACGGGGCCGGGAATTGCTGACGGCGGTCGGGCTCGGCGAACGGCTGGAGCATCGGCCCGCGGAGTTGAGCGGTGGCGAACAACAGCGCGTGGCTGTGGCGCGGGCGCTGATGAATCGGCCGGCCCTGTTGCTGGCGGATGAACCGACCGGCAACCTGGATTCGAAGACCGGCGAGGCGATCCTCGATTTGCTCTGGCGGTTGCGCGAAGAGTCGGGAACGACACTGGTGATGGTGACGCACGACCAGCACGTCGCCACGCGCGGCGAACGGGTGTTGGAGATTGCGGATGGCCGGATTTTGGAGTAAGTAGAAGGTAGTTGTGAGGGAGCGATTGTGAAGATCTATTTGGATGGCAAATACGTCTCGGAAGACGAGGCGAAAATATCCGTTTTCGACCACGGTCTGTTGTATGGCGACGGCGTGTTCGAGGGCATCCGCCTGTACGGCGGACGCATCTTCCGTCTCGAGCAACACCTGGATCGTCTGTTCAACTCCGCGAAGGCGATCATGCTGCCGGTTCCGTTGACGAAGGAGCAACTGGTCGACGCGTGTTGCGAGACGTGCCGCCAAAACAAGCTGAAGGACGGCTATATCCGGCTGGTCGTCACGCGCGGGGTGGGTTACCTCGGGCTCAACCCCTTTCGGTGCAAGAATCCGACGGTGTTCATCATCGCGGATACGATCGAGCTGTATCCCGAGGAGGTGTACCGCAAGGGGCTGAAGCTGATTACGGCCAGCACCCAGCGGACAAATCCCGCCGCGGTAAGTCCATCGATCAAGTCGCTGAACTATTTGAACAACATCCTGGCGAAGATCGAGGCGGTGAACGCCGGGACGGTGGAAGCGATCATGCTCAACAGCCAGGGACACGTCGCCGAATGCACGGGCGACAATATTTTCCTGGTGCGGCGCGGCAACCTGGAGACACCGCCGGTCAGCGCGGGGGCGTTGATTGGCATCACGCGGCAGGTGGTGTTCGAATTGGCGGCCAAACGCGGCATCGGCGTCAGCGAACCGAACCTGACACGGTACGATTTGTCGACGGCGGACGAGGTGTTTCTCACGGGAACCGCCGCGGAGATCGTGCCGGTGGCGAGCATTGACGGACGGATCATCGGTTCCGGCCATCCGGGGCCGCTCACCTTGAAATTGACGGAAGATTTCCGTAAGTTGACCCGCACCGACGGGGTATCGATCGGGACGAAATAGACCATGCTCTGCGACATTTGCAAAAAGGCCGAGGCGACAGTCCATCTGACCCAGATTGTGGACGGGAAGATGTTGAAGGTGGATTTGTGCGAGTCCTGCGCCAAGGAGAAGGGCGTGCAGGAAGCGGCCGGATTTTCACTGGCGAATTTGCTGGTCGAGCTGGGCGCGGGAGAGGAATCGAGGGTCGAAGCGCCGGGGGTGCAATGCCCGGTATGCGGGTTCACGCAGGCGGACTTCAAAAAGACCGGTCGGCTCGGGTGTAGCGCGTGTTGGGAAACTTTCGAGCCGGCCCTGGCATCGTTGTTGAAAGCGATGCACAAAGGGGACCATCACGTGGGCAAGGTGCCGACAAAAGCCGAGCACACGGTGGCCCTGAACGGCAAGATGCAGGAATTGGCGGAGCAGCTGGAGAAGGCGGTGCGCGAAGAGAAGTACGAGGATGCGGCGCAGATTCGCGACCAGATACGCGAGATGGAAGCGAAGTGGAAGAAGACGGTCGGCGCGGCGCCGGCCACCGAGTAATGTAATCATGAAGATCGACGATTTGCTAAAGAGTCCGAGCGAGTGGGTCAAGGCGGACGGACCCAACAGCAAGATTGTCATGTCGTCGCGGGTCCGCCTGGCGCGCAACATTCGGGACCACCCGTTCCCGGGTTGGGCCAAGAAGGTCGAGCGTCAGAAGCTGCTCGACGCGATCCAGCCGGTGGTCGAGGCGTTGCCGGAGATGGCCGAACACTTTGGGGATTCGATGGACAACATCAGTGCGATCCACAAGCAGGTGCTGGTGGAACGCCATCTGATCAGCCGGGAACACGCGGCCAAGAACGTGGGCAGCGGCGTGGTCATTAATGATCGCGAGACGATCAGTGTGATGGTCAACGAGGAAGACCACCTGCGGATGCAGGCGATCAAGTCGGGACTGCAGCTCAAGAGCATTTTCAAGATCATTGACCGGGTCGACACCGAGTTGGAAGAGCACCTGGAGTTTGCGTTTTCGCCCAAGCTCGGTTACCTGACGGCGTGCCCGACCAACGTGGGGACGGGGATGCGCGGGTCGGCGATGTTGCATCTGCCGGGGATGGTGCTGAGCGACCAGATCAACCAGGTCGTGCAGGCAGTGAACAAGCTGGGCCTGGCCGTGCGGGGCCTGTACGGGGAAGGGACCGAGGCGTTGGGGAACGTCTTCCAGGTGTCCAACCAGACGACACTGGGTGAAAAGGAGATGGAAGTCGTCGAGCGTCTCAACAAGGTCGTCCTGCAGATAATTGAGCACGAAGAGAACGCGCGCATCACGCTCCTTGAAAAGAAGCCAAAATTGGTTTATGATCAGATTGGGCGTGCGTATGGCATTCTAACCAATGCACATACAATCAGTTCGAAAGAGGCATTGAATCTGCTTAGTTTGGTACGTATGGGGGTAGATTTAGAGATATTTCCGGCCACAGCGCGAGTGACAGTGGATGAAATGTTCATTCTGTCCCAGCCAGCTCACGTGCAGCGGGCGGCGGCGCGGAAGCTGACCGCCGAGGAACGCGATATTTTGCGGGCGGAACTGATTCGCACGCAGTTGGCGACAATTTCGAAACCGGATTTGACCGACCGTCCACGGGGGGACAGCGGGCGAGCCGAACCAGAATGAGAGGACGGTGATGGAAATGAACAATTTCACGCCGCGAGCGCAGCAGGTGCTCGCGTTGGCCCGCAAAGAAGCGGACCGGTTCAACCACAACTACGTGGGCACGGAACATCTGCTTCTTGGCCTGATCAAACTCGGCCAGGGGGTCGCCGTCAACGTCCTGCAGAAAATGGGACTCGATCTCGAGACCGTGCGCATGGAAGTGGAAAAGCAGATTGGCACCGGACCCGAGACCAAGATGGTCGGCAATATTCCCTACACGCCCCGCGTGAAGAAGGTTCTCGCGCTCGCGCAGAAGGAAGCCAAGCAGCTCAATCACAATTACGTGGGCACCGAACACATTCTGCTCGGATTGCTTCGGGAAGGCGAAGGAGCCGCGGCGCGCATCCTGAAGTCACTCGATGTCGATATCGAACGTTGCCGCAACGAGATTTTGAAGGAACTCGACCCCAACTTCACGCCGAGCGAAGGCGCAGCCGAAGAAGGGCGAAGCCACCGCCAGCAAGAAGGAAATGAAGACGCCCGCGCTGCGGATGTTCGGGCGTGACCTCACGGAGTTGGCGCGCAAGGGCGACCTCGACCCGGTGGTGGGCCGCCAGAACGAAATCGAGCGCGTGATCCAGATTCTCTGCCGCCGCACCAAGAACAACCCCGTGCTTCTCGGAGAAGCTGGTGTCGGCAAGACCGCCATCGTGGAAGGGTTGGCCCAGGAAGTCTCCAAGGGCAATGTCCCCGAGATTTTGCGCGACAAACGGGTCGTGACCCTCGACCTAGCGTTGATGGTGGCGGGCACCAAGTATCGCGGCCAGTTTGAAGAGCGTATCAAGGCCGTGATGGACGAGATCAAGCGGTCGAAGAACGTCATCCTGTTCGTGGACGAATTGCACACGATCGTCGGCGCCGGTTCGGCCGAAGGCGCGATGGACGCCAGCAACATCATCAAGCCCGCGTTGTCCCGCGGCGAGTTGCAGGTCGTCGGCGCGACCACGATGAACGAGTACCGCAAGTACATCGAGAAGGATGCGGCGTTGGAACGACGGTTCCAGACGATCGTCGTCGAACCGCCCACAGTCGACCAGACCGTCGAGATTTTGAAGGGCCTGCGTCCGAAGTACGAGGAGCATCACCGGGCCAAGTTCTCGGACGAGGCGCTGCTGGCGGCGTCGCGGCTTTCCGACCGGTACATCACGGGCCGGTTCCTGCCCGACAAGGCCATTGACGTCGTCGATGAAGCGGGCGCGCGGGCGCGCATCCAGTCGATGACCCGGCCTCCGAACATTCAGAATTCGGAGCACGATATCGAGAAGATCAAGGAAGAGAAGGAAGCGGCGATCAAGGCCCAGGATTTTGAACTGGCCGCCGGGCTGCGCGACAAGGAAAAACAGGCGCGGGAACGTCTCGAACAGACGCTGGCGGAATGGCGCCAGGCGCGGGACGAGAAACAGATTGTGATCACCGAAGACGACATCATGCAGATTGTCGCCAAGTGGACGGGCATTCCCCTGAGCCGGATGGAGCAGAAGGATGCCGAGAAACTGCTGGCGATGGAAGGCGAGTTGCGCAAGACGGTCATCGGCCAGGACGAAGCCGTGATTGCCATCAGCAAGGCGTTACGTCGCAGCCGCGCCGACCTCAAGGACCCGAACCGTCCGATCGGCTCGTTCGTGTTCCTCGGACCGACCGGCGTGGGCAAGACGTTGATGGCCCGGGCGCTGGCGGAATTCATGTTTGGCGACCAGGATGCGCTAATCCAGCTCGACATGAGCGAGTACATGGAGAAATTCAATGTCTCGCGGCTAGTCGGTTCGCCGCCGGGCTATGTGGGCTACGAAGAGGGCGGCCAGTTGACCGAGCGCGTGCGACGCCGTCCGTACTCGGTGGTGCTGTTCGACGAAATCGAAAAGGCGCACCCCGACGTCATGAACATGCTCTTGCAGATACTCGAGGACGGACACCTGACCGATTCGCTCGGTCGCAAGGTGGACTTCCGCAATTGCGTGGTCATCATGACCTCCAACATTGGCGCCGAGATGATCCGCAAGGCGGGTGAACTCGGTTTCGCGCCGGTGAAGGAAGAGCACACGTACGCCGACATGAAGAACAAGCTTCTGGAAGAAGCCAAGCGCGTGTTCAAGCCCGAGTTTATGAACCGCCTCGACGACTTGATCGTGTTCCACAACCTGACCAAGGCGGACATGGGCCAGATCGTTCATCTCGAGGTCGAGAAGGTCAAGACCCGTCTCAAGTACAAGGATGTGGAGATCGCCCTGACATCGGCGGCGACCGATTTCTTGATCGAGAAGGGCTACGACCCGCAGTTCGGCGCGCGTCCGTTGCGTCGGGCGGTGGAAAAGTACCTGCAGGATCCTCTGGCCGAGGAAATTCTGCGGGGGAACTTCAAGCCCAACGAGACGATCGAAGTGACCGTCGGCGACGACAAGGACAAACTCGTATTCAACCAGCTAGCCGCCAGCGCAAGCTGAGCGGAGTAGTCGTTTCACCCCCGGCCGCCCCGAAGAGATTCGGGGCGGCCTTTTTGTTTGGGAATGCGGGACGTGTCCGTAGGCGGCGGGTTGACGCGGTCCGTGGACGACGGTTGCGTGCGCTCCCCTTCAGCCGGATACACAAAGACTCCGCCTCGTCCCCCGCTTATTGATTGCCTTGCAGCCGCGCCAGCGCGTTTCGAGCTGCAGTGAGGTCTGGCCGAAGTCTCAGCGCCTGCTCGTAGTGCTGGAGCGCTTCCGGCACTCGACCCGCTTTCTCCAGGGCGATCCCCAGATTGTAGTGCGTCTGTACGTCATCGGGTCTGAGCCTCAGCGCCTCTTCGTAATGGCGGATGGCGTCATTGGGCCGGCCCATCTTGACCAGTGCCAATGCCCAATTGACGTGCGCCTCGGCATAATCTGATTTGATCCGCAACGCTTGTTCCCAATGTCCCACCGCCTCTTGCATCCGCCCCAGTTGCGCGAGGACGACTCCCAGGTTGTTGTGGGCCTCGGGATCATCGGGATGAATCCGCAATGCTTGTTCCCCATGTTGCACAGCCTCCGGCAGCCGGCTCAGTCGGGGCAGGGCAGCTGCCAGATTGTTGTGCGCCTCCGCGTAATCGGGCTTGATCCGTACCGCTTGTTCCCACTGTCCCACGGCTTCCGACAGCCGGCCCAGTCGGGCGAGGGCGAGTCCCAGATTGTAGTGCGCCTCGGCATAATCGGAGCTGATCCGCAGCGCCCGCTCGAAGTGCGCAATCGCTTCCGGCGTCTCACCCTGTTGATAGAGGAGGCTCCCGAGATTGTAGTGCGCCCGTGCATTGTCGGGGCACTTGGCGAGGGTGTCAGTCCAAATGGATAGTTCGCTGCGATAATCCTGATTGCGCCGTATCGCAAGAGATCCAAGCCCGACAGCCAGCGCCAGAAACACTGCGCCACTGCGCCGGCCCAGCAGCGTGTCAATCGCCAACACGCCCAGTGCCACCACCGCCGCCAACGGCAGGTACATCCGGTGTTCCGCCATCGGCTGTCCCGCCACAGGCACCACGCTGGAGACCGGGGCCAGAATCAGGAAAAACCACACGCCGACAAACCCCAGGGACGGCTGCCGTCGGAATTCAAGCAAGACAGCGACTCCCAGGACAGCCGCAATCAACGCGTATGGCACCACGTCGGCAACGTGCCACGCGTGCCAGATCGTTACGTCATCCCCATAATCGAAAACCAGCGGATGCGGCCACAGTGCCAGGCTCAGGTAATGAACCACTGCCCGGCTCTCGGTTAGCGCACTGGCCCACCAGGGAATTCCGTAGCCATAGCCGACGCCACGATAATGCAACCCAACCATCAGCCAGCCCAGTAACAGCCAGGTACTGGCCAGCGCCAAATACAGCCGGCGGTGTTGTGTCCATGCGTCCCGAAAGCTCCCACTGACAAATGTCCGGTCGTACAACAGCACCATCAATGGGGCCGTCACCATCACTTCCTTGGTCGCCATGCCGAGAAGGCAGGCTCCGATGGACAGCATGAACCACCCGCTGCATCGCCGGGAATCCACGCCGCGAACGAAGCAGTACAACGTCTGCAGGTAGAACAGTCCCATCAGCGATTCGCAGCGCTGTGATATGTATGTCACCGCTTCTGTTTGTAACGGATGAACCGTCCACAGAACGGCCACCGCCAGCGCCAATCGTACGGCTGACGGACTGAATCGCTCCCGCAGTGACGGCAGCAGCAAGGTTCGCCGCACAATGCCAAACAACGTCAAACCCGCGAGAACATGGATGGCCAGATTCAGTGCGTGATAGCCCCAGACGTTCCATGCTCCCAGGGCGTAATTGAGGGTGAATGAGAGGTTGACGAGGGGGCGCCCACCCACAAGGGAAACCTTCGAGGGCGACAGCGCGTCCCCGATCGGCCATAAATGGCGAATCTTCGGATTCTCTATGACCGAGGGTACGTCATCCAAAATGAACGGAACCGTGAAGCAATTGTGGTAGGCCACAAGCGCGGCAAAGGCAATGATCCCACCGCTGAGAAGGATGTCCCAACGACTCGACGGTGAAACGGGTTCTGCGTCCCTGTTGGGCTTGATGGTCGGCGCACCTCCTGACATGCCCGGAATCGTAACAAGGGCCCCCCACAAGTCCAGCGCGGATACCGTCCGGGCGCTCCCATGGTCATTTGGATTCATTGGCCGCCCACTTAGGAACACGTTTCACGATAGCGGCATCGGGTGATTCACCCCGGCCGCCCCGAAGAGATTCGGGGCGGCCCTTTTGTTTGGGAATGCGGGACTTGTGTGTTTACGGCGGGCTTGCAACGGTCTGGGCGGTCTCTTATGCTGCGCGCGGCACCATGGAGGCGGTACAACGATTTCGGCAATTCGTGATCGACCAGCTCAATCAGCTCGGGTCGATGCTCCTGCTGTTGCTGGATATCGTCAAGACCACGTTCTCGAAGCGGCCGCGGTGGCGCGAGACAGTCGACCAGATATACAAGATCGGCTGGCAATCGCAGGCGGTGGTGGTGGTGACGGGGGCGTTCACCGGCATGGTGTTTGCCGTGCAAACGTACCTGCAATTTCACAAGGTGAAGATGGACACGGCGGTGGGGCCGGTCGTCAGCGTGGCGATGACGCGGGAGCTGGGGCCGGTGTTGACGGCGTTGATGGTGGCGGGACGCGTGGGGGCGGCGATAGCCGCGGAGCTGGGCACGATGAAGGTGACGGAGCAACTCGATGCGATGCGGTCGATGGGGACGGCGCCGGTCGACTATCTGGCCGTGCCACGGTTCATCGCGTTGATGGTCGGGCTGCCGCTGTTGACAGCGGAAGCCATGTTTTTCGGGATCTTTAGCGGGTATTTTGTGGGCGTGCACATGTGTGGAATCGACCAGGCTTATTTCCTGAACCACATGTACCAATTCACGACCGCCAAAGACGTGGCGAGCGGGCTGATCAAGTCGGTGTTCTTCGGCATGTTCATCGCCCTGATAGCGAGTTACAAAGGATTCAATGCGGACGAAGGCGCCGAAGGCGTGGGCCGGGCGACGACCGAAGCGGTGGTGGTGTCGTCGTTGACCGTGCTGATCGCGAATTTTTTCCTCACGGTGGTTTTCAGCAAAATCATCCCCGTATGATCCAGATCCAGGACTTACACAAGTCATTCGATGGCGCCGAAGTACTGCGCGGCGTGAATTTTGAGCTCCGCGACGCAGAAACGCTGGTCATCATCGGGCGCAGCGGCGGCGGCAAGAGCGTGTTGCTCAAGCATCTGTGCGGGTTGCTGCGGCCGGATGGGGGCCGGGTGATTGTGGATGGTGTGGACATCGAACCGCTGTCGGAGCGCGAACTCACGCCGATCCGGAAGAAGTTTGGCGTATTGTTCCAGGGCGGGGCCTTGTTTGATTCGATGACGGTGTTTGAGAACGTGGCGTTTCCGTTGCGCGAGGAGCGGAAGCTGGAGGAACCCGAGATCACCCAGCGGGTCGAGCAGGCGCTGACGATAGTGGATTTGCTGAACGCGAAGGACAAGAAACCGGCCGAGTTGAGCGGCGGGATGCGGAAGCGCGCGGGGCTGGCCCGCGCCTGCGTGGCCAATCCCAAGTACATTTTGTACGACGAGCCGACCACGGGACTTGATCCCGTGTTGGCGGACCACATTAACGATTTGATCCTGCGGACGCGCGACCAGTTGCGGGTGACGAGCCTCGCGGTGACGCACGATATGACCAGCGCGTACAAGATCGCCGACCGCATCGCGATGCTGCATAACGGGCGGATTCACGCCGTGGGCACGCCGAAAGAGATTCAGTCGACCGCCGATCCGATCGTGAAGCAATTTGTGACGGGGACGGCAGAAATTCAGAAGGAGGCACAACGTGGCACAGAAACGGTCAGTTGAAATCCGAGTCGGCATCTTCTTCGCCGTCTGTTTGGCACTGCTGGCGGCGCTCATTTGGAAGTTTGGCAAGTATCAGCCGCTCTCGCGCAACGGGTACGAGATCAATGTGGTGTTCTCCAGTGTGGGTGGGATCGTGGAGGACGCCAGCGTGCTGTACGCGGGCATCAAGGTGGGCAGCGTACGCGCCATTACGTTGGACCAGACGGGCGAATTGAAGGTGATCGTGAAACTCTCGATCCTCAATGGCGTGAAGATTCGCAAGGACGCGAAGTTCGACATAAACACATCCGGGCTCCTGGGCGACCGGTATATCGACGTGACGCCGCGGAGCGCGACGGCGGATTTCCTCAAGCCCGGAGACACCGTCAATGGATCGACGAGCGTGGAACTCAGCGAGGCGATCCACAGCGTGGTGGATGTGCTGCATCAGGCGGCGGGGACGATCGAGCGGGTGGACAAAGCGATTCAACGCATCGATGAAACGGTGTTGAGCCACCCGACCCTCGATCATATCGACTCGGCCCTGGCCAATATCGACACGGTGAGCAGTAATGCGATTGGTCTGACCGTGAGCCTGCGCGGGGTCGTGGACGAGAACCGCGGGAAGGTGGATTCGACGCTGACAAAGTTTTCCGAAGCCGCGAACGACCTCCGGGAGGCTTCGAGCAATGTCGATCAGGTGGTGATCTCCAATCAGGCCGACATTCACGCGGCGGTCAAGAATCTCGCGGACAGCACGGCGCGGCTGAACGATATTTTGGCGCGTCTGGAAAAGGGGCAGGGGACGGCGGGCAAACTACTCGTCGATCCGACGTTGCACGACGAGATTGTGCGGCTGGTGCAGAATTGGCGGAAGTACGGGATTTTGTACAAGGAAGGGAACCGGCCTGAGAAAAAGAAGCCGGAACCCACCACAAACTGGTCCGCGCCGGATTCGGCGCATCCGTCGCAGGGCGGATCCGGCACCCTGATTTTCGGCACTGATTCGACGCCGCCGGCGAAGTAGCGAGCAGATCAACGCTCAACCCGCCAGAGGCGGGCAAGCGCGCGGGACTTACTGACCGGCTCCGAGTTGTGTCAACGCGTTTCTTGCGGGGATATAGTCCGGTCGGATCTTCAGGGCCTGCTGGAAGTGGGCGATGGCTTCCTCGATTTTGCCCGTTTGCGCCAGCGCCATCCCCAAATCGACGTGCGCCTCGGCGAAATCGGGCTTGATCCGTAACGCCTGCTGGTAGTGTTCAATAGCCTCTTCACGCTTGCCGGTCTGATACAAAGCGGTCCCGAGGCTGTTGTGCGCCTCGGCGTAATCCGGTTTGATCTGGAGGGCCTGCTGGAAGTGGGCGATGGCTTCCTCGATTTTACCCGCTTGCGCCAAAGCGGTTCCGACGTTGTTGTGCGCCTCGACGTAATCGGGCTTGATTCGCAACGCCTGCTCATAATGCCCAATTGCATCGCTGACCCTCCCCTCCTGCAAGAGGACATTTCCCAGATTGTAATGCGCATCGGCGTAATTGGGATTGATCCGTAGGGCCTGCTGGTAGTGTTCAATAGCCTCTTCACGCTTGCCGGTCTGATACAAAGCGTTCCCAAGGCCGTTGTGCGCCTCGGCGCAAGTGGCCGAGATACGTAGCGCTCGTTCGAACTGTTCCACCGCCTCCCGCACCCGGCCTACTTGCAACAAGGCGACCCCCAGATTGCAGCGCGCCTCGATGTAATCCGGCTTGATCTGCAGCGCCTGCTCGTAACGCGGTATGGCTTCCTTGGGCCTGCCCATCTGGGCCAGCGCAAATCCAAAACCGAGATTCGCTTTGGCGGAATACGGATTGATTCGTACGGCTTGCTTATCCTGCTCGATGGCCTCCGGAAGCCGGCCCAACTGACAGAGCACCATCCCTAACATCACGTGTGCCTCGCACGCTTGCGGCGCAATTTCGACGCCTCGTTGCGCGTATGTAAACGCCTCGCTGGTCCTCCTTTGACTTAACAACTCCATAGAAAGTTCCCAATTCGCCTCTTCGGAGTCGGGGAACTCCACCGATGTGGCTCGCCACATGGTTTCGTCGCTATACCAGTCCGGTATCAGACAACGAGTGCCTGCAGCGAAGGCGCATAGTTCACATGCCAGCAAACCGACCAGCGCGCCTCGCGCCATCGTCGGCGAACGGCGCCACACCCACACTCCCGCCGCCCCGGCGAACAGAAGCACCGGGAGCATCGCCATGTACGCGAACCGCTGCGCCACCACTTGCCGGCCATAGGGTATGAGCCCGGATAGGGGAAGAACCAACATCATGTACGAACCCCAAGTTGCCGCCAGTACTGGCAAGCGGCGTCTTTGACATGTAACCACCGCCGTGATGATTAGAACCGTGAGCACTGATGCCAGCACCACCCACCGACTGAGCAGTACGTCCGAGACATAGTTGGGCGACAAATGAGATGGCCAAACCAGTTTCACCAGATAGAACGTCAGACTCTCGCACACATGGAACACACGTAGCGACAGCGGGACCACAACCACCGGTGCCATCGGCCCGAGCTCCCGGGGCCCCGTGGTGATCATCGTCGCCACCCCCACCAGTCCGGCGAGGGCAATCAGCGCCGCCTTCTCCCACACCAATCGTCCCCAGCCGAGCTGCACGTGGCGCTGTAGGGGAAAGTAATCGATCGCCAGCATCACAACGGGCAGCGACACCGCTATCGGTTTGCACAACAGCGCGGCCACGTACAACGTCCATACCGCCCACCGACGGGTGCCGCCGACATACGCCCACAGGCAGCCGATGCCGAACGTTGTGCACAGCAGTTGCGTCCGCCCCGACATCCATGCCACCGACTCCGTTTGCAACGGGTGAATCGCGAAAACCACAGCGACACCCAAGGCCACCGTCAACCGTTCGCCAGTGGTCAGGGATGTCGCACCCAACAGCGTCCACAGGAAGCCGAACACAAGGGCGGCATTGAGGGCGTGCAAGAACACACTGGACGCGTGGTGCCCAGTTGCATCCTTTCCCCATATTTGGTAGTCCAGAGCGTGGGACAAGCGGGGCAGCGGCTGATAGTACTGGAACGTGGACGTAAACGCCCATTTCACGGCGTTCCACGTCAGGCCCTTCCACCGTATCGACTGCTCCAAATACTCCAAATCGTCTTCTCTCAGAAACCCGTTGTGGACGCTCGGCCAATAAAGCCAGACGGTAACTGCAAAAATCACCAGAGCCACTCCCACCAACTTTGTCCGGCTGACAGTCATGCATACGAATCCAATCACATAGTGCCTCGACACACAATCGAGAACACTCCCGGTGTTGTGGCACCCGCATCTACCCGCTGGGAGCAATGTCGAGGTCGTCCGGCGAGCGTGACGCAAGCCCCTGCTGCGGGACGTGAAATCGTTAAGCGGGATTTGAGTTGACAGTAGTATCGCCCGATGATATACGGATGTGCAATTATATTTGGTAGTATAGGTTGCTCTTTGACATAGTGGCAGAGGGGATCGGATTGGGGACGGGGATGCGGCTCGCCCGGAGGCTTGCGCTCCAAAAGGGCCCGATACGGGGCGACGGAGCGCCGTGGCTACCCTTCGACGCTGCTCGGGTAGACAGGGCAGGGGGGAGTGGGCCACGCCAAACATTAAAATTACCAAACGAAGCCAATTTTCCCGGGTGTTGTAGTTTGTGGATTAACTTGAGGGACAAGATCTTAGGAGTTCAAGTGCGCCATTTTGTCACGCGGCTTCGTTTGGCAGCGTTCTCTTCCCGATCACGCTGGCTTTCGGGCCTCGAAACGACGCGACGCCATCTCGGTGCTACCCTCGCACCTCGATTTGCTAAAATTGGCTTCGTTTGGGGGTAATTAGTGGCGTTCTCCTCCGATTACACCGCTCTTTTTGGTTCAAAAATCGGCGGCATCTTTGGCTCGGCAGATGGCTTGGAATGGTTTCGTTCGGTGTTCATTATTGGCCACGATGGTAACCCGATTTTTCCGTTGGGGCGGGCTTAAGTTTTCCGACTAACTGCCGACGGCGTTCGCCAACGCGCGCGGAAGGCAGGGGACGATGGGAACACACGGGTGCTGGCACAGGGTTTTATGGGACGACTTGATGCGACAGCCGCAACCGCGGTATTTGGGAGGACGCACTGGCCTCAAATCTGCTTATTTATCGAGTGGCGGAAGGAGGTTTAGAGCCATGACGCTGTTGATGCTGAGATTATTTTTTCTGATCCTGTGCGTGCTGGGGAGTTGGTCCATTTCTCAACTGCACGACCAGTGGGCGGAGCATCCGTTGCTGGCGATCCTGATCGGGTTGGCGGGAGGCGGGCTGTTCATCGGCGTGGACAAGGCGCTCAAGGGCTTTTCGTTGCGCGGGCTGTCGGCGGCCTCGTTCGGCATTCTGGTCGGGTTCACTGTCAGCTACTTCATTGGCAACTCGGTGTTGTTCAAATTTATCGATGAGGAGCCGAAGCTGATCGCGCAAATTGCCATGTACTGCGTCTGCTCGTACCTTGCGATGGTGATCGCCTACCGCGCGAAGGACGAATTCAACCTCGTGATTCCCTACGTGAAGTTCACGCGGGAGAACAAACCCGAGCGGCTGGTGTTGCTCGATACGAACATCATCATCGATGGCCGGATTCAGGAGTTGTGCACCACGGGATTTCTGGATGCGGTGCTGATCGTCCCGCGGTTTGTTCTGAATGAACTGCAGTACATCGCGGACGCGGCCGATGACGTGAAGCGGGCGCGCGGGCGACGCGGCCTCGAAGTGCTGAAGATGTTGCAGCTCAACCCGCGTGTGGAAGTAAAGTTCCATGAGAACGATGTGCCCGACATCAAGGAGGTTGACGGCAAGCTGGTGCAATTGGCCAAGATGCTTCCCGCGGAAATCCTGACGAATGATTTCAATCTCAGCCGCATCGCCGAACTCCAGCACGTCAAGGTGCTCAATATGAACGAACTGGCGAAATCGTTGCGGCCGGTCGTCTTGCCGGGCGAGACCCTGTCGGTGCGCCTGCTCAAGGAGGGACGCGAACCGCAGCAGGCCCTCGCGTATCTGGATGACGGCACGATGATCGTGGTCAACCGGGCTCGCCGTCTCCTGGGGCACGAGGTGGAGGTGACGATCAGCAGCGTGCTGCAAACCGCGGCGGGACGCATGGCGTTCGCCGAGCTTCCCAGCGGCAGCCAAACTGTGGTCGAGAACGAGCCGCAGCCGGAGCCGTCCACAGTCTCAGCGGGGTAAGCTTGCTCCGGCAAACGGGGTTTTGTTAGTCTGCGAGGCATGGTTTCGGCAATCGTGTTGGCCGCTGGTCGTTCGACGCGGATGGGCGGCGGTCCCAACAAGCAATTCATCGAACTGCTCGGCAAGCCGCTGGTGTACTACTCGCTCGCGGCGTTTGAGCGGTGCCCGGCCGTTGACACGGTGGTTCTGGTGCGGCGACCCGATTACGCCCAACAAGCAGAGCAGATCGTCCGGGAGTTTGGATTCAAGAAGGTGGCCGCGTTTGCCGATGGTGGCGCCGAACGCCAGGACTCAGTCAGCAACGGCTTGAGAGCCTGCGAGTCCCGGACAGATATTGTGGCGGTGCACGATGGAGCCAGGCCGCTGGTCACGCCAGCGTTGATTGAATCCACCATCATCAGCGCCCGGGCGTTCGGGACCGGCATCGCTGCCTCCAAGGTCGTGGACACTCTCAAGGAGGTCAACGAGGACAAGACGGTGGTTCGCACGGTGGATCGCACCAGATTGTGGGCGGTGCAAACGCCGCAAACGGTGAAATTCAGTCTCCTGCGCAATGCCTATGCGAAGGTCTTCGAGAAGAAGATCGTCGTGACCGATGAAGCCACTGCGGTGGAATTGCTTGGCGAGAAGGTTCATTTGGTCGAAACGCCGTTTCTCAATTTGAAAATCACCACACCATCGGACCTGGCCATTGCGGAAGCATTGCTTCACGAGCCGCAGTGATGCTATTCTCCCACACTCTATGAACCGTGTTGGCATTGGAATCGATGTGCATCGGTTTGCGGCGGGACGCAAATGCATCATTGGGGGCGTTGAGATCCCGCACGAGGTTGGTTTGGAAGGCCACAGCGACGCGGATGTGCTGGCGCATGCCATCGCGGACGCGCTGTTGGGCGCGATGGCGCTCGGCGACATCGGGAAGTATTACCCGCCCACGGACATGAAGTTCAAGAATCTCGACAGCATGGTCATCGTACGTGAAAGCGCCGAGCGTGTACGCAAGGCGGGCGGCCGGATTAACAACGTG
Organism: uncultured Verrucomicrobiae bacterium; assembly: GCA_963842185.1. Classification (GTDB taxonomy): domain Bacteria; phylum Verrucomicrobiota; class Verrucomicrobiia; order Palsa-1439; family Palsa-1439; genus Palsa-1439. The sequence goes on from CAWJFL010000021.1 coordinate 19,511, forward strand.
GATGCGATGATCATTGCCGAGGCGCCAAAGATGGCCCCGCACATTCCCAGGATGCAGGAAATCCTCGGAAAACACATGGGTGTCGCCCCGACACAAGTCGGCATAAAAGCGACGACGAGCGAGCACATGGGATTCACGGGTCGTAAGGAAGGGATCATGGTCGTCGCCATTGCGAGCGTGGAAATGTAGTGCCATGGCCCTGCAATTCTTCAACACCCTGACGCGTCGCAAAGAGGATTTCGTGCCACTCGATCCGGCGGGCAAGCAGGTTGGTTTGTACACCTGTGGACCCACCGTCTACAACTACGCGCACATCGGCAATCTCCGCGCGTTCACCTTCGAGGATTTGTTGCGTCGCTATCTCGAATACAAAGGCTTTCAGGTCAAACACGTGATGAATATCACGGATGTTGAAGACAAAATCATCCGTACCGTCCGTGAGTCGGGCAAGCCGTTGCGTGAATTGACCGACCTCTACACGCAGGAATTTTTTCGGGACCTCGACACGTTGAACATCCAGCGCCCGCACGTTGTGCCGCGCGCAACGGAAACCATCGCGGACATGATCGAGTTGATCGGGACGCTGGTGGCCCGGAAGCACGCCTACGTTGCCGAGGATCGGTGCGTCTATTTCTCGATCAAATCGTTCAAGGACTATGGGAAACTGGCGCATCTTGATCTGGAGAATTTGCAGTCCGGGGCTCGTGTCGCCCACGACGAGTACGACAAGGAACATACGGCGGATTTTGCGCTGTGGAAAGCATGGGATGAGGACGATGGAACCGTCAAATGGCCTTCGCCATGGGGCGACGGTCGTCCTGGCTGGCACATTGAGTGTAGCACGATGAGCATGAAGCATCTGGGCGAAACCTTCGACATTCATTGCGGCGGCGAAGACCTGATTTTTCCCCATCACGAAGACGAGATTGCCCAAAGCGAGGCGGCGACGGGCAAGCCATTCGTCCGTTACTGGCTGCACAACGCGCATCTCCTCGTGGAGGGACGGAAGATGAGCAAGTCGGCGGGCAATTTCTACACGTTGCGCGACTTGCTTGCGAAGGGTTGGACGGGACGCGAGGTGCGCTACGCCCTCATCTCGGCGCATTATCGCGAGCAACTGAATTTCACATTTGACGGTCTGCAAGCGGCGAGGTCGGCTTTGCAGAGGATCGACGAGTTTCTGTTGAAGTTGCAGGAAATCGCCGGCAGCGCGGAGCACAGCAAGTTCGCAGGTCCGGTTCCTGAATTCGAGATGGCGTTGGATGATGATCTGAATGTCAGTGGGGCGTTGGGAGTGCTGTTTGAGTTTGTTCGCGTAGGGAACAAAAGGACGTTTTCACCGTTTGGCGCGGCGGACGTTTTGGCGACATGGAAGAAGTTGGATATGGTCCTCGGCTTCGGGATGCCCACGAAATCGGAAGTGCCTGCTGATGTCCAACAACTGGTCGAAGAACGCCAGACGGCGCGCAAGGCCAAGAATTTCAAGCGCTCTGACGAGATTCGCGATCAACTGGCGAAGCAGGGTTGGGTGATTGAAGACACGCCGAAAGGCCCGCGGGCGAAACGTGTTGGCTGAGTTGTCGCCATGACGAAGCGCTATCCGCCGATTAACCCGAAGTGTCCGCATTTTCTTCACGGGGGCGACTATAATCCTGACCAGTGGCTGCGCTCGCTGGAGGTGCTGAAGGACGACCTGCGGTTAATGAAGCTGGCGCACTGCAACGCGATGTCCGTGGGGATCTTCTCCTGGGCCGCGCTTGAGCCCGAGGAAGGCCGATTCACTTTCGATTGGCTCGATCAAGTGATGGACGATCTCGCTAATAACGGCGTGTTTGCCGTCCTCGCCACGCCGAGTGGGGCGCGACCGGCGTGGATGTCGCAGAAGTATCCGGAAGTCTTGCGGGTGAATGCCGACCGCGCGCGCATTCTGCATGGCGCGCGACACAATCATTGTTACACGTCGCCCGTTTATCGCGAGAAGACGGCGCTGATAAACCGCAAACTCGCGGAGCACTACCGGAATCACCCGGCATTGCTTGTTTGGCACATCTCGAACGAGTACGGCGGCGAGTGCCACTGCGCACTTTGTCAGGACGCATTCCGGGCGTGGCTGAAGGAACGGTACGATTCGCTGGAAGCGCTGAACGAGGCGTGGTGGAGCGCATTCTGGAGTCACACCTACACCGATTGGTCGCAAATCGAGTCTCCCGCGGCGCATGGCGAATGGGCGGTTCACGGTCTCAACCTCGATTGGAAGCGGTTTGTCACCCATCAGACGACCGATTTCATGAAGAACGAGATTGCGCCGCTACGCGAACTCACGCCGAACGTGCCCTTGACAACGAACATGATGGGCACGTATTCCGGATTGAATTACTGGAAGATGGCGCCGGTATTGGACGTTGTTTCCTGGGACAGCTATCCGGCGTGGCACGGAGTCGAAGAGGATTGGAAGCTGGGGAGCTCGGTTTCGTTCATTCACGACATTTACCGCTGCCTGAAGGGCGGAAAGCCGTTCCTGTTGATGGAGAGCACGCCCAGCAACGTGAACTGGCAGGAAGTGTGCAAGCTCAAGCGCCCGGGCATGCATCGGCTCTCGTCGCTGCAGGCGGTGGCCCATGGCGCCGACACGGTCCAGTATTTCCAGTGGCGGAAGAGCCGCGGTTCTTTTGAGAAATTCCACGGCGCCGTAGTCGATCACGTCGGCCACGAAAACACGCGTGTGTTTCGCGACGTGGCGGAGGTCGGGCAGATTTTGGAGAAGCTCGACGCAGTCATCGGCACGACGGTTCGTCCCGAGGTGGCCATCATCTACGACTGGGAGAACGAGTGGGCGATTGGCGACCTGCAGGGATTGTCGCGGAACCGGCGCGACTACGGCGGGACGTGCGTGGCGCAGTATCGGCCGTTCTGGTCGCGCGGCGTGCCGGTGGACGTGGTGAGTATGGACAGCGATTTTGCGAGTTACCGGCTGTTGATCGCCCCGATGCTGTACATGGTGCGGCCTGGTGTCGCGGAGAGGATTGACAAGTTTGTCAGGAAAGGCGGCACGTTCGTGGCGACGTACTGGAGCGGCATCGTCAATGAAAGCGATCTTTGCTTTCTCGGCGGCTTTCCCGGGCCGTTACGGAAAGTCCTTGGCGTTTGGGCCGAGGAAATCGACGCCCTTTATGAGGGCCAGATGAATGTGGTGATTCCGGACTCGAAGAACGGACTAGGTCTGACGGGACGATACAAGGCACGCGAACTATGCGACCTCATTCACGCAGAGTCCGCGCAGGTGGTGGCAAAATATGACACGGACTTCTACAGGGGAAGGCCGGCGCTGACCGTGAACGCATTCGGCAAGGGCCGGGCATTTTACATCGCCTCACGCAACGACGACCGGTTCCACGACGACTTTTACGGCGGCCTGGCGCGCGGGCTTGGTTTGAAACGGGTACTCGAGACGAGGTTACCCAAAGGCGTGACGGCGCAGTTGCGCACCGACGGCAAGGATGATTTCGTGTTCTTGTTGAACTTCCAGCCTGCGCCTCGAAAAGTGAGTCTGGGTCGCGAAGGCGTCTCCGACATGCTCACCGGCAAGATCGTCAAGGGAACGGTCACATTGCCCGCGTATGGCTCGCTCCTTCTGCGTCGGCCGCACGCAGGTTGACATTCGGCGGATGATGTGTTGAGTTAGCGGGGCCATGATTGAAGAACTAAAGACCAAAGTGAATGATTTGCGCGAACGTCACCAGGCGTTAAGGAGGTATCTTTGACGTCGACAAACAACGCGCTCGCCTGGTTGAGCTAGAAAACATCATGGCCGGCTCGACGTTCTGGGCCGATCAAACCAAAGCCCGCACGATCCTCGACGAAGCGTCCACGATCCGGCGCAAGCTCGACACGCTGGCCGCGCTCGACCAAAAAATCTCTGACGCGGAAGTGCTCATTGATCTCGGCGAGACCGAGCAGGGGATCACCACCGAAGTCAACGCCGCCGAGCAGAAGTTCAATCAATTCGAGTTGGAGAACCTGCTCGGCGGGGAGAACGACAAGTCCAACGCCATTTTCAGCGTCCACGCCGGTGCCGGCGGCACGGAGAGCTGCGACTGGGCCAACATGTTGTTGCGGATGTACCAGCGCTACTGCGAAACGCGCGGTTTCAAGGTCGATTTAGTGGACATTCAGGCTGGCGATGAGGCGGGGATCAAGAGCGCAACCATCCTCGTCACGGGCGAGTACGCCTACGGGTATCTCAAGGCGGAACGTGGCGTGCATCGGCTCGTGCGTATTTCGCCGTTCGATTCCAACAAGCGACGGCATACGTCCTTTGCGAGTGTGGACGTGATCGCGGAACTAGGTGACGAGGTCGAAGTTGAGCTCAAGATGGAAGACGTGCAGGTGGACACGTTCCGGTCGGGCGGTCGCGGTGGCCAGAATGTGAACAAGGTCGAGACGGCGGTGCGCATGACCCATCTGCCCACCGGAATTGTCGTCCAGTGCCAGATCGAGCGCAGTCAGCATCAGAACCGCGAGATGGCGTTGAAGATGTTGAAGGCGCGACTCTACGAGAAAGAGCAGGACGAGAAACGGGCGGCCATGGAGAAGTATTACGGCGAGAAGGGCGCCATGGCGTGGGGCAACCAGATTCGGAGCTATGTCTTCCAGCCGTACCAAATGGTGAAGGACTTGCGCACGGGCTACCAAACCAGTGACGTGCAGGGAGTGATGAACGGCGACATACATCCATTCATCAGCACCTGGCTCAAGGCCGGCCAGCCGCGGACACGGAAGCAGGGCGTGACGGACGAGGAGTAAGCGTTCTCCGATGAACATCCTCGATAAAATTGTTGCTGAGAAGAAACTCGAAGTGGCAAAGCTGCAGCCGCGGGCGGGGAAATTGAAGCAAGCGGCGGCGGCGCGGAAGGAGTTTCGCGATTTCGCGGGAGCGTTGCATCGTGACGATGGTGTTGCCCTGATTGCCGAGATCAAGAAGGCATCGCCATCCGCGGGCGTGATCCAGAAGAACTTCGATGCGATACAAATCGCGCGCGAGTACGAGGCCGGCGGTGCGTCGGCGCTATCGGTACTGACGGACGAGAAGTTCTTTCAAGGCCGCCTTGAATACTTGCAGCAAATTCGCGACGCAGTGAAATTGCCGCTCTTGCGGAAAGATTTTATCATCAATGAGTTACAGATTTACGAATCGGTCGCGCGCGGTGCCGATGCGATTCTGTTGATTGTGGCGATTTTGGATGACGCACAACTCAGGGGTTTCCGCGAGTTGGCGGCGCAATTGCATCTGGCGTCGTTGGTGGAAGTGCACGACGACGCTGAATTGGACCGCGCGCTGGCCTCGGGAGCTGAGATCATTGGAGTGAACAATCGTGACTTGCGGGATTTTTCCGTGACCCTGACGACGACCGAAAAACTCGCAGCAAAACTCAAGCGCGGCATGTGCGGCAAGTACACGATTGTGGCTGAGAGCGGCATACATGCACGTGCCGACGTGGAGCGGGTCGCCAAGGCTGGCGCGAATGCGATTCTGGTTGGCGAATCGCTGATTCGCAGCGGGGACATTGAGTCGAAAGTACGCGAGCTGGTGGGTCGATGAGCACGAAGATCAAAATTTGCGGGACGACGAATCTGAACGATGCGCTGCTAGCCGTCGAATTGGGCGCGGACGCGTTGGGTTTCATTTTCTATCCGAAGAGTCCGCGCCATATCAAGGTGGGCGAGGCGGCGAACATCTGCAACGCCCTGCCGCCATTTGTGGCGAAGGTCGGCGTGTTCGTGGACGAATTGGAATATGAGATCGAGAAGGCGCTCAACGAATGCCTGCTGAATGCCTTACAATTCCATGGCGACGAGCCGCCGGGTTTCTGCCAGAAATTTGCGGCGAAATCGATCAAGGCCATCCGGATGCGTGACGAAGAATCCTTGCGCGCCGCCGCTGAGTACGATGTTGACGCTTTGTTGCTGGATACCTACACTGACGAGTCGCGCGGGGGCACGGGCAAAACCTTCGACTGGTCGCTGGCGCTGAAAGCGAAGGAGATTGGCCCGCCGATCATCCTGTCCGGCGGGTTGACGACGGCGAACGTCCAGGAAGCGATTCGACGCGTGCGGCCGTATGCCGTGGACGTTGCCAGCGGCGTCGAGCGTGAGCCCGGCAAGAAGGACCCGGAGAAATTGCGGAGATTCATCGAATTGTGCAAGAGCACCTGACAACCGTACCCGACAAGGGCGGCCACTTCGGGCCATACGGCGGCATGTTCGTGCCAGAGACGTTGATGGAACCGTTGCACGAACTGGCCCGCGAGTACGAAAAGGCCCGCCGCGACAAACGGTTTCGCGACGAGCTGGCGTATTACCTGCGCGAGTATTGCGGTCGCCCGACGCCCCTGTACTTTGCGGAACGGATGACCCGCTCGCTGGGCGGGCCGAAGATTTATCTCAAGCGCGAGGACCTCCTCCATACCGGTGCGCACAAGATCAACAACACCATCGGCCAGGTGCTTCTGGCCCGGCGCATGGGGAAGCGCCGGGTGATTGCCGAGACCGGTGCCGGTCAGCACGGCGTGGCGACGGCGACGGTAGCTGCGATGTTCGGTTTGGAATGCGTGGTGTACATGGGCACGGTGGACATGGAGCGCCAGGCGCTCAATGTGTACCGCATGCGGCTGCTGGGCGCGGAAGTGCGCGCGGTCGATGCCGGACAGAAGACCTTGAAGGAAGCCATCAGCGAAGCGATGCGGGATTGGGTCACGAACGTGCGCACGACGCATTACATTCTTGGCAGCGTCCTCGGCGCGCACCCGTATCCGATGATGGTGCGGGATTTTCAGGCGGTGATCGGACGCGAGGCGCGACGGCAGATTTTGGAGAAGGAAGAGCGATTGCCGGACGAACTGGTGGCGTGCGTGGGCGGCGGGAGCAACTCGATCGGATTGTTCCATGCGTTCCTGAAGGACAGAGGCGTGCGGATGGTCGGTGTCGAAGCCGGCGGCGAAGGCATCCGCGCGGGCAAACACGCCGCGCGTTTCCAAAATGGCGGCTCGCTCGGCGTGTTGCAGGGGACGCGCACGTTTGTGCTGCAGGACGACGACGGCCAGATCATGCTCACGCATTCGGTTTCAGCCGGGCTGGACTATGCGGCGGTCGGTCCCGAGCACAGCTACTTGCGGGATCAGAAAAGAATCGAGTACACGTATGCAACGGACCGTCACGCGCTGGAGGCAGCCACGTTCTGTTCGCGGAGCGAGGGCATCATTCCGGCGCTCGAATCGGCGCACGCCGTGGCCTATGTGATGGCGAATGCCAAGAAGATCGGTCGCGGCGCGCTCGTGATTGTCAACTTGAGCGGTCGCGGAGACAAGGATGTGAGCCAGATGGCGCAGTTGTTGAATCTATGAGGCCCTATTTCCGATGCCGCCACTGCAAAAAACGATTGGTTCCGCTGGTGCAAAGTTTTGCCCATCATTTGTGGGGACGGGAACGGATTTGTCCCCGGTGCGGCAAGATCTGGCGACTCACCCCGGCAGCGCATCAAAGCCTGATTGCGGTTGGCATTGTCGTCGGCGTCGTGTTAACCGTCGAAGCGCGGGACTGGTTTCCCACGGCCGAAGGCGATATTTTGGTGCTGGCGCTGTGGGTGCCGGTGTACGCGCTGGTTCTGTGGCCAGCCATTTTTGCGCTGCTGGGCAACTATCGATTGAAATGAGGACTGTATGAGATCCATGACGGGATATGGCCGTGGCGAGGCGGCGAAGGACGGATTCAAGTTCACCGTCGAACTCAACTCGATCAATCGCAAGCAAAGCGATATTTCGATCAACCTCGCCAAGGAACTGGTCGAGCTCGAGCCGCGGATCCGCGACGAGATCAATGCGCACCTATCGCGCGGTCGCGTGATGGTCGTCGTGGCGTTCCATCGCAGCAGCGCGAAGGCGGAAGAGCAGGTTGAATTGGATACAGCGCTGGCGAAGGCGTATCACCGCGCGATCCAGAAGCTGCAAAAGGAAATGAAACTGAACGGCTCGCTCACCCTCGACACGATTTTGCGCGCGCCCGGCGTGATGAAGCTGGCGGAGGCGACGCTGGATGCGGAGAGCGTCTGGCCCAGCGTGGAGGCGGCATTGCGCAAGGCCATCGTGGGCCTGGTCAAGATGCGCGAGAAGGAGGGGAAGTTCCTCGCGAACGACCTTGCCGGGCGACTTGCCTTTCTTCAAGCGGGGCTGGAGTTGGTGAAGAAATCAGCCCCGGAGATCGTCACGCGCTACCGCGAGCAGTTGCACGCGCGAGTCAAGGATGCGGGGCTGGACGTGCCGCTGGATGACGAGCGGCTCGTGAAAGAAGTGGTGTTCTTCGCGGACCGGTGCGACATCTCGGAAGAGATCACGCGGCTCAGCAGCCATCTCAACCAGTTTCGTGATTGCCTGAAATCGAACGAGCCGGTCGGGCGCACGCTGGATTTTCTGGCGCAGGAGATGGGTCGGGAGATCAACACCATCGGTTCCAAGGCCAACGCGGCGGAAATCTCGCAACAGGTGGTCAAGATGAAGGCCGAACTCGAGAAGATCCGCGAGCAGATTCAGAACATCGAATGAACGAGCCCCAGTCAACAACGGCGCGGACCGGTCTGGTGATTGTCGTCTCGGCGCCTTCGGGCGGCGGGAAAAGCTCGTTGTGCCAGCGGTTGTTGAACTGGTCGCCGAACATCGTATATTCCGTTTCCTGCACGACGCGCGCGCCGCGCGGGGGTGAGCAGAACGGCCATGATTACTTCTTCCTGAGCACGGAGGAATTTGAAAGGAAGATTGCCAACGGCGAGCTGCTCGAATACGCGAAGTACAATAACAACTATTACGGTACGCCGCGCGGGTTTGTGGAGGAACAACTGGCAGCCGGGCGCGACGTGTTGCTGGACATCGAGGTGCAGGGAGCGCGTCAGCTGGCGCAATGCGTGCGCGGCGGCAAATTCGCCTATCCGGACGCATTGGTGATGGTTTTTCTGATGCCGCCGTCAATGGAATTGCTGGAGACGCGGTTGCGTCGGCGTGGGACGGACAGCGACGAGGTGATCCGCAAACGGCTGGTGCTGGCCCAGCAGGAGATGACGCACTGGAAAGAGTATGATTACGTGATTGTCAGCGGGCGGCTCGATGATGATTTCGAGCAGGGGAAAGCGGTAGTGATCGCGGAGAAATGCCGCACGACGCGCGCGGCAAAGGACGGAAAACCATGGCAGCAAAACGAACTATCGTTCTAGGAATCACGGGGTCGATTGCGGCGTACAAGTCCGCCGACACGGCGAGCAGGTTGAAGAAGCTCGGGCACGAGGTGTTTTGCGTGATGACAAAGGACGCGACCCATTTCATCACGCCGCTCACTTTGCAGACACTGTCGCAGCATCCGGTGACGATCGATTTGTTTGAAGAAGGCGAAGGCGATTGGCGACCGAGCCATTTGCAACTGGCCGACAGCGCCGATCTGCTGGTGGTTTCACCCGCGACGGCCAACGTCATTGCCAAGCTCGCGCACGGGATCGCCGACGACGCACTGAGCACGATTGCGCTCGCGTTGCGGCCCGAAGCGAAGGTGCTGGTGGCCCCCGCGATGAATGGCAAGATGTGGTTGCATCCGGCGACGCAGGCCAACGTCAAGGTGCTGGAGTTGCGCGGCGTCGAATTCATCGGACCCGAGAAGGGGTTGCTGGCATGTGGCTACGAGGGGATCGGCCGGCTGTGGGACGTGGACAAGATTGTGGAGAAGATCCAGAAGATGCTTTCGTAGGACAGCGGATCCGCGCAGACGGAAACACCCATGAGTTCCACCCCGCTTCACTTCCTCATCACGGCGGGACCAACGCGAGAATTTTTCGATCCGATCCGTTACATTTCCAACCGATCGTCGGGCAAGATGGGATACGCCATCGCCGAGGCGGCGCTGGCGGTTTCGTCAGACGTCACGCTGGTGAGCGGGCCGACGTCGCTTGCGGCCCCCAAAGGTGTCGCATTCGTGTCGGTGACGACGGCGCAGGAGATGGCGGAGGCGGTGTGGAGCCGGTTCGGGTCGGTGGACATTTGCATTATGGCGGCGGCGGTATGCGATTTTCGTCCCAAGACCGCGGCCGGAAGCAAGGTCAAGAAAGGGTCCTTCAACGGCGTACAGGAGCTGGAGCCGACACCGGACATTCTGGCGGAACTGGGTCGGCGCAAGAAGTCGCAAGTGCTCGTCGGTTTTGCGGCGGAGACGGATGATCTGGAGAAGCATGCGCGCGAGAAGCTGACTCGGAAAGGCTTGAATTTCATTGTGGCGAATGAAGCGAGCGCGTTTGACGCGGAGACGAATCGCGTCACCATCCTTTCTGCGGACGGAAAGGTAGAAAAGTTGCCAGAACTGCCGAAGATCGAGGTGGCCAGAGTGATTGTCGAGCGAGCGGTGGGCCTAGCTCGCTGATGGAGAGCGGTCGTCGGGCTTCTTGGAGAGATCGGTGCGGATTTTCTCGAAGCGGTTGTCCTGGCGGAGATTGTCGAGGTCGGGGTCCTTCGTGAGCCAGCGGGCATCGTCGTAGCCCAGCTTGACGGCCTGATCGAGCGCGGCGAACGCTTCGTCCACGCGATTCAGCAACGAGTAGCTGCAGGCGAGGTTGTAAAACACGAGCGGGTTGCCGGCACAGAGTTTCGCCAGACGCTTGTCGATTTGGAGACCCTTTTCCCATTGTCCCGTCTTGGTGTAAGCATCCCCCAAAATCTGTAATGCCTCGACGAACTCGGGGTCGCGGGCGGCGACGCCTTCGAAGAACCGGATTTCAAACTGGAGGTCTTCCTTCCTGGCGGACCTGCCCCGTGGCGGTTTTGTTTCCCGAATCGGCAACATGGCGATCAGTTCTCCCCTTCACGCCACGGTGTCGGGGCGAAGGTCGTTAATCACGATTCCAGACAGAAGCTTCGGGTAGAAATCCGTGCTCTTCTGCGGCATGCGCGAGCGGGCGTCGGCGATGGCCTTCACATCCTGAACGTCGGTCGGATTCAGGAAGAAAGCAAGCTGCGCCTGGCCGGTCTGCACGAGTCCGGCGGCCTTGTCGGGTTCGCGCCAGTAGGTGACGTTGGACTCTTCGCGAAGGCGGACTTCGTCGATCCCGAGCAAGGCCTCGAGGATCCCGACGTGGAGAATGGCGACGTCCAATGTGTGCCAGAGAGGAGGTTTGTTGGCGAACAACGGTCGGAGCGCGTCGAGGTTCTTCGGACGCAAGAGGGCGAACCCGCGGCATCGCGCATCCCGATGAGATAGCAATACGATGAGTCAGGTACAGGACACA
>CAWJFL010000022.1:0-109200 GCA_963842185.1 uncultured Verrucomicrobiae bacterium
TCGCCACGCGTGCACCCACAACTTTGTGCTTGACACCAGCGATTTCCTCGCCCCCTCTCCCACGAGCCTGCCCACATCCAATTGCCTCGACAGACCGCCAAATTTCTGACATGAGCCCCCCACGTTCGTCGGGGGACACGCAGCCGCGACGCCCGCCGTCCCAATTCGCATACGATCACACTGTCAAACACCACGAAAGGTGGAGGCCGCCATGTGCGACACACTGATTGTCGCCCAAAATCCCGGGCGCACCGACGCACCCTGACCCTGCCCGGCCCCGACTCGCAAACCCATCCCCGCCACCGAGATGGTCGGATAGGAGAACCCGTCATGCCGTCCAACCCACAACCCACATCAGCCGGCCGCGCGCTCATCCGGGTGTTGCTCCCATCTTCTCCACGCTCATCACCTTCAACTTCACCACAGGGGGGTCACGATGTCCCTGTATAGTTCCCCAGTCGAAGTTGGAAAAGCGATTGTGTGTGGGCGGGAGGTGTGATTGGATTCGTTCGCATGACTGTCAGCCGGACAAAGTTGGTGGGAGTGTGTGCGCTGGTCATCGGGGTTTACGCGTACATGGCCCAGTCGCGCGTCCTGGAGTCACTGAGTCCGAACCCGTCTGGGTGTTACTACAATTTGTTGGTCGAGGGTTTTCGCGCCGGCCAACTCAGCCTGAAAAAAGAGGTGCCACCTGCGTTTACGCGACTGGCCGACCCCTATGACCCAACGGCCAATGCCCGCTTCCGGCTTGGGTCTGACAGTCTGCACGACCTGAGTTACTACAAGGGCAAACTCTACCTTTACTTCGGGGTTACGCCCGCCTTGATTTTATTCTGGCCGTTCGTCGCGCTGACCGGCGAGTACCTGTTTGAGCGGCAAGCCGTGGTGATTTTTTGCGCCATCGGCTTTCTGGCCAGCGTGGGCTTGCTGCGTGCGCTGTGGCACCGCTACTTTGCCGAGGTGAGCGCGAAGGTAATGGCGGCGTGTGCGCTTGCGCTCGGTTTGGCGTCGGGCGTGCCGCTGCTATTGCCACGATCCGCCTATAACGAAGTGGCGATCAGTTGCGGGTATATGCTGACGATGCTGACTCTGTGGGCGATTTGGCATGCGTTGCACGCGTCAGAACGGAAGTGGCAGTGCCTGGCGGCGGCGAGTCTGGCGTACGGACTGGCGGTCGGGGCGCGGCCCTCGTTGCTGTTCGGCGCGGTAATCCTGCTGGCACCGGTGGTCCAAGCGTGGCGTGAGCGGCGGCAGGTGTGGCCGATGCTGGCGGCGGCGACTGTCCCGATTACGCTCATCGGGTTGGGGCTGATGCTGTACAACATGCGGCGATTCGATAGCCCGCTCGAATTCGGCATACGCTACCAACTCGCCGGGGAGCGGCAGGTTACCCGGCAGTTCTTCAACTTACATTATTTGTGGTTCAATTTCCGGGTCTATTTTCTGGAGCCGGCACGCTGGAGCGCGCGCTTTCCCTTCGTCCATCAAAACGTCGTGCCGCCCTTGCCGGCGGGGTACGGGCACGCTGAAAGTTCTTTTGGTGTCCTCACCAACATTCCGCTGGTGTGGCTGGCGCTGGCCGTGCCGCTGGCGTGGGGGGGCGATAGACAGGTTCGGCCTTGCGCTGGTTTGTTACGGCGGTAGCCTTGTTGTTTGGGACTTGCCTATTGCCCGTTTTGTTCTTCATCAGCACCACCAACCGCTACGAGGTGGACTTCCTGCCGGCACTGGTGCTGCTGGCGGTGGTTGGGGTGCTCGGATTGGAGCGCGCATTGGCTGGCCAAATGGTTGGGCGGCGCGTGGCGCGTTGCGGCTGGAGTCTCCTGCTAGTCTTCTCGGTGGCATTTAACCTGTTGGCGAGCGTTGGGTATTATGCCTTCGTGTACAACGACCTTGGAAACGAGCTGTTCCTAAATGGCAGGGTGCAAGAGGCGATCAAACTGCACGAGTATGCGCTGCGGCTCAATCCCGATTATGCCGAGGCACACAACAGTCTGGCGACCGAGCTGTTCGCATTAGGCAAAGTGCAGGAGGGGGCGCAGCATTTCGAGAGGGCGCTGCAAATCAGGCCCAACTGGGCCTCGACGCACTACGCTTGGGGGAATGCCCTGGCTGGAGCCGGCAAGCCGGAGGACGCAATCGGGCAGTACCAAGAGGCGTTGCGCCTCAAACCTGATTACCCCGATGCGGACAACAATCTGGGGCTTGCGCTGATGGCACTGGGTAAGCCCCAAGAGGCGATCGAACGTTACGAGCGGGCGTTGCGGACGAATCCCGATTACGCGCAGGCGCATGGCAGCCTTGGAAACGCCCTCTTTCTGCAGGGCAAGGTGGAAGAGGCGATCTCCCAGTACAACACGGCGCTGCAGCTCTGGCCGGACTCCCCTGAGTTCCACTACAATCTGGGGCTTGCACTGGAGAAGGCGGGTAGAGTGCCGGAGGCCATCCAGCACTACCAGCAGGCCCTCAAACTCCGACCCGATTATGCCCCGGCCAAAAACGCACTCACACGACTCGAAACCAGTCAGTAACCCCCGGGTTGCCCGCCGCAGACCATCTAGCCGACGAAGTTCCCGAGCCGTCGTCCTTCCTGCTAGCCGCACCCGGTGGCGTCTCGCTCGTCGCCCTCCTCAGACGCAAGCGCGCGTAACGTCAGACTGGCGGCGGTTTCAGCCAACGCGTTTCAAGTCTTGAGGACGGGATTGTCGACAGGCTAATCTACCGCCGCCAATGCCAACTGCTTCTCGCGTCCCGGCCGGTGCCTTCCGCCACCTTCTGTTCTTGGTGGTGATGGCCCTCGGCGCTCTCGCCGCCTTTGGAGTTCTACTGGGACAACGATACTCTCCGGAGAACTACCAGGTGCTGCCCATCGTCCCGGACACGGTCGAACTCGCCACGTTCGTCGCCGCGGTCGTGGCCGCGGTGTGTGGCCTGGTCGCGTTGACCCGGAAACGGGAATCCTGGCCGAGGCTCGCGCGTGGTGCGCTTCCGGTCGCAGCCGCGTCCCTCCTCGTCCTCGTCAAACAATTGTGGAATGCCCCCATCCACCTGTACGACATGCTGCTGTTCTGCATCGCCTGCGGCTGGACAACCCGCTTGTGGATGCAGGGCCTGCCCGCCACCGACCCTCGGGCGGGCTTGCCCGCCAGCAACTCTCGACCGGCCGAAACTTTTGCCGAACACCGGTTCACAACCCGCCTTCGCCTCGCCGTCTGGGGCTTCGTCGTGGCTCTCGCTGTCTACCAATTTCGCCACCAGGTGTGGTACCTGAACAATTTGGCGCTGGGATACGCCGACTGCGGCGAGAACGCCCGCCTCCTGTTCAACTCGATCACAAATCCACACGAACTGTTTCTCCGGGTGAATCCCGACAAACCCTTGTGCTACGACCACATCGACTTTGGCATCCTGCCCTTCTTGCCACTCTGGTTGCTCTGGCCCGACCTCAAGCTCACGATCTTGTTGCAGGTGCTCGCGGTGTTCGGTGTCGCCGTGCCCCTCTTCTCCATCGCCAAACGCGCGCTTCAGTCAGAAACCGCAGCCTTGATGGTGGTGCTGGCGTGGGTCTTGTATCCGTCCACATTACAATTCGTATACAGCGCCTCCTACGGTTTCCGGTGGGGCAACATGTGCCTGCTACTGTATTTCGCCGCCCTCGCGTTTTGGAACAACAAGCGCCCCGGCTGGGCACTCGTCTGCGCGGTGTGGGCCATCTTGATCAAGGAGGAGGCCGCCATCGTCGTCGGCATGTTCGGCCTGTATCTCGCCTTGTTCGAACGCCGCAAACTCGCCGGGGCCGTGCTGGCAGCTTCCGCCTTCGGTTACTTCCTCCTGGCCACGTCGGTACTCGTCCCGCTCATCAGCGGACACAATTACGCGATGACCAGTTTCTTCCGCGACCTGGGAAATTCCAAACTGGAAATTCTTCTGTCGCCATTGACGAAACCGGCGGCGTTCTGGGGAAACCTGTTCGAGCCTGCCTCCTGGTACTTCGCTGCCGTGCTGCTGGCTCCGCTGTTGTTTCTGCCGTTGCGAAAAACATCCATCCTGTTTGTCGGATTGCTCACGTTTGTCTTCTGCTGCATGAATCACATCCTGAAAAACATCTGCTTTCATTATCAGGCCGCATTGTTGCCCGTCATCTTCTGGGCGTTCATCGTCGCGATTCAACAACAACCCGGAGCTCAACAACGGTTCGCCTCGCTCACAGGCGTGGCCGTTTCCTGCGCCGCCGTGTCGCTGTTCCTCGGCGCGCAGCCCTGGAGCAAAAGCACCGCCACCATTGACCTGTCGCCGGGCCGGCTCGGGATGGTCGAACGACTCCGTCCGGAAATCAATCCCCGTGGCTCCTTGTTCGCCACGCAACGTGTCGCGGCGCATTTCATCAAACAACGCTACCTGTATCTTGATCTGCCCGTGCCCGACTCGATCGACTATGCCCTTCTGGACCTGCGCGATTCGTGGCGCGGTTCCACGGACGACCTCCTGTGGCTGGAGCGGCTCCGACACATTCAGCGCGAGGTCGAAGTTAACCCACATCTCCATCTCGTCAGCGCTGACGACGGTCTGTTGTTGTACTCCCGTCAGGGCTCGCCTCTTGACCCTCAAAAACTTGTCGAGCGCGACGCGTTGCCCGCAAAAACATTCCGCGATAGACTGGAACTGGGCAGCGGCATCACTGTCGTCGGGTTCACAATGGACCCAATGGAGCCTGTCGCGAGTCTCCGAATGGATCAAGTTCGGGTCACCGGCTTTTTCACGGTGTCTGCCCCCACCAACGTTGACATTGCCGTGCGCTGCATCGCCACCCTGAATGACCTCGGCAAGGTCGACAGCTACGCGAGTGAATTCCAACCACTGGGTGAGTGCGTCTGGCCCGTATCCAAATGGGAAACCAACAAATACTACGCGGCGAACTTCATTGTCTTTCTGCCCGCCGGGCTGACCCGGAGCATTTCGTCTGTCAACTTTACAGCAATGCCGCTGGCTCCGTACCCGTGAGCATCGGGCTCAGGCTTTTCGAAGAATCGTGTCGTGCTTCCAATTCACGTCGTCGCGGTTGGGATAATCGAGCGTATATTGCAGCCCGCGCGATTCCTTGCGCTGCAGCGCGCTTTCGATAATCAATTCCGCCACCAGCGCCAGGTTGCGCAATTCGATCAGATCCGGCGTCACCTTGTAATCCCAGTAGAACTGGTTGATC
The DNA here is from genome assembly GCA_963842185.1 of uncultured Verrucomicrobiae bacterium. Lineage (GTDB taxonomy): Bacteria > Verrucomicrobiota > Verrucomicrobiia > Palsa-1439 > Palsa-1439 > Palsa-1439. The sequence goes on from CAWJFL010000022.1 coordinate 5,204, forward strand.
TCGCGCTGCAGGTTCTGGATGCGGGCGCGCGCGCGCAACAGCCGCTTGTCGGTCCGCACGATGCCGACGTAATCCCACATCAGGCGGCGAATCTCATCCCAGTTGTGGGTCACGACGACGAGTTCATCGTGGTTCGACGCGTTCCCGCTCTCCCATGCGGGAAGCGTTGCCGGAGGCGCCGGCAGTTTGGGATGCTGCCGCAACGCCACGCCCGCGGCCCGGTGCGCGACCACGAGCGCCTCCAGCAACGAGTTGCTCGCCAGGCGGTTTGCCCCGTGTAATCCGGTGCATCCCACCTCGCCCGCCGCCAGCAACCCGACAACCTCCGTCTCGCCGTCCACGTTCGTCACGACGCCGCCACATTGATAATGCGCCGCCGGCACGACCGGCAGCGGGGCCTTGGTCATGTCGTGCCCGTACTCGAGGCATTTCGCGTAAATGTTTGGAAACCGCTTCTTCACAAACTCGGGGTCCTTGTGCGTGATGTCCAGCAACACAAACTTCGCCCCCGTCTTCTTCATCTCCGCGTCAATGGCGCGGGCCACGATGTCGCGCGGGGCGAGATCGGCCATCGGATGGTAGCGTTTCATGAACGCTTCGCCGTCCTTGCCGCGCAGGATCGCCCCTTCCCCGCGCACGGCTTCGCTGATCAGAAACGATTTCGCCTTCGGATCGAACAGGCACGTGGGATGAAATTGTATGAACTCCATGTCGGCGACGCTCGCCCGTGCGCGGTACGCCATCGCCACACCGTCACCGCTGGCGATGTCGGGATTCGTCGTGTAGAGGTAGACCTTGCCCGAGCCGCCAGTGGCCAACAACGTGATTTTCGCCGCAAACACCTCGACGGTCTTCTGCTTCTCATCCAGTGCGTAGCAGCCCAGACACCGGTTGGGCTCGCTCAGGCCGAGTTTCTGGGTCGTAATGAGATCAATCACCATGGATTCTTCGAGCACGGTAATGTTCTTGTGCTTCGCCACCTGGACCAGCAATGCCCGCTCAATCTCGCGCCCGGTAATGTCTCCGGCGTGCAGCACGCGCCGCCGCGTGTGTCCGCCCTCGCGTCCCAGATCGAACTGGCCGCGCGCGTTCTCCTGCTCGGTAAACTTCACGCCGAACTCGATCAGCTCGCGCACCAGCCCCGGGCCTTCGCTAACAATTGTACGGACCGCGTCTTCCTTGCACAGGCCGGCGCCCGCTTCCAAGGTGTCGCGCACGTGCAGTTCCAACGAGTCGTCTTTGGCCATCACCGCCGCGATGCCGCCCTGTGCGTAGTTGGTATTGCTCTCCGCCCGCTGCTTCTTGGTAATAATCGCGACGGTCCCAGCCGCCGCCATCTTCAGGGCGTACGTCAGCCCGGCGATGCCGCTGCCGATGACCAGAAAATCGTAATTCCGCTGTAGTTTGCCCGCCATAATTTGCAGAAACTGAATCTTTCGCCTGCGTTGCGCATCATTAATACACGAAAACGTTGAAGAGAACAAAATGAAACCTCGCTTTCAGTTGGTATTCGACAACCCGTCAACGGCGGGCGAGTCCGCACGGGTAGCCACGCATGCGCCAGCTGATGAGGAATTGCTGGACGCCTACTCGCGCGCCGTCGTCCGTACTGCGGAAACAGTCAGCCCGTCCGTGGTCAAAATCGACGTGCAACAGCGCGCCGCCGATGGCCGTTTGGTTCGCGCTGGTAGCGGGTCAGGGTTTGTCTTCACGCCCGACGGATTCATCCTCACGAACAGCCACGTCGTGCAGGGCGCGGCCCGCATCGAGGTTGCGCTCACCGATGGCCGCACCTGTGAAGCCTTCCTGATCGGGAACGACCCCGACACCGACCTGGCGGTGATCCGCATACACCTGCCAGAACTTACACCCGTAAAGCTTGGCGACTCGGCGTCGCTACGCGTGGGCGAAGTCGCCATTGCCATCGGCAACCCGTACGGATTTCAATGTACGGTCACAGCTGGAATCATCAGCGCCCTGGGCCGGTCGCTCCGCACACAATCGGGACGGCTGATCGATGACATAATCCAGACCGATGCCGCGTTAAACCCCGGCAACTCGGGCGGGCCGTTGGTCAATTCGCGTGGCGAGGTCATCGGCGTGAATACCGCGGTGATTCTGCCCGCACAAGGCATCTGCTTTGCCGTGCCCGTGGATACGGCGAGGTTTGTGCTCGGGTACCTGATGCGTGACGGCAAGATCCGCCGCGCGTATATCGGCGTCGCCGGCCAAAACATCGACCTGCATCGGCGCCTCGTCCGATTCCATCAATTGACGAGCGACAGCGGCGTATTGGTGATCTCCGTTGAGCCAAATGGTCCGGCAGCCGCTGCGGCAATCGAGGAAGGCGACGTGATCGTCGCTCTTGACGGTCGGACCGTGGCCACGATTGATGACTTGCATCGGATGCTGACGGGCGACAAGATAGGTCTCAAGAGCAAACTTACGGTATTGCGGCGGTCTCAAAAGCTGGATATCGAACTTGTCCCACAGGATTCGCCGCGCAGAGATTGACAAACCTTGAAAGCGATCCGAGTCCATCAATTCGGCGGTCCCGAAGTGATGAAGTTGGAAGACGCACCCGACCCAAAGCCGGCGGCGGGTCAGGTGCTGGTGCGGTTGCGCGCCATCGGGGTGAATCCGGTCGATACCTACGTCCGCTCGGGCGGTTACACACTCAACATCACCGTTCCGTTCATTCCCGGTTCCGACGGCGCCGGCATCATCGAAACAATCGGCGATGGCGTGAAGCGTTTCCGGCGGGGCGACCGCGTCTGCATTTTCGGGACCACCAGCGGCATCCGCACAGGCGCGTATGCCGAATTGGCCGTTTGCGTGGAATCGCAGGTCTGCCCGCTCCCCGAGAATGTGAGCTTCGCGCAAGGCGCTGCCGTTGGCGTCCCGTACTCGACCGCTTATCGCGCATTATTTCAGAAGGCGCGGGTCATTCCTGCTGAGACCGTATTCATCCATGGCGCCAGCGGCAGCGTTGGGATCGCCGCCACACAACTCGCCGTTGCGCATGGACTCCGCGTTGTCGGAACCGCCGGCACCGAGCGCGGACGTAAACTCGCGACGCAACAAGGAGCGCAGCTTGTCCTCGACCACCACGCTCCGGATTACCTTGAGAAGCTGACAGCGTTCACCGATGGTCGCGGCCCGCATGTTATTTTGGAGATGCTGGCGAACGTGAATCTGGCCAGGGACCTCGGCGTGATCGCCATGCACGGCCGGATCGTTGTAATTGGAAACCGCGGTACGATCGAGATCAATCCCCGTGCGGCCATGCAGCGCGACGCGACGATCATGGGCATGATGATGCCTAACGCTCCCGAGCGCGACGTCGCAAGTATCCACGCCGCGTTGACGGCCGGTCTGGCCAACGGTTCGCTGAAGCCGGCCATCAATCAAGAGCTTCCTCTGAAAGACGCACCCAAAGCGCACGAATTGGTCATGCAACCGGGTGCCAGCGGCAAAATCGTGCTGGTACCGTAGAACCATGCCGCGCCGCGCCGTTACCAAAATCTAACTGACCGCGCACGCTACAGAATCGTATTGTCAATCAAACGGACCTTGCCCATGTGAGCGGCGATCAGGGCGACATTGCCGTGCTGAACTTTCGCGACCGGCTCCAGGGTTTCGCCGTCAACGATTTGCGCGTAGTCCAGGCGCGCGGACGGGGCAAGGGACACGGTGCGCTGCATGGCGGCTTCGAGGCGATGCGTGCTTTGCTCGCCTTCGGTGAACAAGTCGTGCGCGACCCGGAGCGCCTTGGACAACACCGCGGCTTGTGCGCGCTCGGCTGTCGACAGCATCCGGTTGCGGCTGCTCAACGCAAGGCCGTCGGGCTCGCGGACGGTTGGCGCGGAAACGATTTCGATCGGGAAGCGGAGATCACGCACCATTCGTTGCACGACTTTGAGCTGTTGGTAATCCTTCTGCCCAAAAACGGCGAGGTCGGGCTGGACGATATGGAAGAGCTTGGCCACGACAGTACACACGCCACGAAAGTGTCCGGGCCGCCTCTCGCCCTCAAACCGCCGGGACAGGACCGTCTCCTCAACCCACGTGGCGGCGGCGTGTGCGCTCCCGCCGCCGACGGGATACATTTCATCATCGGACGGCGCAAAGATCACGTCCACCTTCTCGCGATTGCATAACTGCTCATCGGCGCCCAAATCGCGCGGGTATTGCTTGAAGTCTTCGTGCGGACCGAACTGGGTCGGATTCACGTAAATGCTCACGACCACCGCTGCGCCTTGCTCCCGCGCCTGGCGCATCAACTGCGCATGACCCTCGTGCAGCGCGCCCATCGTCGGCACCAATGCCACCCCCCGGCCCGATTGCCTGATCGCGGCGGAAGCCGCCTGCATCTCCCTGACCGTGCGAATGATGTTCATGCTTCTCAAATAATAACTTCTGGTAACAATCGCGTCACGGAGAAAACCGCGGCGCATTGACAAGCAGCGCCGTTTTGTGTCTATTCGATTTGCCCATGACGGACTCGTACATCCAGCAGTTGTTGGCCGAACGCATCGGCGGCAAAACGTTCGGCAAAAGCACCGCCATCTACAAATTTGAAAAGATCAAACGCGCAAAACGCGCCGCTCTCGAGGCGCACCCGCACGGGGAGTTGATTGACCTTGGCGTGGGCGAGCCGGATGAAATGGCGTTCCCGCTCAGCGTCCGCGCCCTGTCGGAAGAAGCCCAAAAACCCGAAAACCGCGGCTATGCGGACAATGGCGGTCCCGAGTTTCGACGCGCGGCGGCGCAGTGGATGGAACGGGCGTTCGGCGTGAAAGGTCTCGACCCCGAGTCGGAAATTGTCCACAGCATCGGCAGCAAAGCTGCGCTATCAATCCTGCCGGCCACCCTGATCAATCCCGGCGATGTGACCATCATGACCGTGCCGGGTTATCCCGTGTTTGGCACCCACGCGAAGTGGTATGGCGGCGAGGTGTACAATCTCAGCCTGACCGAGGCCAACGACTTTCTTCCCGACCTCGATTCCATACCGCGCGACGTGCTCAAGCGCGCCAAGGTCATCGTGCTCAATTACCCGAACAATCCGACGGGCGCGAGCGCGACGCCGGAGTTTTTTGCCCACGCGGTCGAGTTCGCTCACAAGAACAAACTTGTCATCATTTCCGATGCGGCCTACGGCGCCCTCGTGTTCGAAGGCAAACCGTTGTCGATTCTCTCCGTGCCCGGTGCCAGGGACGTGGCCATCGAGCTGCATTCCATGAGCAAGGCGTTCAACATGACGGGGTGGCGGTTGGGCTTTGTGTGCGGTAATCCCCTGCTCGTCGCGGCCTACGCCAACGTCAAGGACAACACCGACAGCGGGCAGTTCCTCGCGATCCAGAAGGCGTGCGCGGCGACGCTGAACCATCCGGAGATCACCGCGAAAATCGCCGCCAAATATTCCCGGCGCATGGACCTGCTGGTCGCCTGCCTGCGCAAGTTCGGGTTTCACGCCACAAAACCGAAAGGCTCGTTCTTTCTCTACGTGCGCGCGCCAAACGCCGTGGTGGACGCGGACGGCCATCGGACGGCATTCAAATCGGCGGAAGACGTCTCGCAATGGTTGATCACGCAGAAGCTGATCTCAAGCGTGCCTTGGGACGACGCGGGGCCGTATCTGCGGTTCTCAGTCACGTTTGTGGCCAAGGGTGAGTCCGACGAACGCCGCGTGGTGGGAGAAATTGACAAACGCTTCGCGGGGCTGAAGTTTGAATTCAAGTGACGATGAGCGACGCGCCGGACAAGTCCGCTTCGAAACCCGACACGGTGGATTCCTACGTGAGCGCGTTTCAGCGGCGATTCCACGACTTCGAAGAAGCCCGACAAGCTGAACTGCGCCACATGAAACACGATTTCGTGGCGCGGCTGTTTAGTGACTACGTCGCGCTGGGCGACAAGTCCACGTACGATTCCATGATGCAGGGGATGTTGAAGGACGACGAACGGGACAAGTTGGAAACCGATCCGCGGTTCACCAAGGCATGGCGGATCTTTGTGGACCTCTGCTGGCTGAAAAAGCAATTCGTCCGCGCCGCGCTGCTTCTCGGCGCGATCATCTTCGTCCTGGTGGCCGTGGTCCTGGTGTTCTTCGCCCTGCCCTACGTCGCCGGCCCAAACGCAAAATAGCTCGACGGCGTATTCTCGTCGTGTTGGGCGCCTCGTCGTCGGCCTCTACTCAATGCCTGCGTGGAGTTACAGTGGCGTAGCAAGCATGCCGAACAGGAATCCCAAGACGGAAACAACGGTTCCAACGGTGACCAGTCGATCGCGGCCCTTAATCCGCAGGATGAGCAATCCCGACAATAAGCCAAGTATCTCTGCGCAGCTTGCTACCCCGCCGATGGCGTCAAGATGATGCTGGATGAAGCGGTCAAGTGAGAAAAAGGAATTCAAGAAGAAGCCAAACCGCTGGAAGTCGTAGACCGTGTTTGCTGCTATCCCGGTAATACCCAAGAGGAGCGGCAGGACTGCCAATGCCCCCAGCCGCTTACTTTTTCGTTCGGATGGCATGACCAATCCTTCACGAGATTCCGCCCCTAGAATCCGATATGCAAGGAGATTCTGGTCAGGAGAGTATTCTACTCTCGTCTCGACTCCTCGATTATTGAGCGCGCGTTGCGAGAACGCCCTTGGTACCGGCTATGGGCAGTGTCAACCAACGGCGGCGGGGGACGATTACCGGAAGCTCTGTCCTTCGCCGGGAAACTCTCCGGATTCGACCTCACCCTTGTACGCCGCAAACGCCTTGCGCATCTCTTCGGAAAGGTTCGCGTAGCGTTTTACGTGCTTGGGCGTAAACCAGGTGAACAATCCGAGCATGTCGTTGCTCACGAGGACCTGGCCATCGCAGTGCGGCCCCGCGCCGATACCAATCGTCGGCACGGAAACCGACTTCGTCACCTGTTCCGATACCGCGGTCGTTGTGCCTTCAATCACCATGGCGAACACGCCGGCCTCTTCCAGCGCTTTGGCGTCCCGCAACACTCTCTCGGCGGATTGCGGCGTTCGTCCCTGAATCTTGTATCCGCCGGTTTCCAGGATCGATTGCGGCAACAGCCCGATATGGCCCAGCACAGGGATTCCCGCTCCCACAAGCGCGCGGACCTGTTCAACAATTGATTCGCCACCTTCGAGTTTGACCGCCTCGGCCCCGGCCTGGATGAATCGACCCGCGTTCTCCAGCGCCGTGCGGACCGTCGTGTACGTCATGAATGGCATGTCCGCGACCAGCAGCGCCCGGGGTTTGGCGCGGGCAACCGCCTTCGTGTGATGAACCATCTCGTCCATCGTAACCGGCAAGGTGTTTTCATAGCCGAGCACGGCCATGCCAAGCGAATCGCCCACCAGGATCAGATGGATGCCGACTTCGTCCATCACCTTCGCTGTGAAAAAATCGTAAGCGGTCAGTGCCGAGATTTTCCGGCCCAACTGTTTCATCTCGCGCAATTTGTGGATATTGATCTTGTCCTCGTTCATGATGGAGTCACCAATCCTGCTGGACGAACTTAACCTGTCCGTCCGCCGCTGGCAACTCACGCAAGAGCATCCGTACGGTCTTGCCCGTGCCGCGGATGGGCAAATCGGGCCGAATCGTCGACAGCGGTAGCAACACAAACCGCCGCTCGGCCATTCGCGGATGCGGCACCACCAGGTCCTTTTCCAGGATCTCCTTCTCCCCGAAGTAGAGAATGTCGATGTCAATGGTACGCGCGGCGTTTTTGGGCAGGTCGCGGTCGCGTCCGTGGGCCACCTCGTAAGCCGCAATCTTTTTCAACAACGTCCTCGGCGCTCCGTCAAATTCGATCTCCAGAACGGCGTTCAGGAACCGCGGTGAATTGGGCGGACAACCGACCGGTTCCGTCTCGTACAACGGCGAGGCAATGTGCCAGCCCTCTGGCGACAAACTCAATAAGTACGCCTTCGCCTGCTGCAAGTGTTGCAGTCGTTCGCCCAGGTTCGAGCCGAGACCGAGGCCGACCTTCATGGCTGGGTACCGGACGCCGTCGCGCTTGGTCGCACCACAATCACGCGTCCCATGATGAGCCATGACGTGTTTGATTGCTGGCAAATCTCATCCAATAATCGCGCGGATGTGACGTTTTTCCGTCGGACGGTGATTCGTGCCGGAGTTGGCGCGGCAGCGGCGGGAGGAACGCTCCGGGCAACACCCTGTTGGACCGGTTGCGATGAAAAGATCATCGGGTGCGAGATCGCGTACCGGAAATCGAAGTGCTGCGGGTGGATGCCGAGACTGGCCTTGTGCCACGCCTTGAGGGCATCTTCGAGGGACTTGTTCTCGATGTCGATCTCCGGAATGACGGTCTGATCCAAGGACTTCTGAATCTCCGGCGCGCGCGGACTGGACGACGGCAACTCGTTGCGTCCTTGGTGCGTCGCGCATGACGAAAAGATGGCGACAGCCACGCAGGCGATGATCAGTTTTTGTTTCACGAGGCTGTGATCCAGATGGATGGCCTAGCGAAGCCCTAACACGTCTTGCATGTCGTAGAGCCCTGGCTGTTGTTTGACGACCCACTTGGCCGCACGCAGCGCACCGCGCGCAAACGTCTCGCGGCTGCTGGCACGATGGGTCAACTCGATGCGCTCGCCTGCGGTGCCGAACGTGACCATATGGTCGCCAACGACGTCGCCGACGCGCAACGCATGCGCGGGCGCTTCTTTCCCGCGAACCTGCCGGAGCACTTCCTGGAGCCGCTTCGCCGTGCCGCTGGGCGCATCCTTCTTGGCCGTGTGATGCGTCTCGACAACCTCGGCTTCCCAATGCGGACCGACGATCTCGGCGACCTTTTGGGTGATCCAAAACAACGTATTCACGCCCGTGCTGAAGTTCGCTGACCAGACAATGGGAATGGCCTTCGTCAGCGCACGTAGAGCAGCTTTGTCGGTATCATTGTGACCGGTAGTGCCGATGACAAGGGCCTTCTTGTGATCGGCGGCGATTCTCGCAACGCCGGCGGTCGCCTCGCGTACCGAAAAATCAATCACCACATCGCCGGCAGCGATGACTTTCGTGAGGTCGTCGCCTTGATCGACCTCGCCGGCCAGACGAAGCTCCGGATCGCTGGAAACAGCGGACACGAGGGCGCGGCCCATGCGGCCTTTGGCGCCGCAGATGATGACGTTGACCGGGTTCACGCTTTCACCAAGCCGAGGGCTTGCAGCGTCTTCTTCAGTTGCGCGCGGTTGCCGTCGGCCAGGGGCACGAGCGGCAGGCGATAGGTTTCCTCAATCAGCCCCATCATGGCCATCGCGGCTTTGACGGGAACCGGGTTGGTTTCGATGAACAGATCTTTGAACAGCGGAAAGAGCTTCGCGTGGATGCGGCCCGCCCGCTCGAAATCGCCTTTCAGCGCAGCATGGGTCATTTCCGTCACCTCGCGTGGGATCACGTTGGAGACGACGCTGATCACGCCGACGGCCCCGACGCTCATCATCGGCAGGGTCAACGAATCATCACCCGAGAGGATGCAGAATTCGCGGTCGACCATCCCGCGCAACTGGCTGACGCGATCGACCACGCCGGTGGCTTCCTTGAGCCCGACGATGTACTGCGGCAAATCGCGACGCAGGCGCACCATCGTGTCGTTGGAGATGTCCACGCCGCAGCGGCCGGGGATGTTATAAAGGATAAGCGGGATATCGGCGGCTTCGGCAATGGCCCGGAAGTGCGCGTACAGCCCCGCTTGGGACGGTTTGTTGTAATACGGCGCGACCTGCAGCGACGCATCAGCCCCAACCTCTTTCGCGTGCTGGGTCATGAAAATCGCTTCGTCGGTCGAATTCGAGCCTGTACCCGCGATGACTTTGCATCGTTTGGCGGCGAATCGCACGACAAGTTCAATGACGTGATTGTGTTCCTCGTGGCTGAGTGTCGGCGACTCGCCCGTCGTCCCGCAGGGAACGAGACCGTCGATACCCGCCGCGATCTGCTGCTCCACTATCTGGTGCAGCCGGAGCTCGTCGACTTTCCCGTCCCTGGTGAACGGCGTGACCAATGCTGTGTGTGTGCCGGTGAACATAGACGGGGTATCATAAGACCAGCCGGGGCTTTTTCAAGCGCGAAGCGCCGGGCGCAGCGTTCGCAGACGTATTCACTTCGCGCCTCGGATTTCCGCCAGCGCGTTGCTGGCGGCGGTGAAACCAGGGTCGATGGTCAACGCCTGCTGGTACTGTTCAATGGCTTCGGGTGCCCTGCCTGCTTGGGCCAGGGCCTTTCCCAGGTTGTAGTGCGCATTCGGGTCAGACGGCTGCAAACGCAGGGCCTCGGCAAAGTGCGCGAGAGCATCCCGCGTGTTGCCAAATCCCAACAGGGCAATCCCCAGATTGACGTGCGCCTCCTTGAGACCCGGGTTGATTCGCAGCGCCTGCTGATAGTGGCGGATGGCCGCTTGTGGTTGCCTTGCCTGCCACAATGCGAGGCCGAGATTATAGTGCGCGCTGGCGTACTCGGGCCAAATCCGCAGCGCTTGTTCGTACTGCTGGATCGCCTCCGGCAGCTTCCCCTGCTGCAGCAACGCATTTCCGAGATTGTAGTGCGCCTCGGCGAAATCCGGACGAATCTGCAGCGCCTGCCCGTACTGCTGGATCGCCTCGGGCACCTTCCCCAATTGCACGAGAGCCATGCCCAAATTGTTATGCGCCTGGGCATAATTGGCGTCGATCTCCAACGCCCGCTCGAAATGCTTCACCGCCTCGGGCGCGTTCCCCAATCCCTCCAGGGCGATTCCCAAATCATTCTGACCGTCGGGATCATCGGGATTGATCCGCAGCGCCTGTTCGCAATGGTCGCGGGCTTCCGCCAGATCGCCCTGGTAAATCAAAATCTTCGCGAGGTTGTCGTGGGCCATCCAGCAACCGGGATTCTTGGCGAGTGTGTCGCGCCACAGCGCTCCCTCATTCTGAAAGGCGGCGCAATGTCGCCAGCTCAAAGCGACCAGAATGGCAGCCGCACCCACACCCAACACGACCCGCGGGCCGCGTTCGCGCACAAGGCGTCCAACCACCGCGACCGCCAGCGCGATGATGCCGATGCTGGCCAGATACTGAAAATGGTCGGCCACAAACGAGTACCGAAAGAAATACACATTCAAGAATCCCATCACCGGCAAGAGCGCCACGACGAAATACCCCGTCCCGAACAATCCCACCCGCGCCCAAGGCTGTCGGCGACACATCCACAGCAGCGCGCCCACGGCGATCACGCCCGCCAGCGGCAGCCAGACCAAAACCGAGCCCGCCGACACGTCCCAACGCGGATACACGAACATGAGTTTCGCCGGCCACAGCACATGCGCCGCATAAAACCACACCGTCTTTCCTGCGATGATCAGTCGCTCCGCCGGGGCTAACTGCCATCCCGCTTTCCCCGCCCGTTGCACCCAACGGTGTTGCTCGACGACTGTCATCGCCGATATTCCCAACGCCAAAGCAAAGAACGGGGCGATCCGGAGGAAATCGTCGCGCCGCCAACGTCCGCGTTCCCACCACGCGCACAATAACAAGACCAGCGGCAACACCACGGTGGACGGTTTGCTGAGCATGGCCGCCGCGCCGAGTGCAAATGCGAGCGCGTACGAAGTGCGTTTGTTGTCGGTCTCGGACCTCAGAAAGCACAGCACGGACAGGAAGAAGAAGAAACCAGATTGGATGTTTTTCAATTCTGTCGCCCACGCCACCGATTCGACGCACACGGGATGCACCGCCCACAGCGCCGCGGCAAACCACGCGCCCCGGACCTGTAAGCGCCGCAGTAGCATCCACAACAGCACCGCATTGGCCGCCTGCAACGCGATGTTCACCGCGTGATACGGCAGCGGATGCAGCCCCCACAGGCGGCGTTCCACCCAGAAGGTGGTGAGCGTGAGCGGGTAGTACCGCGACACGGCCAGCGATGACCAGATTTGTGTCAGTCCGTGCACCGAGCTCATCGCGGGATTTTGGGTGAAATGGTCGTCATCATCCCAAATAAACCCGCACCGAAGGGCCGGCGCGTACGTGATGAATGTGAGAATCACCAATACGATGGCCAGGTGCGGCAAATTGTTCGCCGCGCGCGCTGGTTTCGTGTCGGTGGTCTCCATCTGTCTTTCGGTGTCCTTCAACGGATTGACTCTATCCGTCCGTTATCGACCTGACAAGATCGCCACAAAATTGACGTGAATGGGCGAATCCGTCGCCACTACTGGTTGACGTGCACGACCTTCGCCGGCGGGAAACCGTTGAAGTAGGTCGAGGAGGCCTGGCTGTAGGCGCCGATGTTTTCGCTGTAGAGCAGGTCGCCGAGTTCGAGATCGCCGGGCAGATTCTCGGCCATCGAGATCACGTCCAGCGCGTCGCAGGTCGGGCCGAACACCGAGCAGATCTGCGTCGGGCCTCTCTTGAACGCCTTGAGGTGGTACTGGCAGTGGTCGAAGATGACGCCGGAGAAGGTGTGGTAGACGCCGTCGTTGATGTAGTAGCAGAGCTTGCCGTCGCGCACGGCCTTGCCGATGATTTTCGAGACGGCGGTACCGGCGGTGGCCACCAGGAAGCGGCCCGGCTCGGCGAGGATCTGGATGTCCTTCGGGAAGAGCCGGTCGAGCTCGCGGTTGATGATCTTCGGCCAGCTCGCGGAAGGGCTTGACCGTCGCGTCGTACGGCGCGGGGAAGCCGCCGCCGATGTCGAGCAGGTTCATCTTGGTGTAGCCGCGGTCACGCGCCTCCTTGAAGATGTTCGCGGCCAGGTTGAGGGCCTGGACGTAGTTCTCGAAGTTCGTCGTCTGGCTGCCGACGTGGAAGCTCAGGCCCTCGACGGTCAGCCCCAGCTTGTCCGCCTCCAGGATCAGGTCGACCGCCTCGCCCGGGCGCCGCGCCGAACTTTGAGGAAAGCTCGACCATCGCGCCCGTGTTCGGCACCTTGAGGCGCAGCGCCAGCCCGGCCTGCGGGGCGTACTTCTTGATCTTCTGGATCTCCTCGGAGTTGTCGAACGTCACCAGCGGCTTGTACTGGTCCAGCTCCTGCAGGGTTTCGTTGGCCTTGATCGGGTTGGCGTAGATGATCTTGTCCCAGATCCAGTCCTGCCGCTCCTTGGCCGGCATGTCCTTGATGTTCTCATAGACGATCATGAACTCCGGCATCGAGGCCACGTCGAAGCTCGCACCCGCCTCGTAGAGCGTGTGGACGATGGCCGGATCGGGGTTGGCCTTGACGGCGTAGTAGGCCTGGACGCGCGGCAGATATTTCTTGAACGTGGCGTAGTTGCGCCGCAACTCGTCGTGGTCGACGACGAACAGCGGCGTGCCGTGTTTCGCTGCCAGTTTTTTCAACGTGCTTGGCGAAACCATCTTAATCTCCGTCCGTGACGAGAAAGTTCTTGAACTGCCACGGATCGTCCCAGGTCAACGTCCGGCTTGTTGTAGCCCTTGAAGGCGTTCGTGTAGTGCTTCAACGGCGTCCAGTCCGACGGCTTGGAGATCCACTTGCCCAGGTACGGCTTGGAGATCTTCAGGATGTACTCGTGCGGCAGGTCGTCCGGCACGCAGCACGCCCTTGGCCGGATTCTCGATCATCCACATCACCGCGGCGACGACGGAGATGGCCACCTGCATGGTCGTGGCGTTCTGGTGCGGCACCAGCCGGCGCGATTCCTCGATGCTAAGGTCGCTGCCGATCCACCAGGAGTTGTAGGCGTGGCCCATCAGCAGCGCGCCGAGGATGTCCGCGCCGCTGGTGATCTCGTCGTTCATGATCCGCTGCTTCGTCTGCAGCCGGTAATTGTAGCCGCGCAGCTCGTTCAGCGAGGCGATGGCCACGTCGCACGGGCAGTAGGCGTAGTGGACCGTCGGCCGATAGATCGCCTTGCCGTCCTCCCAGACCGTCAGCCGGTCGGAAATCGTGAACGCCTCGCCGTGGCGCACGACCATGCCGTGGATGCAGTAGTTGGGCACCCAGGACGAGACCCAGGTGTTGATGCCCATGCGGGCGAGGCAGATCTGGTTGCGCGGGCCGTCCGCGTGCTCGTAGGCGAGCGCCGGCAGTTCCTTTTCGTGCGTGCCCCAGCCCATCTCCGCGGTCGTCGTGCCTTCCTCGCGGAAGCCCTCGACGCTCCAGGTGTTGACGAACTCGTCCACCTGCTTCGGCTGGTCGGTGATCTGCGTGTCGCGCTCGCTGCAATGGATCACCTTCACGCCGAGCTTCATCGCCAGCCGATTGAACTGCGCGATCCTCGGTGAACTGCCGGATTTCCTCGGCGTCCGGCCGTTGACCTTCTTGTCCGCGATGAGCGCGCCGGCCGATGTCAATCAGCCCCTGCTTGGTGAAATGCGAGATGAGGCCCGGATTCGCGCCGTGCTCCAGCACCGCGGTCGGGCCCGGCTTGCTCCAGTTGCGCAATCAGGCGGCGGATGTTCATGTGCCGCCAGTAGAGCGTGCGCTCGGTCGGGTGCTGGTTGTCCACCCCGGCGTACGGGTCCCAGACCTCGACCGAGGTGTTGACGTAGAGCACGCCGTTGTCGTGGCACCACTGGAGGATTTCGCAGGCGTCAATGTTCCACGCCAGGTCAATCAGGACGTCACCGGCACGGAGATACTTGCCCAGCAGCGCTGCCGAGGTTGTCACGCGTGACGCGTTTGCGCACGAACCGCACGCCCCGCTTCAACCAGGGCTGCAACACTTCACGCCGATCCTCGAAATCCATGACCGTGATGTTCTTGTACGGCGCGTCCAGATGTTTCACCAGGATTGGCAGCGTGCATTGCGCCACCGCGCCATAACCGACAAAGAGAATTCGATTCCTGAATTGGATCATTTTTCTTTCTCCAAAAAACTCGAGCCGCCGCACTCTGTCTGAAACAGCGGTGTGTGACAAGTGTTTTTCTCGGTTCGGGGTTCAGCGCGTTGACCTTGCCGATGTCAATGGGACGGTTTGCTCCATGACTTTCGACCTATTCAAATCAGGCCGTTGGGGTCTGTCTGTCCGTTCGCCTCGAGAGATACAGTGGGCGCGTTCGCTGAGAACCAGCTACAGGGCTGGCGACCAGCAAGCGAAACAGGAAAGACAAAAACTCAGAGGAAGGAACACTATGAGCAAACTGACATGGGTATTGGTCGGCATCGGCTTGGTAGCAATCGCCGCCATTGCGATAGTCAAACGACAAAACAGTCTGCCCTTGCTTCCGGTGGATGTTAGGGTTCAATCTGCGGAAATACCGGCTCCGATTGCGAACCCGCCTCCGAGTACTCCGTCTGCGAGTGTCAGCGCACCTGAGCCGGTCCGGGAGGATTACGGCGGGACGGAACAGGCCGGCGAACCGGCGACAGCACCTGCCCCCACTGCCGTCCCGGCTACGTCGGTGGCCAAACCATCCATCGCGGCGACCTTCAGCCAACCGCTGCAAACTCTCGTCTCGCCCCAGTCGAGCTTCGCGCAGAAGCAGGCGGCGTGGAAACAACTCCACGACACCGGCCAGTTGGATCAAGCGATTGCCCAACTGCAACAAGCCGTCAAGGATGAGCCGTCGGTGGCCGAGTATTCCGCCGCGTTGGGTCAGGCCTATCTCCAGAAGCTGGGGACAACCCAAGACATTCGCCAGCAAAGCATCCTCGCCATGGAAGCCGACCAAACGTTTGACCAGGCATTGACGCTCGACTCCGACAACTGGGACGCGCGCTTCTGGAAAGCCTCCGCCCTGACGCACTGGCCGGCCGACTTGAACAAGTCACAAGAGATCATGGAGAATCTCTCCACGCTGATCGATCAACAGGAGACTCGGGCGCCGCAGCCGGAATATGCCCAGTCCTACGTGTTGCTGGGCGAGCAATATCAAAAGGCGGGCTACCCCGACAATGCCCAACAAATGTGGCAGCGCGGCGCGGCTTTGTACCCACAGAATGAGACGCTGCAGAACAAGTTGGCATCCTCTCGGTAATCGCCATGAAAGAAACGAACTTCAAGGAAGGTCATTTTCAGTTATGATTCAACCAATGAATCCAGATGCAAGCGCTCCAACGCCCGAGGTGAAACGTCTCCTGGCAGGACCACAGATCGCGCTTCATATCATGACGCTGGGACTGCTGGCCTACTTTCTCGGTCAGAGCCTTTACAATAATTGGCCGAACTGCGATCGCCGCGAACTGCTGCTGGTTATCCTGGCGGCCATTCAGACGGGGCTCTATCTGAAACGGTGGGTTTTCACCCCGCTGGATGCTTCACCCCGATGTTGGCACATCTATTTTGTCGGCAGCTTGGCCTGTTGCGTTCCCGAGTCGCTGATCGCCCCGTATTTCTCATGGCTGGCCGGGCTCTACGTGGGGCAAATGTGCGCCATCCTCACGCCGAGCTTTTCCGTTCCGTCTTCGATCCTCGCGCTAACAATCATCGAGTTCGCCGCCTTCGGCCGCGCCCAACTCGCGAGCCGGTCTGTCGGCGAGTGGGTCTTCCGCGTCGCCGTGTTCGCCTCCTGGATGGTGATGGGCTTGTTCATCAAGCGGATTGACGACATCAGCAAAGGGCGTGCGGAGCTGATTCGCGAACTCGAAGCGGCAAAACGCGAGCTCGTATTGGCCCGTGACCGGGAAATCGAACTCGCCACACTCCGCGAGCGTGAACGTCTGGCCCGGGACCTTCACGATAACCTCGGCCACTCGCTCGTCACGTTGACCGTGCAATTGGAAGCCGTCCAGAGGTTGTTGCCCGTGGATCTCGACCGCGCGGGGCCGTTGTTGGAGGAAATGAAAGCGTTGTCCCGCTCCAGCACGGAGGCCTTGCGCCGGTCGCTGGCCAACCTGCGCGCCTCCGGCTTGGGCGATAAGTCGCTGACTCAGGCCGTGCAATCGTTGTGCGCCGATGTGGGCCGTCGCACCAGCGTGAAAATCGATTGCCAGATTGCCGCCGGCGCAGATGGCTTGCCGCCCGCCGTGGCCGAAGCTCTCTGGCACGTCGCACAGGAGGGATTGACGAACGTGGAAAAACATGCGCAAGCTCAACATGTTGCCGTCAGCCTGAGTTTGCAGCCCCAGTTGGCTGTTCTACGCGTCAGCGATGATGGCGTCGGTCTTACGCCGGATGCCGAGAGCAAGCCCGGTCACTATGGCCTGCGCGGTTTGCGGGAGCGCGTCGAAGGCGTCGGCGGGACGTTCCTGGTGACAGCTACAGGGCCGAAGGGAGCCCTCATTGAGGCGCGCGTGCGATTGATCGCTTGAATGAAACCGATCCGGATTCTTCTGGCCGAAGACCAGACGCTCATGCGTCAGGGGTTGAAAACCATCCTGGATCTGGAATCTGGTTTTCGGGTTGTGGGCGAAGCGGGTGACGGCACGACCGCCGTCAAACTTGCCTTGGAACTGCGCCCCGACATCATTCTCATGGACGTCCAGATGCCGGTGCAGAACGGCGTGGAAGCTACCGCCGCCATCTGCCAAGCCTGGCCGGAAGCCAAAATTATCATCCTCACCACATTCGACCGCGACGACTATGTCTTCGCGGGCATACGAGCCGGAGCGGTCGGGTATCTCCTCAAAGACATGCCGGCGCGGAAGTTGGTCGAAACCATCCGCGCCGTGCAATCTGGTGAAGTGTTCATCCAACCCGAGATCGCCTCACGAGCGCTCCGCGCCACGCTGCATCCCACCGATGGATTGATCGAACCGCTTTCCGACCGCGAACGTGAGGTGTTGGTCATGTTGGCCCAGGGAATTGCCAACAAGGAGATCGCTGATAAACTGCACATCGCCGAAGGCACGGTGAAGAATCACGTCTCGAACATCCTCGGCAAGCTCCAGGCTCAAAACCGCACCCAGGCCGCCGACATCGCTCGAAAACGAGGGTTGATCTGACCCAGCCTGTAACCACCTGAATTACGCAGACGTTCCAGCCGCCCTCCCCCGCAAACTCTTGTATCGCCCGGTCAACGCCCGGTCATTTCGGCTCGTGAGAAACGATCGCATCATGACGCCGTAGACTTCGCCTCGTGAAATCTTCACGCGCCGCATTGGATCGAGCGGGTTCTCGACTCGCAACCGCGCAACCGTCATCAACCCAATCCAAATCGGCCAGATACATGCAAGGCGCAGTCGGGTCTCCGAACGGGGAATCTTCATCGTGTATTGCCAGCCGGCGTCGAGGTGGTCGACGGCTGTGTCGAGCCAGCGGGCATACACGTCACGAATCGCCTCAAACCTCTTCGGGTCGAGCAATGCGCGCGGCTCCTTCACCGGCAAATAGCATCGACCGATCCGCAGGTCCTTCGGGATATCGCGCAACACATTAACAAGTTGCAGACCTTTGCCGAAGCGCACGCCCAATTTACACATCTCGTCCACGTTCCAGTCACGGAGTGCGGGCAGATGCGCCACGCACATCTTGGTCCAGAACTCACCCACGCAGCCCGCCACCATATACGTGTAGCGGTTCAGTTCCTCGTCGCTCGACAACGCGACCAACTCGTTCTCCGTCTCGCCGGGAAACTGCTGCAAATCAAAAATCTGGCCGCCCACGATAATCTTCAACAGCTCCTGGATGCGGCGGCCATCGGCTTCGTCAAACCGCCCCAGCGCAATCACGCAGTCTTCCAGCCGCTCCAACAATTGTTTCTCGGCAGATGACGTCTGTTGCTCGGCAATCGCGCCCAGATCCGGCACGTGGGAGAGATTTTGGATCTGTTGCAGCGCGGCGATCCGTTTGGCGCGCGGAACCGCCTTCGTGTCGGCAATCGTGTCCGTCGCCCGCGCCAACAGGTACGCCAGCGAGATCTGCGGGCGAATCTCCCGCGGCAACACGCGGAGCGTCAGGTAAAACGAGCGAGATACGTCACGAAGCAGACGCCCAACCAGGAGACGCTGCTGATCTTCGGCCAGTGGCGGCAGGCACGGCTTTTGAGCCGTGATCTGGGAGGAGCCACTCTTCATCGGGGCACACGATAAGCCCGCGGGACTCGCGCGGCAAGCCAACAAGACAACGGCGGAGATTGGAGACTCCGCAACAGGCTGACTGCGCTCCTCTCTTGCAGTTTCCGCCGGCCCGTCACATACTCGGCCCATGTGGAAGCGAACCGTTGCCCAAATCCTGTACGCCTTGACCTTGGCGCTCGCCGTCAATCTCGCCCGCGCCGATTCCACCAACACAGCATCCATCGCCCGCGACACCCGCTACCCGGCCCGCTGGTGGACGCCCGTGCCGACGAACGACGTGCCCACATGGGAAATTCTGCCGCAGGAAGCCGGTCCCGGCGAGGTCATCCTCTCCAAGCGCAACGAACTCGGACTGCTCTCCAATTTTGCGCCGACACCCTTCACGTTCCACGGCAAACGCTACGCCAGCCTCGAAGGTTTCTGGCAGATGATGAAGTATCCCGAGGGCCCTGACGATCCACGAGCGACGTTTCCGGGCCTGGTATGGAAGTTCACGCGTGAGCAGGTCGGACAACTCACCGCCTTCGACGCGAAGCACGCGGGCGATCTCGCCAACGAGAACATGAAAAAGATGGGCATCGACTGGATCACTTTCGAGGGCAAACGCATGGAGTACAGGCCCGCCACGCCCGGCGAACACTACAAGCTGATCGTCGAAGCCACTCGCGAGAAAGTTCGACAGAATCCCGAAGTGCAAAAGGTGCTACTTGCCACCGGCGATCTCGTGTTGAAGCCCGATCACCACCAAGAGCCCGATTCTCCCGCCGCGTGGCATTACTTCGATATTCTGATGATGATCCGCACGGAATTACAACAGGCCGGCGCCAACTCCGCCGCTCAGTCCCGCTGATACGTTCCGACCAACTCCGTCTGCGCGAGAATGTGTCCCTTCATCGCCGCATCCAATTGATGGCGCTTCACGCCCGGTGCGAGCTTCAATTCCGCATCAAGCGCATACAGCCGAAAATGATAATGATGCACCCCATGCCCGCGCGGCGGACACGGCCCCCCGTAGCCGACCCGCCCAAAATCGTTCATGCCCTGTTTCAGGCCGGCTAATGCGGCAACCGTATCAGTCTTGGCAACGTTTTCCGGCAGTTCCGTTGTGGTTGCGGGAATCGAATACGCCACCCAATGCACCCACGTCCCGCCGGGCGCATCGGGATCGTCCGCAATCAATGCGAAACTCTTCGTGCCCGCCGGCGCGCCTTCCCATTTCAACACCGGGGATGCATCCTCCCCCTCGCATGAGAACCTGACCGGCATGGGTTGATTGTTCCGAAAACTCGGACTGCTCAATGTGAATTGTGCCACAGTTGCCTCCTTTCCTTCGGCATGTGCGAACGCACAGCCGCTCATCATGATCGCGATGACGAAAACGCTCCGTCTCATTGCGTTTGAATCTCCCACCCATACTGCCCCGAAGCCCCGTCCTGTGCAAGTTCTGCTTGCAAATCGCCCGCCGGCGTGTATATTCACGCCCAGCATCAGGAGTGTCCCGAAGAATTTCGGGGCTGCCAACCGAGGCCGGAGCGCCTACGGTGGCTTGAACCGAGCGAGTAACTTGGTTCGATGTGCGAGCGGCAAATGTCTGCTCGAACAATCCGCTCCGCGTTGACCCCGAATGCTTTCGGGGCAGGCCGCGCTCGCTGATGCGAACGCGGTTTTTGTTTTCCCTGATGCCGACAGGCTGTTAACGTGGGCCAATTCCATGGGCAATCGCGACGAACGTACCAAGCTGCTGCAGTCATTGCTGGACGAACGCATCCTCGTGCTCGATGGCGCGATGGGCACGATGATCCAGCAGCGCAACCTTTCTGCCGACGACTTCGGCGGCCCCGCGCTCGAGGGCTGCAACGAAAACCTCGTGCTCACCCGGCCCGACGTGATCCTCGACATCCATCGCCAGTACTACGAGGCGGGCGCGGACATCGTCGAGACCGACACGTTCGGCAGCACGCCGCTCGTGCTCAACGAATACGGCCTCGCCGGCAAATGCCACGAGATCAACGTCGCCGCCGCGACGCTCGCGCGTCGGGCCGCGGAAGAGTTTTCCACGCCCAAGAAACCGCGCTTCGTCGCCGCCTCCATCGGCCCGACGACCAAGGCCATCACGGTCACGGGCGGCGTGACGTTTGCGCAACTCATTGACAATTTCTATCAGCAGTCGCGCGGACTCGCCGAAGGCGGCGCCGACATCCTGCTTGTCGAGACCTGCCAGGACACGCGCAACATCAAGGCCGCACTCATCGGCATCCAGCAGGCTTTCGACGAACTCGGTTACAAACTCCCCATCATGGTCTCGGGCACAATCGAACCCATGGGAACGATGCTCGCCGGGCAGGCCGCCGACGCTCTCGTCGCGTCGCTCCAGCACGTCGACTTGCTCAGCATCGGCCTCAACTGCGCCGACCGGTCCCGAATTCATGACCGATCACATCCGCACCATCCATCAGATGGCCAACACGCGCGTCTCCTGCTATCCCAACGCGGGATTGCCGAACGAGGAAGGTCTGTATCTCGAAACGCCGACCTCCCTCGCCGCCGCATTGGAGCGCTTCGTGAAAAACGGCTGGCTCAACATCGTCGGCGGCTGTTGCGGCACCACGCCCGCACACATCAAGGCCATCGCGCAGATGGTCGACGGGAAGCCTCCGCGCACATTCCGCGCGCCGCGCAAATCCTGGTACACCGGCATCGAACTCGTCGAGGCCACCGACGACAACCGCCCGCTCATCGTCGGCGAACGCACCAACGAAGTCGGCTCGCGCGCGTTCAAGCGTCTCATCACCGACGAGAAATTCGAGGAAGCCACCGAGATCGCCCGCGCCCAGGTCAAGAGCGGCGCGCACATCATCGACATCAACCTCGAAAACACCGACCGCGACGAGTTGGCCGACATCGACCGCTTTTACGAGAAGGTCATCCACAAGGTCAAAGTGCCGTTCATGATCGACACGACGAACGCTCGCGCCATCGAGCGCGCGCTCACGTATTGCCTCGGCAAAAGCATCATCAACTCGATCAATTTCGAGGACGGCGAGGAAAAATTCCACAAGGTCCTGCCTCTCGTGAAGAAGTTCGGCGCGGCCCTCGTCATCGGCTCCATCGACGAGGACAAACTCCAGGCCCAGGCGATCACGCGCGAACGCAAACTCGCCGTCGCCCGGCGCGCCCGCGATTATTGCGTCGAGCGCGGGATTGCCGAGGAGGATTTGATTTTCGACGCGCTCGTGTTCCCCTGCGCCACCGGTGACGAAAATTACATCGGCAGCGCGGTCGAAACCATTGAGGGCGTGCGCCTGATCAAACAGGCATTGCCGAAATGCAAGACCGTCCTCGGAGTGAGCAATGTCAGCTTCGGCCTGCCGCCCGCCGCGCGCGAGGTCATCAATTCCGTCTTTCTCTATCACGCAACGAAAGCCGGTCTGGACCTCGCCATCGTCAACGCCGAGAAGCTCGAGCGTTACGCCACGATCCCCGACAAGGAAAAGAAGCTCGTCGAACATTTGCTCTGGAACCTGCCGTTCGCCGGCTTCGACGCGCCCGACGATTACCGCCAGCAATCGAAAGAACAGCGCGCCGCGATCAACCAGCATCACATCGCTGCCATCAACGAGCATTTCCGCACCGCCGAGAGCCGCGTGAAGAAGAAGACGTCCGACCTTCCGCTCGACGGTCGCCTCGCGAATTACATCCTTGAAGGCTCGAAGGAAGGTCTCATCGCCGACCTGCAGTTAAAACTCAAGGAAGCCGGGCCGCTCGACATCATCAACGGCCCGCTCATGGACCGGCATGAAGGAAGTGGGGCGGCTGTTCAACGCCAACGAGCTGATCGTCGCCGAGGTGCTGCAAAGCGCCGAGGCCATGAAGGCCGCCGTCGCGCACCTCGAACAATTCATGGAGAAGAAAGCCGACTCGACGAAGGGCAAGGTCCTGCTCGCCACCGTCAAGGGCGACGTGCACGACATCGGCAAAAACCTGGTCGAGATCATTCTCTCGAACAACGGGTTCAACGTCATCAATCTCGGCATCAAAGTTCCGCCCGAGGAGCTGATCAAGGCGTACCGCGAACACAAGCCCGACGCGATCGGCTTGTCCGGCCTGCTCGTGAAAAGCGCCCAGCAGATGGTCATCACCGCGGGCGACCTGAAACAGGCGGGGATCACTGTCCCGTTGCTCGTCGGCGGTGCCGCCCTCAGCGACAAGTTTACCCGCACCCGCATCTCGCCCAGTTATGAGCGGGTCGTCGTGTATTGCAAGGACGCCATGACCGGCCTGTCGATCATGAACCGGCTCATGGACCCCGCCGAACGCGACAAGGTCGCGACGGAACACAAACCCGTCGCCGTCGCCGCCGCCGCGGAGGACAAGGAAGAATTTCCCGAAACGACCACGCGCAGCTCACGCGTGCGGATCCTGCCGCCGCACCCCGCGCCCTACGCCGACCGCAAAGTGCGCGACGTGCCGCAACTCCGCGAGCTGTGGGAATACATCAATCCCCAGATGCTGTACGTCCGCCATCTCGGGTTCAAATCCAATTTCGAGAAGGCGCTGACCGCCCGCGACCCGAAAGCGCTGGAATTGCAGAGCCTCGTCGACGACGTGAAAGCCGAGGCCGCCAAATTCATGAAGGTCAAAGCCGTGTGGCAATTTTTTGATGCCGCTGCTGAGGGCAACGACATCAAGCTTTCAGCCGTCAGCGCTCAGCCATCAGCCGCACCACTGCATACATTTCACTTCCACCGCCAGCGGAAGCCAGATGGGTTGTGCTTGAGCGATTACGTCAATCCACCCAAAGACAGCGTCGCCCTCTTCGTCGTCGGCGCCGGGGCCGGCATCCGTCAACGCGCCGAGGAATACAAAGCCAAAGGCAAATACCTCAAATCACACGCCCTGCAAGCGCTGGCCATCGAGACCGCCGAAGGCTGTGCCGAGTGGCTGCACCGTCGGATTCGCGAAGACTGGGGTTTCCCCGATCCCGCCGAGACGACCATGATCGACCGGTTCCAAGCCCGCTACCAAGGCAAACGCTACAGCTTCGGCTACCCCGCCTGCCCCGCGCTGGAGGATCAGGCTGGGATTTGGAAATTGTTGAAGCCGGAGGACATCGGCGTACAATTGACCGAAGGCTTCATGATGGACCCGGAGGCAAGCGTCTCAGCACTTGTTTTCCATCATCCGGATTGTGCATATTTTGGTGTTGGTGATGTCACCGACTAGTCTGCGAACTGCATCGACAGCAACGTGCAGTGCGTGTAGATTACTGTGGTCATGAAGGAAGACACCTTTAACGACGAGTTGTTTACTTACTTTCAGTACCGTTACGACACAGAGTTTGAGCGCAGTCAGAGCTTGGTTGATAGGATGAATCTCGGCCTTGGCGTGCTCTCCGTCTTAGGTGGCCTTGCCGCTTATCTTCTGTCGTCGTTCAAGTTTAGCCCTTTCTACTGGAGGCATCTCTGTTTCTATATTCCGCTCGCTATCGGCGCTGCATTTCTGCTCAAGTCCCTGTGGCACTTCGGCAGTGCCCTCGCCAGAGGTTGGAGTTACATTCACGTCCCAACCGCACTTAGGTTGGGTCAGTACGTCGACGAGATGAAAGCGGCCAACGATGCCACTGACCCTGATACCCTCGCCAGCATCCGTGGGGAATTTATCAATATCGTTGCTGAGCGCTACAAGGAATGTGCTACGGTAAACTGGTATTTGAACATTGAGAGACAAACACAAATCTTACGGCTATATCGATGGGCAATGCTATCACTGCTACTGCTTCTCCTGACATCCGTGGCGTTTCTTGTGTTCAAGGGCGACTTTCCAGTTGAAACGACACCGGTGAAAATAGTCAACCCCGTGGAGATAATCCGATGAGCAACGAAACAGTCACTCCGTCACCTCCAGATCCGAAACCCCGTCAGGAGGTCGATAAGGCCGCTGCGAAAGCTTCTGCTGCGCCACCGAAGAAACCGTTCGTAAAGGTGGCCGTCCCCCTGAATATGACTGTCATTGAAGCGGCGCGAGCTGCCGAGGACGTAGTCGACGAACTGAAACGAAACTCAAACAAATCGGCAGAGCAAATAATTCAAGAGGTTGTCGAAAAACGTAAGCAGCAGGAAAAGGAGTGAGCGCGAACCGTCGGGCTGCGCTGACCAAGAGACTCCCGTCTGGCGAGCGTGGATAGGGGTCACGCGTAAACACCGATACATTTGCAGCTCTGCCCATCTCCCCGCCTTCTTCCTGTGGTTGTTCGGGTCGCACAGGCTCAACGGAAGTACAGTTTCTCGACAATCACGACGCACAGCGCAAGTCCTAATCCCCAGAGGGCACCGCAGAACAACAACCATGCCGCCGTGCGTTCCCGCTGCTTCATCTGTTCCGCGTGAACTTCCTTGAGACGGGCGATTTCCTGCGCATGACGCTCCTCCGTGGCGCGGGCTTCCTCACGGAGACGTTCGACGTGCTCCTTGGAGATCGGGGTGCTTCCGTGCTCTCGAATCAGTTTATCAACCAATTCCACAAGTGCCATAATGCGGTCCCTCCGGTCGGTCGGGGTTGTCGGTTGACTGGCATCGACCCGAATCCTGCCACGGGAGGGCCGCTTCCCGAAAGCCAAAACCGGCTGATCCAGCACCGCGAAGGTCGGCCTCCGCTTAGCCACCACACTTGCAATCGCCTCTTCCTGTCACTACACTTTGCCGATGACCATGAAGAATTCAGCCATGATGTTGCATCGATTTGCCGCCACGTATGCACTTGTTCTCGCGCTTGTCGCCTTTGCGACGGGCTGCTCGCAGAGCGTAGAACCCAAACCAACCGAAACGACAGCGCCACCGGCCATCGCCTCGGCGCCGCAACCAGGAGCCACTGTGACCGAATTGAAAATGGAAGATACCAAGGTCGGCACGGGCGACCAAGCCGTGACGGGCAAGAGCGTGACGGTGCATTATACGGGCTGGCTCACCGACGGCACCAAGTTTGATTCGTCCAAGGACCACGGACAGCCGTTCACCTTCCAACTGGGAGGCGGTCAGGTCATCAAGGGCTGGGACCAGGGCGTTGTGGGAATGAAGGTGGGCGGTGTTCGCAAACTCACCATCCCGCCCAGCCTGGCCTATGGCGCACGGGGCGCGGGCGGCGTGATTCCTCCCAATGCGACGCTCGTGTTCGAGGTGGAACTCCTGGCTGTGAACTGAATCTAGCGATTGCGGCGGGCGCTCCCGAACATGAAACGATTGGTGTCGATAGTCCTTCTGGTGGTACTGACTCTGGGGTGTCATACCACACCATCGAAGAAGGACGAGGAAAAGACGCGAGCCAAACAACTGCAGCTTGATGAGGCAAGGCGTCGTCTACACTACATCGAAGCTAATCCCGATCTTTCGCCGGCGGTCAAGAAAGCCATTGCGCACGGAGATGTTCTGCCCGGAATGACCGAGTCCGATGTCCGCGCCTCCATCGGGGAACCCGACGAAATCAGTTCCACCGAGACCAACCCTGGCAATCATGAGCAGTGGTACTATAAGACCGGATCGCCCGGTAGGGAGTACCTGTCTCTCGATGACGGCGTGCTCACCAGTTGGCGATCGGCCCATTAGGCAGGGCACGATGGCTGATTGGGAAGTTTTGCCGAAAGAAGAGTCCACACCGCCCGTGGCTCAACCGCGCGTGTCCGTCTCGCGTAAGCCGCGGCTTATCGCGGCATTCGTCGTCGCGGCGCTGTTCTTCATCCTCGGTCGACAATGGGTCATTCTTCCCGCGCTGATTGCCGAAGCCATTCCCGGTTTGGCCGTCTTCCCCTTCTGGCTACTTGTCGTCGGCTCGATCGCCCTCTGGGGGACGGTCAAGCCGTTGCGCAAACAGCCGCCCCGGTCATGAAAGTTTGATGGCGACCCGTTGCGGCTTCCCTTGGAATCCGAGACTGGCTTCCAGCCTCCTCACCCGCCGATCAAGATTCCAGTTCCTGATAGCCACAACCACGATCAGCGCCAATGTCACCAGTTCCATGAAACGCTCCGCCAGCCTTATCAGTTTCATATCCATGGGCGGAGGATACCACACATTTGTGTGGTGTCAAGCCCGGCTCGATGGGATTGATTATTTTCGGCATCAAATAACCGATGATTGAGGCTCCCGGCCCCACGCTGATGGTCAATACGTAATCGAGGCCAGGAACGATCCGGTCGGTCGGTTGTACAGCCCCGTGCTCATCAGGGTCATCGGTTGCGTCACCCGCAGTCCATGCGCCAGGCACCAGCGGAACAGCGCGGCGTTGCGGGTGGGCAGGAGGAAGCCCGGGCCCGCAAAACCCGGTGCGGCGCCGATCAGCGCTTTCAGTTCCTCATTGGTTTCGCCAACCGCATAGCCAAAGAAACCAACGATCGACGCGCAACCCGTGATGCGACCAAAATGCTCCACGACGGTCGCTGTCCCGCGATGGATCGCGTCGCGCAATTCCCCGCTCCGACGGTGGCCGTGAACCTGGCGGCAGACGCGATCACAAGCGGTCAGATCCGCCTCCGTGGCCGGTCGGACAGCGTACCCGGACACCGTGAGATTCAGCGCCGGGCCCTGGATACATGCGAGCGGTTCGCGAACGTCAAACCCAAGCTTGGTATACAGCGAAAGCGACCGGTTGTGGAACGCGGCCTGGACCAGCCGCACGCCGGGAAATCTCCTCTCGGCGGCGCGAGCCATCACATTTTCCATGAGCCGACGGCCGATCATCTTGTTCTGCGCGCCCGGATCAACGGTGACCGGCCCGACGCCCGCGATGTCGTTGCGCTCATCCAGGATGTTGCTGCCAACAATTTGCCCGTCCACCTCGGCGACGACGGTATAAAACCCCGGATGCGAGAACATCCATCCCAGGATTTCGGTTGCCACTTCAACCGATGGTATGTCGGGAGTAAAATTGTGCGCCTCGGAAATCGTCTTGAACGCCTCGTAACAAATCGTGGCGCAGACCTTGACATCCTCGGGTTTCCCGGGTCGCAGCGTGACGTTCATACCAGCAATATTTAGTGCGAAGGAGATTGCCCAGCAAGTCCAGAATGTCGTTTGCCAACCGGCCCTTCTCTCCAGTTGCCTTTTCTCCATAAATCCGTTAGAAGAATCTCCGGAGAAGCACCGGAGCAACCAACCATGACCAACTCATACCGATGGCGTTTCTTTCGCGCGGGCGGATTCGACCAGGTGAAACTGGACCGCGGGGCTGACCTCGCCCACCTCGACGAACTCGACCAGAAATTGTGGGTCGCGCTGGCCTGCCCGACGCGCGGGATCGAATTCGACACGAAAACGCTCGATCTCGTCGACACGGACAAGGACGGGCGGATTCGCGCCCCGGAAATCATCGCGGCGGCGAAATGGGCGGCTGGTTGCTTGAAAAACCCCGACGACCTGTTGAAATCGTCCCCTGCCCTGCCCTTGACCGCCATCAACGACGCGACGCCCGAAGGCAAAACATTGTTGTCATCCGCGCGGCAAATCCTGTCCGATCTCGGCAAGAAGAGCGCGCCGGAGATCACCGTCGAGGACACCGCCGACACGACGAAGATTTTCTCGCAGACGAATTTCAACGGCGACGGCATCGTTCCCGTCGATGCCGCGTCCGACGACGCCACCAAGGTGGTCATCACCGACATCATCAATTGTCTCGGCGCGGAAACCGACCGCAGCGGCAAGCCGGGCATCAATCAGGCCAAGCTCGACCGGTTTTTCGCGGACGCGGCGGCCTATTCGGACTGGTGGAAGAAAGCCGAGGGCGACGTGAACGTCCTGCCGCTCGGCGACGCAACCCCGGCTGCGGCGACCACGCTTAAGGCGGTCAAGGTGAAGATCGACGATTATTTTGCCCGGTGCCGGCTCGCGGCGTTCGACGCGCGTTCGCTCGGCGCATTGAACCGGGAGGAAAAGGAATACCTCGCGCTGGGCGCCAAAGATCTCACCATCACCTCCGCAGAGGTCGCGGGTTTCCCGCTGTCGCGCATCGAAGCCGACCGTCCACTGCCTCTCAAAGCGGGCGTGAATCCAGCTTGGGCCGGCGCACTCGCGCAATTCCAGACCGACGTCGTGAAACCACTCATTGGTGACAAGGCAGCACTCACCGAGGCTGATTGGGCCGTGGTATTGGGTAAATTCGCTGGCTACGACGCCTGGGCCGCAAGCAAGGCGGGCGCGTCGGTCGAGAAACTCGCCATCAAGCGCGTGCGGGAGATTCTGTCGGGCAAGGCCAAGGACATCATCACGGCCCTGATCGCGAAAGACAAGGCATTGGAGCCCGAGTTCAATTCGATTTCGGCGGTGGATCGCCTGACGCGCTACCATCGCGACCTCTACAAGCTGCTGGTCAACTTCGTTTCGTTCCGCGACTTTTATGGACGCAAGGCGAAGGCCGTTTTTCAGGCCGGGACGCTGTACCTTGACCAACGGAGCTGCGAGCTGTGCGTCCGCGTGGAGGACATCGCCAAGCACAGCCTCATGGCGGCGTTGAGCGGTTCGTATCTTGCCTATTGCGAGTGCACACGCAAGAGCACGGGCGAGACGATGACCATCGCGGCGGCGTTCACCGATGGCGACTCGGACAACCTGATGGTTGGGCGCAACGGCATCTTCTATGACCGCGCGGGCCGGGACTGGGACGCCACCATCGTCAAATTGGTCGACAATCCGATCAGCCTGCGCCAGGCCTTCTGGTCCCCCTACAAGAAGCTGGTGCGGATGATTGAAGAGCAGGTCGCCAAGCGGGCCGCTGTCGCTGACGCGGCCACGAATACGCAGTTGGCGCAAACGGCGGAGCAGACCGCGAACGCCGAGAAAGCCACGACCGCCGCCGCCGCACAGCAGGCGAAGAGATTCGACGTTGGCACGGTGGCCGCGTTGGGCGTCGCGCTCGGTTCGCTGGCCACGGCGTCCGGCCTGATCTTCGCGAAACTGGCGGATATCGCGCCGTGGAAGATGTTATTTATTCTCCTGGCAGTCATCCTGGTGATCTCGCTGCCGGCCGTGATTATCGCGGCGTTAAAACTCCGCAAGCGCAACCTCGGCCCGATTCTCGACGCCAACGGCTGGGCCGTCAACGCCAAGGCCAAGATCAACATTCCGTTCGGCGCGTCGCTGACGGGGGTGGCCGCGCTGCCGCCGGGCGCGCAGCGTGATTTAACCGACCCCTTTGCCGAGAGCCACGCAGGACGCAACAAATTGATTGTCGTGCTCGTCCTGCTGGGTGTGCTGGGGAGCATGTGGTATTTCGGCTGCGTGTTGAACTATCTGCCACAGGGCCTGCAAGACGCGTTGCCGAAGTCCGGTTACGTCCAGCGCAAAGAGCAGCGCCAAGCCGAAGCAAAGGCCAGAGCCGCTGCGGCAGCGACGCCAGCCACCGCACCTGCACCTGCTCCGCCGCCCGCTCCTGCGGCACCGCAGCCTCCACCTGCGCCAGCACCGGCCCCGGCTCCCGCACCGGTACCGGCGACACCATAAGTGGTCGCAACCCGACGCGGTTGCGGTTAGAGTGTGGAGTATGGGCAATGCGGCAACCGCCACCGACGAGTTTGTTCAGCACGCAACCGAGAGTCTCGGCGACGGCTCGTTTGTGCGGCTCGTACTGTCACGTTGCGTCGATCCCGTAGACGCACCCGAAAAGGTGATTGGACGGCTTGTCGAGTTGAAGGCCGGCCCGCACTTGTCATTTACGTTCCGCTATCCGACGCGCGACACCACCAAGAACATGCCGCTTGATCAGGCTGCGGTCTGGGTGAAGGAGCAGATTGGGGTTCGGTTCCGCAGCGCCCTCCTCAACACAACCAAGCGGGACTGGCAACTGTTTGTCGAGGATTCGGGGGCCGCAAAGCTTGTCGCGCACAAGCCTTCCAAGGCCGAGGCGCCGTCCCGCGAGCACGACAGGCCACGACAGGCGATTCTCGATGATTCCGCGCGCGATTGGTTGCGCGGTCTGGGTGTCCTGAATGAACGGGGCAACATTCGCCCCACGATGGCGGACAAACACGCCCAGATCAACCGTTACCTGGAGATATTCACGCATCTGGCGAAAGACTGTGGCTGGCTGGAGCGCGAGAGCGGTTGTCCGACCATCGTCGACATGGGTTGCGGCAAGGGGTATCTGACGTTTGGCCTGTGGCACTTGTTTGCGCGGGTGTGGAAGCGGCCCGTGAAGGTGATGGGCGTCGAGGTGCGCGCGGAATTGGTCAATTCGGCTAATGCGTTGGCACGGCAGATCGGGGCGGAAGGACTGGAGTTTGCCGCCGGCACCATCGAAAATGCCCAGTTACCGATCGTCGATGCACTGATCGCCCTGCACGCCTGTAACACGGCCACGGACGACGCGATCCGACGCGGCGTCGGCGCGGGCGCACAATTGATCATCGTCGCGCCCTGCTGTCACAAGGAGGTGCGGCCCCAACTCGGGCGACCGGCTCCCCTGGCAGCGGTGCTCGAACACGGGATCATGACGGAACGAATGGCGGAATGGGCCACGGATGGCCTGCGCGCGCTGTTTCTCGAATGGGCGGGTTATCGCACCAAAATGATCGAATTTGTTTCCACGGAACACACACCCAAGAACCTGATGATTGCGGCGGTGCGCGACGGCAAGCCATTTGTATCGACCGTGGCCCGCGCACGGATCGAGCAATTCAAAGAATTCTTCGGCATCCACCACCACGCGCTGGATGAATGGTTGCGCCATGGACTGGCAGACCATTGACTGGAAGGTGCTGGACCGACTGCGGTCCGCATTTCTGGACGGAACGGCGGGCGCGCAGGACTACTGGCGCAACGACCGCGACCTGGAGAGCTACGATGAAACATTTGGCCAGCGCATTCGCTGGAAGTGGGACTATGTCCTGAAGGAACTCCAGCGGCGCGGCTGGGAGCCACCTCCGGGAGAGGCGGTTGACTGGGGATGCGGAAGCGGGATTGCCACGCGATCCTTTCTCGAACACTTCGGAGCGGAACCCCCATCGAAGCTGGTTCTTTGGGACCGATCTCCCGTGGCCATGCAGTTCGCCGCACGCAAAGTGCGAGAAGAATTCCCCAGCATCAGCGTATGGCTGGACCGCCCCGCCGACCACGATTTCGGCATGCTCCTCATCAGCCACGTTCTCACGGAGTTGTCGGATGAGCAGGTCCAGGAGCTGCTCGGTCTGGCCGTGCATGCGACGAGCGTGATTTGGGTCGAACCGGGCACGTACGACGTGAGCCGACGGTTGATTGCCGCGCGCGAGCATCTACATGGTGTGTTTCAAGTCGTCTCTCCCTGCACGCATCAGGCCGCTTGCGGGATGCTCACG
Organism: uncultured Verrucomicrobiae bacterium; assembly: GCA_963842185.1. Classification (GTDB taxonomy): domain Bacteria; phylum Verrucomicrobiota; class Verrucomicrobiia; order Palsa-1439; family Palsa-1439; genus Palsa-1439. The sequence goes on from CAWJFL010000022.1 coordinate 37,446, forward strand.
CCCGAAAACGAACGTCACTGGTGCCACCATTTCGCGCCGTCGCCACCAGAGGCTTACACGGACGGAAATTGGGCGAGGTTCGCGAATCTCGCGGGCGTGGACCTTCGGAGCTTACCCGTCAGTTTTCTTGTTCTGGATAAGAGACCACAGCCGACCCAATCCGATGCGGCTCGTGTCATTGGGCGTCCGCGCGTTTACAAGGCCCACGCCTTGGTGCTCGGCTGCGATGTGAGCGGGATCAACGAACATCGGCTTACCAAGCGCAACCAACCCGAAGAATTTCGCCGCTTGAAGAAGGGCGACATCCCGGCCCATCTGCCGCGTCGCAGCGACGGCTAGCCGACGGGGAGACCTCACCTCCAAAGAAAAACCCCCGGCAACTTGCGTTGCCAGGGGTCTGTGTTGTCTGGAATTCTAATCTATTTTGCCACGACGTTGGACGCCTTCGGTCCCTTGGGGGAATCAACCAGCTCAAACTCCACTGTTTGCCCTTCCTCCAGGTTCTTGAAGCCGTTGCCAGAAATGCTCGTGTAATGCACGAACACATCGGGGCCACCCTCCTGTTGAATGAATCCAAAACCCTTCTTCGTATCGAACCACTTCACTTTTCCAGATGCCATAGCGTCTCCATCCACCTTTCTTCGTTCAGTCCTGTATGGCAAGACGCCGTTCCGATAGCCTCGGAACGGCGGTGCACTTCCAAAGACTTCGCGCGCAGTATAAAAGAACTCTTGCCCTTGTCAACGCTGTAGTTGGAGCCAATCCAAGCACCTGCGGAAACGCCTCTTACACTCCGTATTCTGCTGTTCTCAAGCCAGTTACATCGCAAACGCCATCCGAAAATCGCGCCGCATCCAGCACATTGTGGCTCCCCACTCGTCGCCAGCGCAATACCTCGTGTACTGGCTGGTTCTCAACGATGTTTCGACCGCCATCAATCCGACACCAAACCGCAAAAACGGGCACCAAATCAGTGCAAAAATAGAAAACGAGCAGCCTGCGTCCGAAATTGGCCACCCCAGTTGGCATCTCAGTTGCTCTTTCATCCACAAACCTATGGATTTCAAGCCTCAACCCGACACGGCCGTCCGGCCGTCCGACGCCATTGAATTCAAGGCCCTTCTCCTCGTCGATGACGACAAGCAGTTGGCCTCCGCATTGCAATGGATCCTCGCCGACGAAAACTTCCTCGTCGATGTCGCCAATGATGGTGACGAGGCGCTCATGAAGGTGAAAGCCAACGAGTACGACGCCGTCGTCTGTGACGTGATGATGCCGAAACTGCGCGGCGACGAATTCTACCTCCAAGCCCGCGAAATGCGGCCCGTCCTCGCCGACCGCTTCATCTTCATCACGGGCTTTGCCGCCGACCCCAAGATCAATCTGTTCCTCACCCAGACCGATTCGAAGTACCTCATGAAGCCGTTCCCCATCCAGCACCTCATCAACTGCCTCAAAGAATTGCTCGAATAGTCCGCGTCACACCAGCCACGACGGAATCGTCTCGCCCGAAATCAGGTCCTTGACCGACTCACGCCGCCGCACCAGTTCGTACCGGCTCCCGTTCACCATCACTTCCGCTGGACGCGGTCGCGCATTGTAGTTCGACGCCATCGCCATGCCGTACGCTCCCGCGCTCATCACGGCCAAGAGCGCGTCCTCTTCCACCGCCGCCAGACGCCGGCCCTGCGCCAAAAAATCACCGGACTCGCAGACCGGCCCGACGACGTCCGCCGTGATTCTCCGGCGCGCCGATTTGGCCGCCACGGGTATGATCTCGTGGTAGCTCCCGTACAACGACGGACGAATCAGATCGTTCATCGCCGCGTCGACGATCACAAACCGCTTCACCGGCGTTCGTTTAATGTGCACCACTCGCGTCACCAGCACGCCGCCGTTCCCAACGATGAATCGTCCCGGCTCCAGCAATATCCGCAGTCCCAGGTTCTTCACCTGTGGCATGACCGCGCCGGGCAAATTCAACCGCCGTCGGCGGACGTTCGTCCCGATACCGAATGCCCAGCCCGCCGCCCATGTCAAACGATTGCAGCGTGCGCGGCGCGATCTCGCGCACCTGCTCGATCAGCGGCGCGATCTTTCGGATCGCCAGCACGAACGGCGCGGTCCGGGTAATTTGCGAGCCGATGTGCATCTGGACCCCGCGGATTTCGATCCCATCCAGCCGAGCCGCCCGGCGATACACATCCAGCGCCTCGCGCAGCGAAATCCCGAACTTGCTTTCGTGTTTGCCCGTCGAGATGTAGTGGTGCGTGTCCGGGTCAACTCCCGGGTTCACGCGGATCGCAATCGGCGCGCGCCGACCCATGCGTCGCGCCACCTCGGAAATCCGCCGCAACTCCGGCTCGCTTTCCACGTTGAACATGTGGATGCCCAGCTTCAACGCGTACTCGATCTCGTCCCGCGTTTTGCCCACGCCCGAGAACACGCATTTCCGTGGATCACCGCCGGCTTGCGCCACGCGGTAAAGTTCGCCGCCGCTCACAATGTCAAAACCGGTTCCCGACTGCGCCAGCGCGCGGAGCACCGCCACGTTGCTGTTGGCTTTGACCGCAAAACATATCAGGTGATCGAGCGGGCGCAGAGACCGGTTCAGATCGTCGCATTGCCCGGTGATGTGTCCCTGGCTGTACACGTACAACGGCGTGCCGAATTCCCCGGCGAGCCGACGTAGCGGCACACCCTCGCAACACAATTCACCTTTACGGTATGGGAATGCGTTCATGGCCAGACTGAGCTTACCAACAACCTCTTACACCCGCAACATCAGAGCCATCTCGTAGCTGAGGCCCAACGCGCTGGAATGCCATTTTTCGCATCTAAAACCCACTCCACAACCCAGGAATCGGGTCCAAACACGCCAAACAAAGCCAAGTGACAAAATGGCACACTCGCATCCATAACCAATTGTTCATCAAGCTAATCCACACATCACAGCACTCCGAAAAATTGGCTTTGTTTTGCCGATTTAACATTTGCTGGGCCCTACCTCCCCTCAGCGCGGTTGAAGGGGAGCCGTGGCGCCTGCCCCGACATCCCATGTCGGGGTGAACCGGGCGTCCGCTGAACGGCCGCCGTATCCCTATTTCGAAGAACCATCTACACAACACGGCCCGTAATATCGGAACACCGATACACCAGTCAAGCCCATTTATCGATCTTGCCCGCCGTTGTAGCTGCGCTTTTTACCCCGATTCCGAGATCGGGGCTGTGAAGCGCAGGCCGTGCGCTCTTCCCACACGGCAGCCTCCCGAGCCGACCCCGGAGACTTGCATCATCGGCCATGGAGGCCTACGTTATCATAGGTGGTAGAGGATGGACCTGACAGCGTAGCGGCCGGTTGGATTGACAACCAGTCTCAACTCCCGCCGCCGGGAAAGGTCGATATGGTAGCGATCAGCAGTATAAGCCAGCAGACGTTCCGCCAGTTGGTGTCAGCCGCTACAGCTTCGGAGATTGCCCTCGGAATCGAGGCCGAATGGTTTGCCGACCGCGACGAAAGCATTCTTGGCGCCGTCGGATTCGGCGGGCGATTCAAGGGCTGGGGGTACGCGATGCTCAAGCGCGACACCCCCGACGGCTTCCGCGTCTGTGTGCGGCAGGACCACTTCGCCACGCGCCACACCGCCAGAATCATGTTGCTCCGTCAAATGGCGGGGACCGAAACCGTCCCAGCCGAACCGCTGGCCGCGTAGGCAGGCCGAGTTGCGAAAATGGACGTTTTTTGGCACTGTCCTGTCGGTTCGTTGTATCCGCCATTCATAATCGCGGGCCGTCCGTCCGTCTTGCCTTCTCCTGTAGGCGTGGCCGCAATTCACGCCGAATCGCGCCGCCTGCCCTGAGCTTGTCGAACGGGCCACCTCGCGCATCTCTTTCGTCAGCGTGAATCGACCGCACATGCCACCTTAAGAATACCCGCGCAGCAGTTTCACGGCAACCTGCTTTCGGTACGCAAGAAGCGTGGAAGGCAGATCGGCTACGTGCCTTCGCTAGCGTCCGATTGCTGGTTCTTGCGGTGGGTGTTACTATCCGAGACATGAAGACGGACGTGATCTTTCTTGGGGCAGGCGCATCTGTGGGCGCCGGATTTCCAGACAATCGTGAGCTGGTCAACTACATCATCGACAAGCTGGAATTGCCGTCTAACGCGGCCGTTCTTGAGCCCCTAATAGAGAAGCTTCATAAGCGACGAGGCCTCTGTTTATCCCAGTAACGATCTAAGCGCGTTCAGCGATATATGGCAGCATGGATTGATGGCCTTTCCAATGATTGATTTCCCGTGGGAGCCCGACGCGGTGGTTTCGAAGAACCACCGCAATCAGCCCAGTAGACGGATAGACGTAGTCGACGCGGTCACCGCTTTCCTATTCGGAATTATGCACTTGACAAAACGGCCTACCGCCTGTAGTGTAGGGGCGTGAAGAATGGAAGGAACGGAAACAACGCCAACCCGGCCCGGTCGCAGAAGGGGCAAGGAGTGCCGAATCTCAGCGAAGATGAGGCTCGTGAGCATCTGGAGGGCTTGCTCTGGCCCGGCGGCGTTGCTGTTTGCCCCCATTGCAACGGCACGGATGCGTATCGGCTGACCGGACCGGGAGTGCGGCCCGGTGTTCGCCAGTGCCGAGCCTGCGTGAAACAATTCACGGTCACGGTCGGAACGATTTTTGAGGACAGCCACATTCCACTATCGAAATGGGTGCAGGCGTTTCACATGATGGCGTCCAGCAAGAAGGGTATCAGCGCGTCACAGCTACAGCGCAACTTGGGCTTTGGCTCCTATCGAACGGCATGGCACATGGCGCATCGAATCCGGCTAGCGATGCAGTGCGAGCCGTTCGCGGCGGCGTTGCAGGGCGAAATTGAAGTCGATGAATGTTACGTCGGTGGAAAACCACGGCCCGGCGACGGCAAGGTTCACAAGAAAGGTCGGGGCACATCGAAAACCCCGGTGGTAGCATTGGTGCAACGTGACGGGCCATCCCGAACAAGAGTGGTCGAACGAGTCAACTCCAAGACGTTGCACGCGGCGATCAAAGAGAACGTAGCGAAGCCATCCATCATCGTGACAGACGAATTCCTACCGTATCAGGGAATCGGCAAGCACTACGATGGCGCACACTTCACTGTGAATCACGGAATAGGACAGTACGCGAACGGGCCGATTCACACAAACACAGCGGAAAGTTTTTTCGCGCTGCTCAAAAGAGGCGTTCACGGCACGTTCCATCACGTTTCCAAGAAGCACTTGTCCCGGTACTGCGACGAATTCTCCTACCGATGGGACACGCGCAAGGAGCCGGATAGTGATCGCAGGGACAAGGCGCTCAGACAGAGCAAGGGCAAGCGGTTGACGTACTACCGGCTGCGGAATTCCAATCGACCGAGCAAAGCTTGAGTCCCGGTCATACTGGTGCTACAGAACCACCTGATGACATGTGCCTGTGGACAAAACGCTACTGACGCTGCGAAAAAAATTCCGGCGGCAGGTCCGGCGGCGTCGCATCCTCGAAAGCAACTTTCTGCGCCCGCCACCTATCGCGACCTCCGTCGTGCCACTGTTGACGGAGCAGACGGCCTAGCCATGCTTGTGGGGAAGAACGGGATGCTTCTTGTGCAAATAATCGGGTCAACTCAGTTTTTTGACCCGGAGAATAAATTGAAGCCCGCAGGCTTAACAGTCGCACGAATACTAGCTCGCGGACTTGCGGAGTTAAATCTGGCCATTTTTTATTTGCTGCAAAGGAGTCACAGGCTTCATCTACTTTTGTGCACAAAGAGCTTTCCTGCACAATCATGGCAGCGTGAATGGATGCAGAGCTTAACGGAGCCATCTGATTAACCATCCTACGCTCCACAGGGATTTTGCGTTCGATGCTTTCGGTTTGGTTTTGCAACTCCAATTCAAGCGCCATGAAGTCCATGAGAGCCATGCTGCGACAGGGCAAAACCTCATGTCAATGCGAATCGCATATCCTGTTTGAACGCCGACCCGCCAACTCACGGCGGGTGAGTCAATGGCCCGTGCGGGCCGGTGTGCTATCGGCCTTCACCGGCTGTTTGGATTTTTCCCCATCGGCCTGCCGGACCAGTTGAATCACTGGTGCGATTCCCGGCGGGGCGAATTCACGTCCGCAACAGTAGCAGCGCATTTGCGCCATACGGTTTTGAGCGCTGCAATGCGGACAGTTCTTGAGGCGCGGTTTTGGGTGTCTGGAAAGGCACCACATGAGAAACATCGGGCCAAGCCCGAAGATCGCGACTAGAAGCACCAGCCCAAGAATGTCTTTACTGCTCAGGACGTATGGATTTGCCATGGCTACTTTCTGCGTTAGAAAGACAGCGCGACGTGGCGCTCCGGTGTGACGGGCGCATTTGTGTCACTACCGCGTCAGCGTTGCAAGAAGTTTGTTGCGCTTGATTCAGCCAGTCGCATTTCCTACACTGCGCGACAGGAGAACCATATCGAGAGACCTTAATCGCTAAACAATTCCGCGTAGCTTCGGCTGCTGTCATCACGAAACTAGGAACTTCGGCACCAACGACACAGCGCATCGAGGCACGCCCCGCGCAAGGGGTGTGCTGAAATCGCTTCGTTGGTGGGCATCCTAGTGCCTGTGATGGGGTGAGAGTAAGTGCGCCCCCTTTTTTGTGACTGGCTCCCGTGCGACGCGACAAGGGAGCCATGAAACGAATACCGCCAATTGTCGTTATGCTGCTTTTGTTTGCCGTCCCTTCCTTTGGTCAGACCGACGAGCCAGCCGGTCCGAAAATCTGGAGTCCATCTGAGCAACGCTGGGTGCAATGGGAATCGTCTCACCATACGAATTCGACGGCGAAGAGTGAATCAATCGCTCCGCAGGAGGGGCAGCTATACGCTTCATTTGGTCCAGCCGTTGTGGTTGGTAGAGGGGAGTTTCCCGACCTTGCCGGATTCAAGAATAGCACCGTCACTCGTTATGGCGGATACGGCAGCATTGAGCGTTTCGTCACACGGTCGGTCTCGCTGCAAGGGTCAGTAGCCGGAATCTCGGAGGCAGTGGAAGCTACCGATGGCGGATTCCATGCAAGTGCCACGGCGTATCAAGTTGGACTGGACGGGAAGTTGTATCCACTTCAGCTTGGCAGACCGAATCAATGCAGAGCGCAACCATATATCATAGCCGGAATTGCCGGTCTTTTCTTTGACGTGAGCAACAATGGCGGCGTGTCGGCCAGCATCGACCCGATGGCGATTGGTGAGGCAGGTGTCGGAACGGATATTCTGATTTCCTACCAATGGGCGGTGATGATTGACGCGATGTACTATCACAGCCTTGCAAACTCTGATGCGAGGGTATCCGGGGTGGGTTCCACGCCGCTAGAATTGAGCGGTGTGGCAGTGAGAGTCGGAGCGCGTTTCCGATTCTGGTGATTGACTTCCATACAAGAGTAGCTGGAAAATATATGCGATTCGCATTATGGTGACGTGGACAACAAAGGTGGGGTACAACATGGCAAATCAAACTCGTAAATCTCATCCCGGTCGCGGTGGTCTTAGAGTATCAGTCAGCCCGCTGACCGGCGATCAAGCACTAGCAGCAGCATTGCGGGTCCGGCCTGCCGATTTGAAGCGAGCGGAGCAGGCCGAGAAGCAACGCAACGGCAAACGCAACGGCTCCTAGATTTCTTAGCGGGGGCCTGTCGGGTTCGCCGCACCAGTGACACTAAATGGTTTGGGTGGATTCGGCGGGCCTTCCGCGTTTTTACCGGCTTGCCTCATAATGCGAGTCACATCATTATCAAAGAGCCATGAGCGAGGACGATGACGCAAGAAAACTCTCTGACGAAGAAATCGACCGGAGAATCCTAAACGCCGACTACAATACTAGGTGGTGGCAAGCACTCGACCATGAGCGCAAACGCAGGCAGCACGACAAACACCTTGAACAACTACGGACGATGGAAACCCGTCTGGCCCGGCCCCACTGGACGACTACTCCGGGATTTTGGGTTGCCGTGGTAGCTGCGATATTTGCCGCGATTGCGGCATGGCCCGTAATCCGAGAATGGTTTCAATGCGCTCCATCCGCGAGTACAGACGACAGTTTCCAACAGCCACAATTGCATTCAGCGCCAGCGATACCACCAACGCAGCAAATGTCCCAACCCGTACCGCCCGCTCGTCCGTAGAACTCATCACTATCTGCCTAGCACTGATTTGAACCCGTTACAACTTTCCGCTATGGAACATACCGATGACTAGTCACACATCCGGTGGTGGGGATTTCGTCAAGTGCATAAGCCCGTTCCTATTTACAAACTAGAACACCGGCAGCCTTCGCCCGCGCTCCCTGTCGCCCCGTAGCGCTCTGCGCGAAGGCGGATGCCCGTCGTCAACCCTGCGTTTCGAATTTCGACATTCGGATTTCGAGTTTCGTGTAAGGGCCTCACCGCCCTACAATTTACGGAGCAGACGTCGCGAAGGGTTTTGCCCGATTTGGCCCCTCAACAAATCGGGCAAAGATCCAACCAGCCGCTCTCCGCGATCTCCGCGCCTCTGCGTGAGACAACGCCGCTGCCCGCTACAACCACGCCGCGATCCGGTCCGCAATCCCCTTGTCACAGACCGGGCCCAACACCTTCCGGACGCGTTCCTTGGCCTGATCCCGGGGATATTCCACATCGTACTTCTCCACCCGCCACTCGTTCCCCTCCAGCTCGTCGAGAATCAGGTATTCGGGCCGCCGCTCGGCGTTGGTCGGGAATCCAACCGACCCCGTGCCGATCCAGCCGAGATCGTCTCGTCTCAATCGGACCGGGTGCGGATCGCGCCCTTCCCCCTCATGCGTCGTCATCGGCACGAGCACGATCGGTTTCTCTTCCTCGGATACCTCCGCCCGCATCATATGGGTGTGGCCATAGAAACACACCCGCCCGTTGTTAAACCGCAAACAGGCCAACTCGACCTTCGCGTTCCGGGCCGCGCGATGATACCCGCCGCTGCTCGGCGCCACCAGCGAGTCGTGCGTCAACCAGATCGTGTCATTCACGCACGTCGTCAGATACGGCGCGTCGATGAACTCCTTCGCCCACGGCTTGTCCTCCATTAGCCCCCACGTGTACGCCAGCGTCTGGATCGCTTCCGGGCTGTACCCGGTCGATTCCACGTCCCCGCGCAGCGCCAGTTCATGGTTTCCCGCCACCCAGGCCAGGTTGCTGTTGTCCACCAAGGGCTTTAGCCGCTCCATGCACTCCAGGGGGTCCGGGCCGTACCCGATGAGATCGCCGACGAACAAATACGCTTCCGCGCCGCGGGCTTGGCCAGCCGCCAACACGGCATCCAGCGCCAACAGGTTCGCGTGTACGTCTCCAAATACGAGGTATCTCATCGGTCAAGCCTTATCCGCCGCGGTTCGACCATGCTCACCACAAGCCAATAGCGCCGCACCCGTCACGACCACCGTCTCCCCCAGCGCCGCGGGAACAATCCGGAAATTCCGGCGAAACGGCCCGAATACGAACCCCTTCGCCGTCTCGCGGACGGGTCGCAAAAACTTCTCGCCCGCTCGCGCCACGCCGCCGCCGACCACCACAATGTCCGGATTGAGCAACGTGATCGCGTTGGCGAGGGCAACACCGTAATACCTGGCCGACTGCGCCAGCGTGGTCTTCCCTCGCTCGATCGACAATCCCGACGACAATTCCTCCAGAATCCGCCACCGGCCGCGCACGAAAAATCGGGTGTGACCGATCTCCGTCGCGCCGAATCGCCCGTTCTGAATCTTCCCGTCGACCACAAACCCGCCGCCGATTCCGGTCCCGACGTTCGAGTACAGCACCGCCCGCCGTCCCCGACCCGCGCCGATCCGCGCCTCCGCCAGCGTCGCGACATTGGTATCGTTTTCGATAACGGTCGGCAGTTGGAAGCGTTGCCGAAACCATCGCCGCAAGGCAAACCCGTCCCAACCGTCGATATGAAAGGAGCGCATTACCCGGCCATGGGGAGCATCTACCGGGCCACCAAAACCAACCCCGATGCCCCGCACCGCACGGTCGTCCAGCAACGGTGGAATGATCTGTCCCAGTTGCTTGAGAATCCCGCGAGCGCCGTCGCGTCGCACGACCGCGACCCGCACGAGTTGGACGATTCGACCCCGCCGGTCGCACACGCCCACCTGTAGCTTCGTCCCGCCGATCTCCACGCCGAGGTACATGAGCTGTGAGCCTTAGTTTACGGAAGTGCCACAGGCCAATCCAGAGCTAATTCGCGCGAATGCGCCCGTCACCAGTCGTGTCAGCATTTTGCTATAACCGCCTGCGGCGTGGCCTACCGACGACACGGTAAAAGAGTCACTTCAATAACTTCTTCCACCGGGCGATCTGCGCTTTTACATTCTTTGGCGACGGGGCGCCGATGGCGGTGCGGGCGTCAAGCGCGCGCCGCACGTCGAACACTTTCCCGGCCGCCGGGCCGAATTTCTTGATCGCCAGCTTGGGCAACGGCGTCTGCGTGCTTTCCGCCGCGGCGACGAGCGCGCCGACCGCGTGATGGGCCTCGCGGAACGGCATACCGCGTTTCACCAGAAAGTCGACGAGGTCGGTCGCCAGCAGCATCGGGTCGCTCGCCGCGGCTTCGCATCGGGCTTGATTCACTTTCGTATGGCCCAGCATGTCCGCCATGACCCGCAACGACGCGAGCAACGTATCGACCGAGTCAAACAGCGGCTCCTTGTCCTCTTGCATGTCGCGGTTGTAGGTCAGCGGCAAACCTTTCATCATCGTCAGCACGGCCATGAGATTCCCATAGAGTCGTCCCGTCTTGCCGCGAACGAGTTCTGCGACATCGGGATTCTTCTTTTGCGGCATCAGCGACGAGCCGGTCGTGTACGCGTCCCCGATCGTGACGAAACCAAACTCCGCCGTTGACCACAGAATCATGTCTTCCGCGAGCCGCGACAGGTGCATCCCGCCAATCGCCGCATTGCTGAGGAACGCGACGATGAAATCGCGGTCGCTCACCGCGTCCATCGAGTTCTCGGTCACCAGGGCGAGGCCGAGTTCACGCGCGACGTACGCGCGGTTGAGCTTCAACGTCGTCCCGGCGAGCGCGCCGGAGCCGAGCGGGCACCGGAACAAACTGAGTAGCGACAACCCGAAGCGATGATGGTCGCGCTCGAACATTTCGGCGTACGCGAGCATGGCGTGGCTGAAGAGCACGGGTTGCGCCCGCTGCAAGTGCGTGTAACCGGGCATGACTACATTGACGTTGTTCTCCGCCAGGGCGACCAACGATTTCTGCAGTCCACGAATGGCTTCCATCACGCGTACGACTTCGCCGCGGAGCCAGAGACGGATATCCGTCGCGACCTGATCATTCCGGCTTCGCGCGGTGTGGAGTTTCTTGCCGGCGGCGCCAATCTTGCGGACCAGCGCGGCTTCGATGTTCATGTGCACGTCTTCGCACGCGGGGTCCCACTGGAATTGGCCGGCCTTGATCTCCCGTTCGATAGCTCGCAGGCCACGTTCGATCTTCGCCGCCTCCGCTTTGGTTAGCAGGCCGACCTTCGCCAGTCCTTTCGCGTGCGCAATCGAGCCGGCGATGTCCTGCGGGTACAGCCGCCAGTCGAAGCTCACGCTTTCGGTGAATGCCTTGACGGCTTCCGCAGGCCCGGCCGAGAACCGACCACCCCACGTTCGTTGGGCTGATTTCTTCACAAAGCCATCACGCTCATTAGTTCCCGCCGCCGTGCTGTCCGGCGCCCGGCGGCATCATGTGCTGCATGTTGCTCATCATCATTTCCTGGATGCTACCATACTTCGTAAAGTCGCTCGGGGGATCGAACAAGGACGCGTCCGGGGCCGACAACTTGACATTGCTGAAGTGCGTCGTGATCGTCGCGCCATTGGCCTGCATCTCGGTTTTGATCGGGAAATTGTTGAGATCGGTTGCCTGCCACGCGAACATCTCGTGCTGAGAACCGTCATCCTCGGTGATGGTGATCTTGTTCTTGACGCACGCGTGGCCGTCCACGGTGTCCTTGCCAACCTGCGTGACATCAACCTTGGGTTCCTTTGGCTGCGGTTTGTCCGTCGGCGGAGCCTGCGGAGGCGTCATCTCCGTGTAGGATTTCAACCCCGGATACATAAGGTACATGACCTTCTTGTCACTTCGGTAGATGTTCACGGCCCGATCCATGCCCATCTTTTTCATCTGGGCGACCGCTTGGGGCGGCATGGCTGCGCCTTTCGTGCTCGTCGTGTCGATGTCCGTGCGCAGGTTGCCTTTCAGGAACGAGTAGGCGGCTTCCATCTCCATGGGCGCACCGTGCTGGGCGTCCGCAATCGTGATGTCCGCCGTGGCCGTGAACGCCTGGTTGTTGCCAAATACCTTCGCCATGTCCGCGCTGCCGAAATCGCGCGGCCCGCCGCCAACCATCCGTTGCGCAAACCCCGTCGGGACTGCCAGAACCGTCATCACCGCCATCACCGCGTAGACACGCCATGCCTTCATAGATCGTTTCTCCTTTTGCTTGGTGGCGCTGACCGTAGCAAGCACTATGCGGCTACAACAACAAAAAAATCGCCGCCCGCGCCGCGCTTCGCTACAGTGTGCCTCGTGAAACACGATATCCGCGCGGTGCTGTTTGATCTCGATGGGACGCTGGCCGACACGCTTGCCGATCTGGCCAACGCCACCAACTGGGCCCTCCTGCAGCTCGGTTGCCCGCCCTGCCCCGTCGACAGCTATCGTTACAAGCTCGGTGATGGCGCGCGCGAACTCTGCGCCCGCGCGCTGCCCGCGGACAAACAGGGCTTGACTGATGATGTCTTGCGGCTAATGCGGCAGCACTACGACGAGCACTGCTTTGACCTCACGCGGCTGTACCCGGGAATTGCCGAACTGGTTTCGGCGCTCGCGGAGCGACGCCTTCAACTGGCGGTGCTCTCCAACAAACCCGACCACTTCACCAAGCGGGTGATCGCCCATTATTTCAATCCCTCACCCTTTGCCATCGTGCGCGGCCAGTTGCCCAATGTCCCGCTCAAACCCGATCCGACCGCCGCCTTGCACATTGCCCAGGAACTTGGTATTCCGCCCGTCCACTGGTTGTACCTCGGCGACACGAATACCGACATGCACACGGCGCGCGCGGCCGGGATGCATTCCGTCGGCGTGCTCTGGGGTTTTCGCGACCGCGCCGAGTTGCTCGAGAGTGGCGCGGAGCACATCCTGGCGAAGCCGCGTGACCTGCTCGACTTGTTGTAGGGACGAGAATGCAAACGAAAAGGGACGCCTCGCTGCACCGAGACGTCCCTTTCGTGAATACTATCGGATGATTGTCGGATTAACGACGACCACGGCCGCCGCCGCCGAAGTCGCGCTTGCCGCCACGACCACCGCCGCCGCCACCGCCGCCGAAGTCGCCGCGGGGACGTTCCTCACGCGGACGCGCTTCGTTGACCGTTAGGGCGCGGCCATCGATTTCCTTGCCGTTGAAATCGGTGACGGCCTTGTTGGCCTCTTCCTGCGTCCCCATTTGCACGAACGCAAAGCCGCGGGACTTGCCCGTGAACTTGTCCATGATGAGTTCGCAACTGACCACGTTGCCCGCCTGCTTGAACAGGTCGAGAATCTGCCCCTCGGTCGTGTTAAACGAGAGGTTGCCTACGAATAACTTGGTTGCCATACTGGGTTTCTTGGTATCCTTCTGCTGCGGTAGGAGGTCTCAGTGACTGTTCCCGCTCATCGGGTTTCGGACTGCCACCAAAGCGAACAGGGCTGACTGACATTCCACCAATCTCACTGCGGCATCTTCCATTGCTAGCACCGAAAGAGTAGCCCAAATTCGCGAAATTGCAACTGTTTTCTGGGTGACGGAAGTCGCTGGAACACAACCGGTTTTGCCCGTCCGGGCTCAGATTCGGCCAGAATACACCCTGCGGAAACCCACACGGTCGCGCGCTGACTCCGATCACTTGAACGATAACTTCACCGATTTCCCATTGAGTTGAAAAGTTGATTCGAGTGTGAAGCCATCGTCGGTCTCCGTATAGGTAAATGCTTGGCCGGTAGAAGGGTCGGGATGTGATTGGAGCGCGTCCGGCCCATCCTGCATAATCGCCAGGCCGGCCGCAGCCATCGTACTTTGCACCGTCATCGCCTGTGTTTTGTCTACCACTCTGGTGGGCGTGAACAGCATATCAACAAAAGGGTTTGTACTCCGGACCGCCTCCAGACCGGTCATCCAATCCTGGTATTGGTCTTCTGGCAATTCCAGTGCATTGGCGAATTGCCTCTCGAGTTCTGTAACCTGGCGGATGTCCGCGATGGCCTGCGCTGGTCCCATCGACTGAATCCGGGATGCGGATCCGTCGTCGCCCACCTGCATCAGCTCGCGCATCGCCTCTTCCGGCGGCAGGGCAGCCAACTCATCCGCGATTCTCGTGATTTCGCCTGCGTTCTCCACGTACGCACGACGCAATCCCTCAACGTAGTTGGCGTCATTCAATAGTTCCGCCAAGCGCGTGTCGCCCGTACTGGCCAACAGGCTCGCATGCCCCGCGGCCGATTCGACCACCAAGCCCTGAATTGCCAGATTCACCAGGTGCGCAATCACCGTCGCAGGCGACGATACATTCTGACCAAGCCGAGAAGTCGCAATCAGATCATCGACCGCCGACGACGGGTCATTCGTTCGACAGTGGGCCACGCTCCAGACCGCCGCTCGCGCCAGGTCTCGGCTGGATTGGAGATACGGAAACCGCGTCGTGACCGTGATGGGTTGCTCGACTCCCCAATCGCAATTCGACACCGCCGCAGCCTGATGCATCAGGTCGCAAATCGGCTGTATCTTCCCACAGAGTTCCGCCGCCACCGACGCATCAACATTCGTGGCCCCGCCTCTGATTAGATCTTTCTCCTCCTTCGAAAGCGCGTCGAAAAGGGCGAAGGCCTGCCGATAGATTGTGGCCGCGTTAGTAACCACCTCGGCGACCTGATTGGTGGGCGTTTTGCGCGAGACTTCCTCGTCCGGTGTGAACAGGGGCGTGGCCGGCGGGGCGCTCGGCGTTACAGTGGCGACCCCAACCGATTGGTCCGATGTGGAAGCGTTCTCGCGCAGGACAAGCCAACCGAGGAGCAGCAGGAGCGCAAGGCCGCAAAATCCCGCCACCGCATAACGGATCGTTCGGCTCTGGGACTGGTCCATTCGATCGGAACCTAGGCCCCAATCCTAACAGACGCACCTCCGCCCGCAAGCTGTTTGGCAAGCGCAACCAGTTGAAGAAAGGCGTTACTTCCGGTTGGCCTTCTTCAATACCGCCGCCCGCGTCCGCAAGCGCAGCGCATTCAACTGGATGAAGCCGGTGGCGTCGGTCTGGTTGTAGGCGCCTTTGTCAGCTTCCATCGTGGCAATGTACGGGTTGTACAGCGACACGGAGCTCTTGCGGCCCGCGGTGATGATGTTGCCCTTGTAGAGCTTCAGTCGCACGGTGCCGGTGACGTTCTGCTGGCTCTCGGTAACGAATGCCTGGAGCGCCTCGCGTTCGGGGCTGAACCAGAATCCGTAGTACACCAGCTCGGCGTACCGCGGGATGAGCGAGTCGCGCAGATGCATAACTTCCCGGTCCAGCGTCAGCGTCTCGACTTGTCGATGGGCAAAATGCAGGATTGTCCCGCCGGGCGTTTCGTACACACCCCGCGATTTCATGCCGACGAACCGGTTCTCGACGAGATCGACGCGGCCAATACCGTGTTTGCCGCCAAGCTTGTTGAGCGTGCGCAGGACGTTGGCGGGCGACAACTTCTTGCCGTTGACCGCCACGCAATTGCCCGACTCGAAATCGAGTTCCACGTACTCGGGCTTGTCCGGCGCGTCCTCGGGCGACACGCTGAGTTTGAACATGTCCTTTGGCGGCTCAACCCACGGATCCTCCAGAATGCCGCTCTCGAAGGAAATGTGCAGAAGATTGCGGTCCATCGAGTACGGTTTTTTCGCGCTGGCCTCGACCTGGATGCCTTTTTCGGCGCAATACGCGAGCATCTCGGCGCGGCCCTTGAATCGGTTGTGGTACTCGGGCAACCGCCACGGCGCGATGATCTTCAAATCCGGCGCGAGCGCAGCGTACGTCAATTCGAACCGGCACTGGTCGTTGCCCTTCCCCGTCGCGCCGTGCGCCACGGTGTCGGCCTGTTCCTTGCGCGCGATATCCACCTGCGCCTTCGCGATCAGCGGCCGGGCGATGCTCGTGCCAAGATAATACTGGTTCTCGTAGATCGCGCCCGCCTGGACGATCGGGAAAATAAAGTCGCGCGCGAATTCCTCGACGAGGTCGAGCGCGTAGAACTTGCTGGCGCCCGTGGCCTTCGCTTTCTTGTCGAGGCCCTTGAGTTCCTCTTCCTGGCCGATGTCGGCGCAGTACGCGACGACCTCGCACCGATAAGTTTCTTTCAACCAGTGCAAAATGACAGACGTGTCCAGTCCGCCCGAATACGCGACAATGATTTTCATAAGCGCGCACGTTGTAAGGCTGTTGGCGGCAAAAATCACGAAAAATCTCGACTCACCTGCCCGCATGGCCTACCAAGTGCCCCATGATCCGTCGCTGCCTCCCGTGGCTTGCCGTGGCACTGATCCTCGGCGTCGCGCTGGCATTGATGTGGCGACCGATGTGGGAGGAGACTGCCACCACGGACGAAACAGCATTCCAGGGCGCCGGCTACTCCTACTGGCAGGGCCACCGCTACTATCTCAACGTCGAGCATCCACCCCTGATGCAGCTCTGGAGCGGTCTGCCGCTGACGTTCCTCGACGTAAAATTGCCCGCCGACGCGGAGTTGACCTTCGGAGACACGAACCAGGCCGTTTCGTCGACCCTGACCCAAGCCTGGGACTTTCGCATGGGAACAAACGCCGAGACACTGACCGCATCGGAGCGTTTCTACCATTATCCGGCACTGGAGACCGGGCTGTTTGGCCGGGCGTTGGTGTACGGCGGCGCAAACGACGCGGACAAACTGCTGTTCTGGGGGCGCTTCATGCAGGCGCTGGTCATGCTGGCGACAGGCTTGGTGGTGTTCCTGTGGACGAAATCACTCAGCAACACGACCGGCGGACTGTTTGCCCTCGCCGCATGGAGCTTCAACCCCATTGCCCTGGCTTACGGACATCTGATCATCACCGACCCCGGCATCACTTTGATGATCACGCTGGCGGTCTGGATGCTCTCCCGCTTTCTCAACTCGCCCCGCCCGCAAACGGCACTGGTCGCGGGAATCGCTTTCGGCGGCGCGCTATTGACGAAACACACCGCAATCATTCTGATTCCGATGTTTGGCGTGCTCACGGTGGTCGCGTGGTGGAAGCAACGGCGCTCGATTCGCTCGGACTCGTTCCGGAGTCTCTTCGCCAACCTCTGCCTCGCCGGCGTGGCGGCATGGGCGACCGTTAACTTGTTTTATGTTCCGCACTGGTTGCCGCCGCCGCTGATCTCACCGGACGACGCCCAACATCTTCACATTCCAGCGTGGTTTGTCCGTCTGAGGTGGCTGTTGGTCCCGCGAGACTTTTTCAAGGGATTCACGATCATGCTCCTCCACGTGGTCAACGGCCACCACGCCTACCTGCTCAGCGAATGGTCGGACAACGGCTGGTGGTATTACTATCCCGTGGCCATTCTCGTGAAGACGCCGATAGCGCTGCTGCTCCTGATAATTTCGACCGTGGCGATGGCCTTGTGGCGAATCCGTCGATCGAGCTTTGTCGAAGCGGCTCCCTTGATTGGCGCTCTCACGTACCTGGCGTGCGCGATGACGAGCAAAGCCAACATCGGCATTCGTCACGTCTTACCGATGTATTCGCTCCTCGCCGTCGTGGCCGGAACCGAATGCGGCCGCGCGCGTGTGCGCGATCAACTCGTCGGTTGGCTGCTCGTCGCCTGGCTGTTGGTAGCGGCGCTCGTGGCCCATCCCGATTACATTGCCTACTTCAACGAGATCGTTGGCGGTCCCGCCAACGGCCAGGACTATCTGGTCGATTCCAATTTCGATTGGGGCCAGAACGGCAAAGCCCTGAAGCAATGGCTCGAAGCCAACCACGTCACCCATATCTACCTCGACTACTTCGGCACCGGCGCAGCCATTCGATACCTCGGCATACCCGCCGACTTCGTCAAACCAGAGCAGGTCCCGAAACTGCGCGATGGCTATCTGGTCATCTCCGCCACCCGCCTGATGCTGCCGGAATACCGGTGGTTGCGAGAAAATCACAAGCCGCTGACGCGAATTGCCAACACGTTGTTTGTCTACGTGTTGCCGCCTTCGTCACCCCAGTCCCCGCCGAAATGATTTTCGTGACCGAATCGACCAGCCTGCGAGCGCGGAGTCACTGACGGTGTCCGACTGGGGCGGCTTCACAAAAGGCTCGTCGTAACAACGGGTTTGCCCTATGAATTTCCACCATGAAAGTTCGGTGGATGCCGTGGCTTCTGGCAGGATTGCTGTTGGCGGTGATGGTCGGGCTGCTGCTGGGTCCGATCCGCCAGGACAGCGCGACGGTCGATGAGACATCGTTCCAAAGCGCCGGGTACAGTGACCTGGAGGGGTACAAATTCTATTTTGACCCCGAGAGCCCGTCGTTGTCCCAGATCTGGCCGGCCGTACCGTTGTTGTTCATGGACGTAAAACTCTCCGACGCCGGGAAAGCCCTGCTGGATCGGCAGGCGGGATACCCCTGGACCGTGCCGTGGTATGGCGAACCGGCGGCGGTGCAATCCCTGTTCCCGCAAGGCCGCAACAGTTGGTATTTCTGGCCGAAGCCCGAGGCGCAAATCTTCGGTCAAATCCTGGTCTATGGAGGCCAGAACGACGGGGAGACG
Organism: uncultured Verrucomicrobiae bacterium; assembly: GCA_963842185.1. Lineage (GTDB taxonomy): Bacteria > Verrucomicrobiota > Verrucomicrobiia > Palsa-1439 > Palsa-1439 > Palsa-1439. Next base: position 56,319 of record CAWJFL010000022.1, read on the forward strand.
ATGATGTTCGCGGGACGAGTCATGCAACTGTTCGTCACGATGGCGCTGGGCGTATTGATATTCGTCTGGACCCGCCGGGCTTCACAAAACGATCTGGCCGCGCTTGTCGCGTTGGCGCTCTGGGTATTCAACCCCAACGCGCTGGCGTACGGGCACATCATCACGACCGATATCAACGGGGCGTTGGCGATTCCCCTGGCGGTGTTTCTGTTCACGCGGTTCCTCCAGCAACCCAGCGTGAAGACCGCGGCGGTGGCGGGTGCCGGCCTCGGGTTCGCATTCCTGATGAAGTTTAACACGCTGTCTCTCGGGCCCATCTGCATTGTGCTGGCGGCTTGGTTTTGGAAGAACCTGAAGGCCGCCAAACAGCCATGGATCAAACCGGCGCTCGCGATGGCCGCCGCAGCCTGGCTGGTCGTCTTGCTTGGCTATTTTCCGGTGTGGTCGCCCGCCCCATCGATCTCGACCGAGCAGGCGTCCGTCCTCGGCGTTCCCGGCTGGTTCCAGGCACTTCGACCGCTGCTTATCCCGCGGGATTTCTTCAAGGGCGTGGCGCTGGTATTGGGCCACTCACAAGGTGGACACGAAGCCTATTTTCTGGGCGAATGGTCGAAACAAGGCTGGTGGTATTATTTCCCCGTGGTCTTCGCCCTGAAATCGCCCCTGGCCTTTCTCGTGGCCCTGCTGATCGGGATCGGCGTTGCCGCGACCCGTTGGAAAAAGCTCGGTCTTTATGAAAAAACTCCCTGGATCGCCGGTGCCGCGTATTTCGGCCTCGCGATGACCAGCAGCATCAATATCGGAGTGCGTCATCTGCTGCCGGTGGTTCCGCTGGTATGCGTGGGCGTGGGCTGTTCACTGGCCCGAATCGAGAGGCGGGCGGCCCGATACGCCGTGATTGCCTTGGTGGCGTGGGAGGCGGTCGTGGCGGTGGCGGTTTACCCGTGTTTCCTGCAGTTCTTCAACGAAGCCGCCGGTGGCGCTTCCAACGGCTACAAGTATGCGCTGGATTCCAACTTCGATTGGGGACAGGACGCCAAACGGCTGAAGAAATTCCTCGAAGACCGTGGCATCACGCACATTTACCTGGATTACTTCGGGACACAATACAGCATCGAGTACCTCAAGATCCCGAACACCCGCGTGAGCGCGGACCAGGCGCGACAGATCAAGGATGGATGGCTTGTGGTTTCCGCGTCGGAACTGATGCGGCCGGAATGGGCCTGGCTCCGTGAATCGCGGGAACCGACCGCGCGCGTGGCCGACACACTGTTCGTCTACCAAATCAGCGCGCCGACAATCCCCGCGCAATGATCGTTCCCTGCGCTGGCCTCGCCCGGTTCGTCGAGGCCGATGCGGACACCGGCATCACGCCCCACGAGCGGCCGCGCGGGGAGATCCCGGTCGGTGGGCGTTGCCAATCTCCGGCGCCACCTCCGAGGCGGGGAGCTTCTTCCAAATCGTCCACGCATCATCCGCGCACTTGGCCAGGATCAACCACAACGGTGTCAGCATCACAAACGTGAACCGTTCCATGGCGATCTCCAACGCGGGCAGCGTGATGTCCCAACGGGAAGCCAGGAATACGCAGGAGATTCCGATGGCGTGAATGACAAATACGACCAGCAGACATACCCACGGGGCACGCCATACCGAGCGGTTGACAAGCAGGCAGAACACGAGGATCGGCCAGAGAAAATTCCATTTTGGCAAGTGAACCTGATTGTTCCAGTTAACGGCGTTGGCGAACAACACCTGTATCAACGCCGGAATCTGGCCCCAACGGATCGCCGAGAGACTGACCCCGCTAAAATCCCAGCTCCAATCCTTGATGCCGCGCTGAAACAGCAACCACGGCAAGGCCCAGATCACGGCGATGACCGCAAACACGACGAGCTGGCCGAGCAGCCGCTTCCAATTCGATCGCTGGGCGACAAATATGTAAACGCCTCCGGCACACAACAGCGCCGCAAAAATAATCTGCCCTTCCTGTTTGGTAAATAGCGCGCCCCCCATCAGAAACGCGGACAGCCATAGTGAGTCACGGCGCTGATGGTTCATCCAATCGAACATGCCAAACAACGAGGCACCGAATATCACCATCAAGGTGACGTCCGATTGGCCGCATTCGGCGTAGTGAACCAGAGCGGGGAGCGACGCCATGATCGCCGTGACCGTGAGTGCGACCGTACGGGCAACGTACCGGCGAAGCGTCCAGTACATGAGGGTGCTGAATACAATCAGATTCACCGGGTTGAGAATCAACATGCCCAAATCGTCCCAGCTTCCCAAAACCGTGCACACCCAGGCGTACATGAACGGCCAGAGCAACGGATAATTGGGATGGGAGAACGCGTACTCCGGTTTGTAGAAGTAGTCCGAGGTCTTGACGGTGCTATAAAACAGGACTTTGGCCTTGATGCCCCAGACGCAGACGCCGTCCCAGTCGTTCAGAGGCGCCAGCAGACTGGCCAGCGTGCGCGCACCAAGGCTGAGAACAATGATGACGAGTAACAGCCACTCGAACTCCGTGAGCCGCTGCGCTGGTTGCCGGGCGTTGGCCCCCGCCTGACAGAATTTCCGCGGCGAAACGCGACGCAATCCGGCCGCAATTATGAGGCTGATCATCACGAGCGACGTGATGACAGCCGTGTCGAGAAACACCCCGAAGTACGAGAGCAGGAACATGGGCATGCCGAGCGCCGCCAAGCCCAGCGGATAACAATAGGCCATCCGCTCCCAGCGGGCATAGTACTCCAGGTCTCGCACGATCGCGCAAAACACCGCCGCGCCGGCGGCGAAAATCACGGCGATGGCAAATAATTCAAAGGGCAGGTTGTTGAGTGGCATTTGTGTCCTCTGTCTGGGACAACGCCGCGCCAATTCCGGGACGCACTTCCCATACTCGCCCGCCATTCTTGAAGTTCATCACGTAGCCCACGCCATTGGTGATCAGCCAGCTTTCAGTTGGTTTCTCGTTCCAATTCGCGTACTCCTCGTCCGTGCGGTACAGGCCGTTGGTCATCGTCACCCTCACCAACCGCGGATAGAAATAGTACACGCAGTTCCAGTGCACGAGGGGTTGCGGATACATCAGATACATCCGCGCGTTCATCGGGAACCGTTCCGCAACCGACTTGAATGTGCTCCCGGGCTGCCAGACAACCGCTCGCCGTTCCTCCAGCTTCTTTCCCCACAATACCTCGGCCCGATGAATGGGATCCCCTAGCCCGACGAAAAACAACGAGACCTGTATGAGCAACGCCAACAGCACCAGGGAAGCCAGGATGCGCTGGGTCATACTGATGGCCGGTTGTGGTTCCGTCTGACTCATCTGGTTGGCGAGTATACCGGAGGGGTGACGTGCCGGCAATCTTCATCAACCGTAGTACAGGATGCACTCACGGCGTGAGATTGACCGATTCATGCCGCCGAAATACGAACACGTTGTTCTCGTTGAGAATCAACTCGTAATTCGTGTTCGTGTAGTAGGACATCACCAAATCGCGGCTGACCGCATCCAGGGGAAATCTCCGTTCGTTCCCATTCAAAATGATGTAATCGAGATCATACATCTTTTCTTTCGGCCACGTGTCCTGTCGAAGAACCGTGGGATTGAACTGTTGCATGATCACCGCGGCTTCCCGGTCCGCAAAATGTCCAATCATCGTATGCGGCGCCAGCACGGATTTCGAGGACGGCACCAGTTCACGCGCCTTTTCCAGCGTCTCGTAAGCGTCCGGGTACCGGTAGTCCTCCAGATTAAACCACAAGGGCCAGCTTCCGATGGACAGTACGCACATCCCGAACGCGAGAATGATGCGCCCTTCCGTCCAACCAAACTTCTTGTTGAGCCAGCCCGCCCATTGGTTCAGCCCCAACAGGGCCGCCACGCAGAGCATGGCTCCCGTGGTCGGGTTGAAATGCCACGCCACCACGCGAAACGCGCTGTCCGGTATCACCAGATTCGTCCCCAAGCTCGGTGCCGCCACCAGCCATCCCCAACTCCCAAAGGGAATCAGCAGCAACAGCGGCTGCAACATTTCCACCAGATAGATCAACCGGTCGGGACTCGTCAGGATCTCCAGGAAATACTGCGGTCGACGAAGAAGCGTCAGGAGCGCTTCGCCGGGGGTGTTTCCCAGTTCCCCAAAATAGCTCCCCACGAAATACGCTTTGCCCGCGGAAAAATGCGGGGTCGCCATGTGGAACACAAACGCCGTATAGATCATGGCCAGCGCCAACGGGGCAACGCACCACTTGGCGCCGCGCCGCGAAACAAGTGCGTACACCGCAATCCCCACCACCGTAATGAAGATATTCTCCACGGCGCTCATCGCCAGAAGCACGCAAACCAAAAACCCCCAGAACCTCTTTTCCTCCAGGCACAACAAGGCTCCCATCAGGAACGGCAGCGCAAAGTGTTCAAAGTGGATCTGATTCACGTGATTGGTGACGACGGAGGGGTAAAACAAATACGCGACGGTCATCAAGGACGCCGCCCTCAGGTCCCCCGTGACGCGCCTCGCCAGACAAAAAAATACGAGTCCCGAGACGGAGATCATCAGGGTTTGCACGAGGAACAGCGTATAGGCGCTCGGTGCGAGCGCGAACACGGGCACGAATAGCAGCATCACGTAGGTCGCGTGAATCCCCAGATGGCTCATCCCCATATATGTCGAGTAAAAGAGCCGTCCGTGGATCGTGTGCCAAAAGGCGTTGACCAGAATCGCCGTGTCCCCACTGTTGGAATTCATCGCCACGAATTTCCGACAGGCCAGTGCGAAAAAGACCAGACTGTAGATCGCGAAAAACACCCAGATGGATTTTGGAATCGAGGGGAACCATCGACGTCCCTTGGGGGTATCCATGCCGGTAACCGTAACAAAATCACCCAGCACTGGAAACGTTTTTTTGTGATTCGGGAAAATGCCTTGCCAATCCCTGCGCCCCTCGCTAGGTTTCGGTGCAATGTCCCTATGGTCGAAGGCAAAACCCTAGTCGTCGTTCTTCCCGCCTACGAGGCAGCCAAAACCCTTGAACGCACGGTCTCAGAGATTCCGCAGCAGATTGTCGATGAAATCATCCTGGTCGACGACGCCAGCCGCGACCATACGGCCCAGATTGCACGGCACCTGGGATTGCGCACGATTGTGCACCAGCGAAACCTCGGGTACGGCGGAAACCAAAAGACCTGCTACCGTGAAGCCCTGAATCGCGGGGCCGAGATCGTCGTCATGCTGCATCCCGACTACCAATACTCTCCCCGGTTGCTGGGTGCCATCGCCTACTCCGCCGCCAGCGGTCACTACGATGTCGTGCTGGGTTCCCGCATTCTGGCCCAAAGCGCCGTCACCGGCGGCATGCCGGTCTACAAGTACATTTCTAACCGCATCCTGACGTTCCTCCAGAACGTGATCATGAACCAAAAGCTTTCCGAGTATCACACGGGATATCGGGCCTTCACGCGCCGCGTGCTCGAAACCCTGCCACTCGAGAGCTACTCCAACGATTTCGTCTTTGACAATCAAATGCTCTGCGGCGCCATTGCGGCCGGATTTCGCGTCGGAGAGATTTCGTGCCCGACACGCTACTTCTCCGAAGCGAGTTCCATCAACTTTCGTCGCAGCGTCGTCTATGGCCTCGGCTGCCTGCGGTGCGCCTGGCAAAACAACCGCTGGCGCCACCCCCACAAACCATGACACCGTGCCCTCTCTGCCAGGGAACCAACGCCGTTCACTTCCTGCGCGCCCGCGACCACGCCAGCGGCGACTGGTTCGACCTGAACCAGTGCCGGGACTGCGGCCTCATCTTCCTCGCCGACGTCCCCGCCGACATCGGACGCTACTACCATGCGTACTACCGCCGCTATCAGCCATGGATGCAGCAGATTTTCCGGGCGGCGTATCGCGCCCACGCCCGGAAATGGTCTCATGACATGCAACGGAAGGGGCGCGCGCTCGAAATTGGCTGCGGCGAAGGGTGGATGCTGGCCGCCTTGCGCGACGAAGGCTGGGAGACCGTCGGCCTGGAACGCTCTGCCGAGACGGCTGAATTCGCCACGCGAGTCCAGGGCCTGAAGGTCGTCGTCGGCGAACTCGACGCTCTCAAGTCGGAGGGAGCGTTCGATCTTATCTTTATGCACCACGTGCTGGAGCACCTGCCCGATATGATGGCCGCACTGCGTGTCTGCACCAGCTTGCTCAAGCCGGACGGTGTGCTCCTGGTGACGGTTCCCAATGTCGCGAGCTGGCAGTTCCAAGTCTCCGGGCAGCATTGGTTTCATCTCGACGTCCCGCGCCACATCGTCCAACTCGCACCGGCGACCCTGGCGGAAGCGATGAAACGCGTGGGATTGCAGACCCACGCCGTCCGCTTCGTGTCGTTTGATCAGGATCCGTTTGGGTGGATGGTCAGCCTGTTGAATCGCTGCGGTTTCCCGCAAACGCGCTGGCTCCACTGGCTGGCAGGACGCGACCGGGAATTCTCGCCGGCCAACGTGGCCATGCTCTTGCTGTCGCCACCACTGCTGGCCGTGGGCTTCCTGCTCGCGCCGCTGAGTTGGCTGGCCGGCAAAGGCGCCTGCGTGGAAGTACGCGCGGGCAAATGACCGGCTCGCTCGATACACCGATATCCGTTACAACGGGTTGGCGGCCACCTTCGTGTACCGCGCCCGCAAGCTGATGAACTGTCGGCCGGGACTGATCTTCCACTTGTACAACAGGAACCGCGCTGTCAACGTGAGTATCTTCAGACCGTACACGACGCTGGCTGTAAAGCTCGCCGACGACGCCTCGGGAAAATACCGTGTCGGCACGCCGATCTCCGCGATACGGAACCGTGCCGCCACGACCTGGGCGATGATCTCCTGGTCGAAAATGAACCCATCGGAATCGATCGAGTAATTGACCGACTCCAGGACCTCTTTGCGAAACGCCCGATAGCCCGTGTGATATTCGGAGAGATCCAACCCGAACGTTGTGTTCTCCACCCAGGTCAGAAACCGGTTGGAGAAGTATTTCCACCACGGCATCCCCTGTTGCAGCGCCGTACCGCCCTTGAGCCGTGAACCCAGGACGACGTCCGCCTCTCCCTTGTTGATCGGTTCCACGATCTGCGGCACGAGGCGGGGGTCATATTGATAATCCGGATGCACCATCACCACGATGTCCGCACCCGCCTTTAACGCCTCCGTATAGCAGGTCTTTTGATTGGCGCCATACCCGTAATTCCGATCGTGCATGAAGACTTCCAGGTTCAGCTCGCGCGCAATCTTCAAGGTTTCGTCCGTCGAGCCGTCGTCCACCAAAATCACCGTGCTTACCGTGTCCTTGGGCAGTTCCTCGTACGTCATTCGCAGTGTGCGTCCGGCGTTATAGGCAGGCATGACGACGATGACCTTGGGTTTCATGACGTCTTTCTCGGCCGGGCCACCGCCACAAATTGGTACCCGAACATCGTCTTCCAGCATCTCGCGACCGCGGCGTTCACCGCGTGCAGGGCTTTCAACCATCCACCGTGGTAACGCGGCGGCACAACCAACAGCAGCGGCACCGGGGTCGCGACAATCTCCTCCCACTCCAGCCCGGCGTCACGAAGAAATTCCTCGAAGGTATGCAGCGTGAAAAATCGCAGATGGGTCCGGTCGAGAATTCCACGGTCCGCGTACTCGAACTGGCCAAAAAGCAGGCTCAGCCGAATCCACACATGGGCCAGGTTCGGCACGGACACGATCACGCGGCCGTGCGGACACAATGAACGATTGAACCCCCGGAACACCTCCATCGGATTGCGCAGGTGCTCCAGGATGTCGCCGTACACGATCACGTCGAACTGCCCGTTTAATCGTGGCAACGGCTTGTCCAAGTCGGCCACAATCATCTCATGGCACTTGTCCTTGCCCAGCGCCGCCAGTTCCGCGCTGCCTTCCACGCACGTCACTTCGAATCCACGCTCGGTGAATTTCTGCGCGAGCACACCCTGCGCCGAACCGACATCCAGCAACCGGCGCCCCTTGCCTTCACCGACCCGGGCCAAAATCACCGAGTGGCTTGAATACGGGTCGCTGATCTTCGATTGGTAGGTAAGCCCCGCCGTCGGATAATACGCGTCGGTATTTGGCTGGGTCTTGTTCGTCTGACCGCTTTTCCCCACGGACATACGCGTGTAAGGAGCCGCAACACGAATCCAAAGTCAAGCTCGATGATTCCGTCAGTTGCCCAGCGTTGACTTGAGCCAGCCGCTTGGCTACTCTCCCGCGCCATGACACCGAACCAGTTCGCGGCATCGGATTTGCTTTAGGTACCCGTTATGAAAGGCATCATTCTCGCCGGCGGTCTGGGCACGCGGCTTGCCCCATTGACCAAGATCACCAACAAACATCTTCTGCCGATTTACGACAAGCCGATGATTTTCTATCCCATCCAGACGCTCGTCGATGCGGGCGTGCGTGACCTGCTCATTGTCACGGGCGGCAATAACGCGGGCGACTTCCTGCGTCTGCTCGGCAACGGTAGTGCTTTCAATCTACCCCACATCAATTACACCTACCAGGAAGGCGAAGGTGGGATTGCCGACGCACTGCGCCTCGCGGAACACTTCGCCGACGGCGAGAAGATCGTTGTCATGCTGGGCGATAACGTCATCGAGAAGGACATTCGCGCCGGCGTCGCGGCATTCCGCAAACAAAAGCGCGGCGCCCGCGTCTACCTGAAGGAAGTGGCCAATCCCCGCGCCTACGGCGTGGCCGAATTACGCGGCCAGCACATCGTCAGCATCGTCGAGAAACCCAGTCATCCAAAATCCAACCTCGCGGTGATCGGCATTTACATGTACGACCCCGCCGTCTTCGACATCATCCGCACCTTGAAACCGTCCGGCCGCGGCGAGCTCGAAATCACCGATGTCAACAATGCCTACATCAAGCGGCGCCAACTGTCCTACGACGTCCTCGACGGTTGGTGGGCCGACGCCGGCGCCTCTCATGAGAAACTTTTGGAAACCAGCCTGCTCGTCGCCCAACGTGACGGCATGAAATTTAGCGTCTCGCGAGGAAAGAACTGATGCGCGTCCTCGTCACCGGCGGCGCCGGCTTCATCGGCTCGCATTTCGTGAAGTTTGCATTGCGAGCCCATCCGGATTGGCACGTCACCAATCTCGACAAGCTCAGCTACGCGGGCAATCTCGACAACCTGACCGATCTCGCCGATCCCACTCGCCATCAATTCGTCAAGGGCGATATTGCCGACCACGAATTGGTCACCAAGCTCTGGAGTCACGGGATCGATATCGTCGTCAATTTTGCCGCCGAGACGCATGTGGACCGTTCGATCCTGTGGGCCGATGATTTCATCAAGACCGACGTGCTGGGCGCGTTCACGCTCCTCGAAGCCGCCCGCCAATTCGGTGTGAAGAAGTTCATCCAGGTTTCGACCGACGAAGTCTACGGCAGCATCGCCAGCGGCAGTTTCACGGAAGAATCCCCCCTCAACCCCCGCAACCCCTACTCCGCCAGCAAAGCGGGCGCGGACCGGCTCGCCTATGCGTATTTCACCACGCATAACGTGCCCGTCACGATCACCCGCTGCTCGAACAACTTTGGCCCCAACCAATACCCCGAAAAATTCATACCGCTGTTCATCACCAACGCGCTTGAAAGCAAACCGCTGCCGCTGTACGGCGACGGCCGCAATGTCCGTGACTGGATTTACGCCGAAGACCACTGCGCGGCCATTGATTTCCTCATTACCCACGGCAAGACAGGCGAGACATACAACATTGCCGGCGGCAACGAGGTCGAAAATATCGAGATCGCCCGCGCCATCGTCCGCAAGCTGGGCAAGCCCGAGACGCTAATCCAACTCGTCAAGGACCGGCCCGGCCACGACCGACGGTATTCTCTCGATGCGAGCAAACTGGCCACGCTCGGTTGGCGCCCCAACCGCGATTTCCCCCACGCGCTCGACGAGACGATTGACTGGTACGTCCAGAACGAGTCGTGGTGGCGCAAGATCAAGAGCGGCGAGTTCAAAAAGTATTACGCCGCCCAGTACGGCTCGCGGCTGTGAAAGTTCTTCTCACAGGAGCAGCGGGATTCATCGGCTCGCATATCGCACGCGAGTTGGTGCGCCAGGGCCACGAAGTGCACGCCCTCGTGCTGCCGGGAATCGACCGCTCTCGCGTCGCCGACGTGGCCGCATCGCTCCGCTTCGTCGAAGCCGATTTGCTGGCTCCTTCCGTCGCCCTTCCGGATTGGCGGTTTGACCTGTGTCTGCACCTTGCGTGGTACGTCGAGCCGGGCAAGTATCTTCACGCCCCGCAAAATCAGGACTGGGTCGATGCCAGCTTGCGACTGGCGCGGCGGCTCAAAGAGGAAGGCTGCCAACGTTTCGTTGCGGCGGGAACATGTTTCGAGTATGCGACGAGCGACCCGCCTCAGAGCGAGTCCACGCCGACGGCCCCCTCCACCCTGTACGCGCAGTCGAAGCTGAACCTCTTTCAGGCACTTCCTTCGGTCGGGATCGATTTTGCCTGGGTGCGCTTCTTCTATCAGTACGGACCGTACGAGGACCCGCGGCGGCTCGTGCCCGTCGTAATCAACCTGCTCCGGCAAGGGCAGGAGGCCAAGCTCGTGACGGGAGACCGCATCCGCGATTATCTTCACATCGAGGATGTCGCCAGCGCCGTCTGCGCCGTGGCCCAGAGCAAGCTGACCGGCGCCGTCAACATCGGCAGCGGCGTGCGAGTAACCGTACGCGACATCGCGTTGAAAATCGGCGAGTTGCTGGAGCGGGTCGATTTGATCAGGCTCGGGGCGTTCCCCGATTCCCCAACTGAACCCATGCACCTCCTCGCCGACAACACCAAGCTGCGCGAAGGCACCGGCTGGAAACCCCGGTACAACCTCGAAACCGGCCTCCGCCAGACCATTGACTGGTGGAAGAGCCGGTAGACGACGGGTTGTGCACTACCGATTGCGGATCGCCAACCCCAGTCCCACAAGGAAAGCCGCGATACTGACTACCGCTGCTACCGCGTACACTCGCGGCGGTTGATAGCGCAGGAGAATCGTGTGGGCGCCGGCCGGTAGCTCCATTCCCATCAGGCCACAACTGACCCGAAAGATTTCGGTCGGCTGGCCGTCGATTTCCGCGCGCCAGAATGGATAGTAGCTCTCGGCAATGACCGCCAGACAGGCCGACGGCGCCGTCACCTGGATGCGCACCAACTGCGCGTTCTCCCGCGTAAGTTGCACGTTTTCTAACGACACAGGCGCTCCCGCGTTGATCGGCGGAAGCGGCGAACTGTCCTCGCCATACACCTGCTCATACTTCCGCGCTTCGTCGGCGGGGACCTCACCGGGGCTTGCCTCTTTCGCCTGTACCAGCGGCCAGTTCTTTGCCGAGAGTGCCAGCGCGATGGATGCCGACTTGTGGACGTCGCCGGCGTAGAGACAGGCGCGCGCGTACGCCGTCACGTAAGGCCGCGCCGTATCATTGCGGAACACCACGAAATCTTCATTCGTCGATACGGCGGCATAGTTGCGCGACAGATCACTCAGGACCATCTGTGGCTGGGGAGCGCCGGGGCTGGCCATGTCAAAAACGACATAGCGCGCCCCCATCAAGTCGAGGAAGGCCCGATTCATGACGATGCGCCGATCCGACAACTGGATGATCGCCTCTTGGTTCAACAGTCCTGTCCCCAATGGGCACATCCAGTTGTAAAAGGCCTCGTAGACCTGCGGTTTGCCGCCCCACATTGGCCCGAGCAGGTGAAAGTATCGTCCGGAAACCGAGTAGGTCTTAACCCAGTCCGGATCCTTTTCGAGGGATTGGTACGCCGCCTGCAAATTCGTCAACGTGTGAGTGGGAACGCCATTGTCCCACGTCGGTTTTTGATACGGCCAGTAGTCAAGCAACAACAATACGCCGAGGCCCGCCACAATCTTCGGCGCGTGCGCCCGCCATTTCCGCGCCACAAGCACATCCGTAACGAAGAATCCCGCCAGCATCGGCCCCAGAAATACCGCGGGCGTATCGTAAAAGACATACGGCGCCCGGATTTCCTTGAAGTAGGGCAACGTTGCCAACCATTGGAAGCCCGGCAGAAACAGGAAAATCGCCAGCGCCACACCGGCAATCACCCACTTGCGTCCCGTGGTCAGTTTTCGTCGGCAGAACACCACTAGGAACGCAATGCTCACCAATAGCCACGCGAACGCGACTCCGGACACCTGCTGCGACGAAAGCGCCTCCCAGGTCGTCCAGTTCGCTGTCCACACGCTGCTCGGTCCGGTTGCCAGCATTACACTCGCCAGCAACGCTGCCACGAAGAACCAAAACGCCCGTCGCTCTACCCGTTGTGTGTTCCACAGCACGGTGGCCACAAGAATCGCCAGCAATACAATCCCCATGTATTTCTCGGGAGAATCCATGCCCAGCGACATCAAGCGCTGTACCTGGTCGTATTCCGCCTGACTGTTGACACGCCCGCCGCTGGCCTGAATTCGCGACATCACAACAGCGACAAGGTTACTCGTGGCCGAGCCGTTGCGGTCCACCAGACCCAGCAGACTCTTGAAGGAGTAGGTCTTCTGCCAACCCGCCAACGGATCGCCGTAAAACAGCTTCACGTAGCCCGATTCGACAAAGCTCGGCACCAGCATCCACGACCCCATCGCCAACCCCATGGCCGCCAACAAGCCGCACATACGGGCGGTCCCCCGCCACTGTTTGCGTCGGGGCCACAGCCAATACAGTGCGTAGCCGAACAGGAACAGGAACACGGTGAAAGCCTGCTTGTTGTCCGTCCACCACGCCAGTACAGCGACGAGCGCGCACAAAAACGTATCCCGAAATCTGTTCGCTTCCAGGGCCCGCGCCAGCGTCAACCACAGCAGCGGCATGAACGGAAAGAACAGGATGATGGTCATGTGCTCGGCGCCCGCCGCGCGGATGATCTGTTCCGGGTGCAACAGGAACGCCACCGCTGCCAACGTCGCCCCCCAGTCATTCTTCAGGAAATGCCACGCGCAACCGTACATGGTCACGGCGCCGGCAAAGATTGCCAGCAGCGCCATCAGCTTGCCGGCGGTGATGAGGTCGGTGAACATCGAGAAGAAGATCCACGGCACCAGATAGAAGCCACGACCATGGTTGAGGCCGTAGCTCGACCCGCTCATGAAATACGGCGTCCACCACGGCAGGAAATGATGTTGGGAGATTTCGCGCTTGATGTCCCATACGCGCGAGGCCGAGCCGCTCAACTCGTGTTCGCTCAATCCCAGCGGCAGCCAGTGAGCGCCGAGCCAGATGCAGTATGCCAGCGCCACCGCCATCGTGACCCACAACCCGAGACCGGGCCGTTTAGCGCTGAGCGTTGACGACACTTGCATGGGATTGATGTAAGAGTTGCCAGGCGGCGGTTTCCACGGGTTCCAGCGGCAGGTCACGGACGCAGGCGTAGTCAAGCCCGGCCGGACAGCGTAACGGTCGGCTCGAATAATAGAAGCAGGGGCTGCAGGGCAACCCGCGGCTGACGATGACGTGCGGCGTTTGCCAGGGACGCACCCATGTCGGATTGGTCGGTCCGAAGACCGCCACGCAGGGCACCTTGCACGCCGAGGCGACGTGTAACAGCCCGGAATCATTGCCGACGAACAACTGGCACCGTCGGATCACCGCAGCCACCGCGCCGATCGGCAATCGACGCGCCACCGCTACGAAACCGGGCTTCTTGTGCACCGCGCTGCTCACCTTCTCGTCCAGTGGCCCTTCGAACAGCACAAACCGCATGGAAGGCTGGCGTTCGCTCATGCGTTCCATGAACCGCGCGAACTGGGTCGGCGGCCAGCAGCGATTCTGCTGGTTCTTCATGGGATTACAACTCGGGTGAATGCCGACCAACGGCGACGCATCGGTCAGTCTGTGCTCACTGAGAAACTCGTCGGCCAAGCGGGTCGATTCCGGAGTGCTCCGAAACCACAACTTATCGGCCAGCCCGTGGACGTCCTCACCGATCAAGTGCGCCGCCCAGCGCAGGTTCTCCTCCACCACGTGCAGTTTCGGATCCTCGTCGATCACGGTCTGGTTCAGGCCGGGCAGGTTGGTGTGGGGTTGCCGCTGGTAGCGGAACCCGATCCGTTCCCGCGCGCCGATGAAACGAGCCACCGCGTTGTACTCAACCCGATTGTGGGGGTACGCCAGAACGCTCACGTCGAATCGCTCCTGACGCAACCGCCACACGTCCCGTAGAACCCTGGCCCTGGCGCTCCCCAGAAAATCCACGAACCGCACATCGTCGGTGAACGCCTGCTCGCGCAAGTATTCGGCGACACTTCCGAACATCGTCAGGAGCGTGAGACGGAATCGCTCGGGCTCAGCCGCCAACGCGGCGATCGACGGCGACGCCATGATCACGTCGCCGAGACCCGAAAGACAAAAAATCAATACTCTTCGTTGCCGTTGGTCGGACTGCATGGATTTATATAGACGCGATTCGCTGCGCGTTGAATATAGTACCACGCTTCGTGTCGCCACGGCAAGAGGGCCATTCTCGGGCGTCTGAAGAGGCACGGGCGCACCGCTGTCTAGCCGACGGCGATGACTGTTCCCTCGTGCAACATGCCCATAACAATGCGTTCGATCTCACTAATGTCGAATGGCTTGTTGAGCCATCGGGCGCCAGACCGCTCCAAGAAGTTCCGCGAAGACGGGCTGACCGTGTCACCGGTGACAAAGATAATCCGCTCCTGCAAATGGGGATACCGCTCGCTGATCGCGGCATGGAGTTTTTCGCCGCTCATCTCAGGCATACAAATATCGGAAATGATCAGGTCGTACTCGTTCGAGGCCAGACGAGACAGGGCCTCGGCACCGTTGCAGGCCGATTCCGTCTGAAAGCCTTTCTCATCCAGCGCCCGCTTCAACACGTCAACAATTCCCGGTTCGTCATCGACGATCAACAAACGCCGCGCTGGCACGTTGGCTTCATGCTCGGCGACGGGCGCCTCCACCGGTGGCGGATGCACCACGTCGGGACATTTCACCACAGGTAATTCAACGATAAACCGTGTGCCTTTGCCGGCCTTGGTCTCCGCCCAAATCTTCCCCTTATGTTCTTCCACAATGCTGTAGCAGATCGACAAACCGAGTCCCGTGCCCTTACCCGGGCCCTTCGTGGTAAAGAACGGGTCGAAAATCCTCCCCATAATCGGATCGGGGATGCCGGGCCCGTTATCCGCAACCACAATGCGAATCCGGCTGTCGCAATATTCGGTGGCGACTTCGACGATCCGCGTGTCCGAACGGTTCTCCAGCGCCTGAATGGCGTTTGTGAGCAGGTTGACCAACACCTGCTCGATCTGACCGGCGTCGGCCATCGTCGGCGGCAGGTTCCTGCCCAATCGGCGCACGATCTCGACTTTGGCGCGCTGCACCTGCATTTCGCGTGTCTCCAACGAATCCACGACAATGCGGTTCACGTCCACCATGGTCATGCGCGCCTCGCGTGGACGCGCAAACGTCAGCAGGTTCCGCACAATCTTGGCGGCCCGTTCGCTTTCATGAAGGACCTTCTGCAAGTCCTTACGGACTTTCTCATCGAGGCCTTTGTTCTTCACGAACAGTTGCGAGTAGCCCATTACCACGGCGAGTGGATTGTTCAATTCATGCGCGACGCCGGCCACGAGTTGGCCAAGCGCCGACAGCTTTTCTGCCTGCCGCAATTGTTGCTCCATTTTCTTGCGGGTGGTGATTTCCCGGGCGTTGATCTGGAGGACCGGCCGCTCGTGACAGTCCACCAGTGTCACGGATCCTTCACAAAGCACGTGCTCCCCTGCCCCTTGTGCGATCTGGATTTCGCCCGCCGCATTGAAGAGCGCTTCCACCCGCTTTTTGTTCTCCAAGAGACTCTCGCTGCAGCCAGATAGCTTCGGGCAGAGTCCTTGCAAAGGGTGGCCGATCAACTGGTCCGCCTTCCGCGCCGTCAGCCCTTCAGCGGCGGGGTTCGCCTGAACAATCTGAAGGGTCGCGATGTCGACCACAAGGATCGCATCACATGCGGAAGCGAAAAGCTGCTGGTATTTCTGCTCGGAGATCCGCAACTCCTGTTCCAGTGCACGGCGTTGGGCCGCGCCGTTGCTACACTCCAGACGCAACACGTCGTGACGCGCGCGCGCCTGTTCCAACGCCAACGCAATCAGCCCCACGGTCACCCCGAAGGCAAGGACAGCGGACATGATGTGTTCCAAGGCACCCAACGCCGGCTCCCAAGCGATCAGCCAATAGAAGATACATTGATGCAGTGACCACAACAGCAAACTGACGCACAGCACACGTGCCCCCGGGTGTTCCTTCCATTCCTTCGCGTGACGGATTGCGACAGCCAGGCCCGAGAATCCCAGCAACACAAACGTCGGTGAGTTGATCCAGACGTGGTTCCCCGCCACAGACCGAATCGCAAAGCTCCACGCCACTATGACCAGCGAACCGATCCCCAGTTCCCGATCGGACCGCGCGCGGTTGGCCAGATGCAACGTCCCCCACGCCATACAGAGCGCGCTGACCCCCACGCAGGCCCGGCCCAATGTCGCGAGGATCGCGAGGTCTGGCCGTTCGTCCAACCCCAGCGCTGTCGCCAGATACATCGAGTAGTAAAGCCAGGCGACCGCCCAGAATCGATAGCATGCCTGCCGTGTGTGGAGGTTTAAATAGGCAAGCACGGCCACCACCAGCCACGTGCTGAACACCGCCAGCGCCAGCGCGACCCTCAATCCGTCAGGCGGAAAGGTCGTGCTAACGAACGCGATGACGCTCGCCAATAAACTCTCGATCATGGATGCTTTCGCACGGTCTGACACCCGACGCCACGGGCAATCCAGATGTCGTAACCTACAGAAAGCACGAAACTTGCCACGGAAACTGTCATCGTCCAATTCGTCGGACCACAGGCCAGAAAGTTGCCCTGCAAACGTCGAGCTTTTCCCCCAAACCCGTGCAAATCCTTGATTATCAAAACCTCGCGACGATGGACTGCCTCGACGGAGCGTTGACGGACGCACGCCCATTGCTATAATCCGCCGCGGAATAAATTATGAACTTCTCCGTCACCACTTCCGCCGCCCTTTCTCAAAAGCAACCGGCCGCCGTTCTGTTCGCGTTCGAGAAGGAACGCCTCGACGGGCCCGCCGCCTTCAAGAACCTGCTCCGGCATGTCGGTCCCAAGGAATTTCGCGGAGCCGAGCGACAGCTCTTCCTCCTTCACGCGGCGGGCAAACTCGCGCCCCAACGCATTCTGCTCGTCGGTTTGGGCAAACGGGACAAGTTCACCAGCGAAACCCTGCGCCGCGCCATGGGCATCGCCGCCAAAAAACTCCGCGACCTGGGTATCGAGCGCGCCGCCGTGCAGGTGTCGGGCGACGTTGGCGATTCGCTGGCGGCCATCGTCGAGGCCGCGATCCTCGCGACCTACCAGTTTCGCCAGTTCAAACCGGCCGATGACGACGGCGATGCGACGGAACTGAAGACGCTCACGCTTTGCATTCCCGCACACGCCGATCTGAAGACAGCCAAGAAAGTCGTTGCGGACGCGCAGATCGTCGCCGAAGCCACCAATTACGCCCGCGAAATTGGCAATCTGCCCGGCAACGTCGTTACTCCCCGCGTCATGGCCGACTACGCCCGCAAATTGGCGGACGATTCGGGTCTGGTCTGCACCGTCCTCGCCAAAAAAGAACTCGAGGCTGGCGGCTTCGGCGGGCTCCTGGCCGTCGGCGGCGGCAGCGCGAATGAACCGCACTTGATCGTCCTCGAATATTACGGCTCGAAAGACGCCCCGCCGCTCGCGCTCGTCGGCAAAGCCATCACGTTCGATTCCGGCGGCATCTCGATCAAGCCGTCCGACAAAATGGACGAAATGAAATTCGACAAGTGCGGCGGCGTCGCCGTTCTCGCGATCCTGAAGGCCGTCGCCAAACTCAAGCTGCCGCTCAACATCATCGGCGTCATTTCCTCCGCCGAAAATATGCCCAGTTCCACGAGCTATCGCCCGGGCGACATCGTCACCAGCTACCGCGGCGCGGACAAACGCGCCGTGACCATCGAAGTCCTCAACACCGACGCCGAGGGCCGCATCGTGCTCGGCGACGCTCTCGCCTACGCCCGCGAGCGCGGCGCCAAAACCATCATCGACTTCGCCACTCTCACCGGTGCCTGCGTCGTGGCTCTCGGCAGCATCGCCGCGGGCCTCCTCGGCAATGACGACGCGCTCCAGGAGAAAATCCGCGCGTCCGCCAACCGCACCGGCGACCGCGTCTGGCCGCTCCCGCTCTGGCAGGAATACAAGGACAAGATCAAAAGCGACGTGGCCGACATCAAAAATACCGGCGGCCGCTACGGCGGCGCGATCACGGCGGCGGCGTTCCTCGCGAAGTACGTCGGCGACACGCCCTGGGCGCATCTGGACATCGCGGGCACGGCCTGGACCACGGAGGAGCTTCCTTATCTGACCAAGGGAGCGACGGGCTTCGGCGTGCGACTAGTGGTTGACCTGCTCCGTCGCTGGAACTGACGGACGGGCGGACGTGCGCCCTTTCCACGCGCCGACGATGAGTATCACCACCACGGCCACGCTCAGCAAAAAAAAGCCGACGACCAGCACATTTTCCTTAAACTTTCGGCTGGGATTCATACAATACCCAAGTTTAGGCGAGCACCATGGCGAACACAATCACGCAAATCGATCTGCCGGGCGTCCCGAAGCTCAAGAGCGGCAAAGTCCGCGAGGTCTTCGATCTCGGAGACTCGCTGCTCTTCGTGGCCACCGACCGCATCAGCGCCTTCGATGTCATCCTGCCCAACCCAATCCCCGAAAAAGGCCGCGTCCTCACCGCCCTCAGCGAATTCTGGTTCGGCAAAACCCGCCACATCGTCGAGAACCATTTCATCACGTCCAACATTGTGGGGCAAGCCGCCGGCTTGCCGTCGTTGGCGGCAGCGGGGCCCACTGCCCTACAAAACTTGATCGACCGCTCGATGCTCGTCCACAAATGCCAGCCGCTTCCCGTCGAATGCGTCGTGCGCGGCTACCTCGCCGGCTCCGGGCTCAAAGAATACAGGCGCTCCCAAACCGTCTGCGGCATCAAACTCCCCGACGGCCTCGTCGAATCCAGCCCGCTCCCCCAACCCATCTTCACGCCCGCCACCAAGGCCGAGACCGACCACGACGAGAACATCGATTTCGACCGCTGCGCCGAGATCCTCGGCCAGCCGCTCGCCGAGAAAGTCCGTGATACCTCCCTCGCCCTCTACAGTTACGCCCGCGACTACGCCGCCACCCGCGGCATCATCATCGCCGATACCAAGTTCGAGTTCGGACTCCTGGAGTCCGCCGACAGTCCGACCCGCTCCAAACTCATCCTCATCGACGAAGCCCTGACCCCGGACAGTTCCCGCTTCTGGCCCGCCGACGGCTACGCTCCGGGAAGACCCCAACCGAGTTTCGATAAACAATTCGTCCGCGACTACCTCGAAACCCTCGACTGGAACAAGACCCCGCCCGGCCCCGTCCTCCCCGACACCGTCATCCGCAAGACCACCGAGAAATACCTCGAAGCCCTGACTCGTCTGACCGCCTGAAGCCATCAGTGGCGCACCCCGCACGCGGCGCTTTCCGCTTGTAGGGCAAGCGCTCCGCTTGCCGTCGTACTCCGTCCGCCTCGCCCCATGCCGCCACTCGTGTCCCTCCTGTCTCCACTCCGCAGCCATCATGTTCGGCGACTCGAACCCGCTTGTAAGATTTGCGGAACGCGCTACCGTCAGGCCACCATGCGCCTGAATAGATCAATTGTGACTGGGAGCCTATTGGCCGCAGCCGTGGCGTTTGCCAATACCGCTACAGCCGACAGGATTCACGACTATGCGGAAAGCCTGAACCACACCGGTATCAGCAACATCCTTCAAGAAGACCCATCCCTCGTGAACCTCAAGGACTCACAAGGGCGCACACCACTGTTATGCGCGCTTAGCACCATTTACTCTGTCAATGCGGACGGCTTGAAAAAGACCATCGACGTGCTGCTGGTAAGTCATGCTGATATTCACGCACGGGACAAAGACGGCAACACAGTCGTTCATTACGCTGTTAGGCAGGGGATGGATTTCGTCGCACTGTTCCTCTCGTCAGACCACACCTTCGTCACTGCCACGAACAAGTTTCAGGAGACACCGCTTCATACGGCAGTCCGTCTTAGACAAAACGACATTGCCGAATTTCTGATCGTCTCCGGTGCTCATGTGAACGCCAGGGACAAAGATGGTGTCACCCCGTTGCACATCGCTGTAGAACAAGTGAACGCCGACATGGTGAGTCTCCTGCTGAAATATCATGCCGACATCAACGCGCGGACGAACGACGGCAAAACCCCGTACTCTCTCGCGGCCAACGACAACGACTCCACCTTCCAAAGATTTATCCGCAAGAACGGCGGCCACGAATAGAAGACGAGCGCCAGCGAACTCGATATGTATTATCTACCAGACCGTTCAATGGGACATCAACGCCATCCAGTCGAACGTGAATCGTGTTTTGAACGGCGAGAAACCGCTGGCCCTTGAGAAGCGCAAAGCTGAGCGACTACGACTTCCGGCGATTTCACAAAGCTAGAAGTCCATTGGACGGGGCAGGTCAGTGCGGCTCGCTCGCTGTGTTAATCATGCTGTCGATGACTTTCTCACTCACGCCGCTTTGCTTCAGGTCGATGATCTCAGCGGTCGTCAAATGATACACCGCTTGCGAGTTGTGGATCTGGCTGAGAATGACTTCGTCACCGACCCCCGCCGATACCAACGCTTTCACCTCCGCCAGGGCGCGCGCTTGACTCGCTTCGCCTTGCGGAATTGATTGCGGCTGTACATTCGCTGTCGCGGGTGGAGGAGGCGGCGTACTGTAGACTGTTTGCGGAGGATTATACACCGGCGTCGGGTCGTCGTAATAATCGTTCGGGTAGTCGTACCCATAGTACGGGTAGCTATAGTAGTACGGATAGCCGTAGCCGCAATAATACGGCCAGCCATATCCGCACCATGAATAGCCGCCCCAGCCCCAGCCACCATACCCATAACGCCCGTACCGGCCGCCGTACCCACCGTAATAACCACGGCCGCGGTACCCGCCGCCGTAATAGCCGCCGCGGTGGAAACCACCACGGAATCCACCGCGCTCACCAAATCCGCCGCGTCCTCCGAATCCGCCGCGTCCTCCGAATCCACCTTGACCGCCGCCACCGTGCCCACCCCCACCGCCTCCGCCATGGCCGCCTCCGCCGTGCCCACCGCCGCCACCGAAGGCAAACGCTGGCGTGGAACCCAAAACGCTTAGGCTGACGGCAACCATTGCCACACCGATAAGTCTGGCTGCTTGTTTCATCGCGCACTCCTTTCTGTTGTCAGTCCATCAGGTTGCCCACCGCGTGGTGCAGTGTTGGCTTGCGGTTTGGGCTCCCGGGCCTGTTGGATGGCTTCCTTCAGGACTGACGTGGCGCCAGCGCCATATCCCGAGACGAATCCTCGACGAAAATCGTCGCGTCCATTGAGCGGCGCATCCATGACGTTGGCACGCATATATTCGATTAGCCAATTCTGGGAAACGGTCTTCAACCGCAATGCCTTGCCGGAGTCGTAGCCGAGCACCAGGAACTCGCGACCGTAATATGGCGGATACTCCGCTGCAGAAGGATCTAAATAGGCCCTGGGCGGGTTGTCCTCGTAGTAATACGACGGCTGATAACACTCGTAGTCGTCGCCATAATAAGCAGGCGGCTCCCCAACGCCTCCACCAAATCCTCCGCCACCTCTCGCGTTGGCGGGGCAGACTGCGGCCAACATCAGTGCTGCAACTACTGCGGCGATAGAACCAACGTCCGTTTTCATGTTCAATCACCTCGTCAAATCTACTCGATTTGTTGCATCCGCATAGTCGATGCCACGTAACAAACAATCTGTTGCAACTGGCTACTGGTCAGAGATATAGAATCCAGCCGGCACATACACACAGTTCAGGTTGTTGGCCAGTTTGGCAGTCTTTTGGCGGATGAACTATGCCTCTCTGGCAAAGCACGCTGGAGAATTTTAGACAGTCAGCAGACGGATCCAGCGCTTCACAATTTACTGCCCCGGACTCATCTCCACATTCCCGCCACCTTCATTGTCCAGCCTCCCTGCCACACCGGGCGGCTAGAGGTTCTTCGACAGTTTCTTGAGCAACAGCAACAGATCGGTGTTGGTGACGATCCCGACGAGCTTGCCGCCGTCGATGACGGGAACGCAACTAATGGCCAGACCCAGGATCAGGTCGAGCGCCAGACCCAAATCGTGATCGGGCGCAACGGTGGCGGGCTCGGCCGTCATGACATCGCGGGCTTTGAGCGCGTCGTCGATGTGATATTCCGCAGGACTCTGCGGTGCTTCTTGAAGATGACGGCGACATTCAGCAGATCGCGGTCCGAAACAATGCCCACGAGTTGATTGTCCCGGTTGACGACCGGCAAGTGGCGGAGGCGGTGGGTCCGCATCAACTCATACGCGTCCTTGGCCGGCGTGTCCTCACCGATCGTCACGACGTTGGACTGCATCAATTCGCGGATCTTCACCTGACACCTCCGCCGCGCATTGTAACAAATCGATGGCCGCTTGGGAAGGTGCCCGGGTCGAACGCGGCCCTACGGCGCGGTAACGACGGCACAACCGTGGACGAAGTTGGTCGCGGCGACGTTGAAGGCGGCGACCTGATACGCGTAGGTCACGCCCGGCTGGGCCGTGCTGTCCGCGTAACTGGTGGCGCCCTGCCCGACCTCGTCAATCAGGTCGAAGGAACCGACAGCACCGTTGGACTTTTCCGCGCGCTCGATCAAGAAGCCCTGCTCGTTGTCCGACCGGTCTGTCCAATTCAAGTCCACCGTTCCCACTCCCGCAGGTTTCGCTGTCAACCGGCTCGGCGCGGCGGGCGCCGTCACGAGTTGCGGGCCAATCTGCTGGACCGCGGCCAGGTAATCCACGCGCCCATGGCCGGCCCAATCGGCTCCGACATTGGGCGTCGAGTTCGTGTCGGCGCCGAGATACGTCGTCGCGTTCAGGATGACCGTCACAATCGCATCGGGACCGATCGACCCCCCCAGCCCGAGTTGCTCGGCTCGGGATAACAGCAACGCCGCTTCACCGGCCACCAACGGCGAGGCAAACGACGTGCCGTTGCCGACAAAATACGTCGCGCTGCCGGCCGTGCCCATCCCGTTGTTCTGGTCGGTCAGACTCAGCACCGCCGTGCTCACGATGTCCACGGCCGGGGCAACTACATCCACCGCTTTCCGGCCGTATTCGGAGAAACTGGCGCGCGAGCGCATGCTGGCCGCGCTGCCACCGCTCAGGACGCTGCCACTGCCACTGCCGCCCACGGAGATCACGTGCGGGTACGACGCGGGGTAACTGCGCCGGCTGGAATTGTTGTTGCCAGCCGCGGCGACGATGATGACTCCCTGGGTGTGGGCGTACTCGATCGCCTGGTAGATGGTTCGGGTTGGGACGAGGCTGCCGAAGCTCATGTTGATGATGTTCGCGCCATGGTCCACGGCGAAACGAATCGCCTCGGCAATCGCCGTGGCGGGCGCACCCCCCGAATTCGTAAACACCTTCAGCGGCATGATCCGGCTGTACCAGCTCGCGCCGACGACCCCGACGCCGTTGTCCGACACCGCCGCCGCCACGCCAGCCACGAACGTCCCGTGAAACACATTGCCATCGCCGCCGCCATCGCCCAATTCAGGATCGGGATCGGGACCGTTGTTATAGAAGTCCCAACCGTGAATATCGCCCGGGTAGCCGTTGGTGGCGTCTTCGGCGACGTTCGGGTTCGTCCAGAGATTCGCTGCGATGTCCGGGTGGTTGGTCAACACGCCCGTATCAATGATGGCAATCACAATGTTGGAACTGCCGGTCGTGACGTTCCACGCCGCTTCGGCTTCGAGGTTGGAGTCGGAGCCAATTCCATTAAAATACCAGCGCTGCAGTTCCGTCGAGTCGCCGTCGTACGACGAGTAGTATTCGTCATTGGGCATGTCGTTGATGTAATGGAGCACGTTCGGCTCGGCAAAATCGACTTCCTGCAGTTTGGCCAGTTGCTCCGCCGCCGCGGGCACGGACAACCCGCCCGACAAAACCACCACATACTCGCCGTGCCGCACGTCCAGTGTCCGCACAATTCGCCCGCCCAGTTCGTCGACGATTTCATCCTGGCGATGATGGGGCACGCCGCCACGGAACCGCACGATCAACTGCCCCGGCACGTAGTTGGGCCGGCCGGAATCGTCCTGCGGAGGGATGTCGCGAGCGGAGGCGTACACCACCTGTTTGTCGCCCACCGAATTGCCGTTGTCCGGGTTGGCATTCCCGTCCGCCAGTTCACGACGCAGTTGCATGTTGGAATCACGGTCGGATGATTTTGAGGCGTCCCCCATGAGCGCGTGTTGAAATCCATCGAACGTCCACAGCGATGACGAGCTGCCCGGTGCGCTCTGACCGAATCCGCGCCCCAGGAATAACACCAGCAGGAGCACGATCACGGACCCGCCGTAGACGATGATGCGGCGAATTACAAATGGGTTATAAAGGAATCCCATTGTCGCTCCAGTGTGTTGCGGTCCGTTTTCAATTGAGCTTCCAGCACCGTCTCCGGCTCCGCGCGTTCCACGGCGGTGATCTGGCGGTAGGTGGAAAGGTCCCGATACGACCTCACGTAGTTGAAAAACTGCGGACGGACGCCGTCCTGCATCAACATGTAGACCAGCGCCCAGCTCTCGGCATACGCGAGCTCGACGCGGCCTTCTCCGAGGGCGAAAAAGCCGGAGGCATTCCGGTGATTGAGCAGCGTCGTCAACGGGAGGAGTTGGCCCGCCCGCTGCGCCCGCATGACCCGCTCCGCCAGCGTGGCATGGTATCGCCCGATTTCCGGCGTCTCGCAGTACTGCGCCAGGCCCTCCGTGAGCCAGGTCGGCTCCAATCCGTAGCGGGAGTGAATGTGATAGGCGTGAAATAATTGATGCGCGCCCTCGTGGCGAATCAGGCGCTCATTGATCGACTTCGCCTCCGCGGTGACATCCGAGCGGAGTGCGGCCAGTCGCGGGCCCGCATCGGGGGAATCGTGATACTGGCGGCTGCGTTCCTCGAGACGGTCTCGGGCTTGAAAATAGCGCGAGGTGCTGAGCTGGTTGAGCAACACCAGACGGTTTTCACCCGATGAAAAGAAGCCGGCGCTATTCACAAACAAAGGCGCCACCCGCAGCGCGTAGGTCCGGAAGGCGTCCTCGGACCCGAAGAAGACCACGTCCACGTCCCGCAACTCGTCCTCCTGCCGGATCAGCGGCGCGAAATGATGGCGGAACTGCTCGCGCAGGTCGGTCAAGACGCCCAGGGTTTTCTGCACCTCGCTATACGATTCGTCCGTGACGATCGTATACGGCGGGCTCTTGACGAAGTGGAACCGGGGAAACTCGGTGCTGAACCGTACATCGCGTGCGGTCACTTCAAACGAAGCCGACGGCAATGCCTCCACCGCGGCCACCTCGCCCCACCGATAGGACTCGACCACATACCCGGAGTAGCCAAACCCGTCGCGAAAACGGATCGTGGTCGGTGATTCGGAAATCACCCATCCATCCAGGACGTGGCCATCACGGAACTTGAGCCGGTGCGTGGGCCGTTCGGCGGCCAGCTCCGTCTCCAGTTGATGTTTGCGGGCCACCTCATCCGCCGAGAGCGGACGAGTGGCGTCCGTGTCCATCGGCACGACCCCAACCCGTTGGACGCGCTCCGGCACCGCCTGGAGAGTCCTCGGCTTGTCTGTCGATACCGTGGACGGCCCACATCCACCGAGCACAAGGATGGCGCTGGACAGGAGGATGACGCGGTGTGCCCGCGCCACGCTGGGAGCCAATGCAAAGCCCGCCCGTTTATCCCTAGGGTGCATTGCCGGCCTGAAATAGCAGCAAGTATGCCCCAGGCCTGCCGGCACGAAACCACTGCCGTCCGCTTTTGCTGTTGACCGATGTGGCGGGCTTCTTTACATTTCGGAGTCGAGAGTCTTTTAGCTCGTCGGGATTTTTGGAGCGCTCCCGCAGATGGCAGACATGAACAATCGAATGGCAATAGCAACTTTCTCAGTGTCAGTCGCGTTTCTGATACCCGCGGTTCTCAGTTTTGCCCAGGAACCGCAGCCGCCAGCTCCTCCCCCATTCCAGATCACGAGCGTCCGACAACGGCTCGTCAGTCCGCCCGATTACCGCTCGATTATCATGGACACCGGCAGCCGTTCCATAGCCGCCGGCCAGAACTGGCTGCGAATCGATACCGAATTCGAAAGCTCGCCCGATTGGGCCGACGACGTTCAATTCAAGTATTTCGTGCTGCTGGGACGGGGCGAAAACGCGCATTGCCTTGTCGGTGAAATCACCTACGTCAACGTCGCCAAGGGAGCCCAACACCATTCCGCCATGTTCGTGCATCCCAACACCCTCCAACGCTATGGCAACGGACAGGTCGAGGCTGTCGCGGTGCAGTTGTTCTACAAGGGACGGCTGATTGACCAGAGCAGTTATCCTGTCTCCAACGATCACTGGTGGGAGCGGCTTACACCGATCAGCGGTTTCGTGCTGCCTCCCCGAGAAACCCCATGGTCTATTTTTGCGTTCGACCGATATGAGTCACCCAAACCCACGCCACAACCCTAACCGGACCGGTAATTATTCATGCTAGGCTCTGAGCGAATGCTGGCGCTGGACATCGGCGCTTCCACCATCAAGGTGGGCGAATTTCAAGCCGCCAAGGGCCAGGGATTGCGGCTGACGAATTTCAACTATGCCGAACTCGGGATCGATCCCGAACACGAGGAAAGCCGCAAGGTGCTGATCGTGTCCACCGTTCGCAATGTGGTGCGCGAGAGAAACATCAAAGCCAAAAATGTCGTGTTCAGCGTTTCCGGCCAATCCGTGTTCACCCGCTTCGTCAAGTTGCCGCCGGTCGATGAATCCAAGGTCGCGCAGATCATCCAGTACGAGGCCCAGCAAAACGTCCCCTTCCCCATCGATGAAGTCATCTGGGATTATCAATTGCTCGGGAGCAACCCGCAAGGGGAGCTGGAAGTCGTGCTGCTGGCCATCAAGAGCGACATCATCGAAGAACTCACCGAAGGCGTGGAATCTTCCGGGCTGCGGACGGACATCGTGGATGTCGCCCCGATGGCGTTATACAACTCGGTCCGGTACAACTACGGCGACATCGAGGGCTGCACCATGGTCGTCGATCTCGGGGCGCGCACGACCAATCTTCTGTTCTTGGAACAGAACCGTGTTTTCTCGCGGTCGATCCCCATTGCCGGCAACGCCATCACGCAAAGCATCGCCTCGGAGTTCAACGTGCCGTTCCTCGAAGCCGAGCACATGAAAAAGACGCACGGCTTCGTGGCGCTGGGCGGGGCCTACGAGGAGCCCGAAAACGAAACGCAGGCCCGTGTCAGCAAGATCATCCGCAACGTGATGACCCGGCTCCATGCCGAGATTGCCCGGTCCATCAATTTCTACAAGGGACAACAAGGGGGCAGCCTTCCCGGGCGCGTCCTGCTCTCGGGCGGCACCTCGATCATCCCGTACACGGATCGCTTCTTTAAGGAGAAGATCCAGACGGACATCGAATACTTCAATCCCTTCCGCAACGTGGAGATTGACCCGCAAATTTCGCGGGAAGAGCTGGCCCGGTGCGCGCATTTCTTTGGAGAAGTCGTTGGCTTGGGCCTGCGGAAGACCACCGAATGCCCCATCGAGGTCAATCTTCTTCCGAAATCCGCGCGCCGTCGCGAACAGATGCAGCACCAACGGCCCTATCTCGCCGCCGCGGCCGTTTGCGTGCTGCTGATTCCGCTGTGCTGGCTCGGGTACACACAGAAGATCGTGGCCCTGAAGAACACCCAACTGCACGAATTGACCGGCAAGGTCAAGAATCTGGACGACCTCAGTCAGCGCCTCAGCCGCGAACAGAACCAGCTCTCCGCAGTCCAGTCCAAGGCCAACCAAATCGTCGCGCTGCTCGACCAGCGGTCGCTCTGGCCGGAGCTGCTGCAAGACCTGACCTCGAGGCTCGCCTCGAACATTTGGATCGTTTCCTTTACTCCCGATACGGAAGCCCCCGCCGTCGTCGCGCCCCCTGCGGCTGTGGCCGTGCATCCCCCGGTGGTCAGTCGTGGAGGACGCAGGGAAGCGCCACCGAGCGCACCACCACCTCCGCCGCATAACCCCGCTCCCGCGGGTGGCGTCCCTGGTAAGAGCATTTTTGGAATTCGCATCGAAGGTGCGGGGATTCACTCCTCAGATAACCCCGAGCAGGATATCCAGTTGGTCGATGATTTTGCCAAGAAACTGCGGGACTCGTCGTTCTACGACAAGCTGGGCGTCGTAATTGATGTGCCGCCAAACCCGACCTTGCAAGGGAAGACCTTCACGTTCACCATCCGTGCGAAACTGCTGAAACCGATTCCCATGTGATATGAATCTCAAGTGGCTGAAACAGAATGTGCTGACGGTGGGGTTCGTGACGGCTTTCGTCATCGCGCTCGGGGTGTTGATCTGGCTGCAACAAGCCGCCGCGTCGAAACGCGCTGGCGTCGATGCCGCGCTACAGGAAAAAGAATCGCAGCTCGGCCAACTGCTCCTGCAGAAACCCGCGCCCTCACACGAAAGCATTGATCTCATCAAGCAGGACCGGGAACAGGTTGACCAGTTGTACGGGCAACTGGTAGGAGCCGTCAGCCACAAGATCGAAGTCCCACCCGATCTGCGCCCCGTCGGTTTCCTCCAGCTCATGGCCTCCTCCTTCTCGCGTCTTCATCAGGCGGCCGAGGCGGCGGGGATCAAACTTCAGGACGGATTCGCGTTTGGGTTTGGCCGCTATGCCGGGGCTACCTCGACTCTTCCCGCCAAGAACCTTTCCCCCGAAGACACGAAACGTGTCCTGACCCTGCTCGTCAAGCAACTGGCGGCCATCGATCAAATTAGCACGCTGCTGATCTCCAACCACGTGGCGGAAATTGTCCAGATACGCCGCGCCGAGGTTGAGCCGGGTGGCGGTGGTGGCGGTAGTGGCGGATCGGGGGCGGGCGGCGAACCGCTGGATGCCTCAATCAAGACCGACCCCAAAGCGTTGTATCAGGTTCTGCCCTTTGAGTTTCAGTTTAAGTGTTCCGGGGAAGCGTTGCGTGGGTTTCTCAACAGCCTGACCAAAGCGGACTTGTTCCTGGCCGTCCGACGACTGCAGATCACCGGTGAAACGCCCGTTTCCGACAAGACGCCCACGGGACCGGGTGCCGCTGCCGCCGCGGTGGCCGCCGCGGCCACTCCGACGATCCTGAAACCCACGCTGTTGACTGTCACCATGCGCATTGATCTGATCGAATTCCCGACTCCACAACCCGCCAAGAAGGAAGCGGCGAAACCAGGCGCCTGACGAACGCGACCGAGGCACGACTGAAAAGACCACCATGGATTTCCTGAAGAAACACTACGAGAAGATCATCTTGGCGGTTGCGCTGGTAGCGCTGATCGTCTCCGCGGTTGTTCTGGCATTGCGGGTCAACGAACTCGGCACCAAGGAGCCAACGACAACGGCTGCGACCCGTGTCGCTCCCACCCCGCGCGTGGCCCTGGCAACCTACTCCAACGCCATCCAATCGCTGGCCGAGCCGCCGTTGTGGACGAATGTGGCCGTCGAGCCGTTCAATCCAATCCCCGTCGGCCCGGTGATTATGATCTCGGGCACGACCAGCAACCCCGCGCCGGAGTTTCCCGTCACTCTTCTCAGCGTGGTGCGCAAACCGTTCAAACTGCTGTTCATGGCGTATGCGAATGACGCGACCACAGGCGGGTACGATTTCCAGATTAACATCCAGTTCCGCTCGCGGACATTCTTCATCCCCGCGATCGGCGATATCATCAAGGATCCCTACGAAGACACCGGATATCGCATCATCAAGTTTGAAAAGAAATCCGTCGTCGTCGACGATCCAATCCTTCGCGTCAAACAGGACAAGGACGTTTCGGAACTCACGGTGCAGCACGAAGGGGGCAACCCCGTTGTCCTGGTCCTCGGCAAGGAGAGCGAAGACCAGGAGCCCGTGGCCCAGGTCCGGTGCGCTGGCGAGTTGCAAACGGCTGAATATCGGCGAGGACAATCATTCGCGTGCAAGGGCGTCACATACAAAGTCTTGGACATTGACATCAATCTAAGACAGATGAAAATCGTTGACACGCAAACACAGGAGCAGCACACTATCACTTCCCAGCAGTAGTTTGACGTACGAACGCACGTCAAGCTGGCTGGTTCGCCTGCGGCTATGGGGGGTTGTGCGCAGAGGCTCTGGCGAGTCGTGAACGGAACGGAGAATCGTCATATGATAAGAATGGTATTGGTATTACTCACGAGCAGCGCCTGCTTCTTTGCGTCTGTGGATCTGCGCGCCGCGCCCACCGATCCATCGTCCAGTGGTTCTACGACGGCCGAACAGGCCGCCCGGGAAGAACTCGTTCGCCGCCAGGAAGCCCAATTGGCTGCTGAAAAACTGCTCGCCCAGGGCGAAAAACTTTTCTACGCCGGCAAGTACTCGGAAGCCGTCGTCAAGCTCGAACAAGGCATCAAGCTCATCCCCCGAGCCCCCGCCACCGAAGTGGATTACAATCGGGCGGTTCACGGGCTGACGGACTCCTACACGCAGCTCGCCGACGCCGCGTTTCACAGTGGCGACATCGCCCAGGCCGATGCTCTTGCCGGGAAAGCACTCGAATACGATCCGGAAAACCAGGCAGCGAAGAATGTCCTCACCAAGGTCAAACAGGCCGAATCGCAGAAGACCGTGGATAACCCGAGCGGGCAGCCACTGGATCAGACCCCCGAATTCGTGGCCAAGAAGGATCAGATCAAGCGACTGTTCCGTGAAGGCAAAATTCTCATGAACTCCGGCCAGTACGATGAGGCGGAGAGCCGCTTCCAACAGGTTTTGATTCTGGATCCGTACAATGCCGATGCCCATGTCCTGCTCAAGGCGCTGAGCAAGCAACGCATCGACTACGCCCAGGGCGCTCAAGATGAAACACGTGTGCATCGTCTTTGGGAAGTGTCCGACCGATGGACTCCGCCCATTAGCAGCGAGGTGCAGCCTCCCAAATCCGAAGAAACCGCAGGCCCGATCGTTCGCGATGCCCTCCGCCAAGAGAGCATCACCAAGAAGCTTAACGAAATTATTATACCCGAGATCAACTTTCGCGAGGCCGCCGTCAGCGACGTCATCCCCTATCTGAGCAACGAAAGTCGTATCCGAGACCCGGAGAAAGTCGGTGTCAACTTCATCCTGAGCAGTGTCATCGCTGGCCCGTCGCCCTCGACCGCGCCAACTCCTACTGCTGCCGCTCCGACTGCCCGCGGTGCCGAAGCCACCGCCGCGGAGGCTCCGACGGCGGCGGCGGTGTCGTCCGGGCAGAAGATTACCGTGACGTTGCACAATATCCGGTTGATTGATGTCCTGAACGAAGTGGTGAAAACCGGGCTCGGCTTGAAGTACCGCATTGATCCCAGCGCGGTGATTATATTGCCCCCCGATGCCCCCGAGGGCGAGATGGTCACGCGTTCCTATCCGGTCACGCCCGGCGTGTTTAGGGTTCCACCCGCCGGTGCCGGGACCGGGGTCGGAACCGCCAATGCCACCCCCACGGGCGCCGTCGGATCGTACCGCGCAATCGGCGAAAATCAGGTGGCCGCCGCCGCCGTGGCCACCAATGAGGTGCAGAGCACCTTTCGAAATGCCGGGGTTCCCTTCCCACCGGGATCAAGCCTCGTGTATAATTCCCGCACCAGCACCATCATCATCCGCAATACGCCGGAGAACCTTGAGATTTTTGAACGCGTGCTGTCGGCCTACAACTTCATTCCGTCCCAAATCGAGATCGAGGCCAAGTTCGTGCAAGTCTCCCAAAACGACTTGGATGAACTCGGGTTTGACTGGCAGATGGGCACGAAAACAGTCGGAAGCTTTGACGTCACCGGTGGCAGCGGCGCGGAAACCTTCCCCCCTGGTAGCGGGGCGTCTTCTAGCCCATCCTACGACATAACCTCTGGTCTGCAGGGCGTGTCCGCAATTCAAGGAAATGCCATCTCGTCCCTGCTGGCCGCCGGAGGCTTGCCCACTGCCGTTGGCACAGGCTCATCCGCGCCACAGAGCTCGATCGCGACCATTCGAGGTATTTTGACGAATCCACAGTTCCAGGTCGTCATCAACGCCCTAGCCCAAAAGTCGAGCGCGGACACGCTCTCCGCGCCCAAGGTCACAACCGTCAGCGGCCAACAAGCACAGATTCGCTCGGTCCAGGAGTTTATCTACCCGACATCGTGGGCGCAGCCCACGGCGACCTCCTCCGGTGGCGGCGTGACCGGCGGCGGCGCGGTTGCGGTTACCCCGTCGATTCCCAGTTCGTTCCAGACGCGCGAAGTCGGTGTTCTTCTCAATGTGACACCCGAGGTTGGCGCCGACGGCTACACGATCAACCTGACTCTCGCGCCCGAAGTATCGCAATTTCTCGGGTTTATCAACTATGGCA
The DNA here is from genome assembly GCA_963842185.1 of uncultured Verrucomicrobiae bacterium. GTDB lineage: Bacteria > Verrucomicrobiota > Verrucomicrobiia > Palsa-1439 > Palsa-1439 > Palsa-1439. The sequence continues at coordinate 88,999 of CAWJFL010000022.1, forward strand.
GCCCCATCGGTTTGTCGTCTGGCGCCGGCAACGTGGTCACCACCATGAACAACATCGAAGAGCCCCTTTTCGAGAGCGAGAACCTCACAACGAGCGTCGTGATTTGGGATGGGCAAACCGTCGTTCTCGGGGGCTTGATTACGGAGCAACTGAGCAAAATCGATGACAAGGTCCCGCTTCTCGGTGACCTGCCCTTGGTTGGTCGCCTGTTCCAATCCAAGGTCACGCAGCGCTCGAAGCTCAACCTCTTGGTCTTCGTAACGGCTCGGCTGATCGATCCGGCTGGCAATCCCGTTCATCGGCTCCCGGTGGCGACCAGCGCACGGTACTAAACTCGCTCGGCCCCCCAACGGGCTGGATTGTTTTGTTTCTGTCGCCGTGATACGTTCGTTGCCCAATGGCTGCTACCGTGCTCCTTTACGACGCGTACTCCCTGATTTACCGCGCGTTTTACGCCATCCGGTCCCTCTCGGGGACGGACGGTCAGCCTGTCAACGCCATCTATGGCCTGGCCAAGATGCTCCAGAAGATGGCCACCGACCACACACCCTCGCATCACGCGGCCGTATTCGACCTCGGCGCACCCCACAAACGCCTGACTCTGCTGCCCTCGTACAAGGCACAAAGACCGCCCACGCCGCCTGACCTGGATCGCCAACTTCCTGTCATTCGGGACATGCTCGCGGCCATGCGCGTTCCGCTCGTCGAGGCTGAGGGCGAGGAAGCCGACGACATTATCGCCACCCTGGCCATCTCCGCCGCGCGCGCCGACCACCATGTCCTGATTGCCAGTAACGACAAGGATTTCATGCAACTTGTGAGCCCGCGCATCCGCCTTCTTCGCCCGGATGGCAAGGAAAGCACCATCGTCGACCCCGACGGCGTCCGGAAACGATACGGTGTCTCACCAGAACAAATGGTCGATTTTCTCAGCCTGCTGGGTGACTCCGTGGATAACATTCCGGGCGCGCTAGGCGTAGGTGAAAAGACCGCGGCCCAACTGTTGCAAAGCTACGGCACGCTGGACAACTTGCTGGCCCACGTCGCCGAGATCGCAAAACCAAAACTGCGCGACAGCCTGGCCGCCTCGGCGGAAAGACTTCAGACCAACCGTCAGCTCGTCAGACTCCAGGTGGATCTTCCCCTCTCCGTGGGTCTGGAAAGCCTGAAAGTCCAGGCCCCCGACGCGACAGCCCTGGCCGCGGTTTACCGTCGTTGTGGTTTCAAATCCCTGTTGGCCCGGTTTGAAGATTCTCCCTCATCTGGCGACCCGGATCTGTTTGCCGGAAAATGAAGCGGCGATCCGCTATTTGACGGACCGCCGCCGCGCTCGAATCCCCCCAAGAATCGCTAACCACTCAATTGCGAGATGACATTGATCAACGGCAGGAACATCGCGATGACGATGGTCCCCACGATCACGGCCAGGATGACAATCATCACGGGTTCCAGCAAGGACGTGATGGCGCCCACCGCGTTGTCGACTTCATCATCGAAGACGTCAGCCACCTTCATCAACATGTCCGGAAGCGCACCGGTTTCCTCGCCAACATCCACCATGCTAACGACCATGGCCGGGAACACTCCGGAGGCCTCCAGCGGCTGGACAATGCGTTCCCCTTCCTTCACCGAATCGTGAATCTGGGTAACCGCCTTGGCGATCACCGCATTCCCAGAAGTGTCACGCACGATGTTGAGCGCCTGCAAAATGGGGACGCCGCTCGAGATGAGCGTGCCCAGTGTGCGCGTAAACCGGGCAATGCTGACCTTGCGAATCAGTTGCCCAAAGATGGGGGCGTTCAGCTTGAGCTTGTCCAGGTAGAACCGGCCCTTCACCGTCTTGCCGATCAGCTTGATCGAGATCCAGATACCGGCAATACACCCGGCCACCAGCGGAAACTGGTTCTTCACCATATTGCTGCAGCCAAGTACAAACAACGTCAGCGGAGGCAACGACTTGCCCTCCAGGAGGTCTGTAAAAATCTCCTGGAACTTCGGGATGACCACGATCATCAGGAACGTGACGATCGACAAGGCTACCACGATGACCACCGTCGGGTACACCATGGCTGAAATAACCTTGCTCTTGATCCGTTGGGCCTTTTCCTGAAAGTCGGCCAGTCGCGAAAGCGTCACGTCCAGCACGCCGCCCGCCTCGCCGGCGCGAACCATATTGACATACAGCTTATTGAAAACTTTGGGATGTTGGGCGAGGGCCTCGCTGAACGTGCTGCCGCCTTCCACGCTTTCCGCAAGCTGTATCAGCGTCCGTTTCAAGGTGGGGTTCTTCTCTCCCTTGCGGAGCACATCCAAGCCGCGCAGAAGCGGCAAGCCCGCGTCGATCAGGGTTGCCAATTGCCGCGTGAAGGCCGTCAATACTTTCGACTTGACCTTACCGGTGCTGAGAAACTTCAGCTCGAGCGACCCGAGACCCTTCTTGCCACCCGCTTTGCCACCGGCTGGCGCCGCAGCAGCGGCTGTTTTCCCACCCTTCTTGGTCGCCGCCTTGTCCGCCTCCGCAACATTGGTGGGGAAGTACCCCATCTCCCGGATGCGGCTCACGGCCGCGGTGGTGCTCTCGCTTTCCAGTACGCCGGTGATTTCCTTGCCCCGTGAATCCAACGCTACATAGCTGAACTTTGCCATAACCGTCCTCCGCGTCTGTCACCCACGCCCGCGTGGGCACTGGCACCGTTAACGGGCATCTGTGTACTTGAGTACTTCTTCAACGGTCGTCTCGCCATCCAGAATACTGCGAATCCCATCCTCACGCAAGGTTCTCATTCCCAATTCCAGCGCCCGCGCACGAATGACACCCGCCGGGGCGCGCATGTTGACCAATTCGCGAATCGGTTCCGTAATAAGCAGCAACTCAAACAATCCCTTGCGGCCCCGGTACCCGGTTTCGTTGCACTCCATGCAACCCTTTCCGTAGTAAAATGGCCGGCCCGCCGTGTCTTCTTTCGTCAGTCCCAGTTGCGTCAGGACCGTTTCACTCGGTTCGTAGGCTACCTTGCACTTCTTGCACGCGCTCCTCACCAGCCGCTGCGCGAGCACCGCCTGCAACGTGGAGCTGATCAGGAATGGCTCCACTCCCATGTCGATCATCCGGGTGACCGCGCCGGGAGAATCGTTGGTGTGCAGCGTCGTAAACACCAGGTGACCCGTGAGCGAAGCTTGAATGGAGATCTGTGCGGTTTCCAGATCGCGCATTTCACCCACCATGATAATGTCCGGGTCCTGGCGGAGAAACGATCGCAGCGCGCGGGCAAACGTCAGCCCGATCGCCTCGTTGATCGGCACTTGCATGATCCCCTCAATGTCGTATTCCACAGGGTCTTCGGCCGTCAGCAATTTCAGGTCGATCGTATTGATTCGTTTGAGACAGGAATACAGTGTCGTGGTCTTGCCCGAGCCGGTGGGTCCCGTCACAATAAAAATGCCGTTCGGTACCTTGATGACCTCTTTGGTCCGGTCGAAAATTTCCGGTGGCATCCCCAGGCTTTCCATCTCCAGGTTTACCACCGAGCGGTCCAGCACGCGTAACACCACCGATTCGCCGAACTGCGTTGGCAGTGTCGACACGCGCAAATCAATTTGTTTGCCCCCGATGTTCAATTGAATACGTCCGTCCTGCGGCAGGCGCCGCTCCGCAATGTTCAACGCGGACATGACTTTCACGCGCGAGATGATGGGCAATGCCAGATGCTTGGGTGGCGGCGCCATTTCGTACAACGCGCCGTCGACGCGGTACCGAATCTTAAATTCGTCTTCAAAGGGCTCAAAATGAATGTCACTGGCCCGATCCTGAATCGCTTTGAGCATGATCACGTTCACAAACCGCACAATCGGGGCCTGGCTGGCCAACTCCTCCAGGGCCGCCGTCCCACCCGTCTTCGTCGCCGACTCGACGGCTTCCGCCGACGTCAGCTGGTCCTCCATGTCCGTCAGCACATCCTTGAGCGACTCACTGTCTTCGCCAAAGTACCGCTCAATCGCCGCCTGGATCTGCTTCGAAGGCGCCACGGCCACTTGCACGTCCTTGCCGAGAATGAACGACAGCTCGCCGACAAGCTGGGGATTGTACGGATCCATCACCGCCACCGTCACCGTGTTTCCATTGATCGACACGGGCACCGCCCCATACATCCGCGCCACGCTGGAGGGTATGGATCGCAACACCGCCTGATCGAGATCAACGTCGTCGAGACTCAGGTACTCAAGATTCAAGTGCTCGGCCACCGCCCGCAACAACTGCTCTTCGGTGATCAAGCTGAAATCAATCATGACCTGCGAAAGCGATTTGCCCGTCCGCTCGTGTTCCTCCTCAATTTCCCGGAACTGCTCCGGAGTGAGCAGGTTGCGCTCGCGAACCAACTCGGACAGGATGGCACTCTCGCCTTCGAACATGACCTACCGTCGACCTCCTTCCGCTTGCAATTTCGCGACAATCGACGTCGGATCCTGCGCGATCGTGATCAAATTCTCGTAGCTGATCAATCCCCGCTCATAGAGCACCATCAGGTTCGAGTCGAGCGTTACCATGCCGTATTTCGCGCCGGTCTGGATGTCCGATGTGATCCGGAACGTCTTGTTGTCGCGAATCAACGCCTGGATGGACGGCGTCGTAATCATGATCTCGAAACACGCCACGCGCCCCTTCCCGTCCGCCCGGATCAGCAGCACCTGTGAAATGACGGCCAGGATCGACGAGGCCAACTGCGTGCGTATTTGTTCCTGTTGGTCCGTCGGAAACGCGTCGACAATACGATCGACCGTGCGCGCCGCGCCCGTGGTGTGCAGCGTCGCGAATACCAGGTGCCCGGTTTCGGCGGCGGTAATGGCGGCTTCCATCGTTTCCAAATCGCGCATTTCACCGACGAGAATAACGTCCGGGTCCTGGCGCAACCCGCGGCGCAACGCTTCGGCAAAATCGGGCACATCCACGCCCACTTCCCGTTGCGTGACAATGCTCTTCTTGTGCGGGTGGTAGTATTCGATGGGGTCTTCGACCGTGATGATATGGCAGTCTTCCTCCATGTTGATGATGTCAATCATTGAGGCCAACGTCGTGGTCTTGCCCGAACCCGTCGGACCCGTCACCAGAACCAGACCACGCGGTCGAAACAACAGGTCCTTCACCGACGGCGGCAGCCCGATTTGCTCGAGGCTCATCAGCTTGTTGGGAATCTGCCGCAGCACCACGCCGTAGTTGCCGCGCTCCTTGAATACGCTGACCCGGAACCGCGCCATGTCACCGTACGCAAACCCAAAATCGGTGCCCCCCTGCTCACGGACTTTCTGAATGTGTGATTCGGAGGTGATGGACTTCATCAGGCGTTCCGTGTCCTCGGCGGCCAGCACGGGCAGGTCCATGTGTATCAACCGGCCATGCAAGCGAATCACCGGCGGCACGCCCACGCGAATATGCAAATCCGAGCCGCCTTCATCCACCACCACCTGCAACAGGTCTTCCATTTGCACCGACATAGTCTGCCTATCTCCGTTTGATTCTGGGTCCGATGAACGTCCCCGTGTTAGTCCAAGTCGCCCATGGTAATTGAAATGACTTCCTCGGGCGTGGTGATTCCCGCCATAATCTTGCGCACGCCGTCCTCACGCAAGGTCCGCATGCCCAACTCGCGCGCCCGTGTGCGAATCACATTCGACGGCACTTTTTCGTAAATCAGTTGCCGCACGTCGTCCGTCACCTGGAAAATCTCGTAAATGCCCATCCGGCCACGATACCCCGTGCGGGAGCACTCGTTGCAGCCGGTCCCGCGGACGATCGCCGCATTCTTCATCTCGTCCGGATTCAGCTTCAACGTCTTCATCTCATATTCCGACGGCGTATACGGTTGTCGGCACTTCGCGCAGACTTTGCGGATCAGCCGTTGGGCCATGATCGCCCGCACCGCGGATGCCACCAGGAACGGCTTCACGCCCATGTCCACAATACGCGCCACCGCCGAAGGAGCGTCGTTCGTGTGCAGTGTCGAGAACACCAAATGTCCTGTCAACGCCGCCTGAACGGCGATATTCGCCGTCTCCAAATCGCGGATCTCACCAATCATCACGATGTTCGGCGCCTGACGAAGAATCGAACGCAGCGCGGCCGCGAACGTCAGGTTGATGTCGGCATTGACCTGCACCTGATTGATGCCGTTCAACTGGTATTCAACAGGGTCTTCCACCGTAATAATTTTGCGGTCGGGCTTGTTGATCTCGTTCAAGCAGGCGTACAGCGTGGTCGTCTTGCCTGACCCGGTTGGACCGGTGACGAGAAACACGCCGTCGGGCATGCCGATGATCTTGGCCATCGTGCCCTGATCGTCACTGAAGAAGCCCAGATCGCCCAACCCGAGCAGCAGGCTGGTCTTGTCCAAAATACGCATGACGATGCTCTCGCCGTGATTCGTCGGCAGACACGACACGCGCAGGTCGATGGTCCGGCCCATCACCGGCAATTGAATGCGACCGTCTTGCGGCACGCGCTTCTCGGCGATGCTCATGTTGGACATGATCTTGAGCCGGCTGATGATGGCGGCTTGCAACCGCTTCGGCGGGTTGTCCACTTCGTGGAGCACACCGTCAATCCGATACCGCACCCGGAGCCGCTTCTCCAGCGGCTCGATGTGAATATCGCTCGCCCGGTTGCGGAACGCCTCCATGATGACCAACCCGACCAGCTTGATGATCGGCGCGTCGGCGTCGGTCTCGCCGACTTCATCAATCTTGGTCTCGGTCGCCTTGTCGCCCGCCAGGCCGAGGTCGATCTCACCCTCGGTGATTTCCTGCAGCATGTTCTCCACCGTATCGTCGGCGCTGCCATAATAGCGGGTGATGGACGCTTCGATGTCGTTCTTGGCCGCGACGACCGGCTCGACGTTCATGCGCAGGATATAGCGGAGACTGTCAACGGTATCGACATCCAGCGGGTCGCTGATGGCCACCGTGATGGTGTTGTCGTGCTTGTAAACGGGGACCACCTTGTACCGGCGGGCCACGTGCTTGGGGACAAGGGCCAGGACGTCATCGGGAACGCGGTATTCGGCGAGATTGATCGTGTCCATGTTGAACTGGCTGGCCAGTGCCTTGGACACATCCATGTGCGTGATCCGGCCCATCAGGATCAGCGCGTCGACAAGCCCCACCGCCTCCGTTTTGGCGCGTTCCTTCGCCTTCAGGATGTCTTCGTGCGAGATGAGACCGAGATCGCGCAGTATCTCGACTATATATTCATCTTGAGCCGGCATGTTCCTCGCGAGACCGCATCGATCTGATTAACATTAGCCCCTGCACTCCTGCCCGTCAAGACGCCAAGCGCCACAACCTGCGAACCGTACGTGGGTTGCATGCGCCTCAATTCCCCTTCAGTTTGCGGAGCAGGATCTCCCCGACCAGTTGCGGATTGGCTTTTCCCTTGCTCAGTTTCATGACTTGCCCCTTCAGGTGATTAATCGCGGCTTCGTTCCCCGCGCGGAAGTCTGCCACGGATTTGGGGTTCTTGGCAATCGCTTCTTCCACGAATCCCTCGAGGGACCCCGCATCACTGACCTGCGCCAACCCCTTCTCCTTCACGACCAGCGACGCGGCCTTGCCGCTGGCAAACATCTCGGCGAACACTTCTTTCCCGATCTTGCCGCTGATCTGGCCGCTCTCAATCAGCGAAACCAGTTCCGAGAGTTGCTCGGGCCGGACCGGGCATTCGTCGATCGTCTTCTTCGCCTCGGCCAGTTTACCCAGGAGTTCGGTGGTCACCCAGTTCGAAATCGCCTTGGGATTCCTGGATCCCTGCGCCGCCCGCTCGTAGAACGCGGCCAGTGTACTGCTGACAACCAGCACGCCGGCATCGTACTCCGGCAGGCCGTACTGCTTGACGAAGCGTTGCCGCTTCGCTTCCGGAAGCTCCGGCAGCAGCTTCCGCAGCTCGGCGATCATTTCCTCGCTCACGACCACGGGCATCAGGTCGGGCTCGGGAAAATACCGGTAGTCGTGGGCGTATTCCTTCGTGCGCATCACCGATGTCTTGCCCGGTCGCGTCGTCCCATCGCCGTGTTTCCTGGGAAATCTTCTCCCCCTTCTGCAACGCCGCGGTTTGCCGGTGGATTTCGTAGGCCAGCGCCCGCCGGACACCCGAAATCGTGTTCATGTTCTTGATCTCGACCTTTTCGCCAAACGCCTTCTGACCAACCGGACGGACGGACACGTTCGAGTCGCACCGAAGCTGCCCCTTCTCCATGTCGCAATCGCTGATCCCGCCGCTGATCAGGATTTCCTTCAGCGCCGTAAGATAGGCAAACGCCTCGTCCGGGGAACGCATATCCGGCTCGCTGACGATCTCCATCAAGGGTGTGCCCGCCCGATTGAAATCCACCCCGCTGGTGGTCTCGAAATGAATGTTCTTGGCCACGTCTTCTTCGAGGTGCGCGCGCGTAATGCCGATCTTCTTCGTCGCCCCGCCGTCCAACTTGATCTCCACCGAACCCTTCGCGCACAGCGGCAGATCGTACTGCGAAATCTGGTAGTTCTTCGGCATATCCGGGTAAAAATAGTTTTTTCGATCCCATTTGCTGAACCGCGCCACGTCGCTACCGATCATGAGCCCCGTCAGGATCGTCTTTCTCACGGCATCTTCATTCATCACGGGCAACACCCCCGGATACCCGAGGCACACGGGACACACGTGCGTGTTCGGCTCTGCGCCAAATTCCGTCGCGCAGCCGCAAAACATCTTGCTCTTCGTCTTGAGCTGCACGTGAACTTCCAACCCGATGACCGCTTCGTATTGCATGATGTTACAAGCCCGGCCGTTGCTTGTGCCAGTCGGTCGCCTGTTCGTAGGCGTAGGCCACGCGCATCACCGTCTCTTCGCCGAACGGCTTGCCCAACACCTGCAATCCGATGGGCAGGCGCGGGCTTTTCGTGAATCCACAGGGCAGACTCACACCGCAAATGCCCGCCAGATTCACGCTGATGGTAAAAATGTCGCTGAGATACATTTTCAGCGGGTCATCGGTCTTCTCCCCGATCCGGAACGCCACTTCGGGCGACGTGGGCGTCACGATGACATCGCATCTCTCGAACGCCTTTTCAAAATCCTGCCGGATGAGCGTCCGCACCTTTTGGGCGCGCAGATAGTACGCGTCATAATAACCCGCGCTCAGGGCGTACGTGCCGAGAATGATGCGCCGCTTCACTTCAGGCCCGAAACCCGCGCCCCGCGTCTTGCCGTACATGTCGATCACGTCCTCGCCCGCGACACGCGCACCGTACCGCACGCCGTCGAACCGCGCGAGGTTGGCGCTCGCTTCCGCGGTCGCAATCAAATAGTAAACCGCCACCGCGTAATCCGTGTGCGGCAGCGAAATTTCCACAACCTCCGCCCCCAACTCTTGCAGCTTGCGGATGGCCCCGCGGACGGCTGCTTCGACTTCGCGGTCCATCCCGTCGATGAAATACTCCTTCGGCAAACCGACGCGCAGCCCCTTGACGCCTGCGCCGAGCGTCGCGGTGTAATCCGGCACAGCTTGCGGCACGCTGGTCGAGTCGCGCCGATCATGGCCCGCCAACACGCGCAGCATCAGCGCGGTGTCGGCCATGTCCTTGGTGAACGGCCCGATCTGGTCGAGCGACGAGGCAAACGCGACAAGCCCGTAGCGTGAAACTCGTCCATACGTGGGTTTCAGCCCCACGCAACCGCATAACGCTGCCGGTTGCCGAATCGATCCGCCCGTGTCGGTGCCGAGCGCCGCAAACGCTTCATCCGCGGCCACCGCCGCCGCGCTGCCGCCGCTGGAGCCGCCCGGGATGCGTTCCAAATCCCATGGATTGCGCGTGACGCCCCAGCTCGAGTTCTCGGTGGAACTGCCCATCGCAAACTCGTCCATGTTCGTGCGCCCGAGCAGAATGGCCCCGGCGTCACGCAACCGTTGCACGACAAACGCGTCGTAGACCGACGTGTGTCCCTTGAGAATCTTGGACGCACACGTGCAAGGTTGTCCATCGACGTTGATGACATCTTTGATCGCGATGGGCACGCCTCCGAGAAGTTTGCCGTTCTTGGCGATGCCGCTGCGGTCGATGGCATCGGCCTGGGCCAACGCGTCCTCGGCATTCAGCCACAGATACGCCTTCAATTTGCCGTCAACGGCCTGGATGCGGTCGAGCAGCGCTTGCGTCGCCTCGCGGGCGGAAACGTCGCCGCGCCGCAGCTTCTCGCGCAGTTCATGAATGGTCAGTGTGTGGAGGCTCATTCCACGATCTTGGGGACGATGAACAGGTCGCGGGCCTGTTCGGGGGCGTTTTTAAGAACCTTGTCGCGGTCGATGGACGGCTGCACTTCGTCCTTGCGCATGACATTGCTAAGCGGGTTGGCGTGCGCGGTCGGTTCCACGCGCGAAACATCCAACTCGTTCAGCTTGGCAACATAGGCCAGGATGTCCTTGAGTTGCGCGGAGATCTTTTCTTTCTCAGCGTCCGTCAGGTGCATCCGGGCCAAATACGCCACATACGAAACGTCGAATTTGCTGGTGTCTTCTGCCATATATCCGAGCCGCGCATCATAGCGGCCTGCCACCAGCTTGCTCAAGTAAAATGCTCGCGCCGTCGCGACCACGGTCGGTCAATCCAGCGACCTTGCGTAGATAATCGTGTAGAGGATGGCGCCCGATCCGTCCGGCCGTCGAAACCGCGGCTCCCGATGGATCTCGATGAACCCCAACTCTTCGAAGAAATGACAGGCTCGTGGATTGTTCGCGCTTACGCCGGCGTGAACACCGCGCACCCCCACGCCCTGTGCGCGCTCGAAGAACGCCTCGACCAGGCGGCGCCCGGCGTGTTGCCCGCGGAAACCGTCCTGAAGATTGATATGCAGATGCGCCGGATATTCATGCAGGATCGGGCCGGCTCGATATCCGGTCGTCAGCCACATCCCGATATTCGCGCGGAACAGGCGAAGCGTCTGCGGGTGCCACAACGTTCCGCGCACCAGCGCCTTCAGGAACACCACCGGCGCAATGCGCCACGTTTCCACGCGCACGAATCGTTTCGTACTGAGGCATCCCGTGAGGTAGCCAACCGCTCCGCTGCCGTTGTCGGCGACAAACGCGGATTGCGGCTCGAATTGCGTGTAATAATTCGTGAGCAAATCCGCCATGACCTCCCGGTCGGGAAAGAAACTCTCGACGGGCTGGCCGGCATCGGCCGTGTCAGCGCAGATTTGGCGCACTGCGGCGCGGTCGCGCGGTTCGTAGGGGCGAATGTGCAAGCCGGTGCCCATGTGCGAGGACATATCGCACGCCCGACGTTCCCATGTCCAGTCCAGCGTTGCCCTTCCGCGGATCGTCCCAGACAACCCGCTTTCTATGAAACTGTCGGCCAAGCTCGCGTGTGGCGTTGTTCTCAGTTCACCCATCCTCTGCGCCGCGGACACCGGCAATGTGATCTCGTGGTGCAGCAACTCGCGTACTGAACTCATGTTTACGTGCCAGACGGCAGTTGTGAAGCTGGAATTGATCGACGCGAATGTGGCGCGCGTGCGGCTGGTGCCGTAGCAGGAGAATCAATTTTACGGGCGCAGTCGCGAGGATGAAACGGTAACGAAACAATAAACAAAGCCGCGTTCACGACTCGGTGAACCATCCCCGGCTGCGCGCGTCCTCTTTGCCACGCGACCTCGCTTGCCACGACCACGTGCGGCTGGTCTCTTGAGTCACTGCCGCACCCGGCGGTTCGATTACGAGATCCTGTTGTTCGCGGGTCACGGGGCAATGGGCAGCAATTGGCAGAATTTGGTTTTGGGTGGTTCGCGGAAGGGGTGGAAGTGACAGCGGTTCAGCGTGGTTGGCTCATGGTGTGGTGGACTCTTGGAGCGTCTTCTTCCACTTGGCGGCCTGGTCGGGTCGGCCCGTGTCTTCGTAGAGTCGCACCAGGCGCCGCAGGGCTTCCTTCAGCCATGGTTTGCTGTCGGCGGGAGAGCGAAACGCCCCCAAGGGAGAACTGTCAAGAGGAATCTTGTCTTCACGCTGCTTGAGGCCCTCGTAGCCCGAGAGCAGGAGCGGTTCGGCTTCGGCGTATTTTTTCTGGCCCAGCAGACTGCCGCCCAGCATGCTCCTGGCGTTGAACGTCTGCCAGTCGTCGGGGAGTCTTTTTTCGTAGATGGCCAGGCACTCGCGGGCTGTCGGCTCGGCCTCGGAGAATTTCCCGCTGCCAAGGAGTGCGAACGTGAATTCGGCCAGCGCGTCAGCCAGCAGAGGATGATCGGCTGGGAGCCGGGCACGCAAGTAATTGATCGCCTCCAGACGACGGGCTTGCGCGGCATCCGCATCCCCCGCAGCCTCTGTCGCCGTCGCGCCGTAGCCGGATGCATCACCGAGCTCCCAAATGAACCGCTTTATGGAGGGGTTCTGCTCCACCAACTGGCGGTAGATGTCAACAGCGCGGTCAGACAAGGCGATCGCCTCGGGCCACTGTTTGAGCTGCCCGTGTAGATACGCCGCCGCCGCGCACCCGAATGCCACGTCGCGTTTGGTCCACAATCAAGCTGGGTCGAAGGAGTAGGGCCTCTGAATCCCGCGGGCGCATCGGCAACCAGATCGCCGGGACGTGCTGTTCCATGTCTGCCACCAGCGTCGTTCGCAGGTCGATGGCGCGGGACAACATGGCCAGCGCGGCGGCGTGATCGTCCTGCAAAAGGGATTGCCATTGCAGACTGGTGGCCAGTTCGCGGCGGAACTCTGCCGATTGAGGGAATTCCTTCACCAGTTGCTCTCGAATGGCCAGTGCCCGCGCGGCTGCCGCGCGGCTGCCAGCGGCGTCCGAACCCCCAAGCGCCGCTCGGCCGCCACAGCGCCCACGCGAGGTCGGCACGGGCCAGCGGATCGCCGGGGGCTTCGTCCACCAGAGCTTCAAATATCGCAGTCGCCCGCGCAAGGGCCTGTCGCTTGGCGTCGCTGCTGTTCCCACCCCAGGCATAGAAGAAGTACGTCCAGCCAAGATCCGACCGCAGCGCCCGGTTTTCGGGATGTTCCCGCACCAACTGCTGCTGGATGGCGAGTGCCGATTCGTAAGCCGGGACGGCAACCGTCGCGTAGTCGGCACCGTTAAATAAAGCGATGAAACCATATTTGACGTATATCCGTGCCAATTCCGCCCGCGGCGCCGGGTCGGCGGACGGCCGGTTGAGAAACGGCTTGTAACGGTCAATGGCCGCGCGCATCAGTTTCTCGCGCAGGGGTTGCATGCCCGGCAGGTCGTACAGATCGTCGTCCGAAACGGCCAGCAGGTCACCCACCGCCGCGCGGGCCTGGTCGAAATTCTCCTGCGCCAGACGCTGAGCCGCTTCCGCGACGCGACGTTGTCTCTCCGCTCGCACGAAGCCGATGGTCGTGCCGATCACGCCCAATATCAGCGCCGTGACCACTGCCACCGCTGCCGCGAAGGCCAGCTTGTTGCGCCGAACGAGCTTCTGAAAGCGGTAGAGGTTGCTCGGTGGCCGGGCCACGATCGGTTCGTTACCCAGGAACCGGGTGATGTCCATAGCCAGACCGGTGGCCGTCTCGTAGCGGCGGGTGCGGTCCTTTTCCATCGCTTTCATCACGATCCAGTCCAGGTCACCGCGCACCATGTGGATAAGCTTGGGCGGTTCGGACCCTCGACGTTTGGCTACCGTGGTTTGTTCGGAGGCATCCAGTGTGCTGATTCTGGTAGACGGGCGAGGTGGTTCTTCCTCGCGGATGATACGGCGGATTTCGTCGATGCCGCCTTCCGCCAGAGATTTGGCGTCAAAGGGGGTCTTGCCCGTGAGCAACTCGTACAGGAGCACACCCAGAGCGTAGATGTCGCTACGGGTGTCGATATCGAGACCACTCATCTCCGCCTGTTCGGGACTCATGTAGGTGGGGGTGCCGATGAACTGCTCAAACGCGGTGAACAGCGTCTTGTCGGTCAGGCGCTGACCTGTAGGGACAACCTATTTATGAGACCAGTTTTCATGGGAACTGGGTAACACTTTTGGGTTCTGAGATCGTAATGATCCCGTGTTGTTGTAACCAGGTTTCCACGGCCTGACGCCAAGCGGCATCGGCGTGTCCCCGGGTGCGAGCGGGCTGTTCCAGCATGAGGTTCATGGCCAGTTCGCTGATCCAATCAAACGCGTCCTTTCTCTGGCGGGCAGTATAACCGCGCCGGTGGTGTTTTGCACCTGCAAACATCTCGCAGGCGGTATGGCCCCGCAGACAGCGGCGGGGCCGGTGGTTGAGGTCGTGGACGGTCAGTGCCGCCAGGCCCGTGTAGGTCGCGGCGTTACCCACGAGCAGTTGAGGACGCAGGGCGTCCTTGAGTTCGCGCTGGGCGCGCTCCATGCCGCCGTTGTACGGCGGGTAATGAGGCGGCGAGTTCAACGGGATGACCCGCCAGCGGGCCAGAACCTCGTCCACCGTGTGATGGTTGAGATCGCTACCGTTGTCGCGCTTCAACACCAGCGGCGGGCCAAACGAGTGGAACAGTTGCTCCAGCCGCCCCGCCACCGCTTCGCCATTGAGTCGGGTGTTGATCAGCGGTGCGAACTTGTATCGCGAGGCCAGATCGAGCACGGGCAGCAATCGCAGTTTCTGACGCAGGCCGTCACGCTCCACAACCAACTCGGTCGGATCGATGGACCAGACGGCCCCGGGCACATTCCATTGCACGCGCTGCTGCTCGGCTTGGCGTTCGCGGTGGACTTCGTGGCGGGTTTGTTCCAGCAGTTGCTGGAAGGCACGCCGCGAGATGTGCGCGCGGTGAGCCGCGTACAACGCCGGGGCGCCGTGGCTGCGATGTGCCCCGTGTTTCAACTCGCGCAACCGGGCGCGCAGGGCGTCCAGATCGAGTGGCCCAACCGGCCTTGGCCCGGGCTGTTGCAGTAGCGGCTCGCCCCGCTCGGCACGGCCTTTCCAGCGCATGAAGCTGGAGTAGGCGACCGGTATCGACCGGCACAGGGGTCGGTACGGCTGGCGGGTGTGCTCGTGGAGCCGACAGAGTTGTTGGACGATCATGATCGCGGTCTCAGGAGTTTTTTTTAAGGCGTTCCAGTTCCGCAATCCGCTGGCGAATCGCCAGCGCCTGCTCCAGCCCCCGCACTTGCCCCTGCAACTCCTGGGTTTGTTGTTCGAGCGTCTCCTTCGCCGGGTCGCGGTGGGTCGACGGGCGACCGCCCGTCCGATCGCGCACCGCCGCCACCAGCGCCGTCAGCGCCCGCTTCTCCCACTGGTAATAGCTCTTGCGGGAGATGCCCAATTGCTGGGCCGCTTCCTTGGCCGTGATCAGACCGCACTGCACCTGCACGATCAGCGCCGCCCGTTGCCAGGCCTGTGCCTCCTGCGGATTCAACAGACGTTTCGGGTTCATGTTCCTCCAGGGCCGCTCGCGCCGGCGTCACTTCTCTTTGGGCGGTGTCACCGTCGGCTCCGGGGGCAGTTTGGCCAGGCGCCTCTCCAACTTGGAGAGTTTGCCCTCTGCCGTTAACGCCTGGCGCGCCAGCAGCCGCTCCAGTTTCGTGGTCAACGCCGGCCCCAGTTGTTGTTCGCTCCGACAGCGCGGTTGCAGCGCCTCGACCATCCCGGCCATCGCCCGCTGCTGCCACTGCACCAGCAAGGTGCTGTTGATCCCTAACTGCCGGCAGACCTCCGCCGGCCGCCGCCGTTCCGTCCACACCGCCAGCACCGCCTGCGCTCGCTGATGGGCATTGTACACTTTCAGTTCCTTTTTGGGTTTGATTTCTGTCGTCATGAGGTTCTCCTGTTGGTTGATGGATGTCGTAGGTCAGTTCCTGTGAGGACACGGCGTTGTCTTCGTCGTCGAGCTGCATCTTGACCTGTCCCTTCTCTGCGCGGATCACCACCGATTGCTGGCCAAGCCGCCCGACCATGTAAAAGGGCGCCTGGGGCTGGCCACGCAGCGCCAACTCCTGGACGTTGTCGGCGATGCCGCGCTCAATCACGGCGCGCAATTCCTTCGCGATGGCGAAGAACCGATCCGCCGGACACAGTCCGTCCAGCGACTGGTGCGGTCGCTTGTGGTTGTAGTATTTCACCCACAAGCGGATCCGCTCGCGGGCTTGCTCGAAGCTGTCAAACTGCGCCCGAACCAGGAAGTCCTCCCAGATCGTCTTCCAGTACCGCTCGATCTTGCCGAGCGTCATCGGATGATGGGGCTGGCTGCGGAAGTGATGCACCCGGTCCTTTTGCAGTTCCTGCTCGAAGCGGGTCTTGCCCCGCCACGCGGTGTACTGCCGACCATTGTCGGTAAGCATCTCCTTGGGCAGTCCATACTCGGCCACTGCCGTGCGGTAGACCTCCAACACGTGCTCGGCCGTCTGGCTGCGGAACAGATCCAGCCCGACGATATAGCGCGAGTGGTCATCGATGAACCCGATCAGGTAGGCGTTCTTGCCCCCCAGCCGGAACGTGAAGATGTCCGTCTGCCACATCTGGTTGGGCGTCGAGCGCTCGAAGAACCGCGGCTTGGGCGGATTCCTCCGGGGTTTCTTCCGTCGCCTCTCGATGAGTTGCTGTTGGTGTAGCGTGCGCCGCACGGTCTCGTGGCTGCCCGGCAGAAACAACACCCGCCGCAATATCTGGGCGATCTTCTTCACGCCGAAACGCGGGTGTTGCTGCTTCAACTCAGTGATCTGCGCTTTGACCGCCGCAGCGAGTTTCGCACGCCCTCGGCCACCCGTCACCGCAGGCTTCAGTCCTTGTTCGCCCGATTGGCGGTAGCGGCGCACCCACTCCGCGAGCGTGCTGGTGCCAATACCCAACTCGCGGGCGATCAACTCGGGCGGAAAGCCTTCCTCCAGTCGCAGCTTGACCGCCTTCAATCGCAGCTCGAACGGATGCTTCCTGCCGCGCCGCCGCGCCAGCCCCCTAGGGGGCTGGGATTCCTCCTGCCTCTTACCTACACTCTGAGTCTCTTCCATGGTAACACTCCAGGTGGTTCTTGCCTTGAACCACGGGTTGGAAGTGTTACCCTGTTTCCAATGAATTCCGGTCTCACGATCCGGTTGTTAGGACACTCTTAAGCGGTTATGGTAATTATTCTAATCTGCTGGCCAGGAGATGAACCTCAAATGCACAATTTTGAACAAATGTTCTAGGCGACGCGAAATTAACAAATAATCAAAGAGAGGATAAATGACTATGAATGTTCTAAAAACTTTGTGGAATCGACTTTTCGCAAGGGGTCCCGAACGTGCCGGGGATGAGAATGAATCGAGTGTTAGTACGAGTCAGCGATCCACTCTTGCTTCCGCTCGGAAAGTGGACGACGGCAATGCCAGCGATAGCGTTGGAGGAACGGCGTTGATGAAAGCCTGCGAGGAGGGCGATCAGGAAACAGTGAAGGCACTCCTGGCTAAGGGAGCTAATGTTAATGCGCAAAACAGTTTCGGATTGACACCCTTAATGGCCGCCGCCGAGTTCGGGGGAGTGGAAGTCGTGCAGGCTGTGCTGGATAAAGGAGCCAGTGTCAATGCACAGTCTAATGACGGGGAAACATCTCTGATTATCGCCTCTCAAAAGGGACACAAAGAGATCGTGAGGATTCTGTTGGACAAAGGCGCGGACGTCAACATAGCCAGTAAAGGCGGCGCGACGGCGTTGTATAGAGCCGCCCAAAGAGGGCATAAAGAAGTGGTGCAAGCTTTGATTGATAAGGTCGCCGATGTGAATGTGAGGGATAAAGACGGCGCGACAATTCTGATTTTAGTCGCCGAAAATGGCCACCACGAAATCCTACAAGCCTTGCTGGACAAGGGAGCCGAAGTCAATGCAAAGGCGGTGAATAATGGTACGACCGCATTGTACATGGCTGCGCAGAATGGCCATCAGAAGATCGTGCGCGCTCTGGTCGCCAAGGGCGCAGACGTGAATGCAAGGCAGGAGAAGGGCATATCTGCACTGATGGTGGCCTCTCTGGATGGAAAAACGGAAATCGTCCGGACGCTTTTAGAAAGGCCAGAAGTTGATGTTAATCTAACAAACTATGATGGCGTTACTGCTTTGATTATGGCAGCACAGCAGGGTCAGTCGGAAATCGTCCGAGTTCTGCTTGAAAAGGGCGCTGCCATAAATGCAAAGGCTAATAGTGGGTTGACGGCGTTGATGATAGCTTCTCAGCAGGGTCACCGGGAAATCGTCCAGGCTCTTCTGGATAAGGGGGCCGACGTTGCGGCGCAGGCTAACAACGGCTTGACCGCTCTGAAGGTCTGTGATGATCCCGAAATACGGGGTTTGTTATCGGCGGCAGCGGCCACGGCGGAAAAGCAACCGACCGTTGTCCGCCCGGCAGCGCCATCCCCTACCACACAACCGGCGCAGCCCTCATCCCACGATGACGGCAAGAGTATGGGCGATAAAATGCTTGAGCAATATTGGCGCGGTGGAGGAACCTTCGGTCGGTGAAAGTGGAATTATTCGCACTGGAGAATCAAACAAACGAACTATTCGGAAAATCTGCAAGAAACCGTTTAAAAAAGAAAAACAGCAAAGCAACAAAAAGGAATAATCAATGACAGCCCAAGAGCTATTTCAGCAAGGTGTAAACTATCGTGAGGCAGGAAATTGGCCGATGGCAGCCGATTTCATCCGAAAAGCTGCTGCAATGGAGCACGCAGAGGCCCAATTCAACTATGCCCTGATGTGTATGCGTGGCGATGGGGTCGCACAATCAGAAAGTGAAGGCCTACGGTGGATGAAGAAGTCGGCTGATAACGGCTTTGAATCCGCAAGGACGAATGTAGCAATTCTTAAACAATTCGGGCGGATTTAAAGACTCATCGCGTAATGGACCACCGGCGTTCTTGAGCAAACCAAATGGAGAATTTCAGTTGAATTGTGCCGTTTGGGGTCTGGCGTGCGTGAGCCGCGAAGGCGCGCGGGTTCGTGGTGTTGTCGTAGGAGCGTGAGCGTAGCGAAGGCGGGGCGGGGCGGCCGGTGTTCGATGGACTGGGTGTTCGAGGAAGCGCGGGCGTTGTATCGTCTGTGGTTGGCGGGTGGGTATTCCTTGGGGCCGGACTATGATTGTTTTCGGGGGTGTCGGGTTGATGAGGATTCGGCGTGGGATGATTTGGGCGGGGATGTGAGTTTTGATGTGGGTGATGTCGAGGGTTAGTCGGGGCTGGCGGGTGAAAGCGGGGTGTGTGCGTTGCGCTGCCAGTGTTCGCAGAATCGTTGCCACATACCGGGGCATTGGTGATACCACGTGTGGCAGTTGCGGCAGAGCGTGATTCCGTTGGTGGGGTCGGTGGCGAGGTCGGGGCGTGAGGAGCGGGGGATGATGTGGGCGGCGTCGAGGTGCTTGATGGTGCCGCAATTCTGACACGTCCAGTCGTCGGCTTCGAGTACGGCTAGTTTCCAGCGATGTAGTGCAGACATGGTGGTTCCTTTCGGGGGTATGGTTGTGGGGAGCCTCACCTTCGACTGGCAAGGCTCCCCGGATTGGTTATCGGGTTGAGACATACGCCAGTGCCCAGGAGCGTGCGATGTCTGGGAGATACTGTCCCAGTTGGAACCCGTAGCTGATGCGTTGCCACTGTCCGTCGGTCATCCTGTCAACGAATACGTACCACACTGGCAGGCGACCCGGGGCTGATTCAACGACTTGGCCTGCGAAGCGGTACTGCACTCCACAGATTGTGTAGGTCGTCCGCAGCCACTCCTTTTGACTGGCGTCTTCTTGCATGGCTTTTGATAACTTCTTCATGGCGTGATTCTCCAGTGTCGAACCGTGCCGCGTTGTGCAGTACTCTCTTTCGACGTGACTTAGGGAGCGCGGCGGGCCCCAGTCTTGTCGTAGTGTCATGGAGGGGGTGCGGGCGGGGGTCGTGGAGGGAGGGGCGGGGTGGCGCGGGGGCACACAACATGAGCGCGGCGGACGAATGACGCGGAGCAAGACCCGAATCGCATGAGGTCGTGTCAAGGGCGAGGAAGATTTTTTCTATCCATATCGTAAAAGGTGAGGGAAAGAATACTCTCGTTTATATACCCTTGACGCGATGGGTGCCGTGGTACAATTGGGTCACCGAGAGAGAGCGCAAAAAATGAGACACCACTCTGCCGAAGGCCTCGGGTGCGTGGGAGGGCTGTGGGGGCTGAAGGATTGTGTGGGGCGGACGTAACTCCGGCGCGTCGTTAGAGGGCTTCACCATCACCCCCTGCCATGTGT
>CAWJFL010000023.1:0-191186 GCA_963842185.1 uncultured Verrucomicrobiae bacterium
TCCAGATGGTTGGCGCGGTCATCATCCTGGTTGTTGGCGGGCTGATTGCGCGGTGGCTGGGCAAACTCACTGACAAGTGGCTGACCAAACAGCATCTCGAACCGCCGGTTCGGCTCCTGCTGGTGCGTGTGGTGCGTCTGCTGGTGTTTGGGCTGGCGGCGTTGTTGGCACTGGACAAGTTTGGCGTACAGATCACGCCGTTGATCGCGGGCCTGAGCGTGGCGGGCGTCGGCATCGGTTTGGCGGCGCAGGGCGTGCTGGGGAACATTTTGGCGGGGTTGACGATCATATTTACGAAACCGTTCCGCGTGGGCGAATACATTGAACTGGCGGGCGTGTACGGACAGGTCGAGACCATCGCGTTATTCTCGACGAAATTGCTTCACACCGACGGGTCGCGGGTGCTGATCCCCAACCGGAAAATCGTTGGCGAGATCATGCACAACTACGGCGGGACCCGCCAGTTGAGCCTGAGCGTGGGGATTGGCTACGGGTCGAACCTGAAAGAGGCGCTGGCGACGATTCACCAGATTCTCGACACCAATCCGCGCGTGCTCAAGGATCCGAAAGCGGTGGTGGGCATTTCGGCGTTGGCGGATTCGTCGATAACGATCAGCGTCTCGCCGTGGGTGAACGTGACGGACTTCGTTGCGGCGCAATTGGAGATCTACCAGGCGATTGTCGAACAATTCCGTGCGCGGGGGATTGAGATTCCGTTCCCACAACGCGACGTGCGGTTGCTCGGGCAGCCGTCGGCGTAGAAGTCAGTTCGTAATGGCGGGGCTGGGCTTTACCTCTTCATCTATCTGCCGGGCGGAACCCTGCAAAACCGAGGTGAGACTAACATTCGACACGAGCCGCCAGCCCTTGTGGCACTGGCCTCCGGGGGTCACGGACCCGCCCGCACACGTGCGAGGGCGTCGGTGAACACTACTACGCGGCGTAAGTGGCAAGCTCTTGGGACTTACTGGCTCGGCTGCAGTCGTGTGAGCGCGTTTTTTGCCGGGAGGAAGTTCGGTCGGAGTTTCAGCGCCTGCTGGTAGTGCTCGATGGCCTCCGGCAGACGTCCCTGTCCCTCCTGAGCCTTTCCGAGGTTCATGTGCGCCTCAACGTCGTCGGGCTTGAGTTTCAGCGCCTGCTCCCAATGCTCCATCGCCTCGGGCAGTCTCCCCGCTTGTGCCAGTGCGATCCCCAGATTGTCATGCGCCTCGGCACTATCGGGCTTGAGCCGCAACGCTTCCTCGTAATGGGCGATCGCATCCCGCCCCCTGCCCTGTGTCAACAAAACGTTTCCAAGATTAATGTGCGCCTCGGCGCTATCGGGCTTGAGCCGCAAGGCTGCCTCGTAATGCGCCATCGCGTCCCGCCCCTTGCCCTGTGTCAGCAAAGCGTTTCCAAGATTAATGTGCGCCTCGGCCCAATCGGGCCTGAGCCGCAGCGCCTCCTGGTAATGTCGGATGGCGTCATCGGGCTTACCCACCTTGGCCAACGCCACCCCCAAATTGACGTGCGCATCGGCGAGATCGGGGTTGATCTGCAGGGCCTGCTCGTAGTGGGCGATGGCTTCCTCGATCTTGCCCGTTTGCCCCAGAGCAGTCCCGAGGTTGTTGTGCGTATCGGCGAGATCGGGGTTGATCCGCAGGGCCTGCTCGTAGTGGGCGATGGCTTCCTGTAGCCTGCCTGCCTGTAACAGGACATTTCCCAGATTGAGGTGCGCCAATTCCGAGTCCGGAAACTCCTTGACCGGAGCTTGCCACCACGTTTCGTCATCGTGCCAGACGGGTATCAGGCTGCGAGTGCGCAATCCGAAACCGCACAACTCGCACCCAAGAAGGCCGATCAGCGCGACGCGTGCGACTGTTCTCGAACGCCGCCACGCCCAGACCGCCGCTCCGCCCGCCATCAGCAGTAGCGGCAGAATCGTCAGGTAGGCATATCGTAACTCCACCGATTGCAGGCCCGTCGGCATCAGCCCCGAGAGAGGGAGAATCAACATCACGTATGCCCCCCAACTCGCTGCCAGCGCCGGCAGCCGTTGCCTAGCCCACACGGCCAGCCCCGTGATTATGCCGACGCCGAGCACTGACATTGACACCAGAACCGGCCAATGGCCGGGTGACAGCCCCAAGTGCAACGGATAGTAGGGTGACAACCCCGTCGGCCACACCAGTTTCCACGGGTAAAACATCAGGCTCTGGAACATCAACAGCACCCGTTCCGACAGCCGGATCTTCTCCAACGGAACGATCAGGCCACCCTTGTGTGACTCCGTGATCATCGCCGCTGCGGCGGCGGCTGCCCCAAGCCCGATCAGCACGACCTTCTCGCGCAGCAACCGTCCCCAACCAATCCGCTCGTAGCGCCGCAGCGGAAAGTAATCCATCGCCAGCATGACAAACGGCAACGACACCGCCATCGGCTTGCTCAATACAGCCAGCACGAACAATCCCCACACGACCCACCGACGCGACCCTGCGGCGTACGCCCACAGGCAGCCGATGCCGAACGTTGTGCACAGCAATTGCGTTCGCCCCGACATCCATGCCACCGACTCCGACTGGAATGGATGGATGGCGAACGCCAGCGCGACGCCGAGAGCCATCGCGAGCCGCTCGCCCGTACTCAAGGACGCCGCCGCCAGCAGCGTCCACAGGAAGCCGAACACAAGCGCCGCGTTAAGTGCGTGTAGAATGACACTGGTCGCGTGGTGGCCCGCGGCGTTGATTCCCCAGATCTGGTAGTCGAGAACATGGGACAATCGCGGCAACGGGTGGTAGTACGGTGCCGTGGTTGTAAACGCCCATTTGACAGAGTTCCACGTCAGCCCGTGCACCCGCTGGGCCTGTCGGAGGTACTCGCTATCGTCCTCACTGAGAAACTCTCCGTGGACGCTTGGCCAATACAACCAGACGGTGGTCGCAACAATTACCAGAGCCACTCCCACCCGTTTTCCGCGGCTGACAGTCATGCAAGCGAATCCAATCACACGCGCCGGCCACACGCAATCGAGAACACTTCCCGGTGTTTTGGCACCTGCAGCTGCCCGCTGAGAGCCATGTTGGGGTCGTCTGGCGGGCGTGACGCGAACCGCCCCGACCTCAGGGTCGGGGTAGACACCGCCCGCCTACGGCGGGTAAGCCTGCGGCGGGCAAGCGCGCGGGGCCTATTGACCGGCTCCCAGTCGTGTGAGTGCGTTTTTGGCCGGGAGAAAGTCCGGTCGGAGTTTCAAAGCCTGCTGGTAGTGCGCGATGGCCTCCGGCAGACGTCCCTGTCCCTCCAGAGCCTTTCCGAGGTTCACGTGCGCCTCAACGTCGTCGGGCTTGAGTTTCAGCGCCTGCTCCCAATGCTCCATCGCCTCGGGCAGTCTCCTCGCTTGGGCCAATGCGATCCCCAGATTGTCGTGCGCCTCGGCATTATCGGGCTTGAGCCGCAACGCTTCCTCGTAATTCGCCACTGCATCCCGCGCGTTGCCCTGTGTCAACAAAGCGTTTCCAAGACTGATGTGCACTTCGGCGCTATCGGGCTTGAGCCGCACTGCCAGTTCATACTGCGCGATGGCCTCCTGGACATTGCCGCTGTCTTGCAGCGCATTTCCCCAGTTGACATGCGTCTCGCAATCATCGGGCTTGAGACGCAGGGCCTGCTGGAACTGCTTGACGGCGTCCTGAAGTCTACCCAATCGAGCCAGCACGCGGCCCAGAGTGTTGTGCGCCATGTACAGTTGCGGCGTAATTTCGACGGCCCGTTGCGCATATTCCAGCGCCTCAGGGGCCCTCCCCCGTTCCAGCAACGTCGCGGCGAGTCCCCAATTTGCTTCCGACTCCGGAAGCTGCGCCACCACGGCCCGCCAGTACGCTATGTCATCGTGCCAATCGGGTATCAGGCTGCGAGTGCGCACTCCGAAAACACACAGCTCGCACCCAAGAAGGCCGATCAGCGCGACACGTGCCGCCGTTGTCGAACGCCGCCACGCCCATACGACCGCTCCGCCCACGACCAGCAGTAGCGGCAGAATCGCCATGTAGGCATACCGCAACGCCACCGCGACCAGACCCCTTTGCGTCAGTCCCGACACGGGGAGCATCTGCACGACGTACGCTCCCCAACCCGCCGCCAGCGCCGGCAGCCGCCGCCGCTCCCGCGCGGCTAGTACGGTGATGACACCGACGCACAGCATCGATAGTAACACCCACACATGGTCGAGTGAAAGACTCTCTCTCAACGGATAGTACGGTGATAAACGCACCGGCCAGACAAGTTTCCATGGGTAAAACACCAGGCTCTGGAACATCAACAGCACGCGTTGCGACAGCGCGATCTTCTCCAACGGAATCATAAAGCCCCCCTTCTGTGACTCCGTGATCATCGCTGCTGCTGCTGCCACCACCCCAAGCCCGATCAACACAGCCTTCTCCCGCAGCAACCGGCCCCAGCCCAATTGCTCGTACCGCCGCAGCGGAAAGTAATCAATTGCCAGCATCACGAAGGGCAGCGACACCGCTATCGGACTGCACAACAGCGCGCCTGCGAACAGCAACCACACACCCCACCGGCGCCCCCCCCCCAACATACACCCACAGGCAGCCGATCCTAAAAGTCGTGCCCAGCAGGTGCGTCCGGCATGACATCCATGCCACCGGCTCCGTTTGCAACGGATGAATCGCGAATACGACGGAGACGCCGAGAGCCATCGCGAGCCGTTCGCCGGCCGTCAACGACACCGAGCCCAGCAATGTCCACAGGAAGCCGAACACGAGTGCGGCGTTGAGTGCGTGCAAGAACACGCTGGTCGCGTGGTGACCCGCTGCATTCTTTCCCCATATCTGGTAGTCGAGGACGTGAGTCAACCGCTGCAACGGATAGTAGTCCGGTTCCGTAGCCGTAAATGCCCATTTCACAGCGTTCCACGTCAGTCCATTCAGCCGCACCGAGTCTTGCAGTTCATCGAGATCATCCGCACTCAGGAACTCCCCGTGAACGCTCGGCCAATACAGCCAGACGGTGACCGCAAAAATCACCAGAGCAATTCCAACCAGCTTTGTCCGGCTGACAGTCATGCAAACGAATCCAACCACAAAGCGCATCCGCACTCAATCGAGAACACTCCCGGTGTTTCGGCACCCGCATCTGGCCGCTGAGAGCCATGTTGGGGTCGTCTGGCGGGCGTGACGCGAACCGTCCCGACCTCAGAGCCCCTCGTGTCGAACTCGGGATCCGCGGCGAATGCCGGGGTCGGGGTAGACACCGCGCGCCTACGGCGGGTAAGCGTGCGGCGGGCAAGCGCGCGGGACTTACTGGCTCGGTTGCAGGCGTTTGAGCGCGTTTTTTGCCGGGAGAAAGTCCGGTCGGAGTTTCAGTGCCTGCTGGTAGTGCTCGATGGCCTCCGGCAGACGTCCCTGTCCCTCCAGAGCCTTTCCGAGGTTCACGTGCGCCTCAACGTCGTCGGGCTTGAGTTTCAGCGCCTGCTCCCAATGTTCCATCGCTTCGGGCAGTCTCCCCGCTTGCGCCAGTGCGATCCCCAGATTGTCGTGCGCCTCGGCACGATCGGGCTTGAGCCGCAAGGCTTCCTCGTAGTGCCGAATCGCTTCCGGTACCCGGCCCTGTATGAGCAGAGCGCTCCCCAGGCTCATGTGCGCGTCCGCGTACTCGGGATTGAGCCGCAGCGCCTGCTCGTAGTGGGCGATGGCCTCGCTGACCCTACCCTCCTGCAAGAAGACAGTTCCCAGATTGCAGTGCGCCTCGGCGTAATCGGGCTTGAGCCGCAGCGCCTGCTCGTAGTGGGCGATGGCTTCCTCCATCTTACCCGTCCGCACCAAAGCGCTCCCCAGATTGTCGTGCGCCACGGCGTAATCGGGATCGATCCGTAGCGCCTGCTCGTAGTGGGCGACCGCCTCCGAAATTTTGCCTGCCAAGAGCAGTTGATTGCCCAAGTCGGTCTGTACCCCGGCGATAAAACTCAAGGCTCGCCAACAGGTTAAACGCCACCGAGAAGGCCAGCAGGAGTCCGTAGCCCCAGCGCACCGAACGCCGCCAGACCGGGCGGTCAGACAGGACGCGCTCCAAACTCAAGATGCCAACCACAGCCAGCAGCAGTAGTGCCGGCAGGAAGTCTACCTCATAGCGAAGGGCAGCCCAGCAGCACAACGCAAGCGTCAACGCGCACATCCCAAACAGCAGGGCAACCGCTATCACAAACCCGCGTAAGACTGACCCCGTCGGGCCTCCCCGTCCCCGCCATGCCAGCGGCACCGCCAACGCCAGCCACGCCAGCGGAATGTTGGTCAACACGCCAAAGGGATGCTCAACCCACCCATAGCCTGCGGGCACGGGCGGCACGCTGATGTCATGTACGAACGGGAAACGCGCACTCCAGCGGGCCGGCTCCAGAAAATAGACCCGGAAATTGAACCACAAATAATGCAGGTTGAAAAATTGCCGCGTAACGTGCCGCTCCCCGGCCAACTGGTAATGCAGCCCGAATTCAAACGGATTGTTGAACCGCAGGGCATTGTAGAGCATCAGCCCCAACCCGATGAGTGTAATCGGGACGGTGGCCGCCGCCAGCATCGGCCACGCCTGCCGCCGCTCACGCCATGCTTGGACCACCGGTGCCAGCAGGATTACCGCACCGAACAACAAGTTTGGTCGCGCCCCCACTGCCAGCCCGTACGCCGCACTGGCTGCGGCCAGCCACCAGCCTCGCTGGGACGGGTGGTGCAACGCCTTCCAAATCGCCGCCAAAGCCAACATCGTCAGCATATACCCGCAACTGATCGCCACTTCCCAAACCTCGCACTGAGCCAAGAGCGACGGTGTGAATGTCGCCAAGCCAAGTGCCAATCCGCCGGCGGCCACCACCGCGACGCTGACTTCGGCAAAGTAGCGCCGCCACAGTCCGACTAATATCCCCATGCTCGCCCAAAAGCCAACGGCGCAAAAAATCGTCACGGCCTGACCATAGAACAGGTAGTGGCCGGTCAGCGCCACGAACGGCCAGAATAATATCAACGCCGGCGTAACCCCGAAGTACAAGTACAGCCGGCCCTTGTAGTAGCTCAGGTCGCCTATCCCGTAAGGCACACCCCAGTAGATACGATTCGCGGCCGGATCGTAGGGGTCGGCGAGGTGTGCGAACCCGGTCGGCACCTCCTTTTTGAGGTTGAGCTGGCCGGCTTGAAAACCCTGCACCAACAAATTGTAGTAATCATCAGCCGCATTCGAATGCCCGAGTTCGGACACGCCCGGTTGGGCCGTATACGCGTAGACCCCGACCACCAGCGCACACACCCCGATTATTACTCTCCACTCATTCTTCATCGTCCTGGCGGTCCGTTCTGGTTCGAGCGCGGCAACTATCCCTTCTTGTAACAGACGCGGCGAAGTCGGGCAAGATTTCGTATGGGTCCTCAGCGGAACCACGTGGCTTCGCCGGCGGCAGCAATTCCACCGTCCGGCTAGCGGTAAATCGTCGGCAGGGAGCGGGCAGCTGCTCGAAAAGACGGCTCCCGACTTTGGACGCGTTGCGAACCTTCCGCTTTCGACTTCGGAGCGTCCATGCCGCAACCACTATCGATACTTTCTGAAGAGTAGCATAACCAGGGGCCGCAGCATATCCATCCAGCCTCCCCCGCCTGGACGGATGTGCGAGGTAAATCCGCCGGGCGAATAGACTCTGGCAACAGGGATTTCCTTTGCTCGATAACCCAGACGGATCGCTTTCCAAGCCAGGTACTGCTCAAGCTCGTATTTGACGAACGCCGGTTGAAAGGGTTCGACTCGGCGGTCACGCAGAAAGGCCATCGAAAAGGCCCGGTAGCCATTGGTCGTGTCCGTCATCCACTTCAAGCTCGCCAAGGAGAACAGCGGCGCGTGCAGGAGTCGGATGGCCAAAAGGCGAATCCAGGGGGTATTCTCGTGTTTCCCGCCGGCACGAAACCGTGAGCCCTGAACGTAACCATAACCGGCGTCGAGGGCCCGCATGAATTCCGGCACGGTCGAGGGATCATCCCGGTTGTTTCCATTCATGAGGATGACACCCTTGTAATTCTGACCGTACAACCAGTGGAGGGCCACCTTGATGTTCTGGCTCAAGCCGCTGTTGTACTTGAGGCGCGTGGCCCCGCGGATTGCGTATTGCTCCAACAAATCCGACCCGCCAGTGCCGTCCGTGGAACCGTCATCACCCAGCATGACATCAAAACCCCGCTCAGAATCCTTCGGGAAACGATCCAGCTGTTGGTCCAGACGCGGGCGCTCATTGAACGCGAGAATGTAGACGACGTACGGATGCCGCGCCTCTGTCCTCAGCAGCACCTCGTATTCCGGCACCTTGGCTTCCGTCGGCGAGGACACAATGCGCACACCGTCATTTGATCCGGCATTTCCCATATGACATACGGCCCGCGACTATCGCGGGCCATCCCGTCTCACTGACCAGCATAGCATCCTCTCTGACAGTGCCATCAAGCCTATTCGCGGCTTCAAGACCGTACCGTCTGCTCCCGTACACCCCTTGGGACCGATAACCGGTCCAACCGGGGGTTCCCCCTCCCAAACCCCATGGCGTCTTGTCAGGGAGCCCTGAAAGAAATGCGGCGCCCCCCTCGCCACCCGCTTATTGACTGCCTTCCAGTCGCGCCAGCGCGTTTTTGGCCGGGGCGAAGTCCGGGACGGAGTTTTAGAGCCTGCTGGTAGTGCTGAATTGCCTCCGGCACGCGCCCCTGTGCCTGCAAAGCCTTTCCGAGGTTCATGTGCGCCTCAACGTCGTCGGGCTTGAGTTTCAGCGCCTCCTCCCAATGCTTCATCGCTTCGGGCAGTCTCCTCGCTTGCGCCAACGCGATCCCCAGATTGTCGTGCGCCTCGGCACTATCGGGCTTGAGCCGCAACGCTTCCTCGTAGCGATCGATCGCTTCCGACACCCGGCCCTGTACGAGCAGAGCGCTCCCCAGGCTCATGTGCGCCTTGGCACTATCGGGATTGAGCCGCAATGCGGCCTCGTAATGCGCCATCGTATCCCGCGCGTTGCCCTGGGTCAACAAAGCGTTTCCAAGATTTATGTGCGCCTCGGCACTATCGGGATTGATCCGCAACGCTTCCTCGTAGTGCGCCATCGCATCCCGCGCGTTACCCTGTGTCAATAGGGCGGTTCCAAGGTTCACGTGTGCTTCAGTATCATCGGACTTGATTCGCAGTGCCTCTTCATAATGTCGGATGGCATCTTCGAGCCTGCCCAGTTTCTCCAATGCCACCCCGAGACTCACATGCGCATCAGCAAAATCGGGTTCGAGCTGCAACGCGTACTCGTACTCTCGGATGGCTTCCTGCGGCTTGCCTGCTTGCGCTAAGGCCATGCCCAACGCGCAGTGCGCCTGGGCGTAATCGGGATTGATCCGCAGGGCCCGCTCGTACTGTGCGATGGCTTCCTCGATCCTACCCGTTCGCGCGAAAGCATCTCCCAGATTGCTGTGCGACTCGGCGCTATACTTAACGCCCGCCAACACGTTAAACGCCACCGAGAAACCCAGTATCAAGCCCCAGCCACAACGTGCCGCCCGCCGCCAGACCGGCCGACAAGCCTGCCCCGACTCCGAGGTCGGGGCCAGTGCGCGCTCCAAACTCAACATGCCAATCACCGCCAACAACACCAATGCGGGCAGGAATTCCACTTCATAGCGGCTGGCCGCACCAAAATAGAGGCCCAGGGTCAGCGTGCAAATCCCGAAAAGTACGACTACCGCCGCCAAGAATCTGCACAAGGTGTAACGCACGTCCACTGAGCGACCGCGCCACGCCAGCGGCACAGCCAGCGCCAGCCACACCAGCGGTATGTTGGCCAAGACGCCAAAGGGATGCTCAACCCCCCCTTGGCCTACGGGCAAGTGGCGCACGCTGATGTCATGTACGAAGGGCCACCGACTGCTCCAGTGCGCCGGCTCCAGAAAATAGACCCGGAAATTGAACCAGAGATAACGCAGACTGAACAGTTGAGCTGTGATCTGCCGGTTCCCGTTCAACTGGTAATGCTGCCCGAATTCAAACGGATTATTGAATCGCAGGGCGTTGTACAGCATTAGCCCCAACCCAATGAGTGTGATCGGGACAGTGGCCGCCGTCAGCACCGCCCACACCTGCCGCCGCTCACGCCACGCCTGGGCCACTGGAACCAGCAGGGCGACCGCGCCGAACAACAAGTTTGGTCGCGCCCCCACTGCCAGCCCGTACGCCAAGCTCGCAACTGCCAGCCACCAGCCTCGCTGAGACGGGTGGTGCAACGCCTTCCAAATCGCCGCCAAGGCCAGCATCGTCAACGCATACCCACAACTGATGGATATTTCGTAAACATCACACCGCGCCAACAGCAATGGCGTGAACGTGGCCAAACCCAGTGCGAACGCGCCGGCCACCACCACTGCAACGCTGACTTCAGCAAAGTAACGCCGCCAGAGCGCGCACAACAGACCTGCGCTGACCAGGAAACCGACCACGCAAAAAATCATCCCGGCGTCTTTTTGTGACAGATAGTGGCCAGTCAGTGCCACATAAGGCCAGAACAACACCACGGCGGGCGTAACCCCAAAATAGAGGTAGAGCTTCCCCTTGTAATAACTCAGGTCGTTCACCTCATAGTAGGCATTGGCCGACCAATCGTAGGGGGCGGCGGGTTGCGCGAACCTGGGTGGCACCTCTTTTTTTAGGCTAAGCTGGCCAGCGCGAAAACCCTGTACCAATAAATTGTAGTAATCGTCAGCAATGTTCAGACTTCCCGATGCCCAAACGCCCGGTTGGGCCACACCCGCGTACACCCCGATGACCACTGCGCATACTCCGACCATTGCTCTCCATGCATTTTTCATCGTGATGGCAGCCTTTTCTGGTTTGAGAGCGACAACCATCCCTTCTTGTAGCAGGCGCGGCGAAGTCGGGCAAGATTTCGTATGGGTCCTCAGCGGAACCACGCAGCGTCGCCCGGATTCGCGGTTTAATCGCCGTCAGTCCGGTGGGTCGTTCGGCGGTTCCGTCTCCCGGCTCTCTCGGTCCAGCCGATGGCTTCGCGCATCAATTCGCTGGCGTCGCACAACCGCAGTTTGTCCTTGATGCGCGCGTGGTACGCCTGAATCGTCTTCGGGCTGAGATGCAAGAGCGCGGCAATGCGGCGCGTTCCCCACCCGCGGCCAGTCATGGCGAACACTTCCAGCTCGCGGTCACTCACGGTTTCGATGGATGGCGCGGCGGGGCGGGCGTACTGCCAACGATGGCAAGCGGAGCGGTTGCCCTAAGCCGAAAGACGGCGCTCGCGGCGCGATCGCCCTACCAACGGCAGGGACGCGGTAGATAACCCACCCCTATTTCCCCTCCGTGGGAGGGGGTCTGGCACGACACGGAGGCGGAAACGACGCGGCGCGATACCCGAACGACCGGCATCGCGCCCTACAATACGGCCGGCGCGGGGGTTGGGAGTGATGATTGGGCTGCGGAATCCAGGGATACGTCGGCATTTAGCGCACCCTGAAGGGTGCGGCTACAGTGAAAGCAGGCTGCGCCTTGCCGGGAGGCTCGCCCTCCCGCACGTTCTACGACGAGGCGACGGTGGGTTTGGTGTGGAGGAGGTAGAGGTCGAGGACGGCTTTGACGCGGGCGAGGGATTCGCGGAGGGTGGATCGGATCATCCAGCGAAACGGGAGGTCGGGGGGCGCGTAGGCGACGGCGTTGATGCCGTAGTAGCGGCTGAGGAACAGGGCGCGAAACTCGTGGAACCGCTCGGAGATGATGGTGAGGTTGCCGCAGTGGAACACGTCGCGGGCGCGGACGACGGAGTCGAGTGTGCGCAAGCCGTAGTTGTCGAGGACGAGGGCGGAGTCGGGGACGCCGCGGTCGAGCAGGGCGCGCTTGAGTTCCATCGGCTCGTCATGGGCTTTGTCACCGCTGAGGATCAGGCGCTGGATTTTGCCGGCGCGATACAGGGCCGTGGCGGCGTCGACGCGACGGACGAAATGCTGGTTGATGCGGCCGCGTTCGATCCGTTTGCCCGTGGCGAGGACAAGGCCGTCGCGATTGACGGGCAGGGAGCGGATGTCGGAGAAGACTTCGGGGCTGGTGACGGTGACGATCCAGATGTTGCAGGCCAGAATGAAGAGCAGAAGGAGGGCCGAGGTGGCCAGCGAGACGATGGCGGCGATTTTCTTGAGATGGCGGCGGTGGTTGCCCGGTGGCTGGTTCATTGGCGGGGGATGCTACTGGCGCGGAGGGCATTCGACAAGACATCAGGTTGCGCGCCGCGAAAAATGTTGGCGCCGAATTTTCTGCTTCGACAAAGTGGGGGCGGTGTCGTAAGGTGCGGCGCGAATCGAGCACAGAAAGGGTTGCGCGTGAGCAAGAACGTCATTTCGTTTCACTATACATTGACCGACCAGACTGGGAAGACGCTGGATTCCTCGGCGGAGGGCGAGCCGATGACGTTTCTGGAGGAGGCGGGGCAAATCATTCCCGGGCTGGAAGCTCAACTTCGCGGGATGAAGGTCGGCGACAAGAAGCATGTGACGATCAAGGCCGAGGACGCTTATGGCGAACACGACGCCGGCAATGTCATGGAGGTGCCGCTGGAGAAGATGCCCGCAAAAGGCATCAAGGTGGGGGATCGATTTCGTGCCGGGAAAGATTCCCATGCGCCCGTCGTCACCGCGACGAAAGTGACCCAGACGCACGTCACGCTGGATGGGAATCATCCCTTGGCGGGGATGGATTTGACGTTCGATGTCGAAATTACGGAAGTACGTGGTGCTACGGAAGATGAGTTGGCACATGGGCACGCTCACGGGTCTGGCGGCCACCACCATTAGAGCGCCCGAACGCGGGGTTCCCTGCCCCGCCGATTCGTCGCGCTCCTGCCGTCCATCGGCGCAATTTGATGCCGGGTTGGCCAGAAAGGTGCTTTTAGCCTCCTGCGGTCTACCACAATGAAATTGTTGCAATGTATGCAGGTTTTCGCTATATCCCTGCGTCAAGGAGGCTTACCGATGAAGAATCGTCTAGGAGTACTTTTTTCGCTCGTGTGTTGCGTCTTGTTCGTGGTGTTACCCAAATCGGCTCGGGCAACCGATCCTGGTAACCGTTACACGGATGCCGTTGTCCTGATCCAAGAAGCGGAAACCGCCGAGGAAAAGGCCGATTATGCGAACGCCG
Organism: uncultured Verrucomicrobiae bacterium; assembly: GCA_963842185.1. Lineage (GTDB taxonomy): Bacteria > Verrucomicrobiota > Verrucomicrobiia > Palsa-1439 > Palsa-1439 > Palsa-1439. The sequence goes on from CAWJFL010000023.1 coordinate 13,180, forward strand.
TCCCGAAGTATCGCGATGCGCTGAACATCTTGCATGATATCCGCACCGCGTCGCCGGACTGGAAGGCGAACATGGTCGAGTTCCGCGTGAACGATTGCGAATCGCACCTCAACCAACTGAAAGCCAAGCTGGGCTCGCCGACGACCATCCCCGTCGCGGCAGTTACGGCGCCGGTCATGACGTTGGCATCCGCAGAGCCATCGTCCACTCCCGAAGCTTCCACACCACCGCCACCCGTGGAGAAGACGACAATCGATGATCAATCGGCCAAGCTCCGTGCCGAGGTGAACAGGCTCACCAAAGAGAACAAAGACCTTTCAGATCGACTGGCCTCCATCAGCAAGCAGACTGGCGCCGGTCAGGGCGAAGTGAAGAAACTACAGGATCAATTGGCCAATTCCCAAAAGGAACTCGACAGCGCCAAGAAAGACAGCGCCCGCGCCTCCCGTCTGGAAAAACAAAACAACGATCTCGCCGCACAACTCGCTGCCGCCCAGAAGAAGACGGCAGTGGCTGAAACTGCAGAATCGAAGAAACTGCGCGATGATGCCGAAAGCGCCCGCAAGTCCGCTGCTGACCTGGAGAAGAAAAACGCCGATCTTGGAACCCAGCTCGCGTCAGCGAAGAAGCAGGCTGCCGATGCGGCAGACGCCAAGTCAGCACAGTTGAAGAAACTTCAGGCGGACCTCGACAAAGCCAATGCTCAGGCTGAGTCGGCGAAGAAGTCGGCGCCTCAAGTTGCTGAGCTACAGAAGCAAAACAAAGACCTGAGCGATCAATTGGCTTCAGCCAAGAAAGAGGCCGCCACCAAGGTTGCCGCGGCACCAGCGGCTGATACGGGCGAAGCGAAGAAGCTTCGTGCTGACCTCGACAAGGCGCACGCCCAAGTCGACGACTTGAAGAAGCAGTTGGCGGCCAAACCCGCCGTTGACACGACCCAGGTGAAGAGCCTTCAGAGCCAGCTGGCGGATACGCGGAAGGAACTCGACCAAGCGAAGAAATCAGCCGGTCAGGTTGCCGATCTGCAGAAGCAGAACAAGGACCTCCAAGATCAGCTAGCCTCCGCCAAGAAACAAGTCGCGGATGCTACAGCCGCCAAGTCAGCACAGTTGAAGAAACTTCAAGCGGACCTCGACAAGGCCAATGCTCAGACTGAGTCGGCGAAGAAGTCGGCGCCTCAAGTTGCTGATTTACAGAAGCAAAACAAAGACCTGAGCGATCAACTGGCTTCGGCCAAGAAAGAAGCCGCCACCAAGGTTGCCGCGGCACCAGCGGCTGATACGGGCGAAGCGAAGAAGCTTCGTGCTGACCTCGACAAGGCGCACGCCCAAGTCGACGACTTGAAGAAGCAGTTGGCGGCCAAACCCGCCGTTGACACGACCCAGGTGAAGAGCCTTCAGAGCCAGCTGGCGGATACGCGGAAGGAACTCGACCAAGCGAAGAAATCAGCCGGTCAGGTTGCCGATCTGCAGAAGCAGAACAAGGACCTCAGCGATCAATTGGCTTCTGCCAAGAAAGAGGCCGCCACCAAGGTTGCTGCGGCCCCGGCAGTTGATAACTCTGAGTTGAAGAAGCTCCGCGCGGAAGCTGATAGCGCCCGTGCCGATGCCGAGAAGTCCCGGAAGGCCGCCGCTGACCTGGACAAGAAGAACGCCGATCTTGGAAATCAGCTCACCTCCGCTAAGAAACAAGTCGCGGATGCTTCGGACGCCAAGTCAGCACAGTTGAAGAAACTTCAAGCGGACCTCGACAAGGCCAATGCGCAGGCTGAGTCGGCGAAGAAGTCGGCCGGGCAGGTCGCCGATCTGCAGAAACAGAACAAGGATCTCCAGGATCAACTGGCTTCCGCCAAGAAGGAAGCCGCCACCAAGGTTGCGGCGACACGGGCTGTTGACAGCTCCGAACTGAAACAGCTCCGCGCGGAAGCCGACAGCGCTCGCGCTGATCTTGAGAAGACCCGCAAGACCGTCGCCGATTTGGAAAAGCGCAACGCCAACCTCAGCAAGGAGGCGTCGGCGGCGAAGAAACAAACCGAGGAAGAGGAAGACACGACAATGGAACCGTCTGACGGGCGGATCTGGTAGCAATTGCGCCGTCACGACTAAAACGAAGAGCAGCGATTGGTAGTGCTCCAGTTCGTTACGAAGCCTGTCCCCGATTCGTCGGGGACAGGCTTTTTGTTTGCCCTCCAGTTGTGATTTGAAACCGACCGGAAACCAGCGAAAATTTCCCGCATCTTAAGCTCCGAGTGGTGGCGTGAACAGTCGTGTTCTGCTGCGAGGCTATCAATCAATGGAGGCAGAGCTGTGGCGAAGAACAAGATCGCGCTGGTGACGGGCGCAAACAAGGGCATCGGACACGAAATTGCACGGCAACTTGCCGAGAAGGGGTTTCACGTTTTCATTGGGGCGCGGAAAGTCCCCGAGGGTAAACAGGCCGCGGAGGCGATTGCGAAGAGCGGTGGGTCGGCAGAGTTTGTCGAGATCGATGTGAGTGATCCGGCCAGTATCGAGAAAGCGGCGAAGGCCGTCACGAGCAAGATCGATCATCTGGATGTTCTCGTCAACAACGCCGGTATCATGCAGGACAGCAAGGGTATTGCGGAGGTGGACGACGAAACCTTCCTCGCCACGTTAACGACCAATACGCTGGGACCGTTGCGAGTGACCCAGGCATTTCTCCCGCTCGTCTTGAAAAGCGCGCGCGGGACTGTCGTCAACCTCTCAAGCGGCTTGGGCCAGTTGAGTGAGATGGGCGAGACCTATCCCGCCTACAGTATTTCCAAGACAGCGCTGAACGCGGTGACGCGCCAGTTCGCCGCCGCGCTCCGCGATAAGGGCATCACTGTCAACTCCGTCTGCCCCGGCTGGGTTAAGACCGATATGGGCGGACCGAATGCGCAGCGCACGGTACAACAAGGCGCGGACACGGTGACCTGGCTGGCGACGGATGCGCCACGGGATTTGACGGGGCAATTCCTGCGCGACCGGAAGGTGATCCCGTGGTGATGAACCAACGGCCGCCAGAAGAAAGGGACACATGACAGATCGCAGACTTGCGGGGAAAACGGCGCTGGTAAGCGGCTCGACTGCCGGAATCGGCTACGCAATCGCGTTGGGCCTGGCACACGAGGGCGCGCGGGTCTGGGTCAACGGCCGCACACAGGCGCGGGTTGACGCAGCGATTAGAAATATCCGCAAGGATCTGCCGGAGGCGACGCTCGAAGGAGTTGCCGAGGATCTGGGGACCGCCACTGGCTGCGAACGACTGGTACGCCGGTTGCCATCCGTGGATGTGCTGGTGAATAATTTGGGCATCTTCGAGCCAAAACCATTTGAAACAATCCCCGATGCCGATTGGCTGCGCCTGTTTGAGGTCAACGTCATGTCGGGCGTGCGGCTGAGTCGCGCGTATCTGCCCGGAATGAAGCAGCGTAATTGGGGTCGCATCGTATTCATTTCCAGCGAAAGCGCGGTGCACATTCCCGCTGAAATGGTGCATTACGGCATGACGAAGACGGCACAAGTGGCTGTGGCGAGAGGCATCGCGGAGAGCTGCGCGGGCACCGGTGTGACGGTGAACAGCGTATTGGCCGGCCCGACGGCGTCGGAAGGCGTCACGACTTTTGTCGCCGACCTGGCCAAACAACAGAATGTCACACCCGCCGAGTTCGAAAAGGAATTCTTCAAGAACGTGAGACCGACGTCGCTGTTGAAGCGGTTCCTGCGCCCCGAAGAAGTCGCCAGTGTCGTGACGTTCGTGTGCTCGCCCGAGGCAGTGGCGATCAACGGGTCGGCTGTTCGCGCCGAGGGCGGCGTGGTGAAAGCCGTGTTATAACCCGAAACAATCAGGAGACACATACATGAAACGAAAAGCATCGGCGGTATGGAACGGGGGATTGAAGGACGGCAAGGGCGCGATTTCCACCGAGAGCGGGGTCCTGAAGGACACGCAATACTCATTCAGCACGCGGTTCGAGAATGGCATCGGAACGAACCCCGAAGAATTGATCGCTGCAGCGCACGCGGGCTGTTTTACGATGGCGCTTTCCGCGCAGCTCGGCGGTGCCAACCTGAAGCCCGAGCGCATCGCGACGACCGCGACGGTGACGTTGGAGAAACTCGAGGCCGGTTGGACCTTGACGGCGGTCCACCTGGATGTTTCCGCGAAGGTGCCGAACGCGAGCGCCGCCGCATTTGAGACGGCAGCCAAGAACGCCAAAGCCGGTTGCCCCATTTCCCGCGTGTTGAACGCCACGATCACCATGGATGCGAAGCTGGAGCCGTAAGCGACCGAAACCAGAGCCTGCCCCTTCGCATCCAACAAGTCGCCATGATTGCGATACGAACAAATGGGGAACGCGGGCGAACAGAGATTGACTGGCTGGAAAGTCGGCACACGTTTTCGTTCGGTGAATACAACGACCCGCAGCACATGGGGTTTCGGGCGCTGCGCGTCATCAACGACGACCGTGTTGCACCGGGCGGCGGCTTTGGCACGCACCCGCATCGCGACATGGAGATCATTACCTTGGTGCTCGACGGCGCCCTGGAACACAGGGACAGCCTGGGCAGCGGATCCGTTATTCGGCCCGGTGATGTCCAACTCATGAGCGCTGGTGCGGGCATACGCCACAGCGAATTCAATCATTCCCAGGAGAAGCCCGTCCATTTTCTGCAGATCTGGATTTTGCCGGAGCGAAAGGGACTGAAGCCCGGGTACGAGCAAAAGTCGTTTACGGCCAAGGAGACCAGCGGCACATGGCGCGTGGTCGTGGCCCCTGAAGCCAACGATGGCGCACTCAGGATTCATCAGGATGCCAGCCTGGCCGTCGCCTCGCTGTCGCGTGGCGAACAAGCCACGTATTCATTGAAGCCGGGACGGTATGCGTGGGTGCAGGTCGCGACCGGCGGCGTGACGTTGAACGGCGACGCGCTGCACGCCGGCGACGGCGCCGCTGTTAGCGACGAAACCAAGCTGACCGTCAAGGCGACGGAGCCAGCGGAGCTTTTGCTGTTTGATTTGGCATGAGGACCGTGCCAAACTCCCCGGCAGACGGGTTGCAGGGCATCGCAAACAACGGAACGGATGAAACCACTGTAAGGAGACGCACACCTACCATGAGAATCACTGGCATTATTGTTGTCGCGGCGGTTGTTGTGTTGATGGGCACGTCGGCGCGGGCATTGGACACGTACAAGGTTGATCCGGCGCACAGCTCGATTGGTTTTTCGATCGACCATATGGTCATCGACACCGTGCACGGCCGGTTTCGCCAATTTGAAGGGTCCATCACGGTCGATCCCGATAACGGCAACGCCCTCAAGCAGGCGGGCGCAACCATCCAGACCAAGAGCATCGATACGGACGTCGAGAAGCGGGACAATCATTTGCGCAGCCCTGATTTCTTCGACGCGGAAAAGTATCCCACCGTCACCTTCGAAAGCACGGGCGTCGATGCCCAGACGTTGACGGGAAAATTCACCATGCACGGCGTGACAAAAGAAATCTCGCTGCCGTACACGATCAAAGGGCCGATTAAAGACCCGATGGGCAATGTGCACTTGGCACTGCAAGCCAAGACCAAGCTCAATCGCAAGGACTACGGGGTGTCGTGGAACAAGACGCTGGACGCGGGCGGCTTGATGATTGGCGAAGAAGTCAACATCGAGATCAATGGGTCATTTGTGAAGCAGACCGCGGAAAAGAAGTAGCCCGCGCATTGGCTATGGCCGAGACGGTTGATTTCACGGACCGATATCTCCGGGGAGAAACTCCGTGGGACTCGGGACAGCCGAGCGAAGAATTGCTCCGGGTGCTGGGTGAAGGGAAACTGACGGGCAAGACGGTCCTGGAATATGGATGCGGGACCGGAACGAATGCCGTCGAACTGGCACGGCGGGGATTCCTCGTTGTGGCCGTGGATATCGCCGAGCCAGCCATCCGCATCGCCCGAGACAAAGCCCGTGCTGCCGACGTTACCGTGGACTTTCGTGTGGCGGACGTGTTGAAGGATGATCTTGGTGGGCCGTACGACATCCTTTTCGACCGCGGTGTCTATCATTGTGTGCGGACGATCGACCTGAAACGGTTTCAGAAGTTTCTCCGGAAATCCACTCGCCCCGGTAGTTGGTGGTTGAGCCTGGCCGGCAACGCCAAGGAGGATACCGATCCCGGCCCGCCTGTGGTTAGTGAAGCCGACATCGGTGCGGAACTGGGGTCACTGTTTGACATCGTGGAACTGCGCGAGTTTCGGTTTACCAGGAACAAATCCGACTTCCGTCCCCTCGGCTGGTCCATCTTGATGCGGCGGAAGTAAGACTGTTGCGATGCGCAAACTTTCTCGCGCCTTCTACGACCGGGACACGATCCTTGTCGCCAGAGAACTCCTCGGGAAATATCTGGTTCATGCGGATCGTGTGGGGCGGATTGTCGAAGTTGAAGCCTACCTCGGACCGCACGATTTGGCGGCGCATTCGGCGCGCGGCCTGACCGAGCGCACGAAAGTGATGTTCGGTCCACCGGGTCATGCCTACGTGTACATGATTTACGGGATGTACTACTGCATGAACGTCGTGACCGAGCGCGAAGGCCATGCCTCGGCGGTGTTACTGCGCGCGGTGGAACCCGTTCAGAACGTCAGCGGGTGGACGCAGGGGCCGGGGCTACTGTGCAAGGCCATGGGAATCGACAAACGCCTCAACGCCCACGATCTCTTGAGTGACGATTTCTACATCGCCGCGCCGCTGAAGGGAAAACCATTCACCATCGTCAAGAGACCGAGAATCGGGGTTGATTACGCAGGACGCTGGGCCAGACGGCACCTGCGGTTCTTCATCAAGGGCAATCCGTTTGTGTCGCGGCCCTGAAGGACTAGATTTCCCGACCTTGGATGAGCACTCGCTGCTTCTGTGCGGCGGACTTATGGCCGGTCTTCTTCCTGTCGACTTTCAGCTTGCCGTCCGCCCACGCGAACCTCGTGAGCGAGTAGGCGCCCCGCTCGTGGTTGAAACTCTCGCCGTCGTCCTCGTAGAGATAGCCGGTTGTCTTGTTGCCGGGGTAGATATCAAGGATGATTTCGTCAGGTCGTTTCTGGTCGACGAATTCGATCGGCTCGGTCATGGGGATAATGGAGCCGGCGCGGACGAAGAGCGGCATGACGTCGAGCGGCGCGGGCGATGTCACGTATTGGCCGCCCGCGTGCTTTTGCTTCGTCTGGTAATCGTACCAGTCACTTCCGTCCGGGAGATAAACCGCGCGTTGCTGCGCGCCCGGTTTCGTGATGGGGGCCACAAGGAACGATGGCCCTAGCAGGAATTGGTCGTCCACGGCGTAGCCATGTGGATCGTCGGGGAACTCCCAAAATAACGGACGGATGATCGGGGTGCCGTCCTGCGCTGCTTCGTGGAACAGGTTGTAGAAATACGGCAGAAGTTGGTAGCGCAGGCTGATATAGCGGCGGCAGATGTCTTCGACTTCCTTGCCGAAGGTCCACGGTTCCTGATGACGCGTTCCGATGGCGGTGTGGTTGCGGAAGAACGGGAAGAACGCGCCCGCCTGTGTCCACCGCGCGAGGAGTTCACCCGTACAATCCCGCGTGAACCCGCCGACATCCGGCCCGCAAAACGGAACGCCGGAGAGACTGAGGTTGAGACACTCTGGAATGCTGACCGCGAGTTGCTCCCACAGACTTTGGTTATCGCCCGTCCACACCATCGAGTAGCGCTGGATGCCGGCGTACGCCGCGCGCGTGATGACGAACGGCCGCTCGTTCGGGCGGAGCGTACGCAACGCCTCGTGGCAGGCGCGTGCCATGTTGAAGCCATAGACGTTGTGGGCGCGCTGGTGCGTGGTCCACTGTCCCTCGTACTCGTGCGGGATATCGATCGGCATTGTGCCGCCGGGGTGATTCCACACAGCGGGCTCGTTCATATCATTCCAAATGCCCGCGACGCCCACATCGAGCAACTCCTTGTGCCACGGCCCCCACCATTGACGGACACGCTCGCTGGTGAAATCGGGAAAGACGCATTCACCGGGCCATACGTTGCCGGTGAACCATGAACCGTCGGGCTTCTTCAGGAACATCCCCTTCTCTTTCCCGTCGCGGCACACAGCGTAGGCGTCATCGTTCTTCACGCCGGGATCGATGATCGTGACCACGCGAAAACCCATCTTGCGCAGTTTCTGGATCATCTCGCGTGGATGGGCGAACGTCTTCGGATTCCAAGTAAACACACGATAGCCGTCCATGTAGTCGATATCGCAGTAGATCACGTCGCAGGGGATTTTGCGTTTGCGGAAATTCTTCGCGACATCCATGATTTCGTCCGCGCTCATGTAGCTCCATCGGCACTGCTGAAAGCCGAGGGCCCAGCGCGGCGGCATCCACATCCGTCCGGTCAATTCCGTGTAGGCGCGAACGACTTCTGGCACAGAGTCGCCCGCCAGGAAGTAGTAGTCGATCTCGCCCGCTTCGGATTCGAGAATGTAATGATTTTCACCATTGACCTGGCCGAGATTGAAATGCGTGCGATGCGTGTTGTCCCAGAAAATGCCGTAATGCGCGCCGGGCCGCGTCGAGATCAGAAACGGAATGGAAACGTAGAGCGCCTCGGTCGCGTACGTATGGTTCGGGTCATCGGTGTTCCAAAAGGTCGTTTTCGAACCGCGCTTGTTGAGCGGGCCGGTCTTCTCGCCGCAACCGAAGAACTTTTCTTCGGCATCCAGGGCGCGATGGCTGCGGCACTTCGGCCCGTCCCAGCCGATTCCCCGTGTCGCCTCATCCCCGTTCAGCCGCCGACCGTCGGGTGTGGTGAACACGATTCGCAGTGGCGACTTCTGGATCGTCACCACAATCTTCTTTGTGCGAATGGTGATCGTCTTCGGTCCGTTCCGAACCGTCGCATTCAATTTTGGCCAGTGTGTTTTGGCGATGGCATAGGAGAAATCGGGCCCGAACTCGTTGGCCTGCGTCGCGCGCACACGCACGATGCCGTCGGCGAGCGCGGTCACGCGCACGCGGCCATGTGCGCATACCAACCCGACCGCCGCATCCTGCCGTTCCATGGATTTGGCGTTTCCAATACCGATAAAACCGCTGGCTGCCATAAGGGGTCCTCTCCGAATTGCGTGGGTATTCTTCAGACTCCGCCGCGAAATGCAAGCGGTTTACTGATTCACGCGTTCGAGCGAATCGAAGAGCGGAGAAAGCCCACGGCCCGGTTCGGACTGGCGCGGTGTTTGGTTCACCAGCCGAATTGCCGCTGGTAACCCCGGTCCCAACGCGAGAGAACAAGCTTCTGGCGCGTGTAGAACATGACGCCTTCCATGCCCTGCACATGCAAGTCGCCGAAGAACGAGCGGTTCCAACCCGAGAACGAGAAGATCGCCATCGGCGCGGGCACACCGACATTGATGCCGACCATCCCGCACTGGACGCCCCGGGCGAAATCGCGGGCATGCTTGCCGCTGCTGGTGAAAATGGTTGCGCCGTTGCCATAGCCGCTGCGGTTGGTCCATTCGATGGCTTCCTCGATAGTCCGGGCACGCAACATCGAGAGGACCGGCCCAAAGATTTCTTCCCGGGCGATTTTCATCTCCGGCGTCACATTGTCAAACAACGTCGGGCCGACGAAGAACCCCCGCTCCGCCTTGAGGGCACGACCGTCGCGCACGAGAGTGGCGCCTTCGCCGACGCCTGTATCGATATACTGGCGAATGCGGTCGCGTGCTCCTTCATCAATCACCGGCCCCATTTGCGCGGCGGGATCGTCGTATGTATTGCCGACCTTCAAGTTGTCGATGGCTTCGAGGACGCGGCGCTGCAGGCCATCGGCTGCTTCCCCCACCCCCAGCAAGAGCGAACCCGCCATGCATCGTTGACCCGCGCAGCCGTAGGACGAGCCCATGATCGCGCGCAAGGTCGGTTCCGGGTCCGCATCGGGCATGACGACGAGGACGTTTTTCGCGCCACCCGCAGCCTGGACGCGCTTGCCGTGCTGACAGCCAAGGGTGTAGACATGCTGAGCCACGCCCGATGAACCAACGAAGCTGACCGCGACGATGTCGGGATGCGTACAGATGGCGTCGACAACTTCACGACCGCCGTGCACCACATTGAACACGCTCTCGGGCAATCCGGCTTCCATGAACAACTCGGCCAGTCGCAGCGTGGTTAGCGGGACTTTCTCACTCGGCTTGAGAATGAAGGTGTTGCCACAGGCGATCGCCAGGGGATACATCCACATCGGAACCATCGCGGGAAAATTGAATGGGGTGATGCCGGCGCAGACACCAATCGGTTCGCGCGTGGTCAGTCCGTCAATTTCGGAGGCGACCTGCGGCACGACCTCGCCCTTGAGCAACTGCGCAATGCCGCAAGAAAGGTCGACGACTTCCATTCCGCGCTTCGCATCGCCGCGCGCTTCGTCGAGGGTCTTGCCATTCTCGCGAGTAATGAGGCGAGCCAACTCTTCGAGGTGCTCCGTGAGCAGGTCGCGGTACCGGAACATGATCTCCGCGCGACGAGGGGCCGGTGTATTTGACCACGGACCATACGCACGCCTCGCTGCCTGCACAGCCGAATCGACCATCGCCGCGCCACACATCGGCGTGCGGGCAATCGTCTCACCTGTTGAGGGATTATGGACATCAGTGAAAGCACCGTCCGCCTGTGACATCCATTGCCCGCCGACCAATACTGGTACATCAGTGCGACTCAACACAGAACTCGTCATCGTTGTAATTCTCCTTGACAATATGTACCCCCGAACGTTGGTCCGGACAAGCGTGAATGGAACTAATCTTCAGGAACCGCCATGGAAAACCTCACACGACAGCCTCGGTGGCTGACTGCTGGGACATGGCAGCGCGTTTCCGTTGCGTCGCATTGAGGATTTTCTTGCGGAGACGGAGGTTCTTCGGCGTCGCCTCGACGTACTCGTCCCCGGCGATGTATTCGAGGGCGCGTTCCAGGCTCATTTTGAGCGGGGGTTCGAGTTGGATGCCCTTCCCTTCCCCCTGACTGCGCATATTGGTCAGGTGCTTGGTCTTGGTCGGGTTGACCGGCATGTCTTCCGCGCGCGGGTTTTCGCCCACAATCATCCCTTCGTAGACTTCTTCCTGCGGACCGACGAACAGGCGACCGCGTTCCTGGATATTATTGAGCGCCCACGCGGTGGCGATGCCGGTCTCCATCGAGACGAGCGTGCCGGTGAGCCGGGTGGTGATTTCGCCGCTGAACGGCTCGTAGCTCTTGAACATATGGCTCATCACACCGCGGCCACTGGTGAGGTTGACCATATCGGTTTCCAAGCCAATCAGGCCGCGCGTCGGGATGGTGCATTCCAGACTGACGCCATGCGGATGATGCTGCATATGAGTGATCAGCGCCTTGCGGCCGGCGAGATTTTGCATCACGTCGCCCAGGCATTCGTTGGGAATCTCGACCCACAACGACTCGAAGGGTTCATGCGTCTTGCCATCCACCTGCTTCAAAATCACTTCGGGGCGTGAGACCAGGACTTCATAGCCTTCGCGGCGCATCTGCTCGACGAGGATGGCGATCTGCATTTCGCCGCGGGCGCTGACGAGAAAAATGTAGGCCGCCTCAGTGTCCTCGACCTGCAGCGAGATGTTCGTGCGAATTTCTTTGTAAAGCCGTTCGCGGATATGGCGCGCGGTCACGAATTTGCCGTCTTTGCCGGCGAGCGGACCGTCGTTGACAGCAAACTGCATCTGGATGGTGGGCGGATCGAGTTCGGTCCACGGGACCGGCTCGCGCTCTTCGCTATCGCACAGTGTTTCGCCGATGGCGAGTTCTTCGAAGCCGGAAATGCCAACGATATTACCCGCCACGCCGTCGACGATTTCGCCGGACTTGAGGCCACTGAACTCCCAGACTTTCGTGACCGACGCGCGTTCGCGCTTGCCGTCCTTGTGGATACAGACGATCGAGTCGCCGACCTTGACGTGACCGCCGGTGATCTTGCCAATGGCAACACGCCCGACGTAATCGCTCCAGTCGAGATTGCTGATGAGCATTTGAAAGGGCGCCTTGATATTGGCGGCGGGCGCGGGAATATGTTTCACGATGGCCTCGAAGAGAGGGGTCATGCCATTGTGTTTGTCGCCGAGCTTCTTCAGCGCGTAGCCATCGCGCGCGCTGGCGTAAATGAACGGGGCGTTGAACTGTTCTTCTGTGGCGTTGAGTTCCAGAAGCAACTCCAACACCTTGTCGTGCATCTTGTGCGGGTCGGAGTGTTCGCGGTCGACTTTATTGATGACGACGATGACTTTCAGGCCGTGGGAGAGCGCCTTCTTTAGGACGAACCGCGTCTGCGCCTGCGGGCCGTCAAATGCGTCGACCAACAGCAGTACGCCATCCACCATGCCGAGGATGCGCTCGACTTCGCCGCCGAAATCGGCGTGGCCGGGCGTGTCGACGATATTGATCGTGTAGCCGCCCCAGTGGACCGAGGCGTTCTTGGCCTTGATGGTGATGCCCTTCTCTTTCTCGAGATCCATCGAATCCATGGCGCGTTCTTCGACGGCCTGATTGGCGCGATAGACCCCACCTTCGCGCAAGAGCTTGTCCACGAGCGTCGTTTTGCCGTGGTCAACGTGCGCGATGATGCCGATATTGCGAAATTTGCTGTTCATAACGACTTCTGGGTTAAGTATGCACTACTTCAGAAGGCGGGACAATCTAGTGAAATTGGCGAAAAAAGCAAGGCATTTAGGGGGCTTATTTCGGCAGCGGACCGCCGGCTTTACGGTAGTAGTGGCCGTAGCGTACCGCCAGCAAATGCGTCAATAATTGAACCAGACTCCATTTGCCTTAAGGCGTTGACCCTTGCATGTACGGCTCAGCCATGACCGTCGGCGCCTCCATCAATTCGCGAGCACCACCGAAATGTGCCAGGAAACTATCTGGCGCGCGAGGTCAGCCTTCACCGCCCACTGGCCAGTCGTGGTCCCGGTTCCTTTCGCCGGGGCCGATCCAAACGTGGCGATGGTCGCTACCGCGTAGCCATCCTTGTCCAGACCATCGACGTTCACCGCTGCGCTCTTCTCCTGGTCACAGTTGTTCGCAATGGTTGCCTTCGCTGAAACATTGATCTTGCCGTCTTTGTCCACCTCGCCGACGACTCGCCCGGACGGATTCGTCGCCTCAATGCAACCATCCAGCGATTTCGCCTGCGAGTTACTCTGCGCGGGGGTGCTTTGGCTGGGTAGTTCCACCTGCTCGCGTTGGGGCTCCTTGTGTCGCTGAACCCTGTGCTGCTCTGCATCGGCCACGGCCTTCCGGTAGTCTGCGGCCTTGTCCGGATCGTACCCGAAATATTCCTGCAAATCTGGCGGGAGTTCTTCCAGTGCGATTCCGGCGACGCCTGTTTTATGGAAAATCGAGACCGTTGTCGGCGTGACTGTGCCAAAGGTCACGTTGGAATAGATAATGCCGTCAACCGTGATCGTGGTGGGCAAAAGTAGTTTCACGATGTCTTTGTGGCCCTCTAGCGCCGCCATGCGCAATGGCGTCCATCCATCCTTGTCCCTCGCGTCCGCATCGGCTTTGTTTGCGAGCAAGAGTTCCACGATGTCTTTGTGGCCCTCGGACGCCGCCCTGAGCAAGGGCGTCTCTCCGTCTTTGTCCCGCGCATTCACGTCGGCATTGTTTGCGAGCAAGAGTTCCACGATTTCTTTGTAACCCTCGGATGCCGCCCTGTACAGGGGCGTCTCTCCATCCTTGTCCCGCGCATTCACGTCGGCGTTGTGCGCAAGCAGGAACTCCGCCATTTCTTTGTGGCCGTCCCACGCCGCCTCGTAGAGGGGCGTCTGTCCGTCCTTGTCCCTTGCATTCACGTCGGCCTTGTTTGCCAGCAGAACCTCCGCAACGTCTTGGTGGCCCTGTGACAGGGCCTCCCGCAAGGGGGTCCATCTGTCCTTGTCCCGCGCGTTCACGTCGGCGTTGTGCGCAAGCAGTAATTCCACGATTTCTTTGTGACCCTCGGACGCCGCCCTGTACAGGGGCGTCTGTCCGTCCTTGTCCGGCGCATTCACGTCGGCGTTGTGCGCAAGCAGGAACTCCGCCATTTCTTTGTGGCCGTCCCACGCCGCCTCGTAGAGGGGCGTCTGTCCGTCCTTGTCCCTTGCATTCACGTCGGCCTTGTTTGCCAGCAACACCTCCGCAGCGTCCCTGTGGCCCTCTAACGCGGCGTCGTGCAAGGGAGTATCGCCGTCCTTGTCCCGCGCGTTGACATCGGCTCCTTGGGCAAGGAGGGCTTTCACTGTGGCGACATCCCCCGTGGCTGCCGCCGCGATCAACGGGGGTTCTGGGTTATCAGCGCGGGCCAGAGAGCCGGCGAGAAGTGTGGCGAGAATCAGTCCGACTTTTGCGCAGTCCATGAACGAGATGGGCGGACCGCGCAACCCCTGGAATCGTTCGTCCTCGTTCATGTCATTCACTTTCCTTTTTGCGCCCGGTGCATTGCGGGCATTTTGAACGACCCTGCCTAGCGGCTACGGGTGTACGAATGGACGTAGGTTCCGTTCTTGCGGTAGTAGGCCCTGACGTAAACCGAGCCGTGATCATATGAATGTGCTTTATAGTTACGAGTAGAGTCATACTCTGGCACATAGGTCGAAGATGGTGAGTCGTCGGCGTATGAATGTGCTTTATAGTTACGGCCAGAGTCGTACCCCGGCAGGTGGGTCGGAGTTGATGAATTATCGTCAATAGACCCTTGCGTCGAAGCCGTCGCTGACTGCTGTGCGGGTCGAGCCTGGTTTTCAGCCTGCGCTTTTCTGTACGCGTCCGCCGCATTTGGGTCATAGCCAAATTGCTGCTGTATGTCAGGGCTCAGTTGTTCCAGGGGATATGTGGCGACTCCGGTTGAATGATAGATGGCAGCTTCCGCCGGATTGCGTTTCACAATGCGCGCACGTTTGTATTCGACTCCGCCTACGGTAATACTCGGAACATCAATTTCCAGGAGGTTTACGCTGGGGCGCGCAAGCTTCATGTCTGACGGCGACCAACCTGAAGCGACCGCTTGTGGACTGGAAGGTGTAATGCTTTTCGGGACGGTTATGTTTGCGATTTCCGCTGGGGATGCTCTGAAATAATCCAAGGCCGTCACGTAATATGCTGAAACCCACCAACCCCCATAGGCGTCCTCGTCTGTCGGAGGGGTAATCTCAACCGTCATTGCGCCGCTAGTGGCCAAGTCCTTCTTGTGGTCAAGATTCTCCAACGCCGCTCGATACGTCTGTTCGGGGAGAAGCTTCGATATGAACTCGACGCACTTCTTCTTGGCAGCGTCATCGCTCAACAGGCTTCGATACATGCCAATTTCCACGCCTGCCGGATTGTCAGGGTCGCCGTAAACATTCAGTTCGTAATCGCCAGATTGGAAAGAGAGGTAGGGAACATTGCGCATGATACCCCTATCAATGACCGTGGCCGGAATCTGCCGCAGGCCGCTTATCCAGGGCTGCTTCTCCAAGAGAACGGTGATTTCCGAAGATTTTGGGAATCCTAGCCGGGAATCTTCTTCGGCTACGCAGATTTTTGTGGAGAGCACCACCAAAAGGAATATCGGGAACAATTTCCGATTCATTAGAGCCTCCGCCTTACAATGCTGCCCATTGTACGCCGATACCCGCAGAGCGCAATTGCTTTCACAGCGACGCGCCCCTGCGGCGGGTGAACCTTGGCGGGGGATGAACACCCTGGGCGATGTTGGAGTTGATAATGGTATCGACTGATGGTATACGCTTGTGCAATTGTATGTGGTAGTTGGTATAGTTCTTTGACATAGGGGAGCATGAAGGGATGGGATACGACGCCGGGTCCGCGCTCGCCGAGCGCGGCTACAGCCGAGTCGGAACGGCAGGATACCTTCGTCCGACTCAGGCATCCTGCCCTGCAATACGGACAAGGCGAGTTCAAGAGCGGCTCGAAGGGGACGGCCGCGAAATGTTAAATCGGTAAAACAAACCCAATTTTCCGGGGTGTTGTGAGTTTTGTATCAGATTGATGGGCAAATGGTTAGAGATTGCAGTGTGCCATTTTGTCGCATGGCTTTGTTTTGCCAAAAATGGCTTTGTTTGGGGTCCGGAGGGGGGTTGAAGGCACCGAATGGGGCTAAAACGGCTAGGGAATGGGACTGGGCTGAGCAGAGTTGAGGGACGGCGACAGACCCAGGTCTTCACCAGAGATGTTGGTTGACGAAGGCGTGACGGGGTCGCGGAAGCCGGGACCGCCGAAAGGCGACAGCGGTATTCCCCTGTCGAAACTCTTTCGTGGCGAGAACGCACACCGAAGGCGTTCGGGGCTACCATTCAGTGGACGCGACGGGGCGCGTTCCGCCAAGATTCGATGTACAGGCCGAATTTGACAATCGTTGAGTGCGGGGATAGCATGGCGCCGCATTCCGTAGAGATTTTGGTCGGGGACGTAGCTCAGCTGGGAGAGCGCCTGAATGGCATTCAGGAGGTCGAGGGTTCAACTCCCTTCGTCTCCACCAACCACTTACGGAGAATTGGCGGGTTAAAAACTGCTTTACACCCCGTGTGCGCGCCGCTAAACTCACGGCTGTTTAACACTGGAAAGGCGTGAGACATTAAGCAATGATTGCGACGGTAAAAAAGACGGAAGTCACGAAACAATTTCAGCTTCACCCGAAAGACACGGGGTCGGCGGACGTGCAGATTGCGTTGCTGACGGCTCGGATCAACGAGTTGACGCAGCACCTGCAGGCGCATGTCAAGGACCACAGCTCGCGGCGCGGGCTGCTGAAGATGGTGGGCCAGCGGCGGCGGTTGCTCGATTATTTGAGCAGCACCGACACGAAGCGCTACCAGGAATTGATCAAGAAACTGAACCTCAGAAAGTAGAAAAGAAAGGCGATTGCCCCGGCAAGCATTGGAGGATTGATGGATTGATGCCCGCCTACTCCGCGACGCGGCGCGGGTGGACATCATTCCATTAGTCCGATACCTGCCGGGCGGTCGGAACTCACATATGCAGCAGAGTGCAGTACGTATCCCCATTGGCGACAAAGAACTCATCATCGAAACCGGCAAACTGGCCAAGCAGGCGGACGGCGCCGCCGTCGTCACCTTCGGCGAGACCGTCGTCATCGTGACGGCCGTGGCCAGTAGCTCGACCCGCGACGAACTGGACTTCTTCCCGCTCACGGTCGATTACCGCGAGAAAGCGGCGGCGGCAGGCAAATTCCCCGGGGGTTATTTCAAGCGTGAAGGCCGTCCGACCGAAAAGGAAATTCTCACGCGCGCGCATGATCGACCGGCCGTGTCGTCCGTTGTTTCCCGAAGGCTTTTACAACGACACGCAAATCATGGCGATTGTGCTCAGCGCGGATGCGGAGAACGATCCGGACATGCTGGCGATCAACGGCGCATCGGCCGCTCTGGCGGTTTCGGATATACCGTGGCATGGCCCGGTCGCCGCGGTGCGCGTGGTCCGTGTCGGTGACCAGTTCATTGCCAATCCCACGCACACGCAGCGAAAGGAAAGCGATCTCGATCTTGTCTTCGTCGGCAGCGAAAAGGAACTGGTCATGATCGAAGGCGCGGCCCAGGAGATCTCCGAGGCCGATATCATGAAGGCCATCGAATTCGCCCATGCGGAAGCGAAGAAGATCGTGGCCGGCATTCGCGAGCTGGCCCAGAAGGCCGGCAAACCGAAACGCGAAGTCAAACTGTACACGGCCCGTGCCGAAGTCGTCGCGGCGGCCCGCGAAATGGTCGGCGGCGAGGTACTCAAGGCGCTTCTCACGCCCGGCAAGCTGGCCCGCGAGGCGGCGATTCGGGCCTGCAAAGACAAGGCCACCGAGGGGTTGAAGCAAAAGTTTGCCGACATAACGGATTTCGAGATCAAAGAGTCTTTGCACAAAGTCGAATCCGAAGCGGTTCGCAGTTCCATTCTCAACAGCAACAAGCGGCCGGATGGCCGTGGCGCACGCGACATTCGCCCGATCTACGGCGAAGTTGGCGTCCTGCCCCGCACGCACGGGTCGGCAATTTTCCAACGCGGCGAAACGCAAGCGCTGGTGATGACCACGCTCGGCTCGAAGTCCGATACCCAGGACATGGATGCCTGGACGGGTGGTCCGACGGAGAAGAAATTCATCCTGCATTACAACTTCCCGCCGTTCAGCGTAGGCGAGACAGGTCGCACGGGTTCACCGGGCCGGCGCGAGATCGGTCATGGCGCGTTGGCGGAACGCTCCGTCGAACCAATGATTCCCGACGAAGTGGATTTCCCCTACACCATCCGCGTCACCTCCGAAATCATGGAATCGAACGGCTCGACTTCGATGGCGACCGTTTGCGGCGCGACGCTGTCCCTGCATGGATGCGGGTGTGCCGATGAAAGCGCCGGTGGCGGGCATCTCGATTGGCTTGATCACGGACGAGAAGACGGGCAAGACGGTCACGCTCACGGATATTCTCGGGTCCGAAGATCATTTTGGCGACATGGATTTCAAGGTCGCCGGCACCAGCAAGGGCATCACCGGATTTCAGACGGACCTTAAATTGCACGGGTTGAGCTTTGAGCTGACCAAGCAGGCGTTCGAACAGGCGCGGGAAGCCCGGCTCATCATCCTCGGCAAGATGGCCGAAGCCATCAAGTCGCCGCGCGCCGAACTCTCGAAGTACGCGCCGCGGATCACCGCGATCCACATCAACCCGGAGAAGATTGGCGCCGTCATCGGGCCGCAAGGCAAGGTGATCAAGGGAATCGTCGAAGCCACCGGCTGCCAAATCGACATCGAGGACGACGGCACGATCCACATCTTTTCCACGGACGGCGAGGCCGCCGACCGCGCCATCGAGCAGATCAAGGCCATCACGGCGGAAGTCGAGGTCGGCAAGATTTATCGCGGCAAGGTGGTCGGCATCAAGGAATTCGGGGCGTTTGTGGAGATCCTGCCCGGACAAGGACGGCTTGTTGCACATCAGCGAGATCGCGGATCATCGTGTCAAACAGGTCGAAGATGTGTTGAAGCTGGGTGATGAAACCTGGGTCAAAGTGCTGGGAATCGACGACCGAGGTCGCGTCAAGCTTAGCCGCAAAGCGGCGTTGGCAGAGAAGGACGCGGACGCGAAAAAGGAGTAGCTTCCTGGAGAGTTGTCCGACGGTTGCGACGGATTTTCCCCCGGGTGGGGAAAATGGTTGCCATCCCTGTCCTGACTTCCTATATATCGGCGGGACGATGTCGTCAGCGTCTCTAACAGGAGGTGGGCCGCATGTGTGTCTTGACTAATCGAACGTCTCGAGTTGTTTGCGGTGTCTTCTGGACTGTTTTGGCGGCTGCCACCAGTGGCGCGGGCCGGGTGTTCGCCCAGGAAGCCGGTGCCGTTGACCTCGGTCAAGACAAAGACCTACTGGGAGATGCTCCAGGCTGGCGGGCCCCTCCTGCTGGTTCTGGCTCTGTTATCGGTCATCACGGCCACGCTGATTATCGAACGGTTCCTCTATTATCGCAGTGTCGGGGGAAGCGCCGGGGAACTACTCCATAAGATCAAGCAGGGCGCGACATTGTCGGACATGCTTCAGGCGACCAACAATGTATCGGGCGTCGCCGGGCGAGTGATGCGGGCGACAATTCAGGCGGCTCGCGATGGCTATAAACCCGATGAGATCGAAGACCTCGCACAAAGCGCGGTGACCAAGGAACTAATCTCCCTGGAGAAGCACCTGCCGTTGCTCGATTCGATGGTGACCATGTGTCCGCTCATCGGATTGCTGGGCACCACGATCGGGATGATCCATTCTTTCAGCGTTGTCGCAGCCATCGGTATGAGTGACCCCACCAAACTGGCTGGCGGCATCTCCGAGGCGTTGATCAACACGGCCGCGGGCCTCGCGGTGGCCATTCCGGCCCTGTTCGCCTACAATTACTTTTCCGGCAAGAAGGAGGTCATCTTGATGAACATGGAAAAGAGCCTCACCGAATTGATCGTGCTCCTCAAGTCCTCCATTCCTCAGTAGGCTCGACGCAATGAAGGTCAAGCGTCGCAACATCCGGCGTGCGCGCATCGAGATCATCCCGATGATTGACACGATTGTCATCCTGCTGATCTTCTACATGAGCTTCTCGCGCTTTGCCGAAGTGGAACGCCAAGCCGGAATCAAACTACCGATTGCGCTTGTCGGCGATCCGTTTGAGAAGCTGCCCAATCAAATCATCGTCAACATGTCTTCGTCCGACAACGTGACCATCGACGGCCAACCCTACAAGCTCAACGACCTTCCCGATTTCCTGCGTCGCCTGCAGTCCACGCACCCCAGCATGAACTCACTGATTCTCCGGGGCAACCGGGCGATGACCTACAAAGATCTCAGCGCATTCATGACAGTCTGCTCCCAAGCCGGCATTGCTGATGTCGCATTCGCTACGGTTCCCAAATGAAACTGAAGCGTCGAATCATCAAGCGGGCGCGTATTGAGATCATCCCGATGATCGACACGATTCTCATGCTATTGGTGTTTTACATGTGCTTCTCCACATTCAGCAAGAGGGAGAAGCGATTCAATGCCAAGCTGCCTTTGGTGAACTCCGCCCACGCCCCCGCGCAACTGCCGCTCGATATTGTGCTCCACGTGAAAGACCAGAACCACATCGTTGTCAACGGCGCCACCACATTTGATATTCCGGGGCTTCGCGACGCGATGATGCAACTGACCACGGCCGGGCAGGAGACCACCATCATCATCGAGGCTGACCCCAACTCCAGTTACCAAGACGTCGTCAGCGCATTGGACGTGTGCGCCCAAGCGCACCTGACCAAGGTCGCCTTGCGCCCACTTCCGGACAAAGTGGTTTCAGCTCAATGACTCCATCATTCCACATGCGCCGCTCCTTGAGCATGTTGGCAGCCCTGCTTGTGCCGATGTATCTAACCCTGCAATCGCGCGCGCAAGGCACGGAATCAGCGACTGAGAAGGCGTATCAGGATGCCAAGGCGCTTTACGACAACGGCAAGGTCGTCGAAGCGCTGGCGGGGTTGCAAGCATTCGAAAGCCAATACCGGTTCAGCACGGCAGTCCCGCAGGTGATCTATCTTCAGGGCTGGTGCTGGGCTGAGTTGCAGAAGTACCACGAGGCCATCAACACTTTCGATCGCCTGATCAAGGGCTATCCTGCCGCCTCCATGATCCCCGACGCGATTTTGAAACAGGCGGAGTGTTATCGGGAGTTGAAGAATTACCCGACAGCGCTGGAGTTGTATCACGAATTTGAAGCGAAGTACCCGAGCCATGAGATGTTGCCGCGAGCCATGCTCGGCGAGGCGTGGACGCTGTTCCAGCAAGGAGATCCAACATCGGCGCAGGGGATTGCCCAGAAAGCCCGCACCCAATTTGCCGACGATCCAGCCACGGTCCTGGACGCGCAGTTTCTCATCGCCCAAAGCCTGATAGCCGGGAAACAGTACGATGCCGCCCTCCACATGTACGACCAAATCCCTCTGGACGCGAATAATGCGCGCGCCTCGGAGGGCATCTTCCTTGCTGGTGAGACCATGTTCGAGGCGGGGCGATGGACCGATGCCATTGCTTGCTATAAACGAGTGCAACCCCGAACCAGTCTGATCGAACACCTCCGGCACCAAATCAACGACCTTCAATCCCAGCAGGCGAACTACACGCAGCGGGGAGCACTTCCGACCTATGAGAGGCGCTTGAGTGACCTCCGCCAGCTTCTGGCCAGATGTGAAGCAGGACCCGATTTGGGCGCATCGGCTCTGTTTCGCGTCGCCACCTGCTACCAATCACTGGGTCGTCCCGAGGAGGCGTCCGCCGCATACCACGAGTTTCTCGCGCTCCATCCGAGCGACAAGTTGGCCGAGCAAGCCCATGTCGGGTTGATTCGGGACCTGATCGAACGGCATCGATTCGATGAGGCCGCGGGCGCGGTCGAGAAATTTCAAACTCGGTATCCACACAGTGCGTTCGCCAATGATGTCCAATTACTCGAAGCCGAAGCCTTTTTCGCATCGGGCAAGATTCCAGAAGCTCTCGACCACTTCCAGAAGCTGGCCGCGTCGAACCCTCGATTGCCAATTCTCGAGACCGCGGACTTTCGGATTGGCGACGGCTACTACAGCCTTCACGACTTCGAGCGTGCACGAGACAGTTTCCTGGCCTTCGTGCAACAGCACCCCACCAGCAAGAGGATGCCGGATGCCTTGTTCCGACTCGGACGGTGTTACTTCGAGATCTCTCAGAAGACAAGCGATGCAGTGACCGCTCGCGCGAATCTCGCTGACGCCGTCAAGAATTACGAGCAACTGCGCGCGACCTACCCTTCCAACGCCTTGATCCCCGAAGTCACCTTCCAACTGGGCTACCTCAATGCCTGCCTCGCAGCCCAGGATGGTGATCCAACGGGCAAACCGAGTGCCACAGCACATTTCGAGAAGGCAGCGGCATCGTTTCAGGAGTTCGTCACCCGCTGGCCCGAGAACCCTCTCGCGGGGGAAGCTCTCTATCAACTCGGACGTAATCAATTCGGTCTGGGGCGTTTCGACAAGGCCATTAGCTCCTACCGGAAACTCGTCGAGGAGTTTCCGGGCAGCAGGTTTGCGCCGCTTGCCGCGTATGAAATCGCCACCTGTTACGGGGCAGAAAACAAGCCCGCAGAAATGGTGGCACAGTTCCGCAACTTCGTGGCGCGCTATCCAAACCACCCGCGCGCCGGCAGCGCTCTTTACTCGATCGCTTCGCAAATGGAACACGACCTGAAAACAGACGAAGCCCTCGCGGCGTACCGCGAGGTCACGGCGCGGGCCATGTCGGCGGCTGACGTGACGATGGACTTGCGCCAGGCAGCTATCGCTTCCGAAACGCGCATCGCCGGCATTCTTGAAGCTCGTGGCGATGTCGCCGATGCTGTGGCGGGCGACGAAAGGCTCCTCGAGAAATTTCGCGACGATCCCGCGACGGTAAATGCCATGATTGGGCAGATTGCTGAAGCATACAAATCTGCGAGAAGATTCAATGATGCATACGCTCGTCTCGACCGCTTGGCGGCCGAGTATCCACAAAACGCCAGTGTCCGGATTGCCACGATTACGAGCACCATCGAGCTGGCGCTGGCGGAGGGTGATTCGGCGCACGCGTATGATGCCGCGCTGAAACTGGTTGGCGACCCCGAGAAGGACCGTCTACCGTCGGTCACCTACATCGCCATCGGCGACGCCCTTCTCCGTCGGGGACAGTTCATGCAAGCCAGGCAGGTGTACAAACACTCATTGACGCTTTATCCGGACGACATGCTCACCGCGCCACGGGCCCGACTTGGTTTGGGGGAAACCGAACTGGCGATGAATCAACTCGACGACGCCGAAGAGATCTTCGGTCAGATGGTGTCGAACACCCCACCGGGGGCGCTTCATGATCGCGCCGAGTTGGGCATTGCCAAAGTCCAACTTGCCCGTGGCAAGGGTGGAGACCCGCAGGATCCTCACAACGCGAAAGCGATTGGACTTCTCACCGCGGTCATGGTTGGCGCGACGGGTGAAAGCGCGGGTGAAGCCGCCTACCTGTTGGGCAACTGCTATTTTTCGTTTGGCGGCGACGAACGGCAAACCAAGAAAACGGCGTTGGCTTACTATCTCCGTGCGTCGCTGTTGATGAGTGGCCCGCATGGCGAGGAGGCGGCATTTCGCAGCGGGCAATGCGACAAGGCGCTCGGCAATCCGCAAGTAGCGCGACGTGCATTTGAAGCTTATCTGCGGCGATTTCCCAATGGCCTGTTTGCCGCCGATGCGAAGAAGGAGTTGGAATCCCTGCCCGCCCAACCGCAGCAGTCCTGACCGATGAAGGCGTCCATCAAATTCCTGACATGGTTGGCGGCAAACACGCGCCTCCTGTACGCTTTCCTCGTTGCTCTGCTGATACACGTCACGTTGATCGCGGCGTTCGGCTGGATCAAGATCGGAGCCAATCGCCCGAGAATCGTTGCATCATTCGACGCGGGTGTGCTCCCGCCGCCTGCCGCCGACAAGGATGCGCAAAGCCCGAACGTCGCCTCCCACGAGTTCGATTACAATGGCCCGACACTGAACGCAGGTGGTGGTACGAGTGGAAATGGTCCCGGTGGCGTCCCAACAGCTGGTGGAGGCATGGTCGATTCCTACCAGGCGCACCTCACGACTCCATCCGCACAAGTCGGTCAGGAATCCATAGCCGACGTGATCGGGGTCGTGAGTGACGGCGCGACAGCGATTGCGCGACCCGAGGGTGGTCCAACCGGCGTGGGTTTGACGGCCCCGGGCGGTCTCGGTGACACCGCGATTGGCACCGCCGGAATCAACGGACCTGGTGGCGGTATTTTGGGAGCGCGCATAGGGCCGCAGCGCGCCAGCAATCTCAACCAGTACAATGGCAGCACCGAAACCGAACGCGCGGTCGTGGCCGGATTGCGATGGCTCAAGACACACCAGGAAGCGAATGGTTCGTGGCGATGTGGCGAGAGTACTGCTGCCGGCACTGCCTTGGCCACGCTGGCCTTTCTCGGGCACGGAGAGACGCCCGACTCCGCTGAGTTCGGTGATACCGTTAGTAGAGCACTGGACTATTTGTCGCTCCACGTGGGCCGCGATGGGCTCGTTTCCGATGCATCGCAAGATTACATCGGCGGTGACTCCCAGGGCCTGGTGGCTCTCGCGCTTGCGGAAGGGTATGCGATGACGCAATCCCCCGTGTTGCGCGATCCGCTGGAACGGGCGTTGAACGCGATCATTCGGGGACAATCGGTCGCCAAGGCCAATGCCCAACACACTGGTGGATGGCGCTATCGTCCCTCGTCCGATGATTCGGATGTGTCGGTCACGGGATGGATGATCATGGCACTGGCGTCGGCTCGGGCAGCCGGGTTGAATGTTCCACAGGCAGTTTGCGACAAGGCCGCGCAATTTCTCTGGAACATGTACGACGTGAAGGACCCCGGCTTCGGTTATCAAACGCCGGAGCGTTCGCCGTCCATGACCGCCATCGGCGTGTTTAGCCAGCAGCTCCTTGGCAATGGCAAGGACCAACGCATCCAGCCTGCCCTTGATTATCTCCGCGAGCAACGGGTCGAATGGGACAAGACCCAGGGTGATTACGTCCTCTACGGTTGGTATTACATCACGCAGGCGATGTTCCAGGGCGGTGGTCAGTACTGGCAGTACTGGAACCGGGAGATTCGCGACACGCTCATCAAAAAACAACGCAGTGACGGTCGCTGGATGCCGCCCCCCAACAGCACGATGGAAATCCGAGAACTCGCCGCGACACCCGCCTACTCCACCGCACTCGGCGCGTTGATCCTCGAGGTGTATTACCGCTACCCGCGGACGGATCGGCTGAAGGAACCGGGTACCAACGCGACTACCGCGCCCCACTAGGGCCGCCAGACGCTTCGAGGGTTTGCGGAGAGCCGCGGTGCTGGCTAGGGTTTACGTGCGCCCGGCTGGCACTCGGGTTTGTCCTTCCCGAGCGGCTCTTTCTTGGCGGTGATGTTGGCTGCGCCCGCGAGCTTGTCGCGGTTTTCCGCGATGAATGGCTTCCACTTCTCCGGCACGTCGCTTTCCGTAAAGATTGCCTCCACCGGGCAGACCGGCACACATGCCGTGCAGTCGATGCATTCGTCCGGATGAATGTACAACCGATCATCGACTTCGTAGAAACAATTCACGGGACAAACTTCCACGCAATCGGTGTACTTGCAGCCGACACAGGGTTCACACACAATGTGTGCCATAATCTATCTCCTCTTCTTCATTGAAATCGCGGCGGTGAAACTGAGCACGTCCTTGGTGATATGCTATACTGCGACCGGTGAACGTTGCCAAGAGTAAATTGATGGCGCGCTGTCGCGCCATTTTACGGCGATTGCGGGCCGCCTACCCGGAGGCACGCTGCGCCTTGCATCATCGGAACCCGCTCCAACTCCTCGTCGCCACCATCCTCAGCGCGCAATGCACCGACCAACGTGTCAATCTCGTCACTCCGGCTTTGTTTCGGCGCTACCGCACAGCCACCGATTTCGCGACGGCGCGGCCGGCGGAACTTGAGGCCATCATCCGCAGCACCGGCTTTTTTCGGAACAAGGCGCGTTCGATTCGGAATTGCTGCCAGAGCCTCGTTGCGGAGTACGGCGGCAGGGTGCCCGACACACTCGATAAATTGATCCAACTGGATGGTATCGGACGCAAGACCGCGAACGTGGTGATGGGAGTCGCCTACGGGAAGGCGGAAGGTATTGTCGTGGACACGCACGTTTCACGGCTCACGCGCCGCATGGGGTTGACCCGCCAGACGACGCCCGAGAAGATCGAGCAGGCTCTCATGAAAATTGTCCCGCACCAGGATTGGATCGATTTCTCACATCTGCTGATCTGGCATGGACGAAAACGTTGCACCGCCCGCAAACCCGATTGCATCCAATGTGAAATCGCGGACGTTTGTCCAAGGATAGGAGTCAAACCATGAAAGAACCCAGTGAAGGCGACCGAGCCCCGGCATTCAAGGAACTCGGCGCGAACAAGGGCAGGACTGTTGTTCTGTATTTTTACCCCAAGGACGACACCCCCGGTTGCACCACCGAGGCGTGCGAACTGCGGGATGCGCACAAGCAAATCGCCAACAAGAACGCCGTCGTGCTCGGGGTGAGTCCCGACTCGGCCAAGTCACACGAGAAATTCTCCACGAAGTTTAATCTACCGTTCACGCTCGTTCCCGACGAGAACCACAAAATCTGCGAGGCGTACGGCGTGTGGAAAGAGAAGTCCATGTACGGCAGGAAATACATGGGCGTCGAACGCACCACCTTTATTATCGGACCCGACGGAACCATCACAAAGATTTTTCGCAAGGTCAAACCCGCCGGCCACGCCGAAGAAGTGTTGTCCGCCATCTGAGGACCCGCTGTCCCGAGCGCCCGATGAAGGCCATTATCACAGGCGCACGCGGGACGGTGGGGTCCGCGTTGTCAAACCATCTGACCGCGCAGGGTCACCAAGTTGTCCCGTGGGATCGCGCGGTCGTGCCGATTGATCAGTATCAGCCGATGGACGATTTCGTCCGACGGGAACGACCGGACGTGCTCTTTCACCTGGCGATTGCATCCCGATCCACGGGCGTGGCGAATGAATCCTGGCTCGTGAATTATGAATGGGCCAGCGAATTGGCATGGATCACGAGGCAACTCGGGGTGCGCTTCGTATTCACAAGCTCGGTCATGGTGTTTTCGGATAACGCCAAGGGCCCATTCACGGTTGACTCGAAACCCGACGCCACGAAGGGCTACGGTTATGAAAAGCGGATAGCTGAACAGCGCGTGTTTTTTCAGAACCCCGATGCCGTTGTCGCGAGGCTTGGCTGGCAGATTGGCGACACGGCCGGGTCCAACAACATGATCGACTTCTTTGAGAAACGTGCCGCCGCGGATGGTCATGTTCCGGCCAGCCGCCAATGGTTTCCTGCCTGTTCCTTCGTCCTCGATACTGTCGCAGCCCTGTCGTGGCTCGCCACCGCGGCTCCCGGGCTCTACCTGATCGACTCAAACACGCGCTGGAATTTCCACGAGATCGCTTCCGCCCTCAACGAAAAGCATGGTCGCCGCTGGAACATCGTTGCCAACGACGATTTCGTATTCGACCAGCGTATGGTTGACCCGCGCATTCCCATTCCGTCGTTGCAGTGCTCGCTCCCAACGCTTTCTTAAGACTGCTCGTCGGCTCTAGAAGACCCCGGATGGATTGCTACGGCAGCCGGTGCGTTTCTTTCACGAGCTTGGCGAACATCTGGGTCTTGTGGAGGAGATGCGGGTCTTTGTCGAGTTCGGCGACGGTCTTATCGAGGCGATAGGACCAGTTGCCTTCGCTGACGGCGCCGGGAACGTTGAACCGGCCCTCCGTGCCAAACACGTCGGTAATCATGAACACGGCGAGCCACGAATTCGAGTTCAACACCCCGTGCAGGATGAGCTTGTGGATCTCATCGTTGAACGCACGCGGCGGCGTCTGGTGGTCGGCACCGCAATACTCCATCCAACGCGTGAGATCCTTGTAGGCCTCTTCCGATTGGTGACGCGCGTTCCCATCCTGGCTGTTCTTGCCAGCGTCTACCTTCTCCCACAACTCACGCCACATCTTGGCGATCGGATCATGGTCGTGTGTCGCTGGTGTCGCGAGCGAGAGCCGCGGGTAGGTTTTGCCGTCCACAAACGAGAGATTCTTCTCGCGCAGGAAATGGGGAATCTTGTAGCCCGGGATTTTCAGGTGGTCGAGGGCGATCGGAACATACGGGGGAACGACCCCGAGGTCTTCGGCAACAACGGCTGTATCGCCCGCGGCGGCCAGCACCATCGCCAGCAATTCCTCGCCCTGCTTTTGGTTGAACTTCGCGCCTTCGGGCGTGACGTCGGCATACGGTTGGAAATACGGCAACCGCCCGCCCGTGAGTTTCGCCGCTTCCTCCTCGGTCAAGGGCAGGAATTTGTCGTTATATTTCGGCTGCCACGGGAACGAGTAGATGCGGAAGAAGCCGAGCACGTGGTCGATCCGGAAGAGATGGAAGGCCTTGTGGATGTTGCCGCAACGAATCCGCCACCAGTCGTGGTTGCGTTCGCGTGACACGTCCCACTTGTAGAGCGGGATGCCCCAGTTCTGGCCCCATTTTTCGGTGAAGGGATCGACCTTGAAGTTCTTCTCGGGCGGGCAACCGCCGCTCCAGTCGAGGTTGAAGATGGCGCGATTGCCCCAGACGTCGGAACTGTAGCGATTGACGCCGAAGGGGATGTCCCCCATCAAGCAGACCTTGCAGCGCGTCCCGTGTTCCTTGATTTTCGTCCACTGGTCGTACGCAACCCATTGCATGTACGCGCAAAACAGGATCCGCTCGGCGTATTCGTCGCGCTGCTTGGTCGGCAGCGAGAGGAACCATGACCACGCTTTCTTCGGGTTCTGACGGTCCAACGGCCATTCATCCCAGGTCGGCCAGTTGTGATAATCCTCCATCAACACCCGGAACATGGCGTAGTCGGAAATCCAGTCGCCATTCTCAGCAAGGAACGCGCGGAAGGCATCGCTGCGCTCGGTCTTCTTGTTCCAGTGTTTGGCGAGGAACGCATCAAACGCCGCGCGCAAGAGCGACCGCTTCAGCTCTTTCACCTTGGTGTACTTCACCGGGCCGGCGCGGAGTTCCTTGAGCAATTCGGGGTTCGCGATCTCCTTGAACTTCGCGGCTGACAAATCGGGAATGTGCTCGGGCGAGATGGCGATGGTCGTCGGATCGAGCGCCATCGAGCTGATGGCGTTGTAGGGTGAATTGTCGTCGCTCGTCTCGTTGATCGGCAACACCTGCAAGATGCCGATCCCATGCTTGTGACACCAATCGATCATCTGATGCACACCCTCGGTGTCGCCAATACCGAGATCGCTTTCGGTCCGGATGGAGAACACAGGGCACAGAATGCCGGCCAGTTTCTTCTCGGGAGACAGTTTCATTTACAATCTCGCGACCTTCACGTCGAAGATGTCCTGGTCCTTCTTGATTTCGGCGAGGACGTCGTCGCCGGGGGCGCTGTCGAGGTTGAGGACGGTGAGGGCTTGGCCGCCGGCTTTGTCGCGGCCGAGGGACATGCTGGCGATGTTGACGCCGTGTTTGCCCATGATCGAGCCGATCCACCCGACGATGCCGGGGCGGTCCTTGTTGCGCATCATGAACAGCACGCCCGTCGGCACGGCTTCGACGGGCATGTCATTGATGCGGACGATGCGGGGATTGTTGGCCGAACCGTAAAATGTGCCGGACAAGCTCGCGGACTGGCCGTCGACAAACGCGCGCACGTTGATCAATTCCGCATAATCAATCGGCTCGCTGCTCTTCACTTCCCCGACTCGAATGCCGAGCGTTTGCGCGATCACAGGCGCGTTGACGTAATTCACGTCGCCGCCCTGCGCGTTTTCGAGGAACCCCTTCAACACCGCGCGACCAATCGGCCCGCTCTCCAGTTCACCCGCTTTGCCGCAAAACTCGATGACCAGCCGCTCGACGCGCGGCGGAGCGATCTGCGCGAGCAGCCGCCCCATTTTCTCACCGAATGTCAGGTACGGCTGCAGCACCGCAAGCACTTTGGCGTCGATGGTCGGCATGTTCACCGCGTTGCGGATGGTGCCACCCGCCAGCACGTCGGCAATCTGCTCGGCGACTTCGATACCGACCGATTCCTGCGCTTCCGTTGTCGACGCGGCCAGATGCGGGGTCATGACCACCGCGTCCAGTTCGCGCAACGGCAGCTCTTTCGGCGGTTCCTGTTCATAGACATCCAATGCGGCACCAGCGACCTTGCCGCTTTTGACGGCGTCGTACAAATCCTTCTCGTTAATGATGCCGCCGCGGGCGCAGTTGATCAGCCGCACGCCATCCTTCATCTTCGCAATGGCGTCCTTGTTGATCATGCCCCGGGTCTGGTCCGTCATCGGGACATGGACCGTGATGAAGTCGGAACGGGCATAGATTTCATCGAGTTCGACGACCTCGACCTGCAACGCTTTCGCGCGGCTGAGGCTCAAAAAGGGATCGTACGCCAGCACGCGCATGCCGAATGCAATTGCGCGCCGGGCCACTTCGGTGCCGATGCGTCCCATGCCGACGACACCGAGCGTCTTGTTGTACAGCTCGACGCCTTCGAAGGATTTGCGGTCCCACTTCCCCGCTTTCATCGTGGCGTGGGCTTGCGGGATGCTGCGCGCCAGAGCCATCATCATCGAAAATGTGTGTTCGGCGGTGGAAATCGTGTTGCCGCCCGGCGTGTTCATGACAATGACGCCACGGCGCGTGGCGGCGTCCACGTCGACGTTGTCCACGCCAACGCCCGCGCGACCGACCACGCGCAGTTTCCTGGCGGCTTCGATGACGCGCTTGGTGACCTTCGTCTGGCTCCGGACGATTAGTGCGTCATACTCACCGATGATCTCGCAGAGCTGGTCTTCCTTGAGGCCCGTCTTTACGTCCACTTGAAAGGACGGATTTTTGCGCAGCATTTCCACTCCCCGCTCGGAAATGGGGTCGGCAACAAGTATTCTCATGGTCATAATGATGCGAAACGCAGCGGTTGCTTTTGGCATCCAATTTGCGATGTTCGCGCCCGATGCACAAGGAAAAATCATGCGGAACGTGAAGCTTTACACGCGCCAATGGTGCGGATGGTGTCTCGATGCCAAGGAGTATTTGAAGGCGCATGGCATCCCGTTCCAGGAAATCGACGTGGGCCGCGACCCCGCTGCCGACAAGGAAATGCAGCGGTTATCGGGCCAGCGTTACGTGCCGACCATCGTGATCGACGGCCAAGTGCTGGCCAATTTCGACACCGGACAACTCGAAGAGTTCCTCGCCAAGCTCAGCCCCGAAAGCCTTCGGGGTTAATGCTTCATCCAACTGACCAGCCACACGATGCCGTGAGTGGACACGCACGCGGCGGCGGCCGCCAACAGATCGTCCAGCACGATACCGATCCCGCCGGAAAAATCCTGCGCGTCGCGAATGGGGGACGGCTTCCAGATATCGAAGAGCCGGAACATCGCGAACCCCACGGCGACCTGCCACCACGTCGTTCCCAAGCCGATCAGCGCGAGCGGCATGGCCACGATCTCGTCGATGACCACGCTGGGTGGATCGGGATGATGCATGATGTCGGACGCTTCGCCCGCGCACCAGACTGCAAATCCGATGGCCAGCACCAGAAACACGACACGCAGCCACAGGTGATGTTCCTGGTTCAGTGCCCACCAGAACCCGACGCCGACGACCGAGCCGGCCGTGCCCGGCGCGACCGGCAGATAGCCGACGCCGAACCCGGTGGCCAGAAACTTGATCAGTCGCTCACGCATCGCGGAAGAAGAACTGCCCGTTCTTGAAAAAGTAGATGATGCCGGAGATCAACGTCAGGCCGACGGTGATCAACATCAGCGTAAAGGCCACGCGGGAAAACGCGACATTGAACTGGTCATAATCGACGCCGAAGCAATTCCAGTCCTCGCGCACTGCCAGACCGATCAGGATTACGATAATCGTGACCATTTGGGACACGGTCTTATGCTTGCCGAGTCCTTCGGCCCGCAAGACCGCGCCCTGTTGGCCGGCCACCAGCCGCAACCCCGTCACCAGAAAATCGCGCGCGACGATCACCAGCGTCATCCAAGCCTGCACCAACGGCACGCTGGCGCCACGATAGCTCGGCTGCTCGATGAAACAGATGAACGCGGCGGTCGTGAGAACCTTGTCGGCGAGTGGGTCCATCAATGCGCCGAACGCCGTCTCGATCTTGTATCGGCGGGCGTACCAGCCGTCCCACCAATCGGTCAGGCTGGCGATGATAAAGATAACCAGGGCCGTCGTTTTCCCAAACGGGAAGTGGGCGAGTACCAGACCGTGAGGCGGCAAGAGCAGGGCCATGACGAAAACCACTGTCAGGCCGATTCGCGCGACGGTGAGCCGGTTGGGCAGGTTCATTCGCGGCGCATTGTAAACCCCTCCCGCCGCAAAACAAGCCCGTTACGCGGGTTCCGATATGGGCTTGACCGAGATTGGAGATTGCGTATAATTGGGCCGGTTGATTAATTGGCGACACGGAACAAGTGGGTCGAAGAACCCACTTTTTTGTTCCCCGGATGGGGTGTGCCGCCCGAGGATAAAGAACGCTTATGAACGGCGAATTGATAGTAGCGGTGGAATATTTTCATCGCGAGAAGGGCATCGACAAGGAAGTCCTGTTCCAAGCCGTCGAGTCGGCGTTGCTACAGGCTTCCAAGAGGAGTGTCGGTCCCGCCAACGACCTGCGCATCGAGATCGACCGCAAGACCGGCAACATCCGCGCCCTCGCCAAGCAATTGGTGGTCGAAAACGTCGTCAACAAGCAAGATGAAATCTCATTAACGGACGCCCGGCGCCGCGCGCCGAACATCCAGCTCGGGGAAAGCATCGAAGTCGAGGTCACCCCGCAGAATTTTGGGCGGATTGCCGCCCAGACGGCCAAACAGGCGATGCTGCAGCGCATCCGGCAGGTTGAGAAGAACATGGTGTTCGAGGAGTTCAAGGGACGCGGCGGCGACATCCTGTCGGGCACCGTGCGACGCTTCGAGCGCAGCGACGTCATCATCGACCTGGGCAAGATTGAAGGTATCATGCCCAGCCGCGAGCGCGTCCCGACGGAGGAATACCAGCCCGGTGACCGCATTCGCGCGTATACACTGAGCGTCGACAACGCGATCCACGGTCCCGAGATCATTCTGTCCCGCAGCCATCCCGATTTTGTCCGCAAGCTCTTTGAACTCGAAGTTTCGGAAATCGCCGACAAAACCGTGGAGATCAAGGCCATCGCCCGCGAGGCGGGCTTTCGGACCAAGATTGCCGTCCTGTCGCATGACGAAAAGGTTGATCCGGTCGGTGCTTGCGTGGGCATGCGCGGGATGCGTGTGAAGAATATCGTGCGCGAACTCAGCGGAGAAAAGATCGACATCATTCGCTGGGACCCGAACGTTCGCCAGTACGTCACCTTTGCCCTCGCCCCCGCCAAGCTAAAGAACCTCGTCATTGACGAAGCCCGCCATTCCGTGAAGATTATTGTGGATCCAGACCAATTATCACTGGCGATTGGCAAAAAAGGGCAGAACGCGCGCCTGACGGCCAAGCTGACCGGCTGGAACATCGAGATCGAGAAGGAAGAATCCGCCGAGCTGGGTTTCGAGGAGAAAGTCAAGCGGGCCGTCGAAGAGATGGCGGCGATCCCCGGGATTGCGCGCGAGGCCGCCGAGAGCCTGGTCAAGGGCGGGTTCCATTCGCTCGAGGGTCTATTATCGGCGGATTTGAATGATTTGACGGACATACTGGGGGGCGCCGAAAAGGCCGCGGCGGTACAGCAAGCGGCGAACGCGGAGCAGGAGCGTCGCGAGGCAGCCCAACCGTCGGAGGGTGACAAACCGGCGTAATGAGTATTCGGGTACACGATCTGGCCAAGCGGTGCGGCTTGTCGAACAAGGACATGATCGACAAGTTGCACGCCATGAATTATCCCGTCAAGACTCACTCCAGCACGGTCGATAAGATCACCGCCGAATCGATCGAGAAGGAGTACGGGTATGTTCCGCCGCCCCCTCCGGCACCGGAACCAATCGCAGCGCCGGCTTCCCCGGCTGCGGCCTCTGCGCCGGAGACCGCCGAGAAGACGGGGGCCGCGACGGCGGTTGCCACTTTGCCACCTCCACCCGTGGGTATCGAACCGTCGAAGGTCATTGTCGAACCTGCCAAACTGCCGGTGGCGAAAGTGGCAACGAGTGCGGTGGTTTCACCGCCGCCACCAGTAATTCCGCCCAAGTCTCCGCCCGCCGCTGTGCCGCCGAAGCCGACACCGAGGTCGCAGCCAACGGTGAAGATTACAACAGCTCCGCGGCCAACACCGCCGCTTGCGCCGGCCCCCAAGCCCGCACCGTTGCCAGCGGGACCGGCACAGCCGGCCTTTATTGTTGATGACAAGGGCAACAAGGTTATCCAGATGAAGCCGCCGGTCGTGGTACGCGACCTGGCGCAGCGCATGGGCGTGAAATCGCACGTGCTGTTGTCCGAGATGATGGAGATGAACGTTTTTGCCAATCTCACCGAGACCGTCGGGGAAGACGTTGCCCGCAAGATTTGCGAGCGGCACGGGTTCCTCTTCGAGTTGGAAAAGCGCGAGCGTGGGGCTGGTATCGTTCACGCCCAACCCCGGAAGGTCGAACCCTTGGAAGTCGGCGAACAAGCGACCGATCTGAAGCCGCGCCCGCCCGTGGTCACGGTGATGGGCCACGTCGACCACGGGAAGACCTCGCTGCTCGACGCGATACGCAAGACGGATGTCGCCGCCCATGAAAGCGGGGGCATCACCCAGCACATCGGCGCCAGTGTGGTCTCGCTTCCGGGCGGCAAGACCATCACGTTCCTTGACACCCCCGGCCACGAGGCATTCACGAAAATGCGGGCCCGGGGCGCCAACGTCACGGACATTGCCGTGCTGGTGGTGGCCGCCGATGACGGCATTATGCCCCAGACGATCGAAGCCATCAGCCACGCCAAAGCGGCGCAGGTCCCGATTCTCGTCGCCATTAACAAGTGCGACCTGCCGACGGCCAACCCGGATCGCGTCAAGAAACAGTTGCAGGAACACGGTCTGAATGCGGAATCGTGGGGTGGCGACACTATCACCGTCGACGTTTCGGCGACCACGAAAAAGGGCGTCGACACGTTGTTGGAGATGATTTTGTTGCAAGCCGAGATCATGGAACTGAAAGCGAGCCCGAAGGTGCCGGCGAAAGGCAACGTGATCGAAGCGCAAATCGAGCCCGGCTTGGGACCAACGGCCACGGTCCTGGTGCGCAAGGGAACACTCCACGTGGGCGACGGCATCGTGTGCGGTCCTTTCTGGGCAAAGATTCGCGCGCTGGTCAACGACAAGGGCCACCGCATCAAGGAAGCGCCGCCCTCGACGCCCGTCAAGATCGTCGGGCTCTCCGGTTTGCCCGAGGCCGGCCTCGAGTTCAACGTCATGAAGACCGACAAGGAGGCGCGCGCCCTCAGCGAACAACGCCAGCAGGACGCCCGCGGATCAACCACGGCGCAACCGCGCGGTTCACGGCTCGAAGACCTGATGACCCAGATCGAGGATGGCGAAATGAAGAAGCTGCGCATCGTACTCAAGGCCGATGTGCAAGGCTCACTGGAAGCCATCGCGGATTCTCTGCGCAAGCTGAAGAGCGAGAAGATCGAACTGGACATTCTCCATGGCGCGGTCGGGAGCATCACGGAAAACGATGTCCTGCTCGCCAGCGCCTCGGAAGCTGTCATCATCGGGTTTCGGGTCAAGACCGAGAGTGGCGTCACCGACACGGCCAAACACGCGAACGTGCAGATCAGGTTGTACACCATCATCTATGAATTGATCGAGCAGGTGGAAGAATCGATGGAAGGCCTGCTGGAGCCCGAATCGAAGGAAGCCGTCATCGGTCATGCCGAAGTCCGCAAGGTGTTCGAGCTTTCCAAGGGGCCGCCGGTGGCTGGCTGTGTGGTCACGGATGGCCGGATCGCGCGCAGTGCCCGCGTGCGGTTGTTACGACGCAAAGCCGTCCAGTATGAGGGCCGGATCTCGAGCCTCAAGCATTTCCAGGATGACGTGCGCGAGGCCAAGGCCGGTTCCGAATGCGGGTTGCGTCTGGAGAATTTTCCGGGAATCCAGGAAGGCGACGTCCTGGAGTGCTATACGGTCGAGAAGGTCGCAGCGAGTTTGTAACCCAATCACTCAACCGCCCAACGCGGAGGACGAAACACGGAATGATTTCGGACGTGCCGCCCTTTCTACTCTTCCCTTGGGCCACTATCACCATGAGCAGTCATCGAATTGAACGAGTCTCCGAATTGGTCAAACGCGAGGTCAGCGAGGTCGTGCAGGGATTGAACCTGGCCGACTGTGGTTTCATTACGATCACGGCGGCGGAAGTCAGTCCCGATCTCAAGGATGGCCGGATCTACCTGAGCGTGATCGGTTCGGCGGAGCAGAAGCAACGCGCCCTGGACGTGCTGGAGCGCCAGCATGGCCACATCCAATACGAATTGGCGCACCGCATCGTGTTGAAATACACGCCGCGGTTGAAGTTTGTTCTCGATGAAACCGAGGCGCGGGCCAGCCACATCGAGCATTTGCTCGACGAACTCGAAGGCGACAAGCCCGATGAGTGATGTCGTCCAACAGATCAGCGACTTGTTACGCAGCCAGAACACGTTCCTGGTGCTGACCCATTACCGGCCCGACGGCGACGCCGTGGGCTCGCAACTGGCGCTCCTGTTGATGTTGAAGGGTCTGGGCAAGACGGTCGAAGCCTGGAATGACGACGAGGTGCCGACGAAGTTTCGCTTTCTCCCCTCCAGCGATCTCATCACCCGCCCGCCCGCCGAGCCGAAGGACTTCGATGTGGTCATCGCCATCGACACGTCCACCTGGCAGCGGGTCGGTTCGGCCGCCCAGCGAATTCGCAATCGAAAGCACTTCATCAATATCGACCACCACGTCAGCAATGAGAAATTCGCCGAGATCAATTGGATCGTCCCGGAAGCCCCCGCGGCGGGACAGATCGCCTTCGATCTGTTGAAGCAGGGCGGGTTCACACTGACGCGCGACATTGCGACCTGCCTGTTCGCCGCGATCTCGACGGACACGGGTTCGTTCAGTTATAGCAGCACGACGGCGGAATCACTGCGGGTCGCCGCCGAATTGGTCGACACGGGAATCAACGTCGGCGAAATCTGCCGGCATGTGTACGAGAGCTATCCGTACGCGCGGCTGATGCTGCTGCAGAAGGCCCTGGCGCAACTCCAGTTGGCCGACCAAAAGCGCATCGCCTACACCTGGGTCACCACGGAAATGTTCGAGGAGTCGGGCGCCAAACGCGAGGACACGGAAGGCTTGATCGATTACGCTCGCGCCATCGAGGGCGTCATCGTGGCGATTCTCTTCGAAGAGATGGCCGAACCGGGCAAGTTCCGCATCAGCCTTCGCTCGAAGCACCCGAAGATCGATGTCAACTCCGTCGCTCGCCGTTTCGGCGGTGGCGGGCACCGCGAGGCGGCGGGCGCACGCTTTACCGGCGAGCCGCAGGAAATCGAGCGCAAGGTGCTCGCGGCCGTGAGCGAAGCGCTGGCGGCGGCCAAGTTGTAGGTTCCAGCTTATGCAACCGCAACTGACACCGTTCGATGGCGTCCTGTTGGTGGACAAACCGGCGGGGATGACCTCCCACGACGTGGTGGACCGGGTGCGACGCCAGTTCGGGTTCCGGAAGGTCGGCCATTGCGGCACATTGGATCCCGCCGCGACGGGGCTGCTGATCCTCGTGCTGGAACGCGCCACCAAGCTGCAGGACCGGTTGATGTCCGACGACAAGGCGTACGAAGGGACGATGTTGCTCGGGGTTTCCACGGATTCGCAGGATGCTGACGGGGAAATCATCGCCGAAAAACCGGTGCCGCCTCTGACGGAGAACGACATCGAGGAAGTATTCGCCAAGTTCCGCGGCGATCTTCAACAGGTGCCGCCGATGGTCAGCGCGGTCAAACATCAGGGCACGCCGCTGTACAAGCTGGCGCGCAAGGGCAAGACGGTGGAGCGCGAACCGCGATTGATACACATCTACGACCTGCGGGTGATCGCGCTCGCGCTGCCGAGCATCCAGTTCCGCGTGGCCTGCACGAAGGGGACGTACGTGCGAACGCTGTGCTCGGACATCGGGGACCTGCTCGGCTGCGGCGCGCATCTCCACGATTTGCGGCGAACGCGGTCCGGCAACTTTGACATCAGCGAGGCGCATTCCCTCGACGACATTTTGAACCAAACGCGCGAACAGTTGAAGGCGTACATCATTCCCATCCTGAAGCTCGTCGGCTCCAATGCTGCGTAATGCAGGTATTTCGCACATTTGAAGAATTGGCCGGGCATCCTCACAAGGTTTGCCTGGCGATCGGCGTGTTCGACGGCGTCCATCTCGGACATCAACAGGTGATCGGCCAGGCGCGGGACGACGCCCGGGCCAGCGGCGGAATGTCGGTGGTGCTGACGTTCGATCCGCACCCGATGCGCGTGCTCCAGCCGCAGAAAGCGCCGCTGTTGCTGACTTCCACTGAGCATAAGCTCGCGCTGATTGGAAAACTCGGGGTCGATGCC
The DNA here is from genome assembly GCA_963842185.1 of uncultured Verrucomicrobiae bacterium. Classification (GTDB taxonomy): domain Bacteria; phylum Verrucomicrobiota; class Verrucomicrobiia; order Palsa-1439; family Palsa-1439; genus Palsa-1439. Next base: position 51,945 of record CAWJFL010000023.1, read on the forward strand.
TGCCTGCTGGTCACGTTTGACAAACCGTTCTCACTGACACCGCCCGAGCAGTTTATCGAGACGGTCGCGCGCCACACCCACCCTCTCCAGGAGATTTGCGTCGGCACCCGCTTCCGGTTCGGGCACGATCGGACCGGTGACGTGCGTCTCATGGAAGCGCTGGCGCCGAAGTACGGATTCGTCGCGAAGGAGATCAAATCGGTCATGCTGGGCGACGAAATGATCAGCTCGACCGCGATTCGGCAACACGTATTGCACGGCCGGCTAGATCGCGCCGCGGCGATGTTGGGACGGCCGTTTTCGATCCTCGGCACGGTCGAGCCGGGCGACCATCGCGGACGTCAACTCGGTTTCCCGACGGCCAATCTGGATCCGCACGACGAGGTGTTGCCCCCCGACGGCGTGTATGCCGTGCGAGTGATCATCGGCGCGGAGCGGCTCGGCGGCGTGGTGAACATCGGGGTCCGCCCCACGTTTGTGGGAGCGCAACCGCGTCGCGTGCTGGAGGTCCACATCCTGCATTTCGCCCGCGATCTTTACGCGCAGGACATCGAGGTCTGTTTCCTGTCGAAATTGCGCGATGAGCAGAAGTTTGTCTCGGTGGACGCGTTGCGGCAGCAAATCGCCGCAGATATTGAAGCCGCGCGCAAAGTTCCCGGGTTGCAGCCCTGACAGAGGACGCTGTCTACGGCAGAAGCAAGTTGAGGAGATTGATCGCAGGAACAATGGCGGAGCGCTGACCCGGGAACAGCCAGCCAAACCTGCCTGTCCCCGCCGTCCTGGCTCCCTGAACTCCCACCTCCGCGATATCGAGACTCGCGCGCTGTGATTCTTCCCAGGCGGATGCGCTGCGGTAATTGGACTTCGCGAGAGCCAGTACCATGTTCTGCAACTCGTCGGCGTCGAGCCAGAGTTCGGCGCAGGGGTCGCAGCGATTGATCTGGATCGCGGCGATGCCCATGTAGCCGTACTTGTCCATTGTCTGATGGCAATCGGGACAAGCCAGTGCCGGCGCATTTTGCCAGCCTTCCGGGGCGCGGAATGAGGTGGCTTCGGCCGTCTCCTGCGATACGGCGTGCCAACTGTTTTCGAGAACGCCAATCAGGTCGGTATGGCGGATGAGCATCCCCTTGCAGTCTCGACAACAACGGAAGGCAACATCGTCCAGTTGCTGGTCTTCGAGCGGTTTCGCGCAGCGTGGGCAGTTCGCACTCATACTTTCCTCCCGAATTTTTTTTCCAACTCGGCGTAGGACATTTGGATCATGGTCGGGCGACCGTGCGGACAGGTGTAGGGCAGCTCGCACTGGTGAAGTTGCTGGAGCAACGCGCGCAACTCCTCGCCGCGCAAGCGGGTCGTGGGCTTTCACGGCGTGACGGCACACAGTGGTGGCGATCTTGTCCTCGGTCAATCGCCGGGCGTGGATCTCCTCACCCGTTTGCCGCAACTCGTCGATAATGTTGCGGAAGGTCTGGGCGAGGTTGGCGGTCGGAAAATACGGCGGCAGCGCGTCGACCAGAAACGTTTTCTCGCCGAATTCGCTGACACCGATGCCCAGTTTGTGCAACGTCTTCTGGTTGGCGTGGAGGAACGCCGCATCGCGGGCATCGAGTTCGAGCGTCAGCGGCAGCAAGAGCTTTTGCGCGGGGGCGGAATCGGTCTCGAATTCCCGGAGCATTTTCTCGAACAAGACGCGTTCGTGCGCGGCGTGTTGATCCATCAGGACAAGGCCTTCGGGCGATTCGATGAGCACGTAGAGCTGGCCGATCACGCCGAGAATCCGCCACGAACCTTCCTCGGTGCGGACTTCGGCGGGAGGTGCGGCGGGGGCCATGCCCTCGACGCGATCCCGGGGCACGTTCAGCAAGTTGGATTGTTGCGCGGACGGCGACGCCGGGGTCTCTCCCCGCAACGCCAATGGCGGCGCGGGTGACCAATGGGGTCGGGGCCCGACAATGCGTTGCTGGGACTGCGGCCAGCCTTCGCGTTGGACGGGATGAAGTCCGGCCGTCACCGGTTCCAGAGCGGCGCGCGCGGCGTCGATCACGCACTGGCGCACGGCCGATTCATCACGAAAACGAACTTCACGTTTGGCGGGATGAATGTTGACGTCGACCAACTCGGGATCGATGTCGATGAACAGGAATGTCACCGGGAATTTCCCCTTCATCAGGGCGGTGTGATAGCCTTCGAGGAGCGCGTAGTTGATCCCCTTGCTTTCCACGGGGCGCTGATTGACGAAGAGATGCTGTTGACGGCGGTCCGCGCGGCTGACGCCCGGTTTGCCGATGAAACCCGTGACGCGGACATCGCCCTGGGACAGCTCGACGGCGAGGAGTTCCTCGACAAGTTGCGCGCCGTAAAGTTCCCGGAGGCGGCCCGCCAGATCGTTGGTCGGCGCGAGGTTGAAGATTTCGCGGCCATCGACGACCAGCTTGAACGCGACGTTGGGATGCGCGAGCGCGCAGAGGGTGACGATGTGCTCGATGTGCGCGGTCTCGGTCGGGATCGAGCGCAGGAATTTGCGGCGGGCGGGCAGATTGAAGAACAGGTTGCGCACTTCGACGACGGTCCCTTCCGCCGCGCCCATATCGGCGACGGACAGGATTTTTCCGCCGGCCATTTCGATTTGCGTCCCGCTCAACGTGCCCCGTTCGCGGCTGGTGAGCGTGAACCGCGAGACCGCGGCGATGCTCGGAATGGCTTCGCCGCGAAACCCGAGCGAGGTGATGCTGTGCAGGTCTTCGGCTTTGGAAATTTTGCTGGTGGCATGACGTTCGAGGGCGAGGAGCGCGTCGTCGCGGCTCATGCCGAACCCGTCGTCGGCGACATTGATGAGCGAGCGTCCGCCGTTCTTGGTGGTGACAGTGACGTGTCGGGCTTCGGCGTCGAGGGAGTTCTCGACCAACTCTTTCACGACGGAGGCGGGCCGCTCGACCACCTCGCCAGCGGCGATCTGGTTGGCGACCTGCTCGGAGAGGAGACGAATCCGGTTCACGGGCGGATTATAGCGGACCGTGGAGCCGGTGAAAGCGGGAAAACAGGGCTGAACCTTTTATTGTACGCCGATCCACAACGGCCAGACCCGATTCCATCACCGCTGACTGATCAAGTAGAGCGAATACTCCTCATCCACGATTACGGGTCGAAAATCCGCGATTAGCGACATCTTCATACGTGGCTGCGTTGAGGGCGTTGACGCAGAATCAAAACTGCCATCCGGGCACAGCCACGCGTTCCTCAATGGCTGCGTAATGCCGTTGTCTGAGATTGTTAACCGCCCTTTCAGGACCAGAAGCGTATCCCCGTGTGCTTTCAGGGCCATCTGTGCCACGGACTGCAAGACCTCCTGCAAAGAAAGATCATGTCGGGCGCTCCTGTCCCACCAGAATGTCCCATACCTCTCGCTGTCGGGGTAATAAATGGGTTGATCAAGATAGGCACTCACGGGAGTAACATTCGGTTCCTTGCTCCCAATAATCAGCAGATTCGCATAGCCGTGTTGTCGAATGAAGTCTGCGGCTTGTTTGCTGGCGGAAAAGGGCGTCATCAGATGGAGCGTCCACGCATAGGCGCCTGCAACGACCTGAATGGCCAGGATCGATGGAAGAAAGAAACGCTCCATCGGCACGAGTAGACTTGCGGAGGATGACCGCGGCTTCTGGTCGCGACCCACTGTGAGCCCGCACCATAAGCATGCCAGATACAATATAAAATACAGACCGGCATGCCGCACCACGGCCTCGGAGACCACGAAATGAAACAACAGCATCAGTCCGGTCCCGAACAAGTACCACGTGAGGGCCATCAGGCTTCGCCGAAGCGTCCAAACCGACATCGCCAGCAAGCCGAGAGATAAGGTCGCACCCAATGCCAATGTTTGAGGCAATGTGTGAGGTGCAGAATCCCACAGGAAATTCGATCCCCATATCAGGTTCAGAAAATGAGGCGATCCCCCGATCCGCGTCAGCAAATGAGGGAATGGCCTGGGGATCGGGACATAGGCGCACCACACGTCGCAAAGCGCCACGACAAAAGTTGAGTCTGTCATGGGGCGCGGCCAATGCTGGAAGAGCGAAGCGTCTTTCGGCTTGATCAACTGAAGCCCGTCACTGATCAGGGCCACGCACAGAATCACGCCACTGAGGATCAACGCTCGTTTCCGCGTGGCCCACAACTCTCCCACGTCTCGGTGACGGATATGCTCCAACGCTGACGCCAGCACAAACGAGAAGGCGATGATCGTCGCCAACGCGTTGATGTTGGAGAGCAGGAACAGGATCACCGCTTGGGCAACGAAGCTGTCCTTGCGCCGGTCGCACACGGCGCACAAACTGAATAACAGCAGCACGATCCAGACGTACTCCCGCGCGATCAAGCAGTACTCGAACGCCGCGAAATATCCAAAGCAATAGAGGGCCTTCTGCACCCGGGTAAACGGGCTAAACCGAACCAATACCCAGACGCTGCCGGTCGCCAGCGCCAGATGCAGCCATTGCATCGACTGGCAGTTGTGGGTGAATCTCGACAGAATCCACAGCACAACATGCCAGAGCATAAAATGGTTGTCGTATTGTGCCACCAAGTACAAATCGCGCAAGGAGTTGCTGAACCGTGCCATCAGCCACGCATAGACCTCATCGCGCCACATCGCGTGATGCAGGACGCCGATTACCCCCAAGACTACAAATGCGGTCACCAGCGAATAGTAAAACAGCGCCTCGCCCCGAACCGCGGCCTGCGGATTGGATGGTCTCGACTTCACGTCACGCAACCGGCTTCGGTCCTGGTGCGCTCGAAAATCGTCACGACTTGCTTCTCGGCAATCACGGAGGCACTGTAGCGAAGACTGAAGCCTGTTGGCAATCCACCGTCCAAGCTCCACACAAGCTCGAAAGCACGTGGCGTCGAAATGCCGTGAGATTATCGTGCACGAATCGTGTGCGGTCGTTTCACGTTAACGGCAGGGTTGAAGATGGTGGCGGACCGGCTTGGTACGCCGGGGGCGGCGGTACCGCGATTGGAGGGACGCTTCACGTGGAGGCAGCCGCACATGCGGGGCCCTTCGACAGGGCTCAGGGTAAAGAAACTTGAAATCCGAATGTCGAAATTTGAAACGGTGCCTTCATAAATGTTCGCATGAAGGCAAGAGATGAAGGTGTCCGTTATTCATTCCTTCGGGCGCCGGTGTGTTTTTGCTTGGCCGCAATGGTGGTAGATCTCCGCCAGTGCTGCTTGGGTTTCCTTACCTAATTCCGGTTGGACTTTCAAAAGCTCGCTTTCACTGAACGGGCATTTGTGCCCTTGGACGAACCAACAGTCGCCACACGAATTGACCGGGTGCGGTTTGATATCGGACTCACGGTCCTGAACGTTGTTGGTATTCCGAGGTTCCAGGTGACTCCACCAATGTGGGGTCCAGTCCTTGTGATCAACCTGTTCCCGACAGAGGTGCACAAGCGTGCACGCACAGCCGTGCGCAATGCTCTGGGCTTGGCGGTCCCGCTTGAAACCCAGCATCGGGTGGAAGGCAAATGTGCCACAAAGCCATTCGGGCTTGACGCAACTCACATGTAAGTCAAGCAGATCAATTTCAGGTTGCTCGTTCGGTTTGGCGAGCACCTCGAGGATATTTCGCAGATCGGCCTGTGTTTGTTGGTGTGAATCGACTTTCACATTGTAGCGAAGCCGCCCGACCCGGCCCATAAGATTTGTCCAGCATTCGGTCGTGCGTTTAAGGTCCTCTCCAAAGAGGTTACGCCTCTTGGGTTCGAGTGAGGCGGTGAGCAGAAGGTGAGGCCGGGCTTCTTGACCTGCCTTGGGGCGCAACGCCAGCCAGCCCGCAAGCCCTGCGTAGAAAAGAAACCGATAGACAGGAACGAGGGGAAGATTGTCCGCGATCCCTCCGTCAACAAGCTCCTCCGGCAGGCCGGGACTGCCCGCCCTCAATTCCCAATTCATACGTGGACGGAATACGGCTGGAAACGCGCTACTAGCCAGCAGACCCGGGACCAATGCGGGACGCCGTTCCTCATTGCCGAAGGATCCAAGAACGTCGAGTTCGCCGGTGGTCAGATTGGTGGCGGTGGCCATGAAATGGATCCCGACGGCATCGGACCCCAAGAACTCGTCAAATTCGGCTCCCTCGTCCGAATCGCCTTTCACATGGGCTCTGATCAATTGTTCCAAGGGTTCAGCGCCCAAGAGTTCTGAACCGATCCCGGCGCGATCGAGGCTTTCTTGTGCGTAAAGGAGCAGGGTGTCAAGCAATTGGCCCCGTTTGCGTGGTGAAACAAAACTGCAGATGTCGAGCAATTCGAGCGGATTTACATACACGAGGCGGTGAAGCCCGGCGAGCACTCGGCGAGACCGTCTCGCGAGCAACTCCCAATCGCGACGGTCGAACCTGCGAAAAAGATGATCAGCATCACGCAATGAAAAGTCCGCAGCCCCTGCCCGTAGCGTAAAGCGGCGGATGAAATCAGCGAACCGATCCGTAAGAACCAATCGATCTATCGAGAGAAAAGTCGCCGCGACGCTCGCGATCCGGCGATGGCGCTCCTGGGGATTCTTCTCGCTGAAAACGCGCGCTGACAAAGCCGCCATGATCGTGCCAACCGAAGCACCCGCGACCAGATCCGGTTTTATTTCCGCCATGTTAAACGCGTTCAGCACTCCCACCTGGAAAACTCCTCGGAAGACCCCACCGCTGAAAATGAGCGACACGGTCGGGCGCTCCTTTCCATTCTGGGTCGGTAATCCATTTCTGGGATCCCGGGGGAGCGGCCATTCCTTGGTTTGTTCAATTCGAGGGAGGATATTCTTGATGTCGATGCGTTCCGGCGGAGCCTCGGTGACCCGTCCCCAATCCGGCATGGGGCGTATGGGGGCTTGATCGGCTTTTGCTTTTGCCGCCGCGATCTCCTCCCAACTGGATTTAGCGTCCTTGTAGAACCGGCACTCTTCGCAAATCTCCACGACACCCGGCGGCGATTTATCCTCCAGAATCCCCGGTAATCCTTTGACACCGAATTTGTTGCCCAATTCATTCTGCAGTTTCCTACAGGGTGGAGTTATGGGCGTCCTCGGTTCGGTCTTGTGTTCGGTTTCAAATTCAGCCAACTTCAGTTCAGCAAGTATTCCCGAGTCCGCTGATAGCTCGGCCAGTCGATTGCGATAAAGGGCGCTCAGCGAGGCGCGGCAACCATCCGCAATTGTGCCCATCAACACGGAACGTTTCTCGGTTTCGTTGGTGCATCGGGCCAAGTGCGTTGTCATCACAACTGGTTTCAACGGTTCGATTTCACGCAAGGCGGCGTAGACATGCCAGTAGTCGATGTTTTTTCTGCTGGCAGCATCATTCTGTTTATCCCTTGGAGGCGAGTAAAGCAGCGCTTTGCCTGTCTTCTGATTCTCTTTCAAGGCTACGTTGTACAGATTCACCATGGTCCGTTCATCCTTGGCGGCGTGGGTGGCCTGCAAGGAGAAGATGTCGGATAGGCGGTACAATGTTCCGGGGGCCTTCCATTCATTTATTGGCTTGGGATCAGGAAGGTCGCGCTGTTTGTTGGATTGAAGTTTCTTCGGGGTCATGTCGGCAAGTAGCTGCGTGCGTTCCTGTTCTCCGACACGCCTGGTGGGGTACGGGCTGATAACACACAGTTCCACCAAGCTCGGATCGGCGGCCAACTTGAGATACTTGAAGGGTTCGGGGGGGCCACCGGACTGCTGAAGCGCAAGGCGGTTAAGGTTTAGACGCTTGATCAGGTTTAATACGGGCCGTATCGGTTCGCGTGCGACACAGGAGCCATCGACCAGCCATCGCTTGTACGGCTCGCCAGCCTTAGCAGGTGTCGCCGGGAGTTCCTGTGGGGCGAACCAGGGCGTCTTGGCGCACGCGGCACTCAGAGCATCCACCACGGCCACTCTGGCCAGGTCACGTCCTGTGGATACGGCAGGCTCAATGATCACCAGTTCTCCCGTTGCCACGTCCGCCGCGACGGGTGCTACCACAATCGGTGCCGTCCTAACTTTGCAGTCCGCTCCCCCGGTTTGCCTGTCCCATATCCAATCAGCCAGCAGTCGCTGGCCAATCCTTTCCATGGTGGTCCCGGACTCTTTTGGCTCCGCTTTGTTGGGTAATTGTTGAGGCGGCCCGCCGAGCGCTTCGTTTACTGCTTGAGCAAAATTCCGCTGGCCGAAATAATCGCGATCAAAGGCGCGCATGAGCAGTCGGCGCAGCACACCTGTGGTCAGGATATCTTTCTTGAGACCGAAACCCATGAGAAACGTCGCAATCAACTCATCGCTGTTGGAAGTCAGCCCCCAGACCATCGCGGCCGCAGCGAAGAACACGCCAATCGCGAACCAAGTCAGGATCAAATCCCATGCGAGACTCCATCCTCGAGACGCCAGATATAATAGTCTGCCCCAATTACCGATTACACTGGCGAAATTAACGTGAGGAATTCTGGCGACCTGACTGGAGAACTCATTCCAACGTGCTGGAATTCTATGGCCATACTTGAACATGAGCAAACTGGCAACCACTAGCACGACGAATCCCACGAGACGAAGAACAGCCTGTCTCCTCGTTCCCTTGGGTATCCATCTGAAAGAGCGATTTATCGTATGCGGCTGACGGGGTACACTTGGTTTCAGACGTCAGGTCGTGAAACAATGGCGGCATTGATTCTTCAAAAACTGGATCAGTTCGCCGCCGCAGGACGCCCCACACTGATTCTCCACAATACGCGCGGGTTTTCGCGGAGAAATCGCACGAGGTCTTCGATCCGTTCAACGCTTGCTGGGCTCAGATGATGCTCGATCCCATCCAAATCGTGCTGGGCCACTCCAGCATCGACCCCCAGCAATGAGAAGAATTCCTCAAGCACCTGATGCCGACGACGCACGGCGCGCGCCACGCGCTTGCCCTTCGAGGTCAACATCAAGGCGCGGGACTTCTCGTAGCGCAAGAACCCGGTTCTGCCCAGTTTCTGGACCATGTGTGTCACCGAAGGCTGACGAATACGCAAGGTGTGCGCGATGTCAATCGTCCGCGCGTAGCCCTTGTCCTCAATCAGTTCGTAAATGCGCTCCAGATAATCCTCCGCGCTCTCGGACGTTTTTAGCATAACCGCCCCTCTACCAATGTTCACTTGCAGAACGAACGAGATCGCTACGCCGGCTCGACCAAAAGTTTCGCTGCGGCGGATAGTCCGAGGCTGACCGGGGCCCTGTTACCTGCGCGCACGGTCAGTGATTCAGCGAATTTGTCGCGGGCTTCCACGACTACCCGGGCACCTGGCGTCAATCCCAGGCGCTGCACGGTCTGCAGAAACTCTGCGCCTTGGGCGCGGACGCGGGCAATACGCAACGGCTTGTGCAGATCGCATTCGGCCAGTGTTCGCAGGGACTGCGGTGAGAAACTGCCTTTGGCGTGGGGGATGGGATCGCCATGCGGGTCGAACTGCGGGTGTCCGAGCAACTCGTCGATTCTATCCAGGACTTTTTCCGAGATCGCATGTTCCAGTTCCTCAGCCTCCTCGTGAACCTCCGACCAATCCAATCCGAGCGTTTGCACCAGGAACAATTCCACGAGACGGTGACGGCGAATGACGTTCAACGCCAATCGCTCCCCGTCAGGCGTTAACCGCACGCCGCTGCGCGGCTCGTATTTCACAAGACCATGATCCGCAAGCGCCTTGACCATGGTGGTTGCCGTTCCCGCTGTCACGCTGAGGGCTTTGGCAAGCTTGCCCATGGGGAGAAGTTCGCCGTCGATGTCGTGTAGCTCGGCGTAAAGATGCTTGAGGTAGTTCTCTACCGTGGGCGAGGGCGCAGCAGTCGCATTGGTGCTTGGATGTGTGCGTCGGGGGGCCATAACGGCAAGTGTAAAGGAGGTGTTGACAAATTGCAATCATCCGATTAAAAACTTTGACGGGTCAAAGTTATGTTTTCTACTATTAGAATGTTGGAACAATGCGGCAAGGTGACTGCGATTCACTCAACTGGCGGCGGACCTCGTCCATGTTGGGAGCGAGCGGAAGAAAATGGGTAATCACCAGACTGACAATCGCGGCCCCGACCAATCTTCCAAGGGGGTGACGGGGGATGTGGCGTCGCCCGATGCCGGACAGGTGGGGCCACGTCTCGCCGTAGAGGATCGCAAACGCGCCAAGGATCGCCGGCGGGTCATTTCCTATCGGACCGGCGGAGGGCGCCGATCGTGGATGCTACTCTGGTTGCTGATTGGCCCCGGGATACTGGTCATGCTAGGCGAGAACGACGGGCCCAGCATGATCTCCTACGCCCAGACGGGCGCAACCTATGGCATTGGCTTTTTCCTGCCCTTCATTGCCCTGACCTTCGGCATGGCCTTTATCGTCCAGGAAATGACTGTGCGGCTCGGCGCCGCCACCAAACGCGGTCATGCCGAGCTAATCTATACGCGCTTCGGCCGCTTCTGGGGGTTTTTCGCCATGGCCGATTTGGTATTCGGCAACCTGCTGACGCTGGTTACGGAGTTCATCGCCGTGCGCGTGGGTCTAGGCTTCTTCGGCGTGCCGCCCGCCCTCGCCGTGTTGGGCGGCTTTCTGGTGGTAGTGGCGGTGGTGCTCACCCGGCGTTATTGGACCTGGGAACGCATCACGATGGCTTTCGCCGTCTTCAATCTCATCTTTGTACCCGTTGCCTTCATGGCGCACCCGGTAAGCAGCCAGGTAGTCCACGCGTTCCTTACTTGGAAGCCGCTTCCGGGCGGCGTTAACGCGCAGTTTATTTTGCTCGTCATGGCTGATATTGGCGCCACCGTCACGCCCTGGATGCTGTTCTTCCAGCAAAGCGCGGTCGTCGATAAGGGTTTGACAACCGCCGACATTCGCCATGGCCGGATCGATACCGCTCTGGGAGCGGTGATTGCCGCCATTGCCGCCATTGCCACCGTCCTGGCGGTGACACCGCTGTTCACCCACCAGGTCGCGGCCTCCAGCTTTCAGGGGGCTGAGTTCGCTCAGGCTCTGGTACCCTTTGTCGGGAGGGTTGGCGCAACACTGTTCGCCATCGGCATCTTTGAAGCCGGCTTGGTGGCGGCGATCACGATTTCCGCCTCGTCGGCGTATGCTTTTGGTGAGGTCATGGGTAGCCCGCACAGCTTGAACAATTCGCTGCGTGAGGGTTGGCCGTTTTATGCTGTGTTGACTGCCGCCGCCGGTATTGCCGCAATTTTGGTTCTCATCCCCCATGCGCCGCTGGTCTTCATTGTGCTAGAGCAGTTCCATAAATCATATAGCGTAACGGGCATGTAAAAAGAAGCCGCGGCAGTCGGCGCTCGAAATGGCCTTGAAGGCCGTGTGTACGGCTTCAATGAGTTGGTCTTGGGTCCGTGGGGCAGCGCTACGCAGGACTTGCTTGATCTTGCTCCACATGTTTTCGATGGGATTGAAATCCGGCGAATAGGGCGGCAGATACAGGAGCCGGGCCCCCGCCGTTTCGATGGCCTGGCCGACGCCGGCAATCTTGTGCGTGGCCAGATTGTCCATGATCACCAGGTCGTGCTTTTGCAGTGTCGGCACCAATCCCTCCGGACCCACGCCAGAAACATGTCCCCATTCATGGCACCATCAAAGAGCCACGGGGCGTAGGCCCCCGTCGAGCCGGATCGCCGCGACCAGAGTGCTGGTTTGATAGTGTCCGTGCGGGATCGGCGCAACGAGCCGTTGGCCGCCCGGGCAGCGTCCGCGCCAGCGGGTCATTTTGGTGTTGGCCCCGCTTTCATCCACAAACACCAGCCGGGCCGGGCTGCCTACGGCAAGCCGCTCATGCCAGTGCGCCCTTTTTTCGGCTACGTCGGGCCGGTCTTGCTCGGCGGCGTGCAGCGTTTTTTTTATAGGTCAACCCCAGCTTGCGCAGCCACAAATCCACCGTCGAAGTCCCAACCGGGCGGTCCAAGCGCGCGCCCAACTCGGCCAGCGTCGCATCGGGCTGCGCGGCGACCAGTCGTTGCAGGCGGGCCTTGCGCCCGGCACTCAACAGCGTCTTGCGCCCGCACAAATGGGTTTGTGGCTGGAGGGTGCCGCGTTGCTTGAACTGCTGCCGAACCCGGCGCACGGCCGCCACGCAAAACCCAACAAACTCCGAGATGTCGCGGGTGCTTTTGCCCTGTTCGTAGAGTTGGATGACTCGTTGGCGTACCGGCAAAGGGATGGCTCGCATGCCCCCCACTTTGCCATATCGCTCCGCCCTAGTAAAGCTACATCATTAGTGGAAATGCTCTAATCGTGAACGTCATCGCCACCTTGGCGATGCCCCCGGCCATCCTCTTCCTCCTGTTGCTGGTCAACGACCGTGAGATCATGGGCGAGCACGCCAACACGCGCTTGGCCAATTTCCTTGGCATCGGTGTGACCGTTCTGCTTGTCCTGGCCGGCTTGGTTTACGGGATCACCACCGTCTTCCCTCACATCCTTCCGCCTTAGCAGAACGTGGAAAATTGCATGCGCGTGAAACGCAAATGGAGAACTGAAATGAGTCCAAATGATTGATGCCAAAGGAATCCGCGAACCATTACACACACACCCGGAGCTTGCCGAAGCATGGGTTCATGAGGTGCTGGAAGCGGGTCAACTCAGCACAGCTAAACACAGCTTTGGGCGCGCCGGTGGGTGAGCGACGCGCGGCAGAGGAAGAGCCATGTATAACAAGATCCTGGTGACGCTGGACGCCACGCCCACTGATCGGGCGATCATTGAACACATCAAGGCCCTGGCCACGGCCATGCACAGTCGCGTCGCCCTGTTGCATGTAGCCGACGGGTGGGCGGCTCGGACCTATGGCGCTGATGCGGGCAGTCTGGAAATCACGCAAGACAAAGCCTATCTGGAGAAGGTTCGTGCCGAATTCCAATCTGCTGGGATCCTGACCGACGCGGAGCTGGCCTACGGCGAACCGGCCAAGGAAATTGTCAAATGGGTTGAGGAAAAGGACTGCGATCTGGTGGCGATGAGCACGCACGGACACCGGTTCATTGCGGACCTATTTTTAGGATCCACGTCCCGCCTCGTCCGGCATAGCGTCAATGTGCCGGTGCTTCTGCTACGCGCAGACCCGGAGGTTGCCGAAGCATGGGTCCATGAGGTGCTGGAAGCGGGTCAACTCAGCACAGCCAAACACGGCTTTGGGCGCGCCAAGCTGACTCGTGGAACCGTTCTGCTCCTCTGGGGGTTGCGGATCTACGTGCTCGTGATGATCTTCCTGATCGGCGTGCAAATCTGGCAGGCCCTGCACGCTGGCGGGTGAGAAGAATCGTTTCCGTGTGATTAAAAAACAGCGAATTTAGTAGTGACTAATTCTCTTAGCTTTAGCTGACTGTCGCGCAGTCTCGGTCGCTCGGAAAAAATCTCGTACTGGTGATGCTATGCGAAAAAATCTCGGACTGGTGACGTCATGGATTGTGTTTCTGGTAATCGTGCTGGCTGGCGGTCTCGCGCTCGCGCAGAGCAACAGTCCGCCATCCTCCGTTACGACGGCTACCCCGGCTGCAGGGACGAACACTACTGAAAATGGAACAAATTCCCCCGTCAAACTCCCGGAAATGGTCGTCACGGCGCACCTGGATGCCGCCCGCGAACAGATTGCGCCCAGCCTGGGAGCGGTCACTTACAAAATCAGCACGACCCAGATTCAGTCAATGGGTCAGGGTGAAGATGCCACTTTTCAGCAGGTGCTGCTCCAGGCACCAGGCGTGGTGCAGGAGGAATTCGGGGAGATCCATGTCCGTGGCGATCACGGCGACGTGCAATACCGAATCAATGGGGTTTCGCTTCCCGAGAGCCTCAATGGTTTTGGGCAGGAAATTGACACCCACCTGATCCAATCGGTCACGCTGATCACCGGAACCATGCCGGCCCAGTTTGGCGACCGCACAGCCGGGATTATTGACGTAACAACCAAGACGGGTTCTCAACTCAACGGCAACGAGTTTTCCATGTACGGTGGCAGCTACGACACGATTCAGCCGTCCTTGCAACTGGGTGGCACCACGAGCAATCTGGATTATTTCATCAGCGCCTCCTATTTGCACAATGATGTCGGCATTGATAATACGACCGCGAGCCCCGATCCGCTGCATGATGAGACCGATCAGGAAAAACTCTTCGGCTATTTCTCCCATCCCCTCGGCGACACCAGCCGGCTGACATTGCTGCTCAGCGGTTCGTACTCCGATTTCCAGATTCCCAACACGGCGGGACTTTCGCCGACATATCAATTGGCAGGAAATCCGCCAGCCGATTCGGCTGAAACCGATGAAAACCAGAACGAACAAAACTATTACGCCGTGCTCTCCTATCAGGTAACGGCGGGCAACCTTTCGGCGCAAGCTTCCGCCCTGACCCGATATACTGACATCCGGTTTTCACCTGACCAGACACAAGACCTTCTATTCGACGGCAACTCCGCCCAGGTGAAAAACAGCGATCTCGCCAATGGACTTCAGGTGGACGCGTCGTACATCCTGGGCGACCGCCACACCATCCGCGCGGGGATGCTCGCCACGTATGACATCGAACGACTCGATACCGACTCCGCTGTTTTTCCTGCGAGTTCACAATTCGCCCCGAATCCATTAGGACAGAACCTGCCAACACCAACGCCGCAATCGTCCACCACTCCATTCTCGATAACCGCCAATGGCGGAAATAGTGGGCTGACCTCCGGCATTTACTTGCAAGACGAGTGGTTGCTGACTGAAGGACTCACCTTGAACTACGGTGTCCGTTATGACCGTTTCGATGTGACCTTCGATCACGAATACCAGGTCAGCCCACGCGTCAATCTGGTCTGGAAGATCGACCCAGCCACGGTCGCCCACATCGGCTATGCGCGGTATTTCATGCCGCCGACATTGCAATACGTTCCATTGTCAACCGTCAAGGGATTCGAATATACCACCGATGCTCCGTTCAGTGAGCGGGACGATCCCCCCAAAGTCGAACGCGATCATTATTTTGATGCCGGCCTTTCCCGCACGATCACTCCCCCCTGGCAGGTCACCGTGGACTCGTTCTGTAAGCTCGCCAGGAATCTCCTCGACGATGGCCAATTTGGCACCGCGGTCATTCTCAATAATTTTAATTATACGTCCGGCACGGTTTATGGCGCGGAGTTGGGCAGCACATACAAGCAAGGGCCCGTGTCGGCATATGGGAATTTTTCGTATGTCCAGACTTGGGCGCACAACATTGACTCGGTTGAAAATGAATTCCCGAACAACGAACTTTCGTACGTGTCCGCGAATAACATCCAACTGGATCATCAAGGGCGGTTCACCGGTTCGGGCGGCGTCTCTTATATTTTCCTGAAAGACAACCGGCTCTATACAGATTTCCTTTATGGCAATGGTCTGCGCGCGGGGTTCGCCAACCTTGAGAAACTGCCCGCCTATTGGACACAGAACGTGGGGGTGGAGCACGTGTTCCCTGTGCATTCCAAGGGTATCAAACAGGTGAAGCTGCGCTTTGATTGCCTCAATGTGTTCGACGAGGTGTACGAAATACGCAATGGCACGGGCATCGGCATCGCCGCCCCGGCCTACGGCCAGCGGCGCGCCTTTTACGGTGGGCTCGCGGTGGACTTTTGAGAACGGGGGAGGTGCGTTTGAAACTGTCATGCATTCCAAGATGGATAAAGGCTTTGCAGTGATCGCCCGCGGAACAATCCAGTTCGTCGGGCCGCCGGTAACAGCGCGCCCTGCGGACTCGATTGCCCACATCGGTATGGAGCCGAGCGACGACATGTCCTTGGTCCCCGTGTTGACGTTTGTCACGTGGACGACTTGTCTGGCTGTGGGAGTCCTCGGCTTCTTGTTTCCCTATTCGCGTGCCCACCGCTTCGTGAAGCCGCCCGAGGCCGTCAAGGTGGAGAAACTGTTTGTGCAACTGGGCAAAGAAACCATTGTGCCAACAGAGAACGAGCGTCAGCCTGCCAACGGCGGGTCCTCGACAGCCCTGCCGTCCGATGAAATGGCCCCGCCGGCGATTCCCGTTGCAGAACCGTCGGCCGCCATCGCCTTCGCCGTGCCCGTGGAAGGCGCGACGCGCGTCGTTCCTTTCGACCAAGCGGCGTACGCCCGGCCGTCAAAGCCCGTCTCCACCGTCCAACAGCTCACGTTTGGCGTGGGCGAGGGTCAACAGGCTTCTCCGGAGTATCCGCAAGAGGCCATCGAGCAACATCAGGAAGGAACCGTGGTCATCCGTCTTGTCGTCGGCGAGAGCGGCTTGGTCACCACCGCCGAAGTCATCCAACCCTGTCCCTGGCCGCTACTGAACGAATCGGCCGTCCGGACCGTTCGCCATCAGTGGCGGTTCGCTCCGGGTGCCGTGCGTGCTTACGACGTGCCGATTCACTTTCAAATCACTCCCCAATGAAAGACCTCCATTTATGATGCCCATCCTGCTTGCCAATATCGTCGTGGACTTCTTCTTCAAAGGCGGCCCGGTCATGTGGCCGATCCTCCTCGCCTTTCTCGCCGCTCTCGTGGTGATCGTCGAGCGCGCACTCTGGTGGACCAGCCTCCGACGACGGTCGAACTCCAAATCGTTGCACGAGGCGTTTGACGCCATTGCGGGCGGTGACTTCGATCGCGCGGTGCAGATGACGACCGCGACCGACGATCCGTTCCTGAGCACAGTCCATGAAGGCCTGCTGCACGCGCATTCGTCCCTGCTCGGCGCCATGCAATTACGCGCCAACGATGAGATCGAGAAAGCAGAAAAATACGTCTGGATCCTCGGCACGCTGATCACGCTGGCCCCGCTGCTCGGGCTGCTCGGCACGGTCACCGGCATCATGCGTTCGTTCAGCTTCGTCGGCCAGGAGGAGTTGGCGGCGGTAAAAGTCAGTGGTGGGATCGCCGAAGCCCTGATTGCCACCGCGTGCGGCTTGAGCACGGCAATTCTGTGCCTGCTGCCATTTAACTTTTACAACCGCCGACTGGTGCGGTTCCGATCGCGATTGGAACAAACCATCAATCATGTGGAGTTGGTCGTCGAATCGGCCAAACACCACGGCCACGATCTCGAGGAATTTGCCCGGCAACGCGCCCAGCGTGCACAAGCCGAAGGACGCCCCATGTCGACACCCAAATTCCAATCCTGAGTTGCGCCCATGCCACTGAAACTTGGCCCCAAACAATCGTCCGAATCCGACGCGCGGATTGAAATCATCCCGTTGATCGACATCATGTTTTTTCTGCTCGCCAGTTTCATGCTGGTGAGCCTGAGCATGGTCAATTTGAAAAGCGTCAAGGTCAACCTGCCAACCGCCACCCGGGCGACAATCGATACGAAGAACGATTTTGCGAGCATTTCCGTGGATAAAGACGGGGCGCTGTACCTCGACAAGCAACCCCTCGGCCCGAACGAGTTGGTGTTGCGGCTAAATGCCTGGCATCGCACCAATGAAAACCTCCGCGTGTTCATCAGTGGCGATCAGGATGTCCGCTACGGCGCGGTCATCCACGTGCTCGATCTGGTGCGGTCGACGGGCATCCAGAAAGTTGCCTTTGAAATCCGCGAGCCGACTCCCGCGCAGCCATGAACGGTCAATTGAAATACCTGAATCTGTTCGGCGTCGTGGCGTTAGCGTGCCTGTGCGTCACTCAATGGCTGCATGACCGGGGGCTGAATCTCGAAATCAAGCGCCTCGACCAAGTGCATTCGGCACAGTCCGCAAAAATCGACGAGCAAGCCAACCAGTTGAAGGGATTGAACGAGGATCTCGATCAACTGAAGGCGTCGCTGGCCGCCGAGCGGGACCTTCGGGCTCAAGTCGAACAGAAACTCACGACCGCCGAAGCCAGCAACGAGCATCTGACCATGGAACGGGACCAACTCAAGGGTGCGATCACGAATTGGGCGAACGCCGTGGCACTACGCGATGAACGCATGAAGGAAGCCAACGCGCGGATTGAACAACTGGCCGCCGACCTGAACGCCAGCATACGCAAATACAACGATCTGGTCACCAATTACAACGCCGCCGTAAAAGCGTACGGCATGACACACGCCCAACCATGAGCGGCAATGATAAGCGCATGATTGAGTTGCTTGAAAGGCAACATGGTCTATCTGAGGCTGGCGCGCAATGAACTGGCTGATACACCACGCCAAGCGCGTTTTGCGGATCACCGCTGGCGCTGTGTTGTTGATAGTGGGATTGATCCTGATGCTTCCCGGGGTGCCGGGGCCGGGGTTTCCGCTGGTCCTTCTCGGGCTGGGCATTCTGGCCGTCGACTTCGTGTGGGCGCACCGCCTGAAAACACATCTGAAGAATCGCGCGGACAAAGTTGTGGAGAAGTGGAGAGGCCGCCCCCGGTAGGGCGCGGTGGCCTCTGCGGGTTTGCAGCAGGCGTGACCGCTGAATGCTGACGGCTGATAGCTGCTCGACATACTTCTCTCTTTTTCTTTACGGAATTGACACGCCGCTATTTCGTATCCGGCCGAGATGAGAGTGCACAACCGTTACGGCGCAGAAATTGAAAGTGGGAGGCTGAACTCAATCGGCTTTCGACTTTTTCAAACTGCCAAAGCGATCAATTTCCCCTTCGCTCTGTCCCTCGCCCAAGCTCGCGGCGTGAACTGCTTGATCTCCGTGATCTTGGCCGCGGGCAGGCGCGTGAACAAATCTTTCAGATACTCGAATGGATTGATCCCGTGCCGCCGACAACTGCCCAGCAGTGTGTAGATCACCGCGCTGCGTTCTCCGGCTTCCGGATGTCCGATGAACAACCAGTTCTTTTTTCCGATTGCACTGGGGCGAATCGCGTTTTCGATGAGATTGTTGTCAATCTCCAGCAAGCCGTCGTCCACGAACCGCGTCAACGCATCCCAGCGTTTCAAAGTGTAATCAATGGCTTGGCCGAGCAGACCTTGCGGCAAGGTGCGTCCCCGCACCAACTCCATCGCCCGCCGCAGCCGTGCCAAGATGGGACGGCTCTGCCAACTGCGCATGGCCGCCCGTAATTGCGGCCCGGCTTTCTTCTCCCGCAATTCCTTCTCCACCACGTACAGCAGCCCGATCTGCCGCACAAACCACGCGGCCAGTTTGCTTTCGGTCAACGCCTCGTGAAAGCCACGTCTCGCGTGAGCCCAGCATCCAACCAACGTCAGATCGTCGCGTTCCTTGGCCAGTGATTCATACGCGGAGTAGCCATCTGTTTGCAGTTTCCCGCGGAAGTTCTTCAGAAACTCCTTCGGCCCTTCCCGCGACCGGCTCACCCGCCATTCAAATAACACATCCCCGCCCGGCCGACTGTACGTCCAGAGATACCCCTGCTGGCTTTTGCCCTTCACGTCCGGATCCAAATAGCGGATCGGGGTCTCATCGGCTTGCAGGTAGTTGCCGCGCTGCAAATCTTCCCGAATCACCCGATACACCGGCATCAACAACTCAAGCGACTGCCCCACCCATGACCCCATCGTCTTGCGGCTCAGTTCCACCCCAAACTGCTGGCGGAACATCTTCTCCTGCCGGTACAGCGGTATATGGTACTCGTATTTGTTGACCAGAATCTGGGCCAGCAAGCCCGGCCCGACCATGCCTTGCTCAATCGGCTGCGGCGGCAACGGTGCGATGGCAAACTGCTCGTCTTTCACATACCGTGGGCGAATGAAAACCCGCTTGATGATCTTGGCGGCCACCCAGTCCAGTTGACTGGTGCGTTCCTCGCTGATCTTCTTCCAACCCTCGGGCTGTGCCTGGACTTCCTCCGGCTCGATGACGATCTCGTGGGTTTCCAGTTTGTCCTCGGCCAACATGCGCCGCACCGGATGGGGAGTGCCGTTGCGGGAAGTGGTAACGGGCTTGGGCTCTGGCGTCGGCAGTGTGACGACGTTGGCCAACCCTTGCAGGAGCAACTCCAGTTGATGTCTGTCCAGCCCCTCGTTGCGCTGGCCGCCGAAGTAATGACGAATAAAATGGTCGAGTTTCTGGCGCAGCAGCCGGTTCTCCTGGTGCAGACGCGCATTCTCTTCGCGCAGGCGGGTGTTGTCGGCCTCCAACGCAGCGACACGTGCACTCAACTCTTCGACTTTCTTGGAGCAGTGCGGCGTTGGTCATGCTACTTTGACCGGAAGACAAACAGGTTGTTCAAACTCTCTCAAAAAAAGTTTCACCGACGATACCAACCGGCTTTGGTGTGTACTTCCAGCCCGTGAATCAGGGCGCTGAACTCCTCGCCGCGCAGACTGACCTGACCATGGTCACTCACCGGCCAGGTGAATCGTCCGCGCTCCAGCCGTTTGGCACAAACCCACAAACCGGAGCCGTCCCAGTACAGCACCTTGAGTCGGTTGTGCCGCCGGTTGGTGAACACAAACAGATGACCCGACAGGGGATTCTCTTTGAGTTGCTCGACGACCAGACTGTACAGCCGGTTGAAACTGCCACGCAAATCGACGGGCACGGTGGCCACCAGCACCCGCGTCGTGCCCGACACACTCAGCACAAAGCACGCAGGACTTTGGGCAACGACCGGATTGCGGAACTATCGTGCAGTCGCACGGTCCAACCCTTGGGACTGGTGACCTCCACCGCCCACCTCATGGCCGCAGGCGGCATGACCACTTCCTGAAAACTCACCGCAGGGTGGCGGGTACGGCGCTCGTCCTGTAACCACTTGCTCAGCGTGGAGAAGCCGACCCCGTGACGGGCGGCAAATTCCTTTCGGGTTAGTTGGCTTTGGTGAAACCGGGCCACCAGTCGTTGCCGTTGCTGTGCAGTGAACCGGTGCCGAACCACATCTTTGGGTGAAATCATGCCGCCATCGTGGCAAATTCGGCCTCGACAGACTAGACGTGGCCGGTCAGCCGCATACGATTTATCGGCCACCAACAGATCAAGGCGGGGGGTGCAAAGAGCCAAACGAGAAAGACCATCGGATAAGATAAGATCAGCACCAGATACCTGCCAACCCGCGCCCCTAGCGGTTCAAACAAGATGGTCTTGGCCTTACGCAATTTCGATCTCTGCAAGCCCAGTTTCTCCAGCACTTTCCGCGTACGTGGAGCGTCGGCGACCCGTTCTCGGACCCATTCTTGCCAAGGAGCCGATGCACACCGGGCCAAAATTGGGGCGTCGCGAACAACGGGCACAGCCGACTGTCGCCAAATTCTCATAGCGATCCACAATTTCACCATGAACCGCGGCACGATTTCAATAATCGCGGAGATTTTTCCAGGCAGGAAACGGCGCAGCCGTTTCCAGCGCCATTCGTCAAGGGCCTGAAGTTCCAAAACGAGTCGAATGAGACGTGTCAGTTCGCGGATTCTTGTTCTTGTCGAGAACATCCCGTTGATTAGTCGAGTGAGGCCGAATCGTGCCAGCGCGGTAAGTTTGCGGTCCTCTTTCTCGTCCTGTTGTTGCGTCGGCAAATCGAGAGGTTCCAACCCGGCCCGGGCGGACACTTCAGTAAAATCCGGCAGAGCGGCTTCCGTGAAATCCTCCGGGAACCTTTGCACACGGTCGAGCAAAGAACGGAATCGCGCCACCTGTGCCAGTCTGCGGGGACCCGGGTCCTCCGCCTCGCCAGCCTGAAGCACATCGGCCAGCATTGCGGCAACCACAGATCCTGCGGATGTTCCGGTAACGATATGAGGTTTCTGTGGCGGGTCACTGACCAGAAAGGCGTGCACCGTCCCGAATGCAAAGACATCGTTGGCTCCCCCCGCCGAGAATGCGATGACGCGAATCTTCCCGCCTTCTGCGTCCCCGATACTAGCCTGCGGCAACTCGACAGGTTCCGGACTCGGTCCTGCCAACCAGTGTGAGATTTGTGCAAGCAGTCGTCCGACCACCGATTGCGATGATGGACCTTGCTCTTCTTGCGAACTCTTTGGGTCTGATTTCATTTGCATGATAATTGACCAACGTGGCAGAGTTTACGTTCGTGGCGAATGACAGTGGCCGTGGAGTTCCGTTGCGGGATTCGGAGATAAGGAGGTCGAGATGAGGTCGGCAGTTCGGACCTTACCCGGCACAGCGTGAAGTCCGTAAAAGACCCACCGTGTTCCAGCTCTTGCATATTCGGAGGTTTAACCGGCTGCGACATCGGCAACTCCGCATTTTGCCAGCTAATGGAAAACCAGTCTTCTCGCCAACTCCCCATAAGGTTCTCCAGAGCCCTCGACTTGCGACCTTCCATCAAAGGGCCAGGCATTCTGTCAATCAAACTTTCTCTGATTCAATTGTAAAGGTTCTCCCCACAAAAAGGATACCGTCGCCGACAGCAGACACTTATGGTATTCTCACCAGAGGCATTACGATGCCTGCCTTGCTTCACCAGAAGGCTACCACGACGCGTTTTGGTCATCAGAGAGCTTCAGCAGGGGGCCGGGTCGTTAGGGCGACGATGAGACGACAGAGGCGACGGGTGAGCCCCTCACCTCAATCCTTTGCGACCAAGGCACGACGAGGTCCCCCCGACCCGACCTCGGAGTCGGGTAAACCACGTCCCCGTTATATGGCCCGCGCCAGTTATCACTTACGGAATTTACTTCTATATCGTCTTACAATATGCTTGCGGCGCCATGAGGACATGTTGTTGATTTGCCGGGATGATTGGCCGGGCCGAATAGCCTCGTGATTGTTCTTTGACATAATAGAGCAGGGATTGCCGTTTTGCATTGCAACCGGGACACGATGTGATCGCGTTTGCGCCACCGGGAGGTCTGTGGCGCGTCTCAGCGGCCCGGCTTTGGACGCTACACGGGCAGGCGACGAGGCGCCGAATTAGGAGTTTGTGGTATCCGCCATTGAAGATGATTTGACGGTAGGCATCCCATTGTGTATAGTCGAGGCGGTTTGGTTGTACTTTGATATAAGGGACTGGGACACGGCGGCGGAGCGCCGTGGCGACAGCCAACAACACTGCGGGGAGAACCGGGGAAGTACGGCACGACTCCGGCGTTACCCGTGTATCTTGGTTATGTCCGGGAGGAAGGGATGCGCGAAAACACGCTTTCTGCCAAACGAAGCCAATTATTGGGTTTGTTTGACGGGTTCGCCGCACTATTACGGGCGATTAGAACTGTTTCTGAAGGGCGAGGCCGATTTCGTGGCCGCCGTGCTGGCCCTCGCGGAGGGCGTTGATGCCGTAGCCGTAGCTGATGAGCAGGTCGGTGTCCCAGAGGGTGTGAAAGCTGAGGGCGGAGCCGACGCCGAAGATGTTGTGCCAGTCGGGTGGCTCGGGCGGGACGGGTTTCAGGATCGCCCAGTCGCCATAGAGGTGAAGGGTCACGGCGTGCCGGTCGGTGAGTTGCTGGCGGAGTTCGAGGTTGGCGACGCCGAAACCGTCGGCGAGAAACTCGCGGGTGTAGTAGCCGTGGACGGTGACGGCGAAGGGTTCGGTGCCGAGGAGGTTGCCGCCGATTTTGTAGGCGCTGAGCTCGTCGAGGTCGTGGCCGTAGCCGCCGGCGAGGCGGGCGTAGAAGGTGGTTTGCTGGACGGGAAACTTGGCGGTGAGCGAGCCGTAGAGGCGCTGGTACTCGGAATACGCCGGCAACAGCGCGCCGTTGGCGCCGAACGCCTCGAAGTCGCTGCGGTAGTTGGCGTCGGCGGCGACGTAGAGTTCGGCCGCGCGGCGGGCGAGGAGGCCGGGTTGGATGCCGCCGAAGCGGAACTCAGCGGTCAGCGTTTGCGTGAGGAAATCGTCGGGCAGCGTGAAGTCGCTGGTGTAATCCGTATCGCGGTAGAACGAGCCGGTGACGCCGTAGGTGCCGCGGAGGTTGAGGGCCAGCGGCGTAGGATTGGGGATGGTATCGTTGATGAAGACGCGGGCGTCGGCGATGTCGCCATAGAACTCCTGGCTGCCGAGTTGATTGCCATCGTGATAAGGCGTGACACTGTTGATGTAGAGGCCGCCGCCGAGGCCGGCGCCGATGGCGATGTTGGTGTTGCCGGGCAGGAACCAACTGAGTTCGGTATCGGCGTAGACTCCGGAGAAGAGCACGCGGAGCGCGGTATTCGTCCACGGGAAATTATTTTGATTGAACCACAAATAGCCGTAGCCGCTGGGCTGTTCGTCGCCCTTGAGGGCGAAGCCGGTTTCCATGAGCAAGGTGCGGCGCGATTCGATATCGACCTGCGCGAACGCGCCGGGCACGAGCGCCAACAGCAACAGAAACAGCGCGGCTCTTTTCATGGTCGCGTGGATGGTTCCTCCGCCAAAGTGGGCGCACGATATCTTGACCCTCGCGGCACGGCAATGCTAAATTCACGTGCTTTCGATGTGATGGGTGAATCACGGATGGTGGCCGTAGCTCAGCCTGGTAGAGCTCCAGATTGTGGATCTGGCTGTCGCGGGTTCAAATCCCGTCGGTCACCCCATCCTTCCGCAGGACTGACGCTCACGCGAAGCGAGTGGATTGGGTCGCGTCCCGCCCGAAAAGAAATCTCGCCAGACGGTGATGGACCGGGTAGCATGAAGGGACGGGATTTCAGGATGAAGGGTCAGGCAAACAACCTCACCGCGGCCGAACTCAAGGCGATCGAAGAGCACAAGTATTATCTCTCGCAACAGCGGGGCGCCGAGGTGAGCATCGAAGAGGCCATCGACGATTTTGTCCAGCACTTCGCCGAGGATTGGCGGAAAGAGAAGCTCCGACGGGACAACCGCGAACAGCGCGACGAAATCGAGAAGCACAAGTACCTTCGTTCCATGGCGGAGGGACGGGACATCGGCGGGTCTTCCGCCGCCGAGGAATGGTGCCAAAAGTACGCGCACATCTGGCGCACGGAACGTGAATCGCTGGAACGAAACGGCTTCCAGAAAATCCTTGTGACGGTCCATAACAAGGACGGACTCCACTTGCGACCGGTTTCGGCTGTCCCGGCCTGGCCGCTCAGTTTGACTGCGATATCTACGTGCACAAGGAAGGCATGACGTACTACAACTTCCTGCTGGAAGGACGCCCGTACATGAACGTGCGATCGATTCTCGGGTTGTTGTCCGTGGGGACGGCCCTTGGTGACAGCCTGGAATTTATCGCCACCGGGTCTCAAGCCGCGCTCGCGTTGAAGGCGCTGGCCGATCTGCTCACCAAGGAGCCACCCGAAGTGGGCGCCGTCAACCGGTAGGACACTCTCCCAGGAGCTGACGTGGGTCACCCAAAGCGGCCGGGCATTATCGACGCCAAGATTGCCGAAGAGTATGTCATCTGCGGCATTTGCCTGACGAAGAACCGGGTCGTTTCCCACCGGAAGGCTGTTCGCCCTGTGTGCGGCCGATGCGGTTATCCCCTGCCAGACCCGTTTGGGGCGCAGCCCGGGATCCGTTCGCTCGGCGAATGGATTGCCCGGTATCGCCGCGCTCTTGCCGCAATCACGGGGTTGCTTCTTGTAGGATTGTATGTGTGGCTCGCGAGTGAAAAGAAAGAACATCCATCCTCATTATCAGGGCCACGAACGGAACAATCTGACGCCACATTGATCTATCACCACGGGGCGCCAGTGTATGCTGTTACGGTCGTCGTTCGTCGAGAAACTTCGGCAGACACCGACGACGAACAAGTTGAGTTTCCGCCGGGGTCGCTTCCGACACGGAAAGGATCGCAATCCGACGGCCTGTATGGATTGGGAACCCCTAACGCGGAAACGTGGGCGAAGTCGGAATCCGTGGTCATCGTGATTGATGTTTGTGCAGGCCACGCCGAGGAAGATTCCCCATCCGGCGGCGGTCACGACGGTGGGCCATCGGGTGTATTTGTCTCGTCGTACCTCCAGCAAATGAAAGACGATCCGTTGAATCCATTGGTCGGCCCCCATGTGGTCGAACGAATCCACATCAATACCGGACTGGACCCGCGCGCCTGACGGCTCCGAAACCGCTCCCGACCGCCAACAGTGGTCTCTGTCGTCGCCGGCAAGCCTCTGGTACGGGCGGAGACCTTCACCTTCCCGGGCTGCGAATCTGTGCGACAGAATGTCCTTGGGGTTTGCGTTTGCAAAGCGGGGCGCGGTTCGTTACCGTTGCGGCCGGATGATTGGCTCGACTTTTGCGGATTTCACCGTGCTGGATAAGATCAACCACGGTGGAATGGCGACCATTTTTTTGGTGGCGGATCGACAGGGCCAGCGGCTGATCCTGCGCATGTTGCTTCCCGAGCACCGCTTTCATTGGAGCCGCCTGCGACAATTCAAATGGGGGTGCAAGGTCATGGAACAACTCGACCACCCGAATATCGTGCGGTACTTCGGGAGCGGGAAGTTCAACGGCCTGCGCTACGCCATCATCGAATACGTTGAAGGACCGAACCTGAAGGAAGCCATCTTGCGCAACGACCCAAACTTGCGCTCTGAATCAGCTCAAGATGCTGACCGGCATGGCCTCCGCCCTGGCCCACGTCCACGACCGCGGTTTTCTCCACCTCGATTTCAAGCCGGAAAACGTCCTGGTAGCCCAAGTCGTACGATTCGAAGCTGATCGATTTCGACCTCTCGGTCCCGCGGCCCGCAAAACCCAGGCGGGAACCGAAGCTGTCCGGCACGCCGTTCTATCTCGCGCCCGAACAAATCGCGCGCCAGCCCGTCGACGAGCGCGCGGACATCTTTTCCTTCGGCGTCACGGCCTACGAGATGATCACGGGCAAGAAACCGATTGCGGGAAACACTCGCGAAGAAATCCTGCAGAAGTACTCCGACTTCAACGAGCATCTGCGACCACCGCGCACGCTGGCCCCGGACATCCCCCGTTCCATCGAGCGGGTCATCCTCAAATGTCTTGAAAAGGACCCGGCCGGCCCGTTACCCTGCCATGAGTTTGGTGGTTCGCGACTTGCAGACATGAAACGTTGGCTCAGTTTGGTCGTGTTGACATTCTGGCTTGCGGGTTGTGACCGACTCCCAAGTTCGTCATCGTCCGCGCCCGCAACCGAATCGCCAACCTCAAATGCCAGCGCCGTCGCGCCTCCGCTCCACCGACACGGTCGCCGCGATCAGTCGCCCGCCGGCGCCAGCCGAAGCCGACGTCGACCAATACCAGCACGCACACGAACTGCAAAACGAGGGTAAGTTGTCCGACGCCCGCGCCTTGTTGCAGCCGTTGGCGGACGACGGTAGCGCCTCGGACAAGGCTCTCGATCTGTTGGGCGAGATCGATATGAAGATTTTGCTCACACCCGCGCCGGCGGACGGGAAAACCGACTACACGATTGTGGCGGGAGATTCGCTCGGCAAACTCGCGCAGAAGTTCGGCACGACCGTCGACCTGATCAAGAAGTCCAACAACCTGTCCCGCGACCTGATCCGCGTGGGCGACCGGCTGCGCATTTATCAGGGCCATTTTGCAGTCAACGTCAACAAAACCACGAATGAACTTCGATTGACCGACAACGGCAAGTTTTTCAAGCGGTACCGCGTCGGCACCGGCGAGTACAGCAAAACGCCCGTCGGTGAATTCAAAATCACGACGCGGATTGCGAACCCGCCCTGGTGGCGGGCCGATGGCAAGACGATTCCCTTCGGCGATCCCGAGAATATTCTGGGCACCCACTGGCTCGGCCTGAACGTGCCCGGCTACGGCATCCATGGCACCTGGGACACCAACTCCATCGGCAAGCAAGCCACCGCGGGTTGCATTCGCCTCCTGAACGATGATATTGGGGAGTTGTACACCATCTTGCCGGTCGGCACCACGGTGGTCATTCACGAGTAGGAAGGAGCCGGATCACGGATGAAAATCTACACACTGGAGTTCGAGAAGCCCATCACCGAGCTTGAGCAAACGCTCGAGGCCCTGCGGGGGCAGGCGGCGGAACAAAAAATCGACCTCTCGGCGCAAATTCATGCCATTGAAGAAAAACTCGAAGCCACCAAGAAAGAGGTCTTCACCAATCTTACCCCGTGGCAGCGCGTCCAACTCGCCCGGCATCCGAAACGCCCCTACATGCTGGATTACCTGCAGCGCATCGCGACCGATTTCATCGAACTGCACGGCGACCGCCGTTTTGCCGACGATCATGCGATCGTTGGCGGACTGACGGAGATCGACGACCGCCGCGTCATGGTCATCGGCCAGCAAAAGGGCCGCGACACCAAGGAGAATTTGATGCGCAATTTCGGCAGCCCGCATCCCGAGGGCTACCGCAAGGCGCTGCGACTCATGCAACTGGCCGAGAAGTTCGACGTACCGGTCATCTGCTTCATTGATACGCCGGGCGCTTATCCCGGCGTCGGAGCCGAGGAACGCCACATTGCGGAAGCGATTGCCGTGAACCTGCGGGAAATGATGACGCTCAAGACACCGTCGTTGGCGGTGGTCATCGGCGAGGGCGGGTCCGGCGGCGCGCTCGGCATCGGTGTGTGCGACCGCGTCCTCATTCTCGAAAACGCCTACTACTCCGTGATTTCACCCGAAGGTTGCGCCGCGATCCTCTGGAAGGACCGCGCCAACGCCGCCCAAGCCGCCGCGGCCCTCAAACTCACGGCCAAAGACCTGCTGGAACTCGACGTCGTGGATGAGGTCATCCCCGAACCGCTCGGAGGCGCGCACAAGGATTACGACGAGACCGCCGCCTCGCTCAAGAAGGCGATTCTGAAAAACCTCGATAAGCTCTGGGAAGTGAAGATGTCTGATTTGCTTGAGGCACGGTACAAGAAATACCGCCGGATGGGCGTCTTCACCCGTGTCGAACCAAAGAAGCGAGGGCGCGCCAAAAAGGATGCCACCGTGGTTACCCCGCTCCGACCACCGCCTGAAATGGTAACCACCCCGCATCCACGAAAACCATTTTCTGCTTCACAAACCGGTTCAGCTCATGTTACAAACTCGGTACACGGTGCGGGTAACGTTCGCGGTAAATGCGATCCACCAACCCTTAGGGGAAAATACATGAAACGATGGCTTTGCGTGATTGGACTGGCGTTGTCCCTCGGTTGTGCGTCCGCGGTCGTCCGTCCCTACATCGGCGACCAACAGGCGTGGCCCACGGCCAGCGGCAGTATCGTGAGCACCAACTATAGCCTGCCCGTTTTCACGTCCCTGCCACCGGCTTCCTACGATGTGCTTGCGGAAATGCGCATCAGCAGCCCATTCTACGCCCAACCCGAAGAGCACCACCTGCCGTTGCTCGTGCAGAAGGCAAAGCAGACTGGGGGCCGATGCGTTGGTATTCGTCCAGGGCAAGATTTTCTTCAGCACCAATTACGGGCCCCGCAACGGCGCCGCGCAGGACACCGGTGAACAGAAGCCGCCGACCTTGACAACGGTCAACACCTTCAACCCCGATTCGTTTGCGTCAGAGGTGACCATCCTCGCTGTCCGTTGGACAGGTGAGCCACCGGCCGGATTGCCATTGCGCCATAAGTTGCCATTGCGCCATAAGAAGACGGCGCCTGTCGTTGCCACACCAGCGGTGGAAGCACCTCCAGTGACTACGACACCGGTACCAGCCACTAAGCCTCCCAAATCGGATTCTACAGCACCAGCACCGGCGCCTTCGGCAACGGCTCCGCCCAGTCAATAGCCACAGGACGGCGGATACAGGACGACCGATTGTGAGGATGATGGGTGCCACCGTATGGATGAGGGATATTAAGCAGAACGCCGGAGATTCAGGGACGCGGGCGTATGCCCGCGTTCCCTGAATTGATTTGTTCGGCGCTTTCATCGTTCGACGCCCGTGCCGTTCAGCAGATGAATTCCGTCCTGCGCCTGCACTTTGGCAATGACGAACTCTTCGAGTGCCGACGCGAAGGCTCTCATTTCTCTCGGCACGTCACTCGGCACGCCAATTGCGACCACTGCTTCGATGATAAAGGTCTGACCTTCGAGGTCGTTCATCGTATAGATGCCCTTTTCACGTTCAGGCGCTTTACGGAGGTTCGAGTCGACTCGACTGCTGATAGTCATAGTCCCGATGGACGCTTTCCCGATGTACGCCGCGAGGCACGTGGGATCGTCTTTCTGGTAAGCACAGAGAACATACAGCCCCGGGCAATCGCCATGTGGACACTTTCCTAGGTCGAGTTCCTTCCATGGTCTGCCGGCGACAATTAACCGAGGGCCGTCGTCGGACGCATCCAGAAGGTCGAATCTGAAGCGCGCCAACTGAGAATTAAACCGCTCAATTTCTGCGTTGATCCCCCGAAGAATGCCTTTGTATTTCCTGATGATGTCCATAACTATTGGATGTGTTGCACCTCGTTTACGCGAAGCCGATTTGGCAACCGTGGTATAAAGCATTTATCGCAACGGCGTACTACGCATACTCCAGACTCACACTGTAGAACTTGGATTTGGCGGAGCAAGCCAAATCGTCCGTCGTAACCCAACACAACATGCTGATTAGCGGCCCGCCAGACGGTCTGATCAGCGATTCGGGTTGCCCGATGCAAAAGGTATTAGAAATGGGCTGCTTTAGTGCGCCCAAGTCAGGACTTTTCAGGCTTGCAAATAATCCAACCGTCTGCAAAAATCCCTCCTAATTCGGCGAATGCTTGCCCCGCTGGCATCCAGTCTTGGGTCGCATGGAGACAATTAGATGAGACGAAGCGTGTGTCATTCATTGGCTGGAGCGGTCGGCGCAGGAGCCGTCCTGCTGCTGGCTGCCAGCGCGCAGGGGCAGAATTTGTTTGAGGCGGATGCCGGCGCAGGCTCCTACAGCGGCAACGTTTATGAATTCACGCCCGGCGGAACCAGCAGCACCTTTGCTTCCGGGTTTGACTACCCTTGGGGGCTGGCCTTTAACAGCGCGGGCAACCTCTTTGTGGCGGATGCCGGCAGCGGCAACGTCTATGAGTTTACGACCAATGGAACCAGCAGCACCTTTGCCTCCGGGTTGGACGGGCCTTGCGGTCTGGCCTTTAACAGCGCGGGCAATCTGTTTGAGTCGGATGCTTGGAGCGGCAACATTTACGAATTCACGACGAACGGAACCCGCAGCACTTTCGCCTCCGGGTTAGACGAGCCTCAGGGTCTGGCCTTTAACGGCGCGGGCAATCTGTTTGAGTCGGATGCTTGGAGCGGCAACATTTACGAATTCACGACGAACGGAACCCGCAGCACTTTCGCCTCCGGGTTAGACGGGGGTTTGGGTCTGGCCCTTAACAGTGCGGGCAACCTGTTTGAGGCGGATTGGGGCAGCGGCAACATCTATGAATTTACGACCAATGGAACGCGCAGCACCTTCGCCTCCGGGTTAGACGAGCCTGAAGGTCTGGCCTTTAACAGCGAGGGCAATTTGTTTGAGGCGGATTTTGGCAGCGACAATATCTATGAATTCACGACGAACGGAATCCGCAGCACCTTTGCTTCCGGGTTGGACTACCCAACGGGTCTGGCCTCCCAAGGCATCTCTTTGCCCATCCCTGAACCCTCGGCTTTGGGCTTGCTGGCCGTTGGCATCGCCGGCTTGTCGGCACTGCTCGTCTTCCGCCGCTGGAACGTCGGCAGACCAGCGGCGAATGAAACCCCCGGCTAACTTGGCGATGCTGTCCCCCGCGGCGGTACTGCTGTCCGGCGATATTCGGCGGAACGTTAGCGAGGTCTGACCACCGAGGTCAACCGGCGTCTTCAATATCCAGCTTGATGTGGAGGTCGCGTAACTGCTTCGATTCGACTTCGCTCGGGGAACTCGTCATCAAGTCCACTGCTTTCGCCGTCTTCGGGAAGGCGATGACGTCGCGGATATTCGTCGAACCGCACAAGATGGCACAGAGCCGGTCAAACCCGAGGGCGATCCCCCCGTGTGGCGGCGCGCCGTACCGAAACGCCTGGAGCATGTAGCCAAACCGCGATTGCGCGAAGTCGGGCGGAATCTTGAGTACGTCCTCGAACACTTTTTTCTGGACGTCGGGTTTGTGAATACGGATCGAGCCGCCGCCGAGTTCCACGCCGTTCAGCACAATGTCATAATGCTGGCCGCGAACCTTGGTCGGCTCGGAGTCCAACAGCGGCACATCCTCGGCCACGGGCGCGGTGAACGGATGATGCGTGGACAAGTAGCGATTCGACTCGCGGTCAAACGTGATCAGCGGGAAATCCACAACCCATAGGAAATTCCATTGGTCGTCGCGTATCTGTGAGCGCGCCTTGTTTCTTCAACAAATCCGCCACGACGAGCCGCAGGCGCCCCAATACCTCCCACACGATCTCACGCTTGTCCGCGCCGAACAAAATCAGGTCGCCCTCTTCGATCTTCAACTTCTCGACGAGCGCCTTCTTCTCGGCATCGCTGAAGAATTTCACAATCGGCGATTTCCACTCGCCGCCCTCGACCTTGATGAAGGCCAGCCCCTTCGCGCCGAAACTCTTTGCCGTCTCCGTCAACGATTCGATCTGGCCTTGTGTCGCGCTGGCGAGTCCCTTCGCGTTGATGGCCTTGACGACTCCACCGGAGTCCACGGCGCCGCGAAACACCTTGAATTGGCTCTGGGCGAACTCCTTCGTGAAATCGGTCAACTCGATTCCGAAACCGTGTGTCGGGCTTGTCGCTGCCAAACCGTTCCATCGCCTCGATGAACGGCATCCGCGGAAACGGCGTGGGGATCTTCTCGCCACGCGCCGCCAACCACACCGCCGCGAGCAGGCCCTCGATGATCGCGTACATGTCCTCGCGCGTGATGAAACTCATCTCGACGTCGATCTGGGTGAATTCCGGCTGCCGGTCCGCCCGCAGGTCTTCGTCACGGAAACATTTCGCGATCTGGAAATAGCGGTCCACACCCGCCACCATCAGCATCTGCTTGAACTGCTGGGGCGATTGCGGCAGTGCGTAGAATTTCCCCGGGTTCACCCGCGACGGCACGAGATACTCGCGCGCGCCCTCCGGCGTGCTCTTGAACAGGATCGGCGTCTCGACTTCGAGGAAGCCGTTGCTGTCGAAATAGTCGCGCACCGCCTTGGCCGTGCGATGGCGCAGCACCAGGTTGCGGGCCATCGCCGGCCGCCGCAAATCCAGATACCGGTATTGTAGCCGCAAATCTTCGCCGGCCTGCGCTCCGCCCGATTCGTCGATTTGGAATGGCGGCGTTTCACTGGGGTTGAGGATCTCCAGGTGATGGACCAACACCTCGACCTCGCCCGTCGCCATCTTCGGGTTTTCCGTGCCGGCGGGACGTTGCCGCACCGCGCCTTCGACAGCCACGACGAATTCACTGCGCAGCGACTGGGCCAGTTCCCATGACGGCTTGTTGTGCTGGGGGTCGAACACAACCTGCGTGTTGCCTCCGCGATCGCGTAGTTCGATGAAAACAATGCCGCCCAGGTCGCGCCGCACGTGCACCCAACCCGTCAGCGTGACCTTCTGTCCAACCTGCGCCGCGCGCAATTCCCCGCAATGATGTGTCCGTTTCATTTGCCCCATTCTGCCGTTAGCTTAAGCTTCTCATCGACTTCGATCACCTTTACAGCTTTTGGCTCTCCCCCAGCTACGAGATCTTTGACTGCGACCTCACCCTTTGCCACTCATCCGGGCCAACTACGAGCGCGTAATCGTGCGCCGCTCCTTTCGCAAGTTGCTGAATGTTTGTGACATTACGCCCGCAAGATCGTAGTCAACCGCAAGTCCTGTATCCGCCATTCGTGGATGAAAACAGCGCTTGAGTCTCGCCACACATCCTCGCTTCCCTTCATCGACATGTTTCCCATTTGAGCCTTGCCGCCGGTGATGACGACGTAACAGTCTAGGCCGTCTCGAAGCGGAACGTTTTGCAAGCAGCCCACGCGCTGTCAACAACTCGGTCAAGCACCACGTCGCCCATACCAAAACCCGCTGCGGGGAGACGGAGTTTTCCATCACTCATGAGCCAGATTAGATTGTCGTATCGACCGCCTCCTGCTATCGCGCGAAATTCGTCCTTCCGATCACGAACCTCCCAAACGATGTCTGTGTAATAAGCCAAGCCGCGCACGATTCTGAAATCGACCTGACAAAACGCCTGCATTTCACTACCGAGTAAATTCAGAATTGGTTGAATACTTGCCATTCCTGGGTGCATTGAAGATTGGGGCACCGCGCATGCGAAGGCGAGTACTTCGTCAACCTGTGCCCCCGTAAGAGACAAAGCCGCCAGCTTCTCTCGCGTCTTCTCAGTCGATTCGCGTTCCAGCTTATCAATCACCTGAAAGGCTGCATTTTGCTTTCTCCGGCTCGTTTAGACATAACTCGAAAAATTTCTGTCGCCAAGCCTCGCGGCTGGAAATCCGCACGACGAAATCATTTTTGGTCAAGCCAAAGCTGCGCAAGCTTTCTATCGCCAACGCAATCAATTCCGCGTCGGCGCTTACGTCGGTTTCGCCGATGATGTCGGCATTGAACTGGAAGTGTTCCCGCAAGCGCCCGCGTTGCTGCTTCTCGTAGCGGAAGAGCTGTGGGATCGCGAACCACTTGATCGGCTTCTTGTAATCGCGATGATGCGCGCCGACCATGCGGGCCAGCGTCGGCGTCATTTCCGGCCGCAATGCCACCGCCCGATCGCCTTTGTCCACGAAATTGAAAAGCTGTCCGACAATCTCGTCGCCGCTCTTCTTGGTGAACAGTTCGAGCGGTTCCAGTGGCGGGCCGTCGTATTCGCGGAAGCCGTAACGCCGCGCGACGTCACGCCACTGGTCAAAGATAAAGCGGCGGATGGCGAGCGTTTCGGGATAAAAGTCGCGAAAACCGGGTAGCGGATTCATCGGATTCGTTCCAAAAGTCATCAGACGCGAAGCCCGTCGAGGTTCGCGCCGTCGATCTCATTGGCGGGAACTCTTCGGGAGCCCGCCCTGCAAGCGTTCAGGCCTGCGGCGGTGCGCCCTGCGGTCCGTTGTACTTCTCGGTCAACCGCAGCACCTGCTCGCGCATTTCCTTGCCGGGCTTGAACTTGACGACCGCGCGCGCGGGAATCTCCACGTCTTTGCCGGGATCGTTCGGATTGCGGCCCACGCGTGGCTTGCGCAATTTGACCTCAAAGACGCCGAAGTTGCGCAGCTCCACGGTCTCGCCCTTGATGAGCGCCTCCGTGATGTAGTCGAGCGTCTTCTGCACAACCGTCAGCACGTCCTGTTGGATGAGGTTCGTGTCATTGCTGATCCGAATCACCAGGTCTCGCTTGGTCATTATCTCTTCTCCATTTGTTCCTTTAACTGCGTCAATTTTGGAATCCACTCTTCCGCAAATCGGTACACCCCGTATGCCGCCGCGATCATGACCAGTAAAATCACGATCGGGTTGGCGAACACGTTTCGCATCCCCACGGCAAACGTGCTGATGCTGCGCAACTGCTCCTGCCTCCCCCGCAATCGTCCCAGCAACGCCTGTAGCCCCATGTACGTCCCGTGCCACTCGGTTG
Source organism: uncultured Verrucomicrobiae bacterium (assembly GCA_963842185.1). GTDB lineage: Bacteria > Verrucomicrobiota > Verrucomicrobiia > Palsa-1439 > Palsa-1439 > Palsa-1439. The sequence continues at coordinate 87,267 of CAWJFL010000023.1, forward strand.
CCAGCTTCTTGGACATGCCTTCGGGCAGTTCCTTGAATGACGACAAACTTGGCACGCCGTTCAACAGCCGCAACGCCCGATCATCTCGCTCCGCTTCCGAAGCCAGCATAACCATCAACGCCTCATACTCTTGCGCGATCTGGCTTTTCAGATCCAGAAACGCTGCCTCTTCTTCGCCCGTAAACGGATCGCCCTTGAATCCCCGATCCAAGAACTGGCTCAACCGCTTCCACGACTCAACAAATGCCTCCACTCTCTGTATGTTTCTCTCCAGTTTCCGGTCGCGCATCGATCTTCTTCTTTACCTTCCTTGCCCGCAATCGCTTACGAGTCTTTTCGCTCTGCCACCTCTTTCTGTCAATCTAGTGTCAGAGCCGCTCCTCGTCAAGCCAAATGGCTTGTGTACCAACGACTTCAGCAATTACCGCGCCGTTTGCCCCAAAATTCCTCCACCGCCGCCAACACTCCGGCCACGTCATTGTCGCAAAAACGCACCACCCGCACCCGTTCGCCGCGCGGTTCCCAGATCGGCAGTGACGCGCTCCCAAACGTCGCCACCACGGGTATTCCCACCGCCGCCGCCACATGCGTGATGCCGGAATCGTTCCCCAAAAATAGCGCGCACCGCTCCAGCACCGCCGCCAACTCCACCAACTTCAACCGGCTGGCCACCGTCACCGGCCGCGGCTCCAGCAGCCTCGTCAGCTTCGCCACCACCCGCTCATCGGCCTCGCCCTCCACCACCAGCAGTTGCGCCGCCAACTCATCCGCTACCCACCGCGCCACCGCCGCAAAGTTCTCCACCGGCCAGTTCTTCTTCTCGCTGCCGCTGCCGGGATGAATCGCGACAATCGGTTCCCGCCCCACCATCTTCAGAAATCTCGACGCCGCCTCGCGGTCCGATTCGCTCGGGTGAATTTTCGCGCGCGGCTCGTCCACGTAAATCGCCAGCGCTTCCAGCGGCCGGCAATAATGTTTCGCCGCGTGCACGTCCTTGGGACGCGGCGACGCCTCAATGACCTGCTTGACCCCGCACCGGCGCACGTTGTTGGCGAACAGGCTGTCGGGATCGAACAGATACGAAATCACCACGTTGAAACTCCCGAAATACTCCATCAGGTCGGGATCCAGCACCGCGTTGGGTATGAAAAATCCCGCCATCGCCTTCGCGTCAATCGACCGCGTCGCATCCGCGTAATACCGTCCCCGCGCCAGCTCGATAATGTGCGGATACCCGAGAATCTCAATGCGCGCCTCCGGCCAGTGCTCCCGCAACGCCCCGACCGCCGGCAGCGTCATGATGAAATCCCCAATCGCCCCTCCCCGCACCACCAGTATTCGCGGCGTTTTCATCGCTTAACCAGAGCCGTGATCACAGCGGACTAGAAGCCCCAGCGTGGCCTTCACATTCGGAAAGCGGAGGCGGCACCGAGGCCGTTGAGCTCTCCGAATCTCCTCTCATGCTCGCTCGGTAGATATCTTTGAAATGCTCAAGTACTTTGAGGTCGATTTCGCTCCAGAAATCCCTGTGTTTTAGTCCCACCGCCGCGGCCACCATTTTCTCAATTGTCCGGTGCTGTCTTCTTTTGGTGAGCAGCCCCTTCAGGAATTCGGGATGCACATCCAATAGGTAACGCGTCACCCAGTAACCACGTACGTAATGATAAGCAATTTCCTCATCCCGCATACGAGCAAGGCTGATATACCTAATTGCGCGTCGCCTGTGTTGGGAATAATTCAGCCTTTCAAGTGTGTCGCCGCGCACGGTGGGCGCTCCCATGAAGCGATCAACAGTCACCATTGCAATCCCTTCGCTGAGCCACGGAGGCAACCTAAGCGCGGCAGTGAATGCATGAGTCAACTCGTGACAGGTGATGTGTTGCATTCGCCTATCGACATTCGAGTCCTTAACAAAAATGATTCTCCCGACTCTCCGGTCGCTCTTCTCCAACAATCGCGGCGATTTGATGACAATGACAGGATTCCTCTGCCTCAGCGTCCAGCCACCCGCTGAGTTCCAAGTCTTTTGGGCATCGAACCACCATAACGGGAAGAAGATAATGAGCCGGGCACGCATGTACCAAGGAGCTGTCAGAAAAATGTAGGGAACGCCGGAGGCCACGATGTAAACCCGACATCGTCCAGGGGGCTCTAACCCCCAGAGGTCACGAATGACCGGTGCGCTTCTCTCGCACGCCGCGCCAATTATCTCAGCGGCTTGCTGTTCGTCCGGTGGGAAATACAACTCGATCCCATCACCTATCCGTCGTGACTCCATAAATTGGGGCCCAGTGACTGGCAATCGAAGCGATTGCCCCACCTGAGTCCATCCGACTCCGCACATTCAATACACGCATAACCCCAGCACAACCAACAGCCCACCGACACACATGCCGAGAAAACACGCGAGGCGGCACCGCAAGTTGTTGGCCGTGACGAAACCAATCACATCACGGACTTGATGCGGCGCGCTCGCCATCCACACCGCCATGCACACCCAGATGTACGCCAGCACCGTCACGATCAGCCGCATCGGCAGTTCGCTCTGGTCCGCCGCGTCCACCATCAGCTTGGCGATCAGCAGTATCAACGCCGCCAGGCCGCGTACCGCCAGAAATTGGTCGGCAAATTGTATCACCAGGAAATAGGCAATCGGCACGCCGACGATCACCAGCGGCCGCGCCCACGCCCAGTCGTCCGTCGCCGCATTGAACAAAACGATCCACGCCCATAACGCGGCGATTCCCATGATGATCCGCCCCCACAACACCGAGCGCGGAAATTTCCTCGCACACTCGCCGAATTTTTCCGGTGCCACAATGCCGGGCACCCGTCCCGCGATGCTGGCCACGCCGATGATGGTCGATGTAATGGCTAGTCGTGTCATAAATTGTAAATCGCGATATCGCCGTAGAGTGTAATCGTGGTCGCCCGCTCGATGCGCACGGGCAGCAGTTCGCCCCGATGACGCTCGCCGCCGTCAAAGAACACAATCTTGTTGGTGCGCGTCCGGCCGAACATCCGTTTGCCGGCCTTCTCGCTGCGGCCTTCGACGAGAATCTCCACTGTTTCGCCCACGAGCTTCTGATGCCTGCGCGCCATGCCGGAATTGAGAATCTCCAGCAACACCTGGTTGCGACGTTCTTTCTCCTTCTCGCTCACCTGGTCCGGCATGTCCGCCGCGGGCGTGTCTTGTCGCTTCGAGTACTTGAAAATGTAGGCCTGGTCAAATTGCACGTCCCGCATCAATGACGCGGTCTGCTCGAAATCCTCTTCCGTCTCGCCGGGAAATCCCGCAATAATATCCGTGCTGATGGCGATCTTTGGTTGCGCCGCGCGTAGCTTGTCCACGATCCGCAAATACCACTCGCGCGTGTACCCGCGGTTCATCGCTTTCAAGATGCGATTCGAGCCGCTCTGCACGGGCAAATGTGCGTGCTCGCACAGCTTCGGCAAGTCCGCATACGCCCGCACCAGATCGTCGCCAAACCCTTTCGGGTGCGGCGCGGTGAAGCGGATGCGCTCGAGCCCCTTCACCTCGTGCACCGCTTCGAGCAGCTGCACGAACGCCGATTTCCCGTTCTTCTTGCGAATCTCTTTCCGCCCGTAGCTCGTGACGATCTGACCAAGCAACGTCACTTCCTTGACGCCGTCCTCGACCAACCGCTGCACTTCCTCGACGATCTCCGCAATCGGCCGGCTCCGCTCGCTCCCCCGCGTGTACGGCACGATGCAAAACGTGCAGTACATCTCGCACCCCTGCATGATGCTGACGAATCCCGCCACCTGCCGGTCGCCGTTCGTCCCCAACACGTGGTCCTTGATCGTCGACTCGCTGCCGGATTCTTCCGCGACGTCCACGATCGCACCCGCATCATCGCCACCGCCCCGCGCAAAAATCTCATCCAAATACTCCGGCACGCGATGAAATCGCTGGGTGCCGACGACGAGATTCACCGCCGATTGTTTCTCGGCCAGCGATGCGCCCCGGCTTTGCGCCATGCAACCCATGTACCCGAGCACGAGTTCGGGTTTGCGTTTCTTCAGATGCCCGAGCAGATCCATCTTGCCGACCGCTTTCCGTTCGGCCAGATCGCGCACGCTGCACGTGTTCAGCAGCACCACGTCCGCGTCGCGCTCCGACGCCGCAATGTCGTACCCGCGCGCCCGCAACATCGCCGCGACCGCTTCGCTGTCGCGCTCGTTCATCTGGCAACCGTAGGTCTTGATGTACACGCGTTTCATCAGACGGTCGGCCTGCCAAAAATCAGCGCCATGATCTCCGTGCGGCTGGTGACGTTCTTCTCGAACGCCCCCCGCATCGCCGAGGTAATCACCGACGACCCCGGCTTCTTCACACCGCGCATGGTCATGCACGTGTGCACGCCCTCGCACACCACCGCCACGCCCTTGGGCTTGAGTTCGGCATTGATGATGTCCGCAATCTGGCTCGTCATCCGCTCCTGCACCTGCGGCCGTCGCGCGAACGATTCCACCACCCGCGCCAGCTTCGAGATGCCCACCACATGCCCGTTCGGAATGTACGCGACGTGCGCCTGGCCAAAGAACGGCATCAGATGATGCTCGCACATCGAGAAAAACGGGATGTCCTTCACCAGCACAACCTCATGGTGTTGCTCGTCGAACTTCTTGCTCAACGCCGCGTGCGGTTCCTGTTCCCCGTGCCCGAAGATCTCCTCGTACATCCGCGCCACGCGATCCGGCGTCTCGCGCAACCCCTCGCGGTCGGGGTCTTCCCCGATCCCTTCGAGCAACAGCCGCACCGCCTCCCGAATCTTCTTCTTGTTTATTATTGGATGATGATCCGCCATCGCAACCCTCGGTATCCCGCGAGCATAGCCCAGTGACAGGGATTGGTCAATGCGTGCGCCGGGCCGGTACTGGTACAGTTTGGGGTCAGATTGCCACAGGGGTCAATTTGAGTGAAAATTGACCCCGATTCATTTTCCTTGTTGACCGGCATCGGACTGGTAACATCCGGGCATGGCTGCCGAAGACCCCGAAAAGGAAGCTCGTGGGCTGGCTTCGATTGCCGCGACGTTAGGCAAAAGCTCCCGGATAGGTGGCCTTGTGGGTAAATCTTTTGTTGTTGTTGTGGTTGCGCTGGTTCTGTTCGGTGTGATCGTCAAGACGATACCGACGACATGTCCTTGGCTTATTTTCGGCCTGTGTCTGCTGATCGTAGCACTTGTTGTATATTGGCTGCACACCACTACCAAAAGCGCGGCCCCGGGCATCCGTCCGCCTCCGGATGGTCGGGCGAGCCTCCCGGGCAATCATACAATACGACAATCAGAGTGGTCAATTCACGGCGACCCCTTAGCGGGCGAGCGAATCCCTTCCTCGATGGCATGAGCCGCGTTGGCCTCAACCTCCCCCCTTCCCCCTACTGCCCCTTCAACTCATACATCAACTGCCACTCGGAATTCGTCTGTAAATTCCTCTGCCACAGTTGCCACACGGTGCGGGCGGCGTAATCGGTCTCGCTGGCGACGGCGGCGGGCCGCGGTGAACAACGGCCAAGCTTCACGCGCTGGACTTCGCTGCTCGATCAGGGTCGCATGAGGCGCACGACAGCACCCAAGCCTGCCAACGCCAACAGCACCATGACATATGGCGACGGCTCAGGGACGATCGCGTCCTCGGCGTTGAAGGTGTCCGCCCCAGCCGCGACATTCGTGATGACAATCTGGTCCATCAACGAGTACGTGCCTGATACCGACAACAGACCACTCCCCGAACCCCCAAACGAATCCGTGCCGGCGCTCCCGATGAAGCCTTTTTGGTACAGGAGGCTTGTCTCGCTAAACAGCGTGTTGGCAGTGCTGTAATACTTGGAGTAACCCAGGGTCGAATTTGTATTGCCACCAAGCGTGCCGTTGACATCGGCATTCCAAGTGGTGAAGCTTGGAGTTGAACCGAAACCGATGTCCGCGAACGACAGGTCAATCCACGATGCCGCGGTGGACGAGAGATCGGAACTCAGGTCGAGCGTCGGGTACTCCCCGGACCCGCTCTCGACACCCGTCAAACTGATGGTCCAAACCCCAAGCGTGCCGATGAACTCAACCGTGCCAGGAGCGTTATTCGAATTCCCCGGATTGTTCGCGGCAAGGGTCACGTTGGTCGTTGCGGTCTGAATCATCAGCGTCGGCACAGCTTGCGCCGAAACTGCCAAGGCAAGGACTGCTGCTGCTACTACCACACACCTCACTTGTTGCATATTGTACTCCCGTATCTGATTTGTTAGTCACCCGAGCGATACTTTGGCGTGCGCACGTCGTGGTGAACCTCGGCCCTTCCCCAGCTCGTATAGAGGCTACCACTTAATATATCCTTGAAAGCCTTATATTTCAAGGCCTGTAGGCCTTCGTGTTCCCACAGATCAGGATTTTGTTGGCTTATAAGCCACCGTCGCCTGGGAACCGCACCATTGCAGCCGATGTGGACAATGCGAATTGTGACTGCAATATATTGCGGTTCAATGACTTGTATTGCACTAGTGGAATGTACTGCTCCTGCGTCGCCCCACTTCGGTTGCGTGGTAGCCGACTGACAAGCAGCCCGTAGGTGATCGGCAAGGCCATGGCCGGTCTGGCCTGCCTGCGTCGACGCATCTGCTAAGGGAAAGCCGTCACCCTTCCGCACCGGTCCCCTGCCTGCTCCGAGCGCGATTGACCCGCCGATGGCGGGCCTGCCTCGCGACCAGAGTCTTCTGAATTTTCACCCCGACTCCTTCTCGCGGCTGGCTCCTGATTTCTGCCCCCCACCCTCCCCTGCCGACCCCCACAACCATTTCCCTTTACATATTCGGCTATCCGAATATATTGTCCTCGTGAATTTGCGACCGAGTGAGCCATGAACAAGCAACGCGTCCTGTTCCTATGCACCGGCAACTCCTGCCGGAGTCAGATGGCCGAGGGCTGGCTGCGAAAACTGGGCGGCCCTGACTTCGACGTCTTCAGCGCCGGGTCCAAGCCCGCCGGCTACGTCCATCCGCTGGCCATCGACGCCATGCAGGAAGTCGGCATCGACATCTCCAGGCACCACTCGAAATCGCTGGAGGAATTCGCTGGTGAAACGTTCGATTACGTCATCACCGTGTGCGACAACGCCCGCGACGCCTGCCCGGCCTTTCCGGGCGCCGCTCACCAGTTGCAATGGGGCTTCGATGATCCCGCCCACGCGCCGGGCACCGACGACGAGAAGCGCCGCGTCTTTCGCCGCGTCCGCGGTGAAATTGAGAACCGAATCCGGCTCTTTCTTTCCGCTCGCAAGGAATGAATGGATAAACCCAACCAACTCTTCAAAGCCTTCTCCGACGAGACCCGCCTGCGCATCTTGAACCTGCTGGCGCAACGCGACCATTGCGTCTGCGAATTCCAGGCGATCCTCCGCGTGCCGCAGCCACGGATTTCCCGCCATCTCGCCTATCTCCGCCGCTCGGGACTCGTCAACGTGAGCAAGTGCGGCAAATGGGCCATGTACGGCCTCGCCAAACCACGCAACGCCGTCCACGCCGCCCTGCTCCGCTGCATCAACGGCTGTTTCTCCAACATCGATTTCCTCCAGCGCGATATCGCCCGCGGACGAAAACTGAAGCGCGTCCGCTGCCAATGACTAAAACAACTCTTTTCGCCCATTGTTTTTGTAGCCGCAGGCTTCAGCCTGCGTTTCCCGCGCACCGTAAGCCGAGTCCGACGAGACGCGTCGCAGTTCGGCAGGCGACGCAACGGTGCGGCTACAAGAAAGCATGTTTGGGGATGAGCTCTAAATCGAAGAAAGAACATCTGACATGAGCAAGGGAATCACCGGTAAACTTTCATTTCTGGACCGCTACCTGACGCTGTGGATTTTTCTGGCGATGGGCATTGGCGTGGCGCTCGGCTATTTCGTCCCGGGCACCGCAGTCGTTCATCAACCGATTTCAGGTCGGCACCACCAATATCCCCATCGCCGTCGGCCTGATCCTGATGATGTACCCGCCGTTGGCGAAAGTGAAATACGAGGATCTCGGCGACGTGTTCCGCAACACGAGAATCCTCGGCCTGTCGCTCGTGCAAAACTGGGTGATCGGCCCCGTGCTGATGTTCGCCCTGGCACTCCTCTTTCTCCACAATTACCCGGAGTACATGGTCGGCCTGATCCTGATCGGACTCGCCCGCTGTATCGCGATGGTCATCGTCTGGAACGAACTCGCCAAGGGCGACACCGAATACTGCGCCGGGCTGGTCGCGTTCAATAGCGTGTTTCAGGTGCTGTTCTACAGCCTGTTCGCGTGGGTGTTCATCACCAAACTGCCACCGCTGTTCGGACTGCACGGCAGCGTGGTCGACGTGAGCATGAGCCAGATCGCCAAGAGCGTGTTCGTCTACCTCGGCATCCCGTTTCTGGCCGGGCATGATCAGCCGGTTCATCGGCCTGAACACCAAGGGCCGCGACTGGTACGAGAAATCGTTCATCCCCCGCATCAGCCCCATCACGCTCATCGCGCTGCTGTTCACCATCCTCGTGATGTTCAGCCTCAAAGGCGACCGGATTGTCCGCATCCCGCTGGACGTGCTGCGCATCGCCGTGCCGCTCCTGATCTACTTTGTCGTGATGTTTCTCGTGAGCTTCTGGCTCGGCAAAAAAATCGGCGCCGATTACTCCCAGACCGCCACGCTGTCCTTCACCGCCGCCAGCAACAACTTCGAGCTCGCCATCGCCGTGGCCGTCGCGGTGTTCGGCATCAACTCCGGCGTGGCGTTCGCCGCCGTGATCGGCCCGCTCATCGAAGTCCCCGCCCTCATCGTCTTGGTGAACGTCGCCCTCTGGTTCCAACGCCGCTACTTCGGTGAGTCAGTCGAAGTGACGCGACCACCATGCCCCATGTGCGGTCCCGCCAATTAGGAAACAAGCTGGCCGCGTCGCTGCGCCTACTGCGCCTTCAATTCATACATCAACTGCCACTCGGCATTGGCGGTTAGGAGCCTCGACCAGAGTTGCCACACCGTGCGGGCGGCGTAATCGGTCTCGGGAACCAGGCAGACCAGCCGCTTCCCATCCGGCGACAGGCTGACCTCGCGCGTGGCGCTCTCCCACTCGCGTTTCCTGGCGCTGACCCGTGTCGGCGCAGTTGAGAAGTGCTCGGTGTCCACATACGACAGGTCGGTCAAATCGCCTCGCGCCTCGCCAAAATACAGCCGCGTATCGCGCCAGCCCCAGAACCGCATCGAACAGTTCTCGGTCACGACTTTCGGCCGGTCGTCATCCCGCCCCATCACGGACAACGCGTGCTCGTCCAATAGCGCGAGGAACTTGTCGTCCGGCGACCAGCGAACCAACACGGATTCATGAGGAAGCGAAATCGTCCGGGCGTGCTCCCAATCGTCCACCGACCCAATCCTCAGCGTGTCGCCCTCAACCAACGCGAGGAACCGGTCGTCATGCGACAGTTGCCACTGGTACGGTTCCGTCGGACTCGGTTTCGTCACGGCTCGCGGCGCGCCATCGCCATCCACAATCGACTCGCGCACCACCTGCCAGCCGTTGCTGCCAACTCGCGGGGACAAAATGAACCGGCCGTTGGCGGCGAGGAAACTGACCTCGCGATAACGGACCGCTGGAATAAGATGAATCTCACGCGGATCATCGAACGCGACCTGTTTCACGGTCGTACCGTCAAACTTCTGGACGCGCATCCAGTAACCCGCCGGGCGTCCCGAGTTGGCGCTGACGAGTTCGAACGTCACGCGCAGTTCGTCCGGCTTGTGCCACGGCAGTATGTCCGACGACGCCATCCGGCGCGTCACCGATTCGTCGAGAACCGAGAACATCGCGTTGGTCTGCATCCCCGCTTGATAAACAACCTGCTTGCTGTCGGGTGACCACTCTACCAGCGTCAGCGTGTCCCGCCCGGGACTCGCCACGACCCGCGTGCTATGCCGCAAATCAACCTCGCTCGGCCGACCGCGTGTGGCGAACACGTGTCCCCCATCGAGTTGGAGATCACCGGCCGGCCGCAACGTGTAGCTCACGCCTGTCTTCAGCGAAATGACGAACAACTCCGGCCGCTCCGGCCAATTCAACGCGACCCATTCGCTATCGGGCGACCAACGCGCGCCGCCCAGCGGGTCCGTCCTGTCGCCTTGCGCGTCCGCATCGATCACCACAGGGAACAGGCCGCACCAGATTCCCAACAGAAATAGCCAGCCGGCCAGATTAGTTCGTCTTGTGAGCGTCATGGCTCGACTCCCAGAGGTCGAGAAACGACGGTTCGGAAGATTGCACGATCGTGACATGTTTGCCGTCGCGATGGATCCGCAGGTTCGCCGCGAACGGTCCACCCCGCGCTTCCTGCGCCTTCTTGTACGCATCCGCAAACTCTCCCGCCTGTTGTTCGTCCTCCCAAGCGGTCGCCCAGACCAGCGCGGTCGGCCCGTTCGTGCCGTGCTCGTACACATGGTAGCGGTCGCCGTTCCAACCTTGCGCCAGCACCTGGGCATCGTACGCGCCCATCCCCTGCTTCAACAAAAATCCCGTGCCGAATTCGCCAAGATTGTTGCTCCCGATCAACCGCCAGTCCTTCGACTCGAATGCCGGCGGCTCCATGTGCTCGGGCGTGGCGCGCTGTTTTAGGAAAACGTCCGGATGAAGAATGTCCTTCGTGCACGTCGGCGGATTGCGAAACGCCGCGTCGATCGCCGCCGTCCCGCCGGACACATACAGCACCATGGCAAAACTTTGCCCCTGTTGGTACGGGAACATCAGCAGCTCCTGCAAATACGGCGGCGCGGCCCGGAGCTTGGTGGTGTCCTGACCGAACATCGCCCCCAAATCGCCGAGCATCTTGCTCGGGTCGATATTCTCGACGTACCACCGCGTCATCAGCACGGTCGCGTCCCCCTCGACGAGCGCCGACGTGGCCAGCGCCAGATCGTCGTTGTCCTTGATCTTCAGCGGAAACTTCTGGAGATCGAAGTTCTGGTCCTGCAGGGCATGGGTCAATTCATGCGAGAGCAACATCTTGTCGAGGTTGCTGGAAAACACGAGGTCCTTGAACGTGTACAGCGCGCGCTCCTCGGGAATGTAGAATGCCGCCACCTGTTCCCCGTACAAACTCACCAGCACCTTCAGCAGGTCCGTGTCCTCGGGGATCAACCCGAACGCCGCCAGTGACCGGCTGTAATCGCGGAGTTGTTGCTCGGTGTACTGTTCCTTGACCTTCTCGGCGAGCACCTGCCGCAATTGTGAACGCTCGATGATCTTGTAGTTGACGGGGCTCTTGAACGTCAGACCGCGCAATTCGCTGGTCTGCTGTTCAATCTGCTGGCGGTCCACCGTCTTTTCTTCGGGTTTCGAACCGCGCGCCGTGGACGTCACCTGCCGCTGCAGTTCGCGGCGCTGTTGCTCAAGTTGCGCAATCTCGGTCGCGCAACTCCGCCACGTTCTGGCGCAAGCGGAAATTGTCCCAACCAGCCAAACCGAGTGCCACGAGCGCGGCCAGAAATATCAGCGTGGGAAAAGACTTTTTCATTGGTGGGCCAACCGGCCCGTGGTACCGTGCCGCGAACTCTAATGGACATCCGCCAGAAAATCCAGACGCTTCTCGCCACACCCAATTACCATCCGCTCCGCCGCGATGAACTGGCCTCCAAACTCCGCCTGAACGCGACCGAACGGCGCGATTTCCGCCGCGTGCTCGCCGAAATGTTGGAAAAGGGCGAGGTCGTCCGTGTCCGCACCGACCGCTTCGTTCTTCCCCAAGATGCCGACCTGGTCGTGGGAACGATCGAGTTTCACCCGAACGGCTTTGCATTCGTGCGGCCGGAAGTCAGCGCGGATGCCGGGCCGGAGACCGAGCCGCGCCCCGACGTGTACGTCGCGGGCGAAGACACCTCGGTGGCCTTGAACAACGACAAGGTCGTCGTCCGCCTCCACCGCGATCGCCGGAAGTTCAAGTCGGTCGACAAACCATCCGGCCAGGTGATTCGCATTCTGGAGCGGGCCAGCGACGCGATTGTCGGCACCCTGCAAAAGGGCCGCCACGTCCACTACGTCATTCCCGACGACCCGCGCATGCCGCACGACGTGTACACCAAGCCCGCGCGCAACGCCCAGATCGGCGACAAGGTCGTCGTCAAACTGGCCGAATGGACCTCGCGCCACGTCAACCCCGAAGGCGAGATCGTCGAAGTCCTCGGCGAAGCCGACGCGCCCGGCGTGGACATCCTCGCCATCATCCGCACGTATCGATTGCCGACCAGGTTTTCCGAGCAGACGGTGGCGGAAGTCACCCGCATCCCCGAGAAAATCGCCGCAACGGAATATCAGCACCGCCTCGATCTGCGGAAGTCATTCGTCGTCACCATCGATCCCGATGACGCGAAGGATTTCGATGACGCGGTGAGCGTCGAGGAATTGCCCGGTGGCGGTTGGCGGCTCGGGGTGCATATCGCGGACGCGTCGCACTACGTCCAGCCCGACGGCGCCCTCGACCGCGAGGCGCGCGCCCGCGGCAACAGCGTCTACCTCGTGGACCGGGTGCTGCCGATGTTGCCGGAGAAATTGTCGAACAATCTGTGCAGCCTGCGGCCCGACGAGGATCGCCTCACCCAGTCGGTCTTCATCGAATTCACCCCCAAACTGGTCACGCGCAAGACCGAATTCGCGCTCAGCGTCATTCGCTCGCGCCATCGGCTGACGTACAAACAAGCGTTTGCGCACCTGCAATCGAAGGACGACAAAGATGAGCTGACCCGCGAGTTGAAGAAGATGTGGCGGCTCGCGTCGCAGTTGCGCCAGCAACGATTCGCTCACGGCTCGCTGAACCTGGAATTTCCAGAAGTGAAGGTCCGCCTCGACAAGAACGGTCGACCGACGCACATCGAGAAGATCTACTACGATATCTCGCACCAGCTCATCGAGGAGTTCATGCTGGCCGCCAACGAGGCCGTTGCCCGCCACATCTGCCAGTTGCAGGCTCCATGCGTGTATCGGATCCATGAAGACCCGGATTTGGAGAAACTGCGCGACTTCCGCGTGTACGCCCAGAGTTTCGGCTACAAGGTCGGGGACGTGACGCATCGCCAGGAACTCCAGAAAATCCTGAAGCAGGTCGAACACAAACCGGAAGAGTACGCCATCAATCTCAACCTGCTCCGATCCTTGAAGCAGGCGCGGTACTCCGTCAAGCCCGTCGGACACTACGGCCTCGCCAAAAAATTCTACACCCATTTCACGTCGCCCATCCGCCGCTACGCCGACTTGATGGTGCACCGAACGCTGTTTTCCCTGCTGCAATCGGCTGGCGCCAATCCTCGCCGCTACAGTCTCCAGGAATTGACCCGCGTCGCGGACCACATTTCGAAGACCGAACGAACCGCCGCTGACGCGGAAAAGGAATCGGTCGAACTCAAGAAGCTGGAGTACTTCCAGTTGAAACTCACACGAGGTGAAGCGGAAGACATGGAAGCCGTTGTCTGCACCGTGAGGAATTTCGGCTTCTTCGTCGAACTTCCCGAGAGCCTGATGCAGGGCCTCGTTCACATCTCGAGACTCGGGGATGATTTTTATACCTACGACGAGCGCCGCGAATGCCTTACCGGACGCCAAACCAAGCGCGTGATCAAGGTCGGCGATAAGCTTCTCGTCCAATTGGAACGTGTCGACCTCATCAAGAAACAAATAGATTTTCGAGTCGTTCCAAGGCGGTAACCAGCGAATGGTCCGCGAGTTCCGTCGTCGCACAGGGGACGGCAAATCTGAGAAAACACTATCCGGCAAAAATTATCTGCCTGATTCGCAATTGGTTGCGTGGATCGGTCGTGATGCATGACAAGCGCATTTCCCGGGGCCTTTGGGCTCTCTTTTCGCTGGGGAGTTTGCCCCGGAAGTCATTGATTTCCAGTCGGTATCCTTTCGGCAAACTGCTTGACTTCATCTGTGCACTTTACTAGGATCGGGGTGTGAGATGGAGCCACTGTTGATTTGACGGTGGTAGCGAGTGGGTTACCGAAAAGCGTGGCGAGTAAACTTTTACGGGAGAAGACGATGGGCTCATTTAAGGGTTGCTTGAGCAAATCCGCACGAATTGTCCTTTTCGTGTCGCTCGTTGGCGCGCTCTCCTCTTCCGCTACCGTCCAAGTCACCAACCTCACGAGCGGTGGCTCAATCAACTTCTCAAATCTTGTTACAACTGCTCTCTACGTGCAGGTCGGCGACAAGCTCTTCGGTAATTTTGGGTTTCGGTACACTGATACAACCGGAAATACCAACGATTATCTCACTGCATCCGATCTCATGCTGTCTGCGCTCTCCAGTGAGGTCGGATTTGGTATTTCCATCCAGGAGCCTCTCGTTGCCGATGGCCCCGTGATCAAAGACCTGAGTCTGGAATTCTCGGTGCAAGTAGTGGATTCCGCCGATATGATATCGGGTGTGCAACTGCAAGTCGTTGGCAGCGCAACTGGGCTGGGAGTCGCCAACGTCTCGGAAACCGTGTCCACAGAGGGGTTTGGAGCCGGGGGCATCGCGAATCTCGCCGTAAACTACTTTGGTCCCGATAGCACTAGCTCTCCTTCGGGCGGAGAGGACACTGTGACGTTGTGCGCACCCCAGTGCATGCTTTGGATCACGAAGGACATCCTTGTTTCTGGCGATCCCGATGGTTACACCGAAACCAACCCATCCCAAGACCTTGCGACGATCAGCATAATCGACCAAACCTTCGCCCAGGTTCCCGAACCCAGCACGATGGTCCTTTTGGGAGCGGGACTGGCGGGCCTCCTGATCGTGAGACGCCGCAAATAGGCCGGCAGGACTTCTCATCGACGCCCGGCCAATCACCTTGGCCGGGCGTTTTGCTTCTGGCAATTGCTCTTCATCTGCGAGCGCCGCCCCCGCGGTTGGCTTGACCCTCACCGCCGCCTGCGGCACTATACGACGCAATGTGGCAATGGACTGAAAGCGTCGAGCAATACGTTCTCGATGTCATTTTTGAGCGCCGCCGGGATCTATCGGCGCGAATCACCAGCGCGATTTTGCTCGGCCTCTCCAAGATTTACCAACTGTGCGTCCAAATCCGATTGCGCCTCTGGCAGCACCGCATCTTTCGCGACCACACCCTTGGCTGCCAGGTCGTCAGCATCGGCAACCTCAGTGTTGGCGGAACCGGCAAAACACCCGTGGTGGAAGTCTTCGCCCGGGCCCTCCAACAGCGCGGTCGTCGCGTGGCCATCCTCTCCAGGGGCTACAAAAGTGTTCCGCGACCGCTCTGGCAACGCTTGCTCTCCAAACTCACGTTTCGGGAAGACAAGATCCCACCCAAAATCGTCTCGGACGGAAGGTCGTTGTTGCTCGATAGCGAGCAAGCCGGCGACGAACCGTACATGCTCGCCTCCAATCTCCGGGATGTCGTCGTCCTGGTCGACAAAGACCGCGTCAAGAGCGGGCGCTATGCCATTTCGAAATTCGGCTGCGATACGCTTCTCCTCGATGACGGGTTTCAGTACCTCGCCTTGAAGAGCCGCCTCGATATTTGCCTCATCGACCGCAACAACCCGTTTGGCAATCATTATCTGCTTCCGCGGGGCACGCTTCGTGAACCGATCCGCAACCTCAAGCGCGCCCATTACATTTTCATCACGAAATCGAGCGAACTCGGGGCCAAGAAACTTCGCAAGGCCATCCGCCAGTTCAACCAGCAGGCCGAGATTATCGAGTGCGCCCACCAACCGCTCTACTTGCAAGACGTATTCACCGGGGAACGCCATCCCTTGGAAAAACTGCGGAGCCTCCCCATCGCCGCCATTTCCGGCATCGCGGTTCCCGAGAGTTTCGAGGAGGGACTCCAGGGCCTTGGCGCCAACCTCGTCTACGCCAAGCGGTACGCCGACCACCACCGCTACAGCCAGCAGGAAATCATCAATATGATCAACCGCAGTCTCAAACGCGGGGCGGCCGCCATCCTCACCACGGAAAAAGACGCGGTACGCTTTCCCAAGATTGACCGCCGCGACATTCCCGTCTACTACTTGCGGGTCGAAATTCGGATCATCTCCGGCGCCAAGGACTTTGATGACGCAGTTGCCAACATTTGTCACGGATAGCCAGACCACGCGCATCCTCATCCGCGCGACCAACTGGATTGGCGATTCGGTCATGACCATCCCGGCCGTTCAACGCATTCGCGAACTCGCGCCGACCGCTCACATCGTCATGCTTTGCCCCGGCAAACTCACCGATCTCTGGCGTCACAACCCCTACCTCAACGAACTCATCCCGTTTGGCCGCAAGATTGACCTCGATGAGCTTCGCCGACGCCAGTTCGATATCGCCATCATTTTCCCGAATTCGTTCCGTTCGGCCTGGGAATGCAAACGCGCCGGTATCCCCCGCCGGATCGGTTTCGCCGGACGCTGGCGCCGGTTCCTGCTCACGGATATCGTCCACGAACCGCGCGCCGAGCGGGCCGCGTATGAGAACCGATCCGTTGACGGCAAGACCTTTCGCGTGAAAGTGTTTCGCTCGACGCGACATCAGTCAGAGCGGTACCTCGACATCGTCGCCTATCTCGGCGGCAACCGCGACCCGGCCCCGCCCCGGGTCCGCCTGGCCATCGAAGAGATGCCCGCCCTCAATAAATTTTTGCGCGATGACGGTCGGCCCGTGGTCGCCATCAACGCCGGCGCCGAATACGGCCCCGCCAAACGCTGGCCGGCGGAACGCTTCGCCCAGACTGCGATCAGGGTCACCGAGGCTACCGACGTACGCTGGCTCATTATCGGTGGCCGTGACGACGTCGAAATCTCCCGAGAGATTGAGACTCGTTTGCGGGAAGCCAAATTGGCCGACAGTTCCGTGGTCAATATCGCCGGTGAAACCACGCTGCTCGACCTGTGTGCTCTCCTCCGGTTCTGCAAGGTGCTCCTGACCAACGACACGGGTCCGATGCATATTGCCGCCGCACTGGGCACGCCCACCGTGAGCATCTGGGGTTCGACCTCGCCCGAACTCACCGGGCCGCTGTCCCCGCGGAGCGTCATCGTCCGCGAGCCGGTGGAATGCAGCCCGTGTTTCCTGCGCAAGTGCCCAATTGATTTTCGTTGCATGGAGCGCATTCAGGTGGGTGCCGTCGTCAAGGCGGTCCTGAAACAATTGGGCGCGGAGGACAAGACCGCCCCGAAGCCATGAGCGAGCGTTACAGCGTCACCCGCTCGGCGCGCACGGTCAGCCTTGCGGTGTTGGGCAGCCGTGTGCTCGGTCTCGTCCGCGAACAGGTGCTCGCGGCTCTGTTCGGAGCCCATCGCGAATTCGACGCGTTTGTCACGGCGTTCCGCATCCCCAATCTGTTGCGCGATCTGTTCGCCGAAGGCGCTTTGTCGGCGGCGTTCGTCACCACACTTTCCCAAAAGCTTTCCAAGGAAGGCGACAAGGCAGCCTGGCGTCTGGCCAATCTCGTCCTGAACGCATTGATCCTCGTCCTCGGACTCGTCACCATTGCCGGCGTGCTCCTCTCGCCATGGCTGGTGCGAATCATCGCGCCCGGGTTTGGTCAGATCCCCGGCAAAACCGAACTCACCACCGTCCTGACGCGGATCATGTTCCCCTTCCTGCCCATGGTCGCGCTGGCGGCGCTCGCCATGGGAATGTTGAATGCCAAACATCGGTTCGGCGTTCCGGCCAGCGCCTCCATGATGTTTAATGTCGGTTCGATTGTCGGCGGCCTGGCCTTTGCCTTCCTGCTCGCGCCGGGGTTCCTTCACAATCCATCTCTTGCCGGACGCGCCATGGTCGGCATGAGCATCGGCACGCTCATCGGCGGCGCGCTCCAATGGCTCATCCAGATTCCCAGCCTGCGGGGAGTTGGCTATCGTTATGAACCCATCCTCGACTGGCACGATCCGGGTTTTCGCCAGGTCCTTCACTTGCTCGGGCCATCCGTCATCGGCACCGCCGTCGTGCCGATCAACATCTTTGTCGACCAGTGGTTCGCCTCGTTTTTTGGGAACGGCGCCGTCACCTGGCTCAATTGCGCGTTCCGGCTGATGCAATTCCCCATCGGCCTGTTTGGCGTCGCCATCGGCGTGGCGACACTGCCCAGCGTGAGCGCCCACGCCGGGCGCGGAGACATGGTCGAGTTCCGCAAGATCCTCGCCCGGTCGATCCGTCTCGCGTTCTTCCTGTGCGTGCCCGCCGCGTGCGGGCTGTCGGTATTGGCGATGCCCATCATCTCGACGATCTACCAGCACGGGAAGTTCGACGCGTTCGCCACAGAACAGACCGTCCTGTGCGTGCGCGCGTTCTCCGTCGGTCTGGTTGCCTACGCCGCGATCAAAATCATCGCGCCATCGTTCTATGCGTTGGGTGACTCGCGCACCCCGATGTACGTCGGGTTCGTGTCCGTTGTCGTCAATGCCAGCACCGACTATCTCTTCGCGATCGTGCTCCACATGAAGACCGCCGGACTGGCGCTCTCGACCTCGACCGTCGCACTCTTCAACTTCTTCCTGTTACTGGCCCTGATGCGACGCAAGATCGGACGCGTCGAAGCGTCCGTGCTCCTCCGGTCGTTCCTGAAAGTGGCCCTCGCGTCGGGGCTGATGAGCGTTGCCGCATACGGCACCCATCGGTTCTGCGAGTTCAATCGCTACCTCGACATGCTGGCCTCCATGATCGTCGCGGTGGTCGTTTTCGGCGCCGCCTGTCACGTGCTGGGCGTGGATGAACTTGCCGAATTGCTCGCCGTGTTGAAATTTGGCTCGCGTACCGCCTCCGACGGTTCGCCGTAGCGCATCAAACGTCGCCCGCTTGGGGATGAACACGAATCTCAAATCCAAAGTGCGGGACCTGCCGAACAAGCCGGGCGTGTATTTGATGCGCGACCAGCTTGGGCGGGTGATCTACGTCGGCAAAGCCCGCTCGTTGCGCAAGCGCGTGAGTCAGTATTTTCATCCGTCGCGCGCGATGCGCTGGGACCCGAAGACCCGCGCGCTGATCGAGTCCATCGCCGATTTCGAGACGTTCGTCGTCAAGAGCGAGCCCGAGGCGCTGCTTCTCGAAGGCAAGTTGATCAAGGAATACAAGCCGCGCTACAACGCGATGTTCAAGGACGACAAGCGGTTCCTGATGGTGAAGATCAGCATGAATGAAACCTACCCGCGTTTCAAATTCGCGCGACTAAAGAAGGACGATGGCGCCCGCTATTTTGGCCCGTTTGCGCACGCCGGTGCGGTGCGTCAGGTCATGCAGTGGATGCGCAAGAAATACGGCGTGCTCGTGCAGGGCACGGGCGCGCCCAAGGAGAAAGACCTCAAGTACTCGACCTATCTGGTTCCCGTCCCGCTGGCCGAGATGCCGCACGAAGAGTACCTCCGCCGGGTCGATCTCGCCTGCGAGTTCCTCGAAGGCCGCAGCAAGGAAGCCATCGAACAACTCGAGGAGGCCATGCGCGCCGCCGCGAAGGCGATGAAATTCGAACTGGCCGCCGGGTTCCGCGATGTCATCAACAGCCTCCGCGAAATCGGGCGAGCCGCGCACGAGCGGAAGTTTTCCCGTGATTTCGCCCCCAACCTCGCGCCCCGGCAAGAAATGGAGGAACTCCAGCACGTGCTCGGCCTCTCCCAGTTGCCCCAGCACGTCGAAGGCTTCGACATCTCGAATATCAGTGGGACGCTGTCGGTCGCCTCCGCCGTTTGTTTTCGAGACGGCAAGCCACACAAGGAGCATTACCGCCACTATCGGATCAAGACCGTGGAGGGCAGCGACGACTTTGCGTCGATGGCCGAGGTGGTCGGTCGCCGATACGCCCGTGTTCGCGCGGAAGGCGGCGCGCTGCCCGATTTGGTGATGGTGGACGGCGGCAAGGGCCAGCTCATGGCGGCGTTGCGGGCGTTATGGAAACTGGAGATCCGCGATCTACCCGTGATCGGTCTCGCCAAGCAAATGGAAGAAATCCACGTTCCCGACCAGACGCTGCCGATCCGCCTGCCGCGCAATTCTCCCGCCCTGCATCTGATTCAACGACTGCGGGACGAAGCCCATCGCTTTGCCAACGCCTATCACCAAAAGCTGCGCAAACGTCGCGTCCAGGAATCCGTCCTCGACGAATTCCCCGGCCTCGGCGACAAGCGCAAGCTGGCCCTGTTGCAACATTTCGGCTCCATCCAGCGCCTCCGCGAGGCCAGCGCCGAGGCCATCGCGCGGTCCCCGGCATCGGGCCGAAAATGGCCGCGGCATTGCAAGAATTCCTCGCCAACTGCCTGTGACCGACCAGCAACGATTGGCCCCATGTGCCGCACTGGTCCGCTCCAACGCCTCCACCTGACTTCCCGACGCCAGCCCTCCCGCCCCGGTCAGCGCATTGACAGCGGCACACACGGCGGGTATGATGCGCGGGTATTGCAGGGACGCTGAGAGTTTTCATTCCCCGTCTTGTGAGATCGGGGTGAGAAGCGTATGAGAGGGGTGTGAATCGAGATTGTCAGAAGTTAGACTGAAAAAAGGTGAGCCCGTGGAAAAGGCATTGCGCCGGCTGAAGAAGAAGCTGGATCGCGAAGGTACGTTGCGCGAAGCGCGGGCGCATCGCCATTACGAAAAGCCGAGCGAAAAGCGACGGCGGAAGGCGCGAGGACCCCGTACCTTCATGGGTTTCTAAACACGCACGAACCAATCACGGGGCCAGCGGTCGCGTTGCGGCGCTGGCCCCGAACGCATTCGGGGCTGACCCCCGTTTTCATGTTTGCATTTTCGACCTGCTGGAATTCGGAGCGGCACATCGACGGACGCGCGATGGTCAATGAGGTGCGCGCGCTCGGCTTCGAATATGTTGAGCTGGGTCACAGCACGCGACTGTCGCTCCTGACGGGAGTGCAGGAAGCCGTGGCCGCCGGCGAGATCAAGATCAGTTCGGTCCACAATTTCTGTCCCACCCCGATCGGGACCATGGGCCCATCCCCCAACTATTACCTGCCCAGCTCGCGAGATGAGGATGAGCGCAAATACGCCGTGCGCCACACGTTGCGCACCATCGATTGCGCGGCGGCGCTCGGCGCGAAGGCCGTGGTGATGCATCTGGGGCTGGTACCGATGCGCCACTATACAGCGCGTCTGTTGGACCTTCACGTCCAAGGACGCGCCGACAGCCCCAAATACTATCGCCTAACCGAGAAAGCCATCACCGTCCGCAACAAGAAACGCCAGGGGCCTCTCGATCAGGTGTACCGGACTCTGGACGAGGTGTTGCCCCGGGCGAAAGAAATGGGCGTGAAGATCGGGATGGAAACACGGTTGGATATCGAAGAGATCCCCAACGAGGAAGAAGCCGAGCAGATTCTCACGCGATTCGGTACGGAGACGATCATGTATTGGCACGACGTCGGCCACGCCGCCGTGAAAGAAATTCTCGGGTTGATGAACGTGGACGGCATCTTGAATCGATTTCGCGGTCGCACCGCCGGGATGCATCTGCAGGATTTCCACCCGCCGGTTGAGGACCACCTGCCGCCGGGTTTTGGCACGTTTGACTTTGGGCGGCTGGCGCCGTTTGTCACGGACAACATGGTGCTCGCCTGGGAAATTCATCCTCATTGGCGGGC
The DNA here is from genome assembly GCA_963842185.1 of uncultured Verrucomicrobiae bacterium. Classification (GTDB taxonomy): domain Bacteria; phylum Verrucomicrobiota; class Verrucomicrobiia; order Palsa-1439; family Palsa-1439; genus Palsa-1439. The sequence continues at coordinate 108,866 of CAWJFL010000023.1, forward strand.
CGATGAAATCACCGAAGGGCTAAAACAGGTGCATGAGTTGCTACGTAAACCGGTCACAGCATGAAAAGACACCTGGGCGCGTTATTGCGTGTGCTCGTCAGCGTGGGCATCCTGGCTTACCTGTTCAATGGGATTTTCCACAAGGAGGCGCTGGAGTATTTTCAAGCGCACAACATCGATCCCGACGATCTGGACTGGATGGCCCGCGCGCGCATCGTGTGGGGCGTGGGACCGCAGGCGTTGTGGCACGAATTTCAGAAGATTAATCCGACCTGGCTCGCTGCAGCCGTTGTGTCCGCCGGTATTCCAGCCATCCTCGGAATCACCCGCTGGCGGTGGATCCTACATGTCCAGGGATTGGACGTGAAATACTCGCGCCTCTTTTCGATTTCGTTCATCGGGTTGTTCTTTAACGCGTTCATGCTCGGTTCCACCGGTGGCGATGTCGTCAAGGCGTGGTACGTGGCGCACGAGACGCATCACAAAAAGGCCGAGGCCATCGCCACGGTTGTCGTGGATCGGTTGATCGGTCTGCTGGCGTTGTTCATCATCGCATTGGTCATGATGGCGATCTACCACACCCGCGTCTTCCATGATCCCAAACTATTCTGGTTTTCGATGGCGACGCTCGCGGTGATCGTATTCACCGTCGTGGGGACGTTTGTTGGTTTGTGGCGGGGCTTTGTCGACAAGTTTCCCGGACTTCGCTCCTGGCTCCAGCGAATGCCGAAGTACGACGCATTGCGACGAATGGTGGAAGCCTATCGGGTCTACGCCTCGCATCCCGTGATCCTGACCCAAACGATGCTGATTTCGTTTGCCGTTCACTTCTTTGCGATGTTCAGCATCTGGTGCGTGGGCATGGGGCTGGCGGTCCGTTCCGCGACGTTCGCCGATTATTTCCTCTACCTGCCGATCATCAACTCGGTGACATCCGTGCCCATCACGATCTCTGGCTTTGGCGTCCGCGAAGGGATGTACGTCAAGATGTTCCATGAAGTTGGCGTCGCCGGGTCCGTGGCGCTGGTCATGTCGCTGGTGGGCTACCTCGCCTCGCTGTTCTGGAGCATCGTCGGTGGCGGATTCTTCCTCACCCACCGCAAGGAACTCCCACCGACGGGCCAGATGGTCTCGGGCGAAGCCGAGTAAGTGACGCGGTCACGATAAGACCGTCAATGTGCCGCTGGTGACGCCGAGCTGCTTCACGACATTCAAGCGCCGGAACAGAGCGGATGAATCGGCGGCGGTCCCATTGATCAGGTCCCCATAGGCCTGCAGGATCGCGCGAGTTTTCGCTGCGTCTTCATCGAGCAGTTCCACGCGAAAGACACGGGCACCGGCTTCAACAAATGATCGCACGAAATCTCCGCCGCTCTGGGCTTTCGCGTGATACACGGTATTGCGGCAGCCCACGTCCGCCTTGAGGGGATGTTCCGCGCCAACGCGATCGCGCAATTTCACGTTGTGATGGTCGCAGGGTCGCCCGCAATTCGTGGCATCCGTCCCGTTCGACATAAACGCCGCAAACACGCAGTGCTCCATGTGAAACATCGGCATGTGCTGGTGAACCGTCAACTCGAACCAATGCGGCGGCGCGGCGCGCAACAAATCGATCACTTGCTGCGCGTTCAGGTCGTACGAAACCGTCAGGCGTTCCAATCCCTCACGCATCAGAAGCTCGGCGGACAGCGGATTGGCTGCGTTGAGTGAAAAATCGCCGACCTTTCGCAGCGAACTGTTCCGAAAATAATCCAGCCCGCCAAGGTTGCGAATGAGGACCCCGTCGGGCTTGGCCGCTTCGATCAGCTTGAAGAAGCCCTGCTCGCCCGCCTTTTGAATTCGTGGCGTGGCCAGGTAGATCAGCGCCGCGCCATGCTCTCGCACCTTGGCGACCGCATCGTGATAGCGGCGGATGTCCTCGAAATCCACGTAGATGGTGGCGCAACCCGATTCCAGCGCGGCGGCGATCTGGTCCATGGTTCGACAGAGGGCAACCAGTTGCCGGGGACGCTCGACCGCCTCTTGGGAAACGTTTGCCAGCAACTCCGACAGGACCGGTGTCACGGCGGGCAGCCGTTGCTCCTCATCTTCTCCCCGTTTAGCGGAGAGAATCTTCTCCACCAATTCTCGACGCAGCCGGTTCAACTCGCTGACGGGGAGAATGGTTTGTCCGATAAGCTTGTTGTGGATTTCACCCAACACGAAATCCGTTTCCCCCAGACGGCTGAGCTGGTCGCGCAACGCTTTTTCCGTCAGTGGCCGCTTGAACGCCGTCTGCAGTGACATCGACGAATTGACGCGCACCCCGTTCGCTTCCACCGTCAGGGGCTTGCCGACTTCTCCGGTCACCGTGAGGTCAATTCTTGTCTTGGGCCGCGGAATGTCGCCCTTGTACGTTCGCCTCAATTCACGTTCGAGCTGCGGGTCGCTCGTCTTCCACACTTTGTCACCCGGTTTCAACCGGCCAAAGTCCACATGGCCACGCTCGAAGAACAGGCAATTCTCGCGGACCTGCCAGATGCGTCCGCCCTGTTCGTGGTCCGGGTCGCCACCCGTGTCGAACACCACGCCATCGCCGGCGGACAGCGGTGTCTGCGGTTCCACCTCGACGTGGTCGGCGCCGACCCGACTGATGGCCCCGACAAATGGCCCGCGTTTCTTGCCAAACCGAGCCCGCACCAATTCTTGATGGTTCACACCGTGCAACCAGCCTGAATACAAGCCGCGGGAGAACGTCATCTCCAGCTTGTACTTGTCCGCGTCATCAACGGCGGCGGACTGCTCCGCGAGCGCCGTGTCAATCGCCTTGCGGTACACCTGGCACGTCGCGGCCACGTACTCGGGAGATTTCAGCCGACCCTCGATTTTGAAACCGCTCACGCCGAGACGAATCAGTTCGGGGATTTCGTTGACGGCCATGAGGTCCTGTGGCGAAAGCAGGTAACGACGATCGCCCAATTCTTTCACCACGCCATCGACGATCAGTTCGTAGGGCAAGCGGCACGCCTGGGCGCATTCCCCGCGATTGGCGCTCCGTTGCCCCAACGCTTCGCTCGTCAGACATTGACCCGAGTACGCCACGCACAACGCGCCGTGCACGAACACTTCGAGCGACGGCAGGCCTTCGGTGGCTGCGCCAAACTTAGCCATCTCACGTATCGACGCCTCGCGCGCCAACACGATGCGCTTGACGCCCAATCGCCCTGCGAATTTCGCTCCCTCGGGCGACGTGATCGTCATCTGCGTCGAGGCATGAACGTCGAGCTTCAAACCCAGTTCGCGGGCCAACACCGCCAAACCGAGGTCTTGAACAAGCGCGGCATCCACGCCCGCCGCATCGAGCAACATCAACTCGCGCTCGGCGTCGGCCAGTTCATCGGTGAAAATGAGCGTGTTGACTGTGCAAAATGCCCGGACACGATGGGAATGGAGAAACCGAACCAACTCCGGCAACTGCTCCTCCGTGAAATTGTCCGCCCGCATCCGTGCGTTGAACCGTGGCAGACCGAAATACACGGCGTCCGCGCCGTTGGCCACAGCCGCGCGCGCGCACTCCATGTTCCCCGCCGGGGCGATCAATTCCGGTTTGATTCTCACGCGCCGTGAACATATCAGAAGCCCGCTCGCAAAGCCATCTTCGCTATGCGTTCCACTCCGAGCTTTGGAGTGCGGCGGCGAGCCGGCGCTTTGTGCTTTCCTAGCGGGTCCAGCAGAGGTTTAATGGGTTCGCACAATTGACCGTTACGGAGGGAATAGCTATGAACTCAGTTGAGTTGACACGCCCAGAACAAGCGGTGCTTCGCAGAGCCAGGAGGAGCACTCATTGGAGGGGCTCGTGGAAGTGGTGCTTCGCGTTCTTTCTGTTTCCGCTGTATTTCATCGCCAGCCGTATATACCTCGCCCATCGTATCGCGGAGGGCACTGAGTACGTGCTATGTGTGCGGCTCGATGGAGCGTTGCATCCCCTTGAACTTTCAGTGTTACGCGCTTGGGACTTCATCACGATTTGCTTTGGTGTGTACATGCTCTTTAGTGTCATCCCGGTCATTATGCTTTGGCGAGAACGGCGATTGTTTTGTGACATCGTCAGCAAGCTCCAAGCTGGGAGCGCACAGTCGTGAGAAGGTCTACGCGAGCGTAGCGTTAGTCGGCTTGGCAACCCTCGGAAGTTGAAACCTCAGGGTTCGCATTTCGGCGTGGGATAGCGGGTCAAGGTGTGTCTCCGCTCTTTCGTTCTTCTCCCGCTAGAGACACAGGCGAGAGGGCTGTGCTACTCTTGGGGTGTGATGAAGGAGACGGCGACGAACATTGTCCGACGGCTGCGCGAGGCGGGGCATACGGCGTATTTTGTCGGTGGCTGCGTGCGGGACATGGTGCGGGGTATCGAGCCGCATGACTTCGATATCGCCACGAGCGCCACGCCTGAGCAAGTCCAGGCGCTGTTTGCGAAGACTGTCCCTGTCGGCGCGGCGTTTGGGGTGGTGTTGGTGCTCGAAGACGAACACCAATTCGAGGTGGCCACGTTTCGCAGCGATGACGCGTATATCGATGGGAGGCGTCCTACGGGTGTTCGGTACGGGTCTCCGGAAGAGGACGCTCAACGTCGGGATTTTACCGTCAACGGGATGTTCTTCGATCCGATTGCCGATCAAATCATCGACTTCGTTGGTGGTCGAGCCGACATCGAGCGGAAGGTGGTGCGGACGATTGGCGATCCGCGGCAACGGTTCACCGAAGATAAGCTGCGGATGTTGCGCGCTGTCCGGTTTGCGGCGAATCTGGAATTTGACATTGACCCCGTGACGTTCGCCGTCGTTAAAGAGATGGCGTCCCAGATCAGCGTTGTTAGCGCCGAACGCATCCGGGAGGAGTTGATCAAGATATTCACGCGATCCCATGCGGGGCGCGGCTTGGAACTGCTCGATGCCAGCGGGCTTCTACAGGAAATTTTGCCCGAAATTGCCGCGATGAAGGGCGTCGAGCAACCACCCGAGTTTCATCCCGAGGGTGATGTGTTCCAACATACGAGACTGATGCTGGACATGCTTCCCCCAAATCCCAGCGTGGTGCTCGCGTTCGCCGTCCTGTTGCACGACGTAGGCAAGCCGCCCACCTTTGAGCGCGCGCCGGACCGGATCCGGTTTAACGACCACGACCGCATCGGCGCGGAGATGGCGGAAACGATCCTGCGTCGGCTCCGGTTTCCCAATGAGGAGATCGACAAGATTGCGCTCTGCGTCCGCGAACACATGCGATTTCAATTCGTCAAGGAGATGCGGCCGGCCAAACTCAAGCGGATCCTCGCCCGCGATACGTTCCCCGACGAACTCGAACTCCATCGAATCGATTGCGCGTCCAGCCACCGGAATCTGGAGAATTACGAATTCCTCAAAGCCAAGGCTGCGGAGTTGCCGCCGGAAGTGGTGAAACCCGAGCCACTCCTGAACGGCCACGATTTACTGGCGCTCGGGCTTACGCCAGGCCCGATGGTGGGACAGATTCTGCGGGAGGTTGAGGAGCTGCAATTGGAGGAACGCCTGAAATCACGTGCGGAAGCGCTGGAGTTTGCGAAGTCGCGAGTCGCGGCGGCACCGCCATCGTCCGACGGCCCCACCCCGACCGGGGCTGGCGGCGCGACGACTTGAGACTCGATTGCAGCAACAGGTAGCGATTGATGTTCTCGGTCGAGACCATGCCGACCAGCTGCCCGTCATTCGCGACCACCACCGCGTTCGTGCTTGTGCCGCTGATGAGCTCTTCACACGCGGACGCCAACTTTTCCCACGGCGACGCCAGCGATACGTCGGTCTCCATGATCGTCATTACCGGCGTGTTGGGTGCCTGCGCATTCATCGCCGCGACGAGTTTCGACCGTTCCACGATGCCAACGAGTGTACCGTTTTCGAGCACGGGAAAATCGTCTTGTCCTGTTTGATAGATCAACTCGATCCCGCGCGACACCGGGTCCGAGGGCGAAAGGATTGCGACCTCCGCGACTCATCACATCTTGCACGTTCAGGTCACGCAACGCACTTCGCATCCGCACGACGCGTTCCTCGCCTTCGGCGCCGAGGAAGATGAACGCACCGATCAGGATCGAGCCAGAATGAGATTTTCAATCCGACGACCACGAACAGGATCGCCAATCCCTGCCCCACCATCGCGGCAATCGTCGTGGCTTGGCGGTACGGGAGCACGAGGGCCAACATCGCGCGCAGCAGCCGCCCGCCGTCCATCGGAAACGCGGGAATACAATTAAACGCGAAGAGAGTGATATTGGCCTGGGTCAGAGTCAGCAACAGCCCATGAAGACTCCGGGGCATGTCCACGATCAGCCAATGTGACGGCATGCCCGTGAATGGAATCAACGCGCAGGCGATGGCGACGTTGACCATCGGTCCCGCGACGGTGATGGCGATCTCGTGCCAAGGATTTTCCGGGATGCTGCGCAATGCCGCCACGCCACCGATTGGCAGAAGCGTGATGCTCTTCACCTGTACGCCAAGTTCTTGGGCCACAACACTATGCCCAAGCTCGTGAAGGGCGATGCACGCAAACACGGAGCAGAACATCGCGACCGCCCAGCCGGCCCCGCTAAGGCCTTCATCCGTGAAGCCGGCATAGGCGATGAAGGCCAGAAAGATCAGGAAGGTCACATGCAGCCGGAGGCTGATGCCGAATATGCGCCCGATTGGAAGCGACCATTTCATTGTCTATTCCTAACACTGAAGGGCGAGGGCCGCAAGTAGCTATCCCCCGGCAGATTGTTTGCCGCAGGGAGGCTTGCCCTGCGGGGACGGTGCGACTATGATGCGCCGCTTATGGACAAGATTCTGGTTGTCGATGACGAGGCGGACATTCGGCGCGCGTTTCATCGGAACCTTGCCAGCGAATCGTTGCAGGTCGTGGATGCGGCCAATGGCGACGAGGCCATCCGCATGGTCGCCAAAGAGCGTCCGAATCTGGTGGTGATGGACATCCGCATGGGCGGCGCCAGCGGGCTGGATACGTTGCGCAAGTTGCGCGAGCTCGACCCGAAGCTGCTCATTATAATGATGACCGCCTACGGCACGACCGCGACCGCGATCGAGGCCATGAAGTCGGGCGCGTACGACTACGTGCTCAAACCTCTCGAAGTGCCCAAGCTCAAGTCGCTGATCGAGTCCGCCCTCAAGGCGGCGCGGGACATGCGCGAGGTCGTCAGCTATCAGCCGTTGTTGGACAGTGAAGATCATGCCGAGGGCATTGTCGGCACGAGCGAGCCGATGCAACAGGTCTTCAAGCTCATCGGCCAGGTGTCACAATCCGAGGCGACCGTGCTGATTACCGGCGAGAGCGGGACCGGCAAGGAGTTGGTGGCGCGGGCGATTTACCATCACAGTCGGCGCGTCGAGAAACCGTTTCTGGCGATCAACTGCGCCGCGATCCCCGAGAATCTTTTGGAGAGCGAACTGTTCGGTCACGAGAAAGGCGCGTTCACCGGGGCAGCCGACCGGCGGATCGGCAAATTCGAGCAATGCGACCAGGGGACTATTTTTCTCGACGAAATCGGCGACATGCCGGTGTCGACGCAAACGAAAATCCTGCGCGTGCTGCAGAACGGCGAATTCCAGCGGGTCGGCGGCAACCAGACGTTCCACGTGGACGTGCGGGTGATCGCCGCGACCAACAAGGCCCCCGAACAACTCGTGGCCGCCAAGAAATTTCGCGAAGACCTGTATTACCGCCTCAACGTGGTCCGCATTCACCTGCCGCCGCTGCGAGAACGGCGCGAGGACGTGCGCCTGCTGGTGCATTACTTCCTGCAACGACTGGCTAAATCGGGCACGACCGCCGGCCGGGTCACCAAGATTTCGTCCGAGGCGCTGAAGATCCTCGATCGGTCGCCCTGGCCGGGCAACGTGCGTGAACTGGAGAACGTGATCGAGCGGTCGGCGGTCGTCGCCCGCGGCGATTCAATCCTGGCCAAGGATTTGCCCGCGGAAGTGCGCGAGTCGCGGGCTGTCGCCGTCCCGGCGGAGGACCTGGCGGCGGCCATTGATGCGGCGGTACGTCCGCTCTATGCGCTGGCCAAGAAAGACCCGAGCCTGAAAATCATGGCGCTGGTGGAACGCGAATTGATCACGCGGGCCCTGATTGAAACCAGCGGGAATCAAGTGCGGGCCGCCAAGCTTTTGGGGATCACCCGCGCGACATTGCGCAAGCGCATCGAAAAATTCCACATCGCCAAGCGGTTGGAAGTATCGTGAGGTTGCTGACCGCACAGCCTAGTTGATCATGACGCCTTTTTTTTCCATTTGATCAACTTGTTCCTTCGTCAACTTGCCGTAGCATTCGGGAAGTTTGCCCTGAGAAATGAGCGTGCGGAAGTATTCTGCCTCGCGGTGAACGGCTTGCTGAGCCGCGACCGGATCATTCTTGGCGGCGGCGGCGTACTGCGCAGCGAATGGGTCTACGTGGGTGGCTGCGGCTTGAGAACCCGGGACCACTTGGGCGGCATTCCAATCCGGCTCGCTCCTTGTGACCGCTTCCTCGGTGGGTGCCGGGGTTGGTTTCTGCGGCGCCACCACGGCCGGTTCCGGTGGCGACAGCGCTTTGACGAACGAGTACGCCACAAAAATGACAGAAGCGGCAACCGTCACCGCCAGAATGGTGAGCCAACGCTTCGAACTGGTATCTATCGACCGAGGAATCGCGTTCATATCCGACTAGTTTCCTGACTCCTGCCATTGACTGAATTTCACCTGATTGGAAACCACCGGATAGTCCGGTGGGGGCTTCGTCAGGAAGCGCGTGTCGTAGGTGTAATTCTTGAGGTAGCCGGTCGAGATTGTCCCGGATCCGTTGACCGTGCCCACGGCACCGCGTGTCTGCTGCACAACCCCGCCGTACACCGTGAGGGTGCCGGTGGGGGTCATCGTGGAGTAATTGACCACGCCAAAGCTGCCGGCACTCCCATCGCCGGAGGTCCCCGCAGCAAGCATGGACGCGTCAATCGTCAGCGCAGCGGGCGCGCTCGTGTCCACCCAAATGTTGTCCTGGGAAATCAATCCCAGCGCATCAGTGGTGGTCGGGGTGGTCACCGGGTTGTGCGTATAGGTGATGTTGTTCTCGATGTACATGCTGGCCTCACTGACAACCGTCAGAGGTCCGGTCACGGTCCCGCCTTCCAGATAAATCGTCCCCGGCGTTGAGCTCCCTGAGCCCCCGCCTCCTCCCCAGCCGCCCCACCCGCTCCCGCCGCTACTGCTGTTCGTGCCGTTCGCCACATAAATAATCCCTCCGCTGGCAGGGATTGTGTACGACTGGGTGGCGCTGGAGGTCTTGACGGAGACCGTCCCGCCGTTAAACGTAAGCGTCGCGGGACCGGTGACTTCCAGGCCGCTGCTGGAGGCGATGCTTTTCAGCGATGAGGAGCCCGAGTTGAAGTTCACGTCGGCCATCGTCCCCTGATACGAGTTCAATGCCAGACCATCGGCCAAATAGACACCGGAGATGCTGCCGGAATACGTTCCGTAGTCGGACGCAAGCGGAGCATAGAATGCCGGGTCGCCATCAAAGTAGATTTCTGTACCGGAGTAAACGGCCCCGTGAAACACATCCCCCGTGACAAAATTGATGGCGGCGTTGTTACTGCTCCAGAGTGCGAACTCCGCATACGTCGGCTGGTACACGTCCAGCAAGCTGACGACCCGCGATATGGGGTGGTTCGACCCGCTTCCATTGGAAACGCCACTGACCGTTCCCGTTGAGATAATGCAGTACGTACTGCTATTCGTCCGATAAATGTAATAGTTGTAGGTTCCCGATCCCACGCTCCCGCTGCCGTTGGTCGCGCCGGTGGACGAATTGACCATGACGGTGAGATTCGACTCCATGAAGCGAGCGCCCACTTCGACCCCGGCCTCCGCCACGTACATGGCCTGATCCAGGTTCACCTGTCGCATCGCAATCGTCCGATTGTCACTGGCGACGTCGAGAATGGTCATCACCAGACCAACCACAATAAACAGCAGGCACAACGTCACAATGAGGACCGACCCGTCCAGATCGTCACGAACTTGTTTGGCTCTATTCATACGCCAACTTCCTTATGAATGATTTCGTCGATGCTTGTGTTGCCCATTAATTCCTGAATTCCACGAATGTCGCCATCGTGTTCGTCAACGTTCGCCCGCCGCAACTCTGGGCGACGGAGACGGAAATCTGGACGCCGTTCGTCGTGTTCGTCAGTGTCGAGGCAACCAGATTCGAGACAACGAGGTTGCCGGATTGGTCAACGATCGCATGGGTGTTTGTCGAGTATGTGAACGAAAGACCGCTGTCGTACGAAAACACCCAATTGCTGCTCGTGGCGGTCGTGGTGACAGTGCTGGCTTGCGCTTCTCGCAGCCCGGCGTTGGTGCCCATGCCAATCACCATGCGATCCAGCGCGAAGCTCGCCTGCACGGCGGTGGTGCTCATCAAACTCGTCTCGTTATAGGCTTGGAGCACTTGATAAAACACGTTGAAAACGCCGACGGTAAGAAGCGTCAGGATGGCCATCGACATGGACATTTCGACAAGCGTGAAACCGCCAGCCGATCGGCGTGCCATTGTGTTGCGGACGTTCATGGGTGTAGTGTCGACGTCAGCGTCGTCGCTAACGTATCCGTTGCGATATTGTTCGTGACGCTATGATTGATATAGTTCATGTAATTGTAGTTCACGGTCACATTCTTGGTGCACGAATTGAGATTGGTCACCGTGTACGTGCCTATGACGCTGCCGTTGGTAAACGAATGCGTACCCGCGTTCAATGCGCTGGCATTTGTGAGGCTCAACGTCCGCAATGTTTCCAGTTCGTAGCGGGCAGAGTGCAACGCAGCCATTTCATTGGCCGCCGTTTTGACCCCCTGCATGGACATGGTGAAGCTGATGACGGCGGCGCTGAGTGAAATGCCCAGGATCACGATGGCCATCATGGACTCCACGAGTGTGAACCCCGCATCCCCCTTACATGGCTTCCGAATCATCGTTTCTCCTGTACGTAACAGCACACTGCGCCCTTTCCATGAAGCAAATGACGTACCTGTAACTCCTTCCGAGGGGACAACGACAAAGACCTGCGGTTCTGCTGGGTCGCCAATCGCGTCTCCCCCTGTCACCCATGCAGAACTGAGAACCATTCGCAACGGTGCGAGGGGCGTCCCACGAGGGACGCCCCTCCCCACCCGGGCTCCCGCCCTCACCTCTCGGGAGCCGACATCATCGGCGGACGGATTACTTCGGCCCGAAATTCTGTGTAGCCTCCACCGTGTTGGTAGTCACACCGTCTTTTTGGCCGGCGTAGCCGCCCAATCCAAACAAGCTCCGGGGCTCCGCATTGTCTTTGGGCATCCACTTGTCGTTCGTAAACACCTGCTCGTTCGGCAAGCCATGGGCGTATTTTTCGTAGCCTGTCTGTTGGTCCGGATGCACGATCGTTGGTGTGAGGAAAATCAACAGGTCAGTCTTCGTCTTACTCAGACTCTTGCTGCGGAACAACGGACCAAGCAATGGCGCATCGCCCATCAGAGGCACCTTGCTGTAGTTGTCGCTGACGTCGATGCGCATCAGACCGCCGATGGCCAGGGTGTTGCCGCTCTTGATGAGGACAGTCGTCTGTGCCGTGCGCGTGTTGATGATGGGAATCGACACCGAGTTGCCACCACCGCTCTGCAGCGTCGCGTTCTGCGTCGAGCTGCTCGCTTCCGGCTGCACGTCCAGCGTTACATAGTCGTTCCGATTGACGCGGGGCGTTACCGTCAGGATGATGCCGATGTCTTTGTAATCGAACCCGGATATCTGCAGCGACGCGGTTTGCTCGCTGAACGCAAAGTTCGGAATCGGATATTGTTCGGCGATGGAGATCTTGGTCTTGACATTGTCCGTCGCGACGACACGCGGGTTGGCGAGCAATTGAGAGTCCGTATCCTGACTGAGGTAGTTGAAGACAATCGCGGCGTTGCCCGGGTTTAACAGGGCGTACGGCGCGGACCATCCTCCTCCGTTCAGGCTCTTGATCATGGTGAATCCGGTGAGGTTGCCGTTGCCGCTGAGGCCGGTGCCGGTGGGGTCGGTGGCGAACGATGTCGGTTGCGTCCCAGACGTACCCGGGGCGGGCACAAACCCCGCCGCCGACAATTGATGACCGAGCAGCGTGCCGCTCCAATCGATCCCAAGGTTCTTCTGCGGATTCTTTATGGTCTCGATGAATTTCGCTTCGATCAATACCTGCGGGGTTTCGGTATCGAGCGCCTTGATTAGCGGCATGAGCTTCGACAAGCAGGACGGCGTATCGGACAGCACCAGCGTGTTGCTCCGCGGATCCACCACAATCTTGCCCTGCTTGGTCAATACGGGATCGAGGGTCTTCTTCACGTCTTCCGCCTTGGCATACGCCAGCGTATACACCCGCAACTCGATGGGCTCGACATCCAGCGATTCTCGCGACTTGATCTTGACCACGTTATTGTCTTTAACGAAGGCGTAGCCCTTGGATTCGGCGATCAACTGCATCGCCTGCTCGTACGAGATCCCCTTCAAATTGACCGTGACCTTGCCGGTGACTTCGTCGCCGAGTATCAAATTCACACCGGCCTTGGCCGCGAGCGTGCGCAGCACGTTCTGAATGTCCGCTTCGATGTAACCGATTTCGATCGGCTCATCGACCAGTGGTTGAGGCGCGGTCGTCACCGTCGCCGTGGCGGGTGGGGTCACTACGACGTTCGTCGGTACGGCGACAGCCACCGGTGCTGTTACCACCTGAATGGCGTTCGATGGCACTGGCCCTCCCGCATAAGCAATGGTGCCGAGCAGGGCGCCACATAGGCAAATGGTCAGCAGTCGTCGCGTCTTCATGTCATCCTCCTACGAAACAGCAACATCTGGGCCAGCCCGAACATGTTCGAGACCGGCGTCCTTGTTGGATTACCTGGCTTTCTGGTCGTGCTCGCCGCCACCGAGCCGCAATTCCATCGTTTCTGCCCCGACTTGCAGCACCACCAGCTCGCGCGTGATTTTCAACGCCTTGACTTCCACTTCCCCTTGCGCGGTTTGCATTTTCACCGGCCGGTTCAACTCCAAAAGCTGGTCGTTGACCAACGCGGAGGGATGCGCCGCATCGTATAAAATGCCCATCAATTTCAAGGCACCGGCTCCAACGGACGCGACCGTCCCGGCGCCATTCGTGTCCGTCGAACCAGCCACTTGCGCTCCAAACGGATCGCGTGAGTTTTGCGTCGCGTACGTCGAGGGGATCAACTCAAGGCTGTGTCCAGACTTGCTCTCCGTGGCCGCGCCGACTTGCGCGCAGAGAAAGAGAAACAGCACGAGAAAGAAAATCGCCTGGCAAAACGCCAGGACCCCGACCACCCTCATGGGCGCGGCAAGACCAGTACTCAATGACGGGCGACAATCCGCTGTCCGGCCGTGGACCGGCAGAGCCCGGCCTTGCTTCCGAATGGTCGTGCGTGTATCGGTCCTTACATCGCCATCCGAGTTGGCGCGGTGTACCCAGGGGACGAACTGAGCGTGAGACTTCATGTGGACTTCTTTGCCTCTGTTTTCTTGGACGGTTCCGGCGGCAGGACGCGCAGGGTGATGGTCAGAGTCGCTCCGTGCTGGCCCTTGTCATCCGCGCTGCCACCCATTGAGAGTGATTGAATCTCGGCTGTGGAAAATTTATTCTCCAGGTCTCGAACAAACGCACCAATCTGATCGTACGTACCGGAAACATCAATGCCGCACATGTACGTGCGCCCTTTGGATTCTCCGGTTGTTTCGGATTTGATACCAGGATGCAGCGCCGTGATCCGCACGGGATGTTGTTCGGCCAGCAGACTGATCTCACGCACCACCCAGGCAAACGGATCGCCGGAAACCATGGCCGCCTGTTGTGCTTCGACAAACGACTTCACTTCCGCACGATGGGCGACGTCCTGCTGCGCTCCACGGGCCTGGCGTTCGCTCTCATGGATTTGGTCTGCGAGCTTGGTAATACTGGCCTTGGTCTCGGTCAGTTCGGTCCAGTTTTTCAGCACGTAAAGCTCCACCACGCCCACGACGGCCGCCAATATAACAATGCAGACGAGAACCACCTGTTGCAGCTTTTGCTTCGGCATCTTTTTCAGGAAAGCGATCTTCACTTTGTTGTCTTCTCCTTGTACCAACATTCGATGGAGAAACTGGCCGCATCCCTCGTGACGCCGGCCTTGTCGGTCTCCGCCAGACGCGCAATCGAGCGCAATTGGATGTCCTCGACCAGCGCGCTGAAGCGTGCGTCGCTTCGCAGCAGCTTCAGGAACTGATCCACTTCCAACTCCGGCCGGCCGCCAAAGGCTTTCCCATCCAGTCGCACGACGAGGTGCCGGGATTTCTTGGGATGCCCGCCATCCGAGCCGGGACTCTCCACACTCATCGCGAAGGCAAGCTGCGTGAGCTCAACCGATGACGGAATCAGGTCTTTCACCAGCGCCAACTGCGGGGCAAACAAGACCCGCGAGTGATTGATTGTCACGATCTCTCCGGCGGAGTTATTGAGTTTTTGAAAATCGCTTTCTTCCGCTCCCCCATCGTTCATCTTGTCCCACTTCGATTGGAGTCCCGCCAAATCGGCGCGCTTCTGCATCAGGATGGCCGATAGCACGCCGCCCAATGCCACCACGATTGTCAGTACTCCCAGACCAACGGCAATGAACAGTTTGACCGGGTCCCGAGCGCGCGCCTCTTGCGCCAGTTGCTCTTCGGCTAGTAGATTCAGGGTAATCGCCGTCATGGTTGTCACTCGTCGGTTATGACAAACGGCCCGCCGCCACTCCCACGGCGGCGGCGAGCGATGGCCCCATGGAAAGCACCCGCCGCGTTCCTCCGTTGAACTGGCTCACATCCAGACTCTCCACCGCGTTCCAGCATTCCACAGGCGTGCCGACCGCCTCGCCAAGGATCTCCAGCACCTGGGGGGAACTTGCCGAACCTCCGCACGCGTAGATTCGCTGGACGTGCAAATCATTCTGCCGCTCGAAGAAATCGATCGAGGAACGAATCTCCCGGGCAAGCGGTGAGATCGCGGTCTTCACCAATTCCTGCACGGGCGGGGACATCTTGCGCTTTTCCTCCTCCGCTTCCTGGGGTTTGAGCATGAGAACCTGGCCAATGTATTCACTGATTTGTGCGCCGCCAAAATGCATGATGCGCGTGATCAACGGCAGGCCGCCCTGCAGAAAATTCACGCTCGTCATCCGCGCACCAATGTCCACCAGGACCACAACATCGTCCTTGATCTCGGGGTGGCTGAACTGGAAGGCATTGATGACGGACACAGCGGCCAACTCGATCACTTGGGGCTTGAGCTTGGCTGCGGTAAGCGCCTCGCGGCACGCGTCCACTTCCTCCTTGTTCGCGCCGCCCACCAAGATGATTGTTTTGGTGCCGTCCTTGTCTTTCGACTTGTTCTCTTTGTCCTGCGTTTTGGCGGCGTCCTTGGCCGCTTCGACGGGCTTGGCCGTGCCTTTCGCCTTGGCTTTGGGCTCTTGGGAGCCTCTTTTCAATTCGAACGCATCCAGATAGTACGACGAAAAATCGCGTCGCAGATAGCCCGCGCTGTTGAGTTTGAGCGCACTCTTGATTTCCTCAATCGGAACCGGCGGAAACTCGGCTTGGCAGACCATCGCCGAACTGCAGCTGATGGTTACATAGGCCCGCCGCTCGGAAGTCTTGAGGGTGTCGACGGTCTTCTGGAGTTCTGCCACGAATTCCGGCCCCCGGTACGCCTTGGCTGGAGTGGTGGGCAGGGCATGCACCGCGTACTCCAAAAGTTCAAACGTGTCTCGTTGCCGACGAATCAGCGCGGCCTTTATCTGGCTCGCCCCGATGTCGATCCCGAGCGCCAAATCGGGCTTACGCCGCTTATTGACGTGAAAAAACATGGTCGTTTACCACCCTCCATTATCTAGCATCTGATGTGCCATCACTTGGATCGCTCCCCCAAGGATACCAGGCAAAAACTTTCCAGTTTCAGCACGATCCCCAGTTGATACTCACTACCGAACGGGCGAATTTCGTCACCGCGGAAACCATCACTTGGTTACTTCCGCCGAAACCGATGCCGTAAGGGTTCCCCAGCAGATCCGTGGTGTTGATGGGCCCCTGCTGGGTGGATTGGCCAGCCGTCGTGAAATCCACGAATGCGCCGGCTGCCGCTCCCACCTCCAGCGCCCAGCCATTGGGCGCGGCAAGCAACCCCATCAGCCCCACAACGAGCATGATTTCTGCAAGAGCGAACGCTTGCGCCTGACCAGGCGCCTTTCGTGATATCGGTTCCGCCTCCACTCCGGCTTCAACTCCACCCCTTTTACAACAGAGGCAGGAGGGATAGCCCTCCTGCCTCTGGCGAGTTCAAACATCAAGCGCAAGTGCGCTCGTGCCTGGGTTCCACTTTAGTACGGACCCCAATCAATACCAACGCCGGCCAACGAACTCTTGGTCGCGGTGGAAATGGAGATTTGCCCGGTCCCCACGTTGTTCAGCGTGTAGGTGTTGTTGAGCAAGTCAACGACTTTCCACGTCGTTTTCAAGTACGTTGCCGCGCCAGTCGTGTTGACGGTATTCCCGTCCGTCTGGCCTGTCTCAAGAGCCCATTGATCAATGGCGGCGTCCTGTTGACGGCAGTCATTGAGAATGCGGCGACCCTGAGACTGTTTGCGGGCTTTGACGAAACCCGGGACCGCGAGAGCGGCGAGCAACCCAACGATGGCAACCACAATCATGATTTCAACCAGGGTGAACGCCGAACGGTCATTGCGGATCTTGTTGATCATCTGATTCACCTCCCCTTTTTTGGTGATTTGTGCTTCCATGCGATGGTTTTTCAGCAGCATTGATGCCAGCAAACACCTTGAGCGCGGGGGCCCGTGCTCA
The DNA here is from genome assembly GCA_963842185.1 of uncultured Verrucomicrobiae bacterium. GTDB lineage: Bacteria > Verrucomicrobiota > Verrucomicrobiia > Palsa-1439 > Palsa-1439 > Palsa-1439. Next base: position 125,804 of record CAWJFL010000023.1, read on the forward strand.
CCCGCTCATTCTTGAGGCTTTGCAGCCTTCTTCCACCCAGACCTGAGAATCCTTGCAGTTCTGCAAGCCAGGGGCGGGCATAAAACACGTGCCCGCACACAATTGTGCCGACACGTGAACAAGCCTGTTCGCGGCGTCCGCTGCCGCAGGCGGGAAGCGTACAGCTCCGAAAACCCTCCGGTTTACGGAGTTCCACAACTGGTCGGCGTCGCTAGACCGATGCCCCGCGCGGCACAGCCTCGCGGGGTTCAACTTCATCTTCCGTGGACGGAGCGGCGAGCTTTCGATAGAGCGTCGCCATACTGATTCCGAGCATCTCCGCAGCTTTCTCCTTGTCGCCACCGGCGGCCTGAATCACCTGCTCGATGTAATCAACCTCCTGGCGATGCAGAAACTCCTTGAGCTGCATGGGCGGCAAACCCCGGCTCCACTGGGCCGCGCCGGCAGCCTTCTCGGCAAGCAACGGATCAACAACCGGTTCGCACATCCTGGGAGTAGCCTCAACCGGTTGTGGGCCGTATTGTTGAGCATCCACTCGCGGCGCCACCGCTCCGACCCCGGCCACGGCTTCGAGCACGCGCTCGGGCAGGTCCTTGAGTAACACCACGCCGCCATCACAGAGCGCAGTCGCGCGTTCCACGGCGTTTTGCAATTCGCGCACATTGCCGGGCCAGCGGTAGCTCTTTAGCACGCCCATCACCTCGTCGGAAAAACGTGGTGCTACAACTCCTTGTCTTTGAGAAATTTCTTGGACGAAGTGCGCCACCAGCAGCGGGATGTCTTCGGTGCGCTCGCGCAACGCCGGGAGTTGGACCGGGATGACGCTGATGCGGTAATAGAGGTCTTCCCGAAACGACTTGTCGACCATCTTCTGCTGGAGTGGCTCGTTGGTCGACGCCAGAACGCGGACGTCGACTTTAATCGTGTCGGTGTCCCCTACCCGGCGTAATTCCTTGTCCTGAAGAAAGCGTAACAGCTTGCTCTGCAGACTCGGCGCCATGGATCCGATTTCATCCAGAAGAATCGTGCCGCCATCGGCATGCTGGAACAGGCCCAACTTGTCAAAGGCCGCACCGGTAAAGGCGCCCTTGCGATGACCGAACAGCTCCGACTCGAGCAGGTGCTCGGGAAGGGCACTGCAATTGACAGCGACGAACGGCATGGCTGCGCGGCGGCTGTTGTAGTGAAGTGCGCGGGCAACCAGTTCCTTGCCCGTGCCACTTTCGCCAAGAATGAGCACTGTGGAATCGGTGTTGGCCACGCGCTCGATGAGGCGATACACCGACTCCATGCGGGCCGTGGTGCCGATCATCGAATCAAAACGAAACTTTTCCTGCAGTTGACGGCGGAGTTCGACGTTCTCCTCGAGGGCATGCACAGCCTTCTGCTGAACGAGCGCGTTATCGACACGCTTGACCAACTCGTCGATTTGAAACGGTTTCTCAATGAAATCCTGCGCGCCGGCCCGAAGCGCCTGCACCGCGCGCTCCTTGGTTCCCTGTCCCGTGATCATAACCACGGGAATGGAGCGATTGTGTTCCTTCACCTGTTGTAACAACTTCAACCCCAGCGGCTTGCCTTCTGGCATCTCGACGTCCGCCAACACCAGATCCGGAGACTCATCCCTCGTTAGTTGCAACGCGCGCTCCGGGCTGCTCGCCGGGATCACCTCATGACGGTGCTCCCGCAAGACTTCCGAGAGCACGGCCACCATCGCCGGGTCATCATCGACTATAATTATCTTCGCCATCTGATTCCTCCAGTTGCTTTCCCTCGCCGCCTTTCACCCGCTTCGCGCGCGCTTGCAGATCCAGGCACCGGGGACGCTAAAATTGAACGATTTGGTTCAGTTTAAATATCGGCAGAAACATGCAAATGACGATGCTGCCAACCACCACGCCGAGAAATACGATCAGCAAGGGTTCAATCAACGATGTCAACCCCGACAACGTGGCTTCGATTTCTTCGTCGTAGAAATCCGAGATTTTTTCCAGCATGACGTCCACCTTCCCGGTTTGCTCACCCGCGGAAATCATCCTCACCAACATCGGAGGAAAAATCGAATGCTGTCCCATGGCCACCGCCAGATTGTCACCGTGCTCGATGCTGTTGGCGGTCTTGGCGACCGCGGCTTCCACAACGGTGTTGCCCGAAGATTGACCGACAATGTGCAGCGTCTCCAAAATAGGCACGCCGCTACGCAGCAGGGCGGAAAACGTCCGGGAAAATCGTGAGATGCAAATCTTGTGGACGAGTTTCCCAAACACGGGCAACCGCAGTTTCGTGCGGTCCCACAGCGCGGTTCCTCTTCGGGTGTGCTTGAATTTGACAACGCCAAAGACGAATCCCGCCGCCGCACCCATCGCGAGAATGAAGTACGTTCGGATAAAATCGCTGATATCGATGAGAATCTGCGTGGGGGCCGGCAATTGCGCGCCAAAGTCCTTGTAAATGTTGCCAAAAATCGGAATCACTTTGACGATCAGAAACAGGGCGATGCCGAGGGCGACGACACACACGATCACCGGATAACTCATCGCCGATTTCACCTTCTTCTTCAGGCGCGAACTTGACTCGAGATAACACGCGAGGCGATCCAGGATTTCCGCTAGTAGCCCGCCCGTCTCACCGGCTTCCACCATGCTCACGTACAGCTTGTTGAACACCTTGGGATGCTCCGCCAATGCCTCGGAGAACGCATGCCCTTGCTCCACTTGCTCGGTCGTCTGGCGTAGCACGGGCTTCAATGTCAGGCTGTCCGTCTGCTCTTCCAGCGCCGTCAACGACTGCACGAGCGGCAATCCCGCGTCCATCATCGTCGCCAACTGCCGGGTGAACACGACCAGATCCTGCGCCTTCACCTTGCCCTGACGACGCTTCTTTCCCGCCTTGCGTCCTGCCCCACGACGTATGGAAATGACCATCAGCCCGCGATCCATTAGGGACGAAGCCGCCGCTTGTACGTCAATCGCCTCGATATCGCCATTGATCGGACGCCCGGAGGCATCGCGCGCTTGGTATATGAAACTCGCCATTGCCCGCTCGTCAGTTCCTTGTTGCCATCAACCAAAAATCCTGCCCTCTACCGAGCAGCTAACATGCCACGGAATCTGACGAAATCGATGGGTCAACGGGTCAAGTTATTTCTTGCGGCATCGCTGATTCACTGAAACAATTTACCAGCCTGACGCAAGGAATTCCCTTTGCGGATGCTGGAGAAACGGAAGAAATGCTGAGATCAAACCTTGATTGCCACTACCCACATGACAAAATCACTTCTGCGGAAAAACCCCGCCTACGCTGGTTGTTGCCCATTTTTGTCGCTATCGCTTGGACGAATTTGATTGGCCTCGTCCCCACTCTTTTGGCAGAAGAGCCCCTTACCCCGATTGCGAGCATTGACGTCTCATTGACCAATCAGGCCATTACTGTTCAGGCCGTCGTCTCGGCGATACAAGAGCCGTCCGGTGGGCGTGCTCCCTATATCGTCAGTCTCACGGAAAGCAACACCACGGTTCCACTGGTCTACTGGTCGGACATGCAGCCCCAGCTCGCCGCGAAGGTAAAAGTCGGCAACGTCATTCGCGCCAAGGTTAATGTGAAACTTTATCGGAATCATCCGGAACTGCAGATTTCCGCGCCCGACGCTATCGACCTCGTGAGCGCTGCTCCGGCCGCCACTTCCACCAACGCACCAACGGAAGCCACAGCTTCTCCCTCCCCTTCAGCAGCCGTGCACACTGTCATCGGTAAAATCAAGGAGGATTGGGTGGGCAGGACAGTGGTTTTTTCCGGTACCATCTCTGGCACCGACAACGGCGACAAGAGTCGTCGATTGAGTATTCAGGATGCCACGGGTGAAATCCAGGTCGTGTTGGCCGAAAGGGAGTTGACCGGTCTGCACGTCGATCAGTTGGCGCCCGGGCGTGTGGTGACAATTACTGGTCCGGTGAAGTTGCTCGACGGAAAGCTGGTCGTCGTCCCCGAGGCAGCCAGTGCCGTCATGCTGGCTCCCTAGCGGCCAGACGGATCTGACGCGCCGCGCGATTCCGCCTTTCGCCTGACGCTCCACCAATCCCCGAGAACCGGCGCGATCGTGCCGCGCTTGCGAATATAGTTGATGACCGCTTCCCGCGTTTGAAAATCATATTCCGCAAGCTTGGACGTTGGTCGGTCCACGAGTTCGCGCAACCGTTTCCATCGTTGCCCGCCGCCGGCCAGATCGTAACTATTGAACGCCACGGCCAATCGTTGCGTTTCATCCAACGCCGAGCCGTCCGCACGAAGCAGACCAATGGTACGCTCGCCACTTTTCGCGGTGGGATCGAAAGTCCATTTCAGTCCCCAAATTCCCCGAAACGCAGAGTTGTTGAACATGTCGCAATCCTCATCCAGCACCTCGCGCAATTCCGCCGGTGTCAATTGGACAACCCCAATGGTGTTTTCATACGGCACAACGTTCCAAACATCGCCCACGGTGATGACGCCCTTTCTCAACCCGATCCGGTTCTCGACGATCCCGTGTACGATCGCGTCCACCTTCACTCCCCGTTCGCGTAACGCATCGTCAATCGCATCGAAGATCAGGTCGTGAATGGGCGTCTCCTTGTGCGGCAGGGCCCGCACCCAAAAATCATCGGTCGCCTCTCCGATGGCGGCGTTGGACATTTTCCCCGCGTGGTCGATTTCGCCACCGGTGATCTTCAGAATCTCAGGATCGAACGATATGTGCTCGTCCATCAACAATGTGTTGGATCGCCGACGGACGACCCGGCCCTTCTCCGTGTCAAACACCAGATCCACGCGACCCAGGTAGATTCCGTAATAGTCCGCCTGGCAGTAGAGGATGTTGCTCACCTTGAATTCCGGAAAATTGCGATGGGTGTGCGCGCCAATGATCACGTCCAACTCGGGGAAGTCGCGGGCGACCGCATTGATCTGATTGGCGTGATCATCTCCCGCTTCCCGGTATCCTTGATGGCACACCAGCACAAGGACCTGCGCGCCCGCGGCACGGACCTCGGGAACAACCCTCCGCAACGTCTCCACGGAATCCACAAACTCCAGCCCCGGAATCAGCCGCGGACGACTCCAGCTCGGGACACCGGGTGTGTCCAAACCGATTATCCCCACTTTGACACCATCGACCTCCTTCACGATATACGGTTTCAATCGTGACACGATCTGTCGGGAAGAGGCGGTCCCGCCCTCCCTGGCTTGGCGGATGTTGGCAACGACAATCGGCATCTCCGCGCGCTCGGCGCTGGCAGCCAGTTTTTCCAGTCCCCAATCGAACTCATGATTGCCCCACGTCCACGAATCGTAGTGGAGCTCGTTGAGACACTTCACCATCACTTGGCCGCCCGTGAGGAAACTGACTGGCGTGCCTTGCATCGTATCGCCGGCATCCACCAACAGGACGTTCTTCTCGTGCTCGCGGATTTGGCGAATCACCGTGGCGCAACGCGCGACGCCGCCCACGTTGGTCTGGCCCTCGTAGCTCTCCGTCGGCAGGATATTCCCATGCAAATCGCAGGTGTGCAGGATGACAATCGGCACTTCACGCGCCAACACCGAAACGTGCCACAAAACAATCAGACACGCAGCCCGAGCAATGGCAAATCGTCGCACAGTTCAATTCCCTTGCCGATGCGGAGGGTTCGCCCAACCTTGCGCCATCAACCCCAGCAACTGCTGCAGGGCCGATTCATAGGTCACTCCCCTTCGCGCCGCATCCATCCGCGCCCGACGGTCGAGTTGCGCCGCCATCGCTTCACACTTCTCCGACGGGCACCCCAACCGCTCCAACGCGACCGCGATCTCCTGGACCGTCATGTGCCACAACCCGCTACTTCTTGAGCGCCTCCGCGCGAGTCGTGATGGACACCTTCATCTCCACCCGGTCATTCGGATTGTCGTGCGCGTCACGCGGAACGTTCGCAATCTTGTCCGCGACGTCCATCCCCGCAATCACGTTTCCAAACACCGTGTAGCCCCCGTTCAGAAAACCGTTGTCCTTGACGTTGATGAAGAACTGGCTGCCACTCGACCGCTTGTCCGGGTTGACTTGGTCGCCGAGCCGCGCCGTCGCTACCGTGCCGCGCGTGTGATCGCGCTTGATCTCCGCCTCGACCGTGTAGCCGGGCCCGCCCGTGCCATGCGTGCTCCGGTCCGCGCTCTTGCTGTTGGGATCTCCTCCCTGAATCATGAAGCCGGGAATCACCCGATGGAACGTTGTGCCATCATAGAAGCCCTGTTTGGCGAGCTTGATAAAATTGGCCACGGTCTTCGGTGCATCCTTGTCGTAAAACTCAATCACGATCTTTCCAAGCTTCGTCTCCACCACCGCGACCTGATCTGTATCCGCTGCCATCACATTGGTTCCTTTCAAAAACAGTCCGATTGCCACCACACCGACCAGCCACATCATTCGCCGCATACTTTCCATACCTCCACTGGTTGATTGTTCCATTTGAGCGTGACGCCTTTCGCCGCCAACTCGCGCCGAACATATCCGAGCGCCAGCGGTTTGCCAAGCCGCGAGGAGAACACCGCGCTCGTCACCTGCCCGACTTCGCGCCCGTCCGCAACAATCTTGTCGCCTCGCGCCGGCACATCTTGTCCCGTCAACGCCATCTGCACCAGTTGGCGGTTCACGTGTCCGTACGTCTTGATTCGGGCAATGGTTTCCTGGCCGATATAACATCCCTTGTCGTAGTTGATCGCCCGTTTTTCCAAGCCCGCCTCGTTGGGAATCGTGTTCTCATCCATGTCCGCGCCCCAACGCGGCACGCCCGCCTCGATGCGTAGTACTTCCAACGCCCCGGCGTCGATCGTTTCCGTCATCCGCTTGGCGCTGATGACACCCAACCCGAGCGCGTGCGGGAATGTCACCGCGTCCGTCGGCAGGTCCGCCCCCGCGCCGCCAATTACCAGCCACTCCCCCAGTCCCGCGCTCATGTCCTCGATCATCACGTCTTCGGTGATGATAAACTTCTCCAGCGACTGCCCCAACCCGGGGCTTGTCTCCAGCAGAAACGCGTCCGATTGACACATGACGTACCCTTCTCCGCGCATTTTCCCCTTCGCGTTCAGAAAGGCAGCGTAACAAGTCTCTCCGGCGCTCAACCGCTTAATATCATTCGTGCACTGGCCATGCAGGAATTCCACGCGGTCCGCGCCGGTCACGCGGAGTCGATTTCGCACCGCCGAAATATCGGCAATCAACGTTCCGTCGCTCATCGCCCAGATTCTGGACTCGCTGTCTTCATCCGGCAAATTAATCTTTTTTTTGACACGTCGTACAGTGCGGGCCGCCGCGTGATTCCAAATCAGCCACGCTGATCGAGACCAAGCCTCCCAACTCGCTCCGATTGGCGCTTGTCGACCTATCCGTCATTGTGCTAAGAGCATCCCATGATTCAGCAACAAATTTTTAACCGCCTCTGGACGGAGCTGAGCCGGGGAAAGACGGGCCGATGAGAATGCGGCATTCGCGAATCGTCGAATACAAAGTCGCCATCGCGTCGAGCCCGGAGGCCCTGGTTGCTGAAGTAAACAGGCTTATCCAGGAACAATGGCAACCGTTCGGCGGACTGGTGGTGACTCGTGAAGCTCTCTCGGGGCTTATGCAATCGTTCATGCAGCCCATGGTCCGCGAACCGAAGAAGAGAGCCGGAAACCTCACGGCCCACGCCAGCTCGCCGCCAAACTTGGTCTGAGCCCGGCCACGGGCGTCGCGCGCCAAATCGCTTGCCGGCGCCTCTCGAACTCGCTAGCTTTCCTTCGTGAGTCAGCCCAGCCAACCCGAGGGATCGCCCCACCCCATCGACCTGACCACCGACGACCATTTCATGGGCGAGGCGTTGCGGCTCGCGCGCACGGCCTATGAAGCCGGCGAAGTGCCCGTCGGCGCGGTCATCGTCCGCAACGCGAAAATCATCGCTCGCGCCCACAATCAGGTGGAACTCCTCAAGGACGCCACCGCCCACGCCGAGATTCTCGCAATCACGCAGGCCGCCAACTCTCTCGGTGACTGGCGGCTCGAAGGTTGCACGCTCTTCGTGACCAAGGAACCCTGTCCCATGTGCGCCGGCGCCATCATGCTCTCACGCTTGAAACGGCTCGTGTTCGGCGTTCCTGACGAGCGGGCGGGCGGCGCCGGCTCGGTGTTCTCCATTACCTCGGCCCCCGGGCTGAACCACGTCCTCGAAGTCCAGTCCGGCGTCAGGGAAACCGAAGCCCGCGACCTGCTGAAAAGTTTTTTCCGCGCCCGGCGCATCGATGCGTGATTCAATCACGGGTCGCTTACCGACTCATGCGCGCGTGTTCGCGGCGTCCAATGCGTGCTGCGCCTCAATCGAACCCGGCTCCAGTTCCAGCGTCCGCCGCAACTCCTGGATTGCCTCGGTGCGTTGTCCGTTCCGCAACAGCGCCATGCCCAGCCCGTAATGCGCCGCCGCGTAGTCGGGGTTCAATTGCAACGCCGCTCGATAATGCAAAATCGCGTGCGCGAAATCGGCCTGCTTGGCGAGGGCAAATCCCCAGTTGTACTCCGCGTTGGCCGATTCGGGCTGATACCGTACCACCTCCGCAAATTGCTGGCACGCCTCACCAATTCGCCCCTGCTTGGCCAGCGTGATCCCAAGGTTGTAATGGGCATCGACCTCGTCCGGCTTCATCTCCACCACGATCCGATATTGGTTGATCGCCTCATCGGCCCGACCCAACCGACCCAGCGCCTTCGCCAAATTGGAGCGCGCGCGGACGTACCCGGGTTCGATTCGCAACGCCTCCCAGTACTCGGCCACGGCTTTCGCCGGTTGCGATTCCTGCATCAACAGGTTCCCCAGATTGTTATACGATTCGTACGAGTCAGGACTGAGCCGCAACGCTTCCCGGTACTCCGCCCGCGCCCCCGCCAGATCGCCGCTGTGCGCCAACAGTATCCCGAGATTATTGTGCGCCATCCAACAACCAGGATTCTTCGCCAACGTGTCCCGCCACAACGTCTCGGCACTCTCATACGCGTGCCCCTGCTGCCACGTCAGCACCGCCAAAGCCACCAACACCGCCACGCCCACCGCCGTTTTCAACACCCGCTCCCGAATCACTGTCGCCCCAGCCGCCACCGCGCCCACGATCAACCCGATGCCGGCCAAATACTGAAAATGATCCGCCACAAACGAGTACCGCATCGGGTACACGTTGACGAACCCCAACGCCGGCCCCAGCGTAACAATAAAAAACGCCATCGCCACGATCGGTCCCCTCCCAAATCTCCTCTGCCCCAACCATAGCGCCACCACGACGAGCGCCACCGCCAGCGGAAACGCCCACTGCCACCATTGTCCCGCACGGATTTCCCACCGCGGATACACGAACACCAGGTTCTCGGGCCACGCCAGTTTTGCCGCGTAAAACCACACTGCCCGCCCCGCGATCAGCGCCCGATCAAACATCGTAAACGACCACCCCGCGCCACGCGCTCCCGTGCAGTAGGTCTCCACCCACACGGTGATCGATCCCAATATCGCTCCCATCGCGACAAACGGCGCCATCAGCCACACATCCCGACTCCCGATCCCTCCGCGTTTCCACCACGTCAACAGCAAGATCGTCAACGGCCATGTGCACGCCACCGTCTTGCTCAGCATCGCCCCCACAAACAACGCAAATGCCAGCCCGTACAATCCCCACCGCCTCTTCTCCTCGGGCCGTTCCGCGTCCAACGGACAAAACCGCAGATACGCCAGCACCGCCGCCAGGTAGAACGCGCCCGACAGCAGATTCTTCTGTTCGGAAATCCACGCGACCGACTCGATCTGCACCGGATGAATCGCGAACACCGCCGCCGCCAGCCACGCGCCGACAATTTCCAGCCGCTCCAAAATCAACCACAACAGAATCGCGTTGCCCGCCTGTAGCAATACGTTCACCAAGTGGTACCCAAACGGGTTCAACTGCCAGAGGTGGTATTGCACCCAGAAACCGGTGTGCACCAGCGGATAGTATTGCATCACCGCGCCGGGCGTCGTCCAGATCGTCACCAGCCCGTGCAACGTCCGCAACGCCAGGCTGTCCGTCACGTGCGAATCATCGTCCCAAATGAACCCGCCGTGCAACGCTGGCACGTAAGCCAGCAGCGTGATCAACACGATCACACCGCCTGCCCCGATCCGATCGGGGCCAGCCACCAACCGTCGTTCTCTCCACGTCTGGTTCATTTGACATGGGGGTACGTGAGGACGCGAAGCCGAGCGAATTCCTTGTCCCCCACCCCTCACCGTAGCAAGTGCCTTGCCAGTAACGCCTTCCCCACACGTTTCCCTATCGCTTGTGGCCATTGAGTTGCGGAGCCCAACGTCAGAACCCGTATTGTAGCAACTGTCTTTTCATGTGGGTTGGAACTGTGGGTTTTTGAGCAGTTGGTTGAGCAGGATGATGAGCTTACGCATCACGGCAACGAAGCCAATTTTGACGAAAACGAAGCCAACACAGATTTCGCCCAATTTTTGCCACAACTTCCTGTCCATCAACGATACAAATGCCAACTTTTTATCAATTATAATTGGCTTCGTTTGGCAGAAATACTATACGGGCCTATCCCCTCCCAGCCCTAAACGGCGTCGAACGGGTCCCAGTCGAACCGCCGCTCTCGTATGCGGCAATAGGCTTCGTTACCCCAAAGCCAATTACAGAAAGCCAACCCGGCGTGCATGGAATTGGGTTCGTTTGGCAATTTTAATGTCTGTGGGGCTCTCCTCCCGGGTGTCGCTGTAGTGTCGGCTGTCCCAGCCGATGGTCGTTTCCCCCTATGGAGTGCGGCGACTTGTCGCCGCTTTGCTGTTTCCGAGAAGTCTCCTCGCCCCTTGGGGGATCGAGTCCGACGATACGCGACCACGTCGTGTCCCAGGTCGCAATGCAAATCAAGCCCCTATGCTTATCAAAGAACAACAACAGCCTTTACTTTACACTACCGTATACCGATTGTCCAGTCCATTCTGATGGCCGGTCAAAAAAAGAAACGGGAGCCGGCCCCGAAGCGGAGTCTTCGACACGCGAACACGCCGTTTCCCAGCTCGCAACCGACTCCGACGACGCGCGCCCAATCCGCCCGCCCGCCATCCTGTCCGCCGTAGCCTTACCCGCCGTGGCCGGCTTGGCCAAGGTGGATGGCAACGGAGGAAGCTTCAGCGGAGGCGGACGTATCCGCCATAGCTTCAGCGAAGGTGGATGGCGCGCCGACCGAAACCAACGCCGCGTTACTCTCCGAGGTCTTCGACCTTCAGGATCGGATGAACCTCCCACGCCGTCTGACGCCACGGGTGATAATAACTGCCGTTTCCGCCGCTCTCGATCTTCGGGCCGATGTCCGCGCCGGGCTGGTTGTGCTGATCGTCCCAGAGCAGGTAGCCGGTGATGCGCACCTTGTGGGGCTTCGTGCCGGTCGTCACGTCCTTTAGATCTGGCTGTTTGCCCAGCCGGATAAACTCCGCGAGCTTCTGCAAACGCACTCCCGATTGATACAAGCGCGATTCGACCCGGGGCGTGACTTCGCAGATGATCGCAGTCGGGTCGCCAACGTGCGGCGCATGGTCCAGCGGCGCGGCCGTCAGTTCGACGTGCCAGTCGTGAAACTCCGCGCTGTCACAGTTGCACGATTCCGGCGGCCCGGGATACGTCACGTTGAGCCAGCCGGTGACGGAAACAATCTGCTTTTCGAATGAAGCCAGCTTCGCCGCCTGCGCGGGGTTCAACTCGTGCCGGGTCGGCGCCCCCACATCCGCATCGTACTCGTGCGCGTGCGCGAGGAATTCCGCGATGGTCCATTCCGGGACGTTGGTCGCCGTCACGGCGGTCCAATCGCGATTCTTGCCGCGATTGCGGGCCGCGCCCGCGGCGTCGCGCGGAGTCCCTTCCGGCAGGTGCGCGCAGTTCCACCCACTGGTATCGAGGTTCCGCAAGTCGGGCAATGAGTTGGTATCCGCAACAACGGATACGACCGTCAGCCATCCCGACACGATGACGACACAGCCGATGAGTTTCACACGGGTCATGCTCGCATGTTATCCGCACGACAAGCCGACCGGACAAGCACAAAGTAATGGTTGTTCCTCCCGCCAATGACGCAGCGCCCATGAGGACGTACTGAACGCCCGTGACTCGACAGCCGACAGAACCGCGATGTCAGCCTCAGCTCCCAAAATTCCAGCCATTGGTTTCTGACTGTCGGCTAGAGCGGTTTAAATAAAACTGTAGCCACACGAGGCAAACCAATTCCTGGCATCTTGGCGTGTCACGCCCTCCAAAGCGACCGCCATCGCTTGAACCAGCGTTGGCTGCGTTCGTGCTTCGGCTGTCCGCAGGCTGGCTTTGACTTTGCTCCACAGTTTCTCGATCGGGTTGAGGTCCGGCGAGTAGGCCGGCAGAAAACGAATCGCGGCGCCCGCCGCTTCGATCAAAGAGAGGGTCGGCTGGCTCTTGTGCGGGGCGAGGTTGTCCAAGATCACCACGTCGCCCGGGTGCAGCGTGGGGCACAGGACGTGGCGGACATAGGCCCGAAACACCTCCGTATCGGCGGTTCCCTCGATTGCCATGCAGGCGGTTGAGCCATCCAGTCGCAACGCCCCGATCAGGGTGGTGGTTTGCCAATGACCTTGGGGAGCGCTGGCGTGGACGCGCAGACCCCGCGGCGCACGGCCGCACAAGCGGGTCAGGTTGGTCGTGGCACCCGACTCGTCAAGGAAGATCAACTTGGCGGGATCGAAGCCCGTTTGGTAGCGCCGCCACGTGCGGCGCGCGCGGGCGATATCCAGGCGGTCTTGCTCGCTGGCGCGGAGCGTCTTTTTTTATATGTCAGCCCCATCTTCGCCAAGGCGTAGTGGATGGCCGGGAGTGAGCACTTCAGGGCCACGGCCTGGCGCAGCTCGCGCAAGGTCAGGTCCGGCTTGTGGCTCAGCAGCGCTCGCAACTGGCGATGATGGATGTCCAGAATCATCGGCTTGCGTCCCGAGAAATGGTGGCGCGGGCCGATCTGGCCGGTGCGCCGACGCTGCTGCAAGAGTTTCTTGACCATCCCGAGCGAAACCTGGTAGCGAGCCGCAACCTTGTCGCGGGTGCCCTCGCCGTGGTCGTAAGACGCCAAGATCCGTTCCCGCAGATCCAGTGATAGGGTTCGCATGAACGCACCCTACCAGGGACCAAGCGTTGTGGCTACAGTTTTATTTAAACCGCTCTAGTGCCGACGCATCGCATCGGAGATCATCTTGGACCGACGACAAAGCCCCAGAATCGGCTTGTCAGCAGTGGCCAGGGTGATACTGTCAGTGCTCGTCCGACGGAATGGTCCGCGATACTTGCGGGCTGTAAGTCATCTGGGAAGTGTCGGATTATGATTCGGTGGTTCATCAATAGACGTCTGAACGCCGCGGAGAAAGATCTCGGCGCACCCCTCGATTACCTGCGCCACATTGCGAGCGTGTCGTTGGGCGCGTTCTTCAAGTTCACCAGACTCATGCCCCTGGCGGAGTATCGGCGGTCGCTCCCGCCCGGCCCCTACCATGTGGCGCGGATTGTCGCTACCCGGGACGAGGACTGCGGCGTGTGCGTCCAGATCGAAGTGAACTTGGCGAAGAAGGCGGGCGTCAGCGCGAATGTGTTGAAGACAGTTCTCGCGGCCAATCCGGACGCCCTCCCGGAGGACCTGGCGGAGGCGTATCGGTTTGCAGAAGCCGTGGTCGCAGCCGACGGCACGGAAGAGCAACTTCGCGAGCGCATTCGGCAGCGTTACGGCGAGGCCGGATTGATCGAGCTCGCGATGGCCATTTCAATCTGTCGTGTCTTTCCAACCACCAAACGCGCTCTGGGGTATGCGAAAAGTTGCCAGGAGATTCCGGCGAATGTGTGATCGAACAATACGGCTGAATGAGGTCGTTAACCCGGTATTTCAGGCTCAACTCCCCCACATCGCCGCCATTGGCTTCTGACTCTCTCTCGTTTCCCAGCTCAAATCCCGTCGCCAGTCCACCATGGCAGACGAAAGCGGCGCATTCGGCTGAATGCGCCGCCCTCAGCTTTCGACTCTTCGGTCTCCCGAACGACGGGGTTGATGGTTTGTGGGCTCGACCACGGGAACCTCTGTTCCTCCAACCCGCCCGCCGACTCCAAGAAACCGAGAAACTGTACTTGAGACAGTGCAACCGGACTACCTGTTCAAACTTTCCGCTGTCTCTCAACGATCAAGCTACCAGTTGCATTTCGGATGGCAAGGCGTAAAATGGGAATGGAGAGTCGAGCAACCCTCTCAGTACGTTGTTTAGGGGGCCACCCCCCCTTGCGTCGTCTGAAGATGCACGGACTGCTGATGACAAGCCTCGACTCTCCTCTGTTTTGACCCCGGTTGCCACGTCGCCCCAAGACGCTCCCCTTCACGCACCCAGCGCCCTGCCTCGTCATTGTCCGCCGCCGCGAACGCGATCCAGCGCCCGCTGCGCGTTCTCCTGCTTCGGATCGAGCCGAACCGCCGCTTCCCAGTGACGCACGGCTTCCTCCATGCGGCCCAGTTGCGCCAGCGTAAAACCCAAATTCGCCTGCGCCTGCGCGTTATCCGACTGCCACTGCACCGCTTTGGTGAACTCCTTTTCCGCTTCCACAGGATTGCCCTGACGCGCCAGAACGACGCCCATGGCATTGTGCGCCACGGAATTGCGCGGATCGAATCGGAGCGATTCGCTCAGATGCCTCGACGCGCCCGCGAGATCGCCTTTTTCGGTCAGCACGATACCCAGATCGCACTGCGCCAGCGCGCTGTGCGGCACCAGTCGCACCGCTTCATTCAAATGAACCAGCGCGGCATCCAGGTCATTGCGTCCCGCCAGCGTCAGCCCAAGATTGAACTGCGCGTCGGAATTGCCCGGGTCGAGTTGCACCGCCTCGTTGTACCGCGCCAGCGCCTCGTCCATTTGCCCGTGCGCCACCAACACGGTCCCCAAATTGCTCAGGGCGCGTGTATTGTGCGGGCGTTGAGCGACCACGTCGGTCCAGATCGCCACATCGCTGCGATAAACCTCGTTCCGCTGTATCGTCAGCCAGCCGAACACCAACACAACCGCGACGAGAGCCACGGCTCCCAGCCGTCGTGCCGCGCGATTGTCACGGCGATCACCAACGAAAAAATCCAGCGCTTGCCATCCACCGACGACGGCCAGCGTCGCCACCGCCGCCAAGGGTAGGTACATCCGCCGTTCCGCCGCCACTTCGCCCAGGCTCGGCATCACACTCGATGTCGGCGCCAGAATCAGAAAGAACCACGCGCCCAAAAAACCCGCCCATGGCCGCCGTCGAAACACCCAGATGGTTGCCCCCAGCAAGCCGAGCACGACGACGCCGGGAACCAGGCTGTCTTTCCACGACCGCGCCACCGGCCAGTCGAAATAGTCGATCAGCAACGGGTGCGGCCAGAAGCACAGACGTAAATAATGCACCAGCACGCCGGCCTCGGTCTTCAGGTAGTCCCATGGCGTAATCTCCTGCATCCCCAACCCGGTCATTTCGCGCGTGGTCAGCACCACCAATCCCGCGAGAATCAGCCATGTCGCCGCCAGGCCAACGTACATGCTCGCGCGCCGCCGCCACAATTCCCGAAACGATGGCGCGAGAAACACCCGGTCGTATAGCAACACGATCAACGGCCCGACCACCATCACCTCTTTGCTCCCATCCCCAACGCGCACGACACAATGGCCGCCAACTGCCAAAGAGGTGGGTTCGTGGGCTCGTTACTCCGAATCACGCAATACAACGTCAGCAACAGGAATACGCTCATCAGCAATTCGGTGCGCTGTACCACATACGTCACGCTCTCCGTTTGCAGGGGATGAACCTCCCACACGAGCGCAATCGCCGCGGCCAGCCAGATGGCATTGGCGTTGAATCGATCACGAAGCGCATCGCTCTCAAACGTTCTCCGCAGAATCCCGAATAGCACCAGCGCCGAAATCAAATGCACCGCCAGATTGAATGCGTGATATCCCCACACGTTCAATCCGCCCACCGCGTAGTTCACCGCCAGCGTCAGGCAAACCACCGGCCGCCCCGTCACCGTGGTCCCCGGCGGCGCCGTCAACGCCACGTCAACGGGCCACAAATGGCGAATGTGCCGGTTTTCCACGATCGAGGGGATGTCGTCAAAGATGAACGGCCCGTGAAGGCTGTTGTGGAACGCCCAGAGCCCGGCCATGACAATCAACAACGCGGCCAGCTTTCGTTGGTCCATGCGTAACAGGGATCGCGCGTCACCCGCTAATTCAGGCCCGTGCACTTCGGTAACAGCGCTATCAGCTTCCGCCACCGCTGGTCCTTTCCAACGAACGCCTCCCAGATCGCCGGCGGCACCGGTTGCTCCAACAGCGCGGTATGCGGACGGCACACCACCCACGACTGCTCGCCCAGTTCCCGCTCCAACTGTCCTTCGCCCCACCCGGCATATCCCGCAAACGCGCGCACCCAGCCCCGCCGGCGGGGTTCCAGCAGTTCGAATGGATCGGCGACGATTTGACAACGCAGTTCCTCATCCGTCTTTCCTCGCTGAAACCGAGCCAGGAGCAATGCGGTCGGCCTCACCGGTCCTCCCTGGAATACCGGCGTCCCGCGCAACGCATCGGGCAACTCGGGCGACTCCGCGACTTCGCCCAGCGTTTTGTTGATCGGCCGGTTCATCACCAAGCCCAGTGCGCCTGCCGGGCCGTGCTCGGTGATGTACACCAGTGTCCGATGAAAATTCGGGTCGAGCAGGCCATTCGAGGCCGCCAACACAAGTCCGGCGAGTGATTCGCCATGTTGAAACGCGAATGCCATCCCGATTATCTTACCACATTCCCACGTCGCGTGCGTACACAACCAGCCCGCCACGGAACGGCGGAAAACCGGTGCCGAAAATCATGCCCGCGTCGATATCGTCCTCCGACGCCACAACGCCTTCGCTCAGACACCGTTTGGCTTCCTCGATCATGACGCCCAGCAACCGCCGCTGAATGTCCCGCGCCGATCGTGGTTCCTTCTGGGCATTCCTCGATTCGGTGTCTCGCCGGATCGCCTTGGCCAGTCGCCGATTCACCCGCTCCTCTTTCTTCTTCTTGTACACGTAGAATCCCACCCTGCCCTTCCGGCCTTTCAACCCTTGCTCGTGCACCTGCCGGAGAATCCGCGCGACCGCCATCCGGTCCTTGAATGCCTCGCCCAATTCGGCTGCCACGTCATACGCGACGTCAATTCCAACCTCATCGATCAGTCGCAACGGCCCCATCGGCATCCCGAAATCCAGCATCGCTTCATCAATCGACTCGATGGTCTCGCCTTCCCCCAGCAACACGCCCGCCTCGTTCAAATACGGCATCAATAAACGGTTCACCAGAAAACCGGGCGAGCCTTTCACAACCACCGGAATTTTCTTCAGTCGTTTCGCAAATTCCACCGCCGCCGCGATAACCTCGGGCGCGGTCTTTGTCCCGCGCACGATTTCAACCAGCGGCATCTTGTGCACCGGATTGAAAAAATGAATTCCCACGAACCGTTTCGGGCGACCGCTCGCCTCCGCGAGGTCGTCAATCGGGATCGCCGACGTGTTCGACGCAATGATGCAATCGTTCCGTAACGCCGACGCCAGTTCGCCGAACGCCTGCCGTTTGACCTCGATCTTCTCCAACACCGCCTCGATCACCAGGTCGCAATCGCCAAACCCGGTGTAATCGGTCGTCGGATGCACCCGCGCCAGCCCGTGCTGCGCGTCCAGCTCGGACATCTTCCGTCGCTTGACGCCCTCGCGATACGCGTCGGCAATGCGTTTGATGCCCGACGCGACAAAGTCCGGCTTGATGTCCTTCAACCGCACGATCAACCCGCGGGCGCTGCACCATTGCGCGATCCCCGCGCCCATCACGCCTGCGCCGAGCACGCCCACCTTTTCCACGGGCGACGTCATTACTTTCGCCGAGATCGGCCCGGTCCGTTCCGCCTTCTCGGGGTTGAACACCAACTTGGCGTACTTTTCGCGCAGGAAAAAGAGGCGGATCAGGTTGCGGCATTGCGGCGTGACGCTCACTTCGCCAAAAATCTTCGCCTCCCCATCCAAGCCCTCGTTCAGCGAGCCTCGCAGTCCGTTCTCCATCGCATCAATCGCCCGCAATGGGGCCGGATACCGGCCTTCGGTGCGAAGCAGTACTCGCTTGCGCGCCACCCGGCAAATAAATCGCCGCATCGGCCACCAGTTCTGCGACCACACGGACTTTCGTCTCGCGCGCTGCTGGCCCAGTGCCAGCCGTGTAGCCGTCTCGCGCAAAACCACGCTCGGCACCGCGGCATCCACCAGTCCGATGCGTCGCGCTTTGTCCGCGCTCACACTCTTGCCCGCGCAAATAATGTCCAGCGCCGCTCCCAATCCGATCAGGCGCGGGAGACGTTGCGATCCGCCCCAGCCGGGGATGATACCCAGTTGTGTTTCGGGCAATCCAATCTGCGTCTTGGGACCGTCTGCCGCCACCCGGTACCGGCACGCCAGCGCCAGCTCACACCCGCCGCCCAGGCACGCGCCGTCGATGGCGGCCACCGTTGGTACGCCAAGCAGTTCGATCTTGGCGAATATTCTGTGACCCGCCCGGGAAAGGTCCGCGCCAAGACTGGCATCGCGGATTTTTTGCAACTCATTGATATCCGCGCCAGCGATAAAAATGCCCGGCTTGGCGCTGATGAACACCGCCGCCTTCGGTTTGCGTTTGTACAGCTCGCCCAGGACCGCGTCGAGTTGCTTCATCTGCTCGGTGCCGAGAACGTTGACCTTCGACTCCGGGTCGTCGAACACCACCCAGGCGATGCCCTCGGCGTCATATTCAATTCGCGGTGATTGCATCATGCCCGCTCCAGAATCAGTGCGCCGCCCTGCCCTCCGCCGATACAGGCCGATACGATGCCCGTCTTCAGGTTGCGACGCTTCATTTCTTTCAACAAGGTCAGTACCAGTCGTGCCCCGCTCGCCCCGACCGGATGCCCCAGCGCGATCGCCCCGCCGTTGACGTTAAGCAGGTCGTGGTTGATTTCCATCCCGAATTCCTTGCGCAAGACCAGCTCCGTCGCCAACACCTGGACCGCAAACGCCTCGTTGATCTCAATCAATTGCACCTCGTTCCAGCGCACCCGCGATTCTTCCAGCACCTTCGGAATCGCGTACGCCGGCCCCAGCCCCATGCGTTTCGGATCCACACCGACGTACGCACACCCCCGCAAATAACCGAGTGGCTTCAAATCCTGTCGCCGCGCCTTCTCCTCCTCCATGACCAGCAACGCCACTGCTCCGTCGGTGATCTGCGATGAATTGCCGGCGGTCACCGTCCCATTGCGCTTGTCGAACACGGGTCGCAGCTTCGCGAGCGCTTCCATTGTCTGGTTCTCGCGCACGCCGTTGTCTTTGTCCACGAACTTGCCGTTCGGCAGATAGACCGTGCAAATTTCCTCGGCGAGCTTCGCCCGCGCCTTCACCGTCTTTTGATGCGATTCGAGAGCGAACGCGTCCTGTCGCTCGCGCGGAATACCGTAATCGCGATACAGCACTTCTGCGGTCTCCCCCATGTTCAGTCCGCACACGGGATCCGTCAGCCCGAGCACCACGCCGATGCGCGGCTTGAAATCTCCCGGACGAAACGCAAGCATCGCGCCGAGCTTCTTCGGAAATGACTTCGCCCGTGCCAGCGCGGCAAACTTGTCCGCCGCCGCCGTCGAAAACAGCAACGGGATGTTCGACATGCTCTCGGTGCCGCCGACCACAAACGTATCGCCCTGTCCCGCCGCCATTTTCTCGTAAGCGCTCGTGATCGATTCGAATCCGCTGGCGCAATTCCGGTGCACCGTGTAGGCGGGGATCTCCTGGGGAATTCCGGCGTTCAGGGCGATGACCCGCGCGACGTTCACAGCTTCCGCCGGCTGCGCCACGCACCCAAATATCACCTGCGAAATCTTGTGGGGATCGACCCCGGTGCGCTCCAACAATTCGCTCACCACGATGCGCCCGAGATCCTGCGCGGGAAGCGACTTCAACTCCGTCCCCGCTTTCGAGAACGGCGTCCGTATTCCGTCAATAATGGCCAGTCGCGTCATCGTTCACCAGACTTATGATGCGCGCCTGCCCATGACGACGCGCCGCCCAATGTAGGAGCAGCTTTCCTGCCGCAACCAGACCCTAAATGCCGGTTGTTACCCGCTTGCTGACAATGAGATGCGTATGCGATGCTCGCATGTTAATTGGCCGGCATACACCTCATTTGAAAATCTCGCCAAAGAACTCTTTCATCGCTTCCCACGACCGTTTATCGGCCTTTTCATTGTAGGCCGCGCCCTTGGAGTTATCATTGCCCGAATCGGACCGCGTGAAGCTGTGCACCGCGCCGCTGTAGAAAATCATCTGCCAATCCACGCCCGCCTTGCGCAATTCGTCCTGCAGCGCCGCCACGTCAGCCGCCGGCACGTACGGATCGTCCGCGCCATGGCAGATCAACACTTTGCATTTGATGTTCTTCGCGTCGCGCGTCGGCGTGTCGAGTCCACCATGGAACGTCACGATGCCGGCAATGTCAGCCCCGCTGCGCGCGAGTTCCAGAACCGTGGTGCCGCCAAAACAATAACCGATCGCGGCCACGCGTTTCGTATCGCATTGCGGCTGCTTCTCCAGCACGTTCAGCGCCGCATTCACACGTGCCCGAAGCAATTCACGGTCGCCTTTGTACTTGCTCGCCTGCGCGCTGGCTTCCTGACGGTTCGCCGGGCGCGCGCCCTTGCCGTAAATGTCGGCGGCGAACGCGATGTACCCGAGTTTCGCCAGCATGTCCGCGCGCATTTTGGCGTAACTGTCACATCCCATCCAATCATGGACGACCAGCACGCCGGGCCGCGGTCCCTTCACCGCGTCGTCGTAAGCGAGATACCCCTCACACGTCGTGTCCCCCTGTTTGTAGTCGATCGTCTCCGTATGTAATGCCGCGTTTGTGTTCATGCCAAAAACTAGAGCGACCCCCGCCAATGTGCAAAACCGCATTCTCATCAAAGTCTCCTCCTGTTCCACGCGCAAACTATCACGCTCTCTCCCGCAAAGCAATTCACGGAGCGAACTCCGCCGTAGTCTGCAAAACCTACTCCTTCGGCCGGGCATCCAGAATCCGGACTTCCTTCAACGAACTCTCCAGCTTGATGCGCTTGAGCATGTCGTCGAGGGAATGAATCTCGATGCGGTTGGGGGTCAACTCCACATCGGTCTGAAACCGCGTGCGGACTTTCTCTTTGAGCTGTTCCAAATTGGCGCCATTGGTGAGCGCGAGATGCAGAATCAACTCGTCCACGTCGTGCGGATCGTCGCGGGCCTTGCGAATCTCCAACTGCCACTCGCCGATCTCCGTCGTGTTGTCGAGAATCTGCTGGAGCGTATCGAAATTGACAAGCGTGCCCTTCAACTTCCCGAACTGAAGTTCCTTCGTGTTCGACGCCCGTCCGATGTTGCCCATGATCCGCGGCACGGTGCGGCCACAATGTGGGCAGGGTTCCCACGTCACGCCGCCATCGACGTAGTCGCCGGTCCGATACCGCAACACCACCGTCCCCCGCGCGTCGAGCGGGGTGTACACCAACTCGCCCGGCTCGCCCTCTCCCTTGACCTCGCCCGTCTCGGGATCGATCACCTCAATCAGGCCGAAGTCGGGGAACAGATGATAGCCGCTCGATTCTTCGGGAAGCGTCGGACATTCGCCCCACGCGACCCGCGCCTCGGTAAATCCATAAGTTCCGCACACCCGCACGTCCCCCGCGCCCATCTCCTGCAGCAGCGTCACCATCTTGCGGCGGATGCCCGCTGGACTTTTTTCGCCGCCAAGCACGACCTTGCAAACCTGTGGCCACTTGCGGCCTTGTTCATGCGCTTCGCGAATCACGTGATATACAAACGTCGGAATGCCGATGAGCGCCTCGGGCTTGATCTTCTCGATCAGATTGATATTGCCGTCGGTGCCCATGACTTTCCCGCCTCCCGAACTTACCAGCAACATGCCGAACTCCAGCCCGGCGAACACCACCTGCCAGAACGCCAGGTGCGGCGCGTAGGGAAACATATTCACCCCGCGCATCTTCGTTGTCGCGGCGAACATCTGGATGAGCCGTGCGCCGGATATGCGGAGATTACACATATCGTGGTCGGTGTAGGTAAAGGCGACCGGCAACGAGCTGCGTCCCGTCGTAGCCGTCAGAAAAATCGGGCGATACTCGCGCTCGAACCGGCGCTCGACCACGCTCCGACCGCGTAACAGCGCCTCGGCAACCACCCGCGGACGGTGTTTCAGCACCGAAAGGTCCGGCGTAATGATGAACTCGCGGAATTTCTCCGGTTGTTCGGAGGTCGGGAGCAGGTCGGCTTTGCTCGTGAACGGCATCTGGCGCAGGTCTTCGACCGTCTTGATGCGCCGTGGATCGATCCTGTGCTCGGCGAAGAGCTTCTTGTAATACGGACTGAATGGGGCGATGACGTCCGTCAGGTATCGGTGGAGTCTTTCGTTCTGGATCCGGCGCTGCTCCGGAACAGTCATGCGATCCCAGTTCATGCGCGTACCAACTCCTTCAACTGCGGCAGGGCCGCCTCCGCCGCCTCTTCCCCGCACCGAATGTAGCGTTCGGGATGATAAAAATCGTACCACACGCTGCCCGCCAGCAGGGGGCGGATCACCACGTCGGCGTTGTTGCACGCCATCTCCGCCATCCGCGACTGCATCGCGTGCATCGAGCGCATGTAGATATTGATGATGCTGGTCGGCGTTTCCACCACGGGCCCGGTCTCGTGTAACACCCCTTTTCGTTCCTTCCGGGATGTGGTCGACATCTCATGCCGACTGCGCTCGCGCTGTTTCATCTCGTCCGTGTTGGGAATTGTGTTGACCGCAATAATCTTCGAAACGCCGGCCCACGTCAGCACCTGCACGGGCACGGGATCGGTAATGCCGCCATCAATCAACGTATGCCCATTATTGACCACGGGCCGGAAAATGCCGGGAATCGTGATGCTGGCGCGAATGGCGTCGATGAGCCGGCCCTCTTCGTACACGACTTCTTCGAGCGTGTTCAGGTCGCTGGCGACGATCTTCAGCGGAATGAGCGTATCGGCGAAGGTCAGCCCGTTCACGATCGAATGCAGAAAGTTGTAGACCTTGATGCCGCGGAAGACGCCCGCGCCGGGGAACATCGGATCGAGCAGCTTCAAGAACGTCCGCTTGCTGCGAATCTGCTTGGCAATCTCCTCCATCTCGTCGGCGGATTTCCCCACCGCCCACGCCGCCGCGATCAGCGAGCCCATCGAGCTGCCCGCAACCACGTCGATGGCAATTCCTTCGCGTTCCAGCACGCGGATCACGCCGATGTGCGCCAACCCCCGCGCCCCGCCCGTGCCCAGCGCCAGACCGACCAGCACGTTCCCCAACTCGCGGGCCATGCGTCTCACGACGAGACTGTACGGACCCATCGGTTGACGGATCACGTACGGCGTGCCATCCACCGCCTCCACCACTTCGGTTTCCGGAATCCACCGCAGCAGGTAGGAGATCGGTTGGCCGACCTTTCGTTCGGCCTCCTCGACATAGGGCGCGCTGGCCTCGCTGACCGCTGTCAGGATGACACGGACTTCCGGTTCGCGCGTTGTCGCGTGCGAGCGAAAATCCTCCAGCAACAACCGCGTCCGGTACAAATGTTCGTCGTCATACTTGGAAATGACGAAGACCTTGTCCGACTGCACGAGGCAGGCGAACACCGAGGCCGACACCTCGTTCGGAAGATCACAGATGACGTAGTCGTATTGCTTCACGAGATGGCCGAAGATCGGTGCAATCAACGAAATCTCACGTTCGTCCCCCACCAGATCGAGGTTCAGGCGGTCATACCCCAGCGGCGAACGAACGACGATGTCCTGTAGCCCAAGGCTGCTGCGGAAATCAAGCCGCTCGCACTTCAACAGCGGCACGCCGCGCTGCCTGCCGCTGAGGTCGAGAAGCAACACAGGTTCGCCCGTTTCGTGCGCCAAGCTCGCGACGAGATTGTACGCCAGCGTCGTCTTGCCGGTCCCGGGAAGCGATCCATACAATGAAATGATCGTACTCCATTTCGCACGATGTTTTTCCTCCCGAAGCTCCTTGATGCGATGCCCCATCCGCTGGCTGAAACTGACCGCCACGCGTGGATCGCGATTCACAATCGCATCGAAATCCTCGCGGGGAATTTTCAGGAGCATCGAATCGTTGAGCGCGCGAACGTTGGCCCAGTGCGTCTCGCCGCTGAGCAGTGGCATTTCGCCAAAACAGTCGCCGTCGCAGTACGTCGCGAAGACCCGATCCCGTCCGCTCTTCAACCTCGTGTAGGCCTGCAACCGGCCCGAAACGACCACATACAGGGCGTCGCCCGGGTCATTCTCGCGCACCACGAGGTCGCCCTTCTTGACCGCGACAAATTCCGCACGCTCCGCCAAACCCTTCATCAGCTCTTCGCCGAGACTGGCCAGAACTGGCACGCTTTCAAGTACTTGGAGTTTGTCCTCCATGCGGTAGTTCCTGTCATCGACCCGTCGACTTCAAGCGAGCCATCATGCTCACTGCGATCATGGCTAAAGGTAAAGCAAGCCGTGGGCCGAATCAATGGCCAGCCGCTTGATTCTCAAGCAGTTCGATGAGCCGCAAGGTCGTTTGTCCGACAATCTCGAGGCTGTGCGGCGCGATCTTGTCCAGCGTATCCCTCTCCGTATGCCAGTATTCTCGGGGCCCTGGCGGATTTCCATAATTGAATTTGATGAGATCGGCGTCGATCAGGTCAACCGCCGGGATCCCCGCCCGCTCGAACGGTACGTGGTCATCGAGAATCGCATTGGCTCCGTAGCTGAAATAGTCCCGGAAACCCGCCGCCCGGGCCGCGTCGAACACCTCTTGCCCGATGGTCCCCGCGACCGTGACCTTTAGGTTCTTGTCACCGACCATGTCGAGCAGGATCATGGCTTTGATGTCTTTCACCTCGTCCTTGCTCTTGAGATTGTCGACAAAGAACTTGCTCCCCCACAACCCGTCCGTGTCACTGAACTGCACCATCGCCTCCTCCCCGTCGAAAAACACAAACCACAGATTCGGCTGGTCAGCGGCCACTCGGGCAATCTCCAGCAGTGTGCCCGTGCTCGAGCCGCTGTCGTTCGCGCCAACGAACGTGACGTTGGTGAACAGCTTCGTGTCGTAGTGCGACCCGATGATAATCACGCGGTTCGGGCCGCCCTGCTGGACTCGCGTCTTGGCAATCACGTTGCGAAACTGTTTGGTGCCGTACGGCGTTTGCGCCACAAACACCTGTTCGTCGGCCGTCAATCCGTAATCCTGTAACTGCGAGGTGATATACGAGGCCGCGCGTCCCAACGCTTCGCTCCCGCTCGGGTGCGGGCCGTAGCCGACAAGTTTGGCGACATGTTCATAGGCGCGTTCGCCGTTGCACTGTTGCCACGCGATGGGTTGGGGTGCCGTCGACCCGCCACAGCCGGCCACCAGCAACAGAATAACTCCAACGGTCAGTTTCCTTGCCATTGTTCGGCCCAGGCGATCCGCCGCGCCAGCGACGGGTGATCGTGCAGCAGGAATTCCACCGCCGGATGCGGCGACAGATCCGCGAGATTTTGCTCGCCGAGCTTGCGCATGGCGCGGATGAACGCGTCCCGATTCGCCGTGAGTTCCAGCGCCGTTGCGTCGGCTTTCCATTCCCGCGAGCGCGAGAAGGCGTTGTTGAGCGGCATCACCACCAGCCCGAACACAAACAGGCACAAGGCCAGCAAGGGGAACGCCTCGATGTCCCACAGGTTGCTGAATTGAAATACGTGGTGCAGGCCCCAGTTCAACCCGATGTCGGCCACTTTCAACCCGACGAACGTCGTCATCGCTCCCCACGCGATCATTTTCGCGATGTCACCATGCTGGTAATGCGCCATCTCATGCGCCATGACTACCTCGATCTCGTCCTCCGCAAACTTGTCCAGCAGCGTGTCGCCGAGGATGATCCGCTTCGTGCGGCCCAGCCCGGCGAATGCTGCGTTGGCTTTCTTCGTCTTCTCGCTCATGTCCATCCGGTAGACCCCCAGCACCTTCGCGCCAACTCGCTGCGCTAGTGCGGTGAGCTTCAGCCGCAGGGATTCATTCTCCAGCGGGTGCAATTTGTAGAACAGCGGCAAAATCAACACGGGAAACAGCGCCGACATGACCACCCCGAACAGCAGGAAGAAAAACCCCGCGCCAACCCACCACCATGGCCCGGCGTGCCGCAGGAAAAAGTACAGGATGTCCAGGATCACCACGCTGAGCGCCAGATTCAATCCCAAGGTCTTCAATTCATCGAATGCCCACGCGCCAAACGTCTCGTTCGAAAGGCCAAACCGGTGTTCGAGATAGAAATCACCAAAGAAATTCAGCGGCAGGAAAAGCAGCTTCGTCGCGACCACGACAACCGCCCCGTAAATCGCCACGTAAATCCATGGGTTGGCCGATTTCGACCGCGCAAAGTCGGCCAACGAGTCCGAGCCGTCCGAAAAGAGAAAGGCGAGCAGCAACAGGATGGTATAAACGGTCTCCACAACGAAGATTCCGTTGTGAATCGCCTCGTAGCGTTTGGCGCGGTGCTGCTGGTCGCGTTCGTCGATTTCGGCACTCATGGAGCGCCGTTACAGTTGCCCAACCCGCTACAGGTTGTCAATGCCGAGGATGTCCAGCAACCGCGCCAGATCGTCATTGCCGTAGTACTCGATCTCGATGCGGCCCTTCTTTTTGCCGTGATGAACGTTGACGTGCGTGCCAAATTTCTGCTGCAACCGCTCTTCAATGGCCAGGACGTGCGCCGATTTCACCGTCGCGGTCAGGACGCGCGAACGCACCTTGCCCTCGCCCTTGAGTTGCTCCACAAGTTGCTCGGTCTCGCGCACCGTAAGGCTGCGTTTGAGCACCCGTTCCGCCACGAGCCGTTGCTCGGTGGGACTGTTCAGCCCTAAAATCGCCTTGGCGTGGCCGACACTGAGCCGGTCATCGGCAACCCACGATTGGACTTCCGTCGGCAAACCCAGCAGACGCGTCGAATTGGCCACCGCCGCGCGACTGCGGCCCACTTTCTCGGCAATCTGTTCCTGGGTGAGCTTGAATTGCGTGCCCAGTTGGTCGTAGGCTCGTGCCTCTTCAATCGCGTTGAGGTCTTCGCGCTGCAGGTTTTCGATCAGCGCGATCTCCAGCGCTTCCTCGTCGCTGGCCTCGCGGATGATCGCCGGTATGGTGGTCAACCCGGCTTCGCGCGCCGCACGCCACCGTCGTTCCCCGGCAATCAACTCGTAGCGGCGTGTGTCTCCCGCGCCGCTCAACGGTCTCACCAACAACGGTTGGATCACGCCACGTTGTTTGATGGAATCGGCCAGCTCGCGGAGTTGTTCGGGGTCAAATTCAGTGCGGGGCTGAAACGGACTGCGGTCGATGGTGTCGATGCCAAGGTGGCGGACGCCACTGGCGTTCCCGGCGGGCGGAGCCGCACCCAACGGCTGCGCCACGGTCGTAGTTGGTGCGGGCGGCGCGATCGCGACTTCGACATGGGGCGGTTCGACCGCCACGCTGCGAACGACCCCGCCATTGATGAGTGCATCCAGTCCCCTGCCCAACGCCTTCTTTGTCATGGTGGGATTTCCACCTCCTTATGACCGCCGTATTTAGCTGGAAACAAGCGGTTTGTCGAGAAAAAATCGCGCTCCCGACTGGTGGCGCGCGCCTCCATGCTGGCGGTCGTTCGGTATCTCTTTCAACCATCAAACTCATATCGAATGCCATCTGCGTGACCGTCATTCTTGCGTTCCGCAAGGCGAACCTCTATCCTCTGCCAGTCACCTGTTATGGCCAGAGCCGACAATTTGATTCGCTGCGATTGGTGTCTCGATCATCCACTGATGATCGAGTATCACGACACCGAATGGGGCGTGCCATTGCACGACGATCGCAAGCTCTTCGAGTTCCTCGTCCTCGATGCCGCGCAAGCCGGCCTGAGTTGGCGAACAATCTTGTTGAAACGCGAGAACTACCGCCGGGCCTTCGACAATTTCGACGCCGAGAAAGTCGCGCGATATACCGACAAACGCCTCGCCAAACTCCTGCTCGACCCCGGCATCGTCCGCAATCGCCTCAAGGTCCGCTCCGCGGTCGTCAACGCCCGCGCGTTCCTCCAGGTCCGCGACGAGTTTGGCTCGTTCGACCGCTACATCTGGCAGTTCGTCGGCGGCCAGCCATTGGTCAATCGCCTCCAGTCCCTCAAGCAAATCCGCGCCGCCTCGAAAGAGTCCGATGCAATGAGCAAGGACATGAAGCGCCGCGGGTTTACTTTCTGCGGCTCGACGATCTGTTACGCGTTCATGCAAGCCGCCGGATTGGTCAACGACCATCTCGTCGCCTGCTTCCGCCATCGCGAAGTGCGAGCCCGCTGAGCCACGAAGCGGCAAGCCACGACTATCTTCTCCTCCTCAGCACGTGTGTTTGGGCGGGGGTCGTCTCAAAACGGTGACCGTGGCTGGCAAGGGTTTCCGCATCGGGGCCTGGCTCCAATGGCGAGGCGATCCTCGCAGCGGCACTCCTCCAAAGAGCGTTCAGGGCAACAGCACGCGGACCCGGTAGTACCGCGATGGCATGTTGGTCGCGCCGCCAGGATCGACCATGTTGGTCACGATGCCGGTCCCGGTCCCGCCACTGAGGATGTTGGTCGCGCGAGCGGAGGGCACGGGCAGGAAGGTCCCGTTGTAACTCCCGTCGGCGGTGCCGGTCGAGTATTCCAGTATGTTGGTCCGTGATGCGATTCCCGGCCCGTAGTTCGTGTCGCCATTGGCCCCCAGATAAATCACGTTAATGTCCATGGTGTTCGTGGTGGCGAGGCTGATGACGTGCAGGTACGCTGCCGCGTTGGTGGGGTTGAAGCCCGCCATGAACTTGTTGGTATTGCTCATGCCGTCGCCCGTGTGGGAGGCGTTCGGACCACAGAACGCGCAGTTGTTGGTGAGGCCGTAGAACTGCTGCCACCACGCGAACGGGTCGTAAACGCTGATCATGTTCGCCACGCTGTCGGTGCTGGAGCCTCCGGAACCGCTGACGATCAGGGTCACGTCGTACACGCCGTCCGTGTAGGTGTGTGTCGGGTTGGTCGCGTCGACAAAGTTGGTCTTGCCGCCATCTCCAAAACTCCAGAACCGATTGGTAATCGGGCCGGTGGAACTGTCGATGAAAGTCACGGTCAATGGTCCGGCTCCATTGGTGGGACTGCCGCTGAAAACAGCCGTGGGGTTCGTGGTGAGAATGCTGTTGATCCACGAAATCCGCGCTGAGACGCGCGTGCAGTAAAACTGTGTCGGCGGATTATCATGGGTCGTCTGCAGCTGCCACTCCGTGCCGGTCCAGACATACAAACCATATACATCCATCAACGCGGCTTGAGAGAACGAATTGGAGCCATTGGCATTAGTACTGACGAGATATTCATCAATCTCATAGTTGATACCGGCCAACTCCCACGCTGTGCCGTTTTTGATGAACATCCCCCCGCTGGAATCAAATCCGGCCAACATGCATTGGTTGCTGTTTGCACTCCGACTGAAGGCGGAATACAACAACTGCGCATCCGGGTGTGGGTCCGAGCCCAGGGCACCGGCTGTGATGGTGCCCACAACGCTGTTCTCCCCCCAGCGCTCAACGCCGTAAGAGTATCCCGGCTGCCCCCACTGCCACCCATCGGTCAAATTGGTCCCCCCGTCCACAACAACGACCGCGTCGCCGCGCTCCCAGCCCCGTCCCATTACGACGCACGTCTGGCCCATTTCGCTCGATCCCGTATAGAGGGGCGCATAATTAGAAAACGTCTGCCCCACCTGCCAGATCCGCAAATCGGTAGTCGGGTCATCAAAGTTTGTTACCGTCGTGTAGGTGAGCCCGTTGAAGGAAAATGGCTCGTTGGACGATCCACCGACGTGCTGCGCCGTGAGAAAGAACGTCGGCGCAATGGGCGTGCCCAGAAATGGTCCATTGTCGTTGTTCCACTGGCCTTCGAATTGCCAGCCGCTGTTGGTCAGGGAGCCTGTCGGGGCATTCGTGTTATACGAGGGATCGCCGGTCCCTTCCAAAATCACCGCTTCCACGCAGGGAACGACTACCAGCACAAGCAGAAGCCCGAGCCACCCAACCCATTTTCCCTTTGTACCCTTCATGCCAAACCGGCGTGATTGTATCTTGACTAATGACGCTAAACAAGCCCAATTCCAGCGTAATTCTCCGCGCCGGCAAACACATTCCATGGGTCCATCCCACAGGCGGCAGCAGCAACGCTTGTCACCCATCGCCGGTCTGCTACACTACGCTTGAATGGATCAAGGTGGCACGGCATGAAAGTTCGCACGTTGGGCGTCATTCCCGCGCGGTACGGGGCGCACCGGTTTCCCGGGAAGCCGCTGGCGATGATCGCCGGTAAATCACTCGTGCACCGCGTCTACGAGCAGGCGGCCAAGGCCAAACGGCTCGACAAGGTCATCGTCGCCACCGAAGACACCCGCATCCTCGAAGCCGTCGAAGCCTTTGGTGGCGACGCCATGCTCACCTCGCCCGATTGCGCCACCGGCACCGATCGCGTGGCCGAGGTCGCCCGCACGTACGATTGCGATCTCGTGTTGAATATCCAGGGTGACGAACCGTTGATGCGCCCGGAGATGATCGATCAACTCGTCACGGGGATGCAGGCTGACCCGAAATGCGTCATGGGCACCCTGGCGCGCAAACTCGAATCCGCCGCCAATCTCGATAATCCCAACGTTGTGAAAGTCGCGCTCGCGCAAAACGGCACGGCGTTGTACTTTACCCGCAGTCGGGTGCCGTTCGTGCGCGATGCGAAGACCAGCGACGCACTGGAGTGGCTGAAGCTGGCGAAATTCTACAAGCACCTCGGAATCTACGCGTTTCGGCGCGAGTTTCTGCTGAAGTTCGTGGCGCTGCCCCAGGGCGACCTGGAAAAAACCGAGAAGCTGGAACAGTTGCGCACGCTGGAGAATGGGTTTTCGGTCAAGGTGTGGATCACGCCCCACGATTCCATTGGCGTGGATCGACCCGAGGACGTGGAATTGGTCGAGGAGATTTTGAAGAGTC
Organism: uncultured Verrucomicrobiae bacterium; assembly: GCA_963842185.1. Taxonomy (GTDB): domain Bacteria; phylum Verrucomicrobiota; class Verrucomicrobiia; order Palsa-1439; family Palsa-1439; genus Palsa-1439. Next base: position 157,033 of record CAWJFL010000023.1, read on the forward strand.
AGGCATGAAATACATCTTTGTCACTGGCGGCGTCATCAGTTCGCTCGGCAAAGGGCTTACGGCGGCCTCCCTGGGCACGCTGCTGGAAAACCGCGGCCTCAAGGTCACCCTCGCCAAATTCGATCCGTACCTGAACGTCGACCCCGGCACCATGAACCCCTTCCAACACGGCGAAGTCTACGTGACCGATGACGGCGCGGAAACCGATCTCGATCTCGGGCATTACGAGCGGTTCACGCACGCCAAACTCTCGCGCCTCAACAACCTCACCAGCGGCCAGGTCTACGCGCGCATCATCGAAAAGGAGCGGCGCGGCGATTATCTCGGGAAGACCGTCCAGGTCATCCCGCACGTGACCAACGAAATCAAGGATCGCATCCGTGAAGTCGGCAAAAAAAGCGGCGCGGAGGTCGTCATCATCGAAATCGGCGGCACAATTGGCGATATCGAAGGACTGCCGTTCCTCGAAGGGATCCGTCAGTTCGCCCTCGAGGCCGGCCCGCAGAATTCCCTGTTTATCCACGTCACGCTTGTGCCGTTTATCCGCGTGGCCGGCGAGATCAAGACAAAACCGACCCAGCAAAGCGTCGCCAAGCTCCGCGAAATCGGGATCGTGCCGCAGATCCTGATTTGTCGCAGCGAACGTACCCTCGGCAAGGAGGTTCGCCAGAAAATTTCCATGTTCTGCAATGTTCCCGTCGAATGCGTGATCGAGGAACTGGATGTCGCCCACTCCGTCTACGAGGTCCCGCTGGACCTGCGCGCCGAGAATGTGGACGAACTTGTCTGCCGCTACCTCGGCCTCGACGCGCCTGCCAAGCCGTTGACCGAGTGGGAACAGATGCTCCAGCGCGTCATCCATCCGTCCCGCAAGGTCCACATCGCGGTGGTCGGCAAATACATCCAGCTCATTGACGCCTACAAGAGCATGTACGAGGCGCTCAAGCACGCGGGTGCTGCCAACGATTGCGCCGTCGATATTCTCCGGGTCGATGCCGAACACATCGAAAAGGATGGCGCGGAGAAACACCTGAAGGGCGTGGCCGGGATCCTTGTGCCTGGCGGCTTCGGCAATCGCGGCATCGAGGGCAAGATTCTCGCGGCGCAGTACGCCCGGGAAAACAAGATCCCTTACCTCGGCCTGTGTCTCGGCATGCAAATCGCCGTCATTGAATTCGCCCGCAACGTCTGCGGATGGAAGGACGCCAATTCCACCGAATTCGATCCGAAGTCACCCCACCCCGTCATCTGCCTGCTGGAAGAACAGAAGGGAATCGAGGCGAAGGGCGGGACCATGCGGCTCGGGGCGCAGCCCTGCGAGCTGGTCGCGGGAACCAGGTCGCGCGATCTGTATGGGACGGAAGAGATTTCCGAGCGCCACCGCCATCGCTATGAGTTCAACAACACCTACCGGGATCAGTTGATGAAGTCGGGCATGATCGTCGCCGGCCGATACAAGAAACTCGACCTTGTCGAACTCATCGAACTGCGCGACCACCCGTGGTTCATCGCCTGCCAATTCCATCCCGAATTCCTTTCCAAACCCAACAAGCCTCACCCGCTCTTCCGGGGCTTCATCGAAGCGGCGTTAAAACAAAAGGGGTCATGAACACCATTCGCGTCGGCAAACTCACCCTCGGCGGCAAGCGCACACCGCTGTTTGTCATCGCCGGGCCATGCGTGATCGAAAATGAAAAGATGGCTCTCCAGACGGCCGAAGCTCTTTCCCAAGTCTGCGACGACCTTGATCTTCCGCTCATCTTCAAAGCCAGCTACGACAAAGCCAACCGTACCGCGCGCGATAGTTTCCGAGGTCCCGGCCTGAAGCGCGGGCTTGCCGTCTTGGCAAAGGTCAAGCGCCTGTTCGGTCTGCCAATTCTCACGGATATCCATGAAATCCCGCACTGCAAGCCGGCCGCCGAAGTCGCCGACGTGCTGCAAATCCCCGCGTTCCTCTGCCGCCAGACGGACTTGATCCAGGCCGCAGCGCGCACGAAGCGTTGTGTCAACGTGAAGAAGGGCCAGTTTCTCGCGCCGTGGGACATGCGCAACGTCATCGACAAAATCACCGCCGTCGGCGGGCGCAACATCCTGCTCACCGAGCGCGGCTCGTCGTTCGGATACAACAACCTCGTCGCCGACATGCGGTCCCTGGCGATCATGCGGGAGTTCGGTTGGCCCGTCGTGTTCGACGCGACGCACAGCGTCCAAATGCCCGGCGGTGGACAGGGCGGCAAATTTACCGGTGGGGATCGTCGCATGGCCGTGGTGTTGGCGCGCTCCGCCGTTGCCGCCGGCTGCGACGGCATCTTCCTGGAAACCCATCCCAACCCCGACCGCGCCCTCAGCGATGCCGCCAACCAGTTGCCGTTGCGGGAAGTCAGGAGGCTGCTGCAGACGCTCCGCGATATTCGTGCCGTCGTGAACCAGGCCTGATCGGTCATGCTCGCTTGAATGCCGGGGCGATTTAGGTTAATAAGCTGACCATGAAGAAGCTGCTTTGGCGGGTCATTGCCGCTCTCGTCTTGCTGGTCGCCATCCTGTTCCTGGCGCGTAATGTTATCGCGCTCAAATCCGTCGAGTACGGCGCGAAAAAAATTACCGGCTTCCCCTTGACCATCGGCTCGGTCGATCTGGAGCTCTTTTCCAGCAAAGTGGACGTCCACGACCTCAAACTGATGAACCCGCCGGAGTTTCAGGAAAAAATGTTCGTGGACATGCCGGAACTTTACATCGATTACCGTCTCCTCTCGATGTTCAGCGGCGTGCCGCACGTCAACGACATGCTCATCAACATCAAGGAACTCGTCATCGTCAAAAACAAGACGGACTCAAACGTCCAGAAACTCAAAGGCGTCGTCTCGCCGGCGGGCAGTACTAGTTCCACCAAGTACGCCGTGGATAAGCTGCGGATCCACGTCGGCGCCGTCACCATCAAGGATTACAGCCGTCCCAAACCATCCGAGCGCGACATCAAGCTCAACCTCGATCGCACCTACAACAACATCACCGACTCCACGGACATCTCGCGACTCGTGCTCCTCACCGTGCTGGGCAATGTCCATCTGCCCGACATCGGCATCAACGCGAATGACTTGAAGAAGAACCTCGGCGATGTGACCAACCAGGCCGGTCAGGCTCTTCAGGGCGCCGGCGAAGCCATCGGCGGCTTCATTGACAACCTCCAAAAAGGTTCGACGCAAGACAAGAACAAGTAACGGCGCCGTGTGTCGCCACGCGCCCGGGCGAGCTGACTTAGAATCCCTTCACCTGCCGCACCGCTTCGTACAACACAATCGCGACTGCCGTGGCCAGATTTAGACTGCGCGCCTGGGGGTTGAACATCGGGATTGTGATTGTCGTTTCCGGGTTCGCATCCAAGAGCGCCTTCGGCAAACCCGCCGTCTCGCGCCCGAAAACCAGATAATCGCCCCACTGATAACGCGGCTGCGTGTATGGCCGTTTCGACTTCGTGGTGACGTAATAAACGTTGGGAGGGCGAGGCTCCTGCCGAGCCGCGGCTTCGAACTGCTCCAGCGACTCCCAATACTTCCAGGTCACGTGCTCCCAATAATCCATGCCTGCCCGCTTCAGCGTCTTGTCGTCGAGGCGAAACCCGAGTGGTCCGACGAGATGCAACGTTGCCTGCGTCGCCGCGCACAGCCGCGCCACGTTTCCCGTGTTCGGCGGAATCTCCGGTTCAACAAGGACGACGTTCATCTCAGTAAAACACCCGCCAGAGAAACAAGCCATGCGCCGGCGCGGTCTCGACCAGCGCACTGCGCTTCTTCGCCTTCACCAATTTCTCCAGTTGCTCGACCGTCATCCGCCCCTCGCCGACCTTCACCAACGCGCCGACAATCGACCGCACCATTTTGTAAAGAAACCCATCGGCAACAACCGCGATGGTCAACAGATTCCCGCGCTTCGTTACCGACAATTTCGATACCGTCCGCACGGTTGTTTCCACCGGCCGCATGGGGTTCGCCGACAACGCCGCGAAATCGTGACGCCCCTTCAGCAGCCGCGCCGCCCGGCGTATCGCCGCAACATTCAACGGCCTCGGGTGATGCCACGCGTACGCGCGCAAGAAAGGATCGGCGACCGCCCCACAGTCGATCTGGTAACGGTATTCCTTCCCCTCCGCCGAGAAGCGGGCGTGAAATTGCGCGTCCGTCTCCTCCACCCGTTCTACGCGAATGTCCACGGGAAGATTGGCGTTCAACGCGCGCCCCAGTGTCGCCGTCGTCAGTCGAGTGCGGAACGAGCAGTTGGCAACCTGCGCCTTCGCGTGGACGCCCGCGTCCGTCCGGCCCGAACCATGGACGCGCACCGCGCCGCCCGCCATCTTTGCCAATGCGCCTTCGACAAACTCCTGAACCGTGCTGCCGTTCGGTTGCAACTGCCAACCCGCGTAATTCGTTCCGTCGTACGCGATGGTCAGCTTGAAATGCCTACGGTTCGGCTGGAGGCGGATTCGTGGCATCGAGGTAACTCTGCAACATGATTTGCGCGGCCAGTTTGTCGATCTTCTGCTTCCGTTCGCTCCGCCGCACGTTTCCTTCCAACAAGGCGCGCTCGGCCTGCACGCTCGTCAGCCGCTCGTCCCATTGCGCCACGGGAATCGTCGTCGCCCGCCGCAATCCCGCAATGAACGCCAGCGTCCGCTCCGTCTGCTCGCTCGGCTTCCCGTCCAGCCGCAAGGGGACGCCCACGACGATCTTGCCCACCTTGCGTTCGGCGCAGAGCCGCGCCAACTCCAGGCTGACTTTGGCTACCGCGCCACCGTCAATGTAATCGAGCGGCTGCGCGATCGTGCCGCTCTCATCGCTGAGCGCCAGCCCGATGCGCTTGTGACCATAATCAACACCGAGAACACGCATTCCGTCACAACAGTCGCTTGTATTTCTTGTCCGCCGCGAGCCTTTTGACGATCTCGCGCACTTTTTGCGCGTCATTCTTGTGGCACACCAGCGTGGCATCCGCCGTGTGCACGATCACCAAGTCCCGCACACCAACTGCCGCCACGAGGTGCTTGTTGTCGCCCACAATGATGCATCCCGACGCGTCGAGCCCGACGAATTCACCGCGCGCGACGTTTCCACTGCCGTCCTTCTCGTAGTGACGGCCAATCGCCGGCCAATCGCCCACGTCGTCCCAGTCAAAATCACCGTTGGCCACCACGACGTTGTCCGCTTTCTCCATGATGGCGTAGTCGACCGAAATCTTTTCCATCTTCGGATATTCGCGGGCCAGGACACGCGCAAAGGTTTTCGTGCCCGCCTTGGCCTGAATTCGCAAACACGCCTCCCACAATGCCGGCTGATACTTGCGATACGCCTCCGCTATCGCGCGGGACGACCAAACGAACATCCCGGCATTCCAACGATAGTCGCCGCTGGCGAGAAATTCCTCCGCGGTCTTGCGGTCCGGCTTCTCAACAAACCGCTGCGCCTTCCAGAATTGTGTCACGCATTTGGCCGGAAGTTCCTCGCCCACCTGGATGTATCCATACCCCGTGTGTGGTGACGTTGGCTTGATCCCGATGGTCAGCAGAACTGCCTGCGCCGCCGCCACCTTCAACGCGTCGCCGACGACACGCCGATAGTTTTCCACATCCGGAATGTAGGAATCCGCCGGCAGGACCGCCATCACGGCGTCGGAATCCTGCGCGCCAATCATGGCCGCCGCCAACCCGATACACGGCGCTGTGTTCCGTCCGATCGGCTCGCCGATCACATGCTTCACCCGTGGAAGTTGCTTGCGCACCAATGGCGCCTGCACGTGGTTGGTTACCACGACAACCCGCGCGTCGCCCACCAACGGACGCACGCGCTCCACCGTCTGCTGGATCATCGTCTTGTCGCCGACAATCGGAAGCAATTGTTTGGGTTGTTTCCGCCGACTCTTCGGCCAGAACCGCTCGCCGTACCCACCAGCCATGATGATCGCCCAGTTCATGTCACCTCGCCCCCTTTGCACCGCGAACCATCGCGCCCACAAAACGCGCAACCTTTGATGCCATCTGGCGGTTCTTACCGTATTTCGCAATCTGGTTCACAATCGCGCTGCCGACCACCACCGCATCCGCCGCCCGTGCCGCCGCGCGCGCTTGTGATGGATTCGAGATTCCAAAACCAATCGCCACCGGCAATTTCGAGTGTTTGCGAATGATGGCGACGTGCCCCGTCACCGCCGGAGCCATCGACTTCTGCATGCCGGTTACACCTTCGCGCGACACGTAATAGATGAACCCGCTGGCGTGTCGCGCGATCTTATGGATACGCTCGGCTGGTGTCGTCGGTGCCACGAGATAAATCGGATGCAAGCCTGCCCGTTTCATGAGCTTCTCAAATGCGCCCGCCTCCTCGGGCGGCAGGTCCAAGGCCAGCACGCCGTCCACCCCCGCCGTTGCCGCATCGCGCACGAACTTCTTCAGCCCATAGTGGTGCAGAACGTTATAGTACACGTAAAAAACAATCGGGACTTGAAGACCGCCGCGCCGCAGGGATGCCACCGTCTTCAGCACCCCGCGCAACGTCGTCCCGGCACGCAAGGCCCGTTCGGACGCCAACTGGTTCACCACGCCATCCGCGAGCGGATCGCTGAAGGGCACGCCCAATTCCAGCACGTCCACGCCCACGCGCTCGAACGCCCGGGCCAGTTGCGCCGTCGCGCGCAAACTTGGATCGCCCGCGCAGATGTACGCGACAAACCCTTTTTGCCGGGCGGCGCGCAACGCGCGGAATTTCGCATCGATTCGGTTCATGGTGACAGGCCGGAGGCCGTTTTCAGACGCGCCGGTTGCGCAGGTAGATAAACCGCAGACCTTCCAGGGTCAACAACGGATTTACGTGCTCGATCTCGGGAATTTTCCTCGCCATCAGATCGCCGTAGCCTCCGGTCGCCACGACGACCGCCCGCTTCATGCCACGCTCGCGTCTCAAGGCGTGGAGGATCTCTTTCACGAGTCCGCGGTATCCAATCACCGCGCCCACCCGCATTGCGTCGACCGTGCTCTTGCCGATCACGGATTTCGGTTCGGCGAGTGTGATGCGCGGCAGCAACGCGGTGCGCTGGTAAAGATATTCCGTGACCGATGCCAGGCCCGGGGCGATCACACCGCCCACGTATTCGCTGCGCGCGTTCACGATGTCGAACGTCACCGCCGTGCCGAAATCGACCACAATCGCCGGCGCGCCATGCAGCTCGGCAACGGCAACGGCATTGGCAAGGCGGTCCGCCCCGATCTGTTTCTTGCGGGGATAACGGACGCCGATTCCCAGATCGATGTCCGCACTCACGATCAGTGGCCGCATCGGCAACATGCGCCGCACGCGTTTTGCCACCGCCGGTACGACGGATGACAGTACCACCCCAGAAACGCCGACTCGGGAGAATGGGATCTTCCGCACCGACGCCGTCGGCACTTTGATGACTCGCAGGATGCGCTTGGAATTCGCCAGCGCGAAACTGGTGTTCGTGTTGTTGATGTTCACCAATAAAAACGGACGCTCGCTCTTCATGCGCGTTCCACCACCAAATCGCCGCCGAGGATTCGTTCCATTTGTCCGCTGTCACAGCGTACGAGCAGCGCGCCATCGCTGTCCAGCGCCTGCGCGAAGCCTTCAATGCGGCGCTGGCCCATGGTCACCACGATTTGCCGGCCCAGCGTCGTGCACAACTTTGCCCATTCGTCCGCGATGGCCTCGAAATCTGTCAGGGCCAATTGATAACACTCGTCCAACGCCGCCAGCACTCGTGCCGCCAATGCGACGCGATCCTGGGCGCTTCCCGTCTCCAACTGGAGCGACGTGGCAATCCGGGCCAAATCGTCCGGGAAATCATCCGGCTCACAGTTCACGTCGATGCCGATGCCGAGGATCGCCATCAGGATTTCGTCGGCCTCCACCCGTAACTCCGTCAGAATCCCTGCCAACTTCTTGTCATTGATGATCACGTCATTCGGCCATTTGATGCGCGCATCCACGCGGCCCACTTCTCGAATTGCGCGCGCCACGGCCACGCTCGCCGCCACGGTGATGCGGCTGGCGGCTGAGGGCGGCAGGGTCGGCCGAAGCAACACAGAAAACCAGAGCCCCTTTCCACGCGGCGACGCCCACGTACGTCCGCGTCGGCCTCGTCCCCGCGTTTGCGATTCGGCAAACACCACCAATCCTTCGCGCGCTCCTGATTTCGCGAGATGCTCGACCACGTCGTTCGTCGATGCCGTTTCTTCGAACACCAACACTTCCGAGCCGATCAACCTCGTCTTCAGCCGCGCCTTGATATCGTCCGCCGTCAGGCGATCGGGAATGCCGAGCAACCGATAACCGAAATGCGGATGCGACTCGATCGTGTAGCCCAGCTTTTCCAGTCCCGCGATCTCCGTCGTCACCGCGGTCGTGGGCAGTTTCAGTTGCCGCCCCAGATCATCGGCCCGCACGAACTGCCCCGCCGCCTGATAGAACGCCTCCAAGATCGCCGTGCCCGTGTTCATTCACTTATCTCGATGGAAAAATCCACCGCGCGGGCCGAGTGGGTGAGCGCGCCGACGGAGATGTAATCGACGCCGGTTTGGGCGATGGCACGGACGGTCTGGAGCGTGACGCCGCCGCTGGCCTCCGTCTTGGCGCGGCCGGCAACGAGCGTTACCGCTTCGCGTAATTCGTCCGAGGTCATGTTGTCGAGCAGGATGTGGTCGGCCCCGGCGGCCAGCGCTTCTTCCACCTGCTCCAACGTGTCCGCTTCGACGATGATTGGGGCGGTCGAATGATTCTTGCGGGCCGTGGCGACCGCATCACCAAGGGCTTTTGGGCCGAGCCGGGCGAGAATGACACGGTGATTGTCCTTGATCATGACGGCGTCGTAGAGACCCATACGGTGATTGGCGCCGCCGCCGACCGCTACCGCGTATTTCTCCAACACGCGGAGCGTGGGCGTGGTCTTGCGTGTATCCAGAATTTTGGCCCTCGTGCCGGCGACCTCGTCGACAAATTGTCGCGTCAACGTCGCGATTCCGGAGAGCCGCTGCAAGAAGTTCAGCGCCGTGCGCTCGCCGGTCAGGATTGCCCGAGCGGGGCCATTGAGCACGCACACTCGTGTTCCCCTCTCCACAAAATCGCCTTCCGCGGCCAACAACTTGACGATAGCCGCCCGGTCGATTTGCGCAAATACCGCTTCCACCAACGGCAGACCCGCCACGACACAGGACTCCTTCGCAACAATACACGCTTCCGCGCGCTGGTCGGCGGGGATCGCGGCTTCGGTCGTGATGTCACCTGCGCCAATATCCTCGGCGAGCGCCGCGCGCACAATGTTCTGAATGAATTCTCGTGGGAGAGCAATCATCGGGTCTTCGCTGGCCGGGACTTCTTTACCACATTGACCTTCAACTTGCGGTCGTATTTCACCTGCCGTTTTGCGGGAGGCGCTTCCCGGACGGTCTGCCCTACCTTCCATCTTCAACTCAGCAATCTGGTCGCGCAAGATGGCAGCCTTTTCAAACTGGAGGTTCTCGGCGGCCTCGATCATCTCCTCTTCCAACTCGCGGAGCAACTCAGCGGTACGGTATCCGCCGGGCGCTTCGCGAACAACCGAAGCCTCCACCTCGCGCGCCTGGGTCAATTCGGCAAGGCTGAGCTGCAATTCACGTTTCACGACTTCGGTGTGATGTTGTGCTCCTGATTGTACGCGAGTTGTTTGCCACGGCGATAGTCCGTCGTCGCGATAAATTTCTTGATCGAATCGGTCATCACGTCGGCGTAGAGGATGACCTCGGCGTTGATGTGGCGGGCGGCGCGGCCCGCCGTCTGGATGAGCGACGTGGCGCTGCGCAGGAAGCCTTCCTTGTCCGCATCGAGAATGGCCACGAGCGACACTTCGGGAAGGTCGAGGCCCTCGCGCAACAAATTGATCCCGACCAACACATCAAAATCGGCGGCCCGCAGGCCGCGCAAGACCTCGACACGCTCGATGGCGTCGATTTCGCTGTGCAGATATTTCACGCGAATGCCGACCTCACGCAGATAGTCTGCCAGATCCTCGGCGGTGCGTTTGGTCAACGTGGTCACAAGGACGCGTTCGTGTTTCTCGGCGCGGGCGCGGCTTTGCTCGATCAGATCGTCGATCTGGCCTTTGAGCGGTTTCACCGTTACAGGCGGATCGACGAGACCGGTCGGACGAATAATCTGCTCGGCAACCACCGCGCTACGACCCAGTTCGTAGGGCCCGGGGGTAGCGGACATATAAATGCACTGCCCGATCAGGCTGTCGAACTCCGCCGCATTCAGGGGGCGATTGTCCAGCGCCGATGGCAGGCGAAATCCGTGCTCGACGAGCGTGGTCTTGCGCGAACGGTCGCCGGCGTACATCCCGCCGATCTGCGGCACCGTGACGTGCGACTCGTCGATGAGCAGCAGGTAATCTTTCGGAAAGAAGTCCATGAGTGTGAATGGCCGCTCCCCGGCCGCGCGGTTGCTCAGGTGGCGCGAGTAATTCTCAATGCCCCCGCAAAAACCCATCTCCTTGAGCATTTCGAGGTCGTACGTCGTGCGCGAATAAATCCGCTGGGCCTCGACGAGTTTGTTTTGCGATTCGAACCACGCGACGCGGTCTTTCATCTCGGCCTTGATCGCATCGAGGGCACGGGCGATTTTCGAGTACGGCATGACCCAATGTTTGGCGGGATAGATGGAGAAGGTGTTGACCGACTCGATCTTGCGCCCGGTGAGCGAATCAAAGCGCGTGATCTGCTCGACGCGGTCGCCGAAAAACTCGACGCGCACCGCATCCTCGGTGTAGCTCGGGCAAACCTCCACCGTGTCGCCGCGCACGCGAAAATTGCCGCGGGTGAATTCGACGTCGTTGCGGTTGTACTGCATGTCCACCAGTTTGCGCAGGAGATCGTCGCGCGACATTTCATTGCCGACCGTGATCAGCGCCATCATCTCAAAGTAGTCTTCGGGCGAACCCAAACCGTAGATGCACGATACGCTGGCGACAACAAGCACATCGCGGCGCGACAGCAACGAACTCGTAGCCGAGAGCCGCAGTTTCTCGATCTGCTCGTTGATGCTGGCGTCCTTCTCGATGTAGGTGTCGGTCTGCGGAATATAGGCTTCAGGCTGGTAGTAATCGTAGTAACTGACAAAATACTCGACCGCGTTGCGCGGGAAGAACTGCTTGAACTCGCTAAACAGTTGGGCGGCGAGTGTTTTGTTGTGCGAAATGACCAACGTTGGTCGGTCCAATTGCTGGATGACGTTGGCCATCGTGAACGTCTTGCCGCTGCCGGTGACGCCGAGGAGGGTCTGATAACGATTGCCTGCCCGCAGCGATTCGGTCAATGCCTTGATCGCCTGGGGCTGGTCCCCGCGCGGCTTGTATTTGCTGACGAGTTGGAAAGGCATGGCAGTCGGCGCTCAGCGTTCGGCTTTCAGCTTTTTCAGCAGGGCGGCCAGCATGCGTTTGATGCTCACCAGTTTGCCCTGCGTCACATCGTAGTCAATGGCCTTCAGAAATCCGAGCTCGCAGCTTAGCAACAGCAGACTTTCCACTTCACATGCTGACCCAAAGGCGATTTGGACAAACCGCGCGAAGTCGGCATCTCCGGCGCGACCACAGCCCTCGGCCAGATTGGTGGGGATCGAGACCGCGGCGCGGCGTAGTTGATTAGTCAGTCCAAACCGTTCCTCTTTTGGAAAATGGTTTGTCTGCTGGTAAACAATCACAGCGAGCTCCTGTGCGTTCCGCCAGACCTCCAGTTGTCGAAAGTCTTTCATGCGCCCGCGCCGCAATCCGTTGCTGACAGCCGACCGCCGAAGGCTAAACGCCGCATTTCCGGCTGGTCTCCGCGCGGCTTGTATTTGCTGACGAGTTCGAATGGCACAGGTAGTCAATTTAGCACACCTGAAAGCCTACCTGCCACACGATATGTCACACTTGACCGGGCCGTCGGTTCTTGGGCATCATCGGTGACCGCGGCAAGTTGGAGCGGAACATGGACGAGCAAACCTACATCACTTTCTCCTGCCCGAAGTGCGGCAATTCGGTGGAGTACATGGAAGACTGCGCCGGCAGCGCGCAACCCTGCCCATTCTGTGGCGAAGACGTCATCGTCCCCCGTAGCGGCGACCAGGCAAGCTCCGCACTACCTCTCCCGATCGAAACTCCTCGATTGGTTTTGCGCAAGCTGCAACTGGAGGATTTCTCAGATGCGCTCGAAGTTCTTTCCGACCCGGAGACATTCCGTTACGAAGAACGCCCCCCGATGGACGAAACCGAGGTTAAGCCCTGGCTGGAACGAGTCGTGAAAGAGAAACTGTCGGACATTTCCGGCTTGTTAACTTTGGGCATCGTGCTCCGGGACAGCCAGAAACTGATTGGTCTGCTGTGGATGAAGTATGTGGACTCGAATCGTCAGCAAGCGTCTCTTGGAATCCAGATGAACAATGGTTTCAAGCGTCAAGGACTCGGCTTCGAAGCGTTTCGCGCCGCTCTTTCGTTCTGCCTGCAAGACATCGGCCTGCATCGGGTAACCGCCACCTGCGACAGTCGGAATGAGGCTGCCGTGCGCCTGTTCACAAAGCTGGGCATGCGCAATGAAGCGGAATGTCTGCGCGATCGGTTTATCGAGGGCGAATGGGTGGACTCGTTATGGTTCGCGATGACCGAGGACGAGCTTCCGCAAGGGTCGTAAACCGCGCACACCCAAACCCGTCACATCGTCTCGCCGAGCCAGTCGACGGTTTCGGTGATGACGCGGGATTCCCAGATGTGCTTGTTGAAGGTGTGGTCGGCGCCGGGGATGACGACTTTTTTGACAACGCGTTTGTGCGCTTGCAGCGCGTGCTCGTACAGGTCGGTGTGGTGAGCGGGGACAGTCTGGTCTTTCCCTCCATGAATCAGCAGCACGGGGCACTGGCATTTCACCACCTCGCGCAACGGTTTCATTTCGGCGAATTGGCGGATGAACCCGACGCCCACCAGATTGCCGTCGTGGTCCGTGATACCCGTCTCCGCCAGCGAGGAAACGGCGTCGGGTGTCGACAATTCATCCAGAATCCCCTCGCCTTCGGCCACCGGTGCCAGAAGTACCAGGGATTTGATGCGGTGTTTCTCGCGGGCGACGACATGCGCCGCGACCGCGGCACCCATGCTCATGCCGATGAGGGCCAGCCGCCGCGAGTTGACGCGCTTGTGTCGCGCCAGAAATCGGATCGCTTCAAGGGTATCGATTGTTTCCGAGCGGATCGTCATGTCTTCAAAATCGCCGGCGCTGTCGCCTGATCCACGGAAATCGAACCGCAAACTGGCGATGCCGTGCTGGGCGAGAGCGCGAGAGATCTTCACGAACATCCGGTGAGGCTCGACCCTCGTACCGGTAAAGCCGTGCAGCAGCAACGCCGTCGGAAACCGGCTGTGCCCCTCGGGCACATGCAATATACCGACGACCTGTTGACCCTTGGACTCGAAGACGATGGGGGTTTCCATGCGCCGCGCAGTGTAGAAGCCGCCAAAGTCATTGTCAACGCGGCGCTCCGCCGTTAGAGTCAACGGCCATGTCCATCCAGTGCGACTATCACATGCACACGCCGTTGTGCAAACACGCCGCGGGGCCGATGGAAGATTACATTGAGCGCGGGATCGAACTCGGCCTGCGCGAGATCGGGTTTTCCGACCACAATCCCCTCCCCGGCGGCCGCAGCGCCAACGTCCGCATGAACGAGGCGGAAATCGATTATTACGTCGAGCGCGTGACCGAACTGCAATTCCGGTACCGGGGCAAGATCGACGTGATGCTCGGATTGGAAATGGATTACGTCGAGGGGCTCGAGGACTACCTGGAACAACAACTGGCCAAATATCCGTGGGACTACGTGATCGGGTCGATCCATTTCCTCGACAAGGACTGCCGCGAGAGCTCCTGGCCGCGCCATTACGACGGAGACGCGCGCAAGCTCTACGCGCGCTATTTCGATTTGATGCGGCGAATGGCGCGGAGCGGCCTGTGTGATATCGTCGCCCACTTTGACGTAACAAAGCGCTCGGGTTGTCTGCCCGGCGAACGCGAGGCCGAGGAGATCGCGCGCACGTTGGAAGAGATCAAGGCGGCGGACATCAGCCTCGAGATCAATACGTCCGGCTATCGACATCCCGAACTTCCCGAACCGCAGCCGTACCCGGCCCTGCCAATCGCCGAGCAAGCGCTGGCGCTTGGCATCCCGCTAACCGTCAACTCGGACGCGCACGCGCCCGATCAGGTCGGATTGAAGTTCGCCGAGGTCGAGGCGTTCCTGAAACGGAAAGGCTGCCGTCAATTGGCGAAATTCGACCGCCGGAAGCGGGCTGTGTACGATTTGTGAAGCGCGACGAGCGCCGCCCTACGAGGAGATCGCGGCGTGGTGTTTCTCCGTGGAACCGCCCGTTCGCCACGACAGGATGATGTACAACCCCACACCGACACAGATCGAGCTGTCGGCGACGTTGAACGCCGGCCAGTGATATTGCCCGATGGAGAAGTAGAGAAAGTCGATCACGGAGCCGACGCGAACGCGGTCGATCAGGTTGCCGATGATCCCCCCTGCAATCAGCCCGAGGGCCAGGCGCCGGCCCGGACGATCCAGCGCGAAGGAATGACGGAACAACCAGAGCACGAGCACCGTCAACAGCGAGACTGCGGTTAGCAGCAGGTTATAATGTTGAAAGATGCCCCAAGCGGCACCGGTATTGCGCCAGTTGACCAGACTGAAGAAACCCGTGATGACGACGTGAGTCTCCTCCGGGCTGATGAAGCGCACAACGACCCACTTGCTGAACTGGTCGAGTGCGGCAATCGCGACGGCGATAAGTGCAACCCATAGCATGGGAGCGCCTCGCGTCCTACTCCTCCGCCTCCTCCGCTTCTCCGCCCTCCTCCTCCGCAGACTCGGTGAACATTGGCCCTTGGACGACGGGTCGGCGGGGATCCTTTTCGACCGTGGACTGGCAGTTTACGCACAGCCGCGCGAAGGGAACTGCCTCCAGCCGCGCCTTTAGAATGGGCTTCTCACAATTGCCGCAGATCCCGTACGTGCTATGTTCGAGCCGCTTGAGGGCTTCCTCGATCTCATACAGCGCCTCTTGCTCGTTCGAGACCAGGCTCAACGCGAATTCGCGGTCGAAATTGTCCGTGCCCGCGTCGGCCATGTGCAAGCTGTACCCGCTCAATTCACCGGACGCATCGCGATGCGACCGCTTGAGGTTGTCGCTGGCCAGAAAATTCACGCCGTCGATGAGATGATCGCGCAAATCAAGCAGCAGTTTCTTGAACTTCGCCGCATCTTCCTTGGAGAGCTTCAACGTTTTCGGCGGACGATTCAACTCCGCTTCCGCGCGGGCGGCTTCCGCTTCCGCATTACTCTTCGCATCGGCCCGCGTTGCCTTCGGTCTGCCTACCGCCGCAACCCTCGATTTACGACCCGCTTTGGCTGTCCCCATGGTTCCCTTCCCCGAACTGACTTTTGGTTTACCCGTCCCGGTTTTCTTGGACTGCTTCTTCATAAGTTTTCCCATCCTGCCGCAATTTTCACGCCAGCGCTTTCATCACGTCCGCGCAACGCCCGCACAGCCCGGGATGCGCCACGTCCGTCCCGACGTCCTCCGTCCATCGCCAGCAACGCACGCACTTCCTTCCCGTCGCCTGACTGACCTTCACGCGTAGTTCGCTGCCCGTCGGCCGGGTCACACGAACCTGCGACACAATCAACACCGTCTCCAGCCCCGGCCCAAGCTTTTCCAGCAACTCGCCGACCTCCTCGTCCTGAGGCTCGATCTCCACCTGCGCCTCCAACGATTTGCCGATCGTCTTGCTCTGGCGCGCCTTCTCCAATTCCAAATCAACCGCCGCCCGCACGGCCCGCACCTTCCTCCACCGCTGCTCCAACTCCTCGTCCCGCCGACCCGGGTCTGCCGTCGGGAACTCAGCCAGGTGCACCGACTCCGTCTTCCGCCCCGGCAGGAAGTTCCACACCTCGTCCGCGGTGAACGGCATGACGGGCGCGATCAACTTCGCCAGCGTCGCCACCGTCTCAAAAATCGCGGTCTGCGCGGACCGTCGCTCCGCCGAATCGGGCGCAAGCGTATACAACGGGTCTTTCATTACGTCAACGTAAAAGGACGAGACTTCCACCGCGCAGAAGGCATTCACCAAATGGTACACACGATGGAATTCGAGCTTCTCGTACGCGTCGGTCACATCGGCCACCAGCGCCTGCAGCCGCGACACCAGCCACCGGTCGATCTCCGCCAGTTTTCCACCTGCCACGAGGTGCGTCGCGGGGTCGAAATCATGGATGTTCGCCAGCAGGATCCGCAACGTGTTGCGTACCTTCCGATACGTCTCCGAGACGCGCTCGAAAATCTCCTCCGACAGTGGAATGTCACCCTGGTAATCCTCCGAGGCGACCCACAACCGCAACACGTCCGCCCCGTACCGCTTCACGTAGACTTCGGAGTTGGCCGGCTTACCCGCCGATTTGGAAACCTTCTGCTTCTGGCCCGTCTCTTCCACCTGCAAGACCAGAAACCCATGCGTCACGACCGTCTTGAACGGCGCGCGCTTCTCCGTCGCCATCGCCGTCAGCACCGCCGATTGGAACCAACCGCGATGTTGATCGCTGCCTTCCAAATACATGTCCGCGGGATAAGCCAGTTCGGGCCGCGTCCTCAAGACCGCCCGATGACTCAGACCCGACTCGAACCAGACGTCCACAATATCGGCGCTCTTTTTCAAATTGACCGAGCCGCACGACGGACATTTCACGTCGCCAAACAACTCGGCCACGCTCCGCTCAAACCAGATATCGACGCCTTCCGTCGCCACCTTCTCGCGAAACCGCAAAATCAGCTCGCGGTCGAGCAACGGCTTGCCGCAGTCGCCGCATTCCAGGAACGGCAATGGCACGCCCCACGCGCGCTGCCGCGAAATCACCCAGTCCGGCCGCTGCTCGATGGTGCTCGAAAACCGTGTTTCGCCCCATTGCGGCACCCACTTGACCTTGCGCACCGCCTCCAGCGCGCTCTGGCGCAAGCCGCGATGGTCCAGCGCGATGAACCACTGCTCCACCGCGCGAAAGATGACCGGGTTTTTGCACCGCCAGCAATGCGGATACGAGTGCTTGATCTCGGCGTGTCCCGCTAAAACCCCGGTCGCCCGCAAATGCTCGACAATCGGTTTGTTGGCCTTGAACACAAATTGTCCCGCAAACGGTCCGGCTTCCTTGGTGAACACCCCGCCGTCATCCACCGGCGCGAGCGTATCGAGCTTGTATTTCCGCCCGATCTCGTAGTCCTCCGCGCCGTGTCCGGGCGCGGTATGCACCAGGCCCGTGCCCTGTTCCAACGTTACGTACGGCGAGAAAATCACCGGCGAATCGCGCTCCATAAACGGATGACGCGTGACCAATCCTTCGAGTTCGCTGCCCAAAAGCTTCTGGTCAACGGTCAATTCGACTCCGCACGCCTGCGCCACCCGCTCGACGAGGCCTTCGGCGAGAATCCAGACCTCGCCCGTCGAGGTCTTCGCCCGGACATAACCGAGATCCGGCTTCACGGCAATCGCCAGGTTCGCCGGCAATGTCCACGGCGTGGTCGTCCAGATGACCGCAAACTCCTTCTCCCGGCCCTTGACGGGGAATTTCACATACACGCTCGGCGAGACGTGGTCGGCGTATTCGACCTCCGCTTCCGCCAGCGCCGTGCGGCACGTCGGGCACCAATACACGGGCTTCTTGCCCCGATACACAAAGCCGTCGCCCACCATGTCCGCCATCGCGCCGATGACCTCCGCCTCGTACGCCGGGCTCATCGTCAGATACGGATGGTCCCAATCGCCGAACACACCCAGCCGCTTGAACTGCTCGCGCTGAAGACCGATGTATTTCTCGGCGTCGGCCCGGCAGAGCTTGCGCAATTCCGTTTGTGAAAGTTGGTCGGCTTTCTTGCCAAGGTCCTTTTTCACCTTGTACTCGATGGGCTGACCATGGCAGTCCCAGCCCGGCACATAGGGCGCACGGAATCCACGCATGGTCTTGTATTTGACGACCATGTCCTTGAGCGTTTTGTTGAGGACGTGACCGATGTGCGCGTCGCCGTTGGCGAACGGCGGTCCGTCATGCAGGACGAACAGCGGGGCGTCACGGCGGGCAGCCATGATTCTCTCGTACAGCTTGTCCTTCTCCCAACGCGCCAGCATTTCCGGCTCCCGCTGCGGCAGATTGGCCTTCATCGGGAAGTCCGTCTGCGGAAGGTTCAGTGTAACTTTATAATTCGCTTCGGTTTCCGTCATGTTCGCCCCGCCAAGAGCGGGCAAAACTATCACGCACATGGAGGTGTGTCAACGGCAGGACGATACCTGAGCACGCAACGGAACCGCCATGACTGCCAAACGAGAACCGTCCAACGCGACTCCCTGCTTTGGGCGATTTGTGAACCTTGCTGGTTGATCGTACCGTCTCACGGTGCCCACGTAGGTCGCGTAGAAATTATTACACCCACCCACAAATGCATTCGCCCACGAGCCAGATCTTTGTTGACAATCCGCCACGCTCGTGAAATAATTCACTAATTGGCGAGGGTGCGTAGCCAAGATGCTCACTTACCCGGTTTTGGGTTCGAGTCGTCGCGAGAATGGACTTGAACCAAACATTGGTTGTAAGTGGCGTGTCAGGTAACGAACGCTTCTCTGACCCCTGTAGTCTTTCACCGAATCCAGTTTCGCAACGAGTGTCTGGTCTCCACTCGTTGCCCGGACATCCATTCAATCACTTCCATGACGTGCCGTACAGGGCGCCGTTGCTCCTGGGCGAGAAACCGAAACCGAAACCTCAACTGTGGACAACCGTGAGTTGTTCACTCTGATCGACATGAAAAATCTACGAATTCTCCTTGCGATTGTAATCCTGACGGTGGCTGGCCGATGCGGTGTAGCCAGCGCGCAGACATGGACATTAACGACACTGTATAGCTTTAGCGGTGGCGTCGATGGCGAATACCCGCTGGGGGGGCTGGTCCAAGGCAGCGACGGCAATTTCTACGGCACGACCACGTGGGCCGGAGAGGCAGGCGGCTGGGGCAATGGCACCGTGTTCAAGATCAGTTCAGCCGGAACGTTGACGACACTGTACACCTTTACCGGTACCGATGACGTGGATGGTGACTACCCGCACGGGGGGCTGATCCAAGGCAGCGACGGCAATTTCTATGGCACGACCATGTGGGGGGGAAGCGGCCCGTTGGGGGGAAACGGCAATGGCACCGTGTTCAACATCAGCTCAGCCGGAACGTTGACGAGACTGTACAGCTTTACCGGTGGGGTGGATGGAGGCAACCCTGTTGCGGGGCTGGTTCAAGCCAGCGACGGCAATTTCTACGGCACGACCGGCCAGGGCGGGGCAGGCGGTTATGGCACCGTGTTCAAGATGAGTTCGGCCGGAACGTTGACGACACTGTACAGCTTTAGCGGTGGCGCGGATGGGGGCAACCCTTATGCGGGGCTAGTCCAAGGCAGCGACAGCAATTTGTACGGCACGACCTCCTCTGGAGGGACGAACGGCTATGGCGGCGGCACCGTGTTTAAGACCAGTTCCGCCGGAACGTTGACGACGCTGTACAGTTTTAGCGGTGGGGCCGATGGCAACGACCCGTCTGGGGGGCTGGTCCAGGGCAGCGACAGCAATTTCTATGGGACGACCTATCTCGGCGGGACAAGCACGAACGCTGGCACCGTATTCAGCATCAGTTCCGCCGGAACGTTCACAACGCTGTACAGATTTAGCGGTGGCGCCGATGGCGCATTTCCGAATGGGCTGGTGCAAGGCAGCGACGGCAATTTCTATGGGACGACCTCGTGGGGCGGGACGAGCGGCGATGGCACCTTGTTCAAGATCAGTTCGGCCGGAACGTTGACGACGCTGTACAGCTTTAGCGGTGGCACCAATGGCTACGACCCCTATGGTGCGGGACTGGTCCAGGGCAGCGATGGCTTCTTTTACGGCACGACCTACGCAGGCGGGACGAACGGCGATGGCACCGTGTTCAAATATGGCTTGGCCTGTACCATCTATACCTCTGCTGATTGTCAGGGTGGTTTCCCGGGGGATTATCCTTGCGGCACAGTCAGCGGCTCTGGCACGTACAGCGTTGGGTCTAGCGCGACTGTCTGCGCGACGCCACCAGCTCAATGCTATTTTTTTTCATACTGGACGATGTTTGGCGATGTGGTCAGCTATTCGCCGTGCTACACGTTCACGGTTAGCAGCAATAGCTTTATCCCTCTGGAAGCGTATTTCGAGCCGATGGAGTACTTCGTCGGCACCACTGCCTCGCCTGTGGGTAGTGGTTACACTGTCATAGAAGGCATGGACGAGGGCCCTTGTGGGGAGCCGGTTAATTTGGAGGCCTGGCCAGATCAATGCTATACGTTTGTTAACTGGACTGATGGAAATGGGGACATTCTGAGCACATCGCCCTCATTCACATTTGTGATTAACAGCACCAATGACTATCTGGTGGCGAACTTTGCGTATTTGACGACCGATAGCGTGGGGGATGGGGTCCCCGACTGCTGGCGGCAGGAGTATTTCGGCGGCACCGGCACGAGCACCAATGCCGCTTCCTGCGCCTCCTGTGATGCCGACGGTACCGGCCAGAACAACCTCTTCAAATTCGTCGCGGGGCTTAACCCGACCGACCCGACACAGGTGTTCGTCCTCAACATCGCAAGCCTGCCGAACCAGCCGCAGGCGATGAACCTGAACTTCAGCCCACTTGCCCAAGGTCGCACCTACACGCCCCAGTTCAGCACCAATTTGGCTAGCGGTGTTTGGCTGCCGCTCACCACCTACGTTTCCGTGACCAACTACGGCTCTCAGGTCACGGTCTCGGTCACCGACACGAACCCGATTCCGCCGCAGGAGTTCTACCGCATCGACATTTCGCTGGGCGCCACCCCGACCAACATGGTGTTGATTCCTGCGGGGACGTTTACGATGGGGGACACGCTGGATGCCGAGAGCGATGCCATCCTCACGAACATCTATGTGTCGGCATTTTACATGGACGTGAACCTGGTGAGCTACAGTCAATGGCAGTCGGTCTATAATTGGGCCATAAACAACGGATATGGCTTTGACGATGCCGGTACTGCCCAGGCTTTAAATCAATCCGTGCAACCGGTCGAGGTTGTGAATTGGTATGACGTGGTGAAGTGGAGCAATGCGCGGTCGCAGCAAGCGAGTTTGACTCCGGTCTATTACACGGATGCGGGGTTGACGCAGGTCTATACGAATGGGGATACGGATGCGGTTTATGCAAATTGGTCGGCCAATGGCTACCGGTTGCCGACGGAAGCGGAGTGGGAGAAGGCGGCGCGGGGCGGGTTGAGCGGTCAACGGTTCCCGTGGGGCCTCACGATTTCCGAAAGCCAGGCCAACTACGTGGGAGATACCCTCGGGTCGTGGTGGAACAGCCAGCCGGGCTTCAGCTACGATTTGGGACCCAACGGCTACAACTCAAACTTCGATACTGGAAGCCAGCCCTACACGAGCCCGGTGGGCTATTTCGCGCCGAACGGTTATGGCCTTTACGACATGGCTGGGAATGCATACGAGTGGTGTTGGGACTGGTATGGGACGCCGTATGGTCAACCTACGACGACAAACCCAACCGGACCGGCATCAAGCTCGGAGGGCTGGCGTGTGTTGCGCGGCGGCGATTGGTTCGACACCGCCAACTACGCCCGGTGCGGGGGCCGCGAGTACGAGACCCCAGGGCAACCGAGCATCAATTTCGGCTTCCGATGTGTGAGGGGGCATTAGTTTTTGTTCTTTTACACTTAAACCCTTTTGAACTCGTGAGCAGTTAAAAACTGCCGAAGGACAGACGTGCTCTGTCGCACGTACAGTTGATCGCCTCGACGGCCCCACCCCCTCAGCAGAGGTTCCCCAATTGCGACCCTAAAATTGGCTCCCCGCTTTGGACGGTTTGCAAACCCCGCTGTTTGGACTCCCGAGGGTTGTCAATCATCCAGCGAATTAGGACGAGCGACGGCGTAATCGCAGCCCGCCGAAAAGCGCAACGGATCCCATTGCCAGCATCGCCCAAGTCGCAGGCTCGGGCACGGGCTGAATGGCTATGCATTGAGGGGTGCTCAACCCCGAGCTGGCAAAGACCGTGCCGACGCCCAACGAATTGAACTTTTCGATGGTGTTGTTGCCCTCGTTGGCCACGTACAAATTACCAGCGTTGTCGATGGCCAGTCCGGTTGGGTCGTCCAGCCCCGTACTGGCAAATACCGTGCCGTTGCTGCTCAACACCCCACCCGACGAAGTGAACACCTCGATGGTGTTGTTGCCGTAGTTGGCCGCGTAGAGGTTGCCCGTCGTGTTGAAGGCCAACGCCAACCCTCGCGGGTCGTTCAGCCCCGCGGCAAAGAGCGTGCCGACGCCCGACGAAGTGAACTTCTCGATGGTGTTGTTGCCCTCATTGGACACATACAGGTTACCGCTACTATCGAAGGCGAGGTCGTCCGGTTCGCTCAGCCCCGAACTGGCAAAGACCGTGCCGGTGCCTGACGAATTGAACACCTCGATGGTGTTATTGCCCGAGTTGGACACGTACAGGTTGCCGCCGTGAAAGGCAACGGCCCACGGGTCGTTCACGCTTGGCCACGAGGCAAAGGTCGTGCCTACGCCGTTCGCGTTGAACTCCTCGATGGTGCTGAAAGATGAGTTGGCCACGTAAAGGTTACCGCTATTGTCGAAGGCTAGGCCATCCGGAGCGTACACCCCCGAGTTGGCAAAGACCGTGCCCACACCGGAAGAGTTGAACTCCTCGACGGTGTAGTTGCCCTCGTTGGCCACAAAGAGGTTCTGGGCTTGGCTGGTTCCCGGAGCGGCGAGCAGAAACAAGCTCAGGGCAAACGAGGTGGTGCTGGCTGCAAGGGTGGGACGGCGACGCAATCGCAGACCGCCGAAAAGCGCGCCGATGCCCAATGCCAGCATCGCCCATGTCGAGGGCTCGGGCACGGGCTGGACAGCCAATCCATCCGCATTATTCAACCCGGAAGCGAAGGTACTGCTGCCTCCGTTCGGCGTGAATTGATAGACATTGCCGCTGCCGTCATCCGCCACAAACAAATTACCCGCGCTGTTGAAGGCGAGCTCATTGGGACGTTGGAGCCCGCTAGCAAAGGTGCTTTGTGTTCCACCCGTGGTGACTTCCGTGATGTCGCCGGTCGCGCCGACAGTTGCCACAAACAGCTCGCCTGCGCTGTTAAAAGCCATCCCCCAAGGGTTGTTCACACCAGAGGCAAATGTGCTTCGCGTTCCGCCCGGCGTGAATTCATAGATATTGCCACTGCCGTAATCCGTCTCGAACAGATTGCCCGCGTTGTTAAAGGCCAGTCCCCTGGGGTTACTCAACCCCGAGGCGAACGTGCTTTGCGTTCCGGTCGGCGTGAATTCATAGATATTGCCACTGCCCCAATCCGCCTCAAACACATCGCCCGCGTTGTTAATGGCCAGTCCCCTGGGGCTATCCAAGCCCGAGGCGAAGGTGCTTTGCGTTCCGGTCGGCGTGATTTCAATGATGTTGTATTCTTCCGCGACAAACAGATCGCCTGCGCTGTTGAAGGCCAATCCTTCCGGGTAGTCCAAGCCCGAGGCGAAGGTGCTTTGCGCTCCACTCGCCGTGAATTGATAGATGTTGCCGGTATTATTATCCCCGACAAACACGTTTTGTGCCAGTGCGTTGGAAGTCACGAGCAGTGCCGCGCTAAGGCTTAGCGCCGCAATCACGGCTTGTTGACCGCTGACTCTGGTCCATCCGATTTTCATGGTGTTCTTTCCTTTCATCTGACATTTCCCATAGGGCTCATGCCCGCGACCAGCGCGGGACGTTGAAGTTGCTTGCGTGTCATTTTCTGACCCCCGAATGATTGACGCGCGGCATGAAGGGCGGACTTCCATTTCGTTTTCATAGCGGGGCGTTGTTTTGTGGATTTCATATCCGGTTTCTTTCAGCAGTTGTTTACCGGATACGTTGGATTGGCGGCTCCCGACTAAAGATGGCACGCCCGGTGTGAGTGGAGTTTCGATTGACGGCTACAGGACTTCGGGGGGGCGGTACGGGACACACCCTCCAGGACGATTCTATGATTCGAATGCATTCTCGCTCCGACTCGAACGCAGCACTGGGGGCGGCAAGCGTCGTGGCTCCGTCTCCCTCGCAGATCGTGAATTTTTTCACAAGCACAGCGCGGTGTCAATAAAAATCTGGCTTGTGCGGCAACGGGTTGTCGTCCTGCCGCAGTAACCCGCAAGCACGACATACGCGTGCATCGTCAGACGCACATTCATCCCCCACCCCCACCTACTTTTGTGGGCCGCAACAATCGCCTTGTCAAAGCCTGGCCCGCCGTACGCGGTTCCACACGGATATCTCCGACACGTCAGCGTGATGGTCGGGCGAATCAATCGGGGGACGGCTGTCCGGCATTCGAGTTAGCAACGGTCGCGGGCTAACAGATTGTTGTCGGCGCGGCTATCAGGGGCCTTTGAGTTTGTAGAATTGAGCGAAATCCGCATTCGCTCCCGCCTGATCCCCCTTGGCTTTCTTGGCATTCCCACGGTTGAAGTAGGCATCGGCGTATTTCGGGTTGAGTTCGATGGCTTTCGAGTAGTCAGCAATCGCTCCATCTAAATCGCCCTTGTCCACCTTGGCTTTGCCACGGTTGACGTAGGCGATGGCCAACTTTGGGTCGAGATCAATGGCTTTGGAGTAGTCAGCAATGGCACCAGCCAGATCGCCCTTGCTGTCCTTGAAATTGCCACGGTTGATGTAGGCGGAGGCGAATTCCGGGTTGAGTTCAATGCTTTTCGAGTAGTCAGCAATGGCACCAGCCAGATCGCCCTTGGTGTATTTGACATTGCCACGGTTCATGTAGGCGGAGGCGAATTTTGGGTTGAGTTCAATGGCTTTCGAGTAGTCAGCAATCGCACCATCCAGATCGCCCTTGGTGTCCTTGACATTGCCACGGTTATTGTAGGCGTCGGCGAGTTTTGGGTCGAGTTCAATGGCTCTCGTGTACTCGGCAATGGCACCATCCAGATCGCCCTTGGCCATCTTGGCAACGCCTCGACTGACAAACTCCTCTGCAGTCTGTTGACCGGATGCGACACCGGTCAGGGTCAACGCAAACAGGAGAACAAACAGACTCAGGAAGTTTGGGCGGTACTTGGCTGACATAAAATTCCTTTCACTGGTCGCCGATATGACTTACCCCAACGGACGTTCTGACGTTGGGCGGATTTTACCCCCACGAGAAATGGGGACAAGCAGAAACAACTGCCCTGGCTGACGGCCTCTCATCCGTCCGGCCCTGACAGTATTTGGCTTGAACGTCCTGGTCCCTCGGCCTATACTCAGGTTGTCATCCTGTTCGTGCAACCAGTCGTGGAATACTATTCTCATGAGCCCCGACCCCATTGAAACCACCATCCGTCAGGCCATCCTTGACCAATCCGCCCAGGGCTTCTCCATAAAACCCGGGCACGTCGGCATCATCTTCTCTCCAACCAAAGGCCAATTTGTCCGAACCCTCGACTATTGCTGTCCGCTCTGTGCCGTTATCATGACCAAGGACAATGACCCCCAAAAACTTAAATCCCTGGCGGAATTGCCCGAACATGAGCCCTGGGCTAAGTATCCCAGCGAACGAGTTGTCGCCGCCAATATTCTCGAAACCAAAAAAGAATTCGTTGACGGCTTTATCGACGGCTTCGACGGATTTGTTAAAGCCATCCAATCCCCAACAGATGCCACCATCACCATCGCCGATATGCTCTATTCCCGAGGTTGGGATCTCGGGAACAAACTGCGTACCGAACTCCTAACCAAACAAGATTAGCCGAATTCTATAACCACGGCCATCAGTGTCCCCTGAGTTTCTCGGCCTGAGCGAAATCCGCATCCGCTCCCGCCTGATCCCCTTTGGCCTTGTTGGCATTCCCACGGTTGAAGTAGGCATCGGCGTATTTCGGGTTGAGTTCGATGGCTTTCGAGTAGTCGGCAATGGCACCATCCAGATCGTGCTTGTTTTCTCTAGCAACGCCTCGGTCGTTGTAGGCGATGGCGTATTTCGCATTGAGCTCAATGGCTTTCGTGAAGTTGGCGATGGCACCATCCCAATCGCCCTTGCTTCCCTCGGCAACGCCACGCTTGAAGTAGGCTGCGGCGTTTTTCGCTTTGAGGTCAATGGCGTTCGTGCGGTCAGGGATGGCACCGTTCCAATCGCTCTTGCCCACCTCGGCATTGTCACGGGCGACAAATTCCTTTGAGTTCGGCGGGCCGACTGTATTACACGACAGGGTCAACGCAAACAGGAGAGCAAGCAGACTCAGGAAGGTTGGGCGGTACGTTGTCACGCGATTCCTTTCCCTTTTGGGCGACTATCATTCGCCCCTGAGTTTGGCGGCTTGAGCGAAATCCGCATCCGCTCCCGCCCAATCCCCCTTGGCTTTCTTGGCAACGCCTCGGTTGTTGTAGGCGGAGGCGAGGTTTGGGTTCAGTTCGATAGCCTTCGAGTAGTCAGCAATGGCGCCATTCCGATCCCCCTTGTTTTCTTTGGCAACGCCCCGGTTGTTGTAGGCGATCGCGTATTTCGGGTCGAGTTCAACGGCTTTCGAGAAGTCAGCGATGGCTCCATCCCAATCGCCTTTGGCCTTTTTGGCATTGCCACGGTTGTTGTAGCCGACCGCGTATTTTGGGTTGAGTTCGATGACTTTCGAGTAGTCAGCGATAGCACCGTCCAAATCGCCCTTGCCTTTTTTAGCAATGCCACGGTTGTTGTAGGCTTCGGCGTATTTCGGGTCGAGTTCAATGGCTCTCGTGTAGTCGGCAATGGCGCCATCCCAATCGCCGTTGGCCACCTTGGCATGGCCACGGTCGACAAAATCCTTTGCGGTCTCCTGGCCGAATGAACGACCTCGCAGGGTCAGAACAAACAGGAGAGCAAGCAGGACTAGGAAGGTTGAGCGGTTCTTGGCTGACATACGGTTCCTTTGCACGGTCTCCAATACGACCCATCTTATCGGACGTTCTGCCGTTGGGTGAATTTTACCCCTGCGGGAAATGGGGACAAGCAGAAACAACCGCCTTTCAAGACCGCGGAGTTGACGAGGCCCAAACCGATCTGGAACCCAGCTTCATCAACTCCGTTGCCACGGCCGGCGGGTTCTCGGCGGTGCTCGACCCAGGCAACGGACTCGCTACAACGGCCGGACTGGAGCGGAACGCGGTGACACCTCTGAACCTCTACGGGACAAGACGGACGCGGTAGTAGCGAGCGGAGTTGGTGGTGGCGCTGACGTCGGGCCAGTTCGTTGAGACGAGCCCGGAGCCGGGGACAATGATCGGCGGTGTGAAATCGGTGAAGTTGGTGGTGTAACTGCCGTCGGGCGCGCCGGGTGAGACCTGGACGACGTTGGTTTTGCCGGCGTAGGTCGTCCAGGTGATGACGATGTTCGTGCCCTGTTGGAGAATGGACGCGATGGCGAACCCGGAGAGGTCTTCGACATCGAGGATGCTTGATGCGCTGGGGATGCCATTGACGAATATCGTGGCCAGCGCGTAGCCGGGCGGGAAATTGGTCACCGGTGTGGAGGTGAACGAATTGGTGGACCAGCTTGTGGTCGGCAGGAACAGGGTCTGTTCATTTCCCAAACTATGCAATTGTACCACGGGATAATCGGCGGGCGAGTCTTGAGAATCGCCACACGAACCTTCGGAGATGCCACGGAACAGCGAGCCCGTCAGCGACAAGCTGTAGCCGAGACCGAGCGGCGGAGAGAACGCGGGAATCTGCGGTTGGGAGGACGCGTTGAAGCCGAGGCCGACATCGTACACTTCCGCGCTGGAGAAATAGCTGCTGTTATTACCGCCCCCGGCGACCAGCACCTCACCATTCGGCAGCAAGGTCGCCGTGTGTTGCCAGCGCGAAGTGGCCAGCGAGCTGGTCGACGTCCATGCGGCGGTGGCTGGATCGTACAGTTCCGCGCTGGTGAGATATCCACCGGGGGGGTAAGCCCAGCCCCCCGCGACGAGGACTTTGCCATTGCGGAGCAATGTGGCGGTGTGTTCATAGCGGGGCTGGTTCAGCGAGCCGGTGGCCGTCCACGTGCCGGCGGTCGGATCGTACAACTCTGTGACGGCAGGATAACCGCTCTCATAGCCACCCGCGACAAGGACCTTGCCGTTGGGCAGTAACGTGGCCGTGGCATCCAGGCGGGCCTGGGACATGGAGGCGATCGTCGTCCACCAGCCGGTGGCCGGGTCGTACAGTTCGGCGCTGTTGAAATAGTTACCCGCGCCACCGCTGCCGCCGGTGACCAGCACCTTGCCGTTTGCCAGCAACGTCGCGGTGTGCCCGAAGCGCGCGGTGGCCAGTGCACCGGTGTACTTCCATGTCCCGCTGGCCGGATCATAGATCTCGGCATCGTTAAGGGCGCTGCCGTTGTAGCCCCCCGCGACAAGCACCTGGCCGTTGGTGAGCAACGTCGCCGTGTGCCAGTGCACCGGGTAGATCATCGAGCCCGTGGACGTCCACATCGTGGTGACCGGATCGTAGAGTTCCGCGCTGACAGGGCCACCGTCCCCGGCAACGAGGACCTTGCCATTGGGCAGCAACGTTGCCGTGTGGCCCCAGTGTCCGTTGGTCATCGAGCCGGTCACCGTCCATATTCCATTGGTCGGGTTGTACAGCTCCGCGCTGTTACCCCCACCAAGACCCCCCGCGGCCAGGACCAGGCCATTGGGCAGCAATGTGGCGGTGTCACTATCGCGCGGAGCGTTCATCGAGCCGGTGGCCGACCATGTCCCGTTGGCGTAATCGTACGACTCGGTGCTGGAAAGAGCGCCGCCGCGGCCAACACCTTCCCATTGGACAACAAGGTTGCGGTGTGAAACATGCGCCCGGTGTTCAGCGAGGCCGTCGCGGTGCACGTTCCGCTGGACGGATCGTACAGTTCGGCGTTGGTCAGCCACGTAGTGCCCCATCCCCCGGCGAGCAGCACCTTTCCGTTGGGCAGCAAGGTTGCCGTATGTCCATAGCGTGCGGTCATCAGTGTGCCGGTTGTCGCCCACGCCCCGGTGGCCGGGTCGTAGAGCTCGTTGGTGGAAAGGCTGGTGATGCCGTTGCGGCCGCCGGCGACCAGCACCTTGCCATTGGGCAACAGGGTTGCCGTGTGAGAATCGCGGGCGATGTTCAGCGCTGTGGTCCCCGTCCATGTGCCAGAGGCCGGGTTGTACAGCTCCGCGCTGGAAACTTCATTGTTGTTCCAGCCGCCAGCCACCAGCACCGTGCCATTGGTCAGCAAGGTCGCCGTGTGATCCTCGCGGGCGGTCACCAACAAGCCCGTCGTTGTCCATTTCCCGGTGACCGGATCATACAGCTCGGCGCTGGCGAGATGGCCGGTGTTGCCATAGCCCCCTGCGACGAGCACCTTTCCATTGGGCAGCAAGGTCGCGGTGTGCGAAAAGCGTGCGTCAGTCAGGGCGCCCGTCGTCGTCCATGCCCCGGTGGTGGGATCATACAGTTCGGCGCTGGAAAGGATGCTGCTGATGCCGTTGCCCCCCACGACCAGAACTTTGCCGTTGGGCAGGAGGGTGGCGGTGTATTGATAGCGCGCGACGGTTAACGGACCGGTGATTGCCCACAGCCCGGTGAGCGGATTATAGACGGTCGCGCTGGCGAGACTGTTGTAGCTGCTATCAGCGCCTCCCGCGACCAGTACCTCGCCATTGGGCAGCAAGGTCGCCGTGTGGAACTGGCAGGCGGTGGCCAGCGGGCCGTTGGTGGCCCAGGAAGCGGCATTGGCGTCATGCGTGAGCGACAGATGCAGCGCCAATGCGACGAGTGCGAGGGCGAAAGCAGGGATGTTGTGGGGGAAAGTCTTCATGATGTCTCCTGGGGTGCGAGGGCAAAGGGGAACGCGCGTCGTCGGATCACGGCGCAATCGCCTCGCGAAGATTTGAGATAAGTATCCCAATATCGCTCCAAGGCCCGAGACCATCCGGTGCCAGCTGCGCGTCAACCCGCAGCTTCTAACTTGGTGGAGACTATCATCACTTCCACCTTACAGTCCAACAAATTCGGACGCTGCAGCGGTCGCTTACGAGGAGCATGGGGAACACCGACCTCAGCCGGCGCGTTCCGCCAGTCGAATACGGAACGTTCGTCGGGATATAGGTTTTCAGGCGTCTCGCTTCACGATGGGCCGCGCCAGACTCACCAGCCACACAACACGTAGCCAATATCTGCGAAAAGCGCGGCGCGATGGTCTTGCCAATCAATTCGAGGATGGCGGCGCGATGTCCTCGTCGCTGTGCCGAAACGTGTAGTTGCCGTCGTATTTGGCGGTTTGTGTGTACTTGCCGGAGGCGGTGCTGGCGGTGACGTCCAGATGTAAATATGCCTCGACCCGTGTTCCTGTGATTTTCCTGATCATGAGGTAGCCACTGTAGGTCTGGCCTTTCGAAGTCGGTCCGAACCGCGTCGCGGTAAAATCCGGCGTGACGTTATCCGAGGGGATGGGCAGCCGCTGGTTGAGATGATAGCCGTGTACCTGCAGGATGAGCGTCTGATCTTCTTCATTGTCCGGTCCGTTCATGACCGTGTCCACATGCCGGCTCGATCTGCAACACCAGCGGCCCGACCTGGCTTTCCAGCGAACCGGCCCCCACCGGCGGCGTGGGACGGCTGAATGTCCCGAACGCCGGACCCACGTGGCTGTAGCTGCACGCGGAAGCCAGCATCATCAGGACGAGAGCAATAATTCGTTTCATGTTGTCCCCCTCTACAAGATACTCTGAAACCCAAGTTGCCGCACAGCAAGCGCCATGCGACCTACGGCGAGTCCACCGTCTTCTTGTACGTCAGGATGCCATCGGCGATGGCCTTCGCCAGCGTCTCGCGATAGTCAGCGCGCAGAATGCGCTGTTCTTCGGACGGATTCGTAAGAAAACCGCCCTCGATGAGAATCGCGGGACAACTCGTGTACCGCAGCACCCAGAACCGCGCCCGACGCACCCCCCGGTCCAGCGCCCCGGTGGCGCGTAGCGCCGATTTCTGGACGCAATGCGCCAGCCAGATGTTTTGAGCGTCAAACCGATTGTTCGTCACCGCGCTGCGCTCTCCCCCGCCGATGTCGCGGTCGCTGCCGTTGCCATTGAAATTTGCCGTGGAACTCATGCCGGCCGGCGTCGTGCAGTACGTCTCGATGCCTTCCGCCGAGCCGCCCGAATTGAAATGGATGCTCACATATACGTCCGCGCCTTTCGCCCGCGCGAGTTCCACGCGGTCTTCCAGCGGGACCGTCTCGTCCGTCGTGCGCGTCATGATCACCCGCAATCCGCTGCCGGCGAGGTCGCGCTCGACCCGTTTGGCGGTATCGAGTGTCATCGTCTTCTCGAAGCTGGCGCGACCGTGCGTGCCATGGTCGGCGCCGCCGTGACCGGGGTCAATCACCACGGTGCGAACGACCGCCCCCGGCTTGCGCAAGTGTTCGGGCTGCAAGACCGGATCGATCGTCTTGAGCACGTCGAATTCGGCGATCCACAATCGGTTGCGCTCGGCCAGGACAGGCGTCGAGATCCAATGGGTCACGCCGTTGATTAGAATGTCACGGCGCTCGGCCTCGATTTCCAGTTGGCCGAAGCTCGTCTTGTACTCGGCGCGAGTGAGACCCCCGCGCGTGTCGGCGCCCAGTCCGTAGTAGTCGGCCACCTCGACAACCGGAACGTAGTACGTGCCGCCGAAGCGGTAAGCCTTGAGCGTGCCCGGCTCGAGCCGAGTGTGTTGCCCGCGAGAACGAGCACGGCAACACCGATACTGAGCCACAGAGATCGTGCCAACCGACGCAAAACCATTCCTCCTTGAAAAGTTCGCGGGCAACGTCGCACACATCGACGGTGAATTTCAAGGCAAATGGGAAAAGCGGTCGGCGTTCGGAGGGACTGGACGCGCTCGTCGCGTCCGCTGCAGTGCGTGAGACGCGCGGCAGTTCGCGTGTGGCACACTGAGCCGCCATCAGCCGCCGTTGCCCTCTGAATCCGTCCCCCATAGCGGGATAGCCCTACCGCAATTTGCGTTGGATAGGCTGCAAAATCGTGCTAGCTATTGAACATTTGGGCGGAACACATATGAGCGGAATACGGCTGTTTATATTGCTGACTTTGTTACCGCTGATGACCTCATGCGAGTATCTGGTCCCGCTACCAGCGGGCTTTTATTCGCTTGGCGACAATCCCCGCTACAGGCCGGTGATTGGGCAGACCGTGCCACTGAAGCGTGATACGAAACTTTACTACCCAATCCAAGTACCTCCCGAGTCATCCAGTCTCGGCCGGTTCGACGACGTGCAGCAGTCGTATCGAAACGGCGAGTTGGTCGAGGTTCCTCATCGCATCATCCCGTCCGGCACCCTTGTGACGGTGCGAGACGTTCGGTCTGTATACGGGGCACCATACGAACGCTGCATCACCGCATATCTGATAATTCATCTTGCTGATTCAGCACCCATCAAGACCTATTATGGTTTGGGATGCTATCATCTGGGCGACAAGACCATGGTATTGGCGAGAGCCCCATGGGAGGCCGCCAGCGTTCCAGAAAAGACTGTGGTTAATAGATGAGGATTTGCCCAGCCATACGCTCCATCTCGCCGCTTTAGTTCCAGCCGCCCGCATCCCGCCGTGAACGCCTTGACTGCCGTCTTTGCCTGACGCATAATCGACGACAGGTTGGGTGACGCCGAAAATGAAAACAATTAGAGAGCCTGAAACAATCATCATTTTAACCCGTAAACATTGGTTTTTCCTTAGTGCGGGATATTGAAGCAGTCGATTGTCAGCGCGTGGCACCCTCTATGGGCCAGTTCAACTTATGAATATCCACGAATACCAGGCCAAAGAGATTTTCCGCCGGTTCGGTGTCCCCGTCGCCGATGGCGGCGTCGCGTCCACACCCGAGGAAGCCGAATCGGTTGCGCGGTCGTTGAAGACGGATGTGATCGCGGTCAAGTCACAGATTCACGCGGGCGGCCGCGGCAAGGCCGGCGGCATCAAGCTGGTCAAGACGCCCGAAGAGGCGGCGAAAGCGACACGCGAGTTGATCGGGAAAGTGTTGGTCACGCATCAGACCGGTCCGCACGGCAAAGAAGTACGCAAGGTGTTGATCGAAGCGGGCAGCACCCCGAAACGCGAGTTGTACCTGAGCATTTTGATTGACCGTTCGTTGGCGCGTCCGTCGTTTCTGGCCAGCACCGAGGGTGGCGTCGACATCGAAGCCGTCGCGGCGAAGACCCCGGAGAAGATCCTTAAGGAACCGGTGGACCCGGCCATCGGCGTGCAACCGTACCAGGCGCGCAAGATCGCCTACGCGCTCGGCCTCGGCGGCCCGCATCTGCAGGCGACGGTGAATTTGATCCTCAACGTCTATCGCGCGTTCATCGAGACCGACGCGTCGCTCATCGAGATCAACCCGCTGATCATCGACCAACGTGACCGGGTCTTCGCGCTCGATGCCAAGATGAATTTCGACGACAATGCCCTGTACCGCCACAAGGACATCCAGGCCATGCGCGACCTCAACGAGGAAGACCCGCGGGAAGTCGAGGCGAGCAAGTTCGGCCTCAATTACATCGGTCTGGACGGCACCATTGCCTGCATGGTCAACGGCGCGGGCCTGGCCATGGCCACGATGGACATCATCAAGTTCTACGGCGGCTCGCCCGCCAACTTCCTCGACGTTGGTGGCGGCGCGACCACGGAACAGGTCACCGAGGCGTTCAAGATCCTGTGCGCCGACAAGAACGTCCGCGGCATTCTGGTCAATATTTTCGGCGGGATCATGAAATGCGACGTGATTGCCAACGGCATTCTGACCGCCGTCAAGCAGGTCAACGTCGCGCGTGCCGCTCGTCGTGCGTCTCGAAGGCACCAATGTCGAACTGGGCAAGAAAATCCTCAAGGAAAGCGGTCTGGCCATCATCCCCGCCGATTCGATGGCCGACGCCGCGCAAAAAATCGTCCAAGCCGCGAAGTACCAACATGAAACT
>CAWJFL010000024.1:0-20507 GCA_963842185.1 uncultured Verrucomicrobiae bacterium
CGCCCGGAGGGATTTGAACCCCCAACCCTCGGTTCCGAAGACCGATGCTCTATCCAGTTGAGCTACGGGCGCACAAGCACTTACGTAAATTTAGCTTGCTTTGGTTGGCATTGGTTGGCATAGTGTCACAAAACCGAGAGGGGGCAACCCCCGACAGGGGAGACACGAGAACATGACAGCAACCAAGCAGAACCAAGTTTCATGGCCACCAATTGTACCCGTTCAATTCGGTTCGGGCAAGAGCGGCTTCCAAGTCGCGTTTCAGGTCAAGGGTAAGCGCGTTCGCAAGAGCTTTTCGACGCTCCAAGACGCAAAGAAGTACGCCGCTGAGCAGCGCGCCTTGTACCACCACGAAGGATTGAGCGCGTTTGCCCTGACCGCCGCCGACCGGGCCATAGCCGAGCGGTGCATGGCGAAGCTGACGCCGTTCAACGTTGGCCTAGAGGAGGCAGTTGACCACTACATTGCCACCGTCGTCAAATTCCGAGAATCGCCTACCGTGGCGGAGATTGTCGAGAAGATCATCGCGCAGGCCAAAGCCGATCGTCGCCGCGATCTCACCGTGATCGACCTGCGGCACCGTCTTGGCTACTTCGCCGACGCCTTCGGCGACCGACGCCCTGGCGAGATCGGGCTGGCGGAGTTGGAGCAGTGGGCAAACAACCCGGTCCTGTCACCCCGGTCCCGTCGCCACAATCTGACCAAGGCTTCGCAGTTGTACCGCTACGCCATCAAACACGACTGGTGCATCGAGAACCCCATCCCGAAGTTGACCCGCCCCAAAGTCGAGCAGGCGGAGCCGCACATTCTGGACGTCGAGGAGTGCGCCCGGTTGCTGTCGCTGGCGGAGCAATTCAACCTGACCGCGTTTGTGGTGTTGGGAACTTTCGCCGGTATCCGGCCCGATGAACTCAGGAAACTGGACTGGTCCAAAGTGAAGCTCGCGGAGAAGCTGGTGCGCCTTGATGCGCGCGTTACCAAGATCGGGCTGCGCCGAATAGTCGAACTTCCCGACGTAGCGTTGTCGTGGTTGCTGCCAGCCGCCAAAAAGAGTGGGCGGATTATTGGTGCCAAATCATCCTTCAAGAAGCGGTGGAAGAAACTCCGCCGCGCTGCCGGTTACGGCGTGCCCGGCTCCGAAACGGACAAGGAAAAGGCTGCGGGCCTGAAACTGCGGGAGTGGGGCAACGATTCCATGCGGCACACAGCCGCTAGTTGCTGGTGTGCCCACAGCGGCGATTATCCCAAAACCGCCGCCATGTTGGGGCATAGCCTCGACGTGCTACATCGGCATTATCGAGGGCTTGTCACTCCCGCCGACGCCGAACGGTTTTTCGCGTTGCGACCGGATGCTGATGCCGCTGAGAAAATCGTGGCGATGAAGGCCGTGGCGAATGATTGAACTGAGAATGTGCGCATGGCTCGGTTGTCGTACCAACCAAGGAAAAGGCTCATCAATAGATCCCAATTCGGCTCGGGTCCCAAACCACGACGCCTTTCCGTCGCCTGCCGTGGCGCAGGAGGAGGGCTATCAGGCAGGGTTGAATAGGCTTGAAATCCATTTCTAGCAATGTATTGTGATGTCTAGCAACAATCAGGTAGAAGTGGTTAGAAGTATATAGAAATTCACAGACTCGTCATGGACGCCATTAAAAATCCGTTCTCTCCCGGCGCAGGCTCTCCGCCGCCCGAATTGGTCGGTCGCGAGGGAATCCTCGAACAGGCCCGCGTTCTCCTCGGTCGTGTCAAAGAAAAGCGACCCGAGAAAAGCATCCTGCTCACCGGTCTGCGCGGCGTCGGCAAGACGGTGTTGCTCAATGAAATCGAGCGCCTCGCCACCAAGGCCGGCTACCGCACCTTGTCATTGGAGGCGCACGAGGACAAATCGCTGGCGGCGATGCTCGTGCCGCCCCTGCGCAAACTGCTGTTCGAGTTGGATCGCGTGGCGGGCGCGGGAGACAAGGCCAAACGTGCACTGGCCGTGCTCAAGGGTTTCATGGACGGGGTGAAAGTGTCGATGGGCGAAATTGAAGTCGGCTTGGACATCGACCCTGAAAAGGGCGCGGCGGACAGCGGCGATCTCGAAAGCGACCTGCCCAGTCTGTTACTGGCCGTGGCCGAAGCTGCCGAGGAACGGAAAACGCTCGTGGCGCTGCTCATTGACGAGCTGCAGTATTTCAGCCCGAAGGAACTCAGCGCGCTCATCATGTCCATGCACAAGATGCAGCAGCGCCAGTTGCCCATGGTGCTGCTCGGCGCGGGCCTGCCCATTCTGCCCCGTCTTGCCGGTGAATCGAAATCCTACGCCGAGCGGCTGTTCAGCTTTCCCGACATTGGCGCGCTTTCCGAGCCTGACGCCATCAAGGCGTTGCAAGACCCGACCAGGGCCGTCGGCGTGGACTTTGAAAAGTCCGCGCTGAAGGAAATCTTCCGTCTGACCCAAGGCTATCCCTACTTCCTCCAGGAGTGGGGTTATCAATCGTGGAATCGCGCCGACGCCTCGCCGATCACCTTGCGCGTTGTTCAGGAAGCCACCGGGACGGTGATTCAACGCCTCGATGCGAACTTTTTCCGCGTTCGGTTCGACCGGCTCACGCCGGGCGAAAAGCAGTTTCTGCGCGCCATGGCCGGCCTTGGATTGGGCGCGCACCGCAGCGGCGACATCGCCGATGCGCTCGGCGTGAAAATCAACAGCCTTGGCCCGGCGCGGGCGAACCTGATTCAGAAGGGCATGATTTACAGCCCGGCCCACGGTGACATGGCGTTTACAGTGCCACTTTTTAACGAATTCATGTGCCGCGCCATACCTGATTTTCGGTTGCTGGCATTCCTCGCGAGCGTATCGGGATTGCTGATGTTTTCCGAGAGCGTCCGAGCCGGTGGCGGAAACGACCCTTCACAGATCACGCAAACAAAGATTTACAATCACTTTGAGGTGTGGAGCGCTGCGCCCAATAATTTTGTTTTCGATAAGCTGCAAAGTGACGATTTCCCGTTCACGCCGACACCCGGCAATTACCGAGTGATCGTCAACGGTGGGCAATGGACTGATTTTGGTCGCATAGGCGGTGTAGCTGGCTACTCCAGCCCCGAGGCGTTGGCGAACGATTATCCGTGCACGGAGGCCTATCCTTGTCTTGGTTATGATCCATCTACCGTACCCGAAGATCTGCCTTCTGGGTACGAACTTCCAGCCAGTACAATCACTGTTGTCGGGAACAGGCTCGAAGTGAGTATTTCCGCGACGGCTTGCCGTTACGGCTGTACCATCAACGGGACCTGCGTTCCCGGTTTCCTCACGTGTACAACTTGGGCGATCAACCAAGCGGCGCTCATCGGCTACAGCGGTGTCAGCATTACCTGGATTGCCAAGTGTAATAACTGCGGGTCCGGTGCTTGCACCCAACCGAACCAACCAGGCAACGGCAATCCTCAGAACCAATGTGTCAGCGCGTCCTTCAGTCTCGGCCAGACTGCGTTTGGGGCTTCCGCCGGGCAGTTGCAGGTATACAGTTTGACACCGAGTCCGCAACTGGCGACCCCGGCAGGATTGCAGGCGTTCACGGCAACCGGTGTGCAGGTCATCACCAACGGAGCAGGCGTCCGGCAGGTTCTCGCCCCGCAGGAATTGGCAGATATTGTCACAAACAATGCCTATCAATATCAGATCAACTTCTACAGTCCCGGCAATTTCAGTACGAACCTGACGGGCGGGCTTTACCACCCACCGGATCGGCGTTCAAGACGGTGACCATTCTGAACCCGGATGGCGCGAGCGACGACAACCATCTCCAAATCACCGAAACAGATTCATCCGGTTCCGTTGAAACCGACTACGTGTGGAATCAGGCAAGCCAAGAATGGACCCTGACCTCCGGCAACGGGCTGCGCCAGGAATCGCGCAGCGTTCAGTGGCAAGGCAACACACTGACCGAGACCAACATCGTCAGCGACGGAACGGGGAAGGTAGCGACCGAGACCGTGTTCACCTATCAGGTAGTGCCGGGCGCGACAAACGTTTTCAGCGGAGTCACTCGGGCCACGCTGACAGCGACCAATCTGGTGCAGTCGATTGCCGATCCGGATGGCGCTAATCCTCTCACCAATCAGTGGCTCTATTACACCGACACCAACAATGCGGGATACGGCCAACTGCAAATGAGCATCGACCCGAACGGGCACTGGGTGCGCTACGAATACGACGCGTTCGGCCAGGTCACGAATGAGGTGAGCCAATTCATGGACGCCCCTACCAACGCGCCCAATTCCAGCGTCCGGGTGGTGTCAACCCTCGACTTCCCATATTCGCAGAACGCGAACCAGTTCCAGAAACAGACCGTCACCTACCTACTTAATCAAGAGATCGGGCGGACTTACGAAATCGACAGCGGCAACATGACTCAGTTGATTCAGGCCCAAGTCCCGGGAGCCGCCACCAACGATCCAAATAATCTGGTGACGACAACCGTGACGTATCCGGCGGGCAACGCTTTTGAGGGACTCACGGAAAGCATTACTCGGCCGGACGGGACACTTAATCTCTACACGTATACGAATAGCGGGACAGCGATTACGACTGTTCTCGATTCCGGGGCACCCTCAATGGGAGCAACATCCGTTGTGGACGGCATTCGCACAGTTACCGTCAATGATCTTGCTGGCAACCTCATTTCACAGACTGTGACCGACATCGAGTCCGGGCTGTTAGTTTCCCAGCAATCGGCGACCCAAGCCGACCCGTTCGGGCGACCTACTGTCGTGGTGTCGCTGGGAGGAACCAATACCACCAGCTACACGTGCTGCGGCGTCGGCTCGATGACTACCGCCGAAGGCATCACGACTTCATATGAATATGATGCACTCAAGAGACTCACGAGCACGACTGTCGCGGGGATTGCCACGACCAACAGCCTCGACGCTGACGGCAGAACCATCGGGACGGTGCGCATCGGCTCGGACAGCAGCGCTATTCAATTGAATACCTCGGTGTATGATTTGGCCGGGCGGCTGACGTACTCCACCAACGCGCTCAACTACCCGACGACGTATGCCGAGACCCGAGATTCCAGTAATCATCTGGTTCGCACTACGATCAATCCGGATCAATCCACGCGGGTCGAGACGTATTATCTGGATGGGCAATTGCTGAGTCTCTCACCGGCACGGCGGTGCATGGGATCACCTACGCCTATGGCGTGGATACGCCACCGGGTGAATCCACTCCGCGCGCGTTTACGCAAGTAATCGACCTGAATTCCAATGGCTCACCAACCGGCGAATGGACCAAGACCTATACCGACATGTTGGGCCGGTCGTACAAAGTAGTGCATGCCGATGGCTCGTATAGCCAGTCTGCGTACAACAACCTAGGACAATTGATAAGCCAGGCCGATGAAGATGGCGTGACCACTCTCTACACGTACAACGCCAAGGGACAACTGGAGAACACCGCCATCAGCCTGAGCAACACCAACACGATCCAATTCGGTGGGACGGATCGAATCACACAGACCGAGAACAGCGTTATTTCGGCTCACGGCACTACTGTCCAACGGACCACGACAGCGGTGTGGCCCACCCTAAACACCGACTCGTCGAATGTTATCTCGACGGTCGATACCAGCATCGACGGGTTGCGGTCGTGGACGGTCAGCTACGGCGTCACCAACCAAAGCCAGACGGTCTATACCCCCACAACGGCGAGCCGCACGGAGACGGCGGCGGCGCCGGATGGTAGTCAGACGGTCAGCGCGTACCAGAACGGGCGCTTAGTTTCCTTAGCAAGTTCTGCCGGTGCCTTGACGCTCGGCAGCCAGTCCTACAGTTACGACCCGCACGGCCGGTTGGCGATCACCACGGACAATCGGACAAGCACACAGACGACGAATGCTTACGACAACGCCGACGAGCTGCTGTCAACCACCATGATTCCGCTGGGCTTGGCCGTCCAAGCCACGTCCTACGGATACGACCTAATGGGGAGACAAACTCTAGTCACGCTGCCGGATAGCGGAGTGGTGACCAATGCGTATTACTCCACGGGAGAACTCGCAACCAATTCTGGCGCGCGCACCTATCCGGTCGTCTACACGTATGATTCACGGGCGGATGCAGACTCTGAAAACCTGGAGAAACTATCCCGCGTTCCCCGCCACCACGACCTGGAACTACGACGCACAACGCGGGTTCTTGACCAATAAAACCTATCAGGGTGGTACGACGATCTTCTACGGGAACAGCCTTGCCGGGCGGTTGCTTACGCGCCAATGGGTGCGGGGCATCGCGACAACCTACGGTTACGACCCAGCTGGCGACCTGGGCACGATTACCTATTCCGATGGCACCACGCCGAATGTGAGCTTCGGATTTGACCGCCAAGGTCGCACAACCAGCGTGACCGATGGCACCGGCGCTCACGCGCTGACGTACAACGATGCGGGCCAGTTGTTGACGGAATCGTTTCCGAATTCCGGCGTAGTCGTCACCAATTCGTATGATGGCCTGCTACGCCGTTCGTCTCTGAGCGGGATGGGCGTCTCACCTGTCCAATACGGGTACGATGCCGCCTCCCGGTTGAACGCCGTCACCAACGGCAGCTACACCGCCGGCTACGCGTACTTGCCAAACTCTTCGCTGGTGAGTAATCTTGTGTTCATGAGCGGCGGCACAACGCGCATGACGACAACGAAGACTTGGGACAATCTGAATCGCTTGTCCACGATCACCAGCAGCGCGGGCGTTACGAACGTAGCGTCATTCGCTTACCAGTACAACTCGGCCAACCAACGTACCCAGGTCACACTGGCCGACGGCAGCTATTGGGTTTACACCTATGATTCT
This sequence comes from uncultured Verrucomicrobiae bacterium, assembly GCA_963842185.1. Classification (GTDB taxonomy): domain Bacteria; phylum Verrucomicrobiota; class Verrucomicrobiia; order Palsa-1439; family Palsa-1439; genus Palsa-1439. Next base: position 6,841 of record CAWJFL010000024.1, read on the forward strand.
CTCGGCCAAGTCACCAGTGGCAGCAAGTACTGGCCTGACGCCTCGCTTGTCTCTGGTCAGCAGTTCGGTTACGCCTTCGACACAATCGGGAATCGGAAAACGGCCACCTTCAATAGCAACACTGGCACGTACACGGAAAATTCGTTGAATGAGTACACCCAGCGCACAGTGCCGGGCTACGTTTGGGAACTCGGCAATGCGGCGAGCAACGCGACGGTGACGGTGAATCTGCAACCAACCACCCGCAAGGGCCAGTATTTCTCTGAGGAATTAAGCGTGAACAATTCCAGCAGCGCCGTGTACACGCAACTAGTGACAGTCGGAGTTTTGAAGGATGCCGGAAGCAATCAGCAGGACATTGTCACGAGCAGCACTGGCAAGGTCTTTGTGGCGCAATCGCCGGAACCCTTCGGTTACGATTTGGACGGGGATCTGACCAACGATGGCCGGTGGGCTTACACTTGGGATGGCGAGAATCGACTGGCTCAGATGCAGACTCTCACGAACCTGCCCGCGAGCGTGCCACAGGAGAAGTTGCTATTCGGTTACGATTACCAAGGGCGTCGCGTGAGCAAGGTTGTCTCGAATTTCAACGGCAGCTCATCGTCTGCAATATCGAATCTGAGATCTGTTTACGACGGCTGGAATCTGATTGCTGAACTCAACAGCACGAACGGCCTCGTCCGCTCCTACACCTGGGGCCTTGACCTGAGCGGCTCGCCGCAAGGTGCTGGGGGTATCGGCGGCCTGTTGCTCATCTCCTATCAAGGCTCGCCAGTAACCAATTCTTTCGTAGCCCTCGACGGCAACGGGAACGTGAGCGCGCTGGTCGATACCGGCACCGGGAGTGTCTCCGGGCAATTCGAGTACGGCCCCTTCGGGGAGACCGTCCGCGCGGATGGCCCTGTCGCCAAGGCCAATCCCTTCCGTTTCAGCACGAAGTATACGGACGCTGAGACAGGGCTGCTGTACTACGGGAATCGGTATTACAACCCGAGCACGGGAAGGTGGCTGTCCAGAGACCCCTTGGGAGAAGGTAGCGACGGCAATCTATATAGATTCGTCAAAAACAATCCAGTACTCCTGATTGACCCGCTTGGGTTATGCTGTTGTTGTGTTGAAGAACTATACGTGACCGCAAACCTGATTGACAAGCGCCACGGCCTGCTAGGAGGTGTGTACAAGTACGACATCACGGTGAGCGCTGGTCTGGGCTACAAGTGCACCGGGAAGAACGGCAACTGCACCCTTAAGTGGACCGAGGAAAATCACAGCGATAGCAGCGGCCTCATGAATACTCCTGGAGGATGGCTGCCTGCAGGGGAAGAGCTGGACGGGCGATGCATTCGATGGTTGGAAGCCCAAATCGGAATGCCCGGGTGGGGTGACGGCGGATATGCCCACGCCTCACGGATTTGCATTATACTTCCAAAATCCACCGAAAACGGCAACCAGTCACCTCGTCAGCGACGTGACCGTCTCTAGTTCGGATGCTACAAGCTGTAAGTGCAACCACAAGCAGATGAGAGTTCGAATTGAGACTAGGCTTAGGCTCGTGAATAGTGTACCCGACAAGGCCTTTGAAGGCAGGGAAGATGGCTATCCAGAGACCCATTGGCCGAACCAGGCTTTCAACTGCTACACCGCGTCAAACCTAACGTGATCGGTGACGGTCCCAATTTATACGAGTTCGTGCATAATAATCCCCCAAACCTCATCGATGACCAAGGGCTTTCGAGTGGCTTTTTGAATTGCATTAAAAATGCCTTGTGTGAGATGGGCATTGAGTACACCCACGCAACCCTTGATCTGTATCTCGGTTGTATAGCTGGGTGTGCCGTGGTAAGCGGTGGCGTGGGTGTTGTTCCGTGCTTCGTTGGTTGCACGGTGGCTATTTTTGGTGGGTTGGCGGTAGGAACTATGCTCAGTTGTTTGGCGTTGCAATGAACTAATCTCTGTAAGAACGTTAAGCATGAAAGAACATGTAGAAAAGAATCACTCTTCGAATGGCAAATATAAGATGGCATACGGAATAGGGTGGTTCCTTTTGATGTTTGTTTTGCTTGGCTATTTTGGAGGCAAGGGTATTTTGTTTGCTGCGATCGCGGTTGAGGGGCATAAGGAAGCATGGGTTTCTTACTTAGTGTCGGGCTTAATTATAGCAGCCTCGTCTTTACTCACCAAAATGCTACTGGATTGGTTCCGAGAGAAACATGCTCTGCCTTCAGCGTCAGATACGCACGACATCTGAACTCAGTAGGCCGGCACGGGGATAAGTAGGGGGGTCAGTCATTGACTATTGACAGAACGCGCATCGAAACAAATACAGTGCGGGTGTCCGTGTCGGATTACAAGGGGCACACCGTGGCCCAGTACTACTCGGTGGTCCTCAGCAACGGTGCCTCGCAGACATTGACCTACGACCTCAACGGGAATCTCGTCACGATGACCAACACGACGACCGGGGCCTCGATCAGCAACGTCTGGGACGCGGCCAACCGATTGGTGGCCATCTATAGCAACTCGACCTACCGAAGCGTGTTTAGTTACGATGGGCTGGGCCGTCGTGTGCGTCAGACCGAGACCACAAATAGCCTCACGAAGAGCGACAACTGGATGTTGTAATGCGACACGCAACTTTGTGAGAAGAGGGGTTCGACGGGTGGCGTCGTGAGCAACCGGTTCTTTGCTCAAGGCGAGCAGTTTGGCGGCACGAATTACTTCTTCAATCGAGATCACCTCGGCAGTGTCCGAGAAATAATGGACGGTAGCGGCAACATCCAAGCCCGCTACACTTATGATCCTTGGGGGCGACGCACTAAAGTCAGCGGTAATTGGGATGCGGATTTCGGGTTTGCGGGGCATTACTACCATGCCCCGAGCGGACTGCACTTGGCATTGTATAGAGCATACAGTGCAGACTTGGGCAGGTGGCTAAGTAGGGACCCGATTGGCACGGCTCGGGTAATGTCTGCCTCGAAGAGGCTGCCTATTGTCAACCCACCGAACGCCTCATTGGAGGCGGAACTCTTAAGAAATGGTCCCAACGTGTATGTCCTTGTTGGCGACGAACCAATCAATAGGCATGATCCACTTGGCCTCGACAATCCGGGCTGTGACGTTGTTGGAGATGGAACGATTGGTTTTACAAAGGACTACTTTAACAAACCGTGCCCACTAGAAGCGATCTCATAAATGGCGCAAGAGGATGACCAAGGCGCCGAGGTGAACGAAACCCTGGAAGTTCTCTGCATGGTATTCATAGCGCACCACCAAGCGTCGGAAGTTGAACAACCAAGCGAAGAGCCGTTCCATTTTCCACCGGCGGCGATAACGCCTCAAGGCCCGACCATCTTGCGTTTGGCGGCGACCCCGCCGATTCAGGGCAATCATTTCCGTGCCGTACTCGCGCAGCAGTTGCTCGTCCAGTCGGTCGCTGTCGTAGGCTTTGTCACCGATCAACTGTTGCGGCACGTCTGCCACGATCCGTGCGTCCAGCGTGGCCGTCACCAGTTTCACTTCAGCCGGCGCAGCGCTTTCTGTCCGCAGGGCGAGAGGAAGACCATGGCGGTCGGCCAGACCCATGATCTTGGTGCCCTTGCCGCGTTTGGTTTTCCCGACCAACCGCCCCCTTTTTTGGCCGGAACAAATGTCCCGTCCACAAAACATTCTTTCAGATCCAAACCGCCAGCCTCTTGTAAGTGCCGCGCCACAGCCAGCAACACGCGCTCGATGGCTCCGGTCTGCACCCAGTTCTGGAACCGCCGGTGGCACGTCTGGTACGGCCCATACCGTGGCGGCAGGTCGTGCCACGGAGCCCCCGTGCGCAGAATCCATAGCACTCCGTTCAGGACCGTCCGCCGATCACTCCACGGGCGTCCACGCCCGTCGGCCCGCACGCGATCTCGTGGTAACAGGCCTTCCACGACGCGCCACTGCTCCTCGGTCAAATCCCCCTTCGACATCACTCCTCCTTGTCGGAGGCAGTCTACCACAACAAATTTGCATTTATGAGATGGCTTCTAGCAATGCTAATCGCTTATAGAATGGGCGGTAATGCAGTTATTATAGGTTGTGGAACTGTGGCAATCTACCCCATGCTTGCCTTTGTTGAGGGAGCCATCTATCGTGGCAGCCATAATCTTCTACCGATCGAACTCATTGCCTATGCTCTTTGGAGCTTCCCGCCCATTGGAGGAGCATTGTTAGGGTTGTTAATTAAAAAGTATTTTCACGGGCAAGAGAAAATCTGAAAACGTGGCAATGGGGTCACATCTCAAGGGAGACAAGAAACGGCAATGGTGACGGTCGCGTAGGAAAACAGGGTCAGGTCTATAAGGCGTGTTGCCCAAAGGGATGTCTTGTTGAGTGGGTCGTTGGGAATGCAATCGTGGGGGTTATCCGAGGAACAAGGGTTGGTGAAGTGGGTGGCGAGGAGTGCCCCTGCTGCGGTGGCGACCGGCGGGAGCCGGCGCTTCAAGAGAATCTTCACATTCTGGATGGCGGCGATCAACCAGTCCTGAATCTGCACGCGCCAGAGTGGTCGCCAGCGGGCGCGTTTGAAGCCGTGATGGTTGGTGGCATCGGCAAAGCTCACCTCTGCCAAATGTTGCCGACGTTGCCGGTCGCGTCGGGCAGCGGCGCTGTGCGCTTGCTGGCGGGCTCGGTCCAGCAGTGCTTGATGTTCGTGGCGGTGGATCGTGCGCCCCGAGGAAGCGCGGGTGCATTGGGGGCGTAGCGGGCAGGCGGCGCAGACACCTTTGGGCAGGGAGTATTCCCACGTGCGTCTGGTCGGGTGTAACCGCCGGCAGGTTGCCGTGTGGCCGCACGAGTGGACGAACGCTCGCTGCTCGACGGCGGACGGCAACGGAGCCGTGAACTCGCGCAGCCGTTGCCGGCCGAAACGCACGGCGACAAACGCCAGGCCGACGATGACGACGAGCCAGGTCTGACGGAACGTTGAGCGCAACCGCACTGGAATCCTGTCGGCGCATTCGCTCGTTGAATGCTGGCAGGCCCGCGCGTGTCGTGGCGCGTTGCTGATCGGCAAGCGACACGCCACGTCTCCGGAAGCATTCTGGAGCAGGCACACGAGCCTGCAAGAAAAAGAGCCAACGCAGTGTATGCCGCTGGCTCTAGGGAACTACGGAACGGTCACCAAGGACGCGTTTGCCTGCTGCTTGTTTCCAAGACAGACCGGCAGGTAATCGCACCACGCGCACCACATGCCGGGCCGTTTGTAGAGGTGCCCGTTTATGATCTCGCGGCCCACGTAGCGCTCTTTGCCAAGATACTCGCTAAGCTCCGCTCCGTTTCGCACGGTCAGGCGTCACGCGCGTTGCGATTCCGTTTTTTTGCATCCCTACTCTGGGTGCGGTCAGCCTTTGTCAAGCGGCGTGATGATGATGGAAGCGACGAAGGGTCTGGCTCGGTCGAGATCGGCATAGCGTCTGGACAGGACGTGAACCGTGGCAAGATTGTTTTCGCGGAGCAAATCGGCCAGCCGACCAAGACGCCAGCCCAAGATCACCACGTCAGCGGTTGAGAAGGCGAGCACGAGTTTTTGCGGCGGCGCGTCCTTGTCCTCACCGTCGTCCGGGTTGGGTCCCAAGGTGTAATCAACCAACTGACTGGTGGGAAAGCCACGCCGGCGCTCCTCGTCGAGATGGAACTCGATGCAGGCGCAATACTTGACGGAGGTGGTATAGCAGTCGTCTTTGGTGGGGTGCATGGATTGATCCTCCGTTGATGGTCGAGGTTGAGAGTTCAGACACCAATGCCCCGAGAGTGGCCGATGCTTCCAGGCGGGGTAATGCCCCGACGCAGCTTGCGGCGGGTGGACTGCTCTTGCTGCAGAGGTTCCTTGACCGTGCGAGATCGTTTGAGGCCGCTGGTTCGTTTGACGGATTCAGCCTGTTTTATGGACTCAGTTGGTTTGATGGACTCGGTTTGCGGTAGCTTCTCCGCAACAACTTCCTTTTGCTCAACGACAGTCCGTTCGCCAAGCCAGCGATGCACATCCTCGACAACTTGAGCGAGCCGTTGCACCGGAGACAAACGCGTAGCGCGAAACACTCGCGGCGTCTGACGCATCGCGCGCACAGCGCGGAAATCTTGGCCCGCCGTCGCTGCCGGGGTTATGGTGTCCTGCCCTTGCTGACGTTGCCGCAGGAAGCCGAGTTTCGCCAGATCATCGCGCAGGCCTTGGAGTTCGACGGCGGCCTTGCGTTCGTGCGAATCGGTCACGCGACGCGCAAGCAGTTCGGCATCATCCGTGAAAACTTGGACACGCTTACGCCCGCGCGAAATCGAAACGTAGAACTGTTCGCGGTTCACCGCGCCGAAGGAGCGGGACGAAGCGACCAAGAACACGTCATCGATGGTCTTGCTTTGTGACGAGTGAGAGGTGACGGCGAAGCCGTAGGTGAAGGTGTTGAATGTGCCGGGCAGCACCCGGCCATCGGTGAGACTGATACGGTCACCGCTGATCTCCCGCACCTGAACGCGCTCCCCATTAATGAACTCTTTGCCATGGTTGGCTTGTAACAACAGCCAATCGCCAGCAGCGACTTTCAACTCGCGGGACATGCCCACGTCGAACGAGGCGGCAGCACTCGCTGGAATGAAATCCACTTCCGTTCCATCGGGACGGCGAACGCGCAGTCCGTTTTCGAGAACGGCTCGGATTTCCACGGTCTCGCCCGGACCAAAGTCGCGCGTTCTTTTGACAAAGCGCAGGCGTTGGCCGGGCTCGTACTGGTTCGTATTCCTCTTTTGCGCTTGCGTCCACGAGAGCGAATCGAAAACGCACACTGTTTGCTCATCTTGGGTGACGACACCCTCAGCTTTCAGAGCCTCGCGCACCTTCTCCGTGACTGCCTCAATCTCGGCCCAAGTGGGCGAGACCAGGAGTGCGGACCGGCCTTGTTTGGTTGCTGACAGGTATGCCTCAGCCGCCCGCTGGTAAAGCTGCCCATCGTCCGTCGCCGCCTCCGTGACCGCGCCAAGTTTTACGAGCTTGGCAAACGCCTTGTCAGTCTGTTTGGCGGCGGCTAGTTCGACGACTTGACGGAAGGCGGCGGGTTTCTGGCGGCGGATGGTGGTCAGTTCGCTGGAGCGGTAGGAGGAATACTGTTCGAGGATGCGGAGCGCATCCCCACGAGCAACGGAACTGTGCTGGCCGGTGTCGCCGGAGAGCACCACACGAGCGCCGTTACTAACGGCCAGATTGAACAGTTTCACCATGTCATCGAGGCCAACAGCGCCGGCTTCATCCAGAACAATCACGCTGCGGGCGGAAAGTGTTCGCTGCATGGCCCAATTCGTCAGCAGCTTGGCAAGCGTGACCGCTTCCAGCTTGTCCTTGCGGAGCGTATCGGCAGCGGCAGCAGTCGGAGCGCAGAACAGAGCCTCGAAACCTTCATCGTCGAGTATCCGGTTCAGTTCGACCAGGACCGTGCTTTTACCGGTGCCTGCCAAGCCACGGAAGCCGGTGAACTGGTCGGCACTGGTGAGCACATGCGCCAGGGCTTTGCGCTGGTCCGGGCCGAGATGAGACGGCGGTTCGTAGCCGCTGGTCATCGGGGCGACGGTATCGATAGCGGCGTTGACTGTGCGAATCAACAAAAGCTCCTTGGTAAGGATGTCGCGGGTCGAGAACTCCGAACCGACGCGCACCAGCTCAGAGCGTTCCGCCAGCGCATTCTTCAGCAGCGGCAGGTCCAGTTGGCCGCAGCCGTTGACCAGGGCGGCTTCCAGAATCTTGTGTTGCGGCGCGACCGAGGTGCGCTCGAAAACGTGCGCGATGCCGTAGTCAACAGCCTCGCGCATCGTGACCGAGTGGGCGAAATCCCCCGACTGACCATTGGCCGCTACGACTACTTTGCGCAGCGCCCGTTTCTCGAAGAAACCGATCTCGCCAAGCTGCTGGCGGCGGACCTGATCGTCGGACGCGCCCTTGAGCTTCTTGGGGCGGGACTGATGGACGACGTGAGCGATCTCCTGCTTGGTCAGTTTGCGACCGAGCTTCGCCTCCTGACGTTTCACGGCCAAGTCCCGTTGCTGTGACCGCTTCGAAAACCGGTCAATCAGTTCAGGCGCGACGCCCTCGATCTCGAACCCATTGGCGGCCTTCCGGGTGCAGTAGCCCAGCCGGTGGAGCCGCTTGGCCAGCTCGTTGCGATAGACGGCTGTGCCGTAGTTGAGCGCGCCGAACATATCGCCGGTTTGGAGCGCCTTCCACCGCTTCTCGGTGTTGTCCCAGGTACAGTTGAACAGGACGAAATGCGTGTGCAGTTGCGGGTCCATGGCGCGGGAAGACGTGTGCAGGAACGCTGCGCCAACCAAGTTGCCAGTGGTGCGATCCCGATCCTCGATGCCGGCCTTGCGAATGCGCGTGGCGGCAAACTGCTCAAGCTCGCGCAAGGCCATCGTGGAGGCCTCCCGGTGTGCTTCGATGATACGATGGTCATTCATCGTGACCGCCAGAATCGACACGGATTTGGGTGGCGAGCAGACGAAGTCGAAGTAGAGCCGACGGTCCCGGAACTGCTGCGGCGTGAGTCGTTCACCGGTCATCGGATGCAGATTGTCGCAAAGGCGCAGGAACACTTCGCGGGCGACAGCCTCACCTGGCTGCAAACCCAACCGTTCCGCGCCGATGCCAATCCAATGATCAGCTTGATCGTGGGCCAAGACTTCGCCCTGGGTGTAGTAATCGTTGTGCGACAGGTGCTCGTCGAAATAGGTCGTGGCGGCGGCTCGATTCTTTTGTGGAATGGCGCTGAACATGGCCGGGGAGCTTACCGAAGCCGTTTTGTAAAGTTGTTCCGAAATAGGGAATGGCGCTTAATTAAGACCTCGCTTGAGTTTGCGTCGCCATTTGTAGGACGGGATGAAGTCTTTGAACCGGTGCCGCGGGCAGGTCAACGACGGAAAGTGCTTGGGCCGCTGTTTCAGCGCCCGAGGTTCGCGTCGGCCAGGACGCCATGGCACCAAATCATGGGCCAGATTGCACAAGAGATCCTCCCACAATTGGCGCCGTGTTTTCCGATTGCGGGCCTGCCCGATGGCTTGGGTGTACTGGCGCAGGGCATCGACCGTGCCCTGAAAGCTGACACGTTCCAACTCGACTTGGTAGTGAGCAACGGCTTCGGCCATCACACAACGCACGAGATTGTGAGCCACCAGATAGGCCAGCGCCTCCTTCTCCGCCATCGCCGGTGTCAGACAGCGCAACTCAGCCATGCCCATTTGGGTTTTGAGATCGCGGAAGCACAGTTCCAACTGCCAGCGACGTGCGTACAACGCGGCCAATTCTTCGGGCGGATACTGCTGGTGATCCAGCAGGGTGGTGACCAGCCTGATCCAGCGGCTGCGACAGCCGGGACTCGTCACGCGAAACCGCAGCACCCGCACCGTGATCGCCGCCGGCGTCTCCGCCCATTGAGCGGCGGTCAGATACGGCGGGCACGGCTTGGCCTTAGTCCAGACGAACAACGCATCATGGCGGCTCAGGCGCTTGGCCTTGCGAAAGTCGATGTTGCGGCGGTAACTCAGACGGGCGACCACGTCAACGCCTTGTCGGGGCAACGAGGCCTGCGTCGGGTACTCGCCAAACAGCCGGTCGCCCAACAGGATGTCGCCTGGGATCAGCTTGTCCCACAAGCGGCGGGACAACCGCAGATCGTGGTGGAAGTGGTCATCCATGGTCACGGCCTCGATCGCGCCGCTGGACAGCGAGAACAACGCCAGCAACTTCAGCAACGGAAACCCGCACCTCGGCTTTTGGTAGGGGGACTGCGGATAGCGTTTCTGGTTGGCGCGGGTGTCCGGCAAACGCACCGTCGTGCTGTCCACCACTTTGACCGGTCGGTCGGCCAGTCGCCCGCCTTCTCCCGCGCGTCGCTCGGCACACTTTGCCAGATGAACCAACGCGGCCTCCAAGCGCTCGCGGGGCAGGCGCAATCGGGCCTGGCAATAGGCACTGGTGCCCGCGTGGACCGGACCGAGGCCTTTCAACCGGAACAACACTTGCACCTGACGCACGACTTCTCGACAAGCCGTCTGCGGCGTGAGCAGTTGCCAGAGAAAGCACTGGAAGGTCAGCCGCAGGCTGTACACGCGTTCCCGACTGTTGGGACCGTGCGGTTCGGCGGCCAGCCAGTGGGCGGGCAGATAGGTTTCCAAGCACTGCTCCAGTTGGGACAAAGAAGCACGTCGCAAGTGATGAAAGGCGCGGCGCGTTTGGGCGGCAAAGCGACACCGGAAGGCCGGAAAGTACGGTGTGTTCATAGAGCGGTATATATACCGCCTTATTTGACATCCATGATACGCTTTTCCTTGGATGAAGGCCCCCCGCACTCCCATCGAAATCGAGTACGCCCGGCTGCGCGCCCGACTGGCGCGACTCGGCTGGATCAGTCACGGTTATGTCCAAGATCGAGGCCCGGGAGCGGGTGGCCCCTGTTACCAATGGACTCGCAAAGTCCGGGCCAAAACCGTCTCGGTGGCGCTGTCGCCCCAACAATACCAAGCTCTGAGACAAGCCATTGAAAACTGGCGAGAAGCACAGCAAATCCTCCAGCGGATGCAGATCCTCAGCCGAACGGTCATCTTCGGCACTCTGCCCAATCCCCCGCGACGCAAACGCCTGGGCAAAAAAGTCTTGGGCCTTATCTAACCGCCATTCCCGAAATGGGAACAACATTCCGAGGGTCCGTGTGGTGATATAGGCGGTGATGAAAGGATCATTTGTCATCGCTGGACTCTGGCACGAAAGCCGGCTTGTGTTGTGTATGTCGTACACAAGATCGCGAGACCCAAGGGCTATAACGCCACCGATGTCAGCTCCTTTCATGCGACTCAATGTAACCAGAAACAGTGGATAGATTGTTCGCAAGCGCGATCAAACTGAGCAGGCCAAGTGTGGCATAGAAAAGGGAAAAATGAGCAGGACACTTACCCCGCCTGGGTGCGGTGACGAAATTGCTCGGCGGATGCCGGTCTGGTCGCTGGGTGGACGGCGCATGACCGCATCGCGGATTGACGAGCGGATATCGCTCGGATGCCGGGCGGATAACGACATGACGCCGCATGGCCGCACCAGTCGGCGAGTGTCTTGCCATTGGAATGTCAGCCACAAACCAAACGAAGGAAGTGACTATGAGGACAGCGACTGATTACGCGAAGCTGGCCGCGACGTTGGACTACGCGGCGCTGGAAAAGAAACTGGAGCAATTGACGATGCGTGATCCGCCAAGGAAACGCAAAACTGTCGCCCACGTGTTGGAACCATTGCGCGAACGGTTGCTCGACCTTCGGGGCAGAGGATGGAAGGCGAGGGAACTGGCCGACGAGCTGAAAATTGCCGGCGTGATGGTGAGTCCCGCACGGTTGCGCGAGTGTTTGAACTACTGGGTCGCAGGCGGAGACGGAGCCGCGAGATCGCGCACGCCCCGCCGATCCAAACGCCCCGCGGCAAACACCCAGCCGACGATCACGGCGGGCCACTCTGAACGGGGCAACGAGTCTCAGGCGGGGCAACGGGTGACGACACGGTGAACGCATCCACGTGGAATCCTTGCCGGTCATTCGCCGGCAGAATGCTGGCGGACCCGGCGCGACGGTCGCTCAGATCGCGTCCCGCTCGCCGCGTCCGCCTCGCTGCTAGGGCGCATCGATCACGCGACGCTGTCCGTGGCTGCGCGGTGCTTGCCACCGACAGCCAAAAGTTGACGTTCAGTTGCCGGTCACCCTGTTCACACGCAATCCGTAGTCACGGTCATATTCTGTCCACGCAGTATCCGCTCACGGACTCCAATCATTGCACTCGCCGTATACGGGGCTGGTCGCCGCGCAGTGCTCCGTACACCTTGTGTACTTGGTACACAATCAGGGGACTGTCTTGTGGTACCGGTGGTTGAATGATTGCGACTTATCGGTCATTGCGTGACGTGCCGTTTCGATTGTACGGCTCGCTGTGCGCCGTCAAGGTTGTGCGTCCCTGTCGCCCTGACGCCTCCACCGTGACTGCGCTCGCTCCGCCGGTCGGCCCTGCTTCTATGGCTTCACGCTGGAGTAATCACTTCCGAAAGGTTTTTGAGACATGAATGATTGTAACGCAAAACAAGAACTCGCCATGCAGACGAAGAATACGGAATTTCGACTCGCGCTGACACGACAGGAGACAGCGAGAGCCTTGGGCGTGACACCGATTACGGTTGACCGCCTGGTTGCTCGCGGATTACTGCGACCTTGTCGCGCATTGCGGCGACCGCTGTTTCCGCTCCCCGAGATCGAACGGTTTCTGAAAGAAACGACTGTTGAATAGCGGTGTGCCACACAAGCCGCGCTGTTCGCCATGCGGCCAGCCATGCGAATGACGGCGAACTCAGAATGACCCGGCCATCGCTGGCCGTCAGGCGTTCGGTTTCGTCGCCCGGATCGGCACCACGTTGTCCGCGTCAAGCTGCACAGCAAGATTGAGTTTGTTCGCCATTTCCAACGAATGTTTATCCTGGTGCGCGGCGTAGGTTCGCAGAAGGAGAGCGCCGCCATCTTTGTGACGCAACCAGCCGGCCAACGTGCGAATCGGAACGCCTTGTTCCATGCAGCGGGTAGTGAAGTATCGGCGCATATCGTGATGCGTGAAACTCCTGCGCAGCTTGGCCTCGCGGCATGCGGCTTTGAGTGCATCCCTGCAACCGTTGACGCGCATGATGCGGTCATCAGGTTTGATGCCTTCGATCTTTCGCGCTTGCCGAGCTTGACGGATTCTCAGGAGCAGTTCGCGCATGGCGGGGAATAGCGGCACAACGTCCCGTTCGGTTTCATCGCGGCCCTTACCGGCGATGTAGAATATGCCTTTGTCAAAGTCCACGTCTTGCCACTTCAGCCCGCAAGCTTCTGACAAACGCAGGCCCGAGTAGGCCATGAGTTCGACGAGATCGCCAGCATCGCGGTCGCGGTGATTGCGAAGGGTGACAACGAGGCGTCGGAACTCGTCTGTAGTTGGCGGGTCGGGGTAGGGTCGGGGGAGCTTCAACCGCTCAAGCTTGGCCGTTGGATCGTGCATCATCCAGCCATTGTCACGGGCGAACTCCAGGATGTCGCGCAGCAATCCGACTTCGTTGTTCATGCGCTGCGCGCTAATCATGAGCCGGCGCTTGGCAAACCATTTCTGGCAGTCGATCATCGTAATTCTGTTCAAGGGCATCTTCGCGAAGCCGGTATATTTCAGAAGGGCTGTCTGGCGGGTCGTATAATCTAGCTGGGCCAGCGGTTTCAGTGGGCGCGTCGGCAGGACGATGCGGGTGAACTTCGCGACCAGTTCCTTGAAGGACTTTGGCGGCGGTTCGCTGCCGACAATCCCAGTGCGCTCCTGATAGTCGTTTTCCAATTCTCGCAGCTTTCGCTTGGCGAGTTGGTAGTCGTCCGTGTTGAGCGATTTTTTAACCTGACGCCCGTTCACCTTAAGGATGGCGTAGTAGCGTCCGCTCTGTTGACTTTTCCACAGGTTTTCGGCAACATTCTTGAGTGTTTGCTTCATATGCCAACGACCTCTCTCATACGCAGGCAGAATATAGCGGTTACAACTACAGGTTGCAACCACTATTTTTCGGGCAGTCCATTTTCCATATAATACTTTGCAAATACGATATTTAGCC
>CAWJFL010000025.1:0-57435 GCA_963842185.1 uncultured Verrucomicrobiae bacterium
AAATAGGAACAACATTCCGAGGGTCCGTGTGGTGATATAGGCGGTGATGAAAGGATCATTTGTCATCGCTGGATTCTGGCACGAAAGACCGGCTTGTGTTGTGTATGTCGTACACAAGATCGCGAGACCCAAGGGCTATAACGCCACCGATGTCAGCTCGTTTCATGCGACTCAATGTAACCAGAAACAGTGGATAGATTGTTCGCAAGCGCGATCAAACTGAGCAGGCCAAGTGTGGCATAGAAAAGGGAAAAATGAGCAGGACACTTACCCCGCCTGGGTGCGGTGACGAAATTGCTCGGCGGATACCGGTCTGGTCGCTGGGTGGACGGCGCATGACCGCATCGCGGATTGACGAGCGGATATCGCTCGGATACCGGGCGGATAACGACATGACGCCGCATGGCCGCACCAGTCGGCGAGTGTCTTGCCATTGGAATGTCAGCCACAAACCAAACGAAGGAAGTGACTATGAGGACAGCGACTGATTACGCGAAGCTGGCCGCGACGTTGGACTACGCGGCGCTGGAAAAGAAACTGGAGCAATTGACGATGCGTGATCCGCCAAGGAAACGCAAAACTGTCGCCCACGTGTTGGAACCATTGCGCGAACGGTTGCTCGACCTTCGGGGCAGAGGATGGAAGGCGAGGGAACTGGCCGACGAGCTGAAAATTGCCGGCGTGATGGTGAGTCCCGCACGGTTGCGCGAGTGTTTGAACTACTGGGTCGCAGGCGGAGACGGAGCCGCGAGATCGCGCACGCCCCGCCGATCCAAACGCCCCGCGGCAAACACCCAGCCGACGATCACGGCGGGCCACTCTGAACGGGGCAACGAGTCTCAGGCGGGGCAACGGGTGACGACACGGTGAACGCATCCACGTGGAATCCTTGCCGGTCATTCGCCGGCAAAATGCTGGCGGACCCGGCGCGACGGTCGCTCAGATCGCGTCCCGCTCGCCGCGTCCGCCTCGCTGCTAGGGCGCATCGATCACGCGACGCTGTCCGTGGCTGCGCGGTGCTTGCCACCGACAGCCAAAAGTTGACGTTCAGTTGCCGGTCACCCTGTTCACACGCAATCCGTAGTCACGGTCATATTCTGTCCACGCAGTATCCGCTCACGGACTCCAATCATTGCACTCGCCGTATACGGGGCTGGTCGCCGCGCAGTGCTCCGTACACCTTGTGTACTTGGTACACAATCAGGGGACTGTCTTGTGGTACCGGTGGTCGAATGATTGCGACTTATCGGTCATTGCGTGACGTGCCGTTTCGATTGTACGGCTCGCTGTGCGCCGTCAAGGTTGTGCGTCCCTGTCGCCCTGACGCCTCCACCGTGACTGCGCTCGCTCCGCCGGTCGGCCCTGCTTCTATGGCTTCACGCTGGAGTAATCACTTCCGAAAGGTTTTTGAGACATGAATGATTGTAACGCAAAACAAGAACTCGCCATGCAGACGAAGAATACGGAATTTCGACTCGCGCTGACACGACAGGAGACAGCGAGAGCCTTGGGCGTGACACCGATTACGGTTGACCGCCTGGTTGCTCGCGGATTACTGCGACCTTGTCGCGCATTGCGGCGACCGCTGTTTCCGCTCCCCGAGATCGAACGGTTTCTGAAAGAAACGACTGTTGAATAGCGGTGTGCCACACAAGCCGCGCTGTTCGCCATGCGGCCAGCCATGCGAATGACGGCGAACTCAGAATGACCCGGCCATCGCTGGCCGTCAGGCGTTCGGTTTCGTCGCCCGGATCGGCACCACGTTGTCCGCGTCAAGCTGCACAGCAAGATTGAGTTTGTTCGCCATTTCCAACGAATGTTTATCCTGGTGCGCGGCGTAGGTTCGCAGAAGGAGAGCGCCGCCATCTTTGTGACGCAACCAGCCGGCCAACGTGCGAATCGGAACGCCTTGTTCCATGCAGCGGGTAGTGAAGTATCGGCGCATATCGTGATGCGTAAAACTCCTGCGCAGCTTGGCCTCGCGGCATGCGGCTTTGAGTGCATCCCTGCAACCGTTGACGCGCATGATGCGGTCATCAGGTTTGATGCCTTCGATCTTTCGCGCTTGCCGAGCTTGACGGATTCTCAAGAGCAGTTCGCGCATGGCGGGGAATAGCGGCACAACGTCCCGTTCGGTTTCATCGCGGCCCTTACCGGCGATGTAGAATATGCCTTTGTCAAAGTCCACGTCTTGCCACTTCAGCCCGCAAGCTTCTGACAAACGCAGGCCCGAGTAGGCCATGAGTTCGACGAGATCGCCAGCATCGCGGTCGCGGTGATTGCGAAGGGTGACAACGAGGCGTCGGAACTCGTCTGTAGTTGGCGGGTCGGGGTAGGGTCGGGGGAGCTTCAACCGCTCAAGCTTGGCCGTTGGATCGTGCATCATCCAGCCATTGTCACGGGCGAACTCCAGGATGTCGCGCAGCAATCCGACTTCGTTGTTCATGCGCTGCGCGCTAATCATGAGCCGGCGCTTGGCAAACCATTTCTGGCAGTCGATCATCGTAATTCTGTTCAAGGGCATCTTCGCGAAGCCGGTATATCTCAGAAGGGCTGTCTGGCGGGTCGTATAATCTAGCTGGGCCAGCGGTTTCAGTGGGCGCGTCGGCAGGACGATGCGGGTGAACTTCGCGACCAGTTCCTTGAAGGACTTTGGCGGCGGTTCGCTGCCGACAATCCCAGTGCGCTCCTGATAGTCGTTTTCCAATTCTCGCAGCTTTCGCTTGGCGAGTTGGTAGTCGTCCGTCTTGAGCGATTTCTTAACCTGACGCCCGTTCACCTTAAGGATGGCGTAGTAGCGTCCGCTCTGTTGACTTTTCCACAGGTTTTCGGCAACATTCTTGAGTGTTTGCTTCATATGCCAACGACCTCTCTCATACGCAGGCAGAATATAGCGGTTACAACTACAGGTTGCAACCACTATTTTTCGGGCAGTCCATTTTCCATATAATACTTTGCAAATACGATATTTAGCCCGGGTGGCGGAACGGCAGACGCATCGGACTTAAAATCCGAAGGTGGGTTATACCACCGTGAGGGTTCGAATCCCTCCCCGGGCATTCTCTGAAAGCGTCGGCCACGAAAACTTATGCCCGAGCTTCCCGAAGTCCAGATTCTGGTGAATCAACTCGCGCCGCGACTGGAGCGGGCGCGGATTCGCGCCGTGGAGAGTCGCGATCCGAAGATCAAACTGGATCGCCATCTGGTGGGGCGGAGAATCGACCGCGTCCGCCGTCAGGGCAAGAACATTGTGTTCGATTTGTCCGGCGGATTGCACTTGCTTGTCCATTTGCGAATGACCGGCTGGTTCGAGTTTGAGCGGCCCAAACGATACCGCGCCGCGATTCACACGACACGCGGGACGGCTTATTTCGAGGATGCCCGGCGGTTGGGAACAATGCGGATCATGACGCCGGGACAACTCGATCGCGCCCTTGAAAAACTCGGGCCCGATCCGTTGGTGGACGGATGCGATCTTTCGGGGCTGCAAACCACATCGCGTCCCATCAAAGTCGCGTTGCTTGACCAGCAACTGGTCGCGGGCGTCGGCAACATCTACGCCAGCGAATCGCTGTGGCGGGCACGAATCAATCCACGTCGCCCGTCGGACAGCCTGAAATCCGCGGAATTGCGGACGTTGAGCCGGGCCATTGTCGCATCTCTGCGTCGCGCGATCGCGTATGGGCCTCGCATTTTTGAGGTGCAGCAATTCGCCGTCTACGGACGGAAGGGCAAACCCTGTCGCCGATGCGGCACGATGATCCGTCGGCTGGTGCAGGCACAGCGCGGCACGTACTTCTGTCCGCGCTGTCAGCGCTAGGTCTTTTTGGCGTTTAACTTGCTTTTCTATCAGCCGTAGCGAAGGTTACATCGCTGGTTGTCGGGTACCAAACACATGCGGATTTTCCAAAGGCAAAGCTGCGTCGTCCTGTTGGCGGCAAGTTTGGCTGGCTGCGGACGGCTCGGTGCGTCCCGCTTGGAGGGGAGGCGCGCCCGGAGTTGGACGGCGGACTGACGTGGCTGAATTCCACGCCGGTGAGGCTGGCGGATGTGCGGGGGAAGGTCGTGCTTCTGGATTTCTTTGAGTATAGTTGCGTGAATTGCATTCGCACGTTTCCCTACCTCGACGAGTGGCGAAAACGGTATGCCAACGACGGGCTCGTCGTGGTCGGAGTGCACACGCCCCAGTACGGGTTCTCGATGGACCCGCAAAACGTCAACGCGGGAGTGCAGCGGCTGGGCGTCACATTTCCAGTGGTCGTGGACAGCAATTTCCATATCGCGGACGCATACGGCAACCGCTTCAGTCCGCGCGTCTTTCTCATCGACAAGACGGGCACCGTTCGCTTCGACCACACGGGAGAAGGCGCCTACGAGGAAACGGAGCGCGCGATCCAGAGGCTGCTCCACGAAATCGATCCATCCAAAGCGTTTCCCGCGCCGATGCCGCCCGTGCGCGCCGCGGACCGGTCGGGCGCCGTGTGCTACCCGGTCACGACCGAGTTGTATCTCGGCGAGACTCGGGGACGGTTGGGTAACACGGGGAGCGGCAATTCGAATGGCGCGGCGGTGTTTGCCCTGCCGGGGCAGATGGAAGAAGGGCTGATTTATGCCGCAGGCGAGTGGGACAGTCGGTCCGAATACCTGCGCCATACGCGCGACACAGACGACCCACAGGATCTGATTGCGCTGCGCTATCGGGCCACCGAAGTCAATGTGGTGATGAAACCCGAAGATGTCTATTGGATGCGGGTGTTCGTGAAGCAGGATGGGGACTGGCTCCCCCGGGAAATCGCCGGTGAGGACATCAAGTATGACGATCAGGGGCGCAGCTATGTGGAAGCGAAAAGTGCGCGGATGTACAATCTCATCGGCAAACAGCCCTACGGCACACACGATATTCGACTCATCGTCCAAAGCCGCGGGTTGTCGGTGTATTCGTTCAGCTTTGGCACTTGCGAAGTGTCATCTAACCAGGATAAATTGCAAGCAGAGAGGAAATCATCATGAACATGCGTACCATCACTCTCGCGGTCGGCATCACCACACTGGCGGCCTTCGCCTCCAGCTTCGGCCAGGTCGTTCTCCGCGGCACCGAAACGTCCGACCAGTCCGCCGGCAACTCGGCGAGCAGTTCCGCCGTCACCGTCAATACGGGTGATCGCGATGTTGTCCCGCTGATCAAGGAAAGCAAGGAGACGAAAGTCGACGCGAACACCCAGCGGACCGAATCCGTTACGCGGGCCCGGCTTGGCGATGGGAGCTATTTCGAGTGGCAGCGAAGCACGACGGTCACGAAGGACATCTCGCCGGGCCAGTCGGTCAGTTCCACGGATCTTGTGGAAAAGGACCGCCAGGGCCAGAGCCGGGTGTCCCAGCACTCCGACGTAACCGTCAGCAAGTCCGCTTCGGGTGAAACGGATCAGACGAAAGTGTACAAGCGCGACAGCAGCGGGCAACTGGTGCTCGACCATGTCGTGGACGCCAACACGGTCAAGGGAGCCGGTGGCGCGGCCAACACGACCAGCGTCGAAAAGACCGCGGATGTCAACGGGAACGTGAGCCTGCTGAAGCAGGTCGATTCGGTCGCCGTCAATCACGGGCCGAATGAACAGGTTATTAGCGCCGAGACCAAGACCGTGAATCACCTGAACGGACAACTCGCCGTCACCGCGCAAGAGACGACTTCGATTACCACCCAGGGCGGCACCAAGCAGAGCGATAGCGTGGTTCGCACGCCGGGACCCTCTGGCTGGGAGGTGACCTCGCGTGCCACCACAACCGAAACGAAGGCCTCCGATGGCTCGGTCAGTCGCGAGACGATCGTGGATGGGCGTCCGGTCTACTCGCCGAAGACTGGCAACGAGGTGGCGGAACCCCTCGTTCCCCAAACCAAGATCGTGGAGCATGAAGTTCACCATGCCGATGGTACGACTGTCCTGCAACGGGACGTGTTTCACCGCGATGTGAACGGTGACTGGAAACCGGAGTCATTTTCAACGAAGGAAGCGGACAAGGGTCTGTAGGCCGGATATCCGGCGCTCGCCAAGAGACGACTAAAGGCGTTCGCGACCGGCGTACCCGCCGTCGATATCATGCCAGAACTCGATGTCGTCTTCTTCCAGCTCCCAGCAAAGGAACACCTCGTGGCCATCGCGCAGGTGGGGAAAATCGACCAGACCCCGGTCGAAGTCCTTGATCTGCACGCCCATTTCCTGGATGTGACGAAGCTGGACATTGAGCTGGAGCATGTCCATGAGCAGGCCGGAGACTTTTTCACCGCCCACATCGGAGCCCGTCTGCTCCAATGTCTCGCCCAGCTCTTTGTCCGTCTTGTGAACGACATCGCGCCGGCGGTGCGCGTCGCGGAACGCACGGCGGAGTTCGGGAAGCAATGCGCGCGCTTCCTCGATGGTAAAGTGTTTCTGGAAGAGATAATCCATGAGCGTCGAAGATGGTGATGCGGATCAGGATTTCTTGTCGCGGTGTTGCTGAAGACCCTGGAGCGTGGTGTTCCAAGCCAGGGTCGCGCATTTTACGCGAACGGGAAACTTTAGCACTCCTTCGAGAGCCTTCAGGTCGCCCATTTCCTTCCCTCCGAATGGCGCCTCGCCGCGCATCATGTTGAGAAAGCCACCAATCAACTGCCGGGCTTCGGGCAGGGTCTTGCCGATCAGTTTTTGGGTCATGATGGACGCCGAGGCCGTGCAGATCGCGCAGCCTTTACCGTCGAATTTCAGCTCGGCAATCTTGCCGCCGTCGAACCGGGCGGAAATATCGACTTCGTCGCCGCACAACGGATTGGAATCGTGGGCAACAATGTCCGATGGATCGACTTTGCCCTTGTTGCGAGGGCGGCGGTAGTGATCCAGGATGATTTCCTCATAGAGTTCTTCCAGCATTGCCCACCAAAGTTACCACAAGACACTGCTGCGGAAAGGAAAAAAACTGACGGACCGCGACGGGTAAGTCACGCGGTTGTTCGCACATCTCGGTGCGACCTTCGACTGGCTAGCGCACAATAATGCGGCGCCCGGGATTCTGGGTGCGAACGCGCACAAACCCGCGATTAATCAGGTCGGCGACGACCAGACCCGTTTCATGGTCGTTACGCGCAAACCGGGACACGACATCAATGACATCTTGCAGCTTCAATAGGTGCTTCTTGGCACGGTTTTTCATGTTGGCCACCTCTATCTTATTAGACGCACGAGGTGCCCATTTCGTTTCAAAAAATCTCGCGAATTCTTGGGTGGCTGAATTCACAGCCCTTCGAGGTCTTCGGCGGGAAGCTCCAGTTTGAGTGCCGCCAGTGCCTGATTGATATCGTGGATGAACACAAGCAGAGACCCGATAAGACAGCCCAGGCAGACGATGAATAATGCGCAGATCAACCACACGTTTTTGAGTTGAAAGAGAGCCGTGAGAAACAACACGATGATCAGGATGGCGGCAAACAGCGCGCTGGTGGAGGCCAGGGCAATGGACAGACGAATCAGCCGCGCCCGCCGCCAGAGAACGCGCAGTTGTTTACGACCCTTGCTGCGGTCTTCCTCGCTGGCGCTGGCAAGTTCACGCGCCGTGGCTCGGGCGCGGTCAATGGTTCGCGCCAGACGATTGGTCATGGTCAACAACAACAGGCCGACGCCCGAGATCAGGATCGTCGGGCCGATGGCGGTCTGTAGGACCGGGATAAGCTGCGCGACCGATAGCGGTTGCATGGTTCGGCCAAGAGTAGTGCGCGCGAAGCGGCGGGTCAATACCCCATCGCACGGCCGGTGGGGCAGGCACCAAAGAACTTCTTGGCTTTGTGGAGCATCTCGATGAAGACGTCGACTTCGTCGCGGGTGTTGTACAGATAGAAACTGGCGCGGGCGGTGGCGGCGAGGCCGAGTTTCTTGTGCAAGGGCATCGCGCAGTGATGGCCCGCGCGAATGGCCACGCCATCCTGATCGGCAAACGTCGCGATGTCGTGGGCATGCACGTCACCCAGCGTGAAGGCGACCAGCCCGCCGCGCTTTTCGACTTCCTTCGGGCCGTAGACGGTCACTTCGGGAAATTCCTTCAAGCGGTCGAGCGCGTACTGCGTGATTTGCTTTTCGTGCTGACGAATTTTGTCCATCCCGACGTGTGACAGGTAATCGACCGCCACGCCGAGGCCGATGGACTCGGCAATGTTCGGCGTGCCGGCCTCGAATTTGTACGGCAGGTCGTTGTACGTGGCGTGGTCGAACCAAACCTCGCGGATCATCTCGCCGCCGCCCATGAACGGTGGCATGGCCTCCAGAAGCGCGCGCTTGCCATAGAGCACGCCGCTGGCGGTCGGGCCGCACATCTTGTGACCGCTGAACACAAAGAAATCGCAATCGAGCGCCTGGACATCTACGGCCATGTGCGGAACGCTCTGCGCGCCGTCCACGAGAACGACCGCGCCCCGTTTGTGCGCCGCGTCGGCGATTTGACGGACGGGATTGATCGTGCCGAGGACATTGGACTGCTGCGTGACCGTCGACGAGCTTGGTGCGGTCAGATAGAAGAGTGTCCAAGTGCCCAAGGTCCAAAGTGCCTTCCGGAGTCAATTCGATGCGTTTGATGACCGCGCCCGTGCGCTCGCAGACCTGATACCACGGCACCGTGTTGCTGTGGTGTTCCATGAACGTGGTCAGAATCTCGTCGCCCTCTTTTAGATTTGTCAGCGCCCACGAATGCGCCACGAGGTTGATGGACTCGGTGGTGCCATGTGTATAGATCACGGACTCGGGCGAGGGCGCGTTGATAAACTTCGCGATACGCTCCCGGGCGCGCTCGTACTCCCGGGTGGCGCGCTCGGCGAGGGCGTGGATGCCGCGATGGACGTTGGCGTTGTAGCGCTGGTAGTAATCGTTCAGCGCGTCGATGACCACGCGCGGCTTTTGCGACGTGGCGGCATTGTCGAAATACACCAGTGGTTTGCCGTGGACTTTCTGTCGGAGCAGCGGAAAGTCGTCGCGGATTTCCTCCAACTCGACGCCATCGAGGACTTCGATCATCCTTTGCGTACTACCTTGTCGTGAACCAGTTTGGCAAATTCTTTCTGCACGCTGTCGACCTGGATGCGCGCCAGCACCGGGTCCAGAAACGCCTCAATCAACACATCGCGCGCCAGCTCGGGCGTCAGGCCGCGGCTGCGCAGGTAAAACAGTTGTTGCTCTTCCAGTTGGCCGACCGTCGCGCCGTGCGTGCAGCGGAGTTGGTTCGACTCGATTTCCAAAATCGGCCGTGTGTCGCAGCGGACTTCCTTGCTGAGCACGAGATTGCGATTGGCCTGGTAGGCGTTCGTGCCGTTGGCGTTTTTCTCGACCTTGATCAGGCCGGCGTAATTGCTGACCGCGGAATCGCGGAGCACGTTCTTGAACATCAAATCGCTGGTCGTGTTGCCCGTCTTGTGATGCTGCTTCGTGAACTGTCCGAACTGTTGGTTGTGATCGAGCACGCCGACGGCGTACATGAAACTGTTGCCGCCTTCGCCTTCCATGATGCACTCGACATCGTAGCGCTGGAAGGACGCGCCGAACATGCCGAGCACCCAGTCGATTTCCGCGTCGCGGGCGACGTGCGCGCGCTTGCGCGTGAAGTCGTACACGTTGGGCGAGAAATTCTGTTGGCTGATGTAATGAAGGTGACCGCCCTCCTTGACGAACACTTCCGTGCCGCTGGCGTGGATGCTGGGCGCGCCATTGGTGCCGACGCGCGGGCCGCCCGTGAATTTCTGGACGAGTGTGGCTTCGGCACCGGGTTCGACGACCACCAGCGTGTGCGGAAAACCGGCGGTGTTCTGCCCCGCAAACTCGTACACGACTTCGAGCGGCTGCTCGATGCGGACATTCGACGGGACGTACAGGAACGCGCCGTTCCGCCAGAACGCGGCATGCAACGCGGAGAATTTCGCCGGTTCGTCGGGGGCGATGCTCTTGCCGAGGTATTCCCGCAAGACATCGCCGTGTTTCGCAACGGCTGTCGTCATGTCGCAAAAGATCACGCCCTTCTTGTTCAATTCCGCTGGCAGGGTGGTCAGCCGCTCGGCAATCGCCGGTTTGTCGGAAGGGACGGAAACCTTATCCAGGTTCAGCGCGCGGATGTCGAAGCGTTGCCACTCGAGGTCGCGTTTGGTCGGGAGCGGCAGTTTTTCGAACGTGCGCCATGCCGTGAGCCGTTGGGACTTGAGCCAGTCCGGCTCACCCGAGGTGACGGCTTCGACTGTCTGTTGTGTGAATCCTGTTGTCATTGTGAAAAGGTGCGGGACCGGGGCCTACTCCGTCCCCACGAGTTCTCGGTCAGCCGTTGCCCCGCTAACCGACGGATCCTTCCATCTGCAAATTGATGAGCCGATTGATCTCGACGGCAAATTCCATGGGCAATTCCTTGACGATCGGCTCGATGAAACCGTTGACGATCATCGACACGGCGTCCTCTTTCTTGATGCCGCGGCTCATGAGATAAAACAACTGCTCTTCGGACACGTTCGAGACGCTGGCTTCGTGTTCAACGGTCGCCAGGTCGCCGTCGATTTCCATCACGGGATAGGTGTCCGAGCGGCTGGACGGATCGAGGATCAGCGCGTCGCAATTGACCTGCACGCGGCAGTTCTTGGCGTCCTCATTGACCTGGACAAGTCCGCGATACGACGCGCGGCCGCCATGGCCGCTGATGGACTTGGAATTGATGCGGCCGGTGCAGTTGGGCGCGTAAAACACGAGCTTGGCGCCCGCATCCTGCCACATGCCCTTGTCGGCGCTGGCCAGGCTCAGGATTTCGCCGTGGGCGCCCTCGCCGACCATGTAGCACGACGGATATTTTATCGTGCGCTTCGAGCCGAGATTGCCATCAACCCATTCCATGATGGCGTTCTTGTAGAGGAACGCGCGCTTGGTCACGAGGTTGTAGACATCCGTGGACCAGTTTTGAATGGTGGTGTAGCGGCAGCGGGCGTGGTCCTTGACGAAAATCTCGACGACGGCGGCGTGCACCGAGTGGGTGGTGTAGACCGGCGCGCTACAGCCTTCGACGTAATGGCAGAAGCTGTCGTCATCGCAGATGATGAGCGTGCGCTCGAACTGGCCGAACTGCTCGGCGTTGATGCGGAAGTATACCGAGAGCGGGACGTCGCACTTGACGCCCTTGGGAATGTAGACGAATGAGCCGCCGCTCCAGAACGCGGAGTTGAGCGCGGCGAACTTGTTGTCCTCGGGCGGAATCGATTTCGCGAAGTGTTCCTTGAAGATGTCGGGGTACTGCTTCATGCCTTCGTCGCAACTGAGGAAGACAACGCCCCGTCTTGGAGAGCGCTTCCTGAATGTTGTGGTAGGCCATCTCGCTGTCGATCTGCGCGCCGAGACCGCCGAGCAGCTTCTGCTCTTCCTTGGCGATGCCGAGCTTGTCGTAGGTGCGACGGATTTCTTCCGGCACGTCCTCCCACTTGTTGGCCGATTTATCGACCGGGCTCATGTAGTAGGTGATCGCGTCGTAATCGATGTCGCGCAGGCCCGGCATCCAGTCGGGCAGGCCTTTCTTGAGGAAGATGTCGAGGCTGCGGTGGCGGAATTGGCGCATCCAGTCCGGCTCGCCCTTCACATCGCACATGTAGTCGATGACGGAGTGCGTCGGCCCCTTCGGCACGCTGTGGACGGTCTTGAGGTCGTCGTGGAACCCCTCTTTGTAGGCGCCCGGCAGGACTTGATCGGGTGAAGCTGTGCTCATCGTCTTACCCTTTTGCGGGAACGGGAGCCGGTTCCCCGTCCTTGATGATCCAATCGTAGCCGTGCTCTTCCAGATGCCCGGCGAGGTCGGAGCCGCCCGACTTCACGATTTTTCCGTCGACCATAATGTGGACGAAATCCGGGTTGATGTAGCGCAGGATGCGCTCGTAATGCGTGATGATCAGAATGCCGAGACCCGGGCCGCGCAGTTCGTTCACGCCGCGGGAGACGACCTTCAGCGCGTCGATGTCCAGGCCGGAATCGGTTTCGTCCATGATGGCGAATTCCGGTTCGAGCATCATCATCTGCAAGATTTCGTTGCGCTTTTTCTCGCCGCCCGAGAACCCCTCGTTGAGGTAGCGCTTCATGAATTTCTCGTCGATGTCGAGGACCTTCATTTTCTCCTCGAGCTTGCTGTAAAAGTCCGTCACATCCATGTCGCGACCGTGGCGGGCGTTGCAGGCGAGCCGGAGGAAATTGGACTGGCGGACGCCGGGGACTTCACAGGGATACTGGAAGGCGAGGAACAGGCCTTTGCGGGCGCGCTCGTCGGTCTCCATTTCGAGGATGTCCTCGCCCTTCATCAGGATTTTGCCGCCCGTGACGGTGTACTTCGGGTGGCCGAGGATCGCGTTGGCCAGGGTGCTCTTGCCCGAGCCGTTCGGTCCCATCAACGCGTGCACCTCACCCTTGCGAACGACGAGGTTTACGCCCTTGAGAATCGGCCTGTCTTCGATGCTGACTTGTAGGTTCTGAATTTCAAATGTATCGGCCATGATCTGACTTCCTCGATGAAATCGGAGGTCTCGTTAAACACGACAATTTTTGTCCGATTCCTAATTGCACTATATCGTGACGGCTGGAAGTGTCAAGTGCAAGACGCAAAACCTCGGCAGTTCGAACTGCAAGGTCCGCAAACCGTCCAAAAGTGGGGAGCCTGCTGACGGCACTAATATACTTCGGTCACCCACACGTTTGGTTTGGTGCGTTCTTTTGGCGTGAGCTCAGCGCCATTTTCGGCCTTCCTCGCTCGACAAAGCGCGTGTGTTCGACTGGAGAAGTGTGTAAAATGTCGTCAGGCAGATGATGTTTTTGCGACAACGCTACACGGGGCAGGTCGGTGTGGCACAATGAAAAACGCATGGATCCCACTGGCCGCGGTGTGCGCATTGGTTATCGGGGTCTACGCGTACGTGGCGCAGTCGCGCGCGTTGGAGCTGGTGAGCCCGAATGCGGCGGACACGTACTATAATCTACTGGTGCAGGGGTTTCGCGATGGCCACCTGAGTGTGAAAAAAGAGGTGCCGCCCGCACTCGCGAAACTCGCCGACCCCTACGATCCGGATGCGAACCGTGTCTACTGGGGCCCGCCCTACGGGATCGGCGACCTGAGCTACTACAAGGGCCGGCTGTACTTGTACTTCGGGGTTACGCCGGCGTTGATGTTATTCTGGCCAGTCGCGGCGCTGACCGGCCACTACCTGTTCTATGGTCAGGCCGTGACGATGTTTTGCGCCGTTGGCTTTTTGGCGAGCATGGGGATACTCCGCGGACTGTGGCGGCGTTACTTTTCCGAGGTGAGTGTCTGGGCGGTGGCCGCCTGCGCGCTCGGACTCGCTTTGGCAACGGGCGTGCCGTTGCTGTTGGAACGATGCGGGGTCTACGAAGTAGCGATCAGTTGCGGGTATATGCTGGCCATGCTTGCGCTCGGGGCAATCTGGTGTGCATTGCATGAGCGGGAGGGGAGGTGGCAGTGGCTGGCCGCGGCGAGTGTGGCGTATGGGCTGGCATTGGGGGCGCGACCAAACTTGTTGTTCGGCGCGATTATCCTATTGGCGCCAGTGGGTCAAGCGCGGCAGGAGCGACGGCAGGTGTGGCCGATGCTGGCGGCGGCGACTGTCCCGATCACACTCATTGGGTTGGGGCTGATGCTCTACAACGAACTGCGATTTGACAACCCGTTAGAATTCGGATGGCACTACCAGTTGGCCGGGGAGCAGCATGTTACCCGTCAGTTGTTCAACCCGCATTATTTGTGGTTCAATTTCCGGGTCTATCTCTTGAAGCCGGCGCGCTGGAGCAGTCGTTTTCCCTTTGTGTGTGAAATCGCTTTGCCACCTGTGCCAGCGGGCTACGGGGGGGTTGAGAGTCCCTTCGGAGTCCTGGCCAACATTCCCCTGGTATGGTTGGCGCTGGCCGTGCCGCTGGCGTGGCGGGGCCGGTCCGGACAGGCAGGCTCGGTCTTGCGTTGGTTTGGGGCGGCGGTGGCATTGTTGTTCGGCACCTGCGTGTTGCCCCTTTTGTTCTTCATCAGCGCGGTCGCTCGCTACGAGGTGGAATTCCTGCCGGCACTACTGCTGCTGGCTGCGGTTGGCATCTTGGGTTTGGAGCGCGCACTGGCTGACCGCCCGCTCTGGCGGCGTGCGGCGCGCTGGGGCTGGAGCCTCCTGCTGGCCTTCTCGGTGGCGTTTAACTTATTCGCATGCGTTGTCCTTCACGCGGAGCCATACAACAATCTAGGCGATGCCTTGTATCAGACCGGCAAGCGTGAAGAGGCTATTGAACACTACCAGCAGGCTCTGCGGATCAACCCCAATTACGCCGAGGCGCACCACAACCTCGGGGCTGCCTTGTATCAGACCGGCAAGCGTGAAGAGGCTATTGAGCACTTCCAGCAGGCCCTGCGGATCAACCCCGATTACGCCGAGGCGCACTACAACCTCGGGGTTGCCTTGTATGAGGCCGGCAAGCGTGAAGAGGCGATTGAACACTACCAGCAGGCCCTGCGGATCAACCCCGATTACGCCGAGGCGCACAACAATCTGGGGGCCAGTTTGGCGCAAGCGGGTAAGATTGAGGAAGCCATCGCCCACTTCCGGCAGGCCCTGCGGATCAAGCCCGATTTCGCCGAGGCGCACTGCGATCTTGGGCTCGCCTTGGGGCAGGCGGGCAGGACACCAGAAGCGATAGAACATTTGAAGCGGGCGCTACAGATCAAGCCGGATTTCACTCTGGCGCAGAACGGGCTCGCGCGACTGCAAGCTCGGCAGTAAGTGGCAACCTCGGACCCTCAAACCGCAAGGTCCGCAACCCGTCCAAAGTGGGGAGGCGGTCGGAACGCTTCGGTGTGGTCGTTGTTAGTCACGGTGCAAAACTTGTCACTCGCTCTTGTCACGCAACGGCCGATCTCTCGCGGTTCGGCGCTTGGCGGCAAGACCTGTGACCGTACCCTATTCCGCGCCGACAGTCAGTGTGTAGAGCGGCGCACTATCCGGAATTTCCCACTTCTTCGCATTGCGAACGTCCAACACGGCCGCGAACTCATCCACGCGGCCCCCCGGCGAAACTACGAGGATGATTGTCTTGTGTTCACGCGGCTCGAATCGATCCATGAATTCGACGTGGTGGTTCTTGGCGCGCCAGAGCTGGTGATTGAATGGCGGCCGTAGGGCCGTATCCGTTGTCAGCAACCAGTTCTCGTACTCCGGCAAGTGATACTCAAAATGCAGGAATCCATAGAAGTAAGATTGGTTGTGGTGGCAAATCACCACCTCGTCGGGACGGAAACGCCCGTGGATAGCCTGAAACCACTGACCCAGCTGGCGGTCGTGGTTGCGAACTTCAGTTGCCGTCAGTGGCAGGTTCCCCCGCAACCACGTTGTCTCCCCGGGTGGCAGCAAAAACACGGCGGTATTGACGAGCGAGATCCCCGCGATAACCGTGATCAATCCATAGGGACGTTGTCGCTGGAACGCGAGGTCGATCCGTGCCACAAGTCTGCTGATCGCCCACGCCGCCAGGATGGCGATCGCCGGAAAATAGCACAACATATACCCGGGCATAACGGTATAGACCGCGAGTCCAAATACGACCATGGGCACGATCCACATGGCCAGGAACCGCAATTCTTCGCTACGATTCGCCATGGCGGCCCACTGGCGGCCCTTGCCCGCCAACCACGAGAGGGACTCCGCAGCCGCCAGTACACCGGCGCCAAGGAGTCCAACCCAACAGCTCCCCACAATCATGGCCGCGCTGTTAATCAGATTCTCCGGGCCACCTCGCAGCCCCGTGAGTGGCGCGACTTTCCGCTCCAGCTGCGGGCACAATCGAAGGTACATGCCGAGGCCGCCGGACATTTCCACCATGGGAACGAACCACGCCGCGCACAATAGCCCGGCCACCAATACTCCAACCGCGAACTTGGGCCAGCGCGGTCGTGGAAATCTCCAAAAGGTGTACACCCAAACCGGACACAGCGACGGCGTCGTTGGCTGTCGAACCCCGGCCTGCAAGGCCACGATGGCCCCCGCCGCAAATACCCACGGCCAGGCCCCGCCGCGCCGAATCGCCCGCCAGCAAACCAGAATCGTTGCCGTGACCAACGCCGCATCCAGCAGCGTGGTAAACACAACCTCGCTTTGAAACCAGCACAACGGACTCGTGGCCAAAATGCCGCCGGTCACCCATCCGCAATCACGGCCAAACAAGGCCGCGCCCAGCAAATACCCAAGCGCTACGAGACCGGCGCCGGCGACCAGGTTCATCCACACCAGGCTCGTGTACGGGTCTCCCACGAACAGATTCACAATGCGCCCGAACATGACGAACAAAAAAAATCCCGGCTCATGGGGCAAACCTACCGAAATATCATAATGCTCGATCGCCAACGCAAATTGAGCGCTGTCCCAGTGGTAGGAGAAATGACTGCGAAACGGCACGCGGATCGCCAGGCTCGCGACAAATAGAACAGCCGCGGCCAGCCAGTCTCGCCGCCCGAATCTCTCGACGGCCTCACGCTTTGTCACCGCCGCAGACTTTTCCTGCATAGCGGGAGCTTACTATGCGTCAATTCAGAGTGGAAAGAGCAAAAGCCGACGTCCGTATGGGTGGTTCATTCGATCGCGCCGACAGACCCTATTGGTTCGGGCTGGGGTACAACATGTCGTTGAGACGCTCCATCTTCTCCCGCTGTTCCTGGTCGTAGGCCTTCCCGCGACGCCCGATGCGGTTGGCGACGAAGTCCTTGCCGACTTCCGAATAGGTGACCATCACCGGGTCATTGACCTTCAATTGCGCGAGCGTGGCGTTCGGATTCTTGGAAATGTCAATCTCACATTCCGGAGGCACCGTGAATTTCTTCGACAGGGGCCAGTGCCCTACCGTAATCGACCCGTTGTCGGCATCAATCTTGTCGATCGTCCCATCAAACTCGAGACTCGCCGGCTCCGGGTTCCCAGTTGTCGCCGCGGCCATTCCGGCATCCCTCGGCTTGGTTGCCGCTGTGCGGTCCGCGCACGACACCGCGATGGCCCCAACGACAATCCCGATAACGATGCAAAGTGTTTGACGTTTCATTCTCTGACCTCCGGGTGCGGACATCTCCTGTGGCACCCTCGGAAGTTTCGCCCGGTTCCCGCCGCACTTCAAGTCAAGATGCCTGCAGATTTGGGAAACTCGCACGTCGGGTCTTCTTTCCTGCGAACCGGCAAGGCGCACGCGCCCGGGTCGCCACTGTGCGTCTTGACGCAGAGAGCTTCATCATGGGCTCAAATCATTCTTTGTATTCGTCCAGCCCGCGACCTCGAAAACCGGCACCGATTCAAACCCGATCAAGCAATGATCCAGGGGGATTTCAAGCGACGACGTGTGTTGGGCGTGTTTCGACAGAAAGTCTGCCGCCTGCCGGCCGCGAACATAGGAGTAATCTGCTGCCAGCCATCCGTTTTGGGGATTGGGTGCTGGCGCCGGCGGAAGGCTGGGCACTTCGGTTTGCCCTGGTTTCCAGCCTGGCAGACCGCCAACCAGCCACACATGGTGACCCGAAGCCAACGCCCGTTCGATGCGATCCAACACGGGTTTGATCGGCTTATCGGCAAGCAGATCCTGCTGGACGAGGTCGTAGCGGCAAAACCGCAGGTCATTCACTTGAGGCAATGTCACCCATTCCACGGAACCCGTGTAGTAGCGAGCGAACGTGATGCCAAAATACCAGGGGTAAACGACAATCAAGTCGCCCGCTTCCGTGTGCCTCGGCAGTTGAGCCGCGACGACGTCCATGTTTGTGTGGGCGCATTTCGCGCCGCGTACTGCGGCAGGAAAGGACCCTAGCGACACCAAACAAACCAGAGCCAGCCAGGGAGTCCGGATACGTTGCGCCCACTCGGCGAGAGCCGCCTCCATGTTCACGGCGGCAAACACCATAAACGGCAGCCAATGCCACGGATAGATTTGAAACTTCGCAATCCCGTGGTAAACGAGAAGCGCGACCGTGCCGATGATCAGGTTCAAGCTGGCGAAGACGGGCCGATCGCGCAAATCAGCAGAGGCTGTTCGCCCCCCTGTCGCGAGCGTCGCGCAACCGACTCCCACTGCGAGCAGAAGCAGCGCCAGCCAGACCCAGTGGATCCCGCTGACCGATGAATCGAGAGCATCGAAAAAACGAATCCACATGAGGAAGGGATGAAACCCAGCCGATTGCGTAGCCAGCCAGCTTCGGGCCTCAACAATCAACGGCGCGTAAGGCACAACGGACAGTGCCGCGGGAAGCCCGATGCAGAGGGTCGCCATCCCTTCCCGCCGCTGTTTGCGCCGCAGGCAAACGATCGCGCCGCTGCAACACGTAGCCAGGAGAAAAAAGGAGTTTTGATACAGGCTTTGGGCGCTCAACACGCCCACGATAGAAGCCATCAGATATCGTTTGCGGGAGGGACAACTTACGAACGACCAGACAGAACCCACGACGAGCAACAGGAGCGCACTGCCCAAACCATACGGCCGCAATGAGTCGCCCCAGCACACGATTGCCAGATTTGTCGCCAGTAAAGCCAGCGTAAGCACCGGCCAGTTGATACGCAGCAGTCGACCGCCACACCAAATGGCTGCGACCACAGAAAATCCAGCGAAAAAGCCCAGCATTCGCAGGCCAAAATCCGTGCGGCCCAAGCCCGACGCTGCCCACACCCGAACCAGGGACGGAAAGAGGATCGGGTCCGCATTGTGTGCCAGCATTTTCCAGGTATCAGTGAAATTTGGAAGTGTAGCCAGACCCACTGTGCCCACCTCATCCCGCCAGAGCGCACCGGCATGCGTCAGAATCAGGAGGTGGAGATAACCTGCCGCGAGAGTAAGGATGACAGCTAGTACGCGTTCCGGGCGCGCTACAAATTGCGCCCACTTCGGTCCAAGCCTAGGGCTCATGTGAGAAGGCAAAATCGCTTGGTGTCAGCGGGCCGTAGCCATTCACGGAACGATCCGCGCGCCGTGCCTTCCTGTCCTGCCGCCTCAGCGAAATCGGGTTTAAACCACGGCCCAGTCTGCCGTGAGCGGCCTGTGAGTAACATGCTTGCAGGATAGCCCTCTCGTTTTCAGCAGACAAGGCCAAATCAAGCCGTGACAAACATCTAAAGGTTATGAAGAAGGGTTCGGTTATGGAAGATGGTCGGGACGGCGGGATTTGAATCCGTACTCCGCGTCAATTCCTGCGTAAATCTGCATCTTTTCGTAAACGCAAAATGCGGAAAAGTGCAGATTTGGGGTGGTTGTTTGTCACGTTTTGTCACGCGACGAGCACACAGCCCTAGCCGAGCGCGTACACGTTCAGTCGATTGTTTCACGACTGAGAAGCGCTATCGCAACCCACGCGTTCGGAGTCCGCAGGATAACGTGAAGATATTTGTTCCAGTACGATTTCATTCGGGAATGACCCGCTGCGGCAGAGGCGGAACGGGCAGGAGGCGCAACCGGTGATGCCAATAGTGCCACGAAGGGTTGCTAAAGAGGCCGGGTGGGGCGGAACGCAACGCTTCGCGGAATGCAGCGTTCCCATATCGATCAATTACGAGACAAATGTCGTCCCATGTTCCGAACTGCATGACCTGACAAAGAAAGCGCGGTGTGTCCTTAAGCGTCGCCTCAGCCGACTGCCACCAACAAACGCGCCGAGCAACGGAAGCCATCTGTTCAGAATCTCTTTTTGTCGTCCGCCGGCGCTTCACACTGGTAACACCGTAACAAACCGGGCTATCGGTGTCGAGCTTTTGCACTACCGCCAAAGCAAATCGGTTGTGGGACAACAAGACTGGAAACGCGAACCGATGACTACATTCCCGACCGGGTGCGTGACGGCAACGCCAGCAGGCGCGGCCTTGGCTCCTGATGCTCGGCCAACAACCGCAGAACGTCTTCTTCTCGGAAGCGGACGGCCCCATCCACACGCACAACCGGTAACCGACCCGACTGCGCGATCTGCGCGACCTTGCGGATGCTGATGTGCAGCCGGCTCGCCACGTCTGTCTTGCTCATCAGTTGCGGCACGAAATTCATCGGTTGCGCATCGTCGATCTCCAAAACGACGTTCTCGCCATCCACCCGCGCCCGGTACGATTTGCAGGTCAGCGTGATCATGGCCTCTCAGTCCCTCTCTGTCGTGGCCGCAGTCATGTTTACCCGTGCAGCTCGCTGACGGTGATGTTGGTGATCCAAACGAAATTGTCCGCCATATCAAGCTCGTAACGCGACGGCACTGCCTTCACCCAGCCGACCTGGAACTTTTGCAGCGCAGATTCCAACCGCCGTAGGTTCTTGCCGACAATCCGGATTTCGTGAGTGTCTGAGCGCAGACAAAGCGTGGTGTGATCCGCACCGTGCTCGCATTCCACAAATGCGATACGGCTGTAAGGGACCAGGCAGGATTTCCCGTCAGCCAACTCCACTCGCAGAGCCTGGGCGTTGGTGTCCCCTTCCCAACAGGGGGAAGTCCGTCGGCTCTCGTCTTGTCCGTGCCGTATCATTGTACCCTCATTCCCTGTGTTTGTTGGATTGCACGTGTTCGTAGCTTGGTGAAGCTATCGAGCCGGCGCTGCCGAAACCCTTCGGCATACGTCGGAATGCGCAGGCACAGCGTCCATAACCGGCGAGGAATGCCGAGACGTTGAAAATACCGCTGCTTCGACAAATCCAATGCCAAGGGCCGGTCCCCGGACCGCAGGATGTTCTCGCGGAGTTGCACCTTGTCGCTGGTGAAGATGGTGATTCCTTTGCGTCCACGAGAAATGGTCACGTACCATTGCTGCTGGTTCGTCGCGACTTTGACGGCGGAATCGGAAAACAGGACGTGATCGACCGTCTTGCCTTGGGACGCATACGAGGTGATGGCGAAGCCACGCACGAACTGCCGGTAATTCTTTGCGAGAATTCGTCCATCGGTCAGGGCGATCCGCCCGTCGGTGTTCACGTTTTTCACCGTGACCAGTTCACCATTGGCAAGGCGCCGACCGGAACGCGTGCGGGCGTTCGCTTTCAATTGCAGGCGGTCACCGGCGGCGAGAGCGAGTTCCGTGGGCTGGCAGACGGTGAGCCGATCCGCAAACCGAAACGGGACCGTGCGAATCTTGTCCGAGCCTTCCAGAATCCAGCCTCTGTCGCTGATGGCCAACAGCCGACAGGTTTGACGTTTCTGGAATCCGCCTGCATCCCGGTTCAACACCAAGACTGTATTGTCTTTGTAGAACCGCCGGTCTCGCTTTTGCGCGTCGGTCAAATCGACTGTTTCCAGCGCGGTCACAGTCTGGTCTTCGCCGCTCAAGAGACCGCGAGATTTCAGGGCGGCCCGAACCTGCTCGTTGACGCGGTGAATCTCTGACCAGGTTTGAGACACCACCACGACGGACTGGCGTTGCTCGGCTAGGGCCAGATACCGCTGGGCAAGACGTTCGGCTTGTTCCTGTGGCGCACAAACCACCACCGCTCCTTGACGATCCAGACGACGGAATGAGGCGTCGAGGTTGCCTACTGAGGCTTCTTGCACAGCTTGCTTGTATTGGCCAATCCGCTCCCGTTCCGCCGGTGTGTGCCCGCGAGTCGGGTCTTGACGTCGAATCGCGGTCAGTTCGATGGCCTGCAACGCGGAATACTTCTCAATGGCCCGCAGCGCATCGGAGGCTTCCACCGCACCGTGTTGGCGAGTGTCGCCGGAGAGAATCACTCGACCCTCGTTGGCTTGCGCCAAGCTTAACAGCTGGTGCATCTGCCGACCGCCGATTTGCCCGGCCTCGTCAACCAGCAGCACCCCACCGCGCGGCAGCGAGCCGCGAGTGAGAAACCCACTCACTGTTTGCGCACCTTGGAAGCCGTCGCGTTCCAAGTCCATGACCTGTTGGCGCTGCGGAGCGACCACGATGACCGTAGACCCGGCTTGTCGTAAAGCGCTGTACACTTGCCGCAACGTGTAGCTCTTGCCAGTGCCGGCCCCGCCGCGAAACAAAGTGACGAAATCGCGCGACTGCAGGATGCGTTCGACGGCTTGGCGCTGCTCGGAATCCAAGCTGGCATTCTGAATCGAGTGTCCAGAGCACAGTGGCGCACATCGACGAATGCCGTCCCGTGCCAAGCACACAATCTCCCATTCGCGTTGGATCACTTCGCGGGTCGTGATCCGGCCGGGATGCTGTTTGTAGCGCGCGTAGCTGCGCCGGGCCGTGGCGGCCTGAATCTCAGCCAACTCCACGTTCTGCCCGCGCACATGCTCCAGCGCGTGCCGCCACAACTCGTGTTCCAGCACCACCGAGCGCCTTTCAAACAGGTGCTCCTCAGCCCACGTGACGGCCTTTTCCGCCACCGCCTCACTGGATGCCGCAGTTGACGGTTGCTCCGTAGCCAGTCGGCCAAGCGATGTTTTCTCCGCGTCAGTCAGTTGCCGGTCCCAACTGCTCCGTAATTCGCGCAGGGTGATGCCCTTGATCTTGCGTGCCCGTTCCTTATGGGCGATATGGTCGCGGATGGCAGCGACGTTGCCAGTGGCCTTCTCTGGTTCACGTTCCAGCAGCTCGCGGGTCTTTTGGTCAATCTCTTGGTGCCGTTTCGAGAACTTCTCAATCAACGCCGGCGACACCCCCTTGATCTCAAAATCCCCCCGCCGCTGATTTTCGATGCCGTAGCCGAATCGGCGCAGAGCGCCGGGACAACTCGTGGTAATAGACGTTCTCGATGAACTTCTGCGCCATCAACATGTCGTGGTTCTGGAGCGCCTTCCAGCGGGCCTCGACCGGGTCGAACGTGGCGTTGAATACGATGCAGTGCGTGTGCAGGTGCGGATCGAGGGCGCGCGAAGTGTCGTGACGAAACACGGCGGCCACGATGTTTCCCGTGGTTCCGGTCCGTGCATTGACCATTCTTTCGGACGCGCGTGGCGGCGAAGGCTTGCAACTGTTCGAGTGCCGCCGTGACGGCTTGTTCGTGCGCCTCGACAATGCGCGGGTCATGGCCCACCAACGCCGCAATGGACACTGACTTGGCCGGCGAGAACGTGAAATCGTAGAACACGCGTCGATTGGCGTTCTGGCGGGGCTCGACCATCCGGGCCAATCTCCAGTCGCGTGGTTTTCTGGCGCACCGTCAACTTCTCCCCGGTCTGTGGATGAAGGTTGTCACAGAGGGCGGCGAACTCGTCTTGACGTGTGACACCTGACAGCCCCAACTGCTCGGCTCCCTGGCCGTACCACTGACCCAAGACCTGTTGGCCTTCGGTGTAGTAGTCGCCGACGCACAAGTGTTCCGAGAAGTATTCCTTGGCGTCACCCAGTCGGTATTGTGCCTTGGTAGCAAGCATGGGCATTTGACTACAGGGATGGAAGACGGTTGCCGTTCCGCCGGCCACGCTTGGTTGGTTCACTGTTCCACGTGTTCACAGGCCATCGCTCTTTCTGAATCGCGCACGCGAGACTAACACGGGTGACATCGACATTTCGGAGTCCACCACGGTCGCAGGTTGCCAAGTGTGGCTGCGAATTTCTTCGTTTAGCTTTGCTTGCGCAAAATTCTTCATTTTGTGCTGGACAGGTTTCGAACACCCTCCAGGGGATTGCTCTCTGACGCCGAATAGTGGCAGGAACCGCATGTATCAATCTCGTCCTTTCCGGCTGAATACCGATGTTCACGCTGGGCAGTGTGCCCGAAAGAAATAGATCGCGCGTGTAGTTCCTACACAAGCTAACGACGGTGGCCGGCTCATTACGCCAACTATGTCAACGGGTCTCATTTTCGAGAGCATAGCCCGAAGCACCGCTCAAAGTGTTCGCAGTGGCGAACAAAGTAGACTGGCCAAGTGTGGCATTGCCGCCGAGAATGCACGGCTGACGAAGGCCAATGATTGACCCTAGATACCGCAGGACGGGACAACAGTGCCAGGCCCGCGCTTGAACTGGCCTGCTTTCTTCGTGTCTGACAAAGGCGGAGCAGACCCGAATGCAGACCAGCCGAAGCGACGGTCTCGCTCAATTGGCACACTCAACGCCCGCCCCTCATCGCCGCTGCTCTGCCGTCGCCCCACGCACACGACGACGTGCTGCGACTCCGTTCCGCTTTCCGATTCGGGTCGGGTGCTCAGTGTGCTTCCGACATGACTATGCTGACCCAATTCTGTCCACGCTCGTACCATCTGCTGACCTGACTTGATCCAGCTTGTGTCCACGATCTTTCCAATCTGTGTCCGATTTCTTTCCACGATCTGTACTCACACTTACCATACATGAACCACGCAACGATTACGCACAGACCAACCAAAGCTCACGGACGGTTCACGCACATCTCACGCAGACGACCACGCATGGGTTACGCACTGTCCACGCATCGGCCACCATACCGGCAGGCATTGGATTTTCCATTTCCGTGTAATGCCTGTCCAATTCAGTGTGCTCAGAAGGAGCACCGGGGTTTCCATCCTATGCGGCTGGATTACAGATCGGACGCTTTACCCCTTGATTCCACAAGGCATCTTTTGGCGCGAATGTCCGCTGGGAATTCGCCGAATCTCCGCAGAAATTCCGACGAAGGCTTAGCAGGTGTCCGGTTGGCGATTTGGCCACGAACATGCCGTGGGCGCGGTCGGGTCGCTCTGCGACCAAGTCACAATCTTAAGCGATCCACAGAGGCGTCAAGCTGACGTCAAGAACGTCCATGAACTGTCCGTGGTTTCAGTCAATCCGTGAACCACAGGTCGTGTTCGATAGGCCGCAGTCGAGGCCGACCATGTACACCACCGTCCATGTCCGTAAACAACGTGTGGTCTTGTTCAGTCCGTAACGATGGAATG
Organism: uncultured Verrucomicrobiae bacterium; assembly: GCA_963842185.1. GTDB lineage: Bacteria > Verrucomicrobiota > Verrucomicrobiia > Palsa-1439 > Palsa-1439 > Palsa-1439. The sequence goes on from CAWJFL010000025.1 coordinate 24,826, forward strand.
GCACGTCCACAAACAGGACAAATGCTGGCCGCACCAGACCAAGACACGGGCAAACACGTAATTCGAGGCCACCGCGTCGGGCGTCGCAGCAGTACGGCACCAGTTCGGCCGGGGATCTGGGAAGAGTGCAGAATCGCCTCGCAACGACGAAGTGCGGCAAAAACCCAAGGGCGGAGTGACGGGACCGCAATCCGGCAATTCGGCAAAAACGCTACCACGTCAGTTTGGCAAGGACTACGATGTCAATTCCGCCGTGAAAAGCGAGACGGGAGAGCGCTCGCGCTGGTCTCGGTTCATCGGTTATAAACGGTCGCATCAATTAGTTGCGAGGGTACGTAATCTCGCAAGAAAATTCGGATCACCTTTGAAACCATTTGCCTGTGCCTTCAGACACGCATTCAGTGCATCCGAAAACCGGCCTTGCGCGTAGTAGGCGAGCGCAAGATTGTAGTGAATTAGCCCCTGGCTTGGATCAAGGGCAATACCGGTCTGATATTGGACAATAGCTTGATCAAAATTCCTCAATAGATAAAGCGTATACCCAAGGTCATTGTACCCCAGCGCGTCTTCTGGTGAGCATTCGACGTACTTCTTGAACTCCGCCACAGCTTCGGCAAGCCGGCCTGCGCGCCCATAAAACTGGCCCAAGGACTTGTGAGACAAAGGAAAAGTTGGGTCATTGGCGGCCACGATCAGCCAATTCGATACGGCAAGGTCAGATCGCCCATCGCTTCTATATAGGCCTGCCAAGTTGAATCGAGCGGCGGATTCGTTGGGCGCGGTGGTCAATAGTTTCTCCAAAACGGCTATTGCGCCCGTAGTGTTGTTTTCTGCGCTGAGCAAATTCGAGAGCATAATCATCAGGGCACTGTTCGTGGGCGCCAAGGCAAGACCTTGGTCGATCTCGCGATGCGCTTCAGCCCCATCGCCGTTCTTCGTCAGGCAGTCGACGAGGACACATCGGTATAGAACGTTGGTCGGTGCCAACGAGACTGCCTTAACATACGCTTGAGGGGCCTCCGGCAGATGGCCGTCACCTTGTAAGGCCTGGCCAATGCCATACACCGCTTCCACGGAATTCGTGTCGTAGCGCAGTGCATGTTGATATGCCTGCAGAGCCTCTGACCACCGGTTCTTGGACGCGTAAAGCTTCCCTCTCATCAACTCCAATGCTGGATTCGTGGAGAAAACGGCCTCAGCGGAACGACAGATATCTAAAGCCTGAGAATACTTGCCGAGCATGCGCAATTCATCAGCGTAAGAGACACACATGTTGGGGTCGCCTGGCTTGAGAGCAACCGCTTTGCCGAAGGCGTCGCAAGCTTCACCCCATCTTCGCTCTCTGTGCAATGCCAACCCAAGATCAAACCAAGTTTCGGCAACTGTGGGGTCTCGGGCTAAAGCGTCGTGGAAGTAACTAATGCTCGATTCGTACTGGCCAGTATCAAGGTAGAGTTGAGCAAATTCCTCGTAACCATGGGGCGACCAAGGGAACAAATCGATCAACCGCTGGCAAACATTCTTGGCGTCTTCTATCCTACCTTTTCCACGAATCGCGCGAACTTCGTGAATGTAGGCGTTCTCGATGGTAAGGATTACATTGTTCGGCTCTTTCCGCTGCGGCCAGCGCCAAATCGTACTGATTCTCTTGCAAATGACACTTAGCTAAATTGGCCCAAGCGGCTGCGCTTCGCGGGCAGACGAGCGTTGCAGTCTCAAAATCTCGAATCGCGGTCCCAAGTTCATGCGTATTGAAGATGCACGCAACCGATTTCGTTATATGCGCGTCCGATCGCGTGGATCAAGTTCAAGCACCCGTTTCTCTTCTCGAATAGCTGCATCGTAATGTCCCTATCGCGTTCAAAGCCTGACCAAGACGATAGTGGGCCTCGATAGGTTGTTGGAATTACCCGCTAACATGCTTTGACAAAGATCAACCGCAGCTTGAGGCCGTTCCCGCAATGGTAAGGGAAAAGCTCATTATCCCTAGCACTGTTGAGTCACTGGGGAATCGCACCGTCGCATTGCTCGAAATCGCGACGGCATCTTCGTATCGATGTAAACTGATGTTCAAACGAGCGAGATTGACGTATGGTAAGGGGAGAGTTGGACCTAAAGAGATTGATTTGCGGTAAGACTCTGTCGCTTCTTGAGTACGCCAAATTCGCTCAAAGGCCAGTCCCTGACAGAACCAAGTGTTCCACTTTCCGGGTTCACGAGCCACCGCCTCGCGCGTGAGCAACAGAGCCTTATCGTCTTCACCCAATTCTTGACAGACGGCGGTTTGCCCCAAGAGCCCTGCAGCGCTGGACTTGTCCAAATCGGACGCTCTCTGGAACTGCAAATCTGCCTGTCGGAAGTAATTGGTAATTTGACTTGGTAGGACGCTACTTGTCCCTTCACGCAGTTCAATGGCTTTACTCAGGAACGCGTATCCAAGCTGCACACAGGCTGACGCATTTGACGGAGAGACCATGGGCACCGTTTCGGCCTGTTTGATCAGGCGGTCGATATCTTGCTCTTGGGCGGAAAACAAGCCAAGCTCACGGTGAGTTTTGAGCAGACTTCCGGGAGACGACTCCGAATCCGCAGTGGGAATAGTGCCTGAACAAGGCACCTGAACGATTAATGCGGCTAGTAGTACCAACGTGAAAACCAGTAAGTGTCGCATCAGGCAGAACAGATGTATACTGCTCCCCTTGAATAATCGGGACTCGGCTTGCTCAGGGAAACGAGCAGAGCGGCAGGCTAATGGGTACACGTTCATTCCGCAGAGAATTCGGTCCAGTACAAACCGCCTCCAGCGGTATTCTCGAATCCTTCAACGACGACGGAAACGCCGCTGTCAATTCGAACGACCTTGTATTTGCTGCCGGGCTTGAGCGCGGCCAATTCAGTCATAATGACCGCTCCGCGTCCCTTGATCGTCGGTCGATATACAACGGTGTCACCAACTTTGAATGGACATGTTTCTTTACTCATACATACCCCTTATGGAATTGATGTGGGTGAAGATATGGTGCCGGGACCCGTTCCAAATGGAAATTCATATTCAGGAAGACCGCCTGGTTGACCAAATTGAGGCACTGTAACCGGGTTAGCCCGAATCCACGTGCCCGGTTGTGGCGTTACGGTGTAAACTGCATTTGGACGAGTGGTGGGACGAGGCAATGCAAGACCGCTTTGAGCTTCCGCGCCTGACAAATCTCCGACTGATGTGGCAAAGCCTCCCGGCCAGAGCCGGATTGCCCCCGACCCCTTGTACGGCCTCGGCGCTCAGCCCACACGGATCGGCAAAGAACGCCGGGTTGCCGTTGCCATAGGCGTACAGGTTCGGGAAACTGTCGATGCCCGACGGGTCCGCAGAGGGGAACCGCTTCTGGTCACTGCGGTAGAAGCGGTGCAGCATGAAATACAGGCCATTGCCCTCATCGCGAACACCGAGCCCGCCCAGCCACGCGTACGGTATGCCCGTGCTGCCGCTGCGGCCAATCATCGTGCCGTACGGTGAGTACGCAAATCGATCGGTGAGGTTCCCATTGCCATCCGTCAACAGCATGGCGCTGCCCTGTTCATCCGCACGACAGTAGTGCATCGTACTGTCGGGATATATAATGCAGACCACCCCGGACGGGCCATCTCAGAACTGGATTATCAAAGAACCACGACAGTTCTACCTCACGACGTGTCGTCGCGCAACCGAAGATTCCATCAATCGCACCAACTCTATACAGGCATTTCGCCCGCTGTTGGTTGGCACATTCTGCTGATAAATTATTCTCCGACTGGTCGAACTTCCGCACAATCGAACTCCATCTCGATACCAGAACAAATCTCGGTGCAGAACGGGACACCAGAGCGCGTCCCCCGCAGAATAATGGATCGAGGAATTCCATTAAACTGTTGAGCCCGCAATTGAACCCGGCTGTCAACGCTGCCCGCGGAACACAAGAACTCTCTGTAGAACACACCCTTGCGTTCAAAACGACGGCCTACTTTGAATTCCAACCATTCCGGGAATTGCCCGTAAATGTCTGCTAGAAGACCCGTTACGTACACTTGAAACTGTTCCTCATTCTCCCCAGGAAGACTTTCAATTAGTAACGATCCGAAGCGAAATACGTTCAGAGAGTCATTCATGAGAAAGCTTTGCTGCTACAGGTTTTTCTCGGAATCGACGTGGGGCAGGAAGTTGCCAGAAACAAGTTGGCCAGCGCCAGCCAGAGGCGTTCCGCACGCAGCGAGAGGCTGCGTCCGGGACTATTGACTGTCGTTGCCGGGATTTGGCTTGGTATTGGTTGGCACGTTAAAGAACGGCGCACACGCTTTGCGTAATTGGGCCTCCTGAGCATCGGTGAGGAACATGATGTCCAAGTGTTCCTTGGAGTTAAAGACGTCCGCGAAGATCGTGCCCACTTTCTCGACTAGGCCCTTATCGGGGCCAAACTGCGTTCGCAATCCCAACACCACACTGGCTTCCTTTCCTTCACCAAAATCAACCCGTGCCAAGAATGCCATGTTGACACTTCTGTCCCGTCGAAAAAAGTCCGCAAGCCTGCCCTTGAGGAGTCGTTCGGGGGGGCCGTCTTGTTCCCCCAAGAATCTAATCTCAGGAACACGAACTTCCTCGGTCTTTTTGCGCGATGGATTCATGATTGGAACTTTCTAACGTGGGCGTTCGTTTCGTCGAGCGTGCGGAAAATCACCGCCCATGCGATCATTTGCACTTGGCCCCCTGTGAATACGCATGTCTCGGTGATTGTCTGATCCAATATCAGAGAGACATAGACCGGGCAAGGCCATCCGCTGACTGGGAAAAGGGAATACCCTTGCAGTTTTGCTGAAAGTATCAAATCTGTAATATCCTTGTCTCCGAGTCCATACGGTTGCCCGATAATAGGGGGCTTAATCTCTACCAACATGTGATCGTCACGCGCCGGGTTTCTTAAGCGGCCCTTCACCCAACACGCGCGAGGAGTTGCGAGTGCCCTGTGTTCTCCTGCAGCAGACAAGTAGAAATCAGGTTCTTTTCCCATATCAGAAAGGCGGGTTAACGCCCGAAACTTTGTTAATGTTAATTTGGGTCGCAGGATTCGGCACAAAAACTTCTGGCAAACCGCCACCTACCCCATTCGGCCCGGGGGCTGCGCTCTGGGAAAGTACGCCTTCGGTGTTGTTCAAAGTCCCTTGCAAGACAAAAGCACCGGAGTCAGGTCATCCCCGCAAATAAAACAGATCGATTATGCGCTCCGCATCATTCCGTGAAATGGCCTCAAGCAGAACAGTATTAAGCGCGTGCTCTCTGGGAGCGGTCGCGCAGGCCTGGATAACATTGAAGCAATCCCTACGTTCCTGCCGAGACATCCTCGCACCAGCAGTGCAGGCCTTATAGACAGAGGCCATGTGTAGCCAAATAGTAATCTCTTGTTCTGGGTTACCCTCCCTGCGAAAACCGTCTTCCCATTCATCAACGGTCTGATTGACGACATCGTCCAGAGCTACCTTGATCTGATATACGCGTCTACGGGCATCTTCACCAAGTGGCGGGTGGCGGAGTGGTGGCGTTAGGGTACAAAGTTGCTTAGCGGCAACCCAGACAAGCCCAACGCCGTCAATCTGCGCTCGAACCATTCCGGGCGCGAGCTCCGAAGCAGGAATTACTGTTAGAGTCTTTGTGCTAACATCGAAAACTTGAACCGATGTCTCCATAAGATTTCTTGTTCACATCGAAGCCAGTATGACAGTCGTATCATCTGGCAGCGCTCCAGACGGATAGCGCACCAAGTCAATCAATTTACTCGCAGCAGATTCAATGTCCAGAGCCCGGCAAACCGTCACAATGCGTTCTGCAGAGGCATACTTTAATAGCCCATCTGTTGCCAAAAGGATACGCTCTCCGTGTAATACGCTCCTAGCAAAAGAGATCGGCCATGCACTTCCAGAACCAATGAGGGGCTTTCTCTTCTGGTTTTCTGTGAGGTTCACAAAGCCCGCATCTCCAATGACCCAAACACCGGAGTCGTCCACGCTCGCTCCAAAGACTTTCTGCTTGGACACAACAGCAAAGGCGCAGGTGGTTTCGCCTGCTTCGGGATCTTGCGAGATTTTCAAGTCCATCTTTTGTAAGAGTGATATGCAAGAAGACGGGTTATGCAACAGGTCAGCGTTCTTTCGAGCGAACTGAATAGCGATACTGGCTGCTTCGATTCTACCCCTCCGCTGATGCCGCCCGCCCCATCAGCCACGATCATGATTTGCCGTGGTTCGCAGGGAATCACTGCTCCTTGATCTTCATTCGTGAGACCGGCGGCAGCACTATATACAGTCGAGATCATCAAAGATTTAGTTTGAGCCAGGCACCTTACTCCCCACAGTCGGAAGATTCTCAAAATTAAGTGCAGGGTTGTTTTCGATCACTTGAACAGGGACTGTAAGCCCCGGCGTCATAGCAACTCTCGTCGCGCGCGTCACGCCATCATTGATCATCATTTCGCCGTTTGCTCCCACTGTCACTTGAATAGGAGGCATCCCCTCTGTCGATTCTCCGTATTGAGTAATCTGGCTTGAGAGCTTGAAGAAGTCCGCGCCCTCTGACATTGTTGGCGGTAGTCGTAGTGTGGCGGGATTTACTTCGACGCTTGCATTTACTGCCGCATTCACGCTCGGCACCGGGCTGGGCTGGTTTTGTTGTGTGGCCGGCAACGTCAACCCCATGCTCAAGGTCGCCAAGGCGACCGTATTGACGCCTTGCGCCTGCTCCTGATCTAGGCCCAGGTTCTCCATGCCCGTCACCGCCATCGGGGTCGTGGAAGTTCCCGTCACCGTCTGCACCAAGCCAGCCGAGATATTATCCGCCGCCAGCACCGCGCCGCCAACCAGAATCGCATCCGATACCCAGCCGATCGGCGTGGCTTGGGATGCAACCCACGCCCCACCCAGGGCCAGCGTTCCCAATCCCGCTTGTCCCAAACCGGCCACACGGATTGCCCCCGCCCCCTGTACGGCCTCCGAGCCCAGCCCATACGGATCGGCAAAGAACGCCGGGTTGCCATTGCCATACGCATACAGGTTGGGGAAGCTGTCGATGCCTGCGGGATCAGCGGAGAGGAATCGTTTCTGATCGGCGGAGTAGAACCGGCGTTGCATGGCGTAGACGATTGGCGTGTCATCAGCCCGCACGGCGACGCCGCCCAACCACTGATACGGCGTGCTTGTGGGGCCGCTGTGCGCGGTCAATTCGCCATACGGTGTGTAAGCAAACTGGTCGCTGACGTTGCCATTACCGTCTGTCAACGCCAGCGTGTTGCCCTGTTCATCGGCATGAAAGTAATGCGTCGTGGAGCCGTCATATTCGATTTGGCAGACCAGGCCGTTTGGTCCCCAAACGTAGTAGTGCACCGGCAACCCGTTGCCATCGACCTCCGCCAGCATGTTTTTCAGCCCGGCCCGGTAGTTCAACACGAAATAGTTCGTGACATTGCCGCTGATCCGTCCGATGCGGTTGCCTTGCGCGTCGTAGAGAAAGGTCGTGACCGCAGCCCCGTTCGTAATCGCCGTGAGCCGATCAGCGCAGTCCCATCCATAACTTACGGTCGAGGTCGGAGATGTCACGGAAAGCAAATCGCCATCGGCGTTGAAGGAATTCGTCGTCACATTGCCTTGTTGGTCCGTGCTGGTGAGCAGCCGATCAGCGAGGTCGAAAGTCTGCTGCTTACTCTTCTTCACCGTCGGCACCGGGTTCAGCCCGGCGTTGATGTTCTCCTGAAACTTGTAGCCCACTGCGTTGCGCGTGATCGCCCGGTCAACGAAATGATTTCCACCGCCAGACGGTGCGTGATAGAAACTGGTCACCCGATTCTCCGAGTCATAACCGAACGTGGCGCTAGTGCCATTCGGATAGGCGATGCCGGTCAGCCGCCCGTCATTGTCGTACCCAAAGAATGTCTGCTTTCCGGTCCAAACCAGCACGTTCGTCAATCGGTCTTGCTGATCGTAGCCATACCACACGTGGTTGTTGCCCGGGTACACAATGGAGGTGACGTTGCCATCCACGTCGTAGCCGAACCCGATTCCCCACGTCACGCCATTAACGTGACCCGTCACGCTGGTGAGCCGGTCGCAGTTGTCGTAGCCGAAAATGATCGTGCTCTGCGCCGTCTGCGACGTCGTGACGTTGGAGTTGGCATCGTACCCCAACCGTTCGAACGAGTTATCGGCGTACACGGTGTTGGTCAACCGGTTCGCGCCATCATACGCGAGTCTCGTTGTTCGAGTCATTGGGTCTTGACGCGCATACAGGTTGCCTGCAGCGTCATAGTAAAACGTGAACGCTTGACTGACCGCATTGGTTAGGAAACGAAGCCGACCCTGCGAATCGAATACGAACGCCATCGCGTGATGCTCCGCATTGGTGAACGCAGTGCGATATCCCAAGCCGTTGTACCCATATTGGTCTGTTGCGCCGGAAAGGCCGAATTTTCTGCGTTACCCGACCGTCCGCGTCGTATTGTGAGGTCCATGGCTGAGTGAGCGCGTCCACCTTGGTCGTCAGCCGTCCCAGCGGATCATAACTGAATTGCTGCTGGCCAATCGGCAATTGCTGCCACGCCAGCTCGTTTAGCGCGTCGTACTGATTCGATGTCAGATCGCTGATCACCCCAAGTGAAGTGATCAGATTGCCATTGGCATCGTATGTGAACGCGCGGCTGTTCGTGCCGAACACCGTGTTCGTGACCCGGCCCACCGCGTCGAGCCAGTTTGTGGTCCAATACCCCCGCGCATCCTGCACGCCGATGAGACGGTTGGCCGCGTCGTATGCGTTGCTCACCGTGCCGCCGTCGGGCGCCGTCACAGTGGACGTCTTGTAAACACCCGTCCACGTGTAGCTGTTCGTGTAGCCGCGTGGATTGATCTGGGTTTTCACCAAGCCGTTCTTGTAATACGACTTCCACAGCGTGCCTGCGTTGTTGGTCACGTTTGTCACCAATCGCCGAGCATCATACCCATAACTCGTGAACTGACCCGTGAGCGGGCCGGTAGCGGTACCAACGTTGCCCAAGCTATCGGTTGTGAAGGTCACCGTACCGCCATCGGTCATATAGGTGGTTTTTGCGTAGCCGTATGTGCTGTCATATGTGTATGTGGCTGCGTTCAATAGCGCGCCGCTTGGCGACCACACACTGGACGACTGGCGCAAGCCATTGGCCTGATAGGTGAAACTTTGTTGATTATTCAGCGGGTCGGTGATCTGCGTGACGTGGTGAGTACCGTTGTAGGCGTAGCTCGTCACCTGCTGACTGGCAGTGCCAACCGCGTCGGTGACCGCACTCAGTCGGAACTGCGAATCGTAGGCCATGCCCGTGATGCGCTGTTGCGGTGTCCCGACCGCATTCGTCGCGCTGATCAGATTCTCGTTGCCGTCGTACACGAAAAGATTCGTGACGCCGCGTGCGTCCACGGTTTGAATAGCGTGGTTCTGCCCGTCATAGGTGGTGTAAGTTTGCCCGCCGTCAGCCGTTTGCACGCTGATGGTGCGCCCCTGATTGTCATAGAAGTAGGTCGTTTGATTCCCATCGGGGTCCTGCTCAATCGTCTGGCTGCCCGCGAAATAGTAATTCCACGGTTGCATGACACCCGAGAGTTGGTTCGTCACCTGATATTGGCTGTTGTAGGAATTGACCATCGTCACGACTTGTTCCGGGTCTGTTATGGAGACAAGGCCGTGATTGCCGTCGTATCCCATGCCCCATGAGAAACCGGCCGCGTCTACGACGTTCGTCAGGTCGCCGGCCGCATCATACTGATACGTGACCGTGCGGCTTGCATTGTCCGAAACTGATCCAAGCTCTCCGATGCTATTGTAATTAAAAGTCAGTGATTTGCCGAAAGAACTGACCACCCCTGTCAGGTTCGTCTGGGCATTGTAGGCAAACGCAAGTGTGTTGCCGTCCGGATCTGTGATCTTCGAGACGACGTTGGACTGGTTGAATGTGTAGGTATTCCCCAGCCGCTCTTGCAAGACATAGACTCCGCTGGATACGCTCAGGGTGGTGGTCACACCGGGGGGCGGTGTGAACGAGCCATCGGGTTGATGATTGAACGTCAGGGACTTCTGCTGAACCGGGATGGAAACGGAACAATCCGTCAACTGACTCATGGCCCAGTTGGCCACTAAAGCGGTGATCGCCCAGCTTTGTGGTGTGTCCTGATTCAGAGCCAAATCCTGATTCACTACTGCCGCGACTAGTGCCGCCGTAGCGTCACGAGGGGCGCGTCTACCCAGTCCCGAATCGGAGTCACTATCCACCACGGCGGCGATTTGGTAATTGTGACTCCATCCGTAGCCGAAACAGTTGGAGCGATTGTGGTTCATGGAGTCGTAATATCGAGTGAGATTCAGGCCCATGGGGCCATCCACCGTCAAGTCGGTGGGGCTGGAAAGACCGGCACCGGTCAGCAAGTCGATAGGGTCGTAGCTCGACGATGATGAGGTGGCTACGCTGGGCGCGTTCTGATTGACCATGGAACTGACTCCAGTGAGCGTGTTGACATTCGCCGGCCCCGTACTGCTGCTATATCCGCCGTTGTACCCCGCTGGAGCAATGATCATGCTTATGAGTCCCTCAGTCGGGCTGACGAGAAAATCCGCGTAACCTTCCCCGGTCCATTGATTGATCGTCACCGTCCCGACTTCCGGAAGTATCAGTTCATGTCCCTGACTGACCGCCGTGCTGAAATAGGACATGTCGGATGAGGAGTACCCGCTGAGGGAGCCTTGCACGGTCGACCAGTTGCTGGCGTTTGCCTCAAAAAGCCGTTTCCCATTCGTATTGTTCTGACGGAGAATTCTGATCGTCGAAACGGCTTGGTGATTCGTGTGTTGCAGTTGCTCCAACACGCCGTGCTCCATCGCGCTCGCTTGAAAGGACATTTGTTGCACGAAGTGCAAGCAATTGGTGAAATTGGGGTCGTACGCATCGATTGACTGAAGATTCTTCAAATCCACATAGTAGCCGAAATCCTGACCCGCAATCCCCAGGCGGTTATAAACCAACAGCTGTTCTCCGCTCAACCATCCCGCCAAGGTCGTGTACAGGTCCGTTTCGCGCAACCAGGACTGGCCTATCAACTGCAAACCGGCACTGACCATTCGCGGATCACTCTGGCTGACTCCAGCGGCCATTAGCGAATTCAAGTTCTGGTAGCAGATGTTGGCCATTTGCCCGCTACCCTCCCCACCAAACCCGATTGGCACCGCGTATGTAGAGCCGTTAGACCGAACGAGTGAATAGGTTGCCGTCTGATTGGCAAAACTTCCAGAGCCGGGATTCGAGACGCTGATCTGCAGCGCGACGGCGCTGGAACTAAAAGAGCCGGGTTCGATTCCCAAGGAGGTGTTGTCCAGCCACAGTTGCGCGGCGGGATACGCCGAGCCCGTATTCGTGTAAGAGATCCAGAGGTTACGATGGGCAACATCCGGAAGGTTCAGGGTGGTTGTCCAACTCCCGTGGACCAATTGCAGTGTGTTCGTGGGCAATGTGTTGACGGTTTGATAGTACCCGCCGGGTGGGGTGAATAGCAACGTGGTCGGGAGATTCGTCACCGCCGCCGGCACGATGGTGCGTGAGCCGACGATGTCTTGGCAGCTTGCATTCGGATACGTTGTCTGAAGAGCGCCAATGAGATTGTGTGAAAGCTGGGTGAGATAGTTCGTCACGCCTGCTTCATTCAGGTTCTGCACATAATTGGCGGTAATCGTCCCCGCCGCCGCACTGTAGAGACTGGCGCGACTGTAGCCGATGAGCGCGGCCACGTTGATCCCGGGGGTTGTTTGCGACGGTTTGAATGAGGGATCGAGTTGGTAGGTGTTCCCGTTGATGGTAGCGCTGACCCATACGTGTGACAGGTAAACCGTGTTTCCAACGACGCCCCCTAGATAGCCGGCGTTGGCAAGCACTTGATTGACCGTGCTGGCGCTATTGGTAATCCCCCACCATGTCGGCACGTCGTATCCGTTAGAGCTGGTCATGGGAAACGCCGCCAGATTGTAAGCATTGTCGCCGTCCCAGTCGTCCGTAGTCTCAAAGGTCGCCGAATAGCCGCTGGCTTGGAGCAGTGCAATGAGCAGTGCCGATTGGTCCGCATCATTGCCCTGGCGGTCTATCAACGTCCGCACCGCGCCTCGCTTTAGGCCGTAGTAGGGAACAAACGCGATGTTATTGCGCACGAACGCGTAAATCTGTATCGGGTTGTATTGAAGTGCCTGGGCTGTCTCAGCGATCAGCGTGTTGGTAGGCCCGGAAGCATTGTCTGGCGATCCCATCGGCATGGCCAACGATTCGCCGGACGCGTTGCTGATCGACTGGCTCCCGAGCGAAGCAGGGGGAGCTTGAAGGAGTGCCCATTGTGCAAACCCGGCTGTCGGCAGCACACAGCCCGCGATACAGCAGACAACTGCCGGCTTGCCAAGCGTGATTCTCATGATTCTACGGAGTCGAATGATGATGGTTGTAGAGTTCATTTTGTCAGAGAATTGTCCTGTTGAAGGTTGTAGGCTGGTGAGTACGCATCTGCGCCAGCGGCTTGACTTCCATAGAAGGTATCGGTCAACCGCTGGTCTTGGTCGTAATAATATCGGACGGTCGCGATGCTCCCGCTTCCATACGGGCTGGTCTCGTACACGTTCGGATTAGCTCCTTGGAGGTACTTTTCCAGGTTGCTGTACCCGTCACCGGTGGGGTCGCCCAAGGCAAGATTGGGATCGAGTGGGTCGAGACCGTATGTCACAGCCCAGCCGTACGGAATCCCGTTGTTTAGAGTATTTGGGTTGCCGCGAACCACCCGATAGAACCCTTGCGTTTGGCCAACAGCATTGGTATCCGACCAACTTGTTGTGAGATTGCTTCCCCACATCCATGCTACATCCGTCCAAGAGGATGTGGGCGTGAGGCTGCTTTCAGCTTGGACGATATAGACGTGGTCTGGACAACTGGCCCACGATGCGACCATCGCCCCGCCGCCATCTGGCGACAGGGACACCATGCTGAACGGGGCAGCATCATTTGTGATGCTACAGGGGTCGCTGTCGTCCATCGGCAGGAGCGTCAATTCGCTGTCCATTGCCAGGCTCGGCGCAGACAGCGCTTCTGCCGCGGCTGCGGCCTCCGCTTCTGCAGCGGCCTCTTGCGCGGCGACGGCCGCGTCCCAGACGGGTTTGTTTTGGAGGTCGGCCACGAGCACTGTGAGCGTAACGATTGGGGGTAGGATTGGGGTGCCCGGGTCTGTCCAGCAAGCCAGACAGTTCGTGTATTGTTGCCATTCCCACCAAACGCCACGGTCCTCTGAAGCCGTGCCGGGCTGGTAGCCACTTGGTGCCTCAACGCGGGCGATGATGTCGGTCGACCACGAGGACTGAAAGAGAATCTCGCCAGTCAAGACGTTCTTTGCCAAGTCGATGGAGAAGATGTCGACCCCGTTGAGATTGGTGGACGCTGGGAGCAGAGCACTGCACGGCACCGCCGAGCAGTCCACAAAGAAGGGTAGTCCGCCGTCGAGCGAGTACCCCTGCCAGTGCCAGGGCTCGTCCGGCAACCACAAGCTGTGGTCCCCACTGAACGCCTGCTGAGCCAAGTCTGCCGGATTCGTCGCAATGGCGCAATCCTGCGCAGGTGAGGTAGCGACCGAGAATAAAAGGAGGAAAGCCAACGTAGGGCAGCATAAGAATCGCGCGCGTTCGTTCTGCCGCCGTCGTGAACGTGTGAAAAGCCAGTTCCAAGTGATAATCCGACTCGCAATCTTCATAGGTGATGCTCCTCCCAGTTCAGTTGCGGACTACGGAAATTAAAGGGGCGCGGACTCAACGCACCCCACTCAGGGCACCGCGAAGCGCCCGTCTGGAGAGTACGCGACGAGCCGCGCCCTTTCGGGCGCGTACTCGGTCGGTCTCCAGACAAAATTCGCGGTTTTAGAGTGGACCGTATCCGAAAACGCTATATCACTCCTGTTTATTCTATGTCATTCGCTTCGTTTCCAAGGTTCGCTTACTCTCCATCGGAAATCGTTTCGGAATTGAGATTGGTGACTTTCCAGCGGGCATCCCTTGCCATGTTCCGTGGGGAGATGAAATGCGGGAATAGTTCTCCTGCTCGGTAATACGGCCTGCTGGCTACCTCGCTCTACCTCGGTGACTTCAGTGCTCATCCGATTCCCCTGCCTCACTACGAGCTTCAGCTGGAGTGTGGTTGCGATAGCTGCCATGTCCGCAGCCACGTCGCCTAGTTCGGGAAGGCTGCCTAACAAATTCGTTCATCACTTGCAAGCACAAAGTGAAAAGTTTCACAAAGCCGGAAATTTCAGAGTCGCCTTGATTGCGACCAAAAAACGTTTGGTCAGCACACAACCGCACGGTATAAGCTCGTCTCGGTAAGCGGCAACTGGCCACGAGGGAAGTTGCGACGCAACTTCCATTCGCGGCGACAATGGGCGGATTGAGGCGCGAAAAACGATGACTATGATATCTGTCGAGACGGACCGCGACGGCGTCGCTTGGGTCACATTCAACAATTGGCGTCAAAAGTACAATCTACTCAATCCGCCTGAGGTACGCCAGCTTGAGAGCATCATCAGCGGACTCACCCGCAAGCCCCCGCGCGGCGTTGTGTTCATCAGCGCCAAGAAGGATATGTTCCTAGGAGGATTAGATCCCGCCGAACTGCCTAAACTCAGCGACCCGAAGACCGCTGAGGAGTTTTCTCTTACAGGGCAAAGGCTCTTCGATCAGGTGGCCGCACTGCCTGTGCCGACGGTGGCCGCGATTGACGGGCGATGTACGTGCGGCGGCCTTGAGCTCGCCTTGGCTTGCCGCTATCGGATAGCAACAGACAATCCTCATACGGTGTTGTCGCTGACCGACGTGAGAGTAGGTGCCATTCCCGCTTGGGGCGCAACCTATCGGCTGCCGAAGCTGATTGGCGTGTGGCAGGCGTTGCAGATGATCATACTGGCCGGGGCAATCCCTCCTTCCACTGCGCGACGGATGGGGCTTGTGGACGCGGTGGTAAAGGCTTCGGAGTTGCGCGAGCTGGCCAGGAGCTTGGCGACGGGCGAGAGCCAATTGAGGCAACGAGCAGCGCCCGTTTGGAAGACGATTTGGCCAATGCGAACGCTGGCCTATCGCTTGGCGCGCTGGATAGCCCAAGTCAATCCGGGCAGTAGCGACACCGTGGCCCAGCCCTCGTATCTGCGCCTGCTGCCTCTGGTAGTGCAACAGATGGGCAACCTACCCGTTCGGACGCAGTCGGCCGCGATCGAAGCTATAGAAACAGTGTTGGCCACGCGCAAGACCGAAGACCGGCGGCGGCTCACCGCCCGCTTGTTCGCCGAAGCGGTGACCTCCGAGGAATGCAAGAACCTACCGCGCATGCTCCACCTCCGCAGCACGGATCGTTACTCGAAGTTGCTCGGATTCGGCCCCTCCGGCCGACCGCGAACTCCCCTAAAGGCAGTGCCGGAAGTGGGCGTGATCGCTGCCGGACGGGCGGGCCCCCGCGTGGCGCAGTGGTGTAGTCGTTGTGGCGTCGTCGTGCGACTTCACGCGCCCAAGACGGAAGACCAGCCGGGCTTGATGCGACAGATCGAGGCGCTATATACCGAGCAAATTCGACGGCGCAAATTATCAGAGACGGAATTGCAGGATGGGTTGGATCGGCTGCAATGGATCGACGACATCCAGGGATTTGATAACTGCAAACTCATTGTCGAAGCGGCGCAGACTCCCCCGGAAGCATGGCGGACGATGGCTCATCAACTGGATGGCGCACTGCGGCGCGGTAGTGTTCTGGCGGTGCACGCGGTGGTCATGCCCATTGAAGCTTGGGCCTTGGCTACCTCACGCCCCAGACAGGTGGTTGGTATTCAGTTGTTTGATCCGGTCGATGAGCGTGAGTTGGCGGAACTGGTGCGTGGGACCGACACTTCGTCCGAAACGCTGGCCGTCGCCGCCGCCTTCGTCGCACAAATCAAGAAGTACCCTGTTGTCACGAAAAGCGCACCGGGGTTTCTGGTGAACCGACTGTTGATGCCCTACCTGAACGAGGCCGTCCTGATGGTGAGCGAAGGAATCGGCGTCGAGGCCATTGACGATGCGATGGTGGACTTTGGTTGGTCAATAGGACCGCTGCGGCTGATTGACGAGATGGGTATCGACGTGCCCTTAAATGTAGTGGGCCAGTTGGCTGCGGCATTTCGCGACCAGATGATTGTCGCGCCGATGTTACAGCAGATGCACCAGCAAGGACTGACAGGGCGCGGGGGCGATGCGGGATTCTACACGTACCGGGGCAAGCGCCCGCGGCTGAACAAGCAGTTGAAGTTGACACGTAGCAAGGGCATGGATTCTGGCGCAATTCAGAAGCGTTTGATGGGCGTGATGATTGCCGAGGCAAAGCGTTGCTTGGACGAACATATCGTCGCGACGGAAGACGATATCGACGTCGCCGTGCTCTTCGGCACGGGCTTTCCACAAACACGCGGCGGGCTCGTGACGTACGCGCGCCACTCAGGATTGTGGGCCTGAGCGGGGGTCGCGAACGACTACCTCCCGGAACCCGGCGCATACGGGACTGGTTGTCATCGCGCTGGCCCGTGCCGGTGGCCGGCTCCATTCATTCCGTTCCGCCGCCTCTGGCACGCCCCGCGACGGTGCAGGCTCATCTGCGGTCCGTGCCGCTTCTCGTCGCGCTCGGCATGAACGACTATGCGTCTGTTCCGCCCGCCGCTCCGTCCATCGGCACCGACCGCCTTTTCATGCCGTGCCTGCCGAAATGATCGGTTTGGGAATGCGAACCCGCCGCGATTGCGCTCCTCGTTGTCACCAAACCTGGCCGCGTGCTGTCGAGCCCTCATTATATGGCTTCGCTCCCGCCGTCAATGTAGAACGCCCTGTCCCCTGCGTCTCCACATGTGACCGCGCTCGCTCAGCCATGAGGACTGGCTCTTAAGATTGGCACGCGGGTATGCACGGCTTCGGGTTGGAGCAATGAATACCGACGCCGAGAGCGCATGGACGTGGACATTTAGTAGGTCTCTCCAGGTACGTCAGGAGTTATTCGAGCTGACTCGCTGTTCCCTTCGGGGAGAAATCCACATAGAGAACGTTGGTAGCGGATTGGACGATGGCATTCCCCGCTGCAATTCTTCGGCGTGACCTCACCGGTGGCAAGACGCCGCAGATGCTCGGTGCGCTCGCCACTGTCAATGGGGTCTGTGTGCGATCTGTCGCACACCATCAGTCGACACATGTTTATGCTTCTTTGCCAAGACTTGGTGCGACTTGGAGCAGTGCGCGACTCCCATCCATTCAGCGGAAGTGGTTCGACCACGGGCGGCGAGCCACGAGCCGTAAACTATCCGGCCACCGGTAAATCGCTCACATCGCAGCCTGGCGACTCGGCATCGGCACCACGTTGCGCGCCTGCTTGGGCGAGATGCTCCACCATGCTGCCGCCTCCTGCGGCGTCACAAGCTCTCTGTAGTGGCGGAAAATCATGTTAGGGGTGTTGCCCATTTCGAGGGCTACCTTGGCGGCGTCCTGGCACTGTGCCAAGCGGTATGTTGCAAACGAATGCCGCAAGCCGTTCTTCGGCCAGCGGATGCCAAGGGTCTTCCCCAGTGTTACCACCGTCCGCCTGACACTTATCCACGGGCAAACCGCGCCCGTTTGCACGGCATACGGCGCAAGCCATGCCTGCAAGTTCGGCTGAATTGGAATTAGGCGGCGCTGCGCGGTCTTGGCCTTCTTCGCCTTCACTTCCACGAACCCTTGCGCGAAACGAATATCCTCCCACTCAAGGCGCTGAAGCTCGGCGTGGCGTAGTCCGGTGAAAGCGCCAAGAGCAAGGAACGGCAATACCTCCGCGCTTGCTCCTGCGATGAGCTTCGCGAAGTCGGCGGGGCGGAAGATTTCGATTTCGCTGCCCTTGTCTCTTGCACGGGACAGCGCATCGGCTTCCGTGGTGCGATCACGAAGCAGGTAGCCGCGCTGACGGGCAAACCGCCACAGCAATACAACAAGACTGCGAAAATTGTTCCGCGTCCGCATGGACACTTTCAACGAGCGCAACCAGCCATCAAGCTGCCCCTGCTTCACTTCCCTGATGGGAACAGGGAACGCGGCGGCAATGCGCGGCAACCGCGCGTTTAAGTCTCTGAGATATTCGGCGCTGAATTGATCCTGACGTTTGGCCTCCAGCAATTCGTCGGCAACCTCCTTGACGGTCTTTATCGGCAAGTTGCTCTGATTGTGTTGCAGGTAAAAATCGACAGCCTCACTCAGCGACACGTCAGGGAGCTTCTTTCTGGCTTTGGCGTAGGCTTCGACGGCATCGTGGAGCGGCACGCCGAAGGGTCTAAGCACCTCAAGGGAGCGTGCGTAGGAATCGCGGTCTGCGCCCGTCAGGCTGAGGCCAGCGGCTTTCTGGCAGTGGATGGCGGTTGCGACTTCTTCCGCCCGTTTGGTGGCTTCCTCGCGCGTTGCGCGGGTTTCCCTCTTGCGCCTTCCGTCTTGGTAGTAGCTGACGCACCAGCGTCCTTCGGCAAGTGCGTAGATTGGGACTTTGACTGATCCTACGCTGACAAGAAAGGAATCGTTCCTTTTCACGTTCCTAAAGTAGTACAGTGTCACGGGTTTGTCACGGGAAAAGTAATGTATTTCAATTACTTAGGAAAGATGGTCGGGACGGCGGGATTTGAACCCGCGACCTCTTGGTCCCGAACCAAGCGCGCTAGCCAAACTGCGCTACGTCCCGAACCGACCACCAATCAAATTGTCACGCGGACCTGAACCCGCGATCTTCCCGAACACTTTCGGGACGCGCCTGCCAAGTCGAAGAGTCCGACGCCTACCGGGGTCTCGTCCTTCGTGCGACAAGCTACTTAATCACACTTTCTTGCGGGCGCGCAAGAACTCTATCACCATCGGCATGACCGACAGGATGATAATCGCCAGTTCCACGATGCCGAAATGCTCCTTCACGAACCTCAGCCCGCCAAACCAGTAACCGCCAAATAACAGAAGCGTCACCCACAACACGCCGCCGGCCACGTTGTAGGCGGTGAACTTCAGATACGTCATGTGCCCCACTCCCGCCACAAACGGCGCAAACGTGCGCACGATGGGCACAAACCGCGTGATGATGATCGTCTCGCCGCCGTACTTCTCGTAGAACGCATGCGTCTTTGCCAGATACTTCGGCTTGATGATCCCCGGAAACTTGGCGGCGAGTTTGTCTCCGAAGAGGCGACCCACCGAATAGTTCACTGTATTCCCGACGACGGCAGCGCCGGCCAACAGGAGAAACAGCCACCCCACGCGCAACGGGCTGTCCGCCGTCGCGGCCAACGCGCCCGCCGCAAACAACAGGGAATCACCCGGCAGAAACGGCGTTACCACAAACCCCGTTTCGGAAAAAATAATTGCGAACAGGAGTACATACGTCCACCCCGTCCCGTGGGCCTGCATCGCGTCGTTCAGATGCCTGTCCAGATGCAGGAACAGGTCGATGAGTTGATGTAATACTTGCATAAAGGGTCGCTACGTGTACCACACCGCCCCGCCCTTGTCAGCCCGGAAGATTGGGGCTCGGCTTCTCAATGTATGAACCGGAGAAGACTCTTGATCGCCTTTTCCGGGACATCCGGAAACTTGTTCTTGAACTCCTCTACCTCGCTGTCGTAGTCATCGATCACCGTAAAATCGACCACCATGGCGTTGGGGTCCAGTGCCCTCTCAACTATTCCCGTTTTGCGGGGATGCACCACCATTTGGAGCGTTCCGATATAAACGACCTTCTGTTTGCCAGGCACCGCGAAGTGTGCGTTGGCTGAGGCATATACAGGAGGACCCCAGTAAATATTTCCGATGACGTAATCTCCGGGCGCCAAATGCCATGCAAACGAGCCGTCCTCCCGCAATACATACGAACGGTTTTCGAGTTCCCTCACATTACGGACAAAGACCTTGCATCCGGTAAAACCCGGATGAGATCCCCAGTCCTTCGGCTTCCCATTAACCAACTGGGTGATTCGTCCAAATACAAACTCTTCGTCCTGCGGGACGGCTACGGTCTCCGTCCGCGCCAAATCGAGCCGATCATGTTGGCATCCCAACAACATGAGCGATACCGCCGCCCAAACGGTCAGTATTCGTGCTCCTCCATGGCACAACTCACGTCGTCGCATCACAAATTCCTCCACACGAGTTTGAAAAACCGCACGGTATCCCGCCAGGGGCGGATGCGGCTGGTGCGGCCGGGTTCGTAGATGGTGCGGATCGGGACACTGACGATTTTGTGGCCGGCCCGACCGGCTTGGATCAGCATTTCCGTCTCGGTCTCAAACCGCGCGGTGGATAGCTTCAAGTCCTTCAGCACGGCGCGTCGCAGCAGCCGAAACCCGCACTGACTATCCGGTATCCTCTGGCCTGCCAGCTTGCTCGTCACCCGCGAGGTAAACCGGTTCGTCCACAACCGCACCCACGGCATCCGGCGCACGTCGCCCATGCGCGTGCCGACGACCACGTCCGCTCGCTCCTTCTCGGCGGCATCGACGAACTTGTCGATCTCGGACGGATCATGCTGACCGTCGGCGTCCAGTAGAACTGCCAGCTCGGCATCGGAACGTCCAAAGTAGTCAAGCGCGGTGGCAATGGCCGCCCCCTTCCCGCGATTCTGAGAATGGCGGAGAACCTTCGCACCGGTTTTTTCCGCCGCCGCGACCGTTTCATCCGTGGAGCCGTCATCAACCACCACCACTTCGTCGACGTGATGGCGCGCTACGGCCACAACTTCGCCGACCCGTGCCGCTTCGTTATAGGCGGGGATCAACGCGATACGCCGGTCTACTCATGTGTGGCGGCTCGGTTCGCTTCCGAGTTTGTCACGTCCTTCGTGGCCGCCCCGAATGCCGTCGCCGTGGCCAGGGCACGATCCGCCTCGACATCCCACAGGTTGTGGAAGAGAAACCACTGTTCGCTGTGCTGACGAATGACACGCTCCAGCGCCATGGCGATCTGACGCATGACGTCGTCGACAGTCTGCCGCGATTTGTCCGCCCAAATCGGCTCCTCCATAATGTACGCGAAGGTGTCATCGGGCAACCGCACCATGAAAATCGGCATCAGGGGCGCACCCGTCGCCAGCGCCAGTTTCGCGGGCCCGTCCGGCAAGCGCGCCGGTCGCCCGAAAAATTCGACGGTCTGGTCGGACCCGGTAAAGTCCCGGTCGGCGATTACCCCCACAATTTCATTGCGGCGCAACGCCATCATGCATTCCCGGCCCGCGCGCCCGAACGGAATGGGATAGACTCCACGCAACGCCCGGTAGTGTCGATACAACTCGTCCAGTTTCTTGTCGGGCACTTGGAGTGCGACTGTGTTGAGTTTGTAACCGAGCGCCGCCAGCGCGGCGGCGCCGAGTTCCCAATTGCCCAGATGCGCACTGAGGAAAATCACCCCTTTGCCATGCGCCAGCAGGTTGTCGAGCACGGCGGGCACATTGCCGAAGTGCACAATCTGGTCGATGCGCCTGCGATTCAGGTGCAGGAACTTGAAAAAGTCGACAAGGTACTTGGCGAAGTTGAGGAAGTTTTCGCGGGCCAGGGAATGCAGCGCACGTGGCGACAGAGCGACGCCACTGCCGGCCTGGATTTGACGGAGATTGCCGATCACGCTTTCCCGTCCGCGTTTGTCGAACAGGATGTAGAGGTCGGCGAGCCGGCGGGCGACACCGTAACTCAGCCGGCGCGGGAACAGCCGTGACAGCAGCTCCGCGAATTTGAGCCAATAGTATTTCATGCAGCGACTGCAGAATTGGCAACCAGGAGCTTCAGGATTTCCTGGGCGCCGTTCTCCGCGGAACGGGGACGTCCCAGCGCGGCAGCGGCCTCACGCATGGTCCAGAGCTTCCGCGGATTGCGCAAGAATTCATCCACGAACAGCATGACGTCGTTGGCGTCCTCGGCTTCGACCGCCACGTTTTGCGAGAGCAAGTACTCCGTGTTCTTTGCCTCCTGGCCAGGAATCGGATTGATGATGATCATCGGCAACTTTTTTACAAGCGCTTCGGCGGTCGTGATGCCGCCCGGTTTCGTGATGATGATCTCGGCGATTTCCATCAACTCCTGCACGTTTTCGACAAACCCGAAAATCTTCGTCGTGTGGCGCAACTTCGGCCCCTTGCGCGCGAGTTGTTCCTGAAGCTCCCTGTTTTTGCCCGTCACGACGATCACGTCAAACGGTTGCGGTAACTTGTTGAGTTTGCGAATCACCGATTTCATTGGCCCGAGTCCGAGACTGCCGCCCATCACCAGGATTTTGGGCAGGTCGGGCTTCAGACCGAGGCTTTTGATCACCGCCGCCTTGTCCACCGGTTGTTGGAATGATTCGTTTGTCGGGATGCCGAACGCGGCCACGCGCTCCGGCGGCACTCCCTGGGTAACAAGGTTCTGGCGCGTGTCTTCACTCGGCGCGATATACAGATCCACGTTGGGATCGGCCCAGTAGCGGTGCGCAACAAAATCCGTAAGCACGCCGACCAGGATCGGGGCTTTGCGCCCCGTCGCCCGCTTCCAGGAAGCCATCACTCCGCAGGCGAACGCCTGCGTACAAACGATGGCATCGGGATCGAATTCGTCCAGGACGCGCTGCAGCTTGCGGGAGTTGCCGCGATTGAGAAGTTCGCGAATTCTCGCGGTGCGCTCCTTGAATCCGGGATTGTCATACATCCATTCCCAAATTTCCGGTGCGGTCTTCAAGGCCGCCAGGTAGGCCTTCAGTGTCACTTTCGACAGCACGGGGTTGGCGTGACTAAACGAGTCCAGCAACATCGTTTCGACGTGCGTATCGAGCCGGCGCATGGCGGTCTCGATGGCCATGGCCGCAGAATAATGGCCAGAGTGCTTCGTCAGATACAAAAATAGGACTCGCCTTGTCATCAGAATTGTTACCGAAGCATACAAAACCGCGCTTCGGAAGGTCAAACAATCTATTTGTCACCCCTGCCGCCAGTTGCGCTTCAGAATTCTGGAGAACCCCAGCGCACGCTTGCTCGCGGCGTCTCTTCCCTCAGGGACGACGAACCGCTCCCCAGAAAATCGTAGGCATGGCAATGACGCACCTGAAAGCCCGAAGAAAGTTCCTGCGCCAGCGATTCAGGTGTGAATGACCTCTGATGGCCCCAGCGATGGAAGTACAGGCCACAATGCGGACAAACACATCTACTGGTCTTAAGGCCCTCGCCACAGGGTACCGTTCCAAATCGAACGCGCCGATGTTGCGGTCAGTCGCGGCACTGTGTAGGCTTGCGGAGTGTGAACGCGTTGGACACAGTCGCATCGCCATGAGAAGCGGGACGATTTACTTCATCGTGCCGCGCATCGACCGCACCGGCGGCTACGAACGCCAGGCGTTGACGCTCTCGCGCGCGTTGATTGCACTCGGTGCACCATTACGGATTCTGTCCGATCGTGAGCCCACGGAATTGCGTGATCATACACGCACACTCCCCTCAGCATCGCTCCTGAAGTTGCACCGCGTTTTCCGACAGGAATTTCAAGAGGCGCGCCGCGCAGGGCCGGTTGTCGTGCATTTCCATGCGCTCTACCGGTTTTCCGCCGTGGGATTGTGGACGGCGACGCGGTTGCATTTGCCGACTCTCCTGAAATTGCCATCCAACACCGATGTGCAGGTGCTCTTCCAGTCGCCTCGCCTCGCCTTGCGTCTGTTCCAGCCGACCCTACAACGCGTCGATCGGTTCCTCTGCCCCAGTCGCACCGTTGCCGAGGAACTTCGTCCACGCCTCCGTCGCCCTGCCGCAGCCACCTACCTGCCAAACGGAGTCGATACACGGCGCTTCTCTCCGTCCGCAAAGGACGAGCAACGTCGCCAACGTGACCGGCTCGGGATTCGCTTTCAACATGTCATCTTGCACGTTGGCCGACACGTCGCGCTCAAGGGCGGCGACGTCCTCATTCGGGCGTTCGCCCAGGCCAAAGCCTCGCTGCCGGTCAACACCGGCCTCGTGTTTCTTGGAGACGGCGAACAGACCGCGCCGTGGCAACGCCTCGCCGGCGAACTCGGCATCAGCGAGGCCGTCCTGTTTGCGCCGACGCACGACAAGCCCGAACAGTACTATCAAGCGGCGGATGCCTTTGCCCTGCCGTCCCTGCGCGAAGGCATGCCCAACACCCTGCTGGAAGCCATGGCCTGCGGATTGCCCTGTGCGGCATCGGACACCGGCGGAATTCGCGATATTCTGGCCGATAAGTTTCCCAATCAACTGGTCGCCCCCGGCGATGTCAACGCGCTGGCAGCAGCGTTGGCGAAGTTGCTCCAACCTTCCGCTCTTGCGTTGGGCGCGCAAATGCGAGAACATGTCGACACGCATTTCTCCGTCAACGTGATTGGTCGTCGCTTGATCGACCTGTACGAAGAACTGATTCGTTCGAACGGTTGATGTCATGAAAGTCCTGTTCCTGACGCAGACCGGCGAGCTTGGCCCGTCGAGCCGGTATCGCGTTTATCAATTGCTGCCAGAACTCCAGAAACTCGGCGTGGAATGCGAAGTGTCACCCGCCATCGACGACGCGCTCTATCGCCGACTGTATTTGGGGTCGGGGAGAACCTCACGGGCGGCCGCTTTCTCGGCGGCGTGGCGGCAACGACGCCGCGATCTGGACCGGGTCAATGATTTCGACGCGGTGTTCATCCAAAAGGGCGTGTTCCCCGGCCTCTATTCCGGCTTCGAGAAGAAACTCGCCGCCCGCAAACCGCTTGTGTTCGACTTCGACGACGCAATCTGGTTGCCACGTGTCGGCGGCTCGCGCGTGTTACAGTCGTTACATCGCGAAGCGGCAGTACAGGACGTGTTGCGGTGCGCCCGGGCCGTCATCGCGGGCAACGATTTCCTCGCCGAGTACGCCTCGCGCTTCAACAAGACCGTCACGGTCGTGCCCAGTTCGATTTCCCTCGAGCAATACCCGCACGCACCCGACTCGAGTGTCGTCGGCTGGATCGGCAGCCGCACCACCCTCCCCTACCTCAAACCGTTGAAACCGGCCTTCGACTCGTTGGGAATCACACCTCGCGTCATCGCATCGGGCGACCCGTCGCGACTCGGCTTCGACATCGAGTTTCGTCCCTGGCAGTTGGAAACGGAGCGGACTGAGTTGTCGCAGCTCGCCATCGGCATCGCTCCGCTGCCGGACACGCCGTGGGAACGGGGCAAGTGCGGCGTGAAACTCCTTCAGTACATGGCCTGTGGCATCCCCGTCGTGGCGTCTCCAGTCGGGGTAAACTCGAAGATCGTGTTGCACGGCGTCAACGGCCTCCTGGCAACACATATCGAAGATTGGGAGCCAGCCCTCCTGTCCCTGATCACCGACCCGAAATTGCGCCAACGACTCGGTGCGTCCGGCCGCCAAACCGTCGAAAAACGATTCCGCATTCAGCGCGCCGCCCAAGACGTTTATTCCATCCTCCGTTCCCTTGTCTGAAACCCGCCGCGCCCGCGCTTCTTTCTAGCTGTAATCGCCCCAGAAAGTTCGCTCACCCCCCAAAACGACGTCGCATCGCCCCCCTCTTCGTCCACAATGCCATTCTCATCTGGCGCTTCAACTGCGTACTGGAACTACCTGATGATCAATAAGCCGAGTCGCGGCCTATTTGTACCGAGCGGTGTAGCATTGAGCGCGACCCCTGCACCCGCTGAATCCATGACCAAATCGTCCGTGGTTGCAGAGAGCGATTTCTATCGGCCATTTGCTGAATGGTTAAAGAACGACCTCGATGAGGTAACGGACGCCGCCGCCTTGGGTGGAGCTAGTATGGGGAAGAAATGGGGCACACCGGATGTGGTTGGCATTTACACCGACATTTCCCATATGACCTGTTCCCGCGACCCTCGCGGGATGTTGAACTTCATTGAGTGCCATTTTATTACCGCTGACGGTGTCTGCAAGCTTAATTCTGCCATGCCAAGACCCGATTTCTGACTCGGGCGACCTAGTTTCTGCCCGCAACCGGGTGTCGCAGCGAATCGTAACCGAGCATCAACACAATCCATCTTCCAGCACACGCCCATTCCAAAACCTTCAACCGGCGGCGGTCAACCCGCCTGCGATGTCGGCAGTCGCAGCCACCCAATCCTTTCCAAGATGGCTCGGAACAGTTCCCGCGAGACCGCCACCTCCGCCATCTGGAAGATCACCTGCCGGGCATGGCGCACGACCTTCGCTCCGATTTTGATCAGTTTCTCCCGCAGCGTCGTCAGCGTCCAGTGCCGCACCTCTCGGGGCAACACGGCCTGTCGCAGAAAGTTGCCCAGATTGTACGCCAGCACAAATAGCTGCAACCGCACTTGGTTGTCCACAAAGTCGTGACAGGACAAGCGTGTCCACTTGACGGCGTTCTTGCCTTCCTTGATCCACTGCTCCGCCGTGCCCCGCTGGTTGTAGAAGCGCACGACTCGTTTGGCTGGCCGACCCAGATTGGTCACGATGAACCCGACGCGGGGGAACAATTCGCCCTTGTGCCACTCCACCTTGGCCACCACGCGGCGGGCGCGCTCCCAACTCTGCGCCTGATACAAAAAGTCATCATACCAGACCACCGGTGCGTTCGAGGGACGGCCCACCGGACGAGTCAGCAGCGGCTCGATTTCCCGCTGCAACACCTCGTTCGCTGGCAGGCGGATGGCGTACCCGTAGCCTTCGGTTTCCAAGAACTCATACACCTCCGGGTTGGCAAAGGCCGCATCCGCTCGGAAGTAGCGCGGCAACTTCTGGCCGCGATAGCGGGCCACCACCGGTTCCAACACGGCCAGCCAATCGTTGGCGCTATGGACGTTGCCATCACGCAACAGGGTACGCTCCACATCGCCAAACTGATTGAAACAAAACAGCGGGTGGTAGCAGGTGCAGCCGAAATGCCCGTTGTACGCCGTGCCTTCCTGCTCCCCATAGGTTTCGCTGACCGAACTATCCAAGTCGAGGATGAGTTCCCGCATGGGTTGGCGATCCCGCAACTGCTCAACCCATAACCCCGACAATCTCGTCAACTCCGCCAGATTCCGCGGCTGCGTCAACACTTCCGTCTCGAAGCGACCCATTTGGCTGGTGGAGGCCGCCGTGCGCTCCGTGGCTCGCCCGCCCACGACCTGTCGCATGGTGGGATCAACCGCGAGCCGTTCGGCGTCATTGGTGTCTTCGTATCCCGCCAGCCGACTAAAGATCGACTGGCGTAGCAGTGCCACCAGCGAGTGTTGCGTGTTCTTCCCCGTGCGCCAATCATCCAACAGGCCACCACTCCTTGCGGTCAATTCCAGCGCCTCATCCAGTTCCCGGTACGCGAGCAGGCCCGCATCGGAGGTAACCTTGGAACCATGAAACTCCAACCTCAAACGATTATCGAAAGTCAACAGCAGAGCCGATTTGTTAGTTGCACCCATTAAATCCCCCGCTTTTTGTCGCTTCAACATCGACCAGATCCTTTGTTTATGCGGCTCCAGTATATGTCACTAACATTGACTTGTGAAACGAATCCGGGAAATATGGGCTGATATCTGTAGACCACCACCCCATTTACATCATACACCAGCCTGAATGCTTCCTGTTGATCAAATATTGCCTTACACGAATCACCATAACGACTCCCGATCCAGTCATATCTTGACGCCGCATCGCTACTTCCGGGACGCATATTTAGCATGACATATTCAACGTGATATTTATCTAACATCTCGCATCGCTTTGTTCGACTCGTATTCGGATCAAACATTGCCGATACATCCGCGTTTCTCGCTTCATCATTAATATACGGCGATCCATGTCCACGAGTAATAGCGACAACATACGCTCCGGTGTAATACGTAAGAAAATATGATGTCATTGGATCCGTTAGCACCACCCTATCTTTAAGCATTCCCTTTAATGAAGAAAAGTCACTGTCCCACGTCAACAGTGGCGTTAACACTTCATCCTGACTGTCATAAAGCTGTTTTTGCTGTATGGCCGCCGGTGAAATAACCGCCATCATAAACGTAAACGCCAGTAACACGCCAACGCTGCTGATTATCAACCCTCGACGATAATGATTCCTTCCGATCTCTGAAAACAACTCTACTGCCATTCCACAGGTTAATGCCGCGAGGGCCGGAACCGACATAACCGTTACAAACCGTGTGGGCATCCATTCACCACAAATACGCACGATAGGCGAATACAGCGGGGTCAATAAGACTAGTACAGGAACAATCGCAGAAGAGATAAGAAAGACATGGCCTGGCTTATAATTACCGCGAATAACATAATATAGAC
This sequence comes from uncultured Verrucomicrobiae bacterium, assembly GCA_963842185.1. Classification (GTDB taxonomy): domain Bacteria; phylum Verrucomicrobiota; class Verrucomicrobiia; order Palsa-1439; family Palsa-1439; genus Palsa-1439. The sequence goes on from CAWJFL010000025.1 coordinate 53,191, forward strand.
AGATCAGAAATCCGATGCCTGCCAGTATCCACACAGGGTCCGGAAACACCTCCAGCATTCTTTTGGGCGCATAGATTGTGAACGTCCGCCCCAACATCGCAGCATCGACATGCCAAGACGGTTGCGAGTACTGGCTGACAGACGTTTCCGTATGCGTTACGGCCTCTTTGAGGAATACAAATACCCACGGGCTCGCAACAATACAACCCATGGGTATGAACGCCAATCGCTTGAAGTCGGATGCCCAACAACGCTGCTTTCGATGAATGGCATCTATTGCGCAGGCCAAAAGAAAATAGGCGATTACGAATGCGAAGCACACTACGGCAGTAAACAAATGGCTCATGATACAAAGGCCAAACGACATCCCACAATGCACAACATATCTAATCCGCTTGGCAGACCGAAAGTAAAATAAGAGACACGCGAAAAAAGGGATGAGGGCGAAATTGCGTGGATAAATCGCATAGTGCCACTGCGAGGATATGCTCAATAGGAACAGCAATCCTGCAAGCCACCCCAATTGCAATTTGTCAAATAACTCACGATGCCACCACACGCAGGCCAGAAAGATTAATGCCGCAACCAGAAAGGATGAATTTCCCCAAAGCAAATGCGGCGCAATCCCTGTTATTTTGGATGCGTATATATAAAGCACATCTACGATGGAATAGTGAGGGGGCGGCGGGTAGTTCATATAGAATGGGTCGCCGGCAAATAGACCATTCTCAACACCTCTTTGAATCATGGCAAGGTGCATCCACGTATCGTATTTGATACTGTAAATCAAGTGGCGGGTCAAAGTAACGGAAAGCGCTGTTAAAGCAGTGTCAATGCCGATAACCGTCATCAGAAGTATTCGTTTGTGCGTCTCGGATAACTCAAACAAACGCGAGAGAAATGGTAAAACGTTGAGGACACAAATTGGCAAGATGATAAGACAAGCAAACGTCCCGCCTTGCGATGTAAGAATGAGGATGAATTGGAGCAGAATTTGTGACATGCGTTCAACCGACATCAATCAATCGCTTGAATCCCTTGCGGAGGAGCCGTTCCGTCAAATCGGACAGCTCGGTTTAGTGCGCCCCGATCAGTTTCGGCCATTTCTCACCACATATCGGTTTCTCGGTGTACGTCATTCGTTTGAAAGGGCCGTTGGAGCCGTTTCGGCGAGGCCTTCCGACCAGGTTTGGAGCCAGGTCCGAGGAGTCGGTTGATAAACTCGTCTCCGCTGAGCCCCGGTTCGCCATCAGCTGTTTCCCCTCTGGCCACGGCTTCTCGCCTTTGGACAGCACTGATAATCTCGCGCAAAAATCCAAAGCGTGGTGCCGAACAGTGTAGTGGTTGTTCTCAATCGCGGTCTTTCCTTCGAATTGCAGAACTGGCACGGTCGCCATGTTGACAGGTTTGTTTTTCGCTTGCAAGAATTTCGGAACGGGCCGGAGCCCGCGCGTCAGTCTTTGCGGACGGCCTTACGGCCACACCCTTCACCAATCCGCTAGCGAACAGTTTGGCGTTCATAGCGGAAGCGTCCTCGCGTCGCATCGTCCCCTCAAGAATGCAACACAGAGATTCCACCCCTGTGCTCTCAGCGTCTTTTACCCCGATTCCGAGTCGGGGCTGCGTGAGAGAATCCGTCTCCTGTCTCCTTCGTGTGATTCGCATCTGCTTCGTGCCCTTCGTGTCTTCGTGGTGAACATCCGCGCCTGAACCGCCGTCAACCCTACCTTTCGAATTTCGCCATTCGGACTTCGAGTTTACCCGCAGAGGCCATCACGCACACCAGCGGCATGACCGGTAGACTGAACCGCATGTCCGCATAGCTTAACCCGTGCGTCAGCATCACATACGCGACCAGCGCGATCACCAGCACCGTCTCAAAACCCCAGGGCCGCGCACGCCATAGACCGACTCCGAGCAGGGTCAGGTACACGAGCTGAATTCCCACCGAAGCGACCTGTTCACGCCGCGCCGCGCTGAGAAACCAGAACCGTCCGCACTTGCGGATGAACATCTCGGCCGCGACGACCGGGTTGCGAACGACTTGCTCCCACGCCGCCCGATAGAAAACCCGATCCAGTTCGACATCGGACGCGCCGGGATGTTGCGCGTTGACTTCCGCGACTGCCAGCATCCACTTGGCCTTTCCCGGTCCTTCCCAAAGTCCGAGCGTCGGCTGGTAATTGCCAATAAACGTGGTCACCCCGCCCCGCTCGGTCGCCACCGGCACAAACGCGCCCTGCGTCACCTCATAATTCCGCCACGTCCATGGCGCCACCACGATGATCATGCCCGCGATCAGGATCGCCACCCGCCCGAGTGGCATGCGGTGCAAATACGCCAGTGCGACCACCAGAACCGGCCACGCCAGAAACGTCGGCTTGCACAGATTCACCGCTGCCAACAGTCCGCCCGCCGCCAGCCATTGCCACAATCTTCCCCGCCGCAACGCCAGCAACTGCGCGCACACATAGCTCATCAACAGAAACGTCAGCACCACCTCTTTGTTGATGAACGCGACCCGCCAAATGGCAAACGGATAAACCGCCCATAACGCCGCTGCCTTCCAATTCCGGTTCGCCAGCCGATACACCAACCAGCAGGTGGCCGTGTCGAGGAACGCTTGCAACAACTTCACGGTCTGTGGCGTGCCGGCCAAGGCCACAAACACCGGATACACGGGACCCCGGGTCACGTCACGGTACTGGCCGTCGCGAATGGATTGCGCGATCGGTTCATAGCCGTCTCCGTCATCGCGCAAATTCCAGCGCTCTTGCAACAGCGGAAATCCCACCATGACAAATGCCAGCCGCAGAAGCAGCGCAATCAGTAGGCAACTCCACAACGGTCGTGAGAACGGCGTCTCCATCGAATAATGGTGGGCGCGACAGGACTCGAACCTGTGACCTCGCGGGTGTGATCCGCGCGTTCTAGCCAACTGAACTACGCGCCCTTCCCCAAAAGTGGCCGCAGCCTACCAGCACCTCGCCCGCTTTTCAAGTCCCTCTTAGCCCCTTGTATCTGTGTTTTCTGGTAATGTTTCCGTGTGGCTGAGGAATGAACTTCAGCCACAGGGCCGCTCGTGGGGGGCATGCCCCCCACGAGCGCAACGCCGACGAGATCGTTCCAGCCCTCGAACCGCCACGAGCGCGTTCGTATGTAGCAGGGTCCGTCGGCAGACTTTGGTCCTGTACTCGAACAGTTGCCAGAGCGGTGCGGAGTTGCCATCCGACCAGCTCGCATTGCAAGGAGGAGTCTAACCATGTTGCCGTCCCTCGTCTACGTCGGAATGGATATCGCCAAAGCCACGCTGGATTTACATGCGCTGAGCACACCGCCACAATCCCGCCAGTTTGCCAATAGCCCCGTGGGCCACCGTGCGCTCGTGCGTTGGCTCCAAGGTCTGGGCTGCGTCCACGTCGTGTGTGAAGCCAGCGGCGGTTACGAACGCTCGGTCGTCCTGGCCCTGCAGCAGGCACCCATCGCCGTCAGTGTCGTCAATCCACGTCAAGCCCGCGACTTTGCCCGCGCTCAAGGTCGATTGGCCAAAACGGATCGGTTGGATGCGCAAGTGCTGGCGGAGTTCGGTCAACGCTTGCAACCAGCGGCGACGCCTGCGCTCAGCGTCGCCCAACGCCAGTTGGCCGAGTTGGTGGCGCGCCGTCAGCAGGTGCAGCAATTGCGCAGCGCCGAGCACAACCGTCTGGAACACGTCACGCATCCGGCCGTGCGTCGTCAGGTGCAGCGTCATCTGCGCGGACTGGAGCGGCAGCTGGAACAACTCGACGCCTGGATCACCGAATTGGTCCAAGCCGAGCCCACGTTGGCGCTCAAGGTGGCGCGACTGTGTGCGGTGGTGGGCGTGGGCCGAATTACGGCGGTGGTGCTGTTGGCCACGATGCCGGAGTTAGGGGCGCTCAACCGGGGGCAAGCCGCCGCGTTGGTCGGCGTAGCGCCGTTCAATCGTGATAGCGGCCCACGTCGTGGTCACCGGCTGATCGGCGGGGGGCGGTCGGTCGCGCGACGGGCGCTCTACATGGCGGCGCTGGTCGCAGCCTTCAGCAACCCGCGCTTCCGAGTGTTCTACCAGCGTCTGATCGCGGCCGGCAAAGCTCCCAAAGTGGCCCTCGTCGCCGTGATGCGTAAGCTCATCATCCTGCTCAACCAACTGCTCAAAAACCCACAGTTCCAACCCACATGAAAAGACAGTTGCTACTTAAGCCCATTTTCCCCCAACTACCCCAC
>CAWJFL010000026.1:0-8527 GCA_963842185.1 uncultured Verrucomicrobiae bacterium
AAAACGCGTGGCAGCGTTTGGGCAACAGGCCCTAAAGCGTTGACCCCTCCCACATTGCCGTTTCATCCTCGCGACTGCGCTTTGATCGCGTCAGGGCCCGAGACGAATTCGATAGTAGCGAGACAGGCCGTTGGTCGCACCGCCCGGGTCAGGATAGCTGTTCGTCGCGTTTCCGCTTCCCGGGATGGCCAGAGGCCCGCTGATATCCGTGAAGTTCGTAGAGTAGCCACCGCTCCCATCGCCATCCGTCGCTTGCACCACATTTGTCGGCCCGGCGCCGGTTGCCCATGTGATCATCATATCGCCATTGGTCTGCGGCACGACGCTGAGAATCCGAAACACCGAAGCCGGATTCGTCGGGTTCAAGCCCAGCAGGAACTGGTTGGTATTACTGATGCCCTTGCCGTAGGGATCCGCATCGGGCGCGGCTTGCGTACAATTGGTGCCGCTATAGGTGCACCCGAAGTAGTTTGACTGCCATGAGGAGAACGGGTCCGCCACGGGAATCGCAAGCGTTGCCGAGCCGCTGGTGGCCGTGCTCACGCTGTTGCTGACGACTGCGAAATACGTGCCCACGTTGGTGCCTGACACGTTCGGTATCGTCAGTGTGGAGCTGGTCGCATTGGCGATCGGTGAATTGGTGTTGAAGTACCATTGGTATGTCAACGGCGCGCTGCCGCCGGCCACCACGGTGAACGTCGCACTTTGACCCGTTGAAACGGCCTGGCTCTGCGGACTGGCAACGATGATTGGACCGGTCGGTGCATACGAGGTCACCAGCCAGTTGGTCTTGTTCCACGTGAGCACGCCCGCGCCTGCGCCGGCCGTCGGGCTGGTGACGATGGCTTGCAGCTGGGCCGGATCATCCGGGTAATAGGAGTACGGCAATTGGTTGCCGGTCAGATTCCATGAGAAGGGGATGATGGGCGCTTGGGCCGGGCCAAAATCAGCGAATCCGGTGGCGTTGGTGCTGTCGCCCCGGTAATCCGTGGTCGACCCATCCGAGTTGTCAAAGTGATAGATCGAATCCAGCGCCATGATCTTGCCGGTGTATTCGGGGTCCGACGGATCCGTCTGGTTGTTGCGCAGCGGCCAGAGGCAATCGATATAAACCGACTTTTCCACCAAAATGGCTCCGCTTTCGGTCGAGATCGTGCCGTTGACGGGCGGATCGAAACTGTAGGTGTTGTTCAGTGTGTTTTGATCGGCGGTGCTCATGGTGGCCGCGACCGCATCGCGCAGACGCTTGGCCGCCAGCACCAACGTGTCGTCCACATAGAGATTGTAATCATGCACGTTGCCGGCGCGCAGGCGCGGCACGCAACGATCCCACACGCCCAAGTGCAGGTGGTGGAAGGTCATCGAGATGGTCGCGTTGTTCGGGTCAAGATCATTTTGACCCGCCAGATGCGTCTTGTCATGCGCTTGCATGATGGTCACGATGTTGGTGGTGCTGTAACCTCGAGTGCGAAGGAAATTGTACATCGGATAGCTGGACGGACTCTGTTCCAAATAATTGATCTGCTGCCAGACCCAACTGTTGGGATTGGTGGCGCCGTCGTCGCCGACGTAGTTGCACCAGGAAATGGTGATGCCCGCGCAGCCGGCCTTGGTATCGAGATTGCCGTCGTAGGATTTTGTGAACGTGCAGTGGTCCACCCAGATGTTGCTCACCGCGCCGCCGTCGCCCAGCGTGATGAAGTCCCAGTCGTTCCGGTCGTATTGCCCCTTGGTGGACTCATCCCATTCCCACAGTTGGTCGAACTTGAGATTGCGGACGATGATGTTGTTGCAATTCTTGATGTTCAACTTGGCGTGATGGATGGCCGAACCGTTTGCGGAGAAAATCGTCAAACCGTTCTTCTTTTGGATATCAACGTCACTTTCGCCCGTCACGAGCAACACGGGATGAAGCAGTGGTGTTTCACCGGGGCGGAACGGCTCGCTGTTGGTTTTTGCAGAGGCTTCGATTTCGTTATATCCCAGATTGAGGTCGTTCATGATCTCAATGACCTTGACGGTCTTGCTGTTCAGCGCGTTCGCGAGGTCGGTTGCTGTAGAAACCTGCGCGTAGTTGGGATCCGTGTCCGCCAGGACGCCGCCACCGGTGGTTCCCTGGGCAAAGCCGACCAGATTGTACGCGGAAAGAGGCACGGGGATGGCCGCGGAAACCGTCAGCTGGGCGGCATCGCTGGTGGCAACTCCCACGCTGTTGGAAGCCGTGACATAGTAACTGCCATCGGCGGAGGTCTGGATGTTTGCCAGGGTCAGTATGGACGAGGTCGCACCCGAAATCGGCACGTCGTTATCATACCACTGGTAGCTGATCGGCGCCGTGCCGTCGGCTGACGCCGTGAGTGTGGCGGTGCTGCCCGCCAGGACCACTTGCGAAGCGGGCTCCGTGGCAAAGACCGGCGCCACGGCGTTAGTACTGACGTTGAGCATCGCGTTGGAGCTGGTTATGGTGCCCGCCAGATTGCTGACGACAACGGAGTACACGCCCGCTTCGCCGGGCTGGACGTTGGTCAGTGTCAGCGTGCTATCGGTGGCGCCGTCCACCAGGGTGTTCGTGTTGTAATACCACTGGTAACTGAGAGGCTCGGAGCCGCCGGCTTCCACGGTAAAGGTCGCGCTGTCCCCGACCGAAACGGTCTGGTCTTGCGGCTGGGTGATGATGGAGGGTGGATCGGGAACGGTCACGGACAACTGGGCCACCGAGCTGGTGACCACGCCGTACGCGTTGGACACAACGACGGAGTACCCGCCGGCATCTGTCAACTGCGCGTTCGTGATGGTGATCGACGAACTGGTGGCATTCGTCAGAATCGAGTTCGTGTTGTAGTACCACTGGTAGCTCAATGGCAATGTTCCGTTGGCCAACACACTGAACGAGGCCGTCTGGCTCACGTAGACTTGTTGGTCCTGCACATCTTCCGTGATCGACGGAGCCGTGGCCCCGGGGATGTATTCCACTTTAACTTCCTGGAAGATCGTAGTGGTTGCCGCCTCACTCGCCTCTTGTGGACGGAAGCCGATCCCGTCAAAATTGAAATTGGTGGCATTGTTGTCGGTCACCGAAGTCAGCAGCGTCGCACCGTTGGTCGCATCCAACCAGGAAACGGTGATCGCCATCACGTTGCTCGCGGTTCGCTGGAAAGCATATTGCACCGTGTAGGTGGTGCCATTGGCGAACCCGCCGAAATTATTCGTATTGCCGGGGCCGGTCCCTAAGGACGTGTAGTCACCCGAGCTTCCCAACAGTGAAGTATCTGCCACGTTCGTGCGGACACGGATGTCCATCGGGGTCGTATTGTTGAAGGTTACGCCCATATTCTGGAACAGGGCATATCCCTGAACACCGGCGCCCTGTGTCCCATTTCCGCTGAAGTCCGCGCTGACCCGGTTGGAGCCGAACTCGTATATCCCAAGACGAAATCCCTCGTCTGAGTTCTGGGCGGCAACGCCATTGAATACAAATGTGATGGTGGTCAAAAGAGTGTCGCCAACCGACAATTGGACGGGGCTAGCGGCGTTGGTCGTGAAATACGAGACCGCCAGGATGGCACTGCTACCAAGCGTCAGCGTCATGGAACCTGTCGTGGCGGTTAGCGCCGAGCCGGTTGAGGCATACCACGCGGCGTTCGTCGGCAGGCTGGTATTGTTCCGATTTCCGTCAGCCCAGGTATCATCCAAGATGACGACGGCATGGCTGGGTATCGCAAGGCCGACCATCGCGGCCATAACAAGAACACTACAAAGAAGATGCTTCATAGAAAACCCTTTTACTGTATGCATACAAGACATACGCGGCGTATTAACTCTATTTCCGTCGTAAGTGACTATACCACTGATAGTTCTCCACTAAGGCCACCGCAGAGAATGGTGTAGCTCACCGATGCACAACTCATACCTTAATTCCCGCTACAAGTCGATGCTGGAGGCGTAGCACGGCCGTTCATTGAGTGAAAACGCTCTCATACGAAGAAGCCGATCTCCCCAAGTAGTGAGAGGCTGGGCTCTCGTTGTGTCCCCGTTCGATCTCCAGAAAGCATAGAGGGCGTTCACAACACGCTAGGCACAACACCGGCTCATGGTGCCGAGATCACAGATGGGCCGTGGACTGTCGAGAGGCTGATCGAGGAAGCGACGCAATACTGAGCCTCGACTTTACGCCATTGTTTTGCTCTATTTGGACAGACGTGAATGTGCCAGGCAAGGCCCCTTATCACGAAAAGGGTTGGGACAAGATCGAGTCGTTTCTCTTGGTGGTTTTTGCCTTCGCAATCCTGGCGCCCATCCTCATCACAATTGCTGTCGCCATGACCGTGTTGCGGTTTTTCTTTGGCCATTCGATCCAACGAGACGATTCAGCAACAATCTGTTGGCCCACGAGCACATTTCCCGTATGACTTACGCCCCGCGACTGTCACGGACCATTCAGTCCACGCTACCAGCCGCCCGTGGTCGTAGCGAGCGGGCTCAGGATCGCCGTCCTCGCCCAAGCCATCCGCTCAGGAACCAAACTCACCCACGTGCTTGCTCGGTCGGATACGAAGTTGCGGCGGGTGTTTCTGTGACGATGTGGTTGGTGTTGGGGCGGCGTGGGGAAGCGGGAGGCAGGCCGGACGGAAGGTCCGCGAATGAGATTCGTGGCTACAACGTCGATGAAGGCGCATGGACGGTCAGGTCATCGGCTGGGACAGCCGACGCTACAGTGGGCGGCGGCGGCGGGTCTTGTAGGCTGCTGGGCGTTCGCGGACGAGGGACGGGCGGCCCGGTGGAACCAATACGGCTTTGCCATCCTGCCATTCGGCCAGCGGACGGCCTTCGCGTCGGTGTTTTTCCACGACGTGGGCGACGGCATTTTGCAACGCGGTCAACGCTTTGCGGGTCATCGGATTTTTCGGTTTGCGGGCTGTTTTCATCGCGTCAACTGGTGGTAGAGGTTAGCATCGTAGACGGTCGTCTGGCGATCTTCATCTTCGAAGATCAGGCGGGGCTCGCGGGTAGAGTTATCGAAGACGCGCAGTGTGTCGAGCAGGGGCCGGTAGAGTTGGAACAGGTTGCGGAGTGTTCGGCCAAACCGCCGGCGGACGGCGGCGGCCGGGACGTTGTGGCCGCCTTGACGGACGCGCTCGCGGACGCGGAGGAGGGCCAGTTCCGGACCGGGAATCCACAGATAGAACAGGTGAATGCGGTAGCCGCGCTTCCGGAGATCGCGGATGACGCGGAGGTAGGAACGCCCGGACAACGTGGTTTCAAACGCGAAATCGGCACGGGATGCAGATGCTTGGTGGATGCTTTCCAGGACGAGGCGGCCCGCACGGGTCAGGGCGGCATCGGGGTCGAATGGGGACAGGCCGCGGGCGATGAGGTCGGCATTGATGAAGTTTGGGCAGTTGGCGTAGCGCGGGAGGAATTCGGTGGCAAAGGTGGTTTTACCCGCGCCGTTGGAACCCGCGACGATGTAGCAGTTACACTTGGGCGGGCGTGGCGGCATGCGCGGGGAGTCTACAGAGGGCTGGTTTGGCAGGCAAGCCCGGGGTGGGAGGGGGGCGGGGATGCGGAAGGCAAGCGGGACGGCCGGTCCGTGAATGAGATTCGTGGGTACAACGGCGATGAAGACGGATGGACGGTAGGCGAGCCACAGATTCACACGGATGGGCACGGATAAAGCCGTGCGGCTACACGGACGCAGGTCCGAGAAGGACTCGCGACTCCTGTCGGAGCTAAAGACCTGCGGCTACGAGGGGGTCCGGGGCGAAAACGGAGAGGGATGAGGTGAAAGCGGCGGAGGTTGCTGGTGGTGCTGGGGGCGATGGTGGCGGCGGATTTTACCATTGGGGGGATGGGAGCCGGAGGTGGTTGACGTGGCGGATGTGGGCGGGTTTGCGGCGGGGATGGTGGGGGCGAGGCGCGGGCGGGCGGTGTCGTAGAAGAAGCGTTGCGGGGGAGTGGTGAGTTGGGTATGTTGGGGGGCGGAGGCGCGAGTGGCAGAACTGGCAGACGCGCAGGACTTAGGATTCTAACAAGCCTTGTCCCGCAAGTGTCGGCAGGGCGTGAAAATACGTTGCCCGCTTGGGAATTGAGCGCGGAATCGAGTCCACTGGTTTCGACTGCCTTCCACCGTTTCCCACTGGCGACTTACTGCAAAAGTTACGACAGCAAAACTGGAAGCGGCTGGCCCGGAATTTCAAAGAAGCAAAATTTTACAGCCTTGAAGCGCACACTCAGAAATTTCCGGGAAAAAGGGCTGCCAAGTTGGCGTCACCATGTCACAAGAGCGACGGATTTTGACTCACACCGCCTTGACGTTTGCCGGTCCTGTGCGTAGATCAGCCGGTATGCCTACGAGCGCACCAGAGACCGTTTCAGCCAAGCCAAGGGGTAAAGCAGGCCGACCACGCAAGGAACACAAGCAGCCCTACCTACGCGGGGAAATTGTGAGGGTTTACGCTACCACCGGCAGCTTAACGGAAACATCTAAGGCTCTAGGCATTGACAGGGGAACCGTGGCCGATATATTTGCACGCAACCCGGACGATTTTTCCACGGCTCAGAAACTCCACGCCAAGAACCTATACAGCGACGCTGATACGTGCCGCGACTTGTCTATGCAGCCCGAGCGTCTAGCCGAGTGTAGCAGCCCACAGTTGGCCGTCATGTCGGGTATCTACACCCAGCGAGCAGGGGAGATACTCAGCGGCCCGATTGGTAAACTGTCAGCCCCGGCACCATCCGGTTCTGCCGATAACGGCTCTACCCCCACCCTGGCCGGTGCCATGGCTCTCTTGGTCAACTCTGGTCAGGCTAAGGTTACTCTCACAAGGACAACTGAGAAAGTGGAACTGAGCGCGACCGAATCTGCCAAGCCAGTCAAAGCCGATGTTGGAACCGTCGAGCCGCCCAAGCCGCCCGAAGGCGAGCAAAATCACTGAGCGCAACCCCCGCCGGGCGCGGTGAAAAAGGCGTCGGTGAAGTGTGAAGCGCAACCGCCGTAATTCACCAGCAGCGAATTAGGACGAGCGGCGACTCAATCGCAGACCGCCGAAAAGCGTACCAACGCCCAGCGCCAGCAGGCTCCACGTTGAGGGCTCAGGGACCATTGTCCCGGTAAGATCGCCCTGCAAGCGCACCCCCTCAAGATAGTTGTCAGTCGGTCCTCCGACCATAGTGAGCGTGTTTATCCCGGAAACAAAATCGGAGCTTGGCGCAGAAAAACTATTCAAACTCTGCCAATTCCAATTAGGCAACGAACTCAAAGTCTGTCCATTCAAAGATAGAGTCCCCTGATCGTCAATTGCCCAACTTCCAGAGAGGGAGACTGTAGATAGGTCATCAGCCGGTAAGGTCAAGGGAGAGTGAATAGGTTCCATTGTTACCAGATGTGCTATTTGGATTGGCTGCAATCCAAGAGGACGCCGAAGTGTTCGCAGGCCACGGAGGACTTTGAGAATTGCCAAACCACCAATCGGCATCACTCGGAGTAACGATACTTGCAACTCCAGTCCCCCACTGGGAAGTGTTGTAATTCCAACCGGTGTTCACACCAGTCGATACATCAATGGCGGATGCTTGGCCGGAAAACTCTGCGAATATCGAAAGCAGGACGACCGCTCTAACCAGCGCATGGTCGAGTTGCTTACCATACTTCTTGCGGCCTATTCTCTGTGTCATTGTTGCTCTCATCATTTCGTTGTTCCCTAGAGTTATTTGTTGGTTCCTTCGGTCGTTGTGCTTTGGTTCTGACGAGAATGGCGAGGGACACGTAGAGGTTATCGGCGTGCGCGAACTCGTTGCCGAAGAAGCCGACGAGTCCGAAAGAAATGGCTTTCGCTGGACGACTCAGGCAGAAATACTGCTGTGCGTTCATAGCCTGACCTCCGCTACTGGCTGCACAAACGGGATGACTGCCTATCAGTATAGGCAGGAGCGACCAGACAGGCAAGCCAAATACGCTCAGGCACGGACGGACGGCTGCCGCCCGCCACTCGCCCGTTTGGATTCAAGCACGGCTTCCCCGCCGGGCGTGCCAAAAAGCCTTGCCCGTGTCGGCGTTGGTGTTACCATCCGTTCACGAAGGGAGAAGTACCGATGAAAGCCTTCCGTGTAGCGGCCCTGCTTTTCGTTTTCGGTGTTGCTGCATCGTTCGCCGTGGAAACGAACACGCTACCCACGACGATCACCGTGGACGGCATCACCTATTCAAACGTCACATGGAGGACGGTTACGCCTGCAACGGTCTCCATATTTCACCAGACAGGCGTTGCGTCGATTCCGCTGGAAAAACTCCCGCCAGAACTTCAGAAGCGATTCGGTTACGACACGCAGAAGGCCGCTGAGTACAGGGCAGCGGAACGAAGCACGGAGACTGCGAGACAGGAAGCCTTGCAAAGGTGGCTTGCGAGCGAAGAAGCGGGGAGGCAAAGGGAGGCGAAGGAAGATGCCGCGAAGCGCGCCGCTGAGGATGCGAAGAAAGAAGTCTCGCAGGACTCCGCTAAGAGTCTTGGCCCTGTGGTCAAGCTGG
>CAWJFL010000027.1:0-24347 GCA_963842185.1 uncultured Verrucomicrobiae bacterium
AGCCGCACGTTTGTGAAGCGCGGGGCCTTGATTCTTCCAATGAATTTGGCGCTTCACAGAAGCGCCACTACACCGAAATCGGCGGAATTCGATTTGGGCAACACGCCCTTTACAATTTACAGGTCAGACTTCGTAGACGCCCTCACCGCCACCCTGTCCGCCGACCCGTCCGCCGCCGCTCCATTGCCAGAGCCTTCAAGGGCGAACTCTGACCGTCTCCCCGCTCCGTCCGGCCTTCGTAGCGGAAGCCTCGTGTTGCATCGTCCCTCTCAACGATGCAACACAGAGAATCCAACCTCTGCGCTCTCTGCGTCTCTGCGTGAGAAATCCGCCTCCCCGCCTCCCCATTCACCAATCCGCCAGCGAATTTACCCCGTCTCCCGTCCCCTTCCTTCGGCGCTCCTGCCTCCCGCTCTCACACCCTGATACATTAGTCACTAATGTATCATCGGCGAAGGAGGAAGCCGCGTGTCGCAGTTTACCCCGACTTCTAGGTTTACCCCGATTTCGAGATCGGGGTCGGGGCGCCCCCCCTGTCCGCCATCTCGTCCGCCGAAGCTCGCAGACCGAAGGCGGATCTGCGTCTTTTACCCCGACTCTTTACCCCGAATTCCTGCCCCGATTTCGAGATCGGGGTTACCTCGTTTCACGTGGCCTTTTCGGGGCGAGGCCGGGGCGTGCGCACCCATGATATATCGATAGACTTCATATTATGCCAGCACCCGCCCGCCCTGGGCGAATTGCCCGATTTGGCCCCTCAACAAACCGGGCAAAGATTGAACCCGTCGTTCCCTGTCGCGCCGTAGCGCTCTGCGCGAAGGCGGATCTGCGCCTTTTACCCCGAATTCTTTTCGGGGCTGCGTGAGAAAAATCCGTCTCCGGCCTCACCGCTTGTCCCCGGGCAAGGCCGCTCTGTTTTTTTGTAATGGAGACATGCTAGTATCGGCTCGATGACCAGCCGGAAGCCCATCGATGATGCCCGCCGGCAACCGACAGCGGTGTCGTCTTCTGCAATGGAAACTCACTTCGCCCACCGCCCTTGGCTTCTGGCCTTGGTCCTGGCGGTCGTCACGCTCGCTGCGTACCTGCCGACATGGCATGCCGGCTTCATCTGGGATGACGACGGACTCATCACGGGCAATCGGATGATCAAGGACGGTGACGGGCTTCGCAAGCTCTGGTTCTCCACGGAGCCCCGTGATTACTATCCGATGACCGGAAGCCTGTGCTGGCTGGAGTGGCGGGCTTGGGGCAACAACGCGACGGGCTACCATGTGCTCAACGTGTTGCTCCACGCGGTCAACGCCATGCTGGTGTGGATGATCCTTCGGCGCTTGAAAATACCGGGAGCCTGGCTGGCGGCACTGGTGTTTGCGGTTCATCCCGTCAACGCGGCCACCGTCGCCTGGATCAGCGAACAGAAGAACACGCTCTCCATGCTGTTCGCGGCGGTGGCGGTGCTCCTTTGGTTGCGATTCTGCGACGAGGGCCGATGGCGGTGGTACGGTTTTTCATTGGCGGCATTCCTGCTGGCGCTGCTGAGCAAGTCCGCCGTCGTCATGCTTCCGGTGGTGCTCCTGGGCTGCGTGTGGTGGACGCGCGGGCGGGTGCGATGGAGGGACGTGTGGTGCGGCGTGCCGTTCTTTGTCGCTTCCCTGGTGTTGGGGTTGATCACCGTCTGGTTCCAGTATCATCGGGCGATGCTGGGGAATCCGGTTCGAAGCGACAGTTTTCTGGCTCGGTTGGCCACAGCCGGATGGGTTCCCTGGTTTTACCTGTACAAGGCGCTCCTGCCGCTCAACCTGACGGTCATCTACCCGAAGTGGCAGATCGATGCGGGTCACTGGATCTCCTACGTGCCGGGGGCGCTGCTGGTCGTTTGCTTTCTGGTTTTTTGGTGGAAACGGAGGACGTGGGGGCGTCCCCTGTTATTCGGCTTGGGATATTTTGTCGTAACGCTCTTCCCGGTATTGGGATTCCTCGATCAGGGCTTTTACAGGTACTCGCTGGTGGCGGATCATTGGCTGTACTACTCCATCGTCGGCGTCATTGCCCTGGCAGTCGCCGCCGCGGTGGAGCTCTGCCATCGCTTGGGGCAACGAGGCCGATCTGTCGGTGTGGTGGCGGGTGTGGGTGTGCTGACTGTGTTGGGAGCGGCGACTTGGGGGCGCGCTTGCGTATATGCCGGTGAGGAAACACTTTGGCGAGATACTCTGAAAAAGAATCCTCGTGCCTGGATGGCGCACAACAACCTGGGAAATGTCCTGTTGCGGGAGGGAAAAACCAGCGATGCCATCGGCCATTATGAACAAACGCTACGGGTCAACCCCGATTACGCCGAGGCGCACTACAACCTCGGGATCGCCTTGGCACAAACCGGTAAGATCGAGGAAGCCATCGCCCACTACGAGCAGGCCCTGCGGATCAAACCTGATTACGCCGCAGCGCACATCAATCTGGGAGTCATTTTGAAGAATCAGGGCAAGGTGCCGGAAGCGATCGCGCATTACGAGCAGGCGCTGCGGATCAAGCCCGATGACTCCGAGGCGCATAACGACCTCGGGGTCGCTCTGGCGCAAACGGGTAAGTTCGAGGACGCCATCGCCCACTACGAGCAGGCATTGCGAATCAAGCCCGATGACGCTGAGGGGCATTACAACTTGGGACTCGCATTCGCGGAGGCGGGGCGGGTGCCCGAGGCGATGAAACAGTGGGAGAAGGCGCTGCAGATCAAGCCCGATTTCATCATGGCGCACTACAACCTGGGGAACACACTGCGGCAGGCAGGTCGGGTGCCGGAAGCGATTGCGCACTACGAGCAAGCGCTACGGATCAAGCCCAATTTCGCCGAGGCGCACTACAACCTCGGGATCGCTCTGGCGCAAACGGGTAGGATCCAGGAAGCCATCACACACTACGAGCAGGCATTGCGAATCAAGCCCGACTACACCGAGGCGCATATCAACCTTGGGAACGCGTTGGCCCGAACGGGGAAGCTGCAGGAGGCGGTTACAGCCTTCGAGCAGGAGTTGCAAATCAATCCGGATAATGCCGAGGCACACGGCAACCTGGGGGCCGTTTTGCAGAGTATGGGTAGGTTGCCGGAGGCCGTCGCGGAGTACGAGCAAGCCCTCCGAAGCAAACCCGATTACGTCGAGGGACATTACAATCTGGCGCTCGCCTTGGAAAGGTTGGGCCGCACGCCGGAGGCCATCGAGCAGTACCAGCAGGCACTGAAACTCCGACCGGATTTTGCCCCGGCAAGAAACGCCTTGGCGCGACTACAAGCTGGCCAGTGACCCGTACACCTCGGCAGCTCAAACCGCAGGGTTCGCAAATCGTCCAACGCGGGAACCTCTGCTGAGGGCGTGGGCCGTCGAGGCCCGCAATTCCAGGTGAGGGTGGGTATCGAGCAGGCGGATTTTTACAACCTTTTTACATAACCGATTTCCGAATTGGCGTACACTCGTCTCGTGCGGAAGAGCGCACACGGGAGGAGAGCTATGAAGGTACAGCAGAGTTTTCGCCTGAGTCGTCCAAGGACGAAAACGATCCTTGCAGTCACCGCCGCTTGGTTCGCCCTGAGTTGGGTGGTACTGGCCGACCCGTGTACCAATCGGGCGGAGAATCTCTTCGTGGCCAACGCAGGCAACAATACCATCGTCAAAATCAATTCATCTGGCACAATCACGGTCTTTGCCAGCGCGGGGATAGACGGCCCATCAGCAGGAGGCTTAACCTTCGACAGTGCGGGCAACCTCTACGTATCCAACTATGCAGGCAGCAACAATGGTAGCGGCTACATCGAGGAGTTCAACACAAACGGCGTAGGCACGGTGTTTGCCTCGGGGTTGTCGTACCCGCAGGGGTTGGCGTTCGACAGTGCGGGCAACCTCTTCGTGGCCGACAACGGGGGCCAAATCGACGAGTTCAACACAAACGGCGTCGGCACGGTCTTTGCCAGCACGCAATATTCGCCTATTGGCCTGGCCTTCGACAAAGACGAAAATCTATACGTGGTTATCCAAAGCAACAACAGTATCGAGGAGTTTAATACGAACGGCGTCGGCACGGTCTTTGCCAGCTCGACGGTGAATTACACGGATTACGCGGATGGCTTGGCCTTCGACGAGAACGGAAATCTATACGTGGCTAACTCGGGCAACGGTACGATCGAGGAGTTCGACACGAACGGCGTAGGCACGGTCTTCGCCTCGGGGCTGAATAGCCCGCAGGGGTTGGCGTTCGACAGTGCGGGCAATTTGTACGTGGCCAACTACGGCAACGGTACCATCGAGGAGTTCGACACGAACGGCGTCGGCACGACCTTTGTCTCGGGGTTGGACGAACCGATCAGTATCGCCATAATCAGTACCGCCATATATATTCCGAGGCTGACAATTACCCTACTCGGTGACAATCCGCTCACGAACGAGTGCCACACGACCTTTACTGACCCGGGCGCCGTAGCGTCGGAAGGCGAAACCGATTTGAGCAGCAACATCATCGTGAGTGGCACGGTAAACGCCAAGGTGCCCGGTACGTACACCCTGACCTACACTGTCACAAATGCGTTATGCCAGGGTGCCCCGGCGACACGCTCAGTTATTGTGGTGGAGCCCACACCGCCCGTCATCAACTGCCCGGCCAACATTGTGGTGAATGCGGTTTCACCAAACGGTGCGATTGTGAGTTTTGTGCCCACCGCGACCGATGAATGCCCGACGGGCAGCCTTACCAGCACGCCCTCCAGCGGCAGCCGGTTTGCCATTGGTGACACGACCGTCACGTGCGCCGTGGCCGATACGTTCGATAATACGAATTCGTGCGCCTTCACCGTGCACGTCAGGGGCGCATCCGAACAACTGAGCGACTTGATATCAGCGGTGGAAGGGTTCGGACTTGCTCCTGGGGTTCAGAACAACATTGTGCACAAACTTCAGGCAGTCACTCGTCTGGTCGATAAACACCACTCGGCTCCGGCTTGCCGGCAGTTGCAGGCGTTGGTGTGGCAGGCGGAACGCGAACTGGCCAACAACCATCTTACGGAGTGGCAGACCATTCAAATCACTACCCCGGTGTTTCAGATATCTGCAGTGTTGGGTTGTGAATGACGGCGAGTTAGCCAGATCGCATAGGAGGAGTCAGACCTGTAATCGTGACATCCTCACTTCCCGCCCGGAGTTTACCCTGAGCGAAGCTTGCCCCGACTTCGAGGTCGGGGTCGAAGGGTGTTCTTCGTGCTCTTCGTGGTGAACACCGGCCCCGCCTCCCCCTTGCCCTTGGCTACTTGGCTACTGACTACTGGCTACTTTTCGTGTCGCCCCCAACACCACCGCCAACAAAATCCCCGCAAAAAATCCGCCCACGTGCGCCAGGTTGTCCACCTGCGGCTCTAATCCCCCAATCGTAAAATCCGCCGCCACCATCACCGCCAGCAACACCAGCAACCGCCGCCGCAACGCATAATACATCGGCGACCGCAACCGCCACACCCCCACCGCGAACGCCCCGATCACCGCAAACACCCCGCCGCTCGCCCCGATCGCCACGTCGTAATGCGCCACCCACGCGCTCGCCAGATTGCCCAGCGCCCCGCCCACCAAAAACACCGCCAGCAACCGCCACCGCCCCATCGTCTTCTCCACCGCCGACCCGAACAACCACAACCCCACGCCGTTCATCGCCAGATGCAGCAGGTTCGCATGCAAAAACAACGCCGTGAACAGCCGCCACCATTCCCCGCTCTTCACCGAATCGGCGCTGTTGCCGGCCCACATCAACAATTTCTCCTGCATCTCGTCCCGCAAAAACACGTCGTTCACCAGGTGCACCGTCGCCAACACCAGCAGCAGCGACAACGTCACCCGCTCCGGCCGTCCCATGTGCATCAGCGCCCGCCAGCCCGCCGAATCCTTCTCCGCCCGACGCAACAATTCCTGCCCGTGCGCGTACACCGGGTCTAGCGCGCCGTAGCGCCCGGGCGAAGGCGGCTCCTGCGCTGCATTCTCCGCGAGCTGCAACTGCTCCTGCACCGCCTCGCGCCACAACCGGTTCCGCGGATGCGTAAACACATGCGCCCGCGTCAACATCCGCACCGCCTCCGGAAATTCACCCCGCGCCAGCGCGCATCGACCCCGCCAGTACGCCGCAAATCTCGCAAACCGCCAGTGGTGACGCGCATGCTCGCTCTCCCCCAACAATTCCTCCACCAAGTCCCGGTCGCCCGCCAGCGCCGCCACCGCCACCCGCGTCGCCCACAATTGACCCTGCCGCGCGCCCACCGTCCGCGGCGACAACGCCGCAAATTGCAAACTCCGCAGTGCCCGCTCGAACTGCCCCGTCTCCGCCAGCGCCCGCGCCGCCAGCAATCGTGCCTGCGTCGCCTGCCCGAGCGTCCCCCAGTCCTCCACGCTCGCGCACAACGCCAGCGCCCGTTCCCATTGACGCAACGTCACCAACAACGACAACTTCCAAATGCGCACCAACCCTGAAACCGCTAGCGGGACCTCCTGCGACGCGAGGCCATCCAGCGCCGTCAACGCTTCCTCCCGATGCCCGCGCGCCATCAACCGCAGCGCCGCACCATGACGACGATACAACTTTCCCGCCTGCCCCCACGCAAACCAGCCCGCCAACCGCCAGAACATCGCCGCGCCGCGCCAGTGTCCGCGCTGTTCCCGCGCCCCCGCCGCCGCGGCCAGCACCAACGGCGCCAGGACAAACACACCGAACAACACCCACGCAATCACGACCCAGATAAATTCATCACCGAAAAGAAACGCGCCGCCGCACGCCAGCACCGTCAGCGCCAACTGGGCAATCTGCGCCGCGTACCACTGCCGGTCCCCTCGCAACAGCGGATAAAGCTGCATCAGCGCCAGGAACAGCACCGGGTAAACAAACAGACGTTGAGTCATGGTTGTGTGTGGTCGGAGCGGACCGCGCCACCCCAACTCTGTGGTAGGGACGCGCTGCTGCGCGTCCATCCCGTCGCAGGCAGGGCACGACCTCGGTATCCGCCTATGAATCGGCCCTTTTGCCAGCCTCTCACGGCAGGATTGTCACCTCATCGCCAGTTTCCATCAAATCATACAACCGCTCGATCTGCTCGACGCTCATCGCGATGCACCCATGCGTCCACGTCACGTTCGGACTGGGCCCGTGCAGCCCAATCTCGCCCCCCAGCGCCGTCTTCCACGGCGGGCATTTCCTGGCGAAAATCGCCCCGCGAATCTGCTCGTCCTCCGCTTGCGTGATGAGTTTCTCCCGCAGTCCGCGCTCCGCGTCTTCGACGTTGGGATAACTCACCCCCAGAAACCGATGGTACTGGCTCTTGGGATTCTTGTCGCAAATGTAAAATTCGCCCTCCGGCGTCGCCAAATCACCCTCGCGTTGCTTGTCAGCCGTGTTCTTGCCGATCACCACCGCAATGCGCAGCACCTCCTCCTCGCCATCGAGAAGCACCAGCGTCTTCGCATGTTTCGTAATCACCAGCCGCCGCGCACTCATCTCTGTCCCCGCCCGAGCGGGACCTCCAGCAACACTCTAACAACCCCCGCCCACCTTCCGCCAACATTTTCGCCAACGCCGTCCCGTCTTCTGCATCCCCTCTCCCTTGAGGGGGAGCCGAGTCCGCGAGACCCCGCTGTCGTGTGCGGGAAAGGGTTTGGGTGAGGGTGGGCCTTGACCGATTGGCCACCATCATTGGTGTAGCGTCCGCTGTCCCAGCGGATCTCTGTTGTAGGGCAACCGGCCCGGTCTACCCCGAATCCCTTTCGGGGTTGCCGTCGTGGTTGTTCCCTTCGCCCCATTCATGGGGAGAAGGTCAGGATGAGGGGGGCCGATTCCAAACGCCGCCGTAGCCTCTCCCGTCACCTTTTCTGCTTTCCTCGCGGTTCCATCAGCGGTTTAATGGGCCTCGCACACTTGACCGGTGTGGAAGGAATGCATGTTAGGCTCCAAAAGAATGCTGACACAATTCGCTCGGCACCATCCGATCCTCACTGTAGTTGCACCCCCGACGCTGGGGGGTGTTATCGGGTTTGTCGGTGGCATCGCGTGGTGCCTGCACGATTACCCAGATTCCCCGCAAGCGCCATTATTCGGTATATTTATTACAGGCCCCGCTGGTTTTATTCTTGGTGTCATCGTGTCAGCAATCTTGGTTGTTCGTACAGATCGAACTTCCAAAGATGCTAAGAGTGACCCATCCTAACAACATCGCCCGAGCCAACGCTGACCCGCTGACGCGGCTTGCAGTGGTTGACCTTCGTCATTAATCCCCGACACGCTATGGTGTTTATCCTGCCTCCAACGAAAAAACCGACACCCGCTGAGTACGCGGTTTTGGTTGTGTTTGTCGCCGCGGCTTTTATCGTATTGGGGACTGTCGAGTTAGTGTTGGGCTTCCGCGCCCCGCCGGAAAGACATGAACTGGCGTTGCTCCTGGAACACCGTGGTTTTTGGTGTCTGGCAATTGGTGTCGCGATTGCCGCCGCTTTCTGGCTCTTCCGCCGATTTAAGGACTATTGAAATTTGTGCACGAGGCGGACGTGGCCCGATACGTCGCTTCAGCCAACGCCGATCCGCTGACGTGGATTATCAGTCTGTAGCGGTGACCAGCCCGACCCCTAACTATTGCCGGCTACCGGTTGCCCTTTGCCTCCGGCCTCCAACTTCTTCACCAGATCATAAAACTTCTGCCACGCCTCCACCGCTTCCGGCCATTGCTTTACATCCTCCCACAGCGCTTCCAATCCCACGTCCACCGCCTCCTTCGTGCGCAGGTTCAACTTCTCCATCTCCACCCCCGCGTCGCTCATCCGCGCCCACGCCTGCGCCAGCCGCGCAATCTCCTGTGGATTCTTGTCCCCTTTGTACACCGTGTCCATCGCGTCCACCAGTAGCGACCGAATCAACAAATTCGCCCCCCCGCTCGAACCCGTCACCGCCTTCTCTCCCGCCGCCCGCCCAATCTCCTCCACCCGTTCCACCAGCCGAACCGACTCGTCCCGTCCGGCCTCCTTCTGCTTCACCCAGTCGGGGAACCGCTTGCAGTACCAGTGCGACAGCGCTTGCTCGCACGCATCGCGCGCATGCTCCGCCGACTTCGCCGTCCGCGACCAAACCAGCGAATACGAATCCCCCGCCTTCAGTTCCAACGCCGGTATGTCCCGCCCCGCCGTCTGCCCAAACAACCATTCCCGAATCATCTTGTACGGCCAGCTCTCCTCCAGTTTCTGGTTGATTTCCGTCCGTACCGTCTCCGGCAGCCTTGCGATCCGACTCGTCGTCTTTCTCATCCAAAATCCTCCATTCTCTGGGCCGGTCCCCTCTTTCACCTCTGGTAGCGAATCGAGGTGATTGGCAAATCCGCACTATGGATTTCGCCAGGTCGCCGAGCAGAAACGTGCAACCGAACGGGCGAAGGCTCCGCGGCACACAATGTTATGTTGGCGGCGTGCGAAGCGGCTACTCTACCGGCTCTCGGCGGCCAGCTTCGCGCCGGTTCGCTGATTCAACGAACGCGCCAATCATACCATCTCCGGCCGCCTTGCGCAAATCAATTTTCGATTCCACCCCTCGCAGGGGGCGCATCGGGACGTTGCCGCTGTAAAATGAAGCCTCGCACATCCACCGTGTAATGTGGTATCGTTTATAGCCAATGCACGCACAGGGAGGACTCAATGAATAAACGCGACGTTCTTGAAATCGCTGTCAAGCTAATGGGGCTCTACTTGCTGTACACGTTGTTGGGCGGCATTTTCGCCCTCGGAGTCTCTTTGTCGTTCGCCCAATCCAACCACATTCAGAACAAGCCGATGTATGTCGCCGTCGCTTGCTGGGAATTGGCCTTGCGCCTCACGTTCGCCCTGGTTCTGTTATTCAAGAGTAATCGCATTGCCGAGTCTCTGGCTGGCGGGTCAGCGGTTCCGAGCCCCCGGCAACAAGCGGCTCCCTCGTCGCACGTTCACCTGTCACTTTGGGTCCGTATTCTGGGGCTCTACTTCGTTTTGTCGATTATCCCCCGCCTCGTGTGGGACGTGGCAGAAGTGCTCGGCGTCGTTGCCGCTCCCAATTGGTCAACGAGAATCCTGTCGGAAACACTGCAACTCGCCCTGTCGCTGATCTGCGTTCTCCGCAACGAGTCCGTCGCAACCTTCATCGAAAAACATACCAAACCAATCCCGAACAATTAGCCCACCTGGCTCAGGATTCGGGGCTGACCGAACTGGCCGCAAACAACGGAATTGGGGCCAGGTTTTAGCATTGATACATCTGCAAACAAGCTCCCCGCCCGCCGTTGACTTTTTGCCAAGCGCTCCCTATATTGGCCCAGATAAACAAGACAATCTTACTCCTATTTAGCACATGCAAGTCACCCGGGCAGGCGAATATGCGATTATCGGGCTGTTGTACCTCGCGAAACAGCCCGCCGAACGCACCATCATGATCGACGAAATCAGCGAGGCCGAGGGCGTGCCGAAGAGTTTCCTCGCAAAGATTTTTCAGTCCCTCGCCAAGGGCGCCTTCGTCCGCTCCCATCGCGGCGCAGGTGGCGGTTTCAGCCTCGCCCGTCCCCCCGCCGAAATCACCGTGCTCCAGGTGCTCCAATGCGTCGAAGGCTCGTTAGCCCTGCAAAAATGCGTCACCGATGACCCCGAATGCGTCGTGTCAACCACCCGCATGAGCAGTTGCACCCTTTGCGCCGTGTTCACCGAAGCGCAGAACCGCGTCAACGAGGTTTTCGCCCGCACCACCCTCGCCGACCTTCTCCACCCGAAACCGCAGGTCGCCCAACCCATCAAATCCGCCGCGTCGCTGAATTGAGGGACCATGTCCGGCCGAGTCGAGCATCCTTCGCACGCGTCGCTCCCCTCCTCGGAGGGGTCGGGGGTGGGTCGCGTCCAACCCTCCCTGCTTGCGGTAGGGACGCGCTGCCGCGCGTCCGCAGCTGTTGTAGGGCGCATGCCCTCACGCGGCAACTTGTGAGGCAAGGCATTATGTCCGGCAAGATTGACCATCCGCTGTCCGAAGAGCACGTCCGCGAGCTTCTCAAGCACGTCAAGTTCCCCGGCTTCAGCCGCGACATCGTCAGCTTCGGCATCGTCCGTTCCATCACCGTCACCGACGCCAACGACGTCACCATCGCCCTGCACGTCATGACGCGCGACCAAGCCGTCCCGCAGCAAATCCAGCGCGATGTCGAAACCGCGCTCCAAGGCCACGAGGGCATCGGCAAGGTAAACGTCCAAATGACCGCGCAACAGCCGCCGCAGCACGGCCAGGTGCCGATGGCCGGCGCGGGCGCCGCGCCGACCCGTCCGCAAATCGCCGGCGTGAAACACGTCATCGCCGTCGGCAGCGGCAAGGGCGGCGTGGGCAAATCCACCGTTGCGGTCAACCTCGCCTGTGCGCTCACCAAGCTCGGCCGGCAAATCGGCATCATGGACGCCGATATCTACGGGCCGAGCGTCCCGAAAATGATGGGCGCAACCAGCCGTCCCACGATGTCGGACGAGAAACTCGATCCCGTCGAGAATTTCGGCCTCAAAATGATGAGCATGGCCTTGCTCCTCGACAACGATTCCCCCGTCATCTGGCGCGGCCCGATGATCATGAAGGCCATCCAACAGTTCAGCCTCGCCGTCAATTGGGGCGAACTCGATGTGTTGGTCGTCGACCTGCCGCCGGGCACCGGCGACGCGCAGCTTTCGCTCGTCCAAACCATCGCGCTCGACGGCGGCGTGATCGTCACCACGCCGCAGGACGTGGCCCTCGAAGTCGCCCGTCGCGGCATCGCCATGTTCGAGAAGGTCAACGTGAAGATCCTCGGCATCATCGAGAACATGAGCTACTACGTCTGCCCCCATTGCGGCGAGCACGACGACATTTTCAGCCACGGCGGCGGCAAACAGGAGGCCGCCCGCCTCGAAGTCCCGTTCCTCGGCGAGGTCCCGCTGTTCTCCGACATCCGCATCTGCGGCGACAAAGGCGTCCCCATCGTCGTCGCCGAACCCAACAGCGCCCCCGCCAAAGCCTTCACCAAGTGCGCCGAATCCGTCCTCAAACAACTAGCGTAATTCCGCGTCCGTTCTCCGTGAAGCTGTCATTCCGAGCTTGTCGAGGAATCTCTGCCGTTCTCCCTGCCCGCCCCCTCTCTCCCCCGGAAAACCAAGCGCAGGTCAGGTATGTGTCCAAATATTGCAATGTTGAAACCTAGCCGCATAAACTGTAACGTATCGCATCGAGCGCGATTTCCATAAGGTGGTCGGTATGAACATGTCGTGGCGACGAACAGTGGCTAACCTTCTGTCTGTGATCAGTACCCTTTTGATGCTTTTCTTACTCGAAAATTTGTACATAGTCGCGTTGGACAAGCCTAAAGTAGCGCGCATGACCGCGGTCTTCACATTCACCATAGCGGTCGGAGCTTCGTGTCTGAACGCCTATTTGATTTCGCGGGCAAAGAGGGCTGAGCGCGTTTGGAAAATCTCTCTGTGCGTGTCGATTCTGACATGTCTCGTGGCCTTTATCTGGGGAATGCTCTTGTGGTGAGAAGCGAAGAGATGCAGGGGGGGCACTGAACGCCATCTCTGAATCATTGCGCCCTCATCCCCCCGTCACAAACCGCGACCGCATCAACTCAATATACTCCTTCTCCGATGTCTCCCGTCTGGCTTTCACCAGCGGCAGGATGTCCGCAGTAGCCACATAACGCAGTTGGTTTGTCCCATCGGTGGCGGCCTCGAAGATGACCTTGGCAACGTCCGCCTCCGTGGCCCGACGCTCCCCCCGTAAACCAGCAAAGACCGCGTTCATGCGGGTCACAAAGGCATCATAGTCCGCAATCGAAGCGTTCCGCAGCGCCTCGTGACCGCTTCGCTTCCCGAAATTGGTGCTGACGACCCCGCCCGGCTCGACGATCTTGACCACGATGTTCTGGGACGCGAGTTCGTAGGACAGCGACTCGGAAAAGCCTTCCAGCGCGAACTTGCTGGCGCAATATAGCGATATCATCGGCAGGGCAAAGATCCCGGCGCCCGAACTGACATTGATAATCAACCCGCCCTTGTTCTTCCGGAAGTGCGGCAGGATGGCTCGCGTGACATCCATGACGCCGAAAACATTCACATCGAACTGCTCTTGGATTTTCTCGCGTGAAGTCGCTTCGAATACGCCGAACAAACCGAAGCCCGCGTTGTTGATCAGCGCGTCGATCTTGCCGAAACGCGCGATGCCAGCCTCAATCGCCTCCGCAATGCTCTCCCGATCCTGAACATCCAGCCGCGTCACCAGCACGTCGCTGAGCCTGACCAATTCCTTCTCCCCCTCCGGCCGTCGCATCGTCGCAACAACGTTCCAGCCGTTCCTGGCGAACAACTTCGCCGCGACCTTCCCGAACCCCGATGACGTTCCGGTGATTAAGACTGTCTTTTTCATTCGTCCGAACCTTCCTCGCAAAATCATAATCGCCCAATCGGCAAACGGCAATCCAACTCAAACCCAGAGAGTTGACAGACGCTCCAGACGCCCTTACATCATAGGTATGGCCGTCACGGACGAACAACTCTTCGCAAAGCTCAAGGAGTGCTACGACCCGGAAATCCCGTGCAACATCGTCGACCTCGGCCTCGTCTACGACGTGCAGCGCCAACCCGTCGAAGGCACTCCCGACACGCGCATCGATGTGAAAATGACGCTTACCTCGCCCGGTTGTCCACTCGCCGCCCAGATCTCATCCCAGGTCCAGCGCAAACTCCTCGAACTCCCCGGCGTTGGCGAAGCCAATGTCGAAGTCGTTTTCGATCCGCCCTGGTCACTCGCCCGCGTCACCCCCGACGGCAAAAAAACCCTCGGCCTGCCGTAGCAGCGGTTAGGCACTTGAGCACTTGGGCACTCAGGCACTCGTCCCTACGCCCTCCCGTCTTTGCCCGTTGCTTTTTGCCCCGCAGGCCGGTATGCTGTTTCCGTAATTCACCATGTCCGTTCGGGCAAACATCTGGCGTGTCCTGTTGACTGCGGGCTGTCTGTTCGTCCCGTGTCTGTTTGCTCATGCCGACGACACCAATCCACCCGTGATCGCCACTCCGCCCGCGACGGCCTCGACTTCGGCAACAAACCTTCCAACCCCCGCAGCGCAGCCCACCGACCCCGAGCGGTTCTTCAGTCAGTACGCCAAAGCTTCCGATCTCGTCCGCCAAAATGCCCGGCAGGAAGCATCGGTCATCATGGATTTGCTCTGGCGCAACCTCACCACATCGCCCTGGTTCGAGATCGCCCTGCTCAAGCACGCGGAGTTGAACGAAGCATCGAACCCCCAGGTCGCCCGGGAGGACTACGACGTGTTGCGCAAGCGCGTCGAGAACGCGCCGTACTTTCAGGGCAACGCCGAACGCGCCGCCGTGTTCCGCACCGCCCTGCTCGGGGCCGTCGGTCGCGGAATCGATCGCCTCCACCTCCAGAGCATCCGCGACGGCCTCGGTCGCTATCAGGCCCGGTACCATCAGTGTCCCGGAATCATTGGTTAAGCTCGCCATCTTCAACTACGTCGATATGGTCGACATCTACGATTCCGAAGGCCGGCTCTTCCGATATACTCCAACGGGAATGCAGTTTTCGCCCACCATTTCCTATCAACGCTACGATCTCGCGTCGCTGCCCGCCGAATCGTTCTCTGTCACCTCGCCAAAAATCAGCGGCACGACCCGCGTGGACGATAAGACCGTCAAATACGCTGCGGTCATTCTGGTGCCGGAACGAATCGACTGGCAATCGGTGGTCGAAGGCCAGACGCTGGGCGGTTACTTCGTCGCCTCGGTCGACCGCGGCGGCGCGATCGTCTGCACCACCGAACGCATCCTGGTCCTGCCGGTGCCTCAATGACCAACTCGTCATCCGTTCGTCGCCTCCTGACATCGAAACCATTAGACTGACACCATAATGAAACTGACCTTCTTCGGCGCCACGCGCACCGTCACCGGCTCGAAGTACCTCTTGCAGGCCAACGGCAAAAACATTCTCATTGAATGCGGCATGTACCAGGGCCGCGATACCGACTGGAAGCAACGCAACAGCCGTCTGCCATTCGACGCCTCGACCATCGACGCCATGCTTCTCAGCCACGCGCACATCGACCACACCGGCATCATTCCCGTCCTCGGCCGGAGCGGTTATCGCGGCAAGATTTACTGCACCGACGCCACCGTCGATCTCTGCCGCGTGATGTTGATGGATAGCGCCCACATCCAGGAACAGGATGCCGCGTTTATCACCAAGAAAAATGCGAAAAAAGGTCTGCCGCCAGCCGTACCGCTCTACACCACCGCCGACACAACCGCTGTCCTCGGACAATTCCAATCGATCGGCTCCTACAACCAGCCCACCCCCATCACGGACGGCGTCACCGCCACCTGGTTCGACGCCGGCCACATGCTCGGTTCGGCGATGATTGTGATCGACATCGTAGAAGGCGGGCGCAAAGTTCGCCTCGCCTTCAGCGGCGATCTCGGCCGCGGCCACAATGATATCCTCAGCGACCCCGACCACCCGCACGATGCCGATTACCTCATTACCGAAAGCACCTACGGCAACCGCATCCACGAATCCCTGGACAACGTCAACGACCGCGTCTGCGCCATCGCCAATCGCGCCCTGGAGAAGAACGGAAAGATCATCATCCCCTCGTTTGCCGTCGGACGCACCCAGCAGTTGCTTTATACGGCCTACCAGATCACCCAGAGCCGGTGCATCCCGCCGTTGCCGGTCTACGTGGACAGTCCGCTGTCCCTGCAAGCAACCGAGGTTTTCAAGCATCACTTCGAGAGTTTCAACCAGAAATTCCGCGACGTGATGATGAACGCCAGCAATCCGTTCAGCGCGTCCAACGTCCACTACGTCCAAAGCGTCGACGAATCCAAAGCCATCAACGATCTGACGAAGCCCTGCATCATCATCAGCGCCTCCGGCATGGCCGACGCGGGCCGCATCCGTCATCACATCAAAAACAACATCGAAGACGACCGCAACACCATCCTCATCGTCGGTTGGTGTGCCCCGCACACGCTCGGCGCGCAACTCGCCTCCGGCCACAAAGAGGTCAGCATTTTTGGCGATCCCTACAAAGTCCGCGCCACAATTGAAACCATCGACGCGTTTTCCGGCCATGCCGACAAGAACGAATTGCGCGCCTGGGCCCAACAGGTGACCGGCGCGCTCCGCGGCATCTTTGTCATCCACGGCGAGGAAGCCCCCGCGCTGGCGTTTGCCGAAACATTGCGCGCGCTGCATCCCAACGCCAACGTGCGCGTCCCCGATTTCGCCGAGTCCGCGGAACTGTGACCAACCCTCGCGGCATTTGGGGAAATGGAAAGGGCCGCGCGATGGGCGTGGCCCTTCCAAAACTGAAACGACTTGTGTCCGCTTACAGGCTTTCTTTGAGTCCCTGTCCTGCGCTGAACCGTACGGTCTTGGACGCCTTGATCTGAATCGCCTCACCTGTCTTCGGGTTGCGACCCGCGCGCGCGGCCCGCTTGCTCACACGGAATGTGCCGAACCCGACGATCTGTACCGGCCCGCCGTTCTGGCATCCGCGTTGAATCGAACGGAGCACGGCATCCAGCGCCCGTTCCGCTGCCGCTTTGCTGACTTCTTTCCCCATCTCCTTCTGTACGACATCAACCAACTGCGCTTTGTTCATGACTCCTCCTGGGTTACGAAACGTTTCATTATGGCTGCTCGCGGCCGCTCATGTGCCCGCTACGACCGCCCGTCTTGACTTTTTCTGCCACAGACGGCGGTTACCGTCAATCAAATTCCCGCGGTCACAACCGTGGCGGTAAGCATCGTCCAGGAGGACTGCTACGAACGAAGAGAAGTGTCAGTCGTCCCATAGAACGGCAGCCAGCACCGCCCACGTGATGGAAGCGACGACCAGGAGCACGGACAGCCACGGGATGGTGACTTTGGAATCCAGCGACAGCAAGGCGGACGGAGTCGAGCGGCGGCAAGCTCTCCCATGGCAGCCACCGAATCGCCAACGCCGTCCCGATCGATGCCGCTCCCAACAGGATAATCGGCCGCAGCCACGTCCGCCGCCGACGCGGCAGCGCGGCCATCACGCGGGCCGTAAACCCGTCATCGTTGATGTACGTATCCTGTTCCCGCAGCATTGCTTCCAATGGATCGGCTTTTTCAGGCTGGTTCATAATCTTGATACCCCAGTCAACCACCGTCGCAATTTCTCTTTCCCGCGCATCACGTTCGTCTTCACCGTGCCGAGCGGACAATCCAACACACGCGCCGCCTCTTCATGCGTCAGCCCGTTCTGGCAGCACAGCACAATCGCCGCCCGCTCCCCGGAATGTAACCGCTCCAACGCTTCCGTCAAGTCCAGCACGCAATTGGCTGCGCGAATCTCCGGCGCGATTCAGTTCCTTCCAGCGCGACTCCATCGATCTCCTCCAGCGCGAGTTCCTTCCGCTGCCGCGCCACCGTTCGAAACTCGTTCACAGCGATGCCAAACAGCCACGTCGCGAACTTCGAACCTGCCGCGATATGTATGCAGTTTCCGCCACGCTTTTACGAACGTCTCCTGCGCCAGGTCGTCCGCCAAATGCGTGTCCCCGCGCGTCATCCGCGCCAGAAACGCCCGCACGGGCGACTGGTACCGCCGCACCAACTCGGCGAAGGCATTCTCGTCTTCGCTCGACAGGACCCGGGCGATGAGATCGGCGTCGGTCACGGACACTCGTCACTTCGGAAGTTGTGTGTTGTTCGGATTCGTCCGTTCCACCGCCCACACCACGAGAAAGGCCACGCCGATGAATAATACGATCCATCCCCCTTTGCTTTGCCCGGAGCCGGAGATGAGCAAGGCTGTTCCAATCCCCGCCAACACCAGACCGGGAAAAAGACTGCCTCCGCGCGTCAGGTTCTGCCCGGTGCCAAAGAGACGTTTGCTCCTCAACTCCGCAACCAGTTCGGGTGTAATCGGCATGCCCTTCTCAATCATCGCCCGGATGGTTTCATGTGCCAGCTTGTTGCGCCGATGCTGAAAATAGAAAACAATCGCGACAATGAACACCGGCAGGGCGAAGCTGCTGAATATGGCGAATAGATGTTCCCGCGCATCGAGTCGATCCGCCGCCATTTTCCTCTCGGTTTCGATCCTCTTGGTTTCGATATCCGCCGCATATTTCCCGACATGATCGCTTAAGCTTGTCGATGGCCCTTGTTGCGCAGGGACAGCGTTGCTCGGCACGTCCTCCGCATACACCGTGACCGCCGCCCGTGCTTGTGCCAGCAATATCGCCAGCGTAATCACGGTTACCGCGATGATTCCGGTAAATGTGAATGTTTTCCTCATACGCTCCTCCACTTGTTTCCCAGTGTGACGCATCGACCGAGAGTTTTGGATTCAAAAATCGCGGCGTGGCCGTCTGTGGACAAGGAAAGTGCGCGGATTCACGCATCCAACACCAATTCAGCGCCTTCCTGGCGGATTAGGATCGACCTTGAAAAAACTAGGTCTTAGAATGTCGACGCTTATTGCGGTAAAAGCGATGACCTTCCTGAGACCGACACCATCAAGAAAGCGATCCTCTGTCATGATCAAAATCACCAGATTCCTGACTTGCCTCTGCGCCTGTTACTGTCTTGCCCGTCCCGCTCTCGCGTGGAATGCCGAAGGGCACATGATTATCGCGCAAATCGCCTACAATCACCTCGATTCCGATGTGCAGGCCAGGTGCAACGCACTCATCGCCGTGCCCGTCCTGTACTCCAGTTCCATAAACAGCAATTTCATCACCGCAGCCGCTTGGGCAGATGACATTAAAAGTTATACGTCGGCCTACAGTATCTGGCACTATATCGATCTGCCCTTTAGTCTCGATGGCACGTCAACCAACGGCCTGAACCTTCCCCTTCCGACCAATGTGGTTTGGGCCATTAACCAGTGCGTCGCCACATTACAGGATCCGACTGCTACACAATCCAATCAAGCAGTCGCGCTGCGCTTTCTGCTCCACTTCGTCGGCGACATTGAGCAGCCCCTCCATTGCTCCGACGCTGTCTTCGCGTCCGAGCCCGACGGCGACAGTGGCGGCAACGATTTCTACCTTACCGGCCAATGGAGCGCACTCCACCCACTGTGGGACGACGGCGGCGGCTATCTCACCGACTCCGTTCCACGCCCACTCAGCGCCGCCAGCCAGGCCTTGATCAGCAACAAGGCCGCTGCCGTCGAAGCCGAGTATCCCTACAGCCTCAGCATCGGCTCGATCCCCGACCCCATGACCTGGGCCCTCGAAGGCTGGAATCTCGCCCAAACGGTTTGCTACGTCGGCATCACCCAATACACCACACCCTCCGCCAGCTACCTCAGCACCGCACAAGCCACCACCCAACAACGCATGGCGGTGGGCGGTCAACGCCTCGCAAAGTTACTCGAGACAATCTTCGTCACCAACGCCCCCTGCCTCACCTCCGTGGCCGTCACCAATGGCAATTTCGGCATGTCATGGAGCGCGGTTTCAAATCGATCCTATCGCGTTCAGTGGAAGCAACAAATGACCGACACAAACTGGACCGACCAGACCGATTTCACGGCCTCCACCAACTCGGTTTCCTTCACCGCCTCCGCCGCCCAAACCCAGCGCTTTTACCGCGTCATTGTCGTCAATTGAAGGATTCGGCCTGTCGCTCCATTTCGGCCCCCGCACTCTCCTTACACCCACAATTGACGGTCCAGCGTCCGATACTGAATCGCTTCGGAAATGTGCTGGGATTGGATCGAATCCGAATGCTCCAGGTCGGCGATCGTGCGCGACACCTTGAGGATGCGGTCGTAGGCGCGGGCGCTCAGGTTCAACTCCGTCATCGCCATCTTCAACAACTGCTGGCACTCGTCATCCAGCGCGCAGTGCTTTTTGATCTCCTTCGGCGCCATCCGCGCGTTCGTGTGACCAAACCGCTTCCGCTGGATATCCCGTGCGGGCTCCACCCGCTCCCGAATCTTCTCCGACGTTTCGCCGGTCGCCTCGCCTGCCATCTCCTTGTACTTCACCGACGGCACTTCGACGTGGATATCAATGCGGTCCAGCAACGGCCCGGAAATTTTGTTGCGATACTTGGTGATCATGTTCGGCGAGCAACGACATTCGCGTTTCGGGTCGCCGTAGAAACCACAGGGACACGGATTCATCGCGGCGACGAGCATGAAGTTGGCGGGAAACGTCATCGTCCCCGCTGCTCGCGAAATGACCACCCGCCCTTCTTCGAGCGGTTCGCGCAACGCTTCGAGCACGTCACGGTGGAATTCGGGTAGTTCATCCAGGAACAGCACGCCGTTGTGCGCAAGGCTGATTTCGCCAGGCGTCAGGTTCGCCGTGCCGCCCAGCAGACCCGCGTTGCTGGTCGTATGATGCGGCGCGCGGAACGGTCGTGTCGCCACGAGCGCCTGACCTTTGGGCAATAACCCCAGAATGCTGTGAATCTTCGTGGTTTCGAGCGCCTCCTCGAGATTCGAGTTCGGCAGCACCGTTGGTACGCGTTTCGCCAACAACGTCTTCCCGCTGCCCGGGCGGACCGATCATCAAAATGTTGTGGCCGCCCGCCGCCGCAACCTCCAGCGCCCGTTTGACGTGTTCCTGCCCCTTCACATCGACGAAGTCGACATCGTAACTGCGCTGTTGCTGGAAAATTTGCGATGGATCTTCCCGGAGCGGGTGCAACTCGCGTTTGCCCGCGACGAATTCCGCCACGTCGCGCAGGTTCCTGGCGGGAAAGACATCGATCCCCTGCACCACCGCCGCTTCGGGCGCATTGTCGGCCGGAACAATCAACCCGCGCTTCTTCTGTTCGCGCGCACAGATCGCAATCGGCAGCACGCCGTTGACGCTCCGCACTTCGCCGCTGAGCGCCAATTCGCCCACGATCGCGAACTCGTCGAGATTCGGCGCGACAATCTGTTCGTTCACCGCGAGAATCCCGATGGCAATCGGAAGATCGAAAGCTCGGCCCTTCCTTCTTCACATCCGCCGGCGCGAGATTGATCGTCGTCCGACCCAGCACGTACTTGAAGCCGCTGTTCTCGATCGCCGTCTTCACGCGGTCCCGCGATTCTTTCACCGCCGCATCGGGCAACCCCACAATGATCACCGCTGGCTGCCCCCATCCCCTGTTCACCTCAATCTCAATGGGATAGGAATCAATGCCCAGAACCGCCGCCGAATGAACTTTGGCCAGCATGATGGCTTGTTTTACCTGAAATTCCGCCGCAAGTCGATTGCGTTTTGACTCTACGTCATCTCGCCGAGATAGGTTTGCCAACGGAGCGCCACCACCAGAAGGTTGGACATTGCACCGCGCTGCATCCATTGACGCACCGAAATGAGTGCGGCGTTGACGCGGTATAACTCCGCCGTCACCGTAAACCTCTTCCCATCCTTGACGGCTCCCGCTTTCCACTGCGTGACCTTGAGCCCCCGGCACTTCACACGCCAGCCAGCGGCTGCCAACGGTCCGAGGCAGTATTGCCAAAGTGCGTTTCCCGGCGGTAGACTGGCATCGCAAGCGAGAAGGAACAAGCTGACCTAATGAGTACACCTCGCCAACGGCAACAGGCCATCCTGATCTGCGTGTGTCTGGCGGTGTTGATTGCTGCCGTGTACTGGCCGCTCGTACACGCCGGGTTCCTCAACTACGATGACGACCGGTATGTGACCGCTAACCCGCATGTGCGGGGGGGATTGACGCTTCCGGGCGTGGTGTGGGCGTTCACCACCCTGTATTGCTACTGGCATCCACTGACGTGGCTGTCGCACGCGTTGGACTGCGAATGCTTCGGGATGAACGCGGGCGGACATCATGCCGTGAGCGTGTTGTTGCACGTGGCCAATACGGTGCTGTTGTTCCTGGTGTTGCGGCGGATGACGGGCGCCACGTGGCGGAGCGCGTGCGTAGCGGCGTTGTTCGGACTGCATCCGTTGCATGTGGAGTCGGTGGCGTGGCTGGCGGAGCGCAAGGATGTGTTGAGCGCGTTGTTCTGGATGTTGGCAATGGGGGCGTACGCGCGGTATGTGGAGCGGCCGACGTGGGGGCGCTATGCCGTGGTGGTGGGGTGGTACGCGATGGGATTGATGGCCAAGCCGATGGTGGTGACGCTGCCGTTTGCGCTGCTGCTGCTGGATTATTGGCCGCTGGGGAGGACGCGGTGGGCCCCTTCAGTTGTCGGCCATAACGCCCCGCTGCGCTTCGGCGAGTTGGTCAGGGAGAAGGTTCCGTTGTTTGCGCTGACGGTGCTGTCGTGTGCGGTGACAATCCGGGCGCAGCACAGTGGCGGGGCGATCAGTTCGTTGGAGCGGCTGCCGCTGGGGCCGCGGATGGCCAACGCGGTGGTGTCATGTGTGCGGTACATCGAGAAGGCCGTGTGGCCGAGTGGGCTGGCGGTTTTTTATCCGTATCGGGCGTGGCCGCCGGCGGCGGTGATTGTCGCGGGGGCGATGTTGGCGGCGGTGTCAGCCGTGGTGATTCGCAGAGCGCGGCGCGATCCGCATCTGGCCGTGGGGTGGTTCTGGTTCCTGGGGGTATTGGTGCCGACGATCGGATTGGTGCAGGTCGGGGACCAATCCATGGCGGACCGGTATACCTATCTGCCGCTGATTGGGTTGTTCATCATGCTATGCTGGTGCGTGCCGTCCCGCGCGATGCAGCGGTGGGATCTGAAATTGATTACACGCGTCGCTGCGGCGGCAATGCTGGCGCTGTGTGCGGCGCTATCCAGAGCTCAGGTCGAGTGCTGGAAGGACTCGGAGACACTGTTTCGGCATGCCCTGGATGTGACCCGGGACAATTGGCTGGCGCACTCCAATCTGGGGGTCGCTTTGGCGCAAACGGGTAAGATCGAGGACGCCATCGCCCACTACGAGCAGGCCTTGCGGATCAACCCTGGTTCCTGCGAGGCGCAGAACAACCTCGGGGACGCCTTGGTCCGATTGGGCAAGGTCACGGAGGCAATTGCGCACTACCGCCAGACACTGGAAATTGACCCCGGAAGTGCCGAAGTACACTACAACTTTGCAATCGCTCTGGAGAAGTTGGGCCGCGGGCCGGAGGCAATCGAGCAATACGGGCAGGCCCTGCGGATCAGGCCTGATTACGCCGATGCGCACAACAATCTGGGGAACGCCCTGGCGCAGGCGGGCCGGGTGCCGGTGGATGTACAACAGCGGGCAGCTGGAAGGACTCGGAGACACTGTTTCGGCATGCCCTGGATGTGACCCGGGACAATTGGCTGGCGCACTCCAATCTGGGGGTCGCTTTGGCGCAAACGGGTAAGATCGAGGAAGCCATCGCCCACTACGAGCAGGCCTTGCGGATCAACCCTGGTTCCTGCGAGGCGCAGAACAACCTCGGGGACGCCTTGGTCCGATTGGGCAAGGTCACGGAGGCAATTGCGCACTACCGCCAGACTCTGGAAATTGACCCCGGAAGTGCCGAAGTACACTACAACTTTGCAATCGCTCTGGAGAAGTTGGGCCGCGGGCCGGAGGCAATCGAGCAATACGGGCAGGCCCTGCGGATCAGGCCTGATTACGCCGAAGCGCACAACAATCTGGGGAACGCCCTGGCGCAGGCGGCCGGGTGCGGGGCGATTGTACAATACGAGCAGGCGCTACGGATCAAGCCCGATTACGCCGAGGCGCACTACAATCTGGGAAACGTCTTCTTGCAGGTGGGGAAGCTCAGCGATGCCATCGGGCATTATGAACAGGCGTTGCGGATCAATCCTCATTACGCCCATGCGCACACTAGCCTGGGGATTGCTTTGTATCAGACCGGCGCGCGTGAAGAGGCGATTGACCACTTCGAGCAGGCCCTGCGGATCGATCCCGATTTCGCCGAGGCCCACGTCGATCTGGGTAACGCTCTGGCGCAGATGGGCCGTGTGCCAGAGGCAATCGAGCACTACGAGCAGGCGCTACGGATCAAGCCTGATTTCTACGAGGCGCAGAACGCGCTCGCGCGACTGCAATCTCACCAGTAAGCCGAATCCGACGGAGCCGAGTCAGACGAGACGCGCCACAGACTTGCTGGTGGCGCAAACGCGCCGAAGATTTGCCGGCGGCGCAATGGCAACCCTCGGAAGTTCAAACCGCAAGGTTCGCAACGCGCCACTCGGGTCGCCACTTGCCGCCTGCATTGCATTGGCTTTGCCGTCTCCCATTTCCCGGGTCACAAGAACATCATTACCTTCCGGCGTGATGGCCGTGATCCGAAACGCGGATGCGCCGTTGGTCGGATCGGTCCACGAATGAACACCGCGGTACCCGCATCCGGCC